>CALRPN020000008.1:0-228987 GCA_943370055.1 Archangium gephyra
CGTCGAGGCCCGCGAGCAGAACGCCGACGTCTGCACAGTCCTCCCGCACAGCCCGCTTCTTCCATGCCGCGATCCGCTCCTCGCGCTTCGAGGGAAGTCTCTCGCGGGCCGCGTCGACCAGGCCGCCGACGAAGGTGATGGCCTCGGCCAGCGCCGGGCTCCGCGACCGATGCCAGGCGCGCAGCAACTGTTCGAGGGCCGCTTCAGGTTTCCCAGACCGGAACGACTTCGCCGCTGCGACGATGGACATGCCGGGTCTCCGAGCCTGGAGCGGTCAGGCCTTCACGCCGGGCGGCATCAGGTTCGCGAAGAAGTCGTTGCCCTTGTCATCGACGATGATGAACGCGGGGAAGTCGACGACCTCGATGCGCCACACGGCCTCCATGCCGAGCTCGGGGTACTCGAGCACCTCGACCTTCTTGATGCAGTCCTGCGCGAGCCGCGCCGCAGGGCCACCGATGCTGCCGAGGTAGAAGCCTCCGTGCTTCTTGCACGCGTCGGTCACGGCCTTCGAGCGGTTGCCCTTCGCGAGCATCACGAAGCTGCCGCCGTTGGCCTGGAGCAAGTCGACGTAGCTGTCCATGCGCCCCGCTGTGGTGGGGCCGAAGCTTCCCGACGCCATGCCCTTCGGCGTCTTCGCCGGGCCCGCGTAGTAGACGCAGTGGTCCTTCAGGTACTGGGGCAGGCCGGCGCCGGAGTCGAGGCGCTCCTTCAGCTTCGCGTGCGCGATGTCGCGCGCCACCACCATCGGGCCACTCAGCGACAGCCGCGTCTTCACCGGGTACTTCGAGAGCAGCGCGCGGATCTCGCTCATCGGCATCGTGAGGTCGACCTTCACCACCTCACCGCCGAGCGCCTTCTCGTCGACCTCGGGCAGGTACGTCGCCGGGTCGCGCTCGAGCGCTTCGATGAACACGCCGTCCTTCGTGATCTTGCCCAGGCACTGACGGTCAGCCGAGCAGCTCACCGCGATGGCGACGGGACAGCTCGCGCCGTGACGCGGCAGCCGAATCACACGCACGTCGTGACAGAAGTACTTGCCGCCGAACTGCGCGCCGATGCCGAGGCGCTGCGTCAGCTTGTGCACCTCGCCCTCCATCTCGACGTCGCGGAAGCCGTTGCCCTGGTCGCTGCCCTTCTTCGGCAAGTCGTCGAGGTACCGCGCGCTCGCGAGCTTCGCCGTCTTCAGCGCGTACTCGGCGCTGGTGCCTCCGACGACGACGGCCAGGTGGTACGGCGGACACGCCGCGGTGCCCAGCGTGCGCAGCTTCTCGTCGAGCCACTTCATCAGGCTCGCCTGGTTGAGCAGCGCCTTCGTCTCCTGAAACAGGTAGCTCTTGTTCGCCGAGCCGCCACCCTTCGCCATGAAGAGGAAGTGGTACTCGTCGTCGTCGGTGGCCGAGACCTCGATCTCGGCCGGCAGGTTCGAGCCCGTGTTCTTCTCTTCGAACATCGAGAGCGGCGAGAGCTGCGAGTAGCGAAGGTTCGTCTCGGTGTACGTCTTGTACACGCCCTTCGCGATGGCCTCGTCGTCGCCGCCGCCGGTGAAGACGAACTGGCCCTTCTTGCCCTTGATGATGGCGGTGCCCGTGTCCTGGCACATGGGCAGCACGCCGCCCGACGCGATGACGGCGTTCTTCAGGAGGTCGAGCGCGACGAACTTGTCGTTGTTGGTCGCCTCGGGGTCTTCGAGAATCTTCCGCAGCTGCGCGAGGTGGCCCGGCCGCAGCAGGTGCGCGATGTCTTTCATCGCCTCTGCTGTCAGCACCGTCAGCGCCTCGGGAGCGACTTTCAGAAACGTCTTCCCGTCGGCGGTGAAGGTCGAGACGTGGTCCTTCGTGACCAGGCGCCACGGGGTCTCGTCGTGGTGCTCGAGCGGAAGAATGGGCGTGTACGAGAAGGGCATGGCGGCTCCTGCGTGAAGGTGCGGTGAAGGCCTAATCCCGTCGACGTTCACAATCGAGCGTGTTGTCCTCTCGCGCATGCTCGCGCTGACGCTGAGTCTGCTGGCAGCTTCCCCGAGCGCGTCCTGGCGCTGGTGCGAAGTCGGCTTCGAGGCGCAGGGCTTCGACCAGCCCGAGTCCTTCTGGGTGTTCGGGCCGAACGACGTGTGGGTGATGTCGGCGACGAAGGCGGCCCACTTCGACGGCACGCGCTGGCACTTCGTCGATGGCAGGTGGACCGGCGCGGCACGCCTCGCTGGTACGACCTGGCTCGCGTCAGACGCCCAGCCCTGGGGCCTCTACCGCTTCACCGCCAAACAACCAGAGCCGGTCGAGTTCTCCGAAGGGCTGTCCTTCGAGCAGCTGCAGACGGTGTCGCCCGCTGAAGGCTGGGCGACGGGCGGTCACGTGGCGCACTTTCGCGATGGTGGTTGGTCGCTCGAGACGAACGTGCCCGCCGACGTCGTCCGACGTCCCTTCCGGGTGGAGGTGCGGCTGACGCAGGAGCGTGAGGTTCACCTCTCGATTCCCGAGCCTCCACTGCACGTCGACCCGACGGACAGAACCCCGACCCCCGGCCCCGAGTGGCGAGCTCGTGACGGGGCCACGTGGGTCTCGAAGCCGCTCGAGCTTCCCGCGGGCTTCGGCTGGAACATGCTCTGGTCGGTGACGGCGGGCGAGGGTGACATCGTGTACGGGCTGCTCCCGCTCAACGAAGGTGACGAACGGCTGCTGGTGCAATGGCGTGCGGGCCGAATCATCTCGAAGCAACGCCTCGACGCGTCGTTACTCGGAGGCGTCGCGGTTCGGGGCAGCATCGAACTCTGGGCGGCAGGCCGAAACGGAAGCGTCTTGCGCAGACAGAAAGCAGCCTGCCCCCGCTGAACGCTCGCTCACTCGCGGAAGCTGCGGCGCGCGAATCGCCTCGCCAGCCGAACGTCGTTGTCTCGCTCGGGTTGCTCTTCGGTTTCCGGCGGCATCGGAGCCCCGCGCACCACGCCGCCGAGCACACGCACCGTCCAACCGAAGACGGCATCACCCAGCGTCGAGAGCACCGTCAGCGCTTCGTCCACTGCAGCGACCCGCTCGGCCAGGGGCAGCTGCTTCTGCACCACGGCCTGCCACGCGCGGAACAGCGACAGGTAGCGCAGCTCGCCCATCGCCGAGAGTGACGTCGTCGCGGCTTCGAGCGCGCGCCTCGCGGCGACGTCGTCTCCAGCGAACAGCTCGTCGAGCCCGAGGTAGCCCCTCACGATGGCTGCGGTGTAGCGGTCGTCGAGCGAGTCGAGCGTGGTGATGGCGGCGACGTGGCTGCTGCGCGCCGCACCGAACCGGCCCTGCTCGAGGTGCACGGCGCCGAGTGAGGCCAGACACACGGCCTCGTAGCGCTCGTCGCCGAGGGAGCGGTACTGCTCGAGCGCCGTCTTCGCCGAGTCGAGCGACGCCTCGAAGTCTCCATGCTCGAGCGCCAGCAACGCCCAGAGCGCGTGCACCTGCGCCCCCAGCCGCTCGTCCTCATGCACCGCGAGGAACTGGTGGACCTGATCGAGCGCCGCCGCGGCCTGCTCGTGGTGGGTGCGGTCGATGCACAGCGCCGCGCGCACCAGCAGCGTCTCGGCCAGCAGCCGCGGGTCCTTCAGCGCTTCGCAGCGTTGCATCGCGCGCGTCACGTCGTGCTCCGCGTCCGACAGGGTGCCGCGTTTGCGGTGCAGCTCGGCGCGCGCCACCAACGCACGGACGAACAGGGGAGGGTGACAGTCGAGCGGCTCGGCCACGGCGAGGGCGGAGTCGAGCAGCGACGCCACGCGCTCGAAAGGCCCACGTTGCATGAGCAGCGGCGCGAGCATGAGCGCGGCCGACAGCGCGTGGTTCACGGCCTCACCCGTGAGGGGAAAGGCCTGCAACGAGCGCTGATGCACCGCGAGCAGGTTCTCGGCTTCGTCTCTCAAGACCTCTCGAAACGCCGCTCCGAGGTGGCCGGGAGTGCCTGCGAGCCAGCTGCTGCCGGACCGGACGAAGTGGTGCGCGTGCCGTTCTCTGGCGCCATCGAGCCTCGCGCCCAGCAGCTTCACCACCCGCTGACGGAACCACTCGGGCACCGCGTAGCGCAGGCGGCGCAGGCTGGGCGTGCGAGCGCTCGTCGGCCCTTCGAGCTGCCGCCGTGTCACCACCACGCTCTTCGCCACCAGCCGCTCGAGCGCTTCACTCATCGCCTGCGGGTCGTCGATTCTGGCGACGACGCCGGCCGCCTCCACCGTGAAGCCGCCGTGAAAGACCGAGAGCGCGCTGACCAGCAACTGCTCCGCCTGGCCGATGCCGCTCCACAGCCGGTCGAACGCCCGCTGCGCAGCCACCGACGACGTCTCACTGAGCCCTTCGCCCTGACTCAGCTTCAGCTCGAGCGTCGGGGCGCCCACGCGGTGCAGCGCTTCGATGGCGACGCCGAGCTCGAGCGGCGTTCCGTCGAGGCGGCGGGCGATGCCGGTGAGCGCTTCACGAGTCGCCACGCCAGGGCCCAGGCCTCGCTCGAGCACGGTGACGGCCTCGTCGACCGACAGTGGCGCGAGCCGCACGTCCCGTTCTCCCGCCAACCCCAGCGGCGCCATCGTGGTGACGAGCACGCGCACCGGCGCCGCTGCCACGAGGCGGCCCACCAGCGGCGCGAGCGAAGGAGACACGTCATCGAGCAGCAGCACCGCCTCGGTAACGCCCCCGAGCGCTTTGGCGAGCCCCGCGTCGGAGCGCGCGTCGGGAATGGTGACGCCCAGCGACTCCGCGAGCGACTCGAGCGCCCGCTCCTGCGACGTGTTCGCGAAGGAGACCTCGAAGACCTGTCGGCCCAGGGCCTGCGCCACCTCTCGCGCGGCCGTCGACGTGCCCGAGCCTGGCGGCCCGACGATGCAGAGCAGCCCGGATCGCTCCCGAAGCTGCGCCTCGATGCCCTGCCGCTGCGCGAAGCGAACGCTCGAGCCCGAATCGCGCCGAACGACGGCTGGCCGCTCGGGCAACGTCAGCTCTTCGAGACGCTCGATGGGCGGCGTGGGGACGAGCTGGGTGATGTAGCGCGACAGCGCGCCCAGCAGCGTCGTCGACGAGGTGTTGCCGATGACGCGCGTGATGCCCACGCTCAGGGCCTCGGCGGTGGGGCGCTGCGCGGGGTCGTCGGCGAGCGCCGACATGAGCCGGTCGCAGAGGTCGGGTGGAAAGTCGGGGCAGCGTTCCTTCAGATGAACGGGCCGCTCTGCGCGTTCCTTCGCCAGCGCGTGCCCATTGGGAAACGGCGGAGCGCCCGTCGCCAGCTCGTACAGCACTGCGCCCAGCGCGAAGACGTCGACCTTCTCGTCGGCGCCCAGGTCGAGCTGCTGCTCGGCCGGCATGTACTGCACGCGGCCGACGATCTCAGCGGCAGCGCGCTGCTCATGCCCTCGTGCGCGCGCGATGCCGAAGTCGGCCAGCTTCACGCCACCGCTCCTCGTGAGCAGCACGTTCTCTGGCGACACGTCGCGGTGCACGAGCTCGAGCGGCCGGCCCTCGAGGTCGCACAGCCGATGCAAATGAGAGAGGGCAGCACAGACCTCGGCGCCGATCTGCGCGACGACGGGCCACGGCACCGGCCGACCACCCGAGGCCTTCAGCAGCGTGCGCAGCGAGCCGCCGTCGGCGTACTCCATCACCACCAGCAGCTCGTCGGCTTCTTCGAGCAGCTCGTAGACCTGCACGATGTTGCGGTGCTCGAGCGTCGCGGCGAGGCGGGCTTCGACGAGGAGCAGCTCACGAAAACGTGGGCTCTGCGCGAGCTCGGGGTGCATGCGCTTGATGGCCACGCGGCGAACGAACCCGCCCGGACCCGTCAGCTGGGCCGCGAGGACTTCTGCCGTCGAGCCGCGTCCCAATCGCCCGAGGAGTTCGTACCGACCCAGCCGCTGCATGCGAGGGCTCGGAGTGTCTCACATCGTCTCTGCGATGCCATCGACTCACGTGAGCGGCGGAGTTAAGGCACTCGTGTGGACGCACCCGCGCTCAACGCCGAGAACACCAGAGGCCGCCTGCTCGTCGTCGACGACCAGCGGAACATGCGCGCGACCACCGCGTTGCTCCTGCGCGCAGAGGGCTTCTCGGTCGACGAGGCGGGCGGCGGTGAAGAGGCCCTCGCGTTGCTGGCCCAGCGCTCGTACGACCTGCTGCTGACCGACTTGAAGATGGAGCCGATGGATGGGCTCGCCCTGCTCAAGAAGGCGCTCGAGAACGCGCCCTCGCTGCAGGTCATCGTGATGACGGCGTACGGCAGCATCGAGACGGCCGTCGAGGCCATCCGCTCGGGCGCGTACGACTACATCACCAAGCCCTTCAAAGACGGCGAGCTCGTCTACCGCGTGCAGAAGGCCCTCGAGCGCGCACGCCTCATCAGCACCGTCGACACCTTCGCGGGCGAGTTCAAGGAGCGCCACGGCCTCACCGCCCTCGTCGGCAAGAGCGCCGCCATGCGCGACCTCACCACCCGCATCTCGCGCGTGGCCACCAGCGACGCGACCGTGCTCATCGAGGGCGAGTCGGGCACCGGCAAAGAGCTCGTCGCGCGCGCCATTCACGCGCTGTCGTCGCGCAACAAGGCGCCGTTCGTTCCCGTCAACTGCGCGGCCATCACCGAGAGCCTGCTCGAGAGCGAGCTGTTCGGTCACGCGAAGGGCGCGTTCACCGGCGCCGTGAAGGCCCGTCGCGGCCTGTTCGAAGAGGCGCACGGCGGCTCGTTGTTCATCGACGAGGTGACCGAGACGAGCGGCGCGTTCCAGTCGAAGCTGCTGCGCGCGCTGCAGGAGCACGAGATTCGCCGCGTCGGAGAGAACACCAGCATCACCGTCGACGTGCGCGTGGTGGCGGCGTCGAACCGCGACATCGAGCTCGACGTCGCCGAGAAGCGTTTCCGGCAAGACCTGTTCTACCGGCTCGCCGTCGTCACGCTGAAGGTGCCTCCGCTGCGAGAGCGGCTCGAAGACGTACCGCTGCTCGCGCACCACTTCCTCGAGCGGGCGAACGCGCGCAACCGTCGCCCGCGCCGCATCACCCAGGCCGCCATCGAGCACCTCATGGGCTACGGCTTCCCCGGCAACGTGCGCGAGCTCGAGAACCTCGTCGAGCAGGCTGCCGCGCTGGCCGAAGGTGACGACCTGCTCCCTGAGGACTTTCCCCTCAAGAAGGCGAGGGGTGCCGACACGCCTGCCTCACCCATTCCTTTCAGCTCTGCCGGCATCGTCACGCTGGCTGACGCCGTCACAGAGGCCGAGCGTCGCGCGATTCAGGTGGCCCTCGAGCGGCTGCCTGATCTGGGCCGTGTCGCCGAGGTGCTCGGGGTCTCCACCACCACGTTGTGGCGCAAGATGAAGCGGTTGGGGCTCAAGACCTCAGGCGAACCGCCTCCCGACGCGAGCTGAGGTCGACTCGGGTCAGCGGATCATTCGAAGTTGAATGACACCTGAAACCAATGAATTTCCTCGTGTTTTGCAGGGATGAAAGCCCCTCGTTGCAGGCGTGAAACCCTCGTGGGCATGGGAGAACTCCTAACATTCTGAATTCAGGTCAGAGTCGGCTTGGCATGACACTCGCTAAGCCTCCATACGGCTCGACGAATTCGAGGTTGAAGGAGGTTCCCCCCCACCACTTCAGCAGCCTCGTCGGGCTGGCAGTCTGAGAAGACCCGCGGCTCGGTACTTTCTGTACCGGGCCGCCTTCTTTTTCAGCGTCATCAGCGGTTCCACGCGATGCTTCCTGGGTGTCGCTCTGGTCGAAGAACCTGATCAGCCAATGGACGCGGGTGCGGAAGCAGGAGGTCTTCTTCCGGCAGTTCCACGCGCTCGTGCGCGCTGCGGTGCCGTTGCCGACGGCCTTCGTGCAGCTGCGAGCGTACGCGCCCGACGAAGCGTTCGCGCAGGGGCTCTCGCAGGTGGCGAAGCTGGTCGCGTCGGGGAAGACGTTGGGCGAGGCGCTGCGGTCGCAGCCGGCGCTCTTCGAGGCTGATCAGCTCGAGCTCCTGTCGGCGGCAGAGCAGTCGGGCTCGCTCGACGTGGTGTTGTCGGCGCTGGCGAAGCACCTCGAAGAAGTTCGCCGCCTGCGGTGGAAGGCCTTCACCGCCTCCATCTGGCCGGCGTACCTGTTGGGGCTCGTCATCTTCCTCGCGCCGCTCGTTCGCGTGGGCAGCAGCGGCGTGAAGTCGTTGGGCGGCGTCGGAGGCGCGTATCTGGCGGGCCTGCTTCCCGGGCTGATGGCGGCCATCGCCGTCGTGACGACCATCGTGATGACGCCGGTGGTGGTGGCCGCGTTGAAGGCCGAGGTCGCGTGGGATTCGTTCGTGCTGCGACTGCCCGGCGTGGGTGGAGCGCTGCGTTCGCTCGCCGCTTCCCGCGCGTTGCTCACCCTGGGCCTCAGTCTGTCGGCGGGGCTCGAGGTGGCCAAAGCGGTGCGGGTCGCCATCATGTCGACGTCTCGCCCGTCGCTGATGGCGCTGGCCGAGAGCGCGGTGGCGAAGATGCGCGCGGGCGGCACGCTCTTCGAGGCGTTGAGCGCAGTGCCTTTGTTCGACCGGAACACCCTCTCGCAGCTGGGCATCGCCGAGCACACGGGCACGCTCGACGACACGTTGAAACGGCTCGCGCCCGAGGTTCACGAAGACACGATTCGGGCCGTGCGGCTGCTGGTGCTCGTGGCGGTCGGCGTCGTGGGCGCGCTCGCGTTGCTGGTGCTGGTCGACTCGCTGCTCGGAGCCATCTTCGGGCCGCTGAAGACCTATTACGACCTCGCCGGCAGCGGGAAGTTGCCGGGCGACGCCAACTGAGACCGACGACTCATCGGGCCTCGAAGCGCTCCACCGACGGCAGCGGGAAGTTGGTGAGGTGCCCCTGCCCGACCTCAGTGGTGCGCTTCCAGTACAGCATGCCCACCTTGAGCGCCGCGCCACGGCCACCGGGCAGCGCGCGAATCGCGACCTCGACGGGACGAATGAACGTGCGCACCACGGCGGGCGCGATGACCCACGCGTTCTTCGGCAGGTGCAGCGCATCAGCCAGGCGCGCGCCGACGAAGTGTCTGCAGAGCGCGGCGGTGAACGAGACGTAGAGGTCGGGAGCGCCGCGGGCCTTCGCGCTGTCGATGAGCGCGTGCGTGAGGCGGCGGGAGTCTTCGTCGGGCAGGGCCTGCGTGTCTTGAATGAGACCCCAGATGGTGTCGCCTTCTTCGCGCGTCGCGGCGAGCAGCTCGTGGTCGACGCCCATCACCGTGCCGACGTGACGCCACAGGTGCAGCACGTCGGTCTCTTCTTCTTTCGACACCGAGACGCCAAGCTGGCGCAGCCCGTCGACGAGGAGCAACGAGAACAGCAGAATCGTTCCGGCCATGTCGTACTGGTTGATGGGCAGGCCCCAGTCGGCGTGGCTCCATTTCGTGGAGCGGGTGAGCCCGACCCGCACGCGCGCGTGCATGAGCCGAACCTTCACCGTCGCTGCGAAGCCCTCACCGTGGCGCTCCATGCCGCGCGGGAGCGAGACCGCTTCGACGAACTTCGCGGTCTCTCCCAGGCGGCGTGAGGTGTCTTCGGTGAGGCGCGCCGAGAACGCGAGCGGCTTGTTGCCAGCCGGGCTGCAGTAGCCGAGCGCGAGCGACTTGAAGGCCAACGCGAGGCCGGAGAGCAAACCGTGACGGAGCAGCAGCTCTCCACCTTTGTCACCACGCGCGCGGTCGACCCACAGCGGCGTGGCCGAGAGCGAGGCTTCGAAGGTCTGCAGCGCGGGAGGCAGCTTCGCGACGTCACCGTCGAGGAGCGCCTTCATCAACATGTCCTGCTCGGGCTTCGGGCGCGCGGCGAGTTCGATGACGGCGGCGTCGGCGAGCGGGTCTCCCTGCTCGAGGAAGTGGCCCATGCGGGCGACGCGGTGGCGGCCGAACTTCTCGTTCGCGGCGTCGAGGTTCACGAAGCGGGAGGGCGACATGGCTGCACTCTACCCGTCGCGCCACGCATCGGTTCCCTGCCCGATGACGCAGCTCGTTCGGGTCGTGACACACATCAGGTCATGAAGCGGCTCGCGCTCTTCCTCTGCGGTGTGGCGATGGTGTTCGTCCTGAGCGTCTTGACGCAGTCCCTCTGGGGAGACGCGTTTCGTCGCGCCCTGTCGCCGTGGCTCAATCGCGGTACAGCGTCTCCCACACGGGCAGGAACCGTGCGCCACCGTCGGGCAGCCGCGGGCTTCCACCACCGGCCTGCGTGGAGCCGTGCGGATCTCCCGCGTCGGCGTTGGTGAAGAGCCGGTGTGACGCTCCATACGGAGGCGTCGTCACGTCCACGTTCGCGGGAGCGCCCGGCACCAGCATCGTCGTGAACGCCGCGAGGTGGCCCGGGTGCTGCGGGTCGCGCTGATGCGTGAAGCCCCAGAAGCGGTCGCGCGGCGTGAGCGACGGCTGCGCGAGCCACGCCTGGTTCGTGTCGAGCGGGCCCGACAACATGACGACTCGCGCGACGCTGCGGTTGAGACCGATGAGCCCCGCGCTGCTGGCGCCGTGAGAGATGCCCGAGATGACGATGGCGTCCCATCGCGGCTTGCCGTTCACGATGAACCAGCGCCAATCGCCTTGCGGGTTCAGCGTGGCGAGGCGCTCGAGCATTCGCACGACCCGCACCTCGATACTCTCGGAGGGCTTCACGTCGATGACGGTGGTGCGGTCGACGCCGTCGAAGGCCTCGAGCCGGCAGCCGCCGATGTCGTTACCGCAATTCCCCACGCCGTAGTCCGAGAGGTAGCAGGGACTGACGACGTGGTAGCCCCACGAGGCGAGCAGCGCGTTGTGCGTCGTCGAGCCGCAGGTCGTGGGGACGCCGGCGCCGTGCAGGTACACGACGAGCTGCCCACGCGGCGTGACGCGGGTGTCGAGGGCGGCGAGCTGTGTGGCGTCGACCCGGCCTGCGTCGGCGTCGGCAGCCGAGGGACGAAACTGAAACTGGAAGAGCTGTGGCGCGGTGCGGTCGACGCGTGGAAAGCCCGCGTCCATCATCACGCCCGCGTCCATGCGGCCCGCGTCAGTCGCGGCTCCAGCGTCGGGCGTACCCGCGTCGACCTCGACACTCGCGTCGATGCTCGCTGAGCCACCGGCTGTCACGCCACCGCCAGTTCCCGCGATGCCGCCTGCCGTTCCTGCGACGCCTCCGCCGGTTCCCGTCAAACCACCGCCGAACGCGCCCGCGTCAGCCTCCATCACGGGAGCACCACAACACCAGACACTGGCAGCGACGACGACGAGCGCTCGACGCACGGGGGTCTCCACTCTCACGACGATGAACTCAGACCAGCAGACCGAGCACCGACTCGAGCCACTCCTGCACCTGTTTGTTCGTCGGCAGCTGATTGCGGTCGAGCGCCCACGCGAACAGCGGGCCTGCGAACTCTCCCGCCGAGCGGTAGCGCTGCCGCAAGTCGGGAGCGAGCGCCTTCTGCAGCACCTGCGCGAGCGGCTTGTCGACGTAGTCGGGAATGTTCAGCTTCGCCTGGCGGATGAGCTGCATCATCTCCTGCTCGCTCGCGCCCTCTTTCTGGAACGGGTGGTAGCCGACGATGAGCTCGTGGAGCATCACGCCGACCGCCCACAAGTCGCTCGCCGGCCCCAGCGGCTCACCGCGCGTCTGCTCGGGAGACAGGTACGACAGCTTGCCCGCCGCGATGCCGTCACCAGGCCCGATGTCGATGTGGCCCGAGCTCGCGACGCCGAAGTCTCCGAGCTTCACGTCGCCCGCGCCCGAGAAGAAGACGTTCGCTGGGTTCACGTCGGAGTGCACGAGGCTCAGCGGCGTGCCGGTGCGCGTCGTGGCGGTGTGAAAGTACGCGAGCGCGCGCAGCACCTCGATGCACAGGTGCACGCCGATGCCGAGCGGGAAGCCCTTCGTCTGCCGCTGGTGCGCGTCCATCACCTCGCGCAGATCGCCGCCGATGAGGAACTCCATGGCGATGTACGGGCGGCCGAACGCGTTGCCGACCTCCATCATGCGCACGAGGTTCGGGTGGGAGAGCAGGCCCATCAAGTCGGCCTCGTCGGCGAACTTGTCTTCGGGCATGCCCTTGCGCATCAGCTTCAGCGCGACGTTCAGCTGATCGCCCTTCTCGTCGACCGCCTCGGCCAGAAACACCTCGGCCATACCCCCCTGGCCCAGGCGCGAGCGGATGATGTAGCGGCCGAAGCGCCGGCTGGGCACCTCGACGGCCTGAACGGGCGAGCCAGCCATGGAAGAAACGCGCGCGGAGTGTAGCCATGGGCGCGCGCGCCTTTCACGGGTTTCTGCGTGGAGGTTAGGGGTACACTCGTTTTCTCGACTCGAGCCTTGTGTGACGTGTCTCACCTGCGGAACTCCGCTCCCACCTGATGCACAGGCCTGCCCTGCGTGCGGAACGCCAGTGGCTGCTGCTGCTGTGCCCGCGCAGGCGACGCCCGAGCCGAGGCTGCACCTCTCGGGCCCCAGCACCGCCGTCAGTCAGCGGAACTCGGCGCGCAACCTGCCGCAGGTGGAAGACACGCGCTCGCTGCTGCCCATCGCGAGCGCCGAGAAGCTCGCGGGCCGCTACCAGCTTCGACAGAAGATTGGCGAAGGCGGCATGGGCACCGTCTTCATCGCGCACGACAGCGAGCTCGACCGTGAAGTCGCGGTGAAGATGCTGGCGTCGACGCTGGTGAACGACGCCGAGGTCGTCGAGCGGTTCGAGCGCGAAGCGAAGCTGACGGCCAGCCTCGACCACCCGAACATCGTGCCCATCTACGACGTCGGCCGCAGCGAGACGCGGCCCTTCATCGTGATGAAGCTGTTGCAGGGAGACACGCTCGCGGGCGTGCTGCGGCAGAAGGGCGGCTTCACGAGCGACGAGACGCTCAAGCTGATGAAGCAGCTCGCGGCGGGGCTCGACTACATCCACCAGCGGGGGTTCATTCACCGCGACATCAAAGCGGGCAACATCTTCCTCTCGGCCGAGGGGCACGCGACGATTCTCGACTTCGGCATTCTGCGCAGCCGCAAGGCGAACGCGAGCCTCACCCGCACCGGCATGGTGATGGGCACGCCGCACTACATGGCGCCCGAGCAGGCGATGGGCCTCAAGGACGTCGACCACCGCGTCGACCTCTACGCGCTCGCGGTCGTGTTGTTCGAGTGTCTGACGGGCACGTTGCCCTTCGAGGCCGACAGTGAGCTGCGGCTGATTCAGATGCAGGCGCACTCGCCGCCGCCCGAGATCCTCGATCGCGCTCCGTGGATTCCGAAGGCCGTCGCCGACGTGGTGAAGAAGGCGCTCTCGAAGAAGCCCGACGACCGCTACTACTCGGGGCAAGACCTGGTGAAGGCGCTCGAGCGCGCGTACCGCGATTCAGGTGGGCACCAGGCGGCACCGAAGAGTCCTCCGCCTGCGGTCGCGACCATCACCGGCTCGGGGCTCAAGGTGCTCGAGAGCCTGTCGCCGAGCACGAGCTCTCCACGGCTGCAGCCGGTCGTCGTGCCTGAGCCTGTCGCTGTTGGTCCGATGACGGGAGAGGTCGTCGCGAACGGCGTGCGTCCGAGCCGGCTGCCGATGGTGGTGTTGTCCATCATCTCCATCGTGGCGGTGGGCATCGCGTTGTGGCGGCCGTGGGAGACGAAGGTCGACCCGAAGGATCCGATCGCCGTCGTCGACGCGGGCGTTCCGTCGGTCGTGGTCGCGGTGGTCGATGCCGGAGATGAGGATGCCGGCAGCGCGCTGGTCGAAGCAGTGCTCGATGGTGGCGAGGATGATGACGCCGACGCGGGCGTGCTGGTCGAGGCTGTGAGCGATGGTGGACGGCCAACGTACGTCGCGGCGCCGAAACGAAAAGGAAAGCTGAACGTCATCACGATGCACGCGGGCGAGCCGTACTGGGCGCAGGTGAGCATCGATGGTGTGCCGCGTGGACGAACGCCGCTGCTGCTCGACTTGCCCGCGGGCCGATATCAGGTGCGCGTCGAGCGGCCGGGCTTCCGAATTCAGGAACGTCGGGTGCTCGTCGCTGCGGGTGGGAAGCCGGTGGTGGTGAAGATCGATCTCTCGCCATGAGACTCGCGCTCGTGCTGTTCGTGCTCGCTGGCTGTGGCACCGGGGCTCCGGGCTCGCCCGTCTGGTTCGCGAACAGCTCGAGCCTGCGCATCACGCAACAGGGCGGTTACGTCAGACCGCCGAGTTCGTGGAGCACGTGCGTCGGTTTGTCCCGCGCAGAGCTCAACGCGGCGCAGCTGAAGTACCTCGATGGGCTTCGGCTCATCGCGCCCGACGGCAAGTGCGTGGCGGACGGCTGGAACTTCGTCGAGCTCGTCGTCACCGACTCGAACGGCAACCAGACGTATCGCGACGAGAGCTGCATGAAGCCCGACGTGGGGCAATTGCCCGCGGGCGTGTGGGAACAGCTTGGCGCGCCGGGTGGTCCTGCCTGTCCCTGAACGTCAACCTGCGATCGACGCGCCGATGGCCAGCGCCGCGGGGAGCGCCTGAATGAACAGAATCGACTTCTTTGCGGTGGCGGCTCCGTAGCCGGCGACGACCACGCAGCCCAGCACCGCGAGCCGCATCGGCATCGACGCCTGCACGAGCGCGAACACCAGCAGCGCCGCGAGCAGCCCGTTGTACAGGCCCTGATTCGCTGCGAGCACTTTGTTGTCTTCTGCTTGCTGCGCGGTTCGGCCGAACGTCTTCAACCCGAACGGCGCGTCCACATGAACACCATGAAGCCGACGTGGGCGACGCGCACCGGAGCCGCGTGGCTTCTTCTGCCGCGCTTGAATCGCGTGTGGGGGAGGGCCCAGAGTCCGCGCCCGATGAAGACTCCTCTGCTGGTGGCTGTCGTGTGCGTCGTCGGGTGTGGAGCTCCGGTCAGTCAGCAAGACGCAGGCGCTGGAGGCGGCTCAGCCTCCGTGGGCGGCGGATCCATCGCGGGCGGAGCGTCGGGTGGTGGGGCAGGCGGCTTCAACGGAGGCGGCTCCGCGGGTGGCGTCAACGGAGGTGGCTCCGCGGGTGGCTCGATGGCTGGTGGAGCGACGGCTGGTGGAGCGACGGCTGGTGGTTCGACCGCAGGTGGCTCGACCGCAGGTGGCTCGACGGCGGGCGGTTCGACTGCGGGCGGTTCGACTGCGGGCGGAACGGCAGGCGGAACCGTCTCGACGAGCCGCGAACTCTTCGTCGCGACGACAGGTGACGACATGAACCCCGGCACGATGGCGCAGCCGTTCCGCACCATCGGCAAGGCGGTGATGGTCGCGGGCTCCACGATGTCGACGACCATCTCGCTGCGCGCGGGCACCTGGACCGAGAAAGTGCACTTCACCGGCAACTCGTCGCCGACCGCCGCGCTCGTGGTGCTCCGCAGCTTCCCGGGAGAACAAGCCATCATCGACGGCACCGGACTCAACGCCTCAGGCCAGGAAGGCCTCATCGATATCGCCAACCGCAGCAACGTGCGCATCGAAGGCCTCGAGGTTCGCAACTTCCGCACTTCGAACAGCAACGTGCCGGTCGGCATTCAGCTCACTGGCGGCATGACGAACGTGACGCTCAGCGGAAATCACGTGCACCACATCGTCACCACCGTCGAGACCTGCAGCGGCAACAACGGCAACGCGTTGGGCATCGCGGTGTACGGAGACAACTCGACCGTCAGCATCAGCAACCTCACGCTCGTCGGGAACGAGGTCGACAACCTGAGGACCGGCTGCAGCGAGTCGCTCACGCTCAACGGCAACGTCGACGGGTTCCTCGTCGAGAACAACCGCGTTCACGACAACGACAACATCGGCATCGACATCATCGGCTTCGAGGGCACCGCGACGGGAGCAGCCGACCAGGCACGCAACGGCATCGTGCGGCTCAATCAGGTGTGGAACATCACGTCGCTCAACAACCCGGCGTACATGGGCCAACAGGCGGCCGACGGCATCTACGTCGACGGTGGGAAGAACGTGCTCATCGAGCGCAACGTGATTCACAACGCCGACCTCGGCATCGAGATCGCCAGCGAGCACTCGGGCAAGTCGTCCTCGTACGTGCTCGTGCGCGACAACCTCGTCTACTACTCACCGCAGGCGGGCGTGTCGGTGGGCGGCTACTCGAACGCCGTCGGCAACACCGACCACACCATCATCATCAACAACACGCTGTACGAGAACGAGGTGGAGTTTCAGCTGCAGTTCCACATCACGACGACCGTCTACCAGAACAACGTCGTGCACAACCTGGGCGGCAACTACCGCGGCGGCACCTCGAGCGGCGTGACGTTCACCACCAACCTCGAGCGCACGGGCGCGGCGTCGACGACGTTCGTGACGCCGGGCACTCCGCGAAACGGAGCCGTCGCTGTCGACTTGCACACCGTCTCCGCGCTCGCAGCGAGTGTCGTGAATCGCGGCACGGCGTTGCTCACCTGCCCGGCGGGTTGGACGTGTCCCTCGGTGTGGGGCGCTGACCTGCAGGGCACGGCGGACTTCGCCGGCAACCCGCGCGCGAACGGCGTCATCGACCTCGGCGCCTACGAGAACTGACGGCGAAGGGCTTGCACTGTGCAGGCCGATGTCTCCATCCCGTTGGCATCCGGTGCTGTATCGGTTGTCGGTCGCGCGGTTGCGGCTGCTCCGCCACGTGAAGCAGCGGCTCGGTGGCCACGCCGCGGCGAGAACGAGGCAGGAGCAGCTCGAGTTCCGTGTCTTCAAACACACGTCGAAGTTGATCCGCGTCGCTCCGGGCGTCGACCTCGCGTTGCAGCACGGCAAGGTTCAGAACCTGCGCACGGCGATTCCATTCCTCTCAGGCGTCGTCGTGCGGCCGGGCGAGACGTTCTCGTTCTACGACCTCGTCGGTGAGCCGACCCGCGCGCGCGGCTTCGTCGAAGGCCTCGAGCTGCGTGATGGCGTTCCGCAGCCCGGCGTCGGCGGAGGCCTGTGTCAGCTCGCGAACATGCTCCACTGGCTGGTGCTGCACAGCCCGCTCACCGTCGTGGAGCGCCACCATCACAGCCTCGATCCATTCCCCGATTCCGGCCGAGTGGTGCCCTTCGGGAGCGGCGCGACGCTCTTCTACAACTACCTCGACTTTCGCTTTCGCAACGACACCGACACGACGTTTCAGGTGCGGCTCTGGTTGACCGACAAGCTGCTCGAGGGCGAGCTGCGCAGCAGTCGGAAGTGGCCCGAGAAGTTCCACGTCTTCGAGCGGAATCATCGGTTCGTGCGCGAGGGCAACGACGTGTTTCGCGAGAACGAGCTGTGGCGTGAGGTGCGGCGCGCGGGCGTGCTCGAACACGAGGAGCGGCTCTTCAGGCATCGAGCTCGCGTGCTCTATCCGGTTCCGCTCACTGCGTTGGAGCCACCATCGCGACCAGCCGCTGTGCCGCATCAGTCACGACTGCTGGAGCCAGCGCTCGCGCACGGTCGATGAACTGCGACTCACGCAATCGGGTGAAGAGGTCGGCGAAGCGTCGCCCACTGAGCCGGTAGCGCGGCACACCGAAGCCAACACCCGCGAGTGACACGCGATGCGCCGTGTAGAACTGGTCGAGCAGGTGCGGCATCACGGCTTGCGGAACACCTGCACGTGCAGCCGCGTGAGTGGTGCCGATGCCGCCGTGATGCACCACCGCCGCGCAGCGAGGGAACAGCAGGTGATGCGGCTCGTCACCGACGACGCAGAGATGGTCGTCATCAGGCAGCTCGAAGCCCGCCCAGCCGCGAGAGACGATGACGCGGGTGGCAGCCAGCTTCGCTCCCTCGGCGATCGCCGCAGCCGTCTTCTTCGGGTTCGGATCCGACATGCTCCCGAAGCCGAGGAAGATGGGCGGCGGGCCCGCGCTCAGAAACGCCTCGACCTTCGGTGACAGTGCGGCGTTCGGCTCGTCGAGGAAGAGGGCTCCGAGCTGGTGAAGCTCGCGCGTCGGAGCGAGCTGCGGGGGCGCAGGAAACACCGTCGGTTCGGCCGCGAGATACGTGACGTCGGCGAGCAGCTGCGGCCACACGGTTGGCACCTTCGCGAGCCCCATCGCGAGACGACGTCGATTGAGCGGCCCCTTGATGAACGCGGCCCACAGGTGCTCGTTGAAGCGCCAGCTGAGCCGGTTCACCCACGTCGGCAGCGTTTGAGAGCGCAGAAACGGAGCAGGGTGTTGCGGTGACGGAATGATGAACGGCGAGAGCGCGAGGAAGCGATACGGCACGCCGCGCAGCTCTGACAACAGCCGCCCGCCTGCGAACACTGAGCAGCCGAGCACCAGGTCGCAGTGCTTCACCACCTCGTGCATCGCGTCGACCTGCGTGTCGATCTCGCTCCTGAGCATCGGCAGCGTGCGGAGCAGGTCGATGAATCGTCCCTCCGCGGCTGCGCGTGAAACGGCCGCGTAGTCGATGCCGATGGCTGTCGCGTTCAAGCCGAGGCTGCGCACCCACTCGATGCTGCTCGGGGGAACGAAGATGTCGCAGGTGTGGCCCGCGACCTGGAGCGCTCGCGCCGCCACCATCGCCGGCTGAACGTCTCCCCGGGTTCCAAACGCCGCGACCAGCACGCGCATGGCGACAGCTCACGCAGAGCGGGCCGAGAAGTCGAGCCTCGAAGTGACCGGTCGACAGGACACTGGCCCCGAACACGCCAGCGCCATCGGGCTCCATCGGCCTCCCGGACGCCAATCGTCCCGCGCAGTTCCACCGGGCATGCCGCGTGCGAACTCACTCCTCGAACCCCAACGAGGAGCAGACATGCGAACGAGCCTTCTGACGATGCTGGTGCTGGTGGGCTGTGGCGCGCCGAAGAGCGAGTGGCCGCAGAACCCGATGACGGCTCGCGCGGCGGTGCTCTCGTGTCCGGCCTCTCCCGCGAAGCAGGTCTTCGGCGCGGCCATGTGCCTGTGTGGCGACTACCTCGCAGTCGGTGAAGGCGCGTGGGTCGAAGGCGGAGCCGCGCAGCTCAACGGCAGCCTCGACGTCGTCGGCACGCACCAGTTCTCGGGTGACGTCATCGCGTACAGCGGCGTCAGTGGCGTCGGAGCGCTCGACGTCGGCGGCAACCTCTCCACCAACGGCCGAGTCGATGGTGTCGGCGACGTGATGGTGAACGGCGACCTCGCTGCCGTCAGCGGTGTCTCGGGGGTCGGTCAGCTGACCGTGAAGGGCACGCTCCGCACACCCGAAGCCGAAACATGGACTGGCAAGGCGAACGTCGGCGCGAAGGGAGCGGTCACTCCACTGAGCGGTCCTCCCTGTGCCTGCGGTGCAGCGCAGCGTCTCGACCTCGCGACCATCATGGCCACCGCCATCGAGCGCAACGACAACGCCGCTGCGGGCCTGTCGCTCCACGAGAGCGTCGGAGCGCACGAGGTCACCCTCGGCAGTGGCAGTTACGTCTTCGACCGCGTGCAGACGGTCGGCGCCCACACGGTCACCATCGACGGCGCCGTCGCGATGTACGTGAAGGGCGACTTCGAGTCGGTGGGCAAGACGGCGCTCAAGCTCACGCCCGGCAGCACGCTCGACCTGTACGTCGACGGAAATCTCGACCTCGTCGGCGACTCCTCGTTCGGCGACGGCGCTTCGCCGGGCTCGGTGCGCGTGTACGTCGCAGGCGAGCGCAAGCTGTCGTTCGTCGGCGGGCAGCGCGTCGTCGGCTCGTTGTACGCGCCGCAGAGCGACCTCGAGCTGGTGGGAGACTCCGCGTTCGACGGCTCGCTCTTCGTCCGCAACGTCGAAGGGGTCGGCCGGCTCGAGGTGCGCGCAGGTGGGCAGATGGTCGCCACGCCCGACTCGGAGTTGTGCCGTGCGCAGCCCGTCGTGAAGGGCATCGAGTGACCTTTCTGGTGACTGGGCGGCGAAAATGTGGCGCATTCCACCGCGCCCATGTCGCTCGGCGTCTTTCTGCTCTCCCTCGCGCTCGCTGCTCCCCCCGCCTCGTCAGGGAAGGGCACGCGCTTCGAGCAGGGTCAGAAGCTGTTCAACCAGGGTGACTTCGAAGGCGCGCTCAAGCAGCTCGACGCCGCCGCGCAGGACGAGCGGGAGCCCGCGGTGCTCGAGAAGGTGCACCTGCTTCGCGGGCAGTGCTTCTCGGCGCGCCAGGACTTCATTCGCGCGGAAGACGCCTTCGCGCTGGCGCTCGAGTCGAACCCCGACGCCTCACTCGACCCCGCGCGCGTCGACCCGACGGTGGTGAAGCTGCTCGACGCCGTTCGAACGCGGCTCACCGCGACGCTCATCGTGAACTCCACGCCGCCCGGCGCGAGCTTGTTCCTCGACTCGAAGAACGCCGGCGTGACGCCGCAGACGGTGCAGGCGCCCATCGGCAAACACCGCCTCGAGGCGCGCTGGGGTGATGGGCCGATGACGCCGGTCGAGCTCGTCATCAAACCGAAGAAGGAGATTCGCTTCGAGTTCGTGCAGGGCCAGGCGCCGCCGCCCGTGCTGGTGCCGATTCAGCCCGAGCAGAAGGCGCTGCGCGGCTACGGCGACGTTCGCGGAGTGCTCGACGTCTCGGCCCAGGCGGGTATTCCACCGACCGGTGCGATGGAGCTCGGCGGCGGCTTCGAGTGGGGCTACCTGCGCCTCGGCCTGTACGCGCGCTTCCCCGCGTACTTTGGCGTGGTGCCTCGCGGCGCGTTCGTGGTGCCGGTGCTGCCGCGCTTCAACGTCTTCATCGAGGCCCATCTGCCGCTGCTCTTCCGGAACGGCGGCGTCGGGTTCGGCATCGGTGGTGCGGGCGGTGGCGAGTTCCTCTTCCTGCCCTGGCTCGGAGCGTTTGGGCAGATTGGCGGCCAGCACCTGTTCGTCAACACGATGCGCGGCGATGCCACGACGTTCACCGCGACCGGTGGCGTGCGGCTGCGCGTTCCCTGAGCCGAACTGTCAACACCAACCGGCGCGGGTGGAGCATGCGTGCCGCGGTGGTCGACCACGACTGATCTCACCCACTTCACGGTCTCGCTCCAGCAATGTCGGTGGTCTGCGTGCCATGGGGTCGGCTGGCACTGTCGGTGCTCTGCAGGCGCCGCATGCGAACTCTGGCGACGACGGGCCTGCTGCTCCTCCTCGGGTGTGGTGGCAACGCGAAGCTCTCGGTGACCGAGTGTGAAGCGCTCGCGGTCGCCTTCGATGCACCCGCGTGGACGTTGCCGGAGGGCGCGGCGGTGCTGACGGCGACCGGCTCCTGTTCGGGCGCAGTCGAGGGACACGAGCTCGAGTGGAGCGTCACCGGCTCGGGCCACACCGAGCAGGGCAGTCAACGCGCCGCCTGCCGCGATGGGCGCTTCGCGCTGCGCGTTCCGGTGGTGGAGTTTCCGTCGTCGCTCGCGTTCGAAGTGCAGCTCTCGGCTGGCCAGTGCCGCAGTGACGCCGCGCTCGCCAACGTCACGCGCACGATGATGGTGAACGCCGGTGGCGGAGCTGCGGGTGGTGTCGCGAGTGGCGGAGGTGTCTCGAGCGGTGGAGGTGTCGCGAGCGGTGGAGGTGTCGCGAGCGGCGGAGGTGTCGCGAGTGGTGGAGGTGTCGCGAGCGGCGGAGGTGTCGCGAGTGGCGGAGGCCTCGCGAGCGGTGGAGGCAGCGCTCCGACGACCGGTCCGGGCGCCTGCATGTCGAGCGACGTGTTCTCGTTCTGCTCCGCGGCACCACGACTCGGGCGTCCTCCCGACGAGAGCACGCTCATCGCGCAGCTCGCCGCGCAGTACCCGAACGAGCTGAACCGGTGCGCGCGTCACAACGACGAGTTCAAACGAATCGCGCTGGCCGCCCTTCGCGCGAGAGACCCACGCTGGGGCAACAACCTCGTCCGCGGCACGCCCGGCGACACCAACGGCAACGTCATCGGCTACTTCTACGGCAGTGGTGCCCCGAGCGAAGGCAGCGCCCTCACGATGCTCGTGGAGATCGTCAGCAACTGCGAGACGCCAGCTCCCACTGGCGCGCGTACGGCGACGTGGCGGCTGGTCGCTCCGCAAGACAGTGACGTCGGCCGCTGCTGCCAGCCAACCGGTACCGTGGGCGTCGACGCGAAGGCGTGGACGTTGCTGAACACCGGCGTCGTCGGAGGAACGGGTGGTGGCGGTGCAGGCGGTGGCTCCGCGGCTGGCTCGTGTGGCGACACGTTCTCGACGAACTACTGCATGGGTTCGCGCACGCCGCCGAACGAGTCAGCGCTGATTCAACAGCTCGCGGCGCAGCACCCGACCGAGTTCTACAACTGCGACCGGCATCAAGATGACTTCCTGCAGATCGTCGTGCGGGCGTTGCGCGCGAGAGACCCGCGCTGGGGCTTCAACTGGGTGCGCGGCATGACGGGCGACTCGAACGGTGACGTCATCGGCTACTACTACGGGCCAGGCACGCCGACCGAGGGCAGCCGGTTCACCACCATCATCGACATCGTCGGAGGCTGTGGCGCTGCGGGGAATGGCGAGTCGGTGACGTGGCAGGTGTACGGCGAAGCGAACTCGACGGAGTGCTGCGCGCCCGCTGGCGCCGAGGCGTGGACGATGGTGCCGCTGCGGTGAGTACGATGGGTCATGGCCTTCGCGACCCCACCGCCGCTGCTGACCTGGAGCGCGTTCGTCGAGTTCGAGAGGAACAGCGACGAGCGGCACGAGTATCTGGCTGGCGAAGTCCGTTCGAGGGCGGGAGGCACTCCGGAGCATGGTCGCCTGGTCGCGAACATGACGGGTGCCCTGGGCTCGGCGCTGAAGGAACGACCGTGCGTGGTGATGAGCTCGGTCGTGCGAGTGCACGTCCGTGCAACGAATCGCTCGACCTACCCTGACGCCTTCGTGGTCTGCGGCAAGCTGATCACCGACCCCGACGATGAGAACACGATCGTCAACCCTGTCGTCATCGTCGAGGTGCTCTCGCCCGGGACCGAAGCGAGCGATCGCGGCGAGAAGTTCGCCCACTACCAGCACCTCGAGTCGCTGAAGGACTACGTGCTGCTCTCGCAGAAGGAGCGTCGAGTCGAGGTCTTCTCGCGCGGCGCCGGCGCTTCGTGGCTGATGACGCCGTACGGGCCGGGCCAGAAGGTTCCGCTCCCGGCGCTCGGCATCGAGCTCGACCTCGACGCGCTGTATTTCAACCCGCTGGGCTGATCTGGCTGAACGCCGCTGCCGAACCGGCCGGGACCAGGCGACCCGCAAGTCTGCCGCTTCTGATCAGCGGATCACACGGGCGGCGATCTTCCACCGCGTCTCTGGTGCGCAGCGCTCCTGCCAGGTGATCACCAGTGCGTCTTCGATGAACGCGAAGTTCGGGTACGCCGCTTCACACAGGACGTCGAGATCGAGCGGCACCGGAGGCGTCGGGAACCCAGGCCGTGGCGGCCCACCGAAATCGCTGAACGAGATTCCGCTGATGACCGGCGCCACCGAAAGCCGCACGTCTCCATTGAGCGAGAACGCAAACAGCAACAACCCGCCACGTGACGCAAAGGCCCACCCCTGCGTGCTCGCCGAGACCAGGGTCGTCGTCGTCTGGCCGAAGTTGTCGATACGAAGCAGCTGCAGCTGCGGAGTCGTCGACCGCTCGACCACGACGTACGGCAGGTCGGGTCCACAGCCCGCGCAGCTTGGCGGCGCAGATTCGAGGGCTGCGACGCGCACGACGTTGGTGACGGCGGGCGTCGTTTGCGGAATCCAGTTCACGCCCGAGCGCTGGAACGCGGTCAGGGTGCGCGTGGGCCCGGTCACGATCGAGAGATAGAAGGGCGAGCCAGACGCCGTCGAAGGATCGACGAGCGTGTTCGAGAGCAGCGAGTTGCCGACGAACGTGTTGCCGACCGCGTCCCACGTCTCGAGGATCGCCGTGCCGCCATCGACCCGCACCTGGCCCCACGAGTCGTTGATCTGAAGGGGAGCGCCCGTCATGCGCGTCGGTGCCTGCCACACGCCCGCGCGGCTTCGCTGGGTGACGAGGTCTCCCTGAACGCCACCATCACCGCCCTCGAGCGTCACGAACAGCGAGCCGCCAGCGAAGAAGGCCCGATGCCCTGAGGGCGCATTCAGCCCGGGCGTGAGCTGCGGCATGGGCTGCGACTGGAAGTTCAAGACACACGCGGCCCCACAGCCTGCGTCGGGCACCAGCGGGTCGAGCTCGAGGGAATGAATGAAGTTCGTTCCTTCACGCCCGACGATCTCGAACGCCTGCACTGCAGGCTGTGGCGGGTTCCAGCGCGCGAGCTCTTCCTTCGGGAACGGCCCCATCGTCGCGATGACCGGCCGCGGGTCTTCGAAGTCGGTGGTCGAGACCCACGGGCCCACCCACTCCGGCTCGATCAGCACCGTTCCGGGCCCTGTGAGCTGCACACCATTGGTGGTCCGCTGAGGGGTTGCCTTGTCGGTGATGGTGGAGCTGAAGCTGCACAGCGAGCCCGTCGGCAGGCGGCTGCGCGGCGCGAGAATGGCGTTGCTGCCCCACGCCTCGAGTCGAGGCGCGTATGAAACGGTGAGGGAGCAGCCGCCCGAGCTCGACGCGACGTCCTCGATGGGCTCGGAGAAGCGCAGCACCGAACCGAACGGGCTCATGCGACCGTTCTTGATTCCGGTCGACAGCAGCTCGGGATCGATGGCGTCGCGCAGGGTGACCGCGACGTTCGTCGTCAACATCGTCGGGCTGAGCGGCGGCATGCCGAGGGCCGTCATCGAACAGGTGAACGTTCGCGTCGGGCCCGAGATGACCGGCGCCACGAACTGCGGCCCGAGCGAGTTGGTGTTGGTGAGCGGCAGCGGCGGGTTGCAGCTCCACGACACCATCGGCGTGGCTGTCGCTGGCGTCACACTGCCGAAGAGCGTGTACAGCTGCGGAGGCGCCGTGACGGCGATGCTCATGGTGTTGCCTGCGTCGATGCTCCAGTTGTTCGGGTTTCCGCCGCGCACGATGAACGTTCGGCTGAACGGCGCTGAGACCACGCCGATGCTGTTCGTCACGCGCAGGTCGACGGTGCCGAGCTCGTCGGGCGCCATGAAGGTGACGGGCGCGAAGGTGACGTACGCGGTCGGGCCGCCATCGGCCACGACGGACGAGATGAAGCCCGAGCCGGTCCAGTCGTAGCGCAGCGCGAGGCCGCCATCGTCCGTCGACTGGCTCTGGAAAGTGACGGTCTGCCCGCCGAAGTAGAGACCTCCGTCGGGGGTGAAGCGCGCGAGCGGTGTGGAGCCGACGGCGACGCGCGCGATGGCGGTGTTGGTGCTCGAGCGGCCGAAGCGGTCGGTCACCACGAGCGAGAACTCGAACACGTTGACCGTCGTCGGGGTCGTGAAGCGCGGGCTGTGCGCGGTGACGGTGTTGTTGTCGCTGAGCGTGACCGTGGGCGAGCCCGGCAGCTGCGTCCAGGAATAGGTGAGCGGCATCTCTCCGCTGCTCGTGTCTCCGAGGAGCGTGGCGGGGCGACCGGGAATGACGACCTGCGGGGGACCGACGGCAGCGAACGGAGTGAGCATCGCGCTCCCGCCTGCTGCTGCGCCTCCAGCCGACGCGGAGCCACCAGCCGATGCGGATCCACCAGCCGACGCGGAGCCACCAGCCGATGCAGAGCCACCAGCCGATGCGGAGCCACCAGCCGATGCGGAGCCTCCAGCCGATGCGGAGCCACCAGCCGATGCGGAGCCGCCTGCCGATGCTGAACCGCCTGCCGATGCGGAACCGCCTGCCGACGCAGAACCGCCTGCCGATGCGGAGCCGCCTGCGGATGCGGAACCACCCGCCGATGCAGAACCGCCGGCCGATGCGGAACCGCCAGCCGACGCAGACCCGCCAGCCGAGGTGAATCCGCCGCCAGTTGCCGTGCCGCCGCCCGTGCCGAAGCCGGAACAGAAGCCCAGCGCGCAGACCTGGGAGCCCTGACACGAGGTGCAGCTCGCTCCGCGTGTTCCGCAGGCGTCCACTGTGACGCCTGCCTGGCACGTTCCAGCCGAGTCACAGCACCCGCTGCAGGTCTCCGCCGAGCAGCGTGGCGTTTGAACCGGTGGGCTGCAGGCCAACTCGAACGACAACAGAAGACCGACGACGACAAGAGCGCGCATGGAGCCTCGACCACAGGACGTCTGCAGAACCCCGGGTTTTGCGCGCGGGCACAAATGCCGAGGCGAATCTGGTCCTACGTCAGCTGCAGCACCTTCTCTTCGAGCTTCTTGCCGAGCCACACGGTGAGGAAGAGCACGTTGCGCTGAGCGAGCAGCCCGACGACGCGGGTGATGATCTCTTCGGGCTCGACCGCCTGCCCGTCGAACGTCACGCACAGCACCTTGTTCGGCTCGAGGCGCGCGTCCTTCACGCCAGACTGCGCCTTCACCTCGAGCAGCGGCACTTCGCCCTTGGCGATCTGCACCCGGAACTCGGCGAGCCGGCCGGTGAGATCGGCCATCGTCGCGGCGCTGACGAGCTTGCCCTTGTCGAGAATCGCCGACGCGTCGCAGAGCTCTTCGAGCTCCTGCAGGTTGTGGCTCGAGACGACGACGGTGTGGTTGCCCTTCAGCTCGCGAATGATGCTGCGCACCGAGGCGGCGATCTTCGGGTCGAGGCCGGCCGTCGGCTCGTCGAGGAAGATCACCGGAGGGCTGCCCATCAGCGCCTGCGCCATCGACACGCGCTTGGCCATGCCGTGCGAGAGCTGGTTCGCGTACAGGTTCCACGTCTCGGGCAGCTGCACGCGCTCGAGCACGCGCTTCGCTTCGGCCTCTGCGTTCGGCAGCCCCGAGAGCTGACCGAAGTACGTGAGCAGCGCGCCGACCGGCCACTGCGGCGGCAGGATCGCGTCCTGCGGGAGCACGCCCACCTTGCCCTTGAGCGCGCCCGGCTCGAACGGATCAGCGCCCAGAATGCGAATGCTGCCGGCGGTAGGGAACAGGTAGCCGCACATCATCGAGAACGTCGTCGTCTTGCCGGCGCCGTTGGGCCCGATGAGGCCGTAGGTGTTGCCCTCCTGCACCTCGAACGACACGTCGTCGACGGCGCGCTTGAGGCCGAAGTGCTTCGACAGCTTCTCCAATCGAATGGCGGGCTGGCTCACAGGTCCCTCTTCTTGAGCGCGAGCTGCGCGAGGCCGAGGAAGACCAGCGCGAAGCCCAGGTGCACGAGCGCCGCCACGGCGAAGCGCAGCGGGGCAGGGTGCAGCAGGTCCTGTCCGTAGTGCCACACCGAGAAGTACTGCAGGTACGCCGCCCAGCTCTCGGTGCGCAGCAGCGCGAGCAGGTTTCCGTCATCGGCCTTCACCGTGCCGGGGAACGCGAAGTTCTCTCCGACGAACGCGAGCGCCCAGATGCCGAAGAGGATCATGATGTTCAGCACCAGCGCGACCGCGCCGCTCTTCACGATGCTGCTGCAGAGGGTCGTGAGCGCGAGGTACGCGACGGCCAGCACGAACGACGAGGCGAGCAGGCGCAGCGTCCAGATGACGACGTCTTTCGCCGCGAAGTCGTCGTTGAGAATGCGCGCGACCACCACCATCAGAATCGTGCACACCGCGAGCAGCGCCGCGAAGATCGTCACCTGCGAGAGGAACTTGCCCAGAATGAGGTTCGTGCGTTTCACGCGCACGACGAGGAAACGGATCGACTTGGGGCCCAGCTCTCCGGCCATCTGATCGAAGCCCATCAGCGCGATCAGCAACGGCACGAAGCGCAGCGTGAGCTTGAAGACGAACAGCAGCACCACGGGCAGCGCGAGCAACGAGTCGAGCATCTCCTCGTCGTCGGTGATGACGACCGAGAGGAACTGCTTCTTGCCCTCGTTGAACTGCGTCTTCACCTTCTCGTCGTTCAGGTCGACGCCGGCCGACTTCGCCTGCTCCTCGGCCTTGGCGCTGAGCTGGCTGCTCAAGAAGCCCACGATGGTGAGCGAGAGGCCCACGAACATCATGAACAGCAGCAGCAACACCACGACGCGGCCAGAACGCGTGGCGCGCACCGTCTCGCCCCGCCAGACTGCTCCGATTTCTTGAAGGTCCGTCACGCGCGGCTGCATAGCCCGCGAGGGTGGCGTTGTGCCCAACATTCGCCGGGCCCTTGTCATCGGGACGGCCGTGAGCGAATCCTGCCCTCGTGAAGTGGTTCCTCCTCTCGCTGCTCGTCGCCGCGCCAGCCCTCGCAGAAGAAGACGAGTCCGGCGAGGGCATGGAGTTGGAGGTCCCCAGCCGCCTGGTGGCGCCCCCGTTGGCAAAGGTGACGACGATCGCCCCTGAGCGCGATGTGCTGGCGAAGAGCGTCTTCATCGGCGGAAAGCTGTTCGCCGAACACGAAGGGCAGCAACGGCAGCTCACCATCGACACCGCGCTGCAGGAGAAGCTCACCGAGGTGTTGCGCGAGTATCAGACGCCGTACGCCGCGGTGGTGGCCATCGAGCCGTCGACGGGCCGCGTGCTGGCGATGGCAGAACACAGCGAGGCCGACCCGGGCTTGAGAGGGCTCGCGACGCGTGCGCTGTACCCGGCCGCGAGCATCTTCAAGATCGTCACCGCGGCAGCGCTGCTCGACGTCGGTGTCTCTCCTGGTGAGGAGCTCTGCGCGTATGGCGGCAAACGCAAGGTGACGCCGGCGCAGCTGAACGACTCCGAGAAGGATACGCGCTGTCTCACGCTCTCCCGCGCGCTGGCCATGAGCGCCAACGTGCTCTTCGCGAAGTTCACCTCGCGCTACCTCGACGCCGAGAAGCTCAAGCAGGCCGCGCGCGCGTTTCACTTCAACGTGCCCTGGCGGTTCCCGGTGCCGACCGACATGTCGCTCGCGTCGGTGCCGCAAGACACGTTTCAGCTCGCGCTCACCGGAGCCGGGTTTGGAGACGTGTACCTGTCACCGCTGCACGGCGCTGCGCTGGCCTCGGTCGCGGCGAACAAGGGCCTGTGGCGGGCTCCGGTGTTGTTCGAGAACGAGGTGCCGCTCGAGCCGCCCAGTGAACGCGTGATCTCCGAAGACGTCGCCATCGCGCTGACGGGCATGATGGAAGAGACGATCACCGACGGCACCGCGCGGCGCATCTTCCACGAGCGCGGCATGCGCGTTCCCGGAGCCGTGGGCAAGACGGGCTCGCTCGCCGACAAGACGCCGTTTCGCGACTACTCGTGGTTCGTGGGCTTCGCGCCCAGAGAGAACCCGCGCGTCGCCGTGGCGGCCATCATCGTGAACGACCCGCACTGGCGCATTCGCGCGACGTGGCTCGGCCGTGAGGCGATGCGGCTGTTCCTCACGAAGGCGCGCTAGAGCTGAACCCAGCCCTGGGTGCGGAACCGATCGAAGTAGGTGAGCGCTTCGAACTCCCGCAGCGGCGCCACCCGCACGATGGCCTCGAGCTCGCGTTTCCCGTCGACCCGCGAGAGCAGGTAGCGCTCGGGCGCCGACAGGTTGAGCGCGCCGATCGCCTCCGCCGGAATCGCAGAGTGGGGCACCAGGCGCTTTGCCATGAGATCAGCGCGCAGCTGCGGGTGCCAGGCCGATTCGATCTGCTTGAGCAACAGCGTCGCGTCGAGCGTCGGCACGAGCTGGTTCGATCGCCGCGCCACCGAGTACGCGTCGCGAAAGTTCGACTGCGCGAAGAACTCACGCGCGTTCTGCAGCAACTGCTCGGGTGAGGGGCTGTCGCCGAGGCCCAGGTCGACGTCGATGGCGAACTCGGCCTCCTTCGCGGCGCGTGGCGGCTTCACCACGAGCGCGCCCATCGCGTGCAGGGCGTAGAGCCGCTGGTAGAGGAAGAAGTCCGTCGCGTGCAGGCCCAGCGCGAGCTCTTCGAGCGTCTTGCCCGACTCGATGCCCTTGAGCAGCTTCGTGTCGAGCGAGCCACGGCGCGGCGTCATCTCGAGCAGGTCTTCCTTCATCTCGAGCGTGCACTGCGGCGAGGGGAAGACCTTGCGAATCTGCTCCCACGCCTGCGCGCGGAAGTCGGCCTCTTTGTACACGTCCATCAACGAGACGCGCACGTCGAGCCCATCGGCCGGAGCCGCGGGCAGGCCCTGCGAGAACACGAACGTGCCGATCGGCCACTCGCAGGCCTCGTGCAGCGTCTCGCGGAACTTGGTGGCCAGCGCCGCGACGACGATGTCCTCTTTCACCAGCCCGATCATCACGAGAATGCGCCCGAGGAAGACCTTCGTCTCCTGCTGGGTCTGCCACGCGCGGTTGAACTGCTCCTCGGTGATGTGCCCCATGTTGATGAGGAACTGGCCGAGGTACTCGCGCGGCAGGTTCGACGACGCGTTGATGATGCGGCCCTGCTCGAGCTGCACCGACTTCTTCAGGCCTTCACGCTCGAGCGTCAGCACGCCCGTCGCCATGCGGTTGGCGAGGTAGACGATCAAATCCTTCAGCGGCATCGTCTCGAAGTCGCCAGTGAGGCCGCGGGTCGTCACCCCGTTGATTCCACGCGAAAGCGCGACCGTCCTCAATGGTTGGTTGGTGGGAAGGGTGAATCTCGGTGTGGAGCCCACGCTGTGGATGCCGCGAGTTCACAGAACACTTCCCGTGAACGTGATGTGGGCGCCGCCGCTACACTGGTCAGCCGATGGAGCTGATCGTCTACCGCAAGCCGGGCTGCTCGCTCTGCGACGAGGCGTCGGACCTCATCGACGAAGCGCGCGAGGCGTGGGGGTTCACGGTCGAAGCGCGCAACATTCTCGAGCGTGACGAGTGGTTCACAGCCTTCCGCTATCGGGTGCCCGTGGTAGTCGTCGATGGAATCGAGCGCCTCGAGCTGAGGTTCTCGTCACAAGCGCTGCAGGCCGCGCTGTTGGCCGCACAGGAGTCGTCAGTGAGCGTCGAAGAGCCACACCACATCACCGCGTTCCGCCAGGTGCCCCGCACCGGCGTCATCTACGTCACCACCGAAGCGCAGCGGCTGGGCTTCACTGCGAAGAACCCCGACTGGTGCAACCTCGGCCAGGGCCAGCCCGAGACCGGAGAGCTGCCCGGTGCTCCGCCGCGCGTGCACACGATTCCCGTCGACGTCGACGATCAGGAATACGCGCCGGTGCAGGGTCTGCCCGAGCTGCGCGAGGCGATCGCGAACCTGTACAACCGGCTCTACCGCAAGGGAAAGAAGTCTCAGTACACGGCCGAGAACGTCAGCGTCTCGGGCGGCGGCAGAGCGTCACTCACGCGCGCGGCGGCGGCGCTGGGCCACATCAACCTCGGCCACTTCCTGCCCGACTACACCGCGTACGAAGAGCTGCTCGACATCTTCAAGGCGTTCACGCCCATTCCGATTCTGCTGGAGGGCGATCGTGGCTACGCGTTCTCGGCGGAGGATCTGCGGCGCGAGGTGATGGGCCGCGGGCTGTCGGCGGTGCTCCTGTCGAACCCGTGCAACCCGACCGGCAAGGTCGTGCAGGGCAAGGAGCTCGAGAAGTGGGTCGAGGTCTCGCGTGAGCTCGACTGCACGCTGCTGATGGACGAGTTCTATTCGCACTACATCTGGAACAGCCCGCCTGGCGTGCTGCCGGTGGAGTCGGCCGCCCGCTACGTCGAAGACGTGAACAAAGACCCGATCGTGTTGTTCGACGGGCTCACGAAGAACTGGCGCTACCCGGGCTGGCGCGTGACGTGGACGATCGGCCCGAAGCAGGTCATCGACGCCGTCGCCTCGGCCGGCAGCTTCCTCGATGGCGGCGGCAACAAGCCCGTGCAGCGGGCAGCGATTCCCCTGCTCGAAGAGAACTTCGTGGTGCAGGAGACGATGGCGCTCCACAAGGTGTTTCAGGAGAAGCGCGACAAGCTGCTCTCGGGCCTCATGCGCCTGGGCATTCGCGCCGATCGCGTGCCTGATGGCACCTTCTACGTCTGGGGCAACGTCTCGCAGCTGCCTGCGCCGCTCAACGACGGCATGGGCTTCTTCCGCGCGGCCCTCGAGAAGAAGGTCATCACGGTGCCTGGGGAGTTCTTCGACGTGAACCCCGGTAAACGCCGCGCCGCGCGCGCGAGCCGCTTCCGCCAGTACGTGCGCTTCAGCTTCGGGCCCGCCATGTCGACGCTCGAGACCGCGCTGGGCCGATTGGAGCAGCTGGTGGCCGACGCGATGAAGGGTGCCTGATACCCTGAGCGGCGTGGAGGTCTGCCCTTTCTGCGGAACGTCGGTGATGCCCGCGGCAGAGGTGTGCCCGGTGTGCATGGGCACGCTCCCGGATCTTCCGAAAGAGCCGAGGCGCACCACGACCAGCGCTCCGCTGTCGGCGCGGCCGAAGCGCATCGACTTCTCGGATCAGTCGACCGACGCCCAGGCGCCCGTGCTGCAGGCGATGGTGATGGCTCCCGAAGCGCCCGAGCTGTGCGTGATTCATGCGCGTGCCAGGGCGAAGGGCGTCTGCGTTCGATGTCGGAAGGCGGCCTGTGAGATCTGTCTTTCGCACGGCGGCGTGTGCCCAGCGTGCCGACGCGAAGCGGCTCCACCACGTATCGCCGAAGTGTCGCGCGACATCGGCGCTTTCACCGCGCTCGCGGGGCTGGGCTTGTTGGCTTTCGGCCTGTGGCAGCAGCTCGATCGCACCGTGCTCGACGCCGATCCACGCAGGCTGGCCATCGCCGTGATCCTCATGCTCGCCCACCTCGCGCTCGGGCTCGCGATGTTCAGCCGGCGGCGCTTCGGCCTCGCCGTTGGGTGCATCGGCATCGTCGCGCTGGGAGCGCTGCTGCCCCTGCTCGGTGGAGAGCCCTGGTTCATGGCCATCGCGCGCCTCGGCCTCGCCGGCTTCCTCGCCACGAAGACGCTGACGTTGAAGCACCAGCTCGACGAGCTGTACCTGGCCCTCGATCGCCCGGAGTGACTCATGCCGCTGCTCCTCGTTGCCGTCAGGGCCCAACCTCGAGGGGACGATGACTGACCGTCAGATCGAGATGCTCTGGCGCTGTTCGAGCTGCGGTCACCAGAACCTCGGTCGTCACGGTGTCTGCCAGGGCTGCGCCAACCCGAAGGACGGCTCGGAGCAGTGGGAGATGCCGGCCGACACGGCTGCCGCGCCTTCCGTCACCGACCCGTCGCTGCTCGCGATCGCGAAGGGCGGCTCCGACTGGCGCTGCGCGCACTGCGACTCGAACCAGCGCAACGCCGACGGCTCCTGCCGAAACTGTGGTGCTGGCAAACCGGCACCCGCTCCGAGTCCGAGTCCGAGTCCGAGTCCGAGTCCGACTCCGAAGCGCACGAGCGGCTGCACCTGGGGCTGCATGACGATTCTCGGGCTGCTGGCGACGGGCTTCGTCGGGCTGTTGCTCGCAAGCGTCGCCGTCTCGCAGCTCTCGGGTCGAACTTCTTCTCGTCGTGCGCCGTTCGTCGGCTTCTCCGAGGAGCTCGAGGTCGACGTCATCGTCGCCGGTGGGCACTGGGAGCGCCGCGTCGACATCGAGCGCCAGCAGCTCGTCCCGCACGAGGGCTTCAAGCAGGACATTCCCGGCGACGCGGTCGAGGTGAAGGGGGCGGGCACCCGAGTTCAAAGCGTCGAGCGCGTGCAGGACGGGTGGACGCAGGAGACGTACTCCGAACGGGTTCCCGACGGTCAGCGCAGCCGAACCATCACCGAGCAGGTCGCCGACGGCACCGACACCCGCACCCGCACCGAACGCGTTCGCTGCGGTGAGGACTGTTCACCCGGCCGTGAGACGTGCCGCGAGGTCTGCAAACCCAACGGCAACGGCTTCGCGACCTGCCGCAAGGAGTGCACCCGCGAACGTGACCGCTGCACGCCGAAGTGGTGCAACGAGACGAAGACCGAGCGCATCCCACGCACGCGAACCGTCACCCGAACGATCTCGGAGCCCGCGTTTCGAACCGTCGAGAAGACCCGCCGCGTTCCCGCGTGGAAGCAGGTGCCTCACAACGCGCCGTTCTTCACGTGGAAGCGCCTCGAGTACGTGGCCGATCGCGTCGACCTCACGCAGGGCGACGGCTTCGACCTCAGCCCGGTGGCGCTGTCGCGTCGTGGGGTCACCGAGCGCACCGGCACCCAGCGCGGCACGTACACCGTGACGTTCAAGGCCCGCGACGATGACCGCACGTGGACCTGGGAGACGGACTCCGAAACCGAATTTCTCTCGTTCGCGAGCAGCGCGCCCCATCGCATCAAGGTGCGTGACACGCACGTGCTCGAGCTCGTTCGCTGATCAGGTGCGGTTGGGTCCGCCGATGAGCCCACGGATCAGCTCGATCGTCCCCGTGTCGCCCTTGTGCACGAAGCCCAGCACGCCGCACTCCGTCGCCCGAAGCTTCAACTTGTCGCCCTGCAGCTTCGAGTGGAGCACCAGCGGAATGTGGCCCAGCCCGTTCTTGCGCAGCGCCTCGGCCACCACCGCGCCCGAGACCGTCACCAGCTCGCTCTCGAGCAGCACGAGATCGGCGGGCGTTCGTCGCAGCGTGGCCGCCACCATCATCGGGTTGTCGAGCGTGTGCGCGTCGTAGCCGGCGCGCTCCAATTGGGTTCGCGCGAACTCGAGGGCGGCGTGATCGTCGTCGACCACCAGCACGCGGCGCTTCTTCGGCGGTGACGGGACCGGCGGCGGCGTGGGCGTCATGCCCTTGCACATCTCGGTACACCACGCGGCCAGCTTCTCGACGTTCAGCGCGACGTCGGTTGCTCCCACCTCGAGCGCGGCGCGCGGCATGCCCCACACGGCGCAGCTCACGCGATCCTGCACGGCGGTGCGCGCCCCCATGCGACGCATGCGCAGCAGGCCTTGAGCGCCGTCGTCGCCCATGCCCGTCATCAACACGCCCAGGCCGCGGCCCTTCAGCGCCGTCGCCATCGAGAAGAAGAGGCTGTCGACCGAGGGCGAGATGAGCTGGCCCGGTGGAGGGTTCAGCAGCTTCACGGTCATGTTCTCGCGAACGAAGAGCTCCTGCCGCGGCGGCGCGACGCAGATGGTGCCAGCGACGAGCGGCATGTCGGCAGTGCCCATCACCACGCGGCGGCGCGTGGAGTCGGCGAGGAAGCGCACGAAGCTCTCGAAGAAGTCCTCGGCCATGTGCTGCACCACGACGATCGGCAGCGGAAAGTCGGGAGAGAGCTCGGTGAGGAACTTCGAGAGCGCGCGCGGGCCACCGGTCGACGCTCCCAGCCCAAGCAGCTGCGGCGCCTCGTTGGTGACGGGGATCGACGGCGGGCTGGAGGAGGGGGAGGGGCGATCGTCGCTGAGGCCCTCTTCTCCGAGGCGGCGAATTCGCTCGGCGAACCGGCGCACGTCATCGGGCCCCTGCCCGAACACCGACGACTTCGGCACCAGCTCGAGCGCGCCGCGGCTGATGGCCTCGTAGTTGTAATCGACAACCCCGGCCGAGCTGCGCTCGCTGATCACCACGATCGGCGTCGGCCGCTCGCGCATGATCACCTCGATGGCCTTGAGCCCGCCCATGCCGGGCATCTGCAGATCCATCGTCACCAGGTCGGGTGACAACGCCCGCACCAGCTCGATCGACTCTTCGCCCGTCTTCGCTTCGCCCACGACCTTGAGGCGCGGGTCCAGCTCGAGGGTGCGGCGCAGCGTCTCTCGCGTCAGCGCGGAGTCGTCGACGATGAGGATTCGAATCGCGCCAGCCATGGTGCCTGTGGCTCTTCAGTTCGTGAGGCAGGTGGTGTTCGCACCCTGAAGGTTGTCCGTCGGTGAGATCACCGACTGGGTGAGGGTACAACTTCCACCGCTGGCGGTATCGATCCGAATGCGGCCGCGGCTGCCGCCACCACCACCACCCCCGGGCTCGTTGCTCGACGAGGTGAGGCCGTTGGTGCCGTTGCCTGGCCCCGTGTTCCCTGCACCGCCGGGCCCGCCGTTGCCCCCACAGCAGTTTCCGTTGTTGCCGCCCGTCGCCGGAATCGCGGTGCGGAACGCTGCGTCGGCGCCTGCGTCGCCATTCGACGTGGTGCCGTTGCGATTGGTGCCGCCCTCGCCACCTGCGCCGCCGTTCGCCGTGAGGAAGCCGTTCTGCACCAGCACGCTGAACGCCTGCAGCAGAATGGCCCCGCCCGAGCCACCACCACCTGCGGCCGAGCCGGCGACGCCGCCAGGCCCACCCGTCGCGGGCGTCGCGATGCCGCCATCGAGAATGCGCAGCTCCCCTCTGATCGAGAGCTGCAGCCCACCACCACCGAGCCCCGCGTCGGTTCCGTTCCAGCCGACGCCACCGCTGCACCCACCGCGAAGCGGTTCGATGGTGGCGTTTCCGTTGATGGCGCCTCCGTTCGACGTCGACGACGAGCGACCGCCTGCACCGCCCATGTCGAAGAAGCCGCCGCCACCTCCACCTTCGCGCGCTGACGCGGCTCCGGGGCCACCGACGCCGCACGCCGCCGAGTCAGCGCCAGCTCCAGGAAACGCAGGGCTGATCGGGCGGAGGCTGACGAGCCCTTCGATGACGGCGTCACCGTGAATGAGGAACACCACCGGGCGCTTGCCGAGCAAACGAAGGTTCACGCCTGACTCGACGACGAGCGAGGTGCCCACGAAGGCGATGACCTCGGGCCCGTTCCCCAGCTGGGTGAGCGCGACAGGTTCGACCCCGGCAGGCCACGGGCACAAAGTTCCGGGCACTGGAGCGCCCACTGGGCCCGGCGTCGTGTTCCAGCCGTAAATGCAGGCGCCGGCATCAGCGCGAAAGATGATCGGGCTCGACGGCCAGGGCGCTTTCGCAGCCGAGACGTTCGCGGCGCGCAGCAACGGTTGGCACTCGCCATTCGCGTAGCAGACCAGGCCGCTGCCGCACGACGTGGCGATGCGCGCAGGGTCGACCTCGAAGGCACAGCCTCCATCGGCCGCGCACATCTCGAGGCGTCTCATGCACACAGGCGCGATGCAGCCCGCGAACGACGGCACGCAGACACCCGCGTCGGAGCAGGTGCCGCTCGTGGTGCAGCTCAGCCCTGCGTCACACGCCGCGCCCAGCACACAGCCGCTCGGTGGAAGACACGTGCCTCCTCCGTTGCAGACCCCGCCATCGCACGGCGTCGCAGCGGGCCGGTTCACGCGAAGGCAGGTGTCGCTCGGAAGGCAGGCCGCGGTCTCGCACTCGTTCGTCGACGAGCACGACGTCATGTCGCAGCTGACGCCCGCATCGGGGGTGCCCGCATCGGTGAAGCCAGCGTCAGCGAGGCCGGCGTCGAACCCTGCATCGACTCCCGAATCGGCGACACCACCGTCGGTCGTCGCCTTTCGAAACCTGAACTCGAGCGGCATCTCGAACGGAGGCGGGCCGAGCACGCCCTCCTGGGCTGCCAACACGACTGACGCAGGCTGCGTGCAGCCGGGCATCGAGAAGCCACGCACCGTCACCCGCACGCGCCCCGAGAAGCTCGGTGTCTCGGTGATGCCGACCTGCAGCACCGGTCGGTTCGCGACGTCGGCCTGGCTCGTGAGAATGGTGCGCGTGTCGAGTGACTCGGCGCTGATCTCGACGCACGAAATCAACGAGCCCTCGTCGAGCGAAACCACCACGCGCATGCCTCCAAGCTGCTGAGGCGGCTTGCAGGCCGCGAAGAAGAGGAGCGTGGGAACCAGGAGGCGGCGCATCGGAGCCGCCACCATAGCCGCGTGCGGAGGCAGGGCACGAACGGGTGCTACAGGCGTGCAGCAGCCTGGCCGAAAAGTTTCCGTGTCAGCCCTGGCCCGTATGGTGGCTCGACATGAAGAAGGACGATCGCCAGCTCGAGTTCCAGCTTCACGCCGCGCCGAAGCTTCGCGTCATCAACGGGCTTGGGCAGAAGAAGATCGAGCCGCTCGCCGATCGTGACGCCGTCGCGCGGGTGCTGATCGAGGCCGGCGCCGACATGCTGCTGCGCCGCATCTCCCCCGAGCGGGCCGAGGCCATCGAGAAGGAGGTCGACGAGATTCTCTCGCTCTTCGACCGCGTCGACGCCAACCCGATTCTGATGCCGGTGCTCAAGCGCAAGCTCGACGAGCTCGAGTCGCTCGTGCGCGAGACCCGTGAGAAGAAGCAGCTGCGTCGTCGCCGTTGAAACAGCCGTCAGCAGCGGGTTGACCTGTGTGCCACCTCGGCATACAAGCCGCGCGCCTTCGCCGTTTCAGGTCGAGGCCCACCCGGTCTGCACCCCTCCGCGGACCCGGGCGGATTCGAATAACGGAGCGGGTTGAAAACGAGAAGACGATGTCGGTTCAGGCAGAGAAGAAGGGCGAGCTGGTCGCCAAGTACCGGACCCACGAGAAGGACACGGGTTCTCCCGAGGTGCAGGTCGCGCTGCTGTCCGAGCGCATCAGCCACCTCACCGAGCACTTCAAGGGCCACAAGAACGATCACCACAGCCGTCGCGGTCTGCTGAAGCTGGTTGGTCAGCGCCGCCGCCTGCTCGACTACCTCAAGGACAAGAGCTCCGATCGGTACAAGAAGCTGATCGACGGTCTCGGCATCCGCAAGTAAAGCCGCAGTCGAACGAAGGGCGTCGGGTAGTCCGGCGCCCTTTGTCGTTTCAGACGAGTTTTTTGGAAGTTGGTTTTTCCCGCAGCACCGGACTCCTCGCGGCTGAAGTTCCCGTGCTGGCTTTCTGGTCGGAGCAGCTGCCTCGTGCGGCTGTTGCGATCAGGGATCCAGACGAGACATCCGATGAGGAGCTCCGTTCACCAGACGAACGAACAGGAGCATCACCATGGCAGTCATCACCAAGAAGGTTCAGATCGGCGACTTCGAGCTCATCCTCGAGACGGGCAAGCTCGCCAAGCAGGCCGACGGTTCGGCCACCGTGCGCTACGGCGACACCGTGCTGCTCGCGACCTCGGTCAGCGCGAAGGACAAGAAGGACATCGACTTCCTCCCGCTGACGGTCGAGTACAAAGAGAACTTCTACGCGGCCGGCCGCATCCCCGGCGGGTACTTCCGTCGTGAGGGCAAGCTCACCGAGAAGGAGACGCTCACCAGCCGCATCGTCGACCGCTCGTGCCGCCCGCTGTTCCCCGAGGGCTACGCGTACGAGACGCAGCTGATCGTCAACGTCATCTCGGCCGACAAGAACAACGACCCCGACGTGCTCGCCCTCAACGGCGTCTCGACGGCGCTCGCCTGTTCCGACATTCCGTTCGGCGGCCCCGTGGGCTGCGTGCGCGTCGGCCGCATCGACGGCAAGTTCGTGCTCTTCCCGACCTACAAGCAGCGTGAGACGAGCGACTTCGATCTCGTCGTCGCCTGCTCGAAGGACGCGATCGTCATGGTCGAAGGTGGCGCCAACGAAGTCACCGAGCCCGAGATGGTGCAGGCCCTCGAGTTCGCGCACGACGCGTGCCGCAAGATCATCGCCGTCATCGAGTCCATGCGCGCCGAGCTGAAGGTCACCACGCGCGAGTACGAGAAGGCCGCCAAGTTCGACCAGGATCTCAAGGCCAAGGCCAAGACGATCACGTGGGACGGCATCAAGGCCGGCTACCAGATCAACGACAAGCTCGACCGCTACGCGGCGCTCAAGGCCGTCTCGAAGAGCCTGCAGGAGAAGATGAAGGCCGAGCTGGGTGACGAGGCGTTCGCCAAGAAGGTCGGCCAGATCAAGGCGATCTACGAAGAGCTCAAGTACGAGTACATGCGCGACATGACCGTCACCGGCGGTCGCATCGGTGGCCGCTCGCACGAAGAAGTTCGCGCGCTCGCCCTCGAGGTCGGAGTGCTGCCCCGCACGCACGGCTCGGCGATCTTCCAGCGCGGTGAGACCCAGGCGCTCGTCACGGCCACCATGGGCACCGCCGACTCCGAGCAGCGCATCGAGTACCTGCTGGGTGAGCAGGTGAAGCGCTTCATGCTCCACTACAACTTCCCCCCGTTCTCGGTGAACGAGACCAAGCCGCTGCGCGGCCCCGGCCGTCGTGAGATCGGCCACGGTGCGCTCGCCGAGCGCGCCCTGCGTGCCCTCGTCCCCTCGAAGGACGTGTTCCCGTACACCGTGCGCATCGTCTCGGACATTCTCGAGTCGAACGGCTCGTCGTCGATGGCCTCGGTCTGCGGTGGCGCCCTCGCCATGATGGACGCTGGCGTTCCGCTGAAGGCTGCGGCGGCCGGCATCGCCATGGGTCTGGTGAAGGAAGGCGACAAGGTCGCGATCCTCACGGACATCCTCGGTGACGAAGATCACCTCGGCGACATGGACTTCAAGGTCTGCGGCACGCGCAAGGGCATCACCGCCGTGCAGATGGACATCAAGATCACCGGCATCACCACCGAGCTGATGCTGCGCGCGATGGAGCAGGCCCGCCGCGGCCGCATGCAGATCCTCGACGCGATGGAGAAGACGATCGCCACGCCGCGCAAGGAGATCAGCCCGCTCGCGCCGCGCATTCACACGATCATGATCCGCACCGAGTACATCAAGAACGTCATCGGCCCCGGCGGGAAGGTGATTCGCGACATCATCGCGCGCACCGGCTGCAGCGTGAACATCGAGGACTCGGGCAAGGTCGAGATCGCTTCGGCCGACGCCGACGGCGTGAAGCAGGCCATCGCGATGATCCAGGCGCTCACCCGTGAGGCCGAGGTCGGTCAGGTGTACCTGGGCACCGTTCGCCGCGTCGTCGAGTTCGGCGCCTTCGTCGAGCTCTTCCCGGGCACCGATGGTCTCATCCACATCTCCGAGCTCGCCGACAAGCGGGTGAAGACGGTGACCGAGATCGTGAAGGAAGGCGACGAGGTCATGGTGAAGGTGATCAGCATCGACGGCAGCGGGAAGATCCGCCTGTCGCGCAAGCAGGCCCTGGCCGATCGCGCCGCTGCGACCGGTGGCACGCCTCCTCCGGCTGACGCCCCTGCCGAGAAGCCGACGACCCAGGCCTGATTCAGGTCGAAGTCACGTCGAGCAGTGCACGCGGCCCGCTCCCCAGCAAGGTGGAGTGGGCCGCAGTGTTTTCGGAGACAGCGGACGTCACTGAGAAACCGGCCCATGAACCGCACTGCAGCGGCGTTGGACGAGATCCCACATCACTGCAGTTCGTGCTGGGCCAGGTGACGCTCACGAAGAACCAGTGGGCGATGGTGGCGAAAGGCGCCGAAGCGCAGGCCCGCGTGCGTCAGAGCATCGCGCCGACGGCCTTCTCGCCAGCGCCTCACGCGCTTGGGCCAGCTCGGGCTCGAGCTCCTCGACTTCGCGCGGTCAGCTTCCTTTTCAGCGGCGGCGGTGACTCACACCACTGCGGCGGTGGCGACGCTCAACGGAATCTCTGCGCGCAGCGCCGTACCGCCGCCGGGCCTTGGCGCGACCGAGAACGTTCCGCCGAGGCTCTGGACGCGCACGTCGATGTTCCTCAACCCGCCGACGCTCCGCCGGGTCGCGTCTGGGGCGATGCCGCGGCCGTCGTCTTCGACCTGAATGTGCAGCGCTCCGTTCAACGAGAGCGTGAGCTCGACGTGCTTCGCCTGCCCATGGTGAATCGCGTTCCGCACGGCTTCTTGAACGATGCGGGCCACGTGCATGCGCACCTCGCCCGGCACGTCCCGCGGCTCGGAGTCGTCTGCGTGCATCGACACCTGCGCTTCGTCACCTGCCAGCTCGTTGCACCGGGTTCTCAGGTGCGCGAGCAGCTCGGGCCACGCGAGTGACGTCGCACGCAGCTCCCACACCACGTTGCGCAGCTCGTCCGTCGACTGGGTGATGCGGTGCGTGAGCGCATCGAAGCTGGCCTTCGCCTCGGGAGTGGTGGCCGTCGCCCGAAGTGACTGCAGCTGCCAGAACAAGCTCGAGAGTTCGGCTCCCACGCCGTCGTGCAGATCGCGCGCGATGCGAGCGCGCTCTTTCGAGACCGTCAGCGCGGTCACCTGCGCCTGCAGTTCGTCACGCTGCCGCCGAGTCACCGAGAGCCGGTTCGAGGTCGCCGACATCACCGCGTAGGCGTACAGCGTGACCCCGGCGATCGCTGCCACCAGCGCAGCCGACGCCAGTCCCTTCGTCGCCGCGAAGTACGCCACCGCAGGCAGGGGCAGGAGCGTGAAGAGCGTGAGGTTGAAGCGCCGCTCGGAGCCCGCCGTGCCGCAGGTGATCACGTGCGCGAAGTGCATCACCCAGACGGCGCTGGTGGGGTTGCCCGAAGCGCAGATGGGAATGAGACAGGTGGCCAGAAAGACCACCGTCTCGCCCCGGTTCATCACGCGGTACGTCTTCGAGGCGAAGCCGTAGCGCCGAAACGCGAGGCCGGTGAGCAACGTCCACCCCATGCCAAGGAGCCCGAGCGGCAGGCTGAGCCATGGGCTGTAGCCGAGCGCTTCGCGGTCGACGGGGAAGAAGGGCGCGAGCGTGAAGCACCCGACGATCAGCAGCAGCGCCACCGTCGCCAGTGGCTTGCGAATATGTCGGTGCAGCACGGCATCAGCGTCCATCACACCCCCGAGGGTCGACTTCGTGCGCTCAGCTTCGCGGAGAGTCCAGCAGTCCGTGCGCCGCGGCCCAGTCAGCGGCCTCTTCGCGCGAGTTGACCTCGAGCTTCCGGTAGATGTTCTTCACGTGCGTCTGCACCGTACCCAGGCCGATGCCGAGCTGGGTGCCGGTCTCGGCATAGCTGGTGCCGAGCGCGAGCAGCTTCAGCACGTCGGCCTCACGATCGCTCAGCGCGAAAGCAGCGGGGCGGCGCTTGCGCTGGCGGAAGCTCTCGACGACCTTGCGGGCGATCGACGGCGTCATCGGAGCGCCACCATCGCGCGCTTCAGCGAGCGCGCGCAGCAGCCGCGGAGGGCTCGTCGTCTTCAACAGGTAGCCCGTCGCGCCCGACTCGAGCGCCGTGAAGATCGACTCCGGGTCGTCGAACTGGGTGAAGGCCAGCAGCACCGCTTGAGGCCTGCTTCGTTGCAGCAGCCGGAGCAGCTCGTTGCCGGGCCGATCGGGAAGATGAAGATCGATGAGTGCCACCTCGAACTCGAGGCCGCGCTCGACGGCATCGATCGCCTCGGCGGCGGTCGCACACGACCCCACAATCGACACCTGCTTCGTCGGATTCAGGACATCACTGAGCCCGCGACGCACCTGTGCATCGTCGTCAACCACGAGCAGCCGCATTGTGCTGGTCTCCCCTGCAGTTCCAGACTGCTGAAAGGACTTCACATCGAACGGTCCTGGAGTTCACCCACAGTCGATCGTCAGCATGCTCCCATGTGGTCCCATGTCCGACAGAGACCGCGCTCCCATGATCCAGTGCAGTGGCTCCCATGTCTCGATCGTCCAGACTCCCATGACGGCCCCACGGCCACAGGTCGAGTGCACGGACAGATCGAACGATGGCTCAGGTGCGTTGAAGTGAGGGCACGTGGCAACTGACACACGACTGGCGCGCGTGAGTGGCTTCTTCGGATTCTTCCGAGGCTTCTTCATGCCGCTGGGCCTGTTCGCGCTGGTCGCGGTGGGGGTGCATGCGTCGGCCGACCTGGTCGACGACAAGGTGCTCTCGCTGGTCGACGCGCTCGATGCGTGGGCCGACGGCGTGCTGGCGCAGTGGAACTCGACCGCGGCCTGGGTCGATCGCATTGGCCCGCTTCAGCGCACGGTCATTGCTCGCCTCGTCGCGCTCGCGTGGGAGCTGGCGGTCGACGCGCTCGTGGTGCTGCCGCAGCTCGGGTACGGCGAAGCCGACGAGCACGAAGCGAAGTTCAGCTTTCGAAAAGAGACGTGGCGCACCTTGTTCACCCGGGTGAATCGTCAGCCGACGCCCATGCGGCTGGTGCGGCCCTTCGTGACGGCGGTCTTCGTCGCAGGTGGTGCGTACGCGGTGGCTCGGCTGGTGGAGTCCACGCTCTTCGTCGCGCTGCAGGCCGATGTGGTGACGCCCGCGGTCGCTGAAGGGCTCGCGCGTGGCCTCGGCGCGGCGGCGATGCTGCTGGTGCTCGCGAGTCACGGCTGGCGGGCGGTGCTGCGTGCGCTCGAACACGCCGACGCTGCGTGTGAGGCGCGCGTGAAGCTGGCGAAGTCTCCCTGGCCCGTCGGGCTCTGGGGCTCGGTGCTCTCTCTTCCGCTGGCGGTCGCGCTGTTGCTCCAGGCGCAGAACCTGCTCGCGCTGGTGCGGTGACCCACCGTGTTCCGCGCGAACTCCAGAGGGCTCTTCGACTTTCTCGCCGCCGCGCTCTGCTTGTGGGCCGCGGCCTGGCACACGCCCGTCGGAGCGCTCGTGCGCGGCGGCATCGCGAAGGTGTCGGGCAGCAAGTCGGAAGGCCGGCCGCTGCTCGCGTACTTCAGCGGCGGCGTCTACGACTCGCGCGAGATCGAGATGCCGGTCACGCCGGTGATGCCCGACACGCTGCCGTCCGAGGTGCTCGCCATCGTTCCGCCGGGCACGGCGCTCGGACGTGGTGCGTTCGCGGTGCTCTCGAGACAACCGGCCTCGGTGCGCGCTGCGGCGGAGCAGCTCGGTCAGCGCTACCAGCTCGCGAGCCTGCAGACACCCGACGACGTCGCCACGCTCGTGACCCGCGCGAAGGCCGACTTCGTCACCGACGAAGGCGCGGTGCTCGCGTTGTTCGCCGGGCCTGAGCTCGCCCGCTACGCCGTGTCCCGCGCGCGCGGAGAGGGCAGGGTACCGACGCTCGAGGTGCTCTCGACGCAGCTGCCGCCGGGGAGCACCGCGTTCTTCGAGGCCACCTCACAGGCGCTCATGTTCGGCACCGCGTACGGGCTGTCGTGGCCCGTCTCGCCATCGACGCGCGTGACGTCAGCGTTCGGTTATCGCAATCACCCGACCCTGGGCCGGCAACAGCTGCACACCGGCGTCGATCTCTCGGTCCCGGAGGGCACCCAGGTGAAGGTCGTGGCCGACGGTATCGTGAAGCGCGCGAGCGAAGACGCGGTGAACGGCAAGGTGATCATCATCGACCACGGCCGCGGCGTGACGACGGCGTACTGCCACAACTCGCGACTGCTGGTGACGACGGGCGAGGCGGTGACGGCGGGGCAGGTGATCTCGGAGTCGGGCAACACGGGCCGCAGTACCGGTCCCCATCTGCACTACCAGCTCGAGCTCGGGCGCCGACCGGTCGACCCCTTCGTCTTCCGCGGGCAGAAGCCCGTCGCGGAGCTGCCGATCGTTCCCGTTCCTTCACCGACGACGCCGAAGCCGGTGGTTCCGGTCGCGCCGACGCCAGGCCCGTCGAAGGCGCTCAAGGCTGCGTTCGACGCCGTCGGAGCGGCTCCGCCCGAAGCGACGGAAGTGCCGCCCTGAGTCGTGCTAAGCGCCGCGCGATGAACACCGTCTCCGTTCAGGTTCGCCGCGTTCGCCCCAACCCCGATCTCGAGCTGCCGAAGTACCAGTCAGAGCTCGCCGCCGGCCTCGACCTGCGCGCCGATCTCGACGCTCCGCTGTCGCTCAAGCCGCTCGAACGAACCCTCGTTCCGACCGGGATCTCGCTCGCCATTCCTCCGGGCTTCGAAGGCCAGGTTCGGCCCCGCAGTGGGCTCGCGGCGAAGCAGGGCCTGACGGTGTTGAACGCGCCGGGCACCATCGACGCCGACTACCGTGGCGAGGTGAAGGTGCTGCTGGTGAACCTCTCGTCCGAGGCCGTCACGCTGCAGCGCGGAGACCGGATCGCACAGCTCGTCGTCGCCGCCGTCACTCGCGCGACACTGGTGGAGGTGTCAGAATTGTCCGAGACTGCGAGAGGATCCGCAGGGTTTGGGTCGACCGGGGTGGCGGGGAACCCTGACCGTTGCTGAAGCGTCACTTCTCAGGTAAAAAGCCAGTCTGATTCGTGTGTTACGGGGGCTTTGACGCTCCCGGGTTCCAGGAGCCTCACGAGTGCTTTGCTACCGCTGTGGCAGCCACGTCGCCGACAACGTCGACACGTGTCCCTCGTGCGGCCAGAAATTGTCTGGTGGCGGGCTTCGTCAGGCGACGGGAACGTTCTCGAGACGGCGCGCGACGTCGCAGGTCGTCGAGGGCGCTCCGTACAAGCCGCAAGATCTCGTCGCCAATCGCTACCTGATCAAAGACATCGTCGGCGGTGGTCCGCTCGGCTTCGTCTTCCGCGCGCACGACAAAGAAGTCGACGTCGAGGTCGCCCTCAAGGTCGTCAACGCGCGGCTGTGTCAGACGGCCGATGAGCGCCGCTCCTTCGCCAAGCAGCTGCGGCTCGCGCGCAAGCTCTCACACCCGAACCTCGCGCGGGTCTACGAGGAGGGTGAAGATCAAGATCGCCCGTTCTTCACCTCGCAGTTCCTCGACGGCCTGACGCTGCGGAAGATCATCGACCTTCGCCTGCAGAAGGGTCAGTTCTTCGCGCTGCACGAGATCGAGCCCATCTTGAGCCAGGTGTGCTCGGCCCTCGACGGCGCGCACAAGGTCGGCCCGCACACCGACATCAAGCCCGACAACGTGCTCGTGCTGCCCGACCTGCTGAAGGTCACCGACTTCGGTCTGGGGCTTGCGTTGCCACGCTTGCCGTTCGTGCAGGCGATGAAGTCGCGCAAGGCTGATCGCTACCTCGCGCCCGAGCTCGTCGAAGGTGGCGAGGTCGATAGCCGCTGCGACATCTATTCAGTCGGCGTGATTCTCGGCGAGATGCTTTCGGGGCTCACCCCCGACGGCTCCATTCCCGAGCTGCATCGCCGCAACCCGAACGTGGTGCAGGCGCTCGAAGGCCTGTACCGCAAGGCCGTCAACGGGAACCCCAACGCGCGCTTCAAGAGCGCGGGCGAGATGTTCACCGAGCTCGCCGCGATCTCGAAGGCCACGGCGCCCCCGCCGCCGTTGCCGAACAAGCCCGAGTCGGCTGCGGGTGTTCCGCCTCCGCTCAAGCCGCGCACGACGACGGGCATGCTTCAGCTGCAGCCGCGGCGCGACAAGCCCGGTCCGCCGGTCGCTGCGATGCCGCCGCCGCCTCCGCCTCCGGGCATCAGCGACGAGAACCCGCTCCCTGACGCGACCCAGCGCGTCGACCCTGATCGGCTCGAGGCCGCGCTGAGTGGCTCGGGGCCGACGCCGGAGCCTGCAGAGAATCGTGAAGAGACGGCCGTGATGGACTCGGGCCAGCTCATCGCTTCCCTCGACGCCGACGATCACGCCGAGACGCGCGCGCAGGTCGAGACCGTTGCGCCGCCCCCTGAACCCATCGAGCCGGCCTCCGAGGGCAAGACGTGGATTCTGGTGCTGCTGCTCGTGATGCTCGGCGTGGGCGTGGGTGCTGGTGGTGGCTTCTTCCTCATTCAGCGCCAGAAGGCCGCGGCTGAAGAGACGAGGAAGAAGGCGGAAGAAGAGCAGCGCCTGAAGGACGAAGCGGCGCGCCTCGAAGCAGAGCGTCAGGCCCAGCTCGCCGCGGCCAACAACCCGCCGACGAACCCGACCAATCCTCCGACGAACCCGACCGTCGACCCGCCGCCGGCCAACCCGCCGACGGTGCTGCCGATCGACACGGCCGCCCAGGAGAAGGCGGCCCAGGAAAAGCTCGCCGCCGAGAAGGCCGCTGTTGAGAAGGCTGCTGCCGAAAAAGCAGCACAGGAGAAGCTTGCCGCCGAGCAGTCGCTCCTCGACAAGGCCGCCCAGGACAAGCTGGCTGCCGAGAAGGCCGCACAGGAGAAGCTCGCCGCCGCCGAGAAGGCCGCTGCGGACAAGGCTGAGAAGGACAGGCTCGCGGCCGAGAAGGCTGCCGCCGACAAGGCCGAGAAGGAGCGCATCGCCGCCGAGAAGAAGGCCAACCCGGTCATCGCTGCCGTCACGCCACCAAAGCCTGCCGCGACCGACGCCTGTCCCGAGGGCATGAAGGCGATCAGTGCCGGCGTCTTCCGCATGGGCACGCCCCGCGACGACCCAATGATGGGCTTCGACGAGAAGGTGCTCTCTGCGGTCGAAGTCGGCGCGTTCTGCATCGACCTCAACGAGTACCCGAACAAGCGCGGCGTCGCGCCCACCGTGGCCGTCGCCTTCGCCGATGCCCGCCGGCTGTGCGAGTCGCAGAGCAAGCGCCTGTGCAGCGAGTCCGAGTGGGAGAAGGCCTGCAAGGGCCCGGGTGGCGCGCGCTGGCCGTTCGGCAACACGTTCGACGCGAATGCCTGCAACACCGAGGACGACTCCGGTGAGGCCCGCTCGCTCGCGCCTGCTGGCCGGTTCGGCAAGTGCCGCAGCGGTTACGGCATGGCCGACATGGCCGGCAACGTGGCCGAGTGGACGAGCGATCGCATCATCAAGGGCGGCTCGTACGCGAGTGGTGACTATGCGGTGCGCTGCTCGGCGCGGAAGAACGGCGCGTCGTTCAACAAGTCGTCCGAGGTCGGGTTCCGCTGCTGCGCCGATCCGAAATGAAGCACGCGCTCCTGGTCGTGCTCTTCGCCTTCGTCGCTCAGGCGCGCCCTCGCGTCGTGGTCGTGAAGTCGGCCGATCTCGCGCCGTACTCGCAGGTCACCGCGGGCTTCACTGCCGAAGTGAAGGCCGACGTCTCAGACGTGCTGCTCGAAGAGGGCGCCGACGCCGCGCAGAAGGCGATGAAGAAGATCGCGCTGGAGCCGCCCGCGCTGGTGCTCGCCATCGGCCCCGCCGCTGCCGTGAACGCGCGCAAGCAGTTCTCCGACGTGCCGGTGCTCTTCGTGATGGTGCCGTACTTTCAGAAGTACGATCTCGAGAGCGGCAACACGACGGGCATCGCGCTCACGAGCGATCTCACCCTCGAGCTGACGGCCATGCGGGCGCTGCTCCCGAAGGCGAAGCGCATCGGCGTCGTCATCGACCCGCGCTACTCGAAGGGCTTCGTCGACGAGGCCTCACAGCTCGCGCAGTCGCGTGGGCTGTCGCTCGTCTCGATCGAGATCGACAACCCCACCAAGCTCGACAAGGCGCTCTCGGGCGCGAAGGGCCGCATCGACGGGCTCGTCATCGTCTCGGACAAGACCGTCGGCAACGCCGCGGTGGTGGAGCGCCTGCTCGGTTTCGCGAAGGAAGAGTCGCTCCCCGTCGTGGGCCTCGCGCCCGCGCAGGTGAAGATGGGCGCGCTGTTCGCGCTGTCTCCCGCGCCGCTCTCGGTCGGGCTGCAGGCGGGCCGCGTCGCGAACCGCATCGTCGTCGAGAAGGTCGACCCCGGTGCGCTCGCGGTGGCCACGCCCGAAGGGGTCGAGCTGCACGTGAACCTTCAGGTGGCGAAGCGCCTGGGCCTTCCCGAGTCGTTCGCGAATGAGGTGCTGGTGTTCGCGGCGCGGCAGGGGCTGGCGGTGAAGGCGGTGGAGTAGCGCCGGTGCCCGGGTGTAAGTGCGCGGCATGATCCCGCGCTACTCCCGAGTCGAGATGACCTCGTTGTGGACGCCCGAAGAGCGCCTGCGCCGCTGGCGTGACGTCGAGCTGGCCGCCCTCGAAGGCCTCGTGAAGGAAGGCCTCGCGCCCGAGATCGCGCTGACGACCTGCCGAGCGAAGGCGGGCGACTTCAACGCCGCCGACGTCGAGCGCATCGACACCATCGAGAAGACGACGAAGCACGACGTCATCGCGTTCCTCACCTTCATGGAGGAGCGCATCGGGCCCGAGGCGCGCTGGCTGCACTGGGGCATGACGTCGAGTGACGTGCTCGACACGTCGCTAGCGCTGCTGCTGCGAGACGCGATGACGATGATTCTCACCGGCGTCGATCGGGCTCGCGCGGCCATTCGCAAGCGCGCCTTCGAGCACAAGCAGACGCCGATGGTGGGTCGCTCGCACGGCATTCACGCCGAGCCCATCAGCTTCGGGCACAAGCTGGCCATCTGGTACGACGAGCTGGGCCGCGCGAAGAAGCGCCTCGAGGCTGCGAAGGAGACGATCTCGTACGGCAAGGTGAGCGGCGCCGTCGGCTCGTTCGCGCACATTCCTCCCGCGGTCGAGGAGCACGCGATGAAGGTGCTGGGGCTGTCACCCGCGCCCGCGTCGAGCCAGATCGTTCAGCGCGATCGGCACGCGGAGTATTTCTCGGCGCTCGCTCTGCTTGGCACCAGCATCGAGAAGTTCGCGGTCGAGATTCGCCACCTGCAGCGCACCGAGGTTCGTGAGGCCGAAGAGGCGTTCACGGCGGGCCAGAAGGGCAGCTCGGCGATGCCGCACAAGCGCAACCCGATTCTGTCCGAGAACCTCACCGGGCTCGCGCGGCTGCTGCGTGGCTACGCGATGACGGCCTGGGAGAACGTGCCCCTCTGGCATGAGCGCGACATCTCGCACTCCTCGGTCGAGCGGGTGATCGGCCCCGACGCGACGGTGACCGCTGACTTCATGCTCCACCGCTTCGCAGGCATGATCGAGAACCTCACGGTCTACCCGCAGCAGATGAAGAAGAACCTCGATCTGCTCGGCGGCGTCGTGCACTCGCAGCGGCTGTTGCTCGAGCTCGCGAAGCGGGGCGTCGATCGGCAGGCCGCGTACGTGATCGTTCAGCGCAACGCGATGCGGTTCTTCGAGACGGGCACGCCCTTCAAGACGTCGCTGCTCGGTGATGGCGATCTGCGCAAGGTGATGAGCGACGCCGACATCGAGGCCTGCTTCACGCCAGATCACCACCTGCGCCACGTCGACGCGATCTTCCAGCGGGTCTTCGGCTCCACCGCAGCCTGAGCAGTCACAGGCGACTCAGGGCTGGGAGGGACACCCAGCGGCGCCGATGAAGATCCGCGCGAGTGGCGCTGGGCACACCATTGCAACGGATCATTCGCATGAGCCTGCACGCCGCCGTGTTGCACTTCGCTGGAGATGAAGAGGCCGCCGCCTGCGCGGAGGAGCCCGAGCTCCAGACGCCGCAAGATTGGTCGCCGTTGAGCTGGTCGCGCGCCGCCAACGACGATCCAGTCATCCTGGAGCCGCACGAACCCGAGCCCCTCCCGGTCTTTCACAGCGGCGACTCCGGCTTCGCGTGGACGCCGTCGAAGGCGAGCTGACGTTCGGAGGCCTGCTCAGATCAGCTTCGCAGCCTTGAGGTTCTTCTCGATGCGCGCGGCGATGTTCCCGACCTCGGGAGAGAACGACGTGCCAGTGATGGTCTCGTACGCCGCGACGTACTTTTGCGAGAGGCTCACGCGCACGTCATCGGGAATCGCGGGCGGCGTGCCCTGACCCGAAAACCCACGCTCGGCGATCAGCCACTGCCGCAGGTTCTCCTTGTCGAGCATCACCTGGCTCTCGCCCTTCGCGAGCCGCTCTTCGTAGCCCTGCGCCTTCCAGAATCGTGACGAGTCGGGCGTGTGCATCTCGTCGATCACCACCAGCTCGTCACCGATGACGCCGAACTCGTACTTGGTGTCGACGAAGATCAGCCCCTGCGCGCCCGCCTGCTTCGTGCCTTCGGTGAACAACCCGAGCGCCGCTTCTTTCGCGCGCTGCCAGTCGCGGGGCGAGACGAGCTTGCGCTCCACCACCTGCGCCTCGGACATCGGCTCGTCGTGCTGACCGATGGGCGCCTTCGTCGACGGCGTGAGAATCGGCGCGGGAAACTTCGAGTCGCGCTGGAGGCCCGAAGGCAGCTTCAGCCCGTAGGGATCTCGGCCGGCTTCATAGTCACGCCAGAGGCTGCCCGTGAGGTAGGCGCGCACGACGAACTCGATGGCGAACGGCTCTGCCCGGCGCGCGACGGTCACGCACGGATCAGGCGTGTCGATGACGTGATTCTTCACCACGTGCGCCGTCTTCTTGAACCAGAACGTCGCGAGCGTGTTGAGCAGGTCGCCCTTGAAGGGCAGGGTGGTGAGCACGTGATCGAACGCCGAGAGGCGATCGGTGGTGATCAGCACGAGGCGATCGCCCTGCCGGTACGTGTCGCGCACCTTGCCCTGGTACTTCTGGCCGAGCGCAGGGAAGTCGGTGCGAGAGAGGGTGTGACCGAGCTGCTGGGAGAGCGTCTGATCAGTGACCGGCATGCGGCGGCTTCTACACCGCTGCGACGTGGTCGTCGTTTCAGTTCTGCGCAGCGACCGGAGCAGCCGCCATGTAGACGAACGCTGGATTGATCCGGAGCGCGCCATCGATCCACGCGGCGGCGTACGGAGCGCCCGGCGCACGAATCACCAGCACGGGGCCCGTCGACTTCACGTTCCAGCGGTGCAACAGCGAACGCGCCACGAGCTCGGTCGCTTCGCGCTCGGACAACCCCTGAAACGCTTCGCGACGATCTTCAGTGAAACGATCGCCGCGGGTATCGAAGGTCAGCTGCAGCACGCCGGCGTCGGGGGCCTGGAGGAGATCGGTGCGCAGGTCGAGGGCAGGAGCGCCCTTGAGCTCTCCGTCCTGCATGACGGGAAAGAGCACCGTTCCGGCCTGGCCCTGCTGGGTGACGGAGTTGCGGACGACGTCGCGGAAGAGCTCCTGGCGCCTCGCGGGCGACTCGAACTCGAGCCACTCGGCGGTGCCAGACAGCGCCTGACTCGAGGTCACGGCGCGCGACGGAAGCGTGCCGACACCGCACGCGGAGAGGGCAAGGACTGCGGAGCTGATCAGGAACAGGCGCTTCAAGGCGCTTTCACTATACCCATGCAGACACCCGCCAGCCAGCGAAAGCCCCTCGCATTCCTTCGGGGAACCTCTCCGTCTGGTGGTGGGGCTGGAATGCTTGCGGAAGGTCATTTCGGGTCGTGTTGGCGATTCGCGATCAGCTTGTCGAGGGCGTCACGCTCGTCGGCGGAGTGACGATCGAGCGGCTTGTCCTTCACGTCCTTCACGGTGGTCGTGACCTTTTTCTTCACGTCGTCGACGAGCTCGGAAGCTTCACCCAGCTTCTTTTCGCCTTCGCTCTTCCAGAGCTTCTGAGCGTGCTGCCACGGCGTTCTGCCAGACACGTCGACCGTCGCCATGGCGATGCCGACACCGACACAGCAGAGAGTCCACACGAGGGTGATGAGGAGTCGCATGCTGGGAGCCTACATGTGCGTACACAGCCGTCGAACTTTCGGCCTGTGCCCGAAATGCGGGTTGTTGCGTAGAAGTGGCGCATGTCGGTCGAGGCGTCACGGGCGAGGGCCAGAGAGGCAGCGGCGAAGTTGCCGCACGTACCGGGTGACGTGTCAGAGCTGCTGCGCGCCGACGCCGTGGCGCTGTGCACGCGGCTGCCAGAGCCTCCAGTCTATCGCCGCCGTGATGACCCCGCGCGCGCTGCTGCGGAAGCCGCCATTCCGGAGTGCGAGGCGCTGTTGGCGAGAGCCTTTCAGGCCAACGACGCCGCATGGACGGCCGCGCTCGACGCGTGGCTGACGACGCTGCATCACATCGCTGCGGGGAAGGTCGAGTTGGCCGAGGCGAGCTGGGTCGACGCGCAACGGCTCGAGCAGCTCGCGTCGGGGCGGCGCAGGCTCTACGCGGCGAGCGACGAGGTTCGCGCGAAGGTCTTCGATGCTCAGTCACGGCAGAGCCGCTTCGACCCACGGCCCGAGAAGTCGATGACGGTGAAGGTGCCGTGCCCGTCGTGCCGCAAGGTGAGTGAGATCTCGTTCTCGCCGCGGGTCGCGACGCACCAGCTGAAGTGCACGCACTGCGCGGCGGAGTGGGCGGCGTACTTCGGAGAGGTGCGCTCCCTCGAGATTCAGCGTCGAGGCAACAAGCGGAGGTATTCGTTTCGGTTGACCGAGCTGGGTGGACCGCAGACGCGAGTCGAGGTCGAGGACACCAGCGTGGGCGAGCTGCAGGTCGCGCGGAATGACCTCGTCGCGTTTCTCTACCTGCCGAAGTCGGTGCTGCGCGGGGTGTTGAACCTGAGCTCGAGCCGGGTGTTGTGGCTGAGCTCGGGCGGGCCGTGCTTCGTGGCGACGGTGGCGTTCGGGGAAGACGCTCCAGAGCTCGACGTCCTTCGGGCGTTTCGAGATCGCAGGTTGATGCGAAGCGCCGCTGGCCGTGGGCTCGTCGACGCCTACTACACGCATGGTCCGCGGCTCGCGCGCGAGGTGCTGAAGCGGCCGTGGCTCAAGCGCACGACGCGCCTCGCGCTCTCGACGATCGTACGATTTCTGGAGCGACCTGATGTCTGACGAGGACATTCCCGTTCCGCCCCCGCCCGCGAAGGGCTTTCAGCTGAGCAACACCGTCATCATCGGCGGGCTGTTTGCCGTGGCGGCAGCGCTCGCGGTGCAGGAGTTCATGGGTGGCGAAGGTCTCGAGCCGGGGCACGTCGCTCCCGAGGTGACGCTGTCGAAGCTCGATGGCTCGCCGCTCGCGCTCTCGTCCCTGCGCGGGAAGGTGGTGCTGCTGAACTTCTGGGCGACGTGGTGTCCTCCCTGCAACGAAGAGATGCCCGAGCTCGTCGCCATCGCGAAGGAGTACGAGGCGCGGGGCGTCGTCTTCATCGCGGCGAATCAGGAGGATCCCGGAGAGGCGAGAACGACCGTTCCTCCCTGGCTCGATCATCACCCTGAGGTTCGACCGTATGTGCTGATCGGTGACGAGTCCGTCGGCGGAGCGTTCCTCGTGCAGGCGTTGCCGACGACGTACGTGCTCGACGCTCAGGGCAGAGTGGTGAAGGCCGCGCGCGGCCAGGTCGAAGGGTGGCGCGTGAAGAAGTGGCTGGACGACGCGCTCGCAGCGCAATGACTCGGCGGTTTTTCACCGACTCGAGCACCGCCTCTCTGGAACGCACGCTGCGCCGAGTGCTCGTCGCTCCTCCCACGAAGCCTTCACGCGAACACTGCAAGCGTGGACGAAGGACGGGCGAAAGAAACAGGCGTCGTCCTCGCCGCCATCGTTTGCACGAGCATCCCCGACCGAAAGACGCCTGCACTTGCGGCACGCGCTCAGAGAAGAAGAGAAGCAGCAGGCATTTGGTCGGGTAGCAATACGCCTGGCTCGAGACTGATGGCGCCGTAGTCGCTGGGGCTCTCAGTTCGACGACCACAGGCGCCGGCTTCGTGCCGTTGCCAGCGATAGCGCCGATGCTCCGAGCTGGCTGTCCTACCGGCGCCGCACTTCCACGCGACAGCTACTTTTTCGGAGCAGGCGACGGTGCAGGTGCTGGAGCGGGCGAGGGTGCTGGCGCAGGTGCCGGCTTCGCCGCGGGCGCCGGCGCCGGAGCAGCAGCCTTCGGCGCGGGCTTGGGCGACTTGTCGGACTCCACCTCTTCGAGCAGGCGGAACTCCGTACGGCGGTTCTTCGCGCGGTTGATCGGCGAGTCGTTCGGCACCAGCGGCTTGTCGAAGCCGAAGCCGTCGGAGCGCAGGCGCTCCTTCGCGATGCCCTTGCCGATCAAGTAGTCCTCGACGGCCTTCGCACGGCGGCGCGAGAGATCGATGTTGAACATGCGCGGGCCAACGTTGTCGGTGTGGCCTTCGATGAGCACCGGGCCGACCTTCGGGTTCGCGGCCAGCACCTTCGCCACCTCGTCGAGCAGCGGGAACGAGCGCGGGTCGATCTTGTTCGAGCCGAACTCGAAGAGGATCTGGTTCTTGATGCGCAGGCGCTCGGACTCGAGCACGACCGGCTCTTCGTCTTCGGGCGGCGGGCAGCCTTGCAGCTCGGGCGGGCCCATCTGATCAGGACACTTGTCGGCGATGTCGGGAATCTGATCGCCGTCCTTGTCGGGGCAGCCGTCGAGCGGGCCGGGGCCAGCGACCTCGGGGCAGCCATCTTCCTTGTCGGGAATGCCGTCCTTGTCGCTGTCGAGCACGGGCTCGTCTTCGGGGCAGCCGTCGGCGTCGTCGTGACCGTCTTTGTCTTCGGCGACAGCGGGGCAGCCGTCGTCCTTGTCGGGAATTCCGTCGCCGTCCTGATCAGGCTCGGCGATGAACTCGTAACGAACGCCGAGCACGAGCCGGAACGCTTCACGGCCGTAACCGCTCTCACCGAGGCCGCGACCGAGCGCGACGAGCACGCTCCAGTTCTTCGCGACGGTCGAACGCGCGCCAAGCATCAGCTCGAGCGGCGTCTTGAGCGACTCGGCGTCACGGAAGGTGAAGGGCGCTTCAGTCGGCGTGGCCAGGTTCAATTCACCGATCAGTTGGTTGCCGGTGAACTTCCCGAAGTCGGGCAGCTCGACGATCGCACCGCCGCCGAGGAGGAACTCGTGGCCGACGTAGAGGTTCAGATACTGACCAGGGGCGGTGCGGAAGCGCCAGCCACCGTTCGCGAGCACTCTCACCGGACCGAAGCGACGCTCGGCCGCCAGCCGCGGAGCCACGACGAACCCGCGGTCAGCCATGAACGAGAAGCCGTCTCCGATCGGAATGCGGGCCTCGAGTACGGCCGCGAGGCTGACGATCGGAATCTCGGACTGCCGCAGGATCTGAAAGCGCCCCATGAGCCGCGGGTTGCTCAGGCCGACTGCGCGCGGAGCCGTCTGCGGAAAGCCCTGCTCGGTGAGCAGGTTGAACGCGTTCGCCTGAAGCACGATCGGCAGCTCGCCGCCCACCTCGAGGCGATCGAGCACCTGATAGCTGCCGCCGATGCGCAGGTCGGTGCGGAAGGGAATGAGATCGCCCAGGCGTTGATCACCGAGCTTCAGCGCCATCACGCCGAAGTTGAGATCGAGAATCGCGTTGAGCTGCCACGACTTCTTCGGTCGAAGCTCGGCGCCGTCGAGCTGCAGCCCCGAGTTCGCCAGCGGCGTCAGCTTGAGCGGTACCGCGTCGAGGCCGCGCGCGAACGGATCATCGGCCAGCGCAGGCAGCGCTGCGAGGCACGTCACCAACACCGCGCTGCAGAGTCGTGACATCTCTCGTCGCTTATACCCGCCGAAGCAGGGACTCCCAAAAACACAGCCCGCTACAGGCTGATCATGGGAGTCGAGACCTTCGACGTTGACGGTTCGCTGTCAGCAGACGCTGGAGACCGCGCTGCTGATCAGTGCATCACGGTGGACGCGTCGATGAGGCGCACGCGGTCTTTCGTCATCGGCAGCGGCTGGCGCTCGACGGCCTTGTCCTGCTCGAGCACCTCGGGCGGCTTCGGCGTGGCATAGACGATCGGGCTCGGTGCCTGACTCGTGAGCGCGTCGCGCAGGCCCTCGGCGTTCTTGGTGACGAAGACGAAGTTGAGCGCCTTCGGGTCGAGGTGCTTCTTCAGAATCGCCTGCACCTCGTCGGCCTTCGCGCTCCCAATGGCTTCACGCACGCGCTCGAGGTGACCCGGCGTTCCCGTGATCAGCTCGTCGATGGCCCAGCCGAGCCGACGTTGATCAGTCAGCGTCCAGATGCGGGTGGCGCCGATGAGAAAGCCCTTCGCGGTCTCGAAGCGCTCAGCCGGCAGCGGAGCGTTCAACGTCTGATCGAGGAAGTAGAGGACGCCGCGCGTGGCGAACACCCCGTTCTTCGCTTCGACCGGGCGCAGCCAGATCGTCAGGTCCTGCACGGTGCGCGCGATGTTCGGGCGGGGAATCGAGCTCCATCCTTCTTGCCGATAGTGCTCCGAGTACGCGTAGGTGCCGTAGTTGAGGCCGCGGCGATCGCGCAGCTCGCGGAAGAGCACGCCGTGCTCCTGGCGGTGTTCGCCCAGGTACGAGAGCCCGAGGAACAAGAGGGGAAAGTCGGGGTGATCGCGGCGCACGCGGTACGAGAAGCCGAACGAACCGGCAGTCGACTCGGTGTCGCGCTTCACGATCGCGGTCTGGTTCTTCACGTCGGTGGGCGCGGGAATCGTCACCAGCACAGCGCCCGTCTCAGGCAGTGCCTTCAGCGCCGCGACGACTCGTCCGCCCAGCGCCTCATCGGCCGCACCCGCCACGCCGACCACGAGCCGTGACTTCGTGAACACCCGCTTCCACTGCGCGGCCACGTCCTCGAGCGTGATGGCGGTGAGCCCCGTCTCGGTTCCCACGTTCGCGTGCCGATACGGGTGGCCGTCGTAGAGGAGCGCGTCGAGCGTGATCTTCCCCAGCTCTTCGTCGTTCTCGCTGCGCAGCCGGTTGCGAATGGCGTTGAGCTGCTCGGTCTTCAGGCGATCGAACTCCTTCGGGTCGAGCCGGGGCGCGGTGAGCGTGTCGGCGAAGATCTCGAGGAACCGATCGAACCGCTCCTTGTGCACGCGGCCCGAGACGACGGTGAACTCCTTGTCGGTGTCGCTCTGAAGCTCGGCAGCCATCGGGAACAGGGCGTCGTTCAGCTCGCCAGCCGAGAGTGACTTCGTGCCGCCCTCGGTCAGCAGTCGCGTGGTGAGCGCGGTGAGGCCCTCTTTTCCTTTTGGATCGTCGACGGCGCCCGCGCGGAAGACGAGACGCACGCTCACGATCGGCGTGCCGGGAGTCGGCAGCACGACGAGCTTCATCGGGGGCAGCGTGGCGAGCGGCTTTGGAAGGTCGACCTTCACGGCGGCCGGCGCTGGCGGAGCGACGACAGGAGCAGGCGTCTCGGTGCGGGCAGGCGCAGTCGTCGCGCACGCCGAGAGGAACAGGAACGTCAGCGCGCGCTTCACGGGGCCTCCTTCTTCACATCGACAGTGAACTCGAGGGTGACGCGGTTCTTCTCGCTCAGGTGCGTCTTCACGAAGGCGACCAGCTCCTTGCCGGTGACCGTGGCGAGCTGCTGCTGCTGGCGCTCGATCGCGTCGGGGCTTCCCAGAATGCCGGCGTTCCACGCGAGGCTCTCGGCGACCTCCGAGGGCGACTCGAACTGCATGAGCAACCCGAAGCGAAGGTGATCACGAATGTCGGTGAGCCGCTTCTCGTCGACGGTGCCCTTCGCGAGCTCGTCGATGGCCTGCGTCATCGCGGCGTTCACCTCGGCGCGGTGCTTCTCGTCTTTCAGGCGCGTCTCGAGGCCGAAGAGGTTCGGGTCGCGGTGGTCGACGAACGACGGAGCCAGGCGCTCGACGAGCTGCTTCTCGAGCACCAACGACTTGAAGAGCGGCGACGTCTCTCCGGCGAGGTACTGCGCGAGCACGGTCATCACCGCGCCGTCCTTGCTCGTCAGCGTCGAGGCGGGGGTGCGGAAATACTGCGCAGCCCGCGGCAGCGTCGGCGAGGTCCACTTCACCTTCGCGAAGACGGGTCCCTTCAGCGCGGGTTCGGCGGGGATCGTCACCTTCGCGGCCTTGCCCTGCCACGGCCCGTACTGGGCCTCGATGGTCTTCATCAGCTTCGCGTCGTCGAAATCACCGACCACGATCACGACGCAGTTGTCCGGCGTGTACCAGCGCTTGAAGAACTGCTTCGAGTACTCGTACCGCGTGGGCATCGCGCGAATGTCGTCGAGGAAGCCGAGCGTGGTGTGCCGGTACGTGTGCTTTGCGAACGCCGCGGCGAGTACTTCTTCTTCGATGCGCAGGGCCGGGTTCGCCGCGTTCTTGTTGTACTCACCGAGCACGGCGGCGGCTTCGGTCTTGAACGGCTCCTCGGCGTACTCGAGGTTGCGGAACCGATCGGCCTCGACGTCGACGAGCGTGTCGAGCTGCGAAGACGGCCCGTTGATCGTGTACACGGTCACGTCGTCGCTGGTGAACGCGTTCTCGGTGAAGCCCAGCTTGCCGATGAGCGACGAGCGCGCGCCCTCGGGGAAGCGCTTCGTGCCGCGGAACATCATGTGCTCGAAGAAGTGCGCGAAGCCGGTGTGGCCCGCCTCGACCTCGTTGCGCGAGCCGACGCGCACCACCGTGTAATACGCGACCAGCCCCGGAGAGCTGAACGGCACTCGCATCACCGTCAGGCCGTTCTTCAGCGTGGTGGTGGTGATGGGCCAGGGGAAGGCTCGTGGTGGCTCCGCGGCGAGCGCGGGCAGGGCGAGCAGCATCGACAGCAGCATCGTTCGCATGGGCGACGCGTAGCGGTAGCGCTCCGGTGCTTCAAGCGCGACGAGTCGCGACCGATTTCCTACGGTGCGCAGTCATGACCCCGAACCCCATGTCGAACCCGATGCCGGCGCCTCCTCCGCAGCAGAAGAAGGGCGGGGTCTCGGCGGTCGTCATCATCGCCGTCGTGGTCGCGCTCGCGTGCCCGTGTGTCGGCATTCTCGCGGCCATCGCGATTCCGAACTTCATCAAGTTCCAGGCGAAGGCGAAGCAGAGCGAGGCGAAGTCGAACCTGAAGGCCGCGTTCGCAGCCGAGCAGGCGTTCTTCGCCGGCGCCGACAAGTACTCGGCAGACATCGGAGAAGTCGGTTTCAGCCCGATGCCGGGCAATCGCTACATGTACTCGTTCTCGACCGAGGGTGAGCTCGCCGAGGCCGGTGGCGCGAAGGGCAGCGGCGTGAAGGCCGACAGCAAGAAGTTCCCCACCATCGACAACGACGCGATCGAGAAGGGCGTGCCTCAGGAGATCTGGGCCGACTCTGGCATCGAGGGCGAGTGCCCCAGTGCGTGCTCCATCACCATCGTCGCGGCAGGCAACATCGACAACGACGACACCATCGACGTGTGGACGGTGTCGACGAAGGAGCGCGTCATCGGTGGCATCAGCGTTCCCGCCGGCGTGCCGCACAACGACGTCAACGACCTCACCGACTGATCAGTTCTGCGGGCGAATCGTCAGCACCTCGATCTCGGGCAGCTGCTCCTTCACACCCCAGCCGCACTCGACCTCGGCGACGCCGTTCGTGAGCTCGTACTCGATGACGACCGCGTTCGCGCCAACCTGCTCGGCGAAGGTCCGCACCTTCGGCTTCGAGCTGGGACTCGGCGCGTACCGCATGTGGTTGAACTCGATCGGGTACGAGCAGCCATCGAAGGGAAGGTCGTTGCGGATGATGGCGGTGGTGGAGTTGGCCAGGGCGACGAGCGACAACACCTCGATCTCGGGCAGCGTCTGCGTGCTGCCCCAACCACACTCGACCGTCGTCATGCCGCCCGTGCGGCGATAGGTGATGGAAGCGCGGGTGGTGCCGATTCGCTTGATGACCGACTCGACCAGGCTCTTCGTCGCAGGTGAGGCCGCGTAGGTCAGCTCGCCGATGGTGATGGGGTACGAGCAGCCGTCGTACGGAAGTCCGTTTTCGATCGACGCCGTTCCACTGAGTGAAGTGGGCGTCGCGGGCAGCACCTTGATGGGCGAGAGGTTCGATTCACCCTTCAGCGGCGTGTACCCGACCGGTCCACCACAGGCGGTCAACGCGACGACGATCAGGGCGAACAGTGAACGCATGACCTTCGCTCACAGCAAATGACCTGCCAGCGACCGGCTCAGGCATTGCCGCTGGTTGCAGGCTCGACCGAGCGCCTGCCCGCGCAGAATCGTGACGCCGCCTCAGTTCTTCGCGGCGATGTCGGCAGCGAGGCCGTCGACCCAGGCTTTGTGCTCGTCGCCGTAATAGAGGTACGCGCGGCTCGCAGGCCCGGTGTACTTGCCGGGAACGGCGGCGAGCAGCGAGACGGGCACGCGCACCTGCTGCTTCGGCGTCATGCCGCGCCAGTAGAGCACCACGTCACGGCCCATCACTTCGTACGCGTCGATGGTCTGGGCCTTCACGAGCTCCTTGAGCTGATCGATGCGCGGCTCGAGGCCACCCGGCACGCCGACGATGGCGACGACGGTCGAGAGCGGAGCATCGGACAGGTTGGTGATGCGCGCGGTCGCCTCGGTGACGTCGCCCTCCTTCAGCGCGCCCGAGCCCAGCTTCACCTCGAGCGAGACGCGCGTGTCGGCCGAAGACTCTGGCTTCACCCGGTTGGAGCGCACCGCGATGGAGAAGGGAATCGGCGAGCCGCCTTCCTGCGCAACCTCGATGGTGTGTTCGCCGGCCGTCATCAGCTCGCCGACGTCGTTGAACATGATCGCGCCCTGCGTCGAGCCGTCGTACTTCTGCGCGCCGCCCACGGCCTTGCCATCGACGAACAGCTTCACGCTGCCGGCCTTCCGTTCGCCCGCCTTTTTCTTGTCGAACTCGACGATGGCGCGCAGGGCGAGCACCGTCGATTGCGTCGAGCCGTAGCGGCCGTCCTTGCAGCTGTCGGCCAGCGCCTTCATCGACTTCTCGACGTTCATCGCGAAGGCGGGCTGGCGCATCCACGCGAGGGCGGCGAGCGCGGTGGTCTCGATCTCGAGCGACTCTCCGGTGCTGCCCACGATGCTCTGCGTGCCGCCGCCGACGAGACCGTTCTCCTTCTGCAGCGACGCGAGCTTCGTCAGCGCGTCTTTCGCGCCCGACGTGTCACCCGCGAGCGAGAGCACGTTGGCGGCGAGCGCGACGACGTACGAGTTCTTCGTCGTCTTGATCGACTGCTTCACGCGCGCGACCTCGGCCGAGAGGTTCTTCTCTCCGCCCTCGAGCAGCGCCCAGGTGATGTACGCATCGGACGAGTCCTTGTCTTCGACCCACACGTGCAGTGCGCGGCGCTTACGCTCGAAGCCGCCCTTGCCGTCGCGCTGCTTGAGCAACCACTCGCGCGAACGAACCAGCATGGCCTCGTCGACCGAGCGCACCTTCTTCATGTCGGTGAACTGCAGCACGCCGTACGCGGTGAGCGCCTCGTGGCCGGGATCTTCGCCGAACCACTCGTACCCGTTCTTCTTGCACTCGAAGCCGGTGAGGCGCTTGTAGCCGCGCTCGAGCTTGTCCTTCGCGTCACGCACCATCGCCTGGTCGACGTTGCTGTGCGACTGGAAGTACTGCATCGCCATCGTCATCGGGTACGTGGTCGAGCTCGTCTGCTCGAAGCAGCCGCTGGGCTCCTGGATCATCCGCTTGAGGGCCTGGGTGAGGTTGGCGGCCGGTGAGGGGAAGACGGCGATCGACGTCGACTGGCTGCCCGCGACGGTGTCGGGCGCGAGCTTCACCTTCCACGAGGCCTTGCCGTTCGCGGCGAGCATGCCGCCGTTCGACTGCTCGACTGGAAAGCCCTTCGGCTTCACGTTCAGCTCGCGCGTGACGACGTCTGAGAAGCCGCCCGCGTTCGAGGTGAGCGTGAGGTTCGCGGTGCGCGTTCCGGCGCCGATGCCGAGCTCGACGATGCGGCGCTCGCGCGTGTCTCCTTTGAGCGCGAAGGCGGGCGGCGCCTGGAAGCGAACGTCGCCTTTCGTGGTGAGGCCGAGGGTGACGTTCGAGAGCGGCTCCTTCGTGCCGTTGATGAAGGCGATGGGCAGACGAACGAGATCGCCGGCGGTGACCTCGAGCGGCAGCTTCGGCTCGACGTAGAAGGGCTGCACCGACTTGAGGGCCGTGCTGGCGCTGCCGAGCGCGCCCGTGTCCGTGTAGCCACCGATGGAGGCGCGGAAGGACGTGATCGCGTCGGAGGTGCCGAAGGCGACGGTGGCTTCACCCTGCGGGTTGGTGCGAATCGCGGCGGACCAATAGAGCGTCTCTGCGAAGTCGAGGCGGTCGTTGGGTTTGCGATCGGGCCGAACCTGGTGGGCGAACTCGCGCACCGACACGAAGGCGACGGGGCGACGGAAGATCCGTTCGTCGGCGATCTCCTTCGCCACGAAGAGGCCGTCGTCATCGCGCGCGACCCTCTTCTGGTCGCCCACCTGCTGCTGCTTCGCCACGACGATGGGTTGTGCTGCCGCGACTGGCGGTGGGGGAGGCATGGGCGCTGGGCGAACGACCGGCTTGTTCTCGGCCTTCGCGATCTCGGGCCTCGCGACGGGCGCCGGCTTCATCACCTTCTGCGGCGCAGCGGGCGGAGGCGCCATCGGTGCCCCGTCGGCGACCGGCGCCATCTCCATCGGGAGCCCGCCCGGTGCGCCGCCGAAGTCATCTTCGAACATCGGCTGTGGCGGCTGGTAGAGCGCGAGCACCCGCTCGGCGCGATCCTGATAACGCGCGAGGAAGTCGGTGACCCGCAGCAGCCCGAAGCGCCGCCAGCCCTGCGTGCCCAGCAGCAGATCGACCGCGAGCTTCGACTTCACGTTCTTCGGGTCGAGGTAGACCTGTGCGTCGGCGAGCTCCTGCACGTCGGACTCGAGCAACACCATCACGGGCAGCGACGGCGGCTGTTCGCGGCGCTCCAGAATCTCGAACACGCTCTCGTCGCTGACGGTGACGCCGACGACGGCGCTGGTGGGCTTGCCGTCGAGCGACGTCTTCACGGTCAGCTTCACGGGCGCGCCAGGCACGTAGCGTTCACGATCGGCCTTGAGCTCGATCGACAGCTGCTTCTCGGGCTCGCGGAACACGAGGCGCTCTGCGAGCGGCAGGCCGTCCTTCGAGGTGACGGTGATCACGAGCACGCCGTCGGCTGAACCGGCCTTGAGGGAGATGTCGGCGCCCTTCTGTTTGCCTGCGTCGAGCGTGACGGTGTCGAGCTCGCGATCGCGTTGACGGAGCGTGACGGTGACGAGCCGATCGCCTGTCCACGCGATGGTGGCCTTCACGGGCTCCTTCGCGGGCGAGACTTCGGTGAGCGTGGTGATGACGGCGCCGTCGTTGACGATGGCGGGCAGGTCGAAGCGCTTCGAGATGCCGGCGGGCTCGGTGATCTTCAGCGAGTACTTGCCGCCCTTCGCGGGCGTGAAGCGCGCGCGGCCACGGCCTTCGTGCTCGGTGCGGAAGGGCGCGACCTCGGCTCCGCTCGCATCGACGATGAACCCGGCGATGTCGGCAGGCTTCTTCGCGGGCGTGCGGGCCTCGACGTACAGGCGGCTCGGCAGACCGGCGACGAGATCGCCGCCCTCGGGGTACAGCGCGACGTCGACCGAGTTCACGAGCAGGGGAATCGTCTTCGTCGCGGTCTCGATGACGCCACCGTCTTCGATGGTGAAGGCGAGGGTGCCTTCTCCGCGCTCGATGGCCTTCGGGAGCGGGAACGAGACGGTCGCCTTGCCCTGTGCGTCGACGGTGGTGGGAACGCGCGCGACCTCTTTCTCGTCGACGCGGGCGACCGCGGTCACCTTCGCGCCGGAGGGGATGCCGCCCTCTGCGCGCTTCACCTCGAGCGTGGCCGAGACGGTGTCTCCGGGGCCGTAGCCGTCACGCAGGAAGGTGATCTGCGAGTTCAGGCGAGGCGGGCGATAGGCGCGCACCTCGAACTTGCGAACACCCGCGGCGTGCCCAAGGGCTCCGTGCGCTTCGACGCGGTACTCGCCGCCTGGAGCGTCGGGCCCGAGCACGTACGAGAAGCCAAACGCGCCGTCCTGCACGATCGACTGATTCTGGATCAGCGTCTCGCCTTTGGGGCCTTTGACGGTGATCCCCGACGCGAGCCCATTGCCGACGGGCACGTGCGTGTTCGCGTCGAGCACCACGCCGCGCACGAAGACGGTCTCGCCGGCTTTGTAGATGGACTTGTCGGTCGACACGCTCGTGAGGAATCGGTTGGGCCCACCGAGACGCGCGGCGGTCGCGGGATCTTTGGGTGGAGGCGGGGCTCCGGCGAGGGTGACGACGACGAGAATCGCGAGTGCGGCCAGGCGGCGTGCGTGCATGAGACCCCCTCCAACGGCGAAGGCGGGCATTCGATCTGTCGGGAGTGGAAAAAGCGAGTCAGATCGCTGGATTCAGCGCGTCACCGGTTGACATCTGGCGGCAGGTGACGATGCTGACGCCATCACCAACAGCCGGGGGCGACCTGGCTTCGACGAGGGCATAGAGGTTCAAAGACGCGTGCCGAGTGAGCTCATCACACTCGTAAATCCAAATGGGCAAAACCAATAAAAGCCAACGACAACGTTGAGCTTGCGCTGGCCGCCTAAAAAACGGTCACGCACGGTCGCCTGAGCTTCTGCTCGTGAGCGCAGGGTCGACCGAACCAATGCGAGCTGGCTCTCACTCATGGCTGGAGGGGTGAGGGCGAGACTTTTCCAGTCAGGCCATCGCGTATTCCGTCCGTGGAAGACGAGGTGGCGTCACTAAATCGCGGACTACGCACGTAGGGTTTTTGCGCCAAAGGCTTTCGGACGTGGGTTCGATTCCCACCGCCTCCACATTCAACGTCCTGCTTCCGCTCATGTCTCGAGCGGAGCAGGCGTCATGTGCCCCGCATGTGCCCCGCATGTGCCCCTGATCAGCACCGATCAGCAGCCGAACTGCCCACTCGCGTGCACAGGTTGGATCAAGCGGCTTTCCATTCCTGTCCACAGAGGCCCTGCAGTGAGGCGCGGCACCGGCATTGCTGTGTGCTGGTTTCGTGGCCTCCTCGACCGACAACCCGATTCCGACGAGCACCTTCCTGCTGCCCGGCCAGGCCTTCTGCATCGGACTTCCCTGGGAGCGCGCGACGCTGCCGAAGCACGGTGTTCCTCCCGCCGCACCAAAGGCTGCGAAGGGCTCGGTGCTCGATCAGGAAGCCGAGCTCGATGGCGACCCGTGCACGGGCTGGGAGATCGGCCGCTGTGAAGTGATTCGCCGACTCACGCCAGGTTCTGCGCGCCGGCTGCTCGCGCTTCGTCACGCCGCGCTCGATGAAGACGCGCAGGTCGTCGATGTGCGGTTGCTCGATGTCGTCGAGGCCGATGCGCCGACGATCGAAGCCTGGGCGTCGGACGCGTCGCGGCTCTCGCACCCGAACCTCGCGCGCGTGTTCGATCTCGAGCGCACCGACGAAGGGCTCTTCTGGATCTCGGAGCGTGTCTCGGGCGCGACCTTGTTCGAACTCTCCGAAGCGTGCCGTCTTCGTGGCAGCGGCCTTCCAGTCGGCTTCGTGCTCGCTGCGATTCACGACGCGGCGCTCGCGCTCGGCGAAGTTCACACGCGCACGGCGCACGGGCTCATCAGTGATCAGGCCGTGGCGATCGGGTTCGATGGCGTGACGCGGCTGCTCGACGCGGGGCTCTTCAACGTGCTCGCGAAGCGCCGCTCGTGGGCCGAGGTGATCGAGGTGACTGGCCCGTACCTCGCGCCAGAGCAGGTGCTCGGTGGCCGCCTGCCCGATCCCAAAGCCGACGTGTACTCGCTCGGTCTGCTGCTCTTCGAGCTGCTCTCGGGTCAGACGCTGCGTCGCGGGCGCTTCGACGATCGCGTCAAACAGCTCGAGCGTGGAGCGCTGGCTCCGATCTCCAGCCTCAACCGCATGGTCGACAAGTCGCTCGACGCGGTGCTCGCGCGCGCCGTCTCGGCCGATCGCTCCGTTCGGTTCACCAGTGGCGCCGAGTTCGCGCAGGCGCTCAAGAAGGCGGCGTCGTCGTTCATGTGGAAGCAGGACGCGCGCGCGGCCTTCGTGACCGAGGCGTTCGAGACGCGGCGTCGTCGTGAACTCGCGTTGACCGCGCATCTCGCTCCGAAGAAGCGTCGCACGGCTCCTGTGATGAAGGCTGTCGTCGCGCCGATGCTGCAGGCGCCGGCCGCTGAGCCACGTCGCGAACCGCCGTTTCCCCTTCAGGCTCCCGTCGCCGTGGAATCGAAGAAGAAGCGCTCGCGGAAGAAGGTGGAGTCACCCTCGCGCTGGCCGATCGCTGCAGCCCTGGGCCTCTTCGTCGGCGCGCTGATCAGTCAGCATCAGTGGACTCCTGCACCTGCACGTCAGCTCAATGCGCCGACCCGCGCCGTGAAGGTCGAAGCCCCGCTCGCGATCGTGGACGGCGAGATGACTCGCGAGGCAGTGACGCTCGCGTCGATCGGCCCGCTGGTGGTGGCTCCCAACGCGCCCGAGAAGAAGGTTCGCCCGAAGGTGAAGCGCCTCGCGAAGGGCTCAGATGCGCCGATTCCGCCGTGGCTGATGGGCAAGCGTCGACGCTGAAGCCGGCCTTGGCCGGGAGCAAGGGCACCCACCAAACCGCTAGACGTTCCGCCCGCAACGGGCCAAAGACCCGCCGCATGTCGCCCGTCGTCATCATCGCCATCGTCGTCGCGGTCATCATCGTCGTCGCCGTCATCGCCTCGCGGCAGGCGGCCATGTCGGGAGGCGCTCCGAAGTCGCTCGCCTCGACGTGGACCGTCACCGAGGTCGTGAAGGAGACGCCAACCACCGTCAGCTTCGGTGTCGACGCGACGCTCGACTTCCAGCCCGGCCAGTTCGTGTTGGTGCGCCCCAACGCCTCGCTCCCGTGGCGCGCGTACTCGTTCAGCCGCGCTCCGGGCCAGCCCCTGCGCCTCACCGTGAAGCGTGTCGAAGGCGGCAAGGTCTCGACGCACCTCACCACCGCGCTCGCGGCCGGTGATCGTCTCGAGGTGAAGGGCCCGTACGGCCAGTTCCTCATTCCAGCCATCGTGACTCGCGGCCTCTTCATCGCGGGCGGCAGCGGCATCACGCCGTTCCTCTCGTGGCTGCAGGCCCTCGACGCGCGGGCCTGGCCGTTCCCCGTCACGCTCATCGTCGGCAACCGCAACGCGCAGGAGCAGATCCTCAAGGCCGAGCTCGACGCCTTCGAGAAGAAGTCGAACGGCAAGCTCACCTGCGTTCACGTCACCGACGACGTGCAGGGCCCGCTCACGAAGGAGCTGCTCGGCACGTTGCTCGCGAAGGTCGAGGCGCCGTCCTTCGTCGCCATGTGCGGCCCCGAGCCGATGATGAACAACGCGAAGGAGGTCGCGCTCGCGAAGTTCCCCGGCGTCACGGTGCTCGAAGAGAAGTTCTCGGCCAGCGCCGACAGCATCGGTGATGGGCCGACCGAGCAGCTCGAGCTCGTGCAGGACGGAAAGGTGAAGCCCTTCGACGTGAAGCCCGGAGAGCACGTGCTCGCGGCCGCGCGTCGCGCTGGTTTCGATCTGCCGTCAGGCTGCGAGATGGGCGCGTGCGGTGCCTGCCGCGTGAAGCTCGTCGAAGGCGACATCGGCATTCCCGACGACGCGTGCCTGTCCGACGCCGAGAAGAGCCAGGGCTATCGCCTCATCTGCGTCGGCAAGGCGAAGGGCAAGGCGCGGTTCGAGTCGGCGCCCTGAAGTCGCTCGAGCACCCGTCGCTTCAGCGCATCGACCTCGAGCGCGAGCGGCTTCTTCTCGACCACCACGCCCGTTCGTTCGTCGACGTACCGCGCCTCGAGTGACTGCTGCTTCGCGAGCGTGCCTCCAGTCGTGCGCACCACCGCGAAGACGCCCTGTGACAGCCCCGTCAACACGAACCGGTCACCACGCGCTTCGAGGAAGACGATGAGCTCGCTCCCCAGCTCCAGCCGAGGCACGCCGTCGACCCGCTGACCGACCCGGCCCACGACGCCGCCCGGGAGGAACACCGTCACCGTCTGCTTCACGCCGCCTTTCCACCCGTCGAGCACGGCCAGCGTCACCTCGGTCACGATGCGGGAGCCATCGGCCGACCACATCGCCTGGGTGCGCTCGACCCGGACTCGGGCCACCGCGTCGGAGGTGTCGATCAACGACTCCAGCTCGAGAGAGAGCATCGTCGTCGCGTGCGAGACGGTCGCCACCAGCACGGTCGCCAGCACGGCCAGCCGTCGTCGTCGAACCAGCGTCAGCAGCGCGAGGCCCGCGAGTGGAAACAGCCCGGTGGTGGAGCAGCCCTTGTTTGCGGAGGTGCCGAGCGTCTCGGTGACTGGCCGAAGCACGCAGTCGTTGGGCCCCGTCTCTGGCGGGTAGGCCTCACACAGGAACGAGCGCGTGCCTTCGTCGATGTTTCGCTTCGTGCGTTCACCCATCGTCGAGCTGTCATTCATCGTCGAGCGTTGCGCCGTCGTGTGGCCCAGCCCGAGGAAATGGCCGATCTCGTGGGTGGCGGTGTTCTGAATGTCGGTCGCCACGCAGCGCTGGCTGACGGCGCCGTCGGTGCACACCGGCGAGTCGACGACGGTGAAGGTGTGATCGGCTGCGTTGAACTCGATGTCGGCGTCGAAGATGCGCCCCGTCGCGGCGTCGTACGAGACCGTCGTGGTGCCGAGCAGCGCCGACGACTGATCCCAGCAGTCGTACGAGTTGCCACAGGCGTTGCTCGCCCAGCAGGGGTTGCCGGCGGGCACCACCTTCGAGCAGGTGCGGGTGCGGAAGAGCACCAGGTTCACGTTCGCTCCGCTGGTGACCGCCCCCACCCGTCGCGTCGGCACCTTCGCGCCTTCGGAGAGATAGAGCAGAGAGCACTTCATCGCGTCGTTCCAGTTGATGAAGGCGCTCGAGACGGCGCCGAGAGACGCTGCTGCGCCAGTCGCCGGGTTGCCCGCGGAGTTCTGCTTGAACTCGATGGCCGGCCCTTCCCACCACAGGCACGCCGCGTCTTCCTGCGGACCCGTCATCGAGCGCACGAAAGGCTGGGCGAGCAGCATGAGCACGAGCGCGTGCATCACCGCACCTCGCAGGTCGCCACCGGCGCGTCACAGATCGCGATGTCGAAGCCGTTGCCGCAGTCACAGGTGCCGCCCTGCGAGACGTCTTCGAGCACGTCGTCGCCGTCGCCGCCGCTCAGGGTGTCGAAGCCGTCGCCACCGCTGAGCACGTCATCGCCGCCCAGGCCGGACAGGGTGTCGTTGCCTTCCATGCCGTCGAGCACGTCATGGCCGCTGCCGCCGGTGAGCGAGTCCCCTGCCGTTCCGCCAGTGATGGCCTCGACGTCGGTGCCCACGTTGTCCTGCTCCGAGGCCGCGCCGTCGTTCGCCGAGCCGTCGATGGTGACGGTGAGAGCTGCGCTCCGCGCGCCGTAGTCGACCCGATCGACGCCCGCGCCGCCCGTGAACACGTCCTGGCCGTTCGAGCTCGAGCCTTCGTCGAAGACGTCGTCTCCGCCGCCGCCCGAGAGGGTGTCGTTGCCGGAGCCTCCAGTGAGGCGATTGTCGAGCCCGTTGCCCGTCAGCGTGTCGCCGCCGGTACCGCCGATGAGCTGCTCGAAGTCGTCGACCGAGTCGTTCTCTCCGCTCACGCCGTTGCCCGTCGTCGGCGAACCCGGCGTGCCCAGCACCACCGTCACCGCCGTGGTGCGCTCGGAGTAGGTCAGCACGTCGACGCCAGCGCCGCCGATCAGCGTGTCGTTGCCAGTGCCTGCCCGCACCACGTCGTCGCCGGCTTCGCCGTCGATGGTGTCGGCGCCCGTGTTGCCAGTGAGCGTGTCGCCGCCAGGCCCGCCACGCAGAATGCACCCGGTGGTCACCGAGCACGTCAGCACGTCAGTGGCAGCGCCTCCCGTCACGCCCTCTACATCGGCACGAACGTCGTCGAGCTCACCACTCTCTCCGTCGTTTGCCTGCGAGCCCACCGTCGCGGTGATGGGTTGGGTTCGACTCGCGTAGCGGACGGTGTCGGTTCCTCCTCCTCCGTTGAAGATGTCGGTGCCGTTGATCGCTGCGTTCTCGTCGAAGGTGTCGTCACCGAGGTCTCCGTTCTCGGTGTCGTCTCCCGGGCTGCCCACGAGCGTGTCGTCGTCGTCGCCCCCACGATACAGATCGTTCGCCGCGCCTCCCGTGAGCACGTCGTTTCCTGCGCCGCCCTCGAGCGTCACCGACAGCTGGGCCTTCAGCCCGGGCGAGTAGTAGCTGCCGTTCACCCAGGTCGGCTCGAGGCCCGAGGCGTTGAGCACGTCGTCTCCGCCCGCGCCGGAGAGCGTGAGGCCTTCGACGCCGATGAGGCTCACGTCCTTGAACGAGTCGTGGTTGACCGTCGCCCATTCGTCGCTCGTGGAGTGGCCGGCCAGCAGCGTGTCGGCCGCCGAGGTACCGACGATCTGCACGACGTCGTTGGTCCCCGCGCCGAGCGTGACGAAGATGCCGCCGTTCGCTGCGCCGATCGCGAAGAAGCCGTTGGTGCCGTCGAGAATGACCGTCTCGTCGCTGGCCATGCCCGGGTCCAACACGGTGACGTTGATGCGCTTCGTCGAGCTCGCCGTCGCCGCACCGCAGACCACCGTGTTGACCGTCAGTTGATTGGAGCCATCGAGCGTGATGGTGGCCGTCTCGTTGGCGGTCAGCACGACCGAGACGATGCCGCTGGCGATGGTGCAGGGCTGGGCGAGTGGAAGCCTGCCCGTCGTTCCAACCGTCGGCTGCTGTGCTGAAAGCCCAGGCTCGGTGCCACACGAGAGCGTGGCGAGGCAGAGCAGGGCGAATTGGAGCTGTCGTGCCATCGCGCCTTCCCCACCCAAACGAAGCGGCGCGGGTCACTTCGGTGGAAGCGACCCGCGCCTGGTGTTTCGTCACATCTCAGTCAGGGACTTCAGTTCTCGCAGTCGGCCGCCGCGTTGGTGGTGGTGCCGCCGGGCAGGAGGATGTCGCTGCCTGCGCCGCAGGTGACCGTGTTGGTGCCAGCGCCCGGGTCGATGATGTCGTCGCCGCCGACCGCGTCGATGACGTCGTTGCCGGCGCCACCTTCGATGCGGTTCGCCGCCGAGTCGCCCGTCACGTTGTCCGCGCCGCCGCCGCAGATGAGGTTCTCGACGTTGACGATGCTGTCGTCTTCGGCGCCTTCACCGTTGCCCGTGGTGGGGGTCGAGGTGTTCAGCGTGAGGTCGAGCACGTTGCTGCGCGAGGCGTAGCTGACCGTGTCTTCGCCACCCTGGCCGTTGATGGTGTCGTTGCCGTCCGAGGCCGCGCCCATCATGAAGGTGTCGTTGCCGGTGCCGCCGTTCATGGCGTCGGCGCCGAGGCCGCCCGTGATGACGTTGTCGAAGTCGTTGCCGGTGAGGGTGTCTGCGCCCGAGCCGCCCACGATGTTCTCGCACGCGGCGACCGAGTCGTTCTCGGCCACGGTGCCGCCGTCTGCCAGCGCGTAGGCAGGGTCGCCGTTGCTCGCCGCGGCCGCGACGCCGGTGCCGAGCGCGACGGTGATGTCTGCTGAGCGGTCGGAGTACGAGATGGTGTCGTTCTCGTCACCGCACGTGACGGTGTCGGTGCCGCCCTTCGGCGTGATGACGTCGTCGCCTGCGCCGCCAGCGAGCGTGTCGTCGAAGTCACCGCCCGTGATGGTGTCGTTGCCCGCGTTGCCCGAGACGCTGCAGACCGCTGCCGCCGCGCAGACGATGGTGTCGTTGCCCGAGCCGCCGCTGAAGACCTCGACGTCGACGCCGATGGTCGTGCCTTCGCTCGACTCGCCGCAGACCGCGCCGCCACCGATGGTGCACGAGAGGTCGATGGTGCGCGCCGAGTAGTCGGCCGTGTCGCTGCCCGCGCCGCCGCTGAAGGTGACCGCGCTGCCCACCTTGGTGGCGCCCGCGTTCAGGGTGTCAGCGTCGTCGCCGCCGTAGAAGGTGAGGGTGGGGCCGCTGCCGCTCAAGGTGCGGCCGAACGGCGTGCCGCCGACGCCAGCGTCAGCCTGGCCAGCCGTGCGAACGACGTCGGCGCCCGGGCCGGTGCTGACGACGAGCGCTTCGACGCCCGTGAAGCTGATGGCCTTGGTGCCGGGGTTGGTGACGCCGCTGATGCCGACGGCGATGGTGTAGACGCCGTTCGAGCCTGCGTCGGCCGTGGTGGTGGCGAGCAGCACGTTGTCGACACCCGACGAGCCGCGGATCTTGAGGCTGTCAGACGCGCCGTTCTTCAGGTCGACGTTGATGCCGATGGCCGAGGCCGAGCCCAGGGCGTAGGTGCCGCCGAGGTAGTCGATGATGACCGTCTCGCTGCCACCGTCGGAAGGCCCGGTGACGTTGATGCGGGTCGACGTCGCTGGCGTCGCGTTGCCGCAGGGCGTGCCGTTGACGCTGAGCGACTGGCCACCGTCGTTGAGCGAGCCGCGTGCGATGAGCGCGTACTCACCTGCCGCGAGGTTGATGGTGACCACGCCACCGTCAGCCGTGAAGGCGCAGGCCGAGGCGAGCTGGGCCAGGTTCTCGCTGACGTCGTCGATGCCGGGGAAGTCGCCCGGGTTGGTGCGCGTACCCGGTGTCGTCACCGTGGTCGGGCTCTCGTTCACTTCATTGCTGCAGGCCCACACGCCGACGACGGCGAGCACGCCAACCGCACTCCACAACAGCGACGTTCGATTCTTCATAAATCCCCTCTTCACGGTTTGGGTTTCGTCTCGTCTTCGGCGCGTTTCGCGCTCGGCTTGAATCGCCGACGGGAAACCGCAGATTGCGAGAAGAGGGCCAGCCGTAAGGGCCGTGATCATGGAGCGCGACGATGGGTCGCGAGAGACCACGGGGGTAAGAGGGAACCGTCAGTGTTGTGGATCAGCGGAGCTGCGTGTCACTTCGCTGGCGCGGGATCAGCCTTCGGCGCGTCGGCCTTGGGTGCTTCTGCCTTCGGCGCTTCTTGCTTCGCGTCAGGCTGCGGCGCTGCGGGAGCTGCATTGCCGAGCACCGTGATGCTGCGGGCGGCGGGCGGGAGCACCTTGTCGAGCTTGCCGAAGTACCAGAGAGCCGCGATCAGCACGACGGCGACCATCACCGCGTAGGTGCCCCAGGGCTTCTTCTCTTCAGCGAACGGGTCGACCGTGTCGAGACGTGATCCCGAAGGCAACACCGCCGTATGCGTCAGCGAGCCGCCGAACGGCACGTTGAGGCGTGCGTTCGCGTTCACCGCCCAGCCGTTCGCGTCGAGCAGCGGGCCGATGTTGCGCTGACGCAGCTTGAGCCACGCGATGAGCATCGACGGGCCCGAGATGAGGAACAGGAGGCCGACGACGCCGAGCGGCATGTAGAAGCCGAGCCCGAAGAAGGCCTGCAGCAGCGCTCCCATCGCGGCCGTGATGCCACCGACGGCGACGCCGAGGGCCGCCACCACGCCGATGTCGAACTTCTTCTCGGGAGGCTTGAAGGTGCCCGTCTCGGCCGCGGAGCCCACCGCCACCGCCTTGCCCGTGAGCTTGTCAGCCGAGTCGGAGTCGGCTGCGGCGGCGCGCTTGGCGACCTGCTCCTCGACGAAACGAATGAGCTTCTTGTACGGAGACCAGAACGCCTGGCGAATGGAGATCGGGTTGTCGACGATCTTGGTGATGGTCGCGTCCCAGTCCTTGCCGTCGCGGTCGTAGAAGATGCCGTTGCGGCCGACCATGAGGTTGTCGCTGTCGCCCGCCGTGAAGGCCGCGGCCACCGTCATCTTCTCGCCGCTCGCAGGCCTGCTGCAGTCGACGTACGCGAGGTACGCGCGAGAGAGCGGTGCCATGGTGCCGTGTTTGCCCGCGTCTTCGACACGAATGCACAGCTCGCATGCGCGCTGATCGAGGAAGAGGGTGCCCACCTGGAAGATGGCCTTCTCCTTGCGCTCGTAGAAGTCCTTGAACGAGACGAAGTTGTTGGCGAGGCGGAAGAGATCGCGGTGCAGGCGCACGAGCTTCTCGACCGAGGCCAGCGTCGCGGCCGTGCCCTCCTGCCTCTTCTCTTCGTCGAACAGTGCGTCGACCGGCTTGCGCGCGCCTTCGACGGCGAGCGCCTTGATGCGATCGACTCCGAGCTTCTCGACGGCGGCGCCGGCCTTGTCCTTCTGCCAGCCCTCGTACGCCTCGAACTTGCCGCGAAGCTCCATCCACTCCGCTTCGGTGAGCGTCTTTTTCTCGCCCAGCACGGCCTTCACCGTCTTCGTCGCGAAGGTGGCGATCGCGCCCGCCCACGCGGGGTTCACGGTCTCGAACAGGGGCAGCGGCTTGTTGGCCTCGATGTGCGCGAGCGGGAAGTTGGCGACCTCGTCAGCGGTGATGGAGAGGTCCTTGGCCGCGACGGCGAGGTACTCCTTCTCCTCTCGGTTGAGCGCGGCGATGGCGCGGGCGTCGAAGGCGGCGAGGCGGCACCGGGCGAAGAAGTCGTCGACCTTGGCGCGAACGTTCTTGAGCGCGTCGAACGCAGCGCCCGTGTCGGCCTTCAGCACCATCAGGCCCGCGACCGAGTCGGCCTTGTTCAGCCACGCGACGTGGTCGGCGATGTCCTTGAAGAAGGCGTTCACCTTGTCGGCGTTCACCCCGTCTTTGCCCGAGCGGTCCTTCACGGCGCCGTGGGTGGCCACGATGTCGGCGAGCAGCTTCTTCGTCGCCTCGTCCTTCGCGGTCTCTGGCGGCACCACACCGTCACCGTTGAAGGGCAGGTTGTCGAAGGCCTTCGTGGCTTCGGCCGTGTCACCGACCGAGATGGCCGAGGCGGAGCCCTTGCCGAGGCCACCCAGCACCGTCTTCGCGGCGGTGACGATCTTCTTGCCCTCGTCGCTCGAGTCGTTGATGGCCGAGAGCGGCAGCTCGGCGGCGCTCTTGAGCAGATCGTCGGGGTTCTTGATGAGGCCACCGGCCCACTTCACGGCGGCGATCAGCTCGGGCGCACGAATGCGGCCGTCCTTGTCGGCGTCGATGAGCTCGAGCGTGCGGGAGTCGAACGCGAGGCCCTTCGTCGGGCAGGCCAGCGCGACCCAGAGTTTCTGATCGAGCTGATCGATGGCGAGCAGATCGGCGCCCGTGTCGAACCGCACCTGGTCGAAGCCGCCTGCGCGGAAGAAGTGGAATGCACGCGAAGCCATGACGATCTCCTCGAAAAACGTTCGTGAAACGAAGCCCAAAGCGAGCCTGTTGAAGCGGTGCCGTGGCTCGCGACGGCGAAGTCGAACTGAGAACCCGTGAAGCGGCGGCACCGTAGGAGTGCCCTTTCAGCAGGGCTACGACAAACGCTCGACGCCCGTCAGGGCGCTCAGCGTTCAGAGGCGTTCGTCGATCGCCCGGTTCGACATCTCGTCGGCGGCGCGGTTCATCTCGCGAGGCACGTGGACGAGCTTCACGCGCTCGAAGTCGTTGAGGAGCGTGAGCGCCTCTTCGTACAGCGGGCGCAGCGAGGTGCTCTTCACCTGATAGCGCCCTCCGAGCTGGCGCAGCATGAGCTCGGAGTCGGCGAAGACCTCGACCTCTCTCACCGACAGCTCGCGCGCGCGGCGCAGCCCGAGCAGCAGCCCCATGTACTCGGCGTAGTTGTTCGTCTGCTTGCCGAGGAACTTGCCGATGCGATCGACGACCTGCCCCGAGGGCTCGACGAGCACGGCGCCTGCGCCAGCGAGGCCCGGGTTCCCGCGAGCAGCACCGTCGGAATAGAGGCGAACGCGACTGATCACCGGCTCGGCGGGTTCATCGTGGCCGGTGCCGTCGACCATGCCGGCGGCCTTCTCGAGAATGCGCTGCAGCCGTGCGCGATCGAGCTGGGGGAACGCTCCGAGCGTGGCGACGAGAGGCTCCTCCCGCGCAAGGAAGCGCAGGACCGCGCTCGACAGGGCGCGACCGCTCAGCAGTTTCGCCTTCGACGTCATGGAGGAGGGCAGAGGTTACTTCGTCGCAGGCTCTTCGAGCACTTCCTGTGCGTACACGATGCGCGAACAGGAGGGGCAGGTCTCGACGCCCTTGGAGGCGACGAGCGTGTTGTAGAACTGCGCACGCACGTTCATGCCGCAGCCCTTGCAGACACCGGGCGGAACGAGCGGGCTCATCGCCGGCATGCGCTTCTTGCGGACGACGTCGTAGCGTTTGAGCAGCGCGGCATCGACGGCCTTCGCGGCGGTCTCACGGCTGCCATCGAGCGCCTTCACGGCGGCTTCGGCGGCGGCGAGCTTCTCTTTGAGCGCGTCGATCTTCTCGACGAGGCCCTTCGACTTCTCTTTGAACTCGCCGTCCTTCGAGCGCACGACCTCGCGCTGAATGGTGGCCTGGCGGCCGAGCTCGATGACCTCTTCGGCCATCGTCTGCTGGCCCTTCTTCGCGATGTCGATCTCGCGGGCGAGCGCGGAGTACTCACGCGTGGAGCGCTGCTCGGTGAGCCGGCCCTCCCACTTCTTCACCTTGTCGCGGTCTTCGACGATCGTCTGCTCGAGCGTGAGCTTCTGCTTCTCGAGCTCGTCGAACTTCGTGCGTTCGGCGTCGACGGCAGCCTTCGCCGCAGCGAGCTGTTTCTCGAGTTCGCCGATGTCCTTCGGGTACCCGTCGGCGTTCTTCTTGAGGGCCGCGACCTCGGTATCGACCTTCTGGAGTGCCGCGAGCGCCAGCAGTTTTTCCCGCAAAAGACTTCCTCCGTGACCGACGCGCGAGCGCGCCGTGACGCGGCCTCTACCTGAAGGGCATGGGCCTTTCCACCTCCGTCTTCAGGCGGGCTTCTTCTTCTCGTCGCCGTCGCCTTCCTTCGTGGCGCGGCGCAGGTTCAGCATCTCGACCGACAGCGAGAAGGCCATCGCGAAATAGACGTAGCCCTTGGGCACGTGCGTGCCGAGCCCATCGGCCACGAGCATGGTGCCGATCATCAGCAGGAACGAGAGCGCGAGCACCTTCACCGATGGGTGACGCTCGACGAAGCCACCGACGGCGTTCGCGAACATCATCATCGTGAGCACGGCGATCACCATCGCGGTGATCATCACCCACAGCGCCTGCGCCATACCGACCGCAGTGATGATGGAGTCGAGCGAGAAGATGAGATCGATGGCGAGGATCTGCAGGATCACCGAGGTGATGCCCTTGCGCTTGATCGCCGCCGCCTTCGGGTCGACCTCGCCCTTCTTCACGAGCTCGGCCTCGTCGCTGAGCTCTTCTGCCGCCGCTGCGTCTTCTTCTTCTTTGCCTTCGACCTTCGCGTAGAGCTCGCGCGTCGCCTTGAAGATGAGGAAGAGCCCGCCCGCGAGGAGGATGAGATCTCGCCCGGTGAACTCGTTCTGCAGAATGGTGAAGAGCGGCGCGGTGAGCCCCATCAACCAGTTGAGCGTCGAGAGCAGGCCCACGCGCAGCACCAGGGCTGCCAGCACGCCCATGCGCACGATGCGCTGGCGCTGCGAAGGCGGCAGCTTGGCCGCGACGATCGAGATGAAGACGATGTTGTCGATGCCGAGCACGACCTCCATCGCAGTGAGGGAGATGACGGCGGCGAGCGCTTCAGTCGAGAACGGAGACATGGGGCGGACCGGTACATGGCGACCAACCCGCCGCAGGTCAATCGTTCAGGCGCCTTCGACGAGCGACTGCAGCTCCTGCCAGCGCGCGTACAGGCGGTCGACCTCTCTGCTGGCGACCTCGAGCTCGGCCGAGAGCGAGGTCAGCTCCTTCGCGTTCGACACCACCTCGGGTGATGCGAGGCGCTGCTCGAGCTGGTGCTTCTTCGTCTCGGCGACGTCGATGGCGGCCTCCATGCCGTCGAGCTCGCGTTGATCCTTGTAGCTGAGCCGGCCACCCTTCTTCGGCTGAGGAGCCACGCTCTCTTGAAGCTTCGGTGCGGCCTTCGGCTTCGCGTCGGCGCTCGGACCCGGCGGTGGGCGAAGCTTCACGTACATCGACCAATTGCCCTCGTAGCGAACGACGCGCCCGTCGCCTTCGAACGCGAGGATCGAGCTCGCCGCCTTGTCGAGGAAGTACCGGTCGTGCGTGACGAGCAGCACCACGCCTTCGAACTGACGCAGCAGGCGCTCGAGCACGTTGAGCGTCTGCAGGTCGAGATCGTTCGTCGGCTCGTCGAGCACGAGCACGTTCGCGCCTTCGAGGAACACGCGCGCGAGCAGCAGCCGGTTTCGTTCCCCACCCGAGAGCGCCTTCACCTTCTGCTTCTGCGAGAGCAGGGGGAACCCGAGATCGTCGAGGTAGTCCGACAGGCGCACCTTCTGGTTGCCCAGCATGACCCAGTCTTCGCTCCACACCGCTTCGGCGACGGTCATCTCGTCGTCGAGCTGGGCGCGCTGTTGATCGTAGTAGGCGACCTTCGTGCGCGGGCCGATGGTGAGCGTGCCGCCGTCGGAGGGGAGCTGACCGAGCAGGGTGCGGAGAAACGTCGTCTTGCCGACACCATTCTGTCCGACGAGGCCGATGCGCTCGCCCGGCTGCACGATGAGATCGACGTCCTTGAAGATGGTGCGATCGCCGAAGCGCTTGGTGAGCTTCTTTGCCTCGATGACCGTCTGCGAGAGGCGCGGCGCCTGGGCGACCTGCAGCTCGGGCACCTTGGGGCGAACGAAGCCGGTCTCGGAGAGCAGCTTTCGGGCGCGCTCGATGCGGGCCTTCGATTTCGTTCGACGCGCCTCGACACCCTTTCGCAGCCACGCGACCTCCTGCGCGATCCACCGCTGGCGTTTGTGCTCGGCCAGCGACGCGTCCTGCAAGGCGACCATCTTCTGCTCGAGGTACGTCTCGTAGTTGCCGGGGTAGCTGATGAGGCCGGAGTCGGCAGTGCCGGGCGCGTTCACCTCGACGATGCGATCGACGAGGCCATCGAGGAAGTAGCGGTCATGCGTGACGAGCAGCAGCGCGCCCGAGAACGAGTCGAGCTCTTCTTCGAGCCACGAGACGGTGTCGGCGTCGAGGTGGTTGGTGGGCTCGTCGAGCATCAGCAGGTCGGGCTGCGAGAGCAGGGCGCGCGCGATGGCCACGCGTTTGCGCTGACCGCCCGAGAGCTCGGAGACGGGTCGGTCCCACTCCTTCACGCCGAGCCGATCGAGCAGCTTCTTCGCGTGAAAGGACGTGTCCCAGCCGCCGTGACGATCGATCGACTCCGACAGCTGCGAGAGGCGCGCGAGAGTGACGTCGTCGCCAGGCGTCTTCGCGAGCTGGGCCGACAGCGCGCGGTGCTCATCGAGCGCGGCCTTGAGCGGAGCCTGCGCGACCTCGAGCTCACTGGCGACGGTGGCGCCATCGGGAAACGTCGGCTCCTGTGGCAGCCACTCCACGCGCGCGCCGCGCTGAATCTGCAGCGTCGCGGAGTCGGCTTTGAGCGCTCCCGTCAGCACCTTCATCAACGTCGACTTGCCCGAGCCGTTCAGGCCGACGAGGCCGACGCGCTCGCCTTCTTCGATCACGAACTCGACCTTGTCGAAGAGCGTGCGGCTTCCGAAGGTGACGGTGACATCGGCAGCGCGCAGCAGGGTCATGGCGCGACTGCGCATAGCACGCGCGATCGCACCTCCAAGCGCCTCAGAATTCCGTGAGGAGTCGCCGTGAGCGTTCGCCAACCCCGCGCGGTGAAATGAGTGAAGGTCGGCACGTGGCGTGCTGTGAGTCGCACCCATGCGTACCCTGCTCGTCGCCTCCGCTGTCTTGATCTCTGCCTGTTTTGCCCCAGTGGACGAAGGGCGTGACGGTGGCAGTGGCGGTGGAAGAGCGGTTGGTGGTGGTTCGGCAGGCGGTGCGTCTGCGGGCGGGGCGACGGCAGGAGGAAGTACGGCCGGTGGTGGCGCAGTCGGTGGCGGTGGTGCGGTCGGTGGCGGCGGTGCGGTCGGTGGCGGCGGTGCGGTCGGTGGTGGGCGAGCAGGTGGTTCGGCAGGCGGAGGAACGGCCAGCTGTCGCACGGACGCGCAGTGCGGTGCAGGTGAGCTCTGTTACAACTGCGGCACTTCGAATTCGTGCGCTGAGGGCTGTTCGCCGACGAAGCCGTGCCCGCGCGGGGCTCAATGTGTCGGGTTCGCGCAGGTCTGTCTGACCTGCCCGTGCCCGCAGTCGCGCTGCGAAGCACCGGCCTGCGTGGATCTCGATGGTGACGGTTACCTGCCGCAGCAGTGCCAGGGAATTCCAGGAGGCGACTGCGCTCCGTTCGATCCAGCCGTTCACCCAGGAGCACGCGAGAACTGCAGCAACGGCCTCGACGACAACTGCAACGGGTTGGTCGACGCGCAGGACCCCGTGTGCGGCCGCATGTGCGGGCCTGCTCCGGCCTGCTCGACCACGCTCGACTGCAACCTCGGCACGACGTTCTGCGGAACCGGCAACTGCTGTGACAGCTGCCCAGTGGCGTCTCCTCCGCTCTGCATGCAGGGCTCGTGCATCAGCCCGCCTGCGCCGAACCCCGATACCGGCTGCATGCTCGACGTTCGCTGCATTCCCTGCGGCACCTGCCCCGCGGTCGTTCAACCGGTCTGCGCCCAGCTGAGCCGGGGTGACGCGCGCACGTTCCAGAACCGGTGCCAGGCGACAGCGGGTGGAGCGACGGTGATTCACGAAGGGGCCTGCATTCGTGGAGAGGGACTTTCGTGCACCTCGACCGGGCCTGGCTGCGCTGCCGGCACGTACTGCCGTGACGCGTGCCCGGAGTGCGACGCGAACCTGTTCCGCTGCACCAAGATCGGCGCGTGCGTGAACGATCTCGACTGTCCGGCTGGTGGCCCGACTCCTCCGCCGCTCGCGTGTCCTGGTGGCATGCCGGCGCCCATGCGCTGCGTGAACAACGCCTGCGTGCGCAGCTGCGCGCCGTGATCAGGCAGGCGTGACGAAGGCCCGAACGCCGGTGAGCTCGAGCCGCTTCGCCTGCGCGTTGAACGCCTGCTGCACCTTGCTGGTGTCTTTCGTCACGAGGCCGACGCGCGAGGTGAACTGCTCGGCGTCGAGCACAGGCTCCTCTCCGCGAATGCGCAGCACCGGACCTAAATCACGGTCGAGGATGGAGAAGATCGACAGACACCGCTGAAGCCACGCGCCGCGCTGCTCGAGCGGACCTCGAACGGTGAGCCAGGCGTTGGGCGTGCGCTGCGTTCCGCGGAAGGCCTCGAAGAGCGCAGCGTGCGTCGACGGAATCAGCGCGCGGGTGATCGGTCGCCATGGTCTGGCAGGGCTGAGCAGCGTGAAGCCCTTCGCCTCGAAGCGCGGTTCGTGGTGCAGGCTGACGACCGCGTCTTCTTCGAGCGTCTTCAACCACTCGAGCCAGGCCGCGAAGCCGCGCTCGTTCACCTTCGAGAGTTCGGCGTCGTGGAGCAAGGGCGACGCGAGCAGCACCGCCCAGCCGATGCCGCCGAAGTAGCCGAAGGCGTTGCCTTCGAGCCCGTGCTGACGGCTCCACGCGCGCACCTCGGGAACGAGGGCGTCGAAGACCTCAGCGCGGCCGTGTCGTTCGAGCGTCGCTCGGAGTGTCTTCGCGTCTTCGACTCCCAGCGCGAAGCGACGGGACTCGTCATCTTCTGCGCCGCGCTCGATGGCGATCACGTCGAAGCGCTCACCACGCAGCACCTGGCGTGAGACCCGCCGTCCTTCAGGCAGTCGTGCCTCGAGTGAGTCGAGGAAGGTCGAGCTGCTGCCGTCGATGGTGACGAGCAGATCGAGATCCCGGCCGGCGAGCTGCGGCGCCCAGGCCCGCGAGCCGAACGCTTCGATGGTTGCCTCGAGCTGCAGCGCCTCGAGCGTCTCGTTCACTGCGGCGCGGATCTCGGGCTCTGGCTCATGGAGAATCGGAGGCGCCTTCTGCGTTCGCTGAATCGTCCCGTGTTCGAACTCCAGCGCTGCGTGAACGTGAAACACCTCGTCTGGGCGCTCGAGCACGACGAGAGAACTCGCGGTCCACTCCAGCTGCAGTGCACGCAGTTCGTGCTTCAGCGACGTGAGCGTCTTCGTGTCACCCGAGTCGAGCCGCGCGATCGTGAGGTGCGGCGTGAACGTGCCTCCGTCGCCGCGGTTCTGCTCGGTGCAGAAGGGAAACGCCGCGACGAGCCGGGTCTGCAGCGCGATGACGTCTTCGGTACGTGACGGCGCGAGCGCGACCGTGGTGCTCGCCTCGTGCTCGAACGTGACGATTCGATCGAAACGAACGGTGAACGGCTTCGAGGCCTTCGCCACTTCGGTGAGTCGGGGCAGGGACAGGGGAAGCTCTGCCGGTTCGACGAAGCCGTAGAGCAGCGACACGTGCGGTGGCCAACGATCGAAGCGCGAGTCGTGACGTGCGCGCAGCCGTTGGAGCGCTCCCCATTGCTCGACGGGAGGCATGAGCACGATCGCAGACCGATGCGAGGTGCGCTCGCTCGTTCGTGGACGAAGCACGGCTCGCAGGCCGAAGTGATCAGACGTGTGCGCCGCGCCCGTGCCCAGCAGTTCGGCCGTCTGCGCCTCGAGTCGTTCACCGAAGCAGACGATGCGATCGAGCCGGCTCGAACGGCCACGTTTGGTCAGCGCTCCGGCGATCGGGTTCTTCTCGACGTCGTACGTCAGACCAGGCGCGTCGCGATGGAGCGACGGCCACACGTCGAGGCCATGGAGCCTCGCCAACAGCGGGTTCAGCTCGTCATCCTGCGCGTTGAAATCTCCCGCGACGATCAACGGCGCCGAGCTCATCAACGTCGCGGTCAGCCGGCTGAGATCGCGTTCCCGCTCTGCTCTGCGGCTCACGTCACGATCACTCGGCAGGTGCAGGCCCGCGAAGACGAGATCGTCGAACCAGCACACCAGCGCTTCACGGCCAGGCGCGAACTCGAGGCTCGCGGTTCTCGTCGGCGTCGCCTTCGACAGCAGCAGCACGTCGGAGTGTTCACTGGAGACGATCGTGAAGTGCTCCCGAAGTGACGGATGCGCGGTGACCTGCGCGAAGAAGGAGTCGGTCGACTCGGTGAAGACGACGAGGTCTGGCTTCGCAGCGAGCGTCTGATCGATCAGCCGAGCCCAGCGCTCCTGGTGATCGAGCAGCTCCGAGTCCCACGCGTCGCTCAAGACGTTCCAGGTGACCACCGTCGGTGCTGGGTTGAACGCAGCCGGTGCGTGCGCGCGAAGGACGATGGTCTCGCGTTCCTCGAGCAGCTCGACCGACACCTCGACGGTGCGATCGCCGAGCGTTCCCTGCAGCGCCTCGTCACGCCGATCGACGCGCTCGCCGCGATCCCACAGCACGTCGCCGCGGTACCTGAACCCGATGATGCGGTGCCAGGGAATCGGGCCGTTGGGCAGGTAGTCGCGAAAGGCGATCACCTTCGTCCCGGCAGGGCGATCGGCCAGCACGATCTCGCACGCGTCGGCGTCGAAGCGCGGGTCCCACCGAAGCTGGTGGTACACGCTCTGCCCGTCAGGAAACGGGCGTCTGTCGGTGTCCTTCGCCATGACGCGCTCGATGACGGTAGCAGGTGCCGTTTCCTGAACCTGCACAGAGCGACCATGCTGAGGGCATCGCCATGAGTGCGCCGGTCGACATCGTGAAGTTCCCGCGAACGCCTCACCTCGAGGGCTCCGAGCTGCAGCCCGGCGATGACGACGTGCCTCGCATGCACCGCCGCGCGCTCGAAGGAGATGTCGTCGTCACCGAGAAGCTCGACGGGATCAACATCGGGCTGCGCTTCGACGAGCGCGGCAAGCCGTGGCTCTTCAGCCGCTCCCACTCCATCGGCACCGAGCCGTGGTTCGATCGGCTCAAGGCGCAGATCGCTTCGAACGCGGCGCTGCTCTTTCAACGGCTCGGCACGCGCTTCGTCGTCTACGGCGAGTGGCTCTTCGCGCGGCACACCGTCTTCTATGATTCGCTGCCGGCGTACTTCTTCGTCTTCGATGCGCTGGAGATCGACGGCTCCCGATTTCTCTCGACGAACGAGCGCAGCGAACTGCTCGACGGGCTCGGGCTGAGCGAAGCGCCGACCGTCTGGCGTGGCCGAGGTCGCGACTTGCCCGAAGTCGACGCGCTGCTTGGTCGCAGTCAGTTCGCGTCGCCGACGCTCGGTGACACCTTCGATGCGCTGATCGCGAGCCGCGGACTGGTACTCGACAAGGAGCGCTCGCAGACGCAGCTGAACGGCCAGATGGAGGGCCTCTACTTCCGTCTCGAGCGTGACGGCCGGTTCGTCAGCCGCTGCAAGTACGTGCGCCCGGGATTTCGACAGACGATCGCCTCGGCGGGCTCGCACTGGGCTTCTCGGCCGCTGGTTCAGAACCTGCTTGCCGGAGTCAGGCCATGAGCGCGGCGACGTCAGAGCGTCGGCTGCCTCCGCTCCCAGCCTGGAACGGTGTGGCCAGCAACGCGTGGGCTCTCGAAGCTGCGCGGCGCGTGAAATCCACGTGGCCTTCCGTCGAGGCGGCCCGGAGCTCCGGCCAGGTGTTGGCGCTTCGGGTCGCGCTCTGGCGAGCGGGCGTGCCCTTCATTCTTCGCGAGAAGACGATCGCGTTGGCGTTTCCGTCCTTCCCCGAGGCGACACGAGTCGTGCCGGCGAAGCTGTTCGACTCCGGCTCGACGCTCTCTGAGTGCGTCGTCGAACGTGAGCCGGTGACGGGCTCCCTCGACGTCATCGTCATGTCCGGGCTGCCCGGCGCGGGGAAAGACACGTGGCTGCGAAACAACCAACCGGAGCTGCCCATCGTCTCGCTCGACGCCCTTCGTGAGGAGCTGTCGATCGCCCATGGAGAAGAAGAGGAGCGCCTGCGCAAGGCGTCGTTCGAGCGCATGAAGCAGTTGCTGATCGCCCGGCGATCGTTCGCGTGGAACTCGACGTTGCTCCGTGGGCGTGAACGCCGATCACTGATCGAGTGGCTCAACCGCAACGACGCGCGCGTGACGCTCGTCTCGCTCGAGGTCTCGGCCCGCGTTCAGGCCGCCCAGAACAAGCACCGCGCCGCCGTCGTTCCCGAAGCCGCGCTCGAGCGCATGCTGCAACGCTGGGAGCCCGTGCTGCCTGGCGAGGCCTTCGCCGAACGGTTCTTCGAAGACGGAAAGCCCGTCTCGTTCAGTGACTAGAGTCACGCCCTCCATGGGCCTCTTCTCCTCGATCCTCCACCCAGAAGGCTTTCACGGACACGGCAAGACACGGCGCTTCTTCGAGGGCTGGTACGTCAAGCTGGTCTCGGCCGATCGTTCGCAGCGGTGGGCGGTGATTCCCGGGCTCTTCCTCGGCCCCAACGGCGGCGGCGAGTCGTTCGTGCAGGTGCTCGACGGCGCGACCAAACGCAGCTGGTTCTGCCGCTACGAGGTCAACGAGTTCGAGGCGAAGTCCGGCGAGTTCGACGTGCGCGTGGGCCCGAACACGTTCTCTCCAAAGGGCATCACGCTGTCGCTCAAAGACGGTCCGCTGCAGGGCACGTTGCAGTTCTCGGCGTTCAACCCGTGGCCGGTGACGCTCGCGTCTCCGGGCATCATGGGCTGGTACGCGTACGTGCCGTTCATGGAGTGCTACCACGGCGTCGTGAGCTTCTTTCACACGCTCACGGGCGCGCTCACCGTCGAGGGCCGCGAGGTCTCGTTCGACGGTGGCGTCGGCTACATGGAGAAGGACTGGGGCCAGGCGTTTCCCGCCGGCTACGTGTGGATGCAGACGAATCACTTCACGACCCCGCAGACCTCGCTCGTCGCGTCGGCGGCCATCATTCCCTGGCTCACCACCAGCTTCCCCGGCTTCATCGCGGGCTTCTGGCAGCAGGGCCGGCTGTACCGCTTCGCGACGTACACGGGCGCGCGCATCGAGCGGCTCGACATCGATGACACCACCGTTCGCATGGCGTTCGCCGACAAGGAGCACCGGCTCGAGGTCGAGACGGCCCGAACCGGTGGAGGGCTCTTGCTCGCGCCCATTCGCACCGAGATGCACAAACGCGTCGAAGAGTCGCTCGACGCCAGGGTGCACGTGCGGCTCTCGAAGGTGAAGGGCGGCACCGTGTTTGAAGAAACCGGCGCCGTCGGCGGTCTCGAGGTCCACGGCGAGCTCGACCGCCTCACGACGATGGCGAAACGAAGGTAGGCAGATGTGGCGCAACCTTCTTTCGGCTCCCGGGTTGAAGTCATTCAGGAGGAGTACACATGAAGAAGGTTCTGGGATTTCTGGTGGTTGGGTTGTCGGCCTGTGCGACGGCGCAGCCGGTTCGAAATCGGGTGGAGCGGGCGAACGACCGGCAGGATCTGCGGCAGGACAAACGGCAGCTGGCCAATGACGCGAAGGACCTGGGCGACGTGAACGTGCTGCTCAGCCAGTACGACCTCGCGCTTTCGAAGAACGACGCCATGGGCATCAAGGCCGTCGACGCGCAGTTCCAGAGCTACCTCGCGAAGGAGGCCGTCGAGGCGAACCGTGAGGTCGCGCAGGCCCAGCAGGAAGTTCGAGAGGACAAACGAGAGGTTCGTGGCGATCGCCGTGAGCTCGGTGGCGATCTGGCGCGTGGCAAGCGGCCCGGCGTCGTCGCTGATGACGCGCGCGATCTCGCCCGCGACAAGGCGAACACCGTCGACGACCGCTCCGACGCGGCTCGCGAGCGCAACGCCCGCAACCGCCTCTTCCTCATTCGTGGCGAGCTCGCGCCGCTGCAGGGCCTCGTCGATCCCGGTGCGACGGCTCGAAAGCGCGCGCTCTACGCCGAGGTCGTCAATCTCGCGAAGAGCGATCTCGCCCGCACGAAGGTCGAGCAGGGTGAAGATCGCCGCGAGCTTCGCGAAGACCGCCGCGAGACCCGCGAAGACAAGCGCTGACTATTTCGCCACTGCCGCGCGGAACGAGGCCACTGCGCGGTGGTAGTCGAGCAGGGCGTCGATCTCTCGAAGCTTCGCCTCGGCCGACTGCGTCTCGCGAAGGTTCACGAACAACAGGTTGGAGTCGCCCAGCTCGAACTTCTGGCGTTCTCCCGCTTCGAGCTTCGTGGCCACTTCGACCTCCTGCCTGGTGAACTTCGCGCGTTCGCGGGCTGCGTCGAGCGCCGAGCGCGCGTCTTTCACGTCGGCGGCCACGCGGTCCTTCGCGAGCCGCAGCTGCGCCTCGAGCTTCGACAGACCGGCTTCCACCGAGCGAATTCGACCGATGGGCGCGCGGTAGAGCAGGGGCACGTCGAGCACGGCTGAGAACTCGAACTCGGGTTTGCCCAGCTTCGGGTCGGCGGTCCCTGCGTTGGTCCCGAGGTCCTGAGAGAAGACGACTCCGACATCGAGGGCGGGCCAGAGCTGGTTCTTCTGCAGGGCGAGCTCGATCTGTTGCTGACGCTGCTGCACCAGCAGGCGCTGCACGTCGGGCCGTCGCGCGAGCGCCTCGTCCAGGCTGGCGTCGTTGCCGAAGCCAGGGTCGGGGTCGGGCAGCCTGGTGGGCATGCGCTCGTCGGTGGGCTGCGTCGGTGCTCCGTTCGCGTCGCGAAGGAACAGGGCGAGCTCGAACGAGGCCTGCTCGACGCCACGCTGGGTCTGCACGACCAGCGCCTCACGTTGCGCGACCGCGCGAAGGTTGTCCTGCTGATCGAAGAAGGGCACGTCTCCCGTCTTCACACGCACCGAGAGCTGGCGATCGCGCTCGCGGGCGATGCGGAGGAGATCGGAGGCGACCTGCCGACGGCGCCCGGCGGCCACCCAGTCCCAATAGCGAAACGCGGCGGTGCGCGAGAGCTCGAGCTGCGCCTGCGCCTCGGCCTGCTTTGCGCCGTCTTGTCCCAGCTCGGCACGGCTCAGCGTCGCGCGACGGCGATCGATCATCAGGTTGCGCAGCACAGGCGCGACGACGCCCGCGCGCAGCTCGCCAGCAGGGTACGTCTCGCGCTCGCGGTAGTACGGCTGAATGCCCACCGACGAGAGTGGCTGCCCGATGCGATAGCCCGCGAACGCCGTGAGCCCCGTGCCGGGAATCGCGCTCTCGATGGCCGAGTCGACCCGAATCTGCGGGTACGGGCCGAGTTGATCAGGCGTGAGGAAGCCACGCGCCTTGAGTGATGGGTCGAAGCCTCCCTGTGCGGCGAGCGTCTCGGCTTCGGCGGCCGTCACGTCAGCCCGCGCCGAGAGCAGGGACGGGTACGCGCGCTGCGCCGCCTCGAGCAGCTCGTCGAGGGTGAGCGTGTCGCTGCTGCCGCCGACCGCCTGGGTGATCGCCAGCGACGGCATCAACGCGACGCGATGCGCGAATGGACCCGGGCCCATCGCTCCGACGAGCTCGGGCTGCGGCCCCGCGCTCAACACCACCAACACCCACGCCCCGACCATCACTTGCCCTTCTTGCTCTTCGCGCCCGGCTGCGGCTCGCCCGGAGTCACGGTTGGAGGAAACGCGTTGAACTGCCGCCACAGCTCGAAGCCCAGGCGCACCTGATCGAGCATCACCCAGCCGTTCACCCGCACGCCCTGACGCAGGTACATGCCCGTGGGCCACGGGTCGGCCGGGTCAGGCGTGATCAGCAGGCGGAACTTCCCCGTGCCGTCGTCGGTCGCGTCGATGACCTCCACTTTTCCTCCAAAGGTACCCACCGCCACTGACGGCCAGCCGGTGAACTGCACCGCGGGCCAGCCCTCGAACTGCAGGCGAACGTCGCGGTTCTTTCGGATGAGGGGCATGTCGTTGCCATCGACCCACAGCTCGACCGCGCGCACTTCGGTGTCGGGCACGAGCACCAGCACGGGCTCGCCGCCCTTCACGAAGACGTTCCCCTGACCCTTGAGCAGCCGCAGCACCGTGCCATCGATGGCGGCGTTCACGTCCATCGTCGACTGGCGGGCGAGGCGAACCTCGAGGCGCGCGAGCTCGGCCGAGGCGTTGGCCTCTTCGCCGCGAGCAGAGGACTCCGAAGCGCGGGCATCGTCGATCGACGCCGTGATGTCGTTCATGGCGCGCGTCTGATCCTGCTCGAGCGCCAGCTCTTCACCCATCGCGGCCTGCAACGTGGCGAACGCGCGCTGCACCTCGGTCGTCGAACGCACGACCTCGAACTCGGCGAGCTCGACGGTGCGATCAGACGCGAGCCCCTGCTTCTGCAGCTGCTTCTGGCGATCGACGTTGAGGCGGGCGATGCGCTCGGCCTCTTCGGCGGCCTCTTTCGCGCGGGTCGCTGCGGCGGTGCGCTGCTTCGCCATCGCGATTCGGCTGCCGGCGCCTCTCACAGCGGCTGCCCGTGAGGCCTCGAGCGCCTTCTGACGTGAGGCCAGGGACGCGGCGCGCGCGGCAGAGGCTTCGCGCCGGGCGATGACCGCGTTCCGCTCGTCCATCAGGCGGTCGATGATCGCGGGGTCGTTGTCGGTGATCTTGAACAGCGGCTCGCCCTTCTTCACCACCGAGCCCTCCTGCACGAACCACTCGGTGACGTTGCCCTCGAGCGGCGCGGTGATCTCCTGCTGGCGCTCCTTGGGGGCGAAGGCGACGACGCGGCCCTTGCCCGAGACGGACTGTTGCCAGGGCACCACCACGAGCGCGACGACGAAGAGCCCGAAGAAGGTCGCGGTGAGGCGCGCGAGCACCTTGTAGGCGCGGGGCGTGCGCACCAGCGTCATCGCGGCCGAGTTCGCGAGCGATGACGGCGCCGAGAGCCGAGCGGTCGTGTTCATGAGTGGTTCACCTCGGCCTGTGCCGCAGGCTCATGCGAGAGCGAGTTCAGGTCTTTCACCTCGGAGCAGGCTCGCGCGAGCGACGAGCCGGGGTCGCTGACGAGCGCGACCAGCGTCCACGGGGAGTCCCGCTTCGTGAGCGCCGCGACGACGCGTGCGCGGGAGACGGGGTCGAGCCCATCGAGCGTGTCGTCGACGATGATGAGGCGTGGGCTGGCCGCCAGGGCGCGCGCGATCACCAGCCGCAGGCCCTGCGACGGTGAGAGCGGTGCCCCGAGCGGACCCAGCACCGTGTCGTAGCCGTCGGGGAGCGACCGGATGTCGTCGTCGAGCCCGACCCGCTCGATGGCGCTGCGAACCTCGGTCGGGGTGATGCCCGGCCGGGTGAGCGAGACGTTCTCCATCACCGTGCCCGCGAACAGATCGTCGACGCGCACGAGCACCACCTCGTCGTGGAGCGCGCACGAGTTCGCCCGCCGCACGTCGACGCCGCCGAGCTCGATCGAGCCGTGGGTCGCCTTGCGAACGCCGCTGAGCAGCTCTGCCAACTCGGTGTCGTGGGTGCCGACGATGGCCACGCGCGCGCCAGGCGCGATCTCGAGAGAGAGCTTGCGACCGTTGCTGTCGAGTTCGTTCAGCCGGACCGAGACGGGGCCGTTGCCGGGCAACGTCTCGCCGGTGAGGCTGGCCTCTGCTTCGAGATCGACGAGGTGCCCGACCTTGCTCAAGCCGACGACCAGGTCGTACGCCGCCTCGAGGATCTTGCCGAACTTGGTGATGCTGCTGGTGACGGCCGCGACGATCAGCTCGGCGGCGATCAGCTGGCCGAGGGTGAGCGACTGGCGAAGGACGAGGAAGCCGCCGAAGCCGAGCAGCACGGCGCTCGCCACCACCTGCACCGTCAGGGCGCTGATGGTCTGCCCGAAGATCACCATGAAGTGCCGCTTGCGCGCGGCGAGGTACTTGCGAGTCAGCGCATCGGCTCTCGAGCTCGCGAGCGCGGCGCCACCCGAACCCCGAAACGCCGACGGCGCGCGGGCCAGCTCTTCCAGCCACGCGGCCACCTCGTACTTGGCCTGGCTCTCGTCGAAGGCCGTACGTACCCCGCGGCGCAGCGGGAGGAAGATGAACAGGTTCGTCGCGAGGATGATGACGATGTCGAGGGCGAGCAGGGCCGGGTGGTAGAAGGCGAGCACCAGCAGACCGATGCTGATCTGCATGAACGCGGCGAGGCCGTCGGTCAGCACGGTGGCGAAGGTCTTCTGCACCGTCATCACGTCGAAGAACCGGTTCACCAGCTCGGGCGTGACGTGCCCATCACGCGCCACCCGCGGCAGGCGCCACGCGACGTCGAGCGAGACTCTGGCGAAGACGCGCGCCTGCAGCGCCTCGATCACCCGCGCCTGCAGCGCCTTGAGCGTCGCCTGAAACCCGAGCGCCACGAGGAACAGCACCGCCAGCACGACGATCGGCTGCAACAGCGTGCCGAACGCCACGGTGCCGACGAGCGACTGCACGGCGACGGGCGTCGCGAGCGAGAGAATGCCGACGACGGCGCTGTAGATGATGACGACCTGAAGATCGTCGCGTTCGAGCGAGATGAGGCTCCACAGCCTTTGCCAGGGCGGCAGGTGCATGTGGCTCGGGTCTTCTCCATCTTCACCACCGAGCACGGCCTGCGCGGCGTGCGACGCGGCCGAGAGCTGCTCCATCGGGGTCGCGGGAACGCAGTGCAGGAACGTGATCGCGGCCTTGCCCATCAGCGCGGTCAGGGTCTCCTCATCCATCCACGTCGCCTGGTCGGGCCCGGTCTGGACGTGCAGTCGAAAGCCATGCCGCTCGGTGAGGATCAACCAGCGTGGCCCCTGCGCGCCCGCAGCGAGCCCGACGAGCGGAAACGGCATGGCCTGGCTGACGAGATCGTGCGCGCTCAGCCGCACCGGTGTTCCCGTCAGGCGAAGTGACGACGCTGCGAGACGAAAGCTCTCGAGCAGCTCGGAAGGCCCGAACGAGCCCGCGGCGCCCAGGCTCGCGCGCGCCTCTTCCCGCACCTTGCCGGGATCGAGCTCGTGGTTGACGACATGCGCCACCTCTTCGAGGCCCCACACGAGGGCATCGGCGGCGAGTTCAGCTGGAATTCGGTCGGAAACAGGGGTCGTCATGGTGATCGGAACGCTTCGAGCGGCTCTTATTAACGACGTCGATTCTTCGCTTTCTTCGAAAATTAGAGCGAAACGCTTCGAGGTCTTGAAAGGCCCATTATGCATGGCCGATGGCGCCGCCGCAGATCGAACGACTGAAGGGGTCGAAGTTCACGAGCCAGCGCCCGCGCGAGGGGTGGACACACTTTCACGTCGTCGGTGTCCGTCGCGGTGACGATGGGTGGGCGGTCGAACTCGCTGCGAGCTGTGACGGAGCGCGTCGGCTCATCGTGTCGGCGAAGGCGCTGAAGGATCGCGCCGAGTGGGCGCCAGGGTGGACGCCGCTCACCGAACGCTGAAGACAAGAGAACGCCGGCCTCCGCTTTCGAGACCGGCGTTCGACTCGACGGGCTGTCAGGACCGAGGGGTCAGGCGTCGACCTTCACCTTGAAGCTCTTCGGCTGCGGCACTTCCTTCTTCGGCAACGTCACGGTGAGCACGCCGTGTTTGTACGAGGCCTCAGGCGTGGTGCCTTCGACGGTCTCGGGCAGCACGAACGAGCGCGCGAACTTGCCCCAGCTGCGCTCCTGGCGAACCCAGCCGTTCTTCTCTTCTTTCGTCTCCTGCTTCCGCTCGGCCGACAGCGTGAGCACGTTGCCGTCGAGCTTCACGTCGATGGCCTCGGGTGTGACGCCGGGCATGTCGACCTTCAGCTCGATGGCCTTCTCGGTCTCGAGCACGTCGGTGGTGGGCACCATGGTGCGCGCGACGTCGGCGGTCGGCGCGGTGGCGGGCGCGAAGTCGCGGAACAGCTCGTCGAACTCACGCCACAGAGAGGGGAAACGGTTGATTCGGGTCAGCGTCATGGCGGTCTCCTTCGGGGGTTGTCGGGAGGAACCGTCCTCCCGGGAACGCACGGAAAGTGAGACAGGATCGTGAGCTGTCAAGCGACGGCCCGGCGCCCGCCGGGTGGGTTGACGGCCCGGAGCGCTGCGTTAGCGGAAGCAGTTCATCTCGGGCAGATTCGCGCGGTGCGCTCGCTCGGCTTGGTGGTGATGGTGGTGGCAGCGACCGCGTTCGCGCAGGTCGACGAGTACGCGACGCCGGAGTTTCCACACGCGGATGCGGGAGTCGAGGCGCCGCCGTCTCCACCGCCGCTCGTCGATTCGCCACCTGCCATCACGCCTGCGCCTGCGACGAAGCCGGTCGACAAAGGCCCACCGAAAGAGCCCCGATGGAATCGGCTCACGGGCTCGGGCATCGGGTTGATCTCGGGGTGGAAGAACTACTCCGTCGGACTCGAGTTCTTTCTCGGCGTGAACTTCGGCACGCCGACGATCGATGGCCCGAAGCGCGAGGTCTCGGGTGTGCTCATCGTTCCGGGGCTCGAGGTGTTGTGGGGCCGGCTCTCAGGCCCGGTGTGCAACGGCTCGGAGCTCTGTGGTCAGCAGTGGGGTGGAGGGCTGGGCGTGCGCATCGGTCACGCCACAGGTCTCGCGCGACACGACGGCACGATTCGACTGAACCGGTTCATCTTCGGTGAGCTCTCGGCGACCGCCGCGTCGGTGAACGTTCCGCCAGCGCCGCTCACGCAGGGCGCGCGGTGGGGTGAGGGTGTGTTCCGGTTGCGCGGTGGCGTGCAGCTGAACGCGTCGAGCCTGAGCAACCTCGAGGCGAACGGCGTGATCATTCACCTCACCGGACACGTCGAGTACGTCGCGTTTCATGTGGCGACGCAGGGCGTGCAGGTCGGCGCAGCGTTCGGGCTCGCGTTCTGATCACTTCTTTCCGCGGCGCCGCACCTCGTCGGCTTTGGCGAGGTCCTTCTTCGTGCCGATGCCCATCTCGTAGAAATAGCCGAGCTCGAGCCGAGCGCCCTCGGAGCCGGCCTCTGCAGCGCGCTCCATCCACGTGAAGGCGAGCTTCGGGTCGCGCTTCACGCCGGTGCCTTCCTGGTAGCAGCCGCCGAGCTCCATCATCGCGTCGGCCAGGCCCAGCTCGGCGGCCTTGCTCACCAGCTCGAAGAACCGCTTCTGACCCTTCGGCCTGTCGTCTTCGGTGAGCAGGTCTTGCGCGCGCTGCAACATCGCCTCAGCGGACTCTCCGGTGGTCACCGACGCGACCAAAGCACTCAACCGGCCACCGGTCAGGCGTGCGTCAGCCCTTCGTCTGCCCCGCCATGTCGACGAGTTCGTCCGAGGAGCAGGTGTTCGAGGCGCTCCGGGCGCCGGGCAATGCCGTGGCCGTCGAGCTCGCTGCGGCCCTTCGTCGTGCGCGACCTGATCGGTTCATCACCTTCACCGATATCTACGCGTTCGACGTCGCCGAGTTCGCGCGTCACGGGCAGGCGGTGCTCACGCCCCGATTGTCGTCGCTGGTGAGCTGGGGGCGCACCGAGTCGGGCAAGCTCGTGTGCCCGGTGCCGAAGACGGGTTGGTTCGACGTCGAGTGGAACGGGCAGCACCTCGAGGTCGTCGCGGCGACGTTCGGTGCAGCCGGAGAGATCCCCGAGACGTACTGGTGGATCATCGGCAGCGATGAAGCGTCGGTGAAGGCGTTCTTCCTCGCGGTCTGCAAGTACGGAGACGACGTTCACGGCGAAGTGCTCGTCTTCAACGACGGCGAGTTCACGAAGAGCTCCGAGCTGCATCAGGCCATTCAGGCCGCCAGCTGGGACGATCTCGTGCTGCCGGGAACGCTCGCTCACGACCTTCGCGCCGATGCCCGACGCTTCTTCTCGCGCCGCGCGTTCTACGAGTCGCATCGGTTGCCGTGGAAGCGAGGCCTGCTGCTCATCGGCCCACCCGGCAACGGCAAGACGCACTCGGTGCGGGCGTTGCTGAAGGAGCTCGCGCAGCCAGTGCTCTTCGTGCGCGGCTTTCAGGGGCGCAACACGTCGGTCGCGGGCGGAGTGGCCGAAGTCTTCGAGCGCGCGCGCCGCATGGCTCCCGCGGTGATGGTGATGGAGGATCTCGACAGCCTCATCGACGACTCGAACCGTTCGTTCCTGCTCAACGAACTCGATGGCGTCGCGCGCAACCACGGCCTGTTTCTGGTTGCGACGACCAATCACCCCGAGAAGCTCGATCGGTCGTTGATCGATCGACCCAGCCGCTTCGATCGCAAGTTCCACTTTCCGTTGCCCGACGCCGACGTGCGCCGCGCGTACTTGACGAAGCTCACCGGGCGAGAAGAGCCCGCGCTCCAGTTGTCGCAGCTCGCGATCGAGGGGCTCGTCGAGCGCACGAACGGCTTCACCTTCGCGTACCTGAAGGAGCTGTTGCTCAACGCTTCGCTCACCTGGGCCGATGAAGAGGGCGCGCGACCGTTCGAGGTCGTGGCGCGTGAGACGGTGAAGCTGCTGAAGGCCGATCTGAAGACAGCCGAGGTGTCAGTGGGCAGTCGGCCCTCGCTGCGGGCGATCGGGTTTGCCGAAGCGAGCGCTGATAACGTCGAGGCGTGATCACTCCTCGCACGCTCGTGGCTCGACAGGTCGTCAGCTCCACCCGGTCGGAGGACGACGCGATCATGGGTGGAGTCGCCGTCGGCGCGTTCGTGCTTGGGGCCGCCGCGATCGCGTTCGGCGTGCGCTTCGCGAGGCAGAAGAAGCAGGTGCTGGCGTTGCTGATGTTCGCGGGTGGAGCGGTGGCGCTGCTCTCGTGTGCAGGCGTGTCGGCGTTGTTGCTGCTCGCACAGTTCGCCTGGCACTGATGCTCCTCGCGGGCTTCGAACGGTCGTGATTCGGCAGCCAGTCAGTGCACGTGGCGGTGGTGAACGTCTTCGCCGTGCGCGTGAACGTGATCGATCGGCTCGTGTCGATGCGGGTGCGCGTGCTCGCCGGCGATCGGCTCCGCGTGGGCGTGCGTGTGGTGCCCGTCGTCGTGGCGGTGCGCGTGGTCGTGCTCCATCGCGGGGTGACGGTGCGAGTGTTCGTGGCCCTCGGAGGCGTGAACGATGACGCCCGCACCGAAGAGCAGGCCTGCGAGCGCGACGTTCCACGAGAGACGCTCTGGCTCGAGCAGCAGCCCCAGCCCCGCACCGATGAACGGCGCGAGCGAGAAGACCGACGCCGTGCGCGCGGCTCCGATGCGCCGCTGGGCGAGCAGATAGATCCGCAGACTCAAGCCGTAGCCAGTCGCTCCCGCAGCCAGCAGCGCCGCCGCGCGCCAGCCTTCGGGAGCCTGCTCTTTCCAGATCACCGCGAGCGAGAGCGTCAGCAGCGCGCCCAGCCCGCCCTTCATCGCGACGACGAGCAGCGGACGAACCTCGGACAGCCGTCGAGAGGCCGTGTTGTCGATGGCCCAGCCCACCGTCGCGAGCACCACGGCCAGCACGCCTGCGCCGCTGAAGGTCGCGCTGCCAGCGGCCGTCAACGACAACGCGACACCACCGAGCGTCATCAGCGCCAGCGCGAGAAACACCCGCCGCCCGAGGTGTTCGCGAAAGACGACGCCGGCAAGCACGACCGACCAGACCGCCTCCAGGTTGAGCAGGAGGCCACCCGTGACAGGCCCGGTTCGTTGAAGGCCCCAGGCGAGCGCGGTCGGAGCAACGGCGGCTCCGGCGAGCGCCATCAGCAGCAGCGCCGGAAGTTCACGTCGCGTGAGTGGAGCGCCTGCTTCTCTCGAGACGGGCGCCTGGAGGAGCGCCGAGAGGGCCGCACCGAAGTAGAGCAGGGCGGCGGTCGTGAGCGGTCCAACGCCTGCTCCCGCCCACCCGAGCACTGGCACCGTCACGCCGAACGCAGCGGCAGACAGCAGCGCCAGCACGACGCCCAGGGTGATCGGCTTCACGAGCGCCGTCATACTCCAGGCTCAGGGTGTGAAGACGTCGACGCTTCCGCTGAGTCCGGCTGGCGTGTTGCCGGCGATCACGTAGATGCGCCCCTGTGTGTCGAACGTCATCGCGTGATTGCAGCGCGGCGTGGGCATCGGCGTGAGCGACTCCCATTGCCCGGTTGCGGGATCGAATCGATCGACGTTGTCGACGATGTCCTCGGGGGCTGGCGTGATTCTGGTGGCACCACCTGCCATGTAGAAGCGGCCCTGGCGGTCGACGCCGCTTCCGAACACGCGGCCACGAGCGAGTGGGAGCGGAGCGAGCATCGTCCACGCGGTCGCTCCCGGTGACAGCTGGTAGAGGGTGCTCTGCGCGAGAAGAGGAGACAGGGTGTAGCCACCAAAGACGTAGAGGCGCCCGGTCGAGTCGGCCGCAGCGAGTGGGCTCGAGAGTCCGGCCGGCAGTGCGGGCAGCGGCGACCACACCATCGTCGTCGCGTCGTAACGCTCGGCGCTCGCGAGGTAGCCGGTGCCTCCAGCCACGAACCACTGGGTCGGTGAGATGAGCGCTGAACCGTGCACAGTCCGTGGAGCGGCGGGCGCGGGCAGCGTCGTCCACTGGCCGGTGAAGACGTTGAAGCCGTACGAGCTGGGCACGAACCCCATCCCGTTGGTGCCACCGGTGAGCACGATGCCTGCGTCGGGCAGGGTGATCGCCGTCGCGCCCGAGATGGGCACCGGCGTGTTCGGCCCGACCTGCCACGTGTTCGTCGGCGGAATGTAGACCTCGGTGGAGTCGAGATAGCCGCTCCCGCTCGTCTGACCGCCGAAGACGAAGATGCGGCCGTCGAGCGCGACCGTCGCCGCGGGGTAGTAGCGCCCACCGGGAATGTCGGGCAGCGACGACCACGAGCCAGGCCCGGAGCTTCCACCTGCCGAGGCAGAACCGCCGGCGGATGCAGAGCCGCCAGCCGAGGCAGAACCGCCGGCGGATGCAGAGCCGCCAGCCGATGCAGAACCGCCAGCCGATGCAGAGCCGCCAGCCGATGCAGAGCCGCCAGCCGATGCGAAGCCACCGGCGGATGCAGTGCCGCCTGCCGATGTGGAACCGCCAGCCGACCCAGCTCCGCCAGCGGATGCAGAGCCACCTGCCGATGCTGACCCGCCGCCTGATCCGCTCTGTTGAGGAATGCAGGCGCCCACGCTCGAGCACACCTGCAGCACCGGGCATGCGACGCACACCTGACCGCCGCGACCACATGCCGTGGTGGTGGTCGACGTCACGCAGCTCCCCGAGGAGGGATCACAGCACCCGGTCGCGCACGTGCGAGCGCTGCACGGCTCCTGACACGCGCTCAGCAGCGACACGACGGCGGCACACGCAAGCGGAAACAGTCTCATGAAGAAGGGACACTCCGACTTCGACGCCGATGCATCAATCATTGCTGCTCCGCGCGGTCACTCGGTCTGCTGCGGCGCTTCGCCACGAAGCGCCGCATCGTTCCCTGGGCTCGACGCCCGTCTTCTTGAATCACGAAGCCGTTCGCCTCGACGGTCGCTTCGGTGCGGCGATTCGGGTGACAGCCACCGGCGACCACCGTCCACAACGGCTGAATCAGATCCTGCAACCAGCCGATGAAGCCCGACCGGTGCCGCACGTGCTCGAGCATTCGCAGTTGCCCCTCGGGAGCGAGCACGCGACCGATCTCCCCCAACCCCACCTCGGGCTTCGGCACCGAGCAGAACACCAGGCTCGAGACGACGGTCTCGAAGGCGCCTTCGCGAAACGGCAGCGCTTCGGCCGAGGCCCGCACCAGCAGCGCGTTCGGCGCACGCTGCTTCGCTACCTTCAAGGCGTCTGCGTCGGGCTCGAGCGCGATGAGCTGAACGTCGGTGGAGTAGCGGGGCAGGTTGCGGCCGGTGCCACAGCCCACCTCGAGTGTTCTTCCGCGCGCGCCGTTCACCAGCCAGGCCCGCCACCGGGACAGTCCCGTCCACTCCATGACGGTGCACATCGCGTCGTACAGCCAGGGAATCTGCTCAACGCCTCGCATGCTGCCGGCTTACTCCCGAATCAGTGAGCGCGCTTCAGGAGTCCGGCAGCGCAGCCTCGGCCAGCACCGCCTCGAGGTCCGCCGCACGCACCGGCTTTCGCAGAAAGACGGCTCCGACCGCCGCCGCCTTCGTTGCCGTCTCGGGATCGGTGTCGCCGCTGATCAACACGCGCTTCGTGTCGGGCCGCGAGCGCTGCACCTGCGTCAGCAGCTCGAGCCCCGAGGCGCCCTTCAGCCAGAGATCCGACACCACCGCGTCGACGCGCTCGAGCTCGGCCAGGCACTGCTCGGCCTCCTCTGCGCTCTGCGCCGCGACGACCTCGTAGCCCCACCGCTCGAGCAGCGTCGCGACGGCCGTTCGGGCGAGCCCGTCGTCATCGACCAGCAACACCAGCGCACCCCGTTCGACCTTCAGCGGGTGCCCATCACTCGCGAGCGGAACGGCCAGCGAGAAGACCGACCCACGCCCCAGTGTCGAGCGCACCGTCACCTCGACGCCCATCGCGCGGCCGAGCCGCCTCACGATCGCCAGGCCCAGCCCGAGCCCCGCCTCGCGATTGCGTTCGCGATTCTCGACCTGGTGCAGCTCGTCGAACACGCGGTCGAGCTGATCGGCGGGAATGCCGACGCCCGTGTCCCAGACCTGCAGCAGCAGCGTTGCGCCCCGGCGACGTGCCGTCACCAGCACCCGGCCACGCTTGGTGTATCTGAGGGCGTTCGACACCAGGTTGCGCAGCACGCGCAGCATCAACACCGGGTCGGTCTCGACGTTGAGCTCGGGCCCCACGAAGCGCAGCTCGAGGCCCTTCTCCTTCGCGCGCGGCGCGGCCTCGTTCTCGAGAATCGCGAAGAGCGACGAGACCGCCACCGGCTGCAGGTGCGGCGTCACGCCGCCCGTCTCGAGCACCGACACCTCGAGCAGCCCCTCCTGCAGTGAGACGAGCGAGCGGTGCGCCAGCTCGATGGAGCCCACCAGCTTGCGGCTCTCTTCCGGCAACGCCGTGCCGCGCAGGCTCTCGAGGAACAGGCCCATCGCGTGGAGCGGCTGGCGCACGTCGTGGCTGGCGGCGGCGACGAAGCGTGACTTCTCGGCGTTGGCGCGCTCGGCGCTCTGACGGGCCTGCAGCTCGCGCTGCTTCTCCTCTTTGAGCTGGGCGAGCAGGCGCTCGTTCTCGAAGCGCAGGCCGATGCTGCGCCTGAGCGCGACGTGGTTCCGGTCGGTCGCGGCGGCCATGGCGAGGGCGTAGCCGGCCATCAGCACGAGCACGCCGCGCAGGCCCGCGTCGCCCGAGAGGAGCAGGTGCACGGTGATCGGCGCGATGGAGATCACGATCGACGTCTTCAGCACCCGCGGGGTCGAGGCCGCCGTCGCAGCGCCCGCCGCGAGCATTCCGCCGATGGCCAGCAGCAGCACCGAGGTGACCCAGATCGACGTCGAGAAGCCGCAGACGGCGATCAGCGCCCCCCAGAGGATCGCCGGCACGATGTTCAAGGCCGTGTACGTCGGCAGGCCCATGCGCAGGGCCTCGGGGCCGTGCGGCGCGCGCGTGTACCAGCGGTTGAAGATGAGGCGCAGCACGCTGAGCAGCGCGATGGCCACGAGCCAGCCCACGAGCCGGAGCGTCATGGCAGGCAGCTCGCGCGCGAGCAGAAACACCGTCGCGGCGCCCGAGAAGAAGGTCGAGATTGCGCGTTGTTTGAGCTCTGCGTAGGCGAGCTGCAGACACACGGTGTCGACGGCTTCCGTGGACTCGGCAGCGGAGGAGTCGGGGGTCACTGGCGCGCTCAATAGCGCAGCCGGTCGGCGACGCAGAGCGAGGTTCGACCCTGGCATGCCGCGACGAGCCAGTCGGTCGCGGGCCCTCCGAGCGTGAAGGGCTGACTCACTCCCGAATTCGGGGCGGCAGCGGGAAGAACTGATCGAGATCGGTGTGCTTGCGCAGGCCCATCGCCTCGCGCTGCACCTCGAGGTACCAGCGCTGCTCCATCACGCGTTGCCGGTTCGTCTCGTACTCCTCGAGCAGGCCCAGGCGCTTCGGCCCCGGTGGGCACTTCTCGAGGGCGGCCCTCAGCGTCGCGCACTCCGAAATCGCCTCTTCGATGAGACGCCCGGTGCGCCCGAGGCCCGAGGCGCGTTCACGGTTGAGCTCGGACGTCATCGCCGAGTCCATCTGAATGGCGTGTTGGAGCGCTTTCATCGTGCGGAGTACCAGGCAGTGACGGCGAGTCGATCGGCGTACGACGGCAACACTTCGTGCTCGATGAGCTCCGAGCGGAAGACGACGAAGGTGTCGAGCGTCGGGTCCAGTTGCTGTTCAGGCTCGACGAAGAGCTTGAGGCGGCCGCCGTGCTCCGGCTGCCAGCCCGGGTTCAGGTAGACGATCGCCGTCATGCGGCGGTTGTCGGCGCCAGGGAACGAGTCGAGGTGGCGCTGATAGCCCGCGCCCGAGCTCGGGTAGTGCGCGAGCTGAAGCTCGGTGCGTCGCAGGCCCAGGTACGCGAGCTCGTTCAGCTGCAGCCGAAGCGCGTCGAAGCGCAGCCACACCTCTTTCATGACGCCATCGCAGGTCTCGTCGAGCCAGGTGATCGAGTCGCCGCGGATGTCGTCGTTCAGCGTGTGATCCGACCCGCGTCGAATGCCGGCCCGATGGAGCGCGCCTTCCGCGACCTGCTCCAGCGCTGCCGCGTGCGCCTTCGACGCGAGCGCCGGCCCGAGAAAGCCGTGGCCCACCACGAACCCTGCGGTGCCCAACGTCTCGACATCGGCCGTGCTCAACCCGGTCACGCGGGCAGTGTAACGCGGTCTCCCTCTTCGTTGCGTCGGCGCGTCAAACGGACCAGAGAGAACAACTGATGACTCCGGTCGAACTCGAAGAACGGCTCGCCCAGCTGCCGCACCAGCCCGGCGTGTACCTGATGAAGGATCGATCGGGCCGCGTCATCTACGTCGGCAAGGCCGTCAACCTCTCGAACCGGGTGCGCAGCTATTTCAACCCGGGCTCGTCCGACACGCGCGCGTTCGTGGCGCTGCTCGATCGGCTGCTCGGCTCGCTCGAGACGGTCGTCGTCAGCAGCGAGAAGGAAGCGCTGCTGCTCGAGAACGAGCTGATCAAGAAGCACCGCCCGCGCTTCAACGTGCAGTGGCGCGACGACAAGAACTTCCTCTGTCTGCGGCTGGCCAACGAGCACCGCTACCCGCGGCTCGAGATGGTGCGCCGGCCCAAACGCGATGGCGCGCGCTACTTCGGCCCCTACGCGTCGGCGTCGTCGATTCGCGAGACGGTGCGGGTCGTGAACCGGTTCTTCCAGTTGCGCACGTGCTCCGATCACGTGCTCGAGAGCCGCAAACGGCCGTGCCTGCTCCATCAGATCGGCCGCTGCCCCGCGCCGTGTGTGAAGCCGATTCCGCCCGAGGACTACCAGCACAACGTCGAAGCGGTCGGGCTGTTCCTCGAGGGCCGCAGTGAGCCGCTCATCGAGACGTTGCGCTCGCGCATGAAGACCGTCGCCGCGAAGCTCGAGTTCGAAGAGGCCGCGCGCCTGCGAGATCAGGTGATCGCGATTCAGCGCAGCGTCGAGAAGCAGGCCATCGCGACGACGGAGTCGATCGACCAGGACATCTTCGGGCTCTTCCGCGAAGGCGATCGCATCACCATCTTCAGCCTCTTCGTGCGTGGCGGGCGCATCACCGGCGGGCAGCCGCACCACTTCCAGAGCGAGTTCCCCGACGACGAGCTCGTGACCTCGTTCGTGAACCAGTACTACGCCGACGACGCGTTCGTGCCGAAGGAGGTGCTGCTGCCCGGCAGCCCCAACGAACCCGAGGCGCTGGCCGAGCTGCTGTCGGAGCGCAAAGGCGAGAAGGTGCGCGTGCTGGTGCCTCAGCGCGGCGAGAAGACCGAGCTGGTGAAGCTGGCCTCGAAGAACGCCGAGCGCGCCTTCAGCGAACGCAAACGCGGCCGCGATGAAGTGGAGCAGACGCTCGAGCGCCTGAAGGAGCGGCTACACCTGTCGAAGCTGCCCCACCGCATGGAGTGCTTCGACATCTCGCACTTCCAGGGCTCGGCGCTGGTGGCCTCCCAGGTCTCGGCGCTCGACACCGAGCCCGATCCGTCACGGTACCGGCACTACAAGCTCAAGACCGTCGAGGGGAACGACGACTTCGCGTCGATGCACGAGATCCTCACGCGGCGGTTCAAGCGCGGGCTCGAAGAAGGCGACCTGCCGGATCTGATCGTCATCGACGGCGGCAAGGGGCAGCTCGCAGCGGCCATGGCGGCGATGAAAGACGTCGGCGTCGAAGGCGTCGACATGGTCGGCCTCGCGAAGAGCCGTGACCTCGACTCCGTGAACGCCGACGTGCAGCAGGATCGGTCGCCCGAGCGAGTCTTTCTCGTCGGCCGGAAGGACCCCATCGTGCTGCCGCAGACGTCTCCGGAGCTCTTTGCGCTCACGCGGCTGCGTGACGAGGCCCACCGCTTCGCCATCACGTTCCAACGCAAGCTCAACCGCAAACGAGGGCTCTCGTCGGCGCTCGATCAGGTTCCAGGTGTCGGTGAGGCGCGGCGAACGGCGCTGCTTCGCCACTTCGGCAGCCTCAAGCGCGTGCGCGAAGCGAGCATCGAAGAGATCGCCGAGGTCGAGGGCATGGGCCCCGCGGTGGCCGAGCGGCTGCATGCGTTTCTGCACGCTCCGAAGAAGATGAGAGCGGCCGAAGTCGAGGGCGAAGACGATGCCATTCGTCTCGCGTCGCTCGATGACGTTGAGGGCGGAACCTGAACCGGTCGCTGCAAAGACACAGAACGCCTTGATTTTTCGTTGCGGCAGCCGTCGGCGCTGACATACACACCACGTTCGTTTCAGCCCTCACCACGAAGGATGACCATGCGGCTGTATCCAAAGCTCGTTCCGATCATCGCGCGCGAGATCATCGACCGGCTGGCCAAGGAGAAAGACATCGAGGTCGAGGCCATTCGTATGGCCGATGCCGAGCTCGACATGTCCGCCATCATGCGTGAGTACCTCGCCAACGAGGAGCGCGTGAACCAGGCGACCCGTGAGGCCCTCGAGCGTCGCGGCTATGACTTCTCGAAGTTCAACCAGGTCAAGCGCGAGATGGCCGACGTCCGCGGCTTCAAGCTGGGTGACGACGGCGTCGAGTTCCTGATCAACCAGATGCTCGAGTTCCTGCTCATCTCGCGAAACGTCGAAGAGGTGTTCGCCGACGACACGCAGATGCGCCCGAAGATTCTTCAGGTGATGAAGAAGCACCTCGACATCGACGAAGAGATCGATCGTGAAGCGCGCGGCCGCCTGAAGCACCTGCAGGAAGGCACCAGCGCGTACGAGATCGAGTACCAGAAGACGCTCGAGCAGATTCGCCGCGCTCGCGGCCTGATCTGATTCACTCGACAGTGTCGTGAACTTCCGGGGAGCGCTCGTTCAGTTCGAACGGGGCTCCCCGAAGTGTTTTCGGCTCGACGCACTCGCGGGCTAGCGTGTCGCCGGTGCGAGCGGTCAAGAGACAGGCCCTGCGACGTCTTCTCCTCGCCTTCGTCTTCGCTGGATGCTCGTGCGTTGGCGGCTCGAACGTCTCGCGTGATGCGGGCGTGTTGCTCGATGGCGGTGTGTCCGACAGTGGTGACGCGGGCGTGTTGCTCGACAGTGGCGTGTTTCCCGACTGCTCCAGGTTTCCGACCACCCCGAGCCACCTGCCGACGGCCACCCTCGACGCCTGGGAGACTCGACGCTTTGGTCCGAGGCTGGCGGCCCTTGCGTTCGGGAATGGAACGCTCGTTTCGGTCGGTGCGCTTGGTGCGCTCGCGACCTCGACCGACGGAGGTCCGTGGCGCTTTGGCTCGATGGGAATCACGACCCGCGATGGCGGCATTCCCTCGTTCCACTCTGTGGTGTTCGACGAGCAGGGCTTCATTGCTGTCGGCGATGCCGTTGCCCATTCGCACGATGGACTGTCGTGGACGTTCATCGACGCCCAGCTGCCTGACCGCCTGGGCCGGCTGGTCGCCCTCGATGGACTGCTCGTCAGCCTCTCGCCGGTTTCCAACGCGATCTCGAGCGATCCCAGATGGCCGTGGAGGTCTTCGGGGCTCGTCTCACGCGATCGCGGGCTCACCTGGACCGCGGGATTCCTCGACTCGGCGTGGGTGTCGGCGCTGACGACGGTCGATGGCCAGTACCTCGCTGCGACGATTGGTGCTGACGGTGACGGTGGGCTGTTTCGGTCGTCCGATGCGGGCACGTGGATCCCCGAGGTTCTTCCTCCCGGAAGTCAGGCGCTCCTGAGCCAACTTGCCTGGGGCGCCGGAATTGGGTGTCTCCTCAGTGAGCGTGGCGAGGTGCTTCGGCACTTCGACGGAGGTTGGTCGCGCCAGACACCGCTGGGCTTCGCAGTTCAAGAGATGGTGTTCTCAGACAATCACTTCGTCGTCGCTGCCAAGCCGCGGGCGGGCACCATTGACGGTCCCGCCCTGATGGCGTCGACCGACTGCTCAACCTGGCGAGTTCTTGCTGGCGACGCCGGCGTACCCATCGGAGGCCTCATCGCGTTCGGCAATCGAATCGCTGGGGTTGGCTTCGGAGGGGTCGACCCCACGGGCGTGAGCGCAGCGCCAGGGCCGCTGTTCCAGGCGCGGACGTCAGCACTCGAAGTCATCGAGACTCGAAGCGGCGCTCGGACCACGACCGAGCCACCCGGTGGTGAGGCGTTCCACACACTCGGTCTCGCGGGTGGTTTCTCGGGCTTCGTTGCTCCAGGTGAGGCCGGTGGAGTGCTCACCTCGCCCGACGGTCGAGCGTGGTCGTTCGCGATCAGGCCGGCGAACAGCCTTGCCGGGGCCGACATCGTCACTCTTGGCGCGGCCGCGACGCTGGACGGGGGATGGGTCGTCGCCGGCTCCACGAGAAATCGATTTGGTGAAGGCACGACCGTCATTGCCTCATCACTGCGCAGGACCACCTTTGCCGAGCGGCCCTGGCGCAGCCTGCTCTCGAACTGTGGGGAGTACGTCTCGATTCCGGGGCTGCGTCGCTCGAGCGACGGGGTCGAGTGGTCACAGCCGCTGACTTCGATGAGCGCAATCGCCGGGGCAACCGACGGTCGGGTGACCGTTCTGGTTGGTGACGCGGTCAGCACTGTCGAGTCAGCCCAGGTCCAGGTGACTCACGCCGCGGCGATGAATGCGGCCGCGTGGGGGGACGGGCTCTTCGTCGTGGTGGGGCGAGGGAGTTCTGGTGGGTCGACCGTGCTGCGCTCGACCGACGGCACGACCTGGACCTCGTCGAACCTCTCAGGTCCGGAGCTGCGTGCCCTGACCTTCGCGGATCACACGTTCGTCGCGGTGGGCGAAGAAGGAACGGTCTGGGCGTCGGTTGATGGGGCCACGTGGTCCAGACACAGCGTTGGCTCCAGACTGAGGCTCATCGGCGTGGGGTTCAGTCAAGGCCGCTGGGCGGTCCTCGGTGCGGACGGAACGATCCTCGCTACTCCGTGACGCAAGTCAGCCCTCTTCGCGCAGCTTGCCCGCCGCCTGCGAGAGCCGGCGCCGCAGCTGGGCCACCACCACCATCAGGTACTCGAGGCGGTTCAGCACCCGGAAGTCCTCGGCTGCGTCCATCAAAGCGATGGGGGAGGGGTCTTCGTTTCGGAGCAGATCGAGCACGTCGGTGAAGTGCGCCTCGACGTCGGCGATGGCGTCGAGCCCTTCGCGCAGATCGTCTTCGAGGAAGTCGAGCAGCACGGCGTTGTCTTCACGGCGGGGCAGGCGCTCCTCGAGGCGTTCGACCGACTCGCGAATCGCGTCGACGGAGCGGGTGAGCGGCTGAGCGGAGCGGGCAGTCTGCGTCGCGGGCATGTACGACACGCTACAGGCGTGAAGCGACCCGGCAAGAAAACGGCTCGTCACTTCTTGAAGTGCGCGGCCCAGGCCTCTTCTTTGAAACCGATGAGCACCGTGTTGCCGTCGACCAGCACCGGGCGCTTCACGAGCTTTCCGTCAGCGGCCAGCCACTGCACCAGCGTCGCCTCGGTGGCCGCGTCGACCTTCTCTTTGCCCAGCGCGCGGTAGCTCAAGCCCGAGGTGTTGAGCCACTTCTTCACCGGCTGCCCGCTCGCGGGAATCCACTTCGCGAGCTCGGCCTTCGTCGGCGGCTCGTCGACGATGGGGCGAACGGTGACCGAGATGTTCTTCGACTTCAGCCAGCTCAGCGCCTTCTTGCAGGTGCTGCAGCCGGAGTAGCTCAGGACGAGGGCCATGCACGGCCTCCTAGCATCACTGGAAACCGTGCCGCGATTGGGCACGATGCCTTCATGGCCGACTGGCGAATCGAACGAGCGGCGCGCGCGGGCAGCAGATGCGACTTCTGTCGAAAGGCCATTCCACCGCAGGAGTGGCGGTTTGGGCGCACTGGATCCAATGGCCGCTGGTACCACCTGGCGTGTGCCGCGGCGGGTGCTCCGCAGATGTTCAAGCCGTTCGCGAAGGAGGGCGCGAAGTTGCTCGGGGCCAGCGCGGGCCCGACTGCGCAGGTGCCGGCCTCCGAGCTGAAGGCCGCGCTCGAAGCCACAGGTGACGACGCGCTCGCGGTGCTCGCCGACCTGCTCCAGTCAGCTGGCGATCCGTGGGGCGAGCTGATCGCCCTTCGCCTCGCACAAGAGGACGACCTGGCCGAGCAGCACTTTCGTCGCCACATCGTCTCGCTGCAGGGCGGGCTGCAGCATCGTGACCTCGGCTGGCGGCACGGCGTCGTCGCAGAGGCGTTCTTCAAGGGCACCACTGCGCAGTTGCGAGCGCACCTCGACGCCCTGTCGAAGCTGCGCACGGCAGGCCGAATCGAGGTGCTCACCTTGAGCGGAGGCGTCGGGCGCGAGGTGTTGGAGGCCCTCTCGAGCTGGTCTCCGAAGTCGCTCCAGTCGCTCGAACTGGGTGGTGAGGTGAGCGGCCTCGACGCGCTGTCCTTGCCCAACCTCGAACGCCTGAAGCTCGACCTCAACACGACCGTTCAAGGGCTGACGGGCGCAAAGCTGCCCCGGCTTCGTCACTTGTGGATTCGCACCCGCAAGGCCATTCGTGCCGAGGCCCTGACCGCGCTGCTCGACTGGCCAACCCTTCGGCAGTTGCGCAGGCTCGACTTCGACGAGCACTCGACGCAGGTGCGCACCCTCGATGACGCAGGCGTCGCGGCGCTGCTCGCTGCGGCTCCGCGGCTCAAACAGCTGAAGGCGCTGTGGGTCGAGTTGGCCAATCGCGCGCTCTCGCCTGCCGCGCAGCGCGTGGCCACTTCGTTTCTCGCTCCGCGGAGCAAGCGCGCACTCAAGGAAGACGAACGCGCGCCCGAGCAGTGGTTCGACGAGTGAGGCTCACCACTTCAGGTTCGCTTTGTTCTCGGCCTTCGCGGCCTTGTCTCCTGGCCGGCTGAAGCTGGTCATCGTCGCGCGCACCGCGCCGAGATCGATGCTGCCCAGGGCGGCCAGCGGGAGCCGCCGTTCATCAGCGGTGATCCACACGTGAATGTCGCGCCGCGCGTCCTGCCAGTCGTGACGGGCCGCCTCACCCGCGAGGTGCCAGGTCTCGAACTCTCCGACGGGAAGGGAGACATGCTCCTTCGGCAGCACCTTGCCCCAGACCCGCCAGATGCGCCGAATGCCGTAGACGTCGAAGCACAGCTGCTTGCCCTCTTTGAGGTCGAGCTGCCGCATGAGGAAGATCGCGCCCGCCACGTCGCTCACGTCGTTGCCGTAGGTGAGCTCGCTCGTCGACTGCTGGCCGTTGATGGTGCTGACGACCTTCGCCGTCTTGTTCTTGCGGAAGCTGACGTCGGCCACGCGGTGCCACTCGTTCTCGTGCGCGTCCTCGTAGTAGCGCGCCGGCCGCAGCGTCTTCGGCGAGAGGTAGCTCGTCCCCGTGCCGTCGACGCGGCGCACCTTCGAGAAGAACGTGTTCGTCATCGCGTGCACTTCGATCGGCATCAGCCCATCGCGCACCGGCAGCACGCGCATCGTCATGGTGCCGGCCTTCGCCCCGAGCGCGTCGAGATCGAACTCGAGCGTCTCTCCGGGACCGAACGAGATGGGCTGCTTGATGCTGCCCAGCGCCACGCACTGCGTGTCGGTCGGGAAGGGAGAGATCACCTTCGCCACACCGCCGTCCTGCGCCAGCGCTGCCGTCGCGCCCATCGTCGTCAGCGTTGCGATCAACCGGAAGATCTTCACAGCGTCGTGCTCCTTCGTTTCCAACCAACCGTTGAGCGGCAGCCCACCATGAACTCCGCTCGAAAAGCACCTGCTCGCGTGGGGCATCAGTGTCGCGCCACGCCTGACACCGACGTCACCCCTCCAGGGCTATTCAGCCCCGGGCATGTCCGAAAAGAGTGCCTGATATCGAAGGGCTGCCGGGCTGACTGGGAGTCGGAGTCAGACATATGGTGCGCGCGCTCTTCACCTCAGGAGTTCGCCGTGCGCCGTCTCATCGCCACCACCTGCCTTGCCCTCGCCGCCTGCGGTCCCGCGAAGGTCGACCCACCTGCGCCGTTGCCGAAGCTGCGCACCACGTACCGCGTCATCACGGGCGTCTCGATGGGCGGCATCGGCAGCACGTCGCTGGGGCTCTCGAACCCCGAGCGCTTCGACGCGGTGGCTCCGCTGGGAGGTCCGCTCGACTACGCGTTCTTCTCGCGCTCGATGGACAGGTTCTTCACCGGCGGCTTCTGCACGAAGGCCGAGATCGAAGCCGTGCTGCGGCAGGATCCCGTCAAGCTCAACGACCCGAAGGCGTTCGAGAGCTGCTCGAAGCGGCCGGCGACCCTGCCGAACGAGCACAGCCAGGACTTCAACCACTGGCACGTCACCATCAACGGCGGCACGTTCGATCGCGACTCGTACCTCGAGATGATGACCGACCTCTCGCTCGCGTACGGCAACTTCTTCAGTGAGAACCCGGCGTCGGCGGTGGCTCCGCCGGGCGTCGACCCCGAGAAGATTCGCAGGTTCGCGCCCGACTTCTGCACGAACCCCATCAAGCTGCGTGGCGTCTACAACGCCGAGTACAACCCCGACGGCTCGTACACCGCGATCACCTTCTGCGACGGTGAACCGAACACCTATTACTGCCGCACGAACCGCGAGCGCGTCGACTTCTGCTCTGACGCCGCGAACATCGCCAACCCGCTGCCCGTGGCCATGGAGAGCGCGTTCGCCGATCGCTTCTGTGCTTCGAAGGGCGGCGCCGAGCTGGCCTCGAAAGCGAGCAGCGCGCAGAAGCTCGCGTTCCTCGATCTCGGTGGCTTTCGCGACCCGTGCCGGCAGCCCACCATGCCGCAGGGCATGATCCTGGCCGTCGACTACAACGGCAACGGCCGCCGCGACTACGGAGAGCCGATCATCAACAACGGCCACGAGCGCTTCGACGACGTGGGCGCCGATGGCTGTGCCGACACGCTGGAAGACGGGAACGGGGGCTGCGGCACCACGCCGAACGCGAGCGCGGTCGACCCGAACAAGGACAACTACGACGTCGAGAAGAACGCGAGCGGCACCGAGCAGAACTGGGTGTTCGATTCCGGCGAGCCGTACCGCGACCTCGGCCTCGATGGCGTCGCGAACACGCAAGACGTCGGTGAAGGCAACGGCCGCTTCGACGAGTCGGGTGGGCGCCAGGGGCTCAAGCAGTACGACGGGCGCACGAACTACAAGAAGCTCGACTCGGAAGGACGCCGCCGCCTGCACGTGCTCGCCGATGGTGGCATTCGCGACATCTTCAACCTGGGGCTCATGGCGCAGCACCTCTTCGGCGCCGTGCGCGACGCGCTGGGGGCCGAGAACGTGGGCAGCTATCGCGACTTCTCCGAGATGCCGGGCATGGCCGATCGGCAGGGCCGCTTCGATCCCTGGACCAAGCGCTGGGCCCAGATGCCGCGCAACCTCGTCACCCTCTTCGGCAAGGCGATGCCGACCGATCAAGATCGTGTCGACGGAGAAGGCGATCACGTCGGCACCAACGAGCAGGCGCTCTTCCGCTTCGCGACGGTCTTCAACTGGGCCGGCTCGTTGTGGCCGAACCTGCCGAAGCCGCCGGTGCCCGCGCTCGTGAACGGTGAGCAGAAGACCGCGTGGTTTCCGTCGAAGGCGCTCGGCGCGAAGTGGGAGTACGCGATCGCGCTCCCCGCCGGGTACAACGACGCCGAGAACGCCGAGCGTCGCTACCCCGTCGTCTACATGCTCCACGGCTACGGCATGGAGCCCGGGTCATTCGTGCCCAGTGTGCTGGTGGCCGACACGTACGTCGCCAGCCCCAGCCTCGCGCTGCGTCCGCTCATCTACGTCTTTCCTTATGGTCGCTGCTGTTACGTGAACGCTGCGGGCCAGAAGGACTGTCGCGAAACCGACGACAACAAGCGTGAGATCGGCTCGCAGGCCGGGTGGGTGCGTGAGTGCAACTCGGGCACGTTCTGGATCAACCGCAAGGGGTACACGCCGAACGACGGGACGAAGTATGGTGATGCCTTCTTCGAGTTGATGGACCACGTCGACGCCACGTACCGCACGCAGCCCGCTGCAGAGGTAGACGCCCGGTGAACGAGAAACCCGCCCACGTGAAGGTCGAGCTCCAGCGGGCCGACATCACCGGGCGAATCACGAAGGACCTCGCGCTGTCGCGGTCCACGTTCGTGAAGACCCTTGGTTCATCGTGGAGTGACGTCTTCAAGAAGGGGCAGGGCAAGCGGGCGAACGATCGTGCGGTGATCTTCCAGCAGGGCGATCCCGGCGCGTCGTTGCTGTTTCTGCTCTCTGGGCACGTGCGGCTCGTCGCGCGCAAAGACACCGACACCGTCGAGCTGGGCCTTGCGCACGCAGGCGACGTCATCGGTGAGGCCGAAGCGCTGGTGGGTCAGGGGCCACGGTCGATGTCAGCGGTGGCGAATGGAGTGGTCGAGTTCGTCGAGCTCGATCGCGCCTTGCTGTTCGGCACCGGCGCTCCCCTCGAGCGAGCGCTGGAGCAGTGGCTGGCCAGCCTCAAGGCCGAGCGCGTGAAGAAGCTCGACGACATGACCGACTTCCTCAACCGCTGGTGACCTCGGGAGACACGACATGAGCAGCAGCGACTGGGGCAAACACGACGACGACGACGATCGGCAGCGCGGGCCCGCCGGCAAGAAGCTGCGCGACTGGGACTGTCCGAGCTGCAACGCCAACAACCCGAGCGACGAGTTCGTGCCCGAGAAGAAGAGCCTCGAGCTTCGTTGCAACTACTGCGGGGTCGAGTTTCGCGTGACGCTCTCGGAAGAGGGCCGCGTGAAGTTCAAGGAGATCTAGCGCCGAAGAGCGCAGTGCCGACTCGAGCGTGCGTGGCGCCTTCTTCGATCGCGACCTCGAAGTCGCCGGTGGTGCCCATGCTCAGGCCTGGAAGTCCCAGCTCCTTCGCGAGGCGCGCGAGCTGCTTGAACGCCGGCCGTGACGCCTCGGGATCATCTTCGAGCGGTGGCATGCACATGAGGCCGGCCACCTCGAGGTTCGGGAGCGCCTTCACCTGCGCGATGAACGCGCCGAGCGCCGAGGCCTCGAGCCCCGCCTTCGATGCTTCCCCTGCGACGTTCACCTCGATGAAGCAGGGCAGGGGCGCGCCGGTGCGACGGCGTGACAGCTCCTGTGCGACCTCGAGGCGCTCGAGCGCGTGAAACACGTGCGCTGCCTTCGCGACGTACTTCGCGTTCTTCGGCTGCACGGGGCCGATGGCGTGCCAGCGAATGCCGGCCTGGGTCGAGAGCGCTTCGTGTTTGTCGCGAAGCTCCTGCGCGTAGTTCTCACCGAAGTGACGCAGGCCCAGCTCCCAGGCCGCCTTCACGAGCTCGGGCGGGTGCCGCTTGGTGACGGCGACGAGCTGCACGGACTCGCGGCTGCGGCCCGCACGCGCGCACGCCTCGACGATTCGGCGCTCGACCTCGGCGAGGTTCGCCTTCAGCGTCTCGAGAGGAAGCATCACGTCTCCCACGGCAGACGAACGCCCGCGCGGCGAAGGAGCTCGACCGCCTCCGCCAGTGGAAGCCCGATGACGCTCGTGGCCGACCCGCGAATCTCGGAGATGAAGACGCCCGCGAGCGCCTGGCTGCCATAGCCGCCGGCCTTGTCGCGCCCCTCACCGGTCGAGACGTACCAGGCGATCTCGGCCTCGCTGAGCGGGCGGAACACGACGTCACTGGTGACGACGATGGACTCTACGCTCGAGCCCGCGACCGCCACGCCCGTCATGACCTGGTGCGATCGTCCCGAAAGCCGGCGGAGCATCGCGGCGCCTTCGCGCTCATCAGCTCCGGGTTTTCCGAGAATGACGTCATCGACGACGACCGACGTGTCGGCCGCCAGCACGATGGAGCCCGGGCGCTTCGAATGAACCGCCGACGCCTTCTCACGCGCGAGGCGCTCGACGTACTGGGCCGGGCGCTCGCCGCTGTGAACCGACTCGTCGAGATCGGCCGCTTGCACCTCGAACGAGAGGCCCAGCTGGCCGAGCAGCTCGCGCCGTCGTGGAGAGCCCGACGCGAGAATGAACGACGTCACGACTAGCCCTCGAGCACCTTGTCGATGGCCTTGTCGTTCGTGGTGACGGTGCCCTTGGCCTTCAGCGCCTTCAGGAACGCCTCACGCACTTCGAACTGCTTGCCCTTCACGGCCTCGATCTGCAGCTGTTCCTTCTTTGCGACGAAGTCTTCGTCCGAGGGCAGCTTGCGCTCGTCGAGCGTGACGATGGCGAGCCCGCTGGTCGACGCGGCCGGGCCGTCGTCGATGGTGAGCACCTGGTCGACGACGCCGGGGGCCTTCATGTCCATCAGGGCCTTGAACGCGGTCGCGCCACCGCCGAGCGTCGGCACCGAGTCGGCGCTGGCGTTGAACTCGCCCGTCTCCTTCACCTCGGGGCGCGTCTCGGTCTTGAAGTTGAAGTTCTTGTCTTCCTTCGCATCGGCCGGGAAGAGCTCGACCAGCGTCTTGCCCTTCTTCAGCTCGGCCAGCGTCTTCTCGGCGTCGGCCTTCGCGAGCTCCTTCGCCTTCTCCTTCGTGTACAACTGCGCGGCGAGCTCACCCTTCACGGCGTCGAGCGGCTTCGTCTCGGGGGCCTTCTTGTCCTCGACGATGCCGATGTGGAAGCCGATGGGCGACTCCGTCACGTCGGTGACCTCGCCCGTCTTCAGCGCGAAGAGCTTCGCGGCGAAGTCGCTGGGCAGCTGGCTGCGCTCGACGAAGCCGAGGTCGCCACCCTTCGCCTTGGTCTCGGTGTCTTCCGAGAAGTTCGTCGCCATGTCGGCGAAGGACTTCTTGTTGTCGACGATCTCCTTGCGCACGTTCTCGAGGCGCTTCTTCGCGTCGTCCTTCACGCTCGCTTCGGCGTCACGCGCCACGCGGATGAGGATCTGGCGGGCCTTCACGCGCTCGTCGATGAAGAACTTGAACTTGTTCGCCTCATACTCCTTCGCCAGCAGGTCGCCGTTCGCCGCGGCCCACTTGTCGAGGTCGGCCGGCTTCGGGGCGGCGACCTTGTCGGCGTACATCGACGGCGTGAAGCGCACGAAGGTGGCCTTCGCCGAGTTGCCTTCCTTCTGGTAGCGCGCGCGAACCTCGTCTTCGCTCACCGCGACCGACGCCTCGACGACCTGAAGCAGCTTCTGCGCCGAGAGCTGGCGACGAACCTTCTCTTCGAACTGCACCGTCGTGGTGCCTTCGTACTGGTTGATGATGTCTTCGTAGCGGCTCTGGTCGAACTTGCCGTCCTTCTGGAACTCGGTGTTCTTGAGGAGCAGCGTGACGACCTCGTCGTCCGAGGCGCGAATGCCCTGGGCTTCGGCGGCCTGCGCGAGCAGCTCACCGTTCACGAGCTGGTCGACGACCTGCTTGTGAATGCCGAACTGCTTGAGGAGATCGGCCGGAATGCCCTGCGCGCGGAAGTTCTGTGCCTGGCTCGAGTAGAGGCGCACGAACTCCTTCACGGGCACGGTCTGGCCGTTCACGGTCGCGACCGCTTCTTCCTTCGCGTCCTTCAGCGTGCCGAACTTCTCGCAGCCCGAAGAGCCGGGGCCCCACTGCAGGCCGAACAACACCGCGAGCGCGATGATGAGCCCGTAGTAGCCCGTGCGGCGCCAATCGTTGGGGGTGTTGCTGGTCTCAGGGGTCGAAGAGGTCGAATTACTCATGGACTTTCGGGGGGTTGGCTTATTTGAAAGCTTGACCTGTAGGATCGGTCCCCACAACATGCAAGGGCTTTCCCTCACGGGCCGGAAAGCCTGACCGCCCGTCGCCCGTTCGGTCTTCGTTCCCACGTGTTTTCCTTCCTCAATCGATATCGCGAGCCGCTCCTCGTCGGAGCGCTGATCATCGTGCCGCTGATCAGCTTCCTCTCGCGGGGAGGCCGGGGCCGCGAGCCGAACTTCATCGATCGCGCGGTGCTCGCGCTCTCTGCGCCACTCCAGTCGGTGCTCACCTTCGGCTTCGGCAGCGTCTCGTCGACGGTGAATGGCTACGTCGCGCTGCGCGGGGCTCACGAAGACGCGACGCAGTGTCACGGCCAGCTCGCCGAAGCGCAGGCCGAACTGAACTCGCTCACCGAGGCGAAGGCCGAGAACCAGCGGCTGAAAGAGGCGCTCGGCTTCGTCGAGCAGGCGAGCGGGCCGTCGATCATGGCGCGCGTCATCGGCCTCAACGCGTCGCCGCAGTTCCAGTCGTTTCGCATCAACCGCGGTGAAGACGACGGCGTGCGCGTCGGCATGCCGGTGGTGACTCCAAAAGGAGTGGTGGGCCAGGTGGTGCGCGCGGTCGGCAGCTCGGCCGACGTGATGGTGATGCTCGACCCCCAGTCGCGCATCGGCGCGCTCGTTCAGCGCTCGCGGGTTCGTGGCACGGTCGTTGGCGCCGGTGATGGTCAGAAGATGCTGCTCGACTTCGTGCGCCGTGAAGACGACATCACCGATGGAGACGTGGTGGTGACGGCAGGAACCGACGGGATTTTTCCGAGGGGTCTGGTGGTTGGTTCGGTGAAGGGCGTGTCGCGGCCGACGGTCGGCCTCTTCCTCATCGGCCAGCTCGAGCCGGCCGTCGATCTCGCGCGGGTCGAAGAGGTGCTGATTCTGCCCGTGACCGCGCTGTCGGCGATGCGTCCCGTCGAGGGGGCCCGATGAAGGGCGCGCTCATGGTCGCGTTGGCGCTGGTGCTGCTCTCGATCGAGGCGGTGCTGGTGCGCACGTTTGGCTTCGAGGTCACGCGCATCGACGTGACGGTGGTGATCATCGTCTTCATGGCGGTGCGCTCGACGACCATCGAAGGCGCCATCACCGCGTTCACCGTCGGCTACCTGCTCGACGTCTTCACCGGCCGGCCCTCGGGCCTGTTCCCTGCGCTCGGCGTGCTCGTGTTCCTGCTCGCGCGCGCGGCGGCGCAGCTGCTCGACGGGAAGTCGCGGCTGGGCTTTGCGTTGTTCTCTGCAGGCGCGACCGTGGGCCACTCCCTCGCTGCGTTCCTGCTCACGTGGCTGACGTCGAAGAACGCAGATGGCCGGGTGTTGTCGCTGACCGCGGTGCCGGTGCAGGCATTGCTCACGGGCGTCACCGCCGCGCTGCTCTACCCAGTGCTCGCGAAGATCGAGCCTGGCGAGCGCGTGGAGGGCGGGAGGTTCGTGTGATCAAGCTCGGTCAGAAGAGCGACGCGAAGGACCTCAAGGCGCGCATCATCGGCGTGGGCGTCTTCTTCGTGGCCGGGCTGCTGGTGCTGTCGATCAACCTCTACCGGTTGATGGTCGTTCGGTACGAAGAGTTCAACGCGCTCTCGGTCGACAACCAGTTCAAGGACGTTCGCCTGCGCGCGCCGCGTGGGCTCATTCGTGACCGCCGCGGAGAGGTGCTCGTCGACGCGCGCCCCAGCCTCGACATCTTCATCACGCCGGCGTTCTGTCAGAAGTGCGCGGTCGAGGTGCTGCCGCGCATCGCCGAGGTGCTCCAGTGGGACGAGGAGCAGCGGCTCAAGGTCGAGGCGATGGTGAAGGCCGCGCACGGCCCGCAGCGGTACCAGCCCCTCATCGCTGCCGTCGACATCTCGCGTGACGAGTTCGATCAGTTGCTGGCGAAGCAGTTCCTGTTGCCGGGCGTCGACCTCGAGCCCGTTCCGCACCGCAGCTACCGCGCCGGCCCGACGCTCGCGCACATCCTCGGGTACATGAACGAGATCACGCAGGACGAGATCACCAAGCTCAACGGCATGGTGGAGCGGCCTCCGTACGCGCTCGGCGACTACATCGGGCGGCGTGGCGTCGAGCGCAGCTTCGAGCACGCGATTCGCGGCAACGACGGCTGGGTGAAGCACGTCGTGAACGCGCGCGGTGAGGTGATGCGCGACGTGCGCGGGAACATCCTTCGCGGTGGCCAGAGCGAGGCGCCGACGCCGGGCAAGAACGTGGTGCTGTCGCTCGACGCGCGGCTGCAGGCCGAAGCGGAGCGTGCGTTCCCCGGCACCGCGGGCGCCGTCATCGCGATGGAGACGAAGACCGGGTTCATTCGCGCGATGGTGAGCCGGCCGGCGTTCGACCCGAACGAGATGACGGGGCGCGTGTCTCCGAAGCGGCTCGCCCAGCTCAACCAGGACCCACTGCAGCCGATGGTGTTTCGCGCCGGCGCCGAGCACTACCACCCGGGGTCGACGTTCAAGGTGGTGACGCTGATGGCTGCGCTCCAGTCGGGCGTGATGACGCCGACGAGCACGGTGAACTGCTCGGGTGGCTACACCCTCGGCTCCCGTCGCTGGCGCTGCCACAACGAGCGCGGTCACGGCACGGTCGACGCGAGGCGCGCGCTGCAGGTCAGCTGCGACACGTACTTCTACCGCTCGGCCGATCTCATGGGCATCGACCCGATCGCCACGATGGGCAAGCTGTTCGGCCTCGGAGCCGTCGCCAACCTCGGCGTCGCAGCAGAGGTACCGGGCGTGATGCCCGACAGCACGTACCACCAGAAGTTCACACCGGGCGGCTACACGAAGGGCATGGCCCTCAACACCGCCATCGGGCAGGGCGACGTGAACGTGACGCCGCTGCAGCTCGCGATTCTGTACTCGGCCGTCGCCAACAAGGGGCACGTCTTTCAGCCGCAGATCGTCGCGCGAATCGAGTCCGCCGAAGGGCGCGTGCTCGAGGCGTTCGCGCCGAAGCAGGTGCGCGAGATTCCCATGACCGATGAGCAGCACAGGCTGATCGTCGACGCGCTGGTGGCGGTCGTGAACGAGCCTGGCGGCACCGCGTTTCGCACGCGCTCGGCCGACTACACCATCGCCGGCAAGACGGGCACGGCGCAGGTCGCGAAGCTGGGCACCGTGCGCCTCAAGAAGGAGCAGATGGACTACTTCGAGCGAGACCACGCGTGGTTCGCGGCGTTCGCTCCGGCGGAGGATCCCGAGCTGACGGTGATCGTGCTGAACGAGCATGGCGGTCACGGTGGCAGTGACGCGGCTCCGACGGCGGCGGCGGTGTTCACGAAGTACTTCGAGCTCAAGAAGGCCGACTCGTTCGCGCTCGGTGAGGAATGGGTTCCGCCGAAGCCGCCGAAGCCCGTGTTCTTCTCGAAGCCCGCCGCGCCACCTGACGTGAGCGATCCCGGCCTTGCGGGTGACGTGCCGCCTCCGCCCGAGACGACGGTTCAGGCGCCGACGGGAGGCCCGCGGTGATGGAGCTCTCGGCCGAACGTCGCAGCGTCTCGCAGATGCCGTGGCTGCTGTTGCTGACGACGGTGCTGACGACGGCCGTCGGCATCTACAACCTCGCGAGCGCGTCACGGCCTCCCAGCTCGCCGATGTGGGTGTCGCAGATCGCGTACTTCTTCATCGGCTCGACCATCGCAGTCGTGGTCGCGTGGATCGACCCGAAGCTGCTCGAGCGCCTCGCGATTCCGATCTACCTCGTGAACCTCGGCGCCCTCGTCGCGCTCAAGTTCTTCGGTCACAAAGCCAAAGGCGCCGAGAGCTGGTTCATCGTCGGCCCCGTGCGCGTGCAGCCCGCCGAGTTCATGAAGATCGGCATGCTGCTGATGATGGCGAAGTACTTCCACGACGACTACCGGCCGCAGCAGCCGACGTACGGGTTCCTTCGTCTCATTCCGCCGGCCGTGATCGCGTTGATCCCCACGGCGCTCGTGCTCGTTCAGCCCGACCTCGGGACCGCGCTGATGATGGCGTTCACCACGGTGACGGTGCTCGTGTTCGCGCGGCCGAGCTTGCCGGTGTGGATCATTGCGGGCGTGCTGGCGATCGGCTCGGTCGGCGTGCTGTGGAACGACTACGTGCGCGTGCAGAACACCGAGCAGCGCTTCACGATCATTCGGCACAAGCTCAAGAAGCACCAGGACGCGCGCATCACCGGCTGGCTCGACCCGACGAGCGATCTGAAGGGGTCGAACTACCACGCGATGCAGTCGAAGATCGCCGTGGGCTCGGGCGGGGTGAACGGCAAGGGATGGATGGAGGGCACGCAGACGGGCCTGCGCTACCTGCCGGAGCAACACACCGACTTCATCTTCAGCGTCTTCGCGGAAGAGCAGGGCTACCTGAAGTGCCTCGGGCTGATGGTGCTCTACGCCGGCATTCTGCTCGCGGCGCTTGGCGTGGCGGCGGGCGCGAAGGAGCGCTTCGGCGCGTTCGTGGCCGTGGGTATCGCCGCGATGATCTTCTGGCAGGTGTTCGAGAACATCGGGATGGTGACTGGGCTGCTTCCGATCACCGGAATCACGTTGCCGCTCATGAGCTACGGCGGCAGCTCGATGGTGTCGGTGCTGATCGGTATCGGGTTGCTGATCAACATCAGCCTGAAGCGTCAGCGCAGCGGGCTGTGACTTCTCAACGCCCGCTGTCAGGAGATTCGCTTCCGGCGTCGAAGGGCAGCGCGGCAAACGCGCCCTCATCGCACCGTGGTGAACCCGTGCGTGAGAGCTGCGAACCACGACGAATCTCTGACAGCAGCTCGGCTTCGCTCGTGGCTTGCTCGCCCGCATAGACCATCGAGTTCTCCATCAGCCCCGAGGCATTCCGGAAGAATACACCCTGGCCATTCACATCAGCCCAAACCTTGAACACGGTGCTGTAGGTGAGGAACAGAGTCACCGTATCTCCGACTCGAACCTCACGCGGCAATTCCAACTCAGCACGGAAGTCCTGGCCCGGTTCGAGTGCCCTGATTCTTGCCACCTCGGGGGCCCGTGGGACGGCGACAGCTTCAGGCAACACCCTTGAGTTCTCGTTTGGCGCTTGACTGAGAATCGTTGTTTGGAGCTGAAGATTCGTCGAACGCAGACCCTCGTTCCCGGTCTTCGTCGCAGCGATCTCCAGCACCTCGAATCGGCCCACATAGTCCACGTAACGGGCAAGGTCGCAGACGGAGAGTCGAACCCGCGAAACCGACACCGGTGTGGGCGTACACGCCGAGAACGAAGCGATCGCGATGGCAATGAGGGTGAAGCGAGCTGGGTTCATTTGGTTCCTGACTGCAACTTCGACCCATTCCATCCATGGAAGCAACCAGTCGATGCAGGCTCGTCGCCGATCCGGAACGTCTCACGCAGGCGGTACCGTGTGCCCCGCCCGTTGATGAGGAACGCTTCGTCGCGGAACACTCCAGACCTCGGCGATCACGATCTCACCGCTGAGGCCCATCGCCAGGCGCTTCGAGTCGGCCGAGAACGCGAGCGACCACGCGACGAGTGGAAAGACGTGCAACTTCTTTCCCGTCTCGAGCGACCAGACGCCGACCGACGACGGCGTGCGAGCCGCGACGAACGCTTCATTCGGAGAGAGCACGACTTCCCACACGCCCTTGCCCTTCATTCCGCTGAGCGTCCTCACCAGCTCACCTCTGGGCAGCGACATCACCCAGACCTTCGCGGTGCCGTCAGCGCCCATGACGAGGTGCTGCTTCGTGAGCGCGAGGCCCCACGCCGGGCGGCCATTCACCGGAGCCCTGAAGGTGGTGACGCACTTGCCACGCTTCAGATCCCACACTGCCATCACGCCGGGCCAACGCGCAGACGCGAGCAGCGTTCCATCGCCAGAGAACGCGCGGCCATAGGTGAGCTCGACCGCCGAGGGATCGAAGAGATGCCGCTGCCTGCCGGTCTTCACGTCGTACACCGAGACGCTGAGCCCCGTCGGTCCCGTCAAGCTGAGCTGATCACCTGATCGCGAGAGCGCCGGAATGCGATGCGAACGCTCGATGATCGGTCCGCGCGGTTCTCCCGAGGGCAGCTCGAGGACGATGGAGCCCTTCGGCGTCTGGCAGAGCACGCTGCTCGCATCGGTCGCCATCGTCATCGGCCTGGTCTTCTCTGGGAGCGGGACCGTGCGCTTCGTTCCGCCGTCGAGCAGCGAGAACTCGAGCAGCGACGCCTCGTCGGCGGCCCACAGCGTGTTCCCCGTGAACGCAACGCCGTGAACGGGCGTGTTCATCGACGCGCCTGCCATCGTCTCGAGCGTCTTCGGATCGTAACGGTTCAGCGACGAGCCCTCGGCCGCGAGCAGCACCTGCCCGTCAGAGGACACAGCCCAGTCAGGATTCTTCGTCCCGAGCGCGAGCTTTCCGCTCTTCACCGAGACCAGTCCGCGCTCCGTGACGATCAGCTCGAGCGGCGCGAGAACGGCGACGAGGTCTTTCGTTTCAAGTGGACGAGCGGTGACACGGTTCGACTTCAGCGACCACGAATGAACCCGATGGGGAGACACGGCGAGCACCGTGTCGTCGTCGAGAAAGCCGACTCGCGCGCCGTGGAAGTCGTCGTCGACCTCGATCTGCCGAAGCGTCTTGCCCACCTTCGAGAAGACCCGAAGCACGGCTCCATCGGCCTTCGTGTGATCGTTCTTCTTCCGTCGATCGAAAGCGACCACGACTCGGCCGTCGGCCGCGAAGTCGAGATCGGTCGCGTGCGACTGCGGCTCCCAATGCGAGAACAGCTCCTCTTGTTCTTCATGCAGGTGCAGCCAGCCCTGGATGATCGCCGCGGGCCCACCAACCGGAGAGATGCGCGCTCGCGGGCCGAAGCCCGGCAGCACGACGAACGGGTCCCAATTCGTCACGTCGCCGATGAAGCACTGCGAGTCCTGCCGGACCTGCAGGCAGATGAGCTTCCCGTCGTCCGAGATCGACGCGGCGAGAAGCTCGCGCTGGCCCGGCCGGAGCCGCTTCTTTGGAAGCTCCACCTGCGCGACACACGCGCCGATCGACACGTCGAACACCCGCGCGACGCCCTGCTCATCACCGGTGACCGCGAACTTCCCGTTCTTCGAAACCCCGAGCGCGGTGATCAGCGTCGGCTGGCGCATTCCTGACGAGGCGCCGAGCCGGAGCAGGGGAGCGGTCTTCTTCGCCATCGTTCAGAACGCCTCGTCAGCGAGCTCCATCAGCTTCAGCGTGCTCCCCGACACCTGCTTCGGCAGCATCGCCAGGTTCGGCAACACCTCGCTCGCGAAGAACCGGGCCGAGGCCACCTTGCCGTCGTAGAACGCTGCGTCTTCGCCAGTCGCATTCGTGCGCTTCTTCAGCGCCACCGCCGCGTGACGAATCAACAGCCAGCCGATGACGAGCTCGGCGAGCCCGAACAGCAGCCGATTGCCCTGCAGACCCGCGTGGTACAGCGACTCACCGAGCTTCTCGAGCAGGTGGCCGAACGCCATCTCGACGTTGGTGAGCGCCTCGTTGAGAGCCTCGCGCTCCTTCGCCAGTGCGTCGCCGCCTTCGTTCGTCTCGAGCGTGGTGCGAATCCGTCCGAGCAGGCCCTGCAACGTCGCGCCGCCGTCCTTGGCGAGCTTGCGCAAGATGAGATCGAGCGCCTGGATGTGCGTCGTGCCCTCGTAGAGCGAGTCGATCTTCTGATCGCGCACGTACTGTTCCATCGGGTAGTCCTGCAGGTAGCCCGAGCCGCCGAGCGTCTGCAGCGAGACCGCGAGCAGCTCGTAGGCCTTCTCCGAGCAGTAGCCCTTGATGAGCGGCAGCATGAGATCGTTCAGCGCGTCCGATCCGGCAGCCCGCTCGTCGTGGTGGCCACCGAGGATCTCGACCTCGTCCTGAAGCGAAGCCGCGAACAGAATCATCGCGCGCATGCCTTCAGCGTGGCTCTTCTGCTGCATCAGCATTCGGCGCACGTCGGCGTGACGAATGATCGCCACCTTCTTCGCGTTCTTGTCACGCGCGTTCATGAGATCGGGGCCCTGCACGCGGTCCTTCGCGTACGAGAGCGCGTTCAGGTACGCCGTCGAGAGCGTCGCCGCCGACTTGAGGCCGACTGCCATGCGCGCGTGCTCGATGACGTGGAACATCTGCTTGATGCCCTCGTGCACGTTGCCGACGAGCAGACCGCGCGCGGGTTTGCCGTCGCCGAAAGTCATCTCGCAGGTGGTGCTCGACTTGAGCCCCATCTTCTTCTCGAGGTTCGTGCAGAACACGCCGTTGCGCTCACCGAGCGAGCCATCGGGGTTCACCCAGAACTTCGGCACGATGAACATCGACAGGCCCTTGGTGCCGCCGCCCGCGCCTTCGGGCCGCGCCAGCACGAGGTGCACGATGTTCTCGACCGCATCGAAGTCGCCGTTGGTGATGAAGCGCTTGACGCCTTCGATCTCCCACACGTCGTCTTTGATGTGCTTCGCCTTCGCGCGCGCGTTGCCGACGTCACTGCCGGCGTCGGGCTCGGTCAGCACCATCGTGCCGCCCCAGCGCTTGTCGATCATCAGCTTGCCGAAGAGCGCCTTCTGCGACTCCGTGGCCGTGCGATCGATGACGCGCGGGAGCAGGTTGCCCAGGAAATAGAACGCCAGCGCAGCGTTCGATCCGAGCACCATCTCGAACGCGCCCCACGAGAGCGAGGGAGGAGCACCGACTCCACCGAGGTGCGTGGGGATCTCGAGCTGGTTGAGCCCGTTGTCGAAGTACGCGTGGAAGCTCTTCTTGAGCGACTCGGGCAGCGTGATGTTGCCCGTCTTCGTGTCGAGCACTGGCGGCTGGTGATCGCCCGCCGTGAAGCTCGGTGCGAGCTGATCGACGCAGATCTGCTTGTAGCTCTCGAGCGTCTGCCGCGCGGTCTCTTCGTCGAGGTCGCCGAACGGCTTCTTGCCCAGCGAGGTCTTCCCGATCTCGAGGAACTCGAAGAGGTTGAACAGCGTGTCACGGAGGTTCGGCTTGTAGTGGTTCGCGGAAGCGCTCATGGCGAGCGAGAGAAAGCACAGCCCGAAGCACGCCGGAACAGTTATCCCGCCAGCAGCGCCTTGCCGCCCTCGAAGACGAACTGCACCGCGATGGCGGCGAGAATGAGCCCGAAGATGCGCTCGAGAATCGCGATGCCCGTCTGCTTGAGCACCCGCTTCACCAGGTTCGCGCTGCGCAGCAGCAGGTAGGTGACGAGGAACGTGATCGCGATGCAGCTGATCACGATGCCCGCGCCCATCCACTCCGCGCCGTACTGAGCCATCAACACCATCACCGTGGCGATCGCTCCCGGGCCTGCGAGCAACGGCATGGCGAGGGGGACGATGGCGATGTCTTCCTGCTCGGCGCCTTCTTTGGCCTCTTCGGGAGACGTCTTCGTCGCGGGGTGCTGCGCCCGAAGCATGTCGAGCGCCGTCAACATCAACAGCAACCCACCGGCGACGCGAAACGCCGCGAGCGTCACACCGAACACCTTGAAGATGACCGTGCCGAAGAGCGCGAAGAAGATCAGCACGCCCATCGCCGTGAGACAGGCGCGCCTCGCCATCGTGCGGCACTTCTCGGGCGGGTCGTTGGCCGTCATCGCCACGAACAGCGGCACGACCCCGATCGGATCGACGATGAACAACACCGCCGGCATCGCGATCAGAAAGGTACTCAGCATCGCGTCACACGGTGAAGCGCAGCTTCCACACGACCGTGAACGCCTCGACGAAGATCTTCCGGCTCATCTTCGACTGACCGACGCGGCGGTCTTCGAACACGATGGGGATCTCCTTCACCGTGAAGCCCTTCTTCAGCGCGCGGTAGGTGAGCTCGATCTGAAAGCCGTACCCGCTCGACAGCACCTCAGCCAGGTTGATGCCTTCGAGCACGCGCCGGTTGAAGCACTTGAAGCCGCCGGTGAGATCGCGAACCTTCACGCCCAACACCGAGCGCGCGTACAGCGAGCCGCCCTGTGAGATCAGCTGCCGGCCCACGCCCCAGTTCACCGTGCCGCCGCCCGTGACGTAACGGCTGCCCAGCACGAGATCGGTGCCCGATTGCGCCTCGTCGATCAGCTTCGGCAGGTAGCGCGGGTCGTGGCTGAAGTCGGCGTCCATCTCGATGATGAACTGGTAGCCCTGCTCGAGCGCCCACGAGAACGCGTGCAGGTACGCCCGGCCAAGGCCCTGCTTCTTCTCGCGGTGCAGCACCCGAATGCGGGGCTCCTTCGCGGCGAGCTCGTCGGCCAGCTGGCCTGTGCCGTCGGGTGAGTTGTCATCGACGACGAGAATGTCGAGGCGCGGGTCTGCCGCCAGCACGGCCGCGGAGATCGGGCCGAGGTTGTCGCGCTCGTTGTACGTGGGGATGATGACCAGAGCCGGGTTCATGACCGCGCGCGCATAGCGCACGCTGTGCCTGAGGGGAACCGTGGTAAGCCGCCCCTCCGCATGGCTGAAACGCTCGGGCCGTACACCCTCGACAAACGAATCGGTGCCGGTGGAATGGCCGACGTCTTCCTGGCCCACGGCCCGCGCGGCGTCTGCGTGATCAAACGCCCGCACCCGCACCTCTGCGCCAACGAAGACTTCGTGCGCATGTTCCTCGACGAGGCCGCGATCCTCGCGAGCCTGCACCACCCGAACATCGCCGAGATCTTCGACCTCGGTCAGGTGAACGGCGCCTTCTACCTGGCCATGGAATACGTGCCGGGCTTCGACCTGATGACCATCAGCCTCGAGCACGAGCGTCAGGGCGAGCTCATGGCGCCCGAGCTGTGCGCGCGCATCATCGCCGACGTCGCCGGAGCCCTGCACTCGGCCCACGACGCGAAGCACCCGAAGACGGGTCAGGCGCTCAACCTCATTCACCGCGACGTCACGCCGCACAACGTGCTGCTCTCGACGAGCGGCGTGGTGAAGCTGATCGACTTCGGCGTCGCGCGCGCCGCCACCGCCACGCACCGCACGCAGGCCGGCCTCGTGAAGGGCAAGTACCCGTACATGGCCCCGGAGCAGATCACCGGCCAGGACATCGATCGTCGCGTCGACGTCTACGCCCTCGGCCTCGTGCTCTACGAGCTGCTCACCAACACGCGCGCCATCGCGGGCAACACCGAGGTCGAGCAGATCGACAACGCGCGCGCCTCACGCATTCGCCCCATCGAGCAGCTGCGCCCGAACCTGGCGATGCCGCTTCGACAGATCCTCGCGAGCTGCGTGCACCCCGATCGCGACGGTCGTTACCCGACGGCGCTCGCGGTGAAGGAAGATCTCGAGAAGTACCTGCGCTTCGTCGGTCAACCCATCGGTCAGGAAGATCTGCTGCGGCTCTTCCGCGTGGTCGCTGCCGAGGTCGCCCACCTCGAGCCGGGCACACCGCCGCAGCTGTCTTCTGCCGAGGCCCAGCACACCTGGGCGGGCGCTCGCACCGAACAGGAGATTCCTTCTGATCCCGGCGCAGCAGCGGCCCCGGGCCAGGAAGAGCTCGGCTTTGCGCCAACCGCGCCCTCGATGCGCGTGCCTGCGATTCCGTCGCTGCCGCCGCCTCCCGTGCCGTCACAGGTCGCGCCAGGGCCCACCGAGCCTCAGCTCAAGGCCAGCGCGACGCCACTGCCACCGTCACAGCAGTCGACCGCGATCATCGGAGACCGCCGCCAGCAGGTGAAGGAGGCGGTGGAAGGCGAGGTCGACACCATTCCCGCACCGCCCGCGCGGAAGCTTGGGACGTGGGCGGTGGTGGCAGGCCTGTCGCTGGTCGCCATCATCGTGGGCGTCCTGTTGCTCAGGCCTGACGGTTCGACGATCTCGACCCCAGACGCGGGCGCGACCATCACGCCACCGATCGCCTTCGTCGATGCCGGCCCAGCTGAAGTCGTGCCGGCACCCGACCCCGAAGACGCAGGAGGCGCCGTCGAACTCGCGGCTGTGGACGCAGGTGAAGTTCACGACGATCGCGCCGCCGTCGTTCAGGTCACCTCAGACATTCCGATGCAAATCACAGCCGACGGTCACAAGTGGGGAGTTTCGCCGCCCGTCGTGAACGTCCAGCTCAGCGCAGGCAAGTACGTCATTCAGGGTCGCAACGCCGACATGTTCTGCACCAAGTCCATCGAGCTCGACCTGCCGGCCGGCGCCAACGAAGAGGTGAAGTTTCAGAACCCTCGCGCGAAGGTGACGCTGAAGGTCGAGCCGGGCGGAGAGTTCTCCGTCAACGGACGAAAGCTCCAGGGCTTCTCGAGCTTGAAGGAGGTCACCCTCTGCGAGGGGACCTACACCGTCAAGGCGAGCTTTGGCGCCCTGGAGCGGAAGAAGACCATTCAGGTGACGGCCGGGAACGCGATGGACGTCACCTTCGAACGGTTTCAGTGAATCAGATCTTCTGACCGGTGAACGTCGCCATGATGGTGCCGTTCCCCGTCTGACCGTTCTGCGTCTGCGAGAAGGTCAGCGTCAGGTTCATCGTCAGGCTGGTGCTGGTGAGGGTGCCAGTGCCCGACGTGAGCGAGGTGTTGCTGCTGCCGGTGGTCTCCGTCACCGACTGCGCCTGGCCGCCCGGGAACGTGAGCGAGTCGCCGTTCTTCGTGGCGGTGAAGGCGAGACCAGAGGCCTCGATGACGACCGAATTCGGGTCAGCACTTGCGAAGATCGTGGCGAGATCGCCAGTCACCGTGCGCGTCGCGCTGCCGCCGGGACCAGTGGTCGTCGAGGTGGTCGACCCACGGTAGACGCCGATCGGGTTGCTGCACGCCGACAAGGCAAGAACTGCGAGCACCACGGCCGAACGGAGAATGGTCGAGAGGTTCATGCGGCGATGAAAAGCAGAGGAATCAGGAGCCTGCAACTTCCTTCGCAGGTGCCACCGGCAGACGCGCGAGCACGCGATCGGCCACGCGCCCGGCGGCTCCTTTGGCGCCGAGCAAGTCACGCACTTCGTCGAGACCGGCCAGACAGGCTTCACGCGCAGGTCCACTCCACAACGCTTCCAGCTCGGACACGACCTTCGGCACCGTGACGTCGCCTTGCAGCAGCTCGGGCACGACGCGTTTCTTCGCGAGCAGGTTCACGAGACAGAAGAACGGAATGCGGACCAGCGCCTTCCCCACCGCGTAGGTGAGCGGCGAGACCCGATAGATGGTGACGAAGGGCCGGCGCATGAGCCCCGCCTCGAGCGTCGCTGTTCCCGAGGCGACCAGCCCCACATCGCAGGCGCCCACGACCTCGGGTGCACGACCGTCGATCAACGTCACGTCGACGCCCTCGAACGCCGTCTTGACCAGCTCCTTCGGGAGTCCGGGAGCCACGGGCACGACCACCTGCAGTCCCGGGTGTGCCTCGACCTGAGCCTTCGCCACGTCCCGCATCAGGGCTCCGAGGCGACCGATCTCCGAGCGCCGGCTTCCTGGCAGCACCGCCAGCACCGGCCTCGAGACGTCGAGTCCGAGTGCCCGACGAAAGTGTGCCGGCTCGTTCAGCGGCGGAACTTGATCGAGCACGGGGCTGCCCACGTACGTCGCGTTCACCCCACGCTCGCGAAGGAACGGCTCCTCGAACGGCAGAATGCAGCACAGCTCGTCGACGAGTTTGCCGATGCGCTTTGCGCGGCCCTCACGCCACGCCCAGATCATCGGCGCCACGAAGTAGACGATGGGAATGCCGAGCGCCTTGAGCCGCTCCGCCAGGCGCAGGTTGAAGTCGGGCACGTCGATCAACAGGGCGACCGCAGGCCTGCGCTCCTTCGCCGTGCGCTCGAGATCGCCGAGCACTTTCAAGATGCGCGGAATCTTCGGCAGCACCTCGGCGATGCCCATCACCGAGATCTCGTGCGCGCCGTGAATCACCTCGAGCCCCGCTGCTTCGAGCTTCGGCCCGCCCATGCCGAAGAAGGTGAGCTCGGGCCGCTTCGCCTTCATCGCGCGCACGACGTCAGCGCCGTGGCCGTCACCTGAGGCTTCTCCTGCCACGACGAGAACGCTGGGCGGCTTCACGTGGGCGATTGTGTACAGTGCCGCGGCCCGTGTCGTCATCTCCACTCGTCGGCTCGATGCTGAAGCTGCTCGCGATCGGCCGCCCGCATCGGTCGTTGTTGGGCATCGCGTTCGTGTGCATGGGGCTCGTCGGGGTGACGACCGGCGCGTACGCGTTTCTGATGGGCCCGGCGCTGCGGTTTCTGCTCACGGGAGGCACGGAGGGCCCTGGGCTGCTGGCGACGCTGGTCCCCGAGCTCGCCTCGTGGCCTCGAGAGAAGGTGCTGCTCGTCTTGCCCGTGGTCGTCGTGATCGTCGGAGCCATCAAAGGCATCGGCTACCTCGGCCAGTTCTATTTCGTCGGCCTCTTCGGTCAGCAGGTCGTGAAGGACCTGCGGCGCAGCGTGTTCGAACGAATGCTCGCGCTGTCTCCCGGGCAGCGGGCGAGGTTGCTCACTGGCGATCTGTTGAGTCGCTTCACGGCCGACGTCGCTGCGGTGGAGCAGGCCGCGACGTACACGGTCGCCTCCTGGCTGCGCGACACGTTGCAGATCGTGATCCTCGCGGCGGTCGCGGTCGCGCTCTCGTGGAAGCTCGCGCTGCTCACGTTGATTGCGGTGCCGATCGCGGTGATTCCAGCGTCGCGCCTGACGCGGGCGTTGATGGCGCGAACCCGTGAAGGCCAGACCGCCCTCGGAGCGCTCGCAGGACAGGTGCAGGAGGGCCTCGGTGCGCTGCGCGCGATTCAGGCGTTCAACGCCGAGGTGGCCGAGTCTCATCGGTTCGACCGCCGCACCGCGGAAGCACAGGTCTCGCTGTCTCGTGCCGCGTGGGCCCGGGCCGCAGTTCCCGGCGTGATGGAGATCCTCGCGTCGGTCGCGATCGCAGGAACGCTTGGGTGGGCCGCCTCGTCGGGTGCAGTCGAGCCCGAAGCGCTGGTCTCGTTCCTGGGCGCCGTGATTCTGCTCTACCAGCCCGCGAAGGATCTCGGCCGAGTCAGCCAGTTCGCCATCACGGCTGGTGTCGCGATGGAACGGCTCGAAGCGGTGTTGTCGTTGCCGCGATCGGTTCCCATGACGGCGGGTCTGCCTGATGCCGCGAGCCTCGAGCGCTCCATCGAGATCGAAGCACTCACCTTCCAGTGGGCCGATCGTCCCGTGCTGAACGGCGCCACGTTCTCCATCGAAGCCGGCAAGGTGACGGCGCTGGTCGGTGAGAGCGGCAGCGGCAAGAGCACGCTCACGTCACTGCTGTTGCGTTTCGAACAGGCGAGCGGTGGCCGCTATCTGATCGACGGCGTCGACGTGACGCAGCGATCGATCTCGAGCGTGCGCGGCCAGTTCGCCCTCGTCACGCAAGAGGCGTTGCTCTTCTCGGCCTCGGTGCGCGCGAACCTGCTCGTGGGCAGACCCCAGGCGACGGCGCAGGAACTCGAAGACGCGTGCCGCACTGCTCAAGCGTGGGACTTCATCCTCGCGCTCCCGCAGGGCCTCGAGACACCGATCGGTGAGCGCGGCGTGACGTTGTCGGGCGGTCAGAAGCAACGGCTCGCGCTGGCCCGTGCGTTGGTGAGCCGTGCTCCGGTGCTGGTGCTCGACGAAGCGACGTCGAACCTCGATCCCGAGAGCGAACGCGAAGTGCAGGCCGCCCTCGAGCGTGTGCTGCCCGGCCACACCGCCCTCGTGATCGCGCACCGCCTCGCCACGATTCAGAAGGCCGATCGCATCGTGGTGCTCGATCAGGGCCGTGTGGTGGAGCAGGGCACGCACGCGCAGTTGCTCTCGCTCAACGGCACCTACTCGAAGCTCTGGCGGGCGCAGACGCAGGGCTCGTAAGCGTCGGTTTCCGTGCTAGGCGCACGCGATCGATGCGGCTGCTCTACGTCATCGCGACCTGGGTCGCGTTCGCGTTCCTCTTTCCAGTGCTTGCGCTGATGAAGAAGACGCGTGAGGGCGCGCTGCAGCGCTTCGGCTTCTACTCCGACGGCATCATTCCGAAGGGCGGATCGCCTCGCATCTGGCTGCACGGCGCGAGCGCCGGCGATCTGCTCGCGCTGAGCCCGATGATCGATCGCCTGCGCACGAAGTTCCCCGACGCGAAGGTGATCATCTCGACCATCACCAACACCGGCGCCCTCATGGCCCGTGAGCGGTTGTCGAAGAAGATCGACGCGATCGTCTACGCGCCGTGGGATCTGTTTGGCGCCACCCGCCGCGCCGTTCGCGCGCTGAAGCCTGATCTGCTCGTGCTCGAGTACACCGAGATCTGGCCGAACCTGATCAGGGCCGCGCATTCCTCCGGTGCGCGACTCGCGCTCACGAATGGCCGGTTCTCGGCTGATCACCTCGGCCGCTACCGCGCGTTCTTCACGCTGATCGAGAACCCGCTCGAAGACATCGATCTCTTCCTCATGCGCGAGCAGGACGAGGCCGAGCGGGTGTTGTCCCTCGGCGCCGCGCCGGCTCGCGTGCAGATCACCGGCAACACGAAGTTCGACGCGCTCGTGCCCTCGAGTGAGGCCGCCGAGGATCAGGCGCTGAAGACCGCGCTCGGCTTGAACGCCGCCGGCCGCGTGTGGATCGCCGGGAGCACCCACGAAGGCGAAGAGGAGCTGCTGCTCGAGGTCTACAAGCGCCTGATCGTCGAGGTGCCCGATCTGCGCCTCGTGATCGCGCCGCGGTACATCGATCGTGCGCCGCGCGTGGTGTCGTTGATCGAAGCGGCTGGGCTGCACGGTGGGCTTCGGTCGGCGGGAAATCCGCAGGGAGCGCCGGTGGTCGTGCTCGACAGCATTGGTGAGCTCGCGCGCGCGTATCGACTGGCCACCGTCGTCTTCGTCGGAGGCTCGTTCATCACCCGTGGCGGGCAGAACATTCTCGAGCCGGCAGCGCAGGGGCGGCCCGTGCTCTTCGGCCCGCACATGGAGAACTTCCGAGACTCCGTCGGCGTGCTGGTCGGCCGTGGCGGGCTGCAGGTGAAAGATCCCGACAACCTCTTCAAGGTGCTCTCAGAGCTCTTCTCACGGCCAGAGACCATCGAGTCGCTCGGTGAGCTCGCGCGGAAGGCCGTTCGTCAGGTCTCGGGTGCCAGCGATCGCAACGTCGACGCGATGGCGAAGCTGCTCGCGGAGCGGCGGTCATGAGGCCCGCCGACCTCTCGACGTGGCCGATGAGCGCGGCATTGCTTCCGCAGGGCGAGGGAACGAGTGCGCGCAACGCACTCGTCGCGGAGCCGCGGCCATGAAGGTCCTCCATCTGCTCGCGTCGCCCTTCTTCAGCGGCCCGGCGGAGTCGCTGACGCAGCTCGCCCTCGCGCAACGCGCCCTCGGTCACGAAGTCTCGGTCGCAGTCGATCGCAAGCGCGCCTCGACCGATGCAGAAGAGCTCGCCGTGCCGCGGCTGCAATCGCTCGAGCTGCTCGCTGAGGTCGGCCTCGAGCTGTCGGTGAAGTCGTCTCCGCTGGCCGTCGCGAGAGACATCAAGACGCTTCGAGGTCTCTCGGTCGACGTCGTGCACTGTCACTTCAGTCATGATCATCTGCTCGCGCGCTGGGGACGGCCGAAGGGCGCGAAGTTGATCCGCTCCATTCACGCGCCGCGCTCGGTGCGCCGCTTCATGCCAGTCGCCGATGGATGGACGGTGCCTTTCGAGGCGCTCGCGAAGTCGTTCTCGCGGGTCATGGTGCTCCCGCCCGTCGTCGACTCGAAGTTCATGCCTCCCGCTTCGAGGAGCGACCTGCGTCGTCAGCTCGAGCTGCCTGACGTTCCTCTCGTCGGCATGATCTCGACGTTCCAGCCGTCGCGTCGGCACGATCTCGGCGTCGCAGCGTTCGAGCAGCTGATCCGCCGGCGCCCCGAAGCCCAGCTCGCGCTGATCGGAGACGGTGAGCTGTTGCCTGTCGTCAAAGCGCTCGTGAAATCGAAGGGCCTGTCGGCGCGCGTCCACTTCGTTGGCTACCAGCGGGGAGAGTCGTTCGTGCGCTGGCTCCAGGCGCTCGACGAAGTATGGATTCTCGGGCTCGGCAATGACTTCTCGGCGCGAGCGGCGGCGCAGGCTCGTGCGTGTGGCGTTCGCGTGGTGGGCGTCGATGAAGGTGCGCTCCCTCGGTTCGCCGATGTGATCGCTGAGCGAAAGCCCGAAGCCGTGGCGCTGGCCTCGCTCCAATCCGAGCGCCGTCAGGTTGTCCTCGAGTCGCAGCGAGACATCGCGACGCGCGTGCTCGAACTGTACGGGGCGCAGCCATGAGCGTCATCGAACGAGCCCCAGCGATGCTCGTTTCGACCCGCCTTCGCCGGAGTGGCGGCGCGCGCTCCCTCGACCGACTGCGGTGCGACCCACGCGATGCCGCGGTGCTCGTTTCGCCCCGCCTTCGCCGGAGTGACGACGCGCGCACCCTCGACCGCCTGCGGTGCGACCGACGCGATGCCTCTCCTCTGGTTCTCGTTTCGACCCGCCTTCTCCGGAGTGACGGCGCGCGCACCCTCGACCGCCTGCGGTGCGACCGACGCGATGCTGCGGTGCTCGTTTCGACCCTCCTTCGCCGGAGTGACGACGCGCGCATCCTCGACCGCCTGCGGTGCGAGGCCGCTCCACCGGTATCGACCCGCCTTCGCCGGAGTGACGACGCGCGCACCCTCGACCGCCTGCGGTGCGACCGACGCGAGGCCGCTCCACCGGTGCGCCTATCGACACGCCTTCGCCGGAGTGACGACGCGCACACCCTCGCCCGCCTGCGGTGCGACCGGCGCGACCGGCGCGATGCCGCCCTTCGACACGGCGCTTTCGTTCCTGCTGGGGCGGCGACATGAGCGTCATCGACCGCCTCTGGTACGGCGACGCCATGCCGCTCGAGCGCGCACTCGCGACCGTCACGCTCGGCCCTGCGTCACTCGTGTACGGAGCCATCGGCGCCACCCGCAACGCGCTCTTCGACATGGGGCTCCTTCGAGCGCATCGCGTCAGCGGGGCCCAGGTGATCTCGGTCGGCAACCTCATCGTCGGAGGCTCCGGGAAGACCCCACTCGTCATCTTCCTCTCGAAGTGGGGCCTCGCCGCGGGCCGCAAAGTCGCAGTGCTGTCTCGAGGGTACGGCCGCACGGGCCGTCAGCCACTTCAGTTCGACGTCACGTCACTGCCACCCGAGCCCGAGTGCGGAGACGAGCCCAGACTGATCGCGCGCTGCTCCGGCGCGACCGTCTTCGTGGACGCCGATCGCGTCGCCGCGGCCAGGCGAGCGGTGGCCCTGGGCTTCGACACGCTGATCCTCGACGATGGTTTCCAACACCGCCGGCTCGCGCGTGATGTCGACGTGCTGATCCGCGTTCCGGAAGCCTCGACGGCGGTGCTCCCGCTGGGCCCTTCGCGGGAGTTCTCGAGCGGAGCCCGTCGCGCGACGGTCGTCTGGAACGGGCAGGGGAGTGGTGATCCGACAGGAACGCTGGTCGTGCGTGGTCTGCGCAACGGTCCCGCGTCGCTGCGTGATCAGCGGGTCGTCGCCATCGCCGGAATCGCGCGCCCCAGCCGCTTCTTCGACACGCTCGAACGGCTTGGCGCAAAACTCGTCGTCACCGAGCGCTTCCCTGATCACCACCGCTTCACGAAGGCCGAACTCGCGCGTTTCCAGGGCCACACCGAGCGCACGCAGTCGATCCTCGTCACCACCGAGAAGGACGCTGAGCGCCTGCCTGAGGTTTTTCCTGCAACCGTGGTCGAGACAGAACTCACGGTGACGCAGGGCCTCGAGACGCTCGCGCGCGCCGTCGGCTGGCCTTCTGCTTGTGCCCCTGTTCCCTCGGTGGGAGAAGCCGCGCCGTGAGCAGGCTGGCCATGTTCCCGAAGGTGCGCGTGGTGGTGCTCGGCGATCTCGTCGCCGACCACTATCTCTATGGGCAGACCGAGCGCATCAGCCGCGAAGCGCCCGTGCTGATCGTTCGCCACGAACGCGATGAGGTGAAGCTCGGTGGAGGCGCCAACGCCGCCGCGAACGCTCGTTCCCTCGGGGGCCAGGTCACTGCCGTCGGCATGCTGGGCAGCGACGAGACCGGGCGGGCGATGCGGTCGCTCTTCAAGGCTCAGGGCATTCACGTCGAAGCGGTCTCGGGTCGAGGCGTGCGCACCGAGACCAAGATGCGAATCCTCGCGGGTGGCTTGAGCACCTCGCGTCAGCAGATGCTCCGGGTCGATCGCGGCGCGACCGGCCCGCTGCCTGAATCGGTTCGTCGAGGTCTCGCAGCCCGTCTCGAGCAGGCCGCTCTCGGGGCCGATGTCATCGTGGTCTCCGACTACGGCGCGGGCGTGGTGTGTGACGAGACCCGCGCGGTCGTTCGTTCACTCGCGAAGCGCGGCGCAGTCGTGTGCGTCGATTCCCGCTTCGCCCTCTCGGAGTTCCAGGGCGTCACGGTCTGCAAACCAAACGAGCCTGAGCTGGCCTCCATCACCGGTCTTCCCGTGCGAACGGACGCCGAAGTCGACGCCGCTGCGAAAGCCGCCCTCGAGAAGCTCGGCTGCCAGGTGCTGCTCGTCACCCGCGGCCGCAAGGGAATGGTCGTCTACCAGCGCGGCCAGAAGCCGGTCCGGCTGCCGGTGCACGGCCCGGAAGACGCGGTCGACGTGACGGGCGCGGGAGATACGGTGATCGCGACCTTTGCGCTGGCCGTGGGCGCGGGAGCCTCCTTCGTCGAGGCTGCTCGCATCGCCAACGTCGCGGGAGGCATCGTCGTGCAGAAGCCCGGCACGGCCACCGTCACCCGGCCCGAGCTCTCGAGGGAGCTGGCTCGATGAACAAGCGGGTCACCCTCGAGCAGGCCGCCGCGCTGGCAGCGCAGTGGCGCACCGAGGGAAAGACGGTCGCTCTGGCCAACGGCGTCTTCGATCTCCTCCACGTCGGACATGTCCGCTACCTGCAGGGCGCCAGGGCGATGGCTGATCGGCTGGTCGTGGCGGTGAACTCCGACGCCTCGACCCGCGCAGTGAAGGGCCCAAGCCGTCCCGTGATCTCCGAGAGCGAGCGGGCCGAGCTGCTCGAGGCGCTCAGCTGCACCGACGCGGTCCTCATCTTCTCCGAGCCCGACGTGCGCGCAGTGCTGCGGGCGATTCGTCCCAACGTTCACGTGAAGGGCACCGACTACACGCCCGAGAGCATTCCCGAGCGGGCCGAGGTCGAGGCCTGGGGTGGTAGGGTGGCGGTCGCAGGCGACCCCAAGGACCACAGCACCAGTGAGCTGGTGAAGAAGCTCGGTCGTTGAGTTGATCAGCGGGCTCGATGGGCCTACGCAGCCTTCATGCTTCGGAGCATGACGGGTTTTGGGACGGGCCGCGGGGTCGCCGGAGACGAAGAAGTCGTCGTCGAGGTGAAGTCGGTCAACCACAAGTTCTGCGAGGTGAAGGTGAGGCTCCCCAGAGAGCTCGCCGCCCTCGAGACAGCGCTCGTCAGGCGCATCAAGGACAGGGTCGCGCGCGGGTCGCTCGACGTGACGGTGAAACGATCGAGCCGGGGAGCCGTGGGCCTCGTCCCCATCGTCGACGCCGACCTCGCGAAGGAATACCGCCGCGCCTTCGCCGAACTGGCCGCCGCGACTGGCGTTCCCGACAATACGACCGTGAAGGAGCTGGCTGGCCTCCCGAACGTGTTGAAGCTCGAAGAACCGGCCGTCGACCTCGCAAAGGTCTCCACCGCCCTCGATTCGGCGGTTGATCAGTCGCTCTCGGCGCTCGAGGTCATGCGCACGACCGAAGGCCGCGCCATCGAGAAGGACCTGCTCGCGCGCCTCGACGCGGTCGAGAAGTCGGTGCTCGAAGTGGAGAAGCAGTCTCCCGCGTCGGTGAGCGACTACCAGAAGCGACTCACGGAGCGGATCGCCGAGCTGACCCAGGGAATGACGGTGGACCCCCAGCGCATCGCGCAGGAAGTGGCCTTCTTCGCCGAGCGCTGCGACGTGGCTGAAGAGCTCACGCGGTTGAAGTCGCACTTCGAACAATTCAGGGCGCTGAGCGCGGCTCCCGAGCCGGCAGGCCGCAAACTCGACTTCCTCGTGCAGGAGATGCATCGCGAGGTGAATACGACGGGCTCCAAGAGCGCCACGGCGGCGATCTCGGGCCTGGTCGTTCAACTCAAGGCCGAACTCGAACGGGTTCGCGAACAGGTCCAGAACGTCGAATGAGAACGAACCCGGAAATTCCCATCACGCCGGCTCCCGGCCTGCTCCTCGTGCTCTCGGCTCCGTCAGGGGCAGGGAAGACGACCCTCGCTCGCAGGCTCGAGAGCGAGTTCCCCCAGGCCGAATTCTCCATCAGCTACACGACGCGTGAACCGCGCGGTCAGGAGAAGGAAGGTGTCGACTACCACTTCGTCGACACCAAGACGTTCGTGCAGATGGTCAACCGCGGAGAGTTCCTCGAGCACGCAGAGGTGCACGGCAACTTCTACGGAACCTCTCGCGGGCTCGTCGACCGCACCATGCTCACGCGAGGCATCGCCGTGTTCGACATCGACGTGCAGGGCGGGCTGAAGATCAAATCGAAGTTCCCCGACGCGGTGCTCGTCTTCATTCTTCCTCCCTCGATGGAAGAGCTCGAGCGCCGCCTCAGGGGAAGAGGCACCGACAAGGAAGACGTCATTCACCGTCGCCTCCTCGCAGCGCAGATCGAAATCGAGCGAGGCTCGGAGTCTTACGACTACCTGATCATCAACGACGAGCTCGACCACGCCTTTACCGAGCTCCGCTCCATCGTGATCGCAGAGCAGGCTCGCAGGGGTCGCGTTGATTTGAGCCGCCTCAACCTGCACCCTCCCGAATTTCCTGAGAAATTCGGAAAGTCAGAAAAGTGAAGGAGGGGAGTTGACTCATCAGGTCCCGATCTGTATATGCGCCGCCCCTCGTTGTCGGGAGGGGAACCGGCGGGCGGGCAGGACGGGTGGTTGGCGAGTCGCGAAAGCGAAGACGGGCGCAGGGAAAAAGAAGCACGCAGCACCGCAGAAATGATGTTGATCGAAACGCAGAAGTCGGCGAGTAATAGACGGGCAGCAAACGCAGCGAGCAGCACGAAGTCAGGAAGTCGTAGTGCCGCAGTCCACAGGTGAATACGCGCGCAGGCTCAGCCTAGGCTGATCACCTGATCAGCAAGCCAGGTCGCTTCGGTGACCACGAAGTACGAAAGGCTTGACGAACTCGAGGAAGGCGATGTAGTACTGGCCCTCCCCGCAGCGACGAAGACCTCCGGAGAAATCCGAAAGGCGTCGAAGCAGCGGAGCTGAAAAGCAAAACGGGAAACCGGTTGCAAACAGCGAAAGATGATGTAGAAGACGCCGCATCGAACAACGGTTCGAACGGCAACAAGAAGTGAAGAAGTCAAGCGGTTTCATCGGAACCCGCTCGTTCTTTGAAAACTGGATAGCAAACCCAAGAAGCACTGCGAAGAACTGCAGTAACTATTTGGCTTGAGTCACTGACTCGAGCATCCCTTGCAAAGCTTCGGCGATGCAAGAGAGCACAAGACAACACTCTTTCTTTGGAGAGTTTGATCCTGGCTCAGAACGAACGCTGGCGGCGTGCCTAACACATGCAAGTCGAGCGCGAAAGGAGCAATCCGAGTAGAGCGGCGCACGGGTGCGTAACACGTGGATAATCTGCCCTTGAATTCGGGATAACCTTCCGAAAGGTTGGCTAATACCGGGTAAGCTCACGGTGACTTCGGTCGCTGTGGGAAAAGTAGACCTCTGTTTACAAGTTTACGTTTGAGGATGAGTCCGCGGCCCATCAGCTAGTTGGCGGGGTAATGGCCCACCAAGGCTACGACGGGTAGCTGGTCTGAGAGGACGATCAGCCACACTGGAACTGAGACACGGTCCAGACTCCTACGGGAGGCAGCAGTGGGGAATTTTCCACAATGGGCGAAAGCCTGATGGAGCAACGCCGCGTGTGTGATGAAGGTCTTCGGATCGTAAAGCACTTTCGACCGGGACGAAAAACCTCTGGCTAACATCCAGGGGCCTGACGGTACCGGGAGAAGAAGCACCGGCTAACTCTGTGCCAGCAGCCGCGGTAATACAGAGGGTGCAAGCGTTGTTCGGAATTATTGGGCGTAAAGCGCGTGTAGGCGGCTTGGCAAGTCAGATGTGAAAGCCCATGGCTTAACCATGGAAGTGCGTCTGAAACTGCTGAGCTTGAGTGCCGGAGAGGATGGCGGAATTCCGCAAGTAGAGGTGAAATTCGTAGATATGCGGAGGAACACCGGTGGCGAAGGCGGCCATCTGGACGGCAACTGACGCTGAGACGCGAAAGCGTGGGGAGCAAACAGGATTAGATACCCTGGTAGTCCACGCTGTAAACGATGAGAACTAGGTGTCGTGGGTGTTGACCCCCGCGGTGCCGTAGCTAACGCATTAAGTTCTCCGCCTGGGAAGTACGGTCGCAAGATTAAAACTCAAAGGAATTGACGGGGGCCCGCACAAGCGGTGGAGCATGTGGTTTAATTCGACGCAACGCGCAGAACCTTACCCAGACTTGACATCCTGGAAAGCTGGCCCAAAAGTCGGCGTGCCCGCAAGGGAATCCAGAGACAGGTGCTGCATGGCTGTCGTCAGCTCGTGTCGTGAGATGTTGGGTTAAGTCCCGCAACGAGCGCAACCCTCGCCTTTAGTTGCCACGCAAGTGGATCTCTAGAGGGACCGCCAGTGATAAGCTGGAGGAAGGTGGGGATGACGTCAAGTCCTCATGGCCTTTATGTCTGGGGCTACACACGTGCTACAATGGCCGGTACAAAGCGTTGCCAACTCGCGAGAGGGAGCTAATCGCATAAAACCGGTCTCAGTTCGGATTGGAGTCTGCAACTCGGCTCCATGAAGTCGGAATCGCTAGTAATCGCAGATCAGCACGCTGCGGTGAATACGTTCCCGGGCCTTGTACACACCGCCCGTCACACCATGGGAGTCAATTGCTCCAGAAGTCACTGCGATACGTCAGTGCCCAAGGAGTGATTGGTAACTGGGGTGAAGTCGTAACAAGGTAGCCGTAGGGGAACCTGCGGCTGGATCACCTCCTTTCTACGGAGACCACGGCTGCTCGGTCGAGACTTCGGTCTTGGCGCGGGGCGCCAGCGATACCTCTGGTATCGCGGTCACCAGGTCAACGTTCTCGCAGGAACGAATGGGTTTGCTGTCTGGTTTTGAAAGGGCGAGCGTCTGCTCTTTGAACGATTTTGTGGAGTGTCTGACGGTTTGAAGTCGAGACCGCCGATCCTATCTGATGGCCTGTAGCTCAGGTGGTTAGAGCGTACGCCTGATAAGCGTAAGGTCGGTGGTTCGAGTCCACCCAGGCCAACTCGAGTTCTCTGTCTGGGGCTGTAGCTCAGCTGGGAGAGCACCGGGTTTGCAATCCGGGGGTCATCGGTTCGATCCCGATCAGCTCCACAGTCAGATGTCACATCGACCTCGGTCGATGCGCTCTTTGAAAAGTGCATACGAAGATCAGAATTGAACGAAGAAACGGAGCTCGGGATTCTCACTCGAGCTCTTCGAAAAGATCCGCTGCGAAGAGCAGGGGTCTGGGCCTCGATCTTGAGTCGTTCGACGCACGGGCGTCGACGTCAACGAGAACGAGGTAATTGTAAGCTACAAAGGGCGTGCGGTGGATGCCTAGGCGCTGAGAGGCGATGAAGGACGTGGGTGGCTGCGAAATTTTCCGGGGAGTTGCCAACCGAACATTGATCCGGAAGTGTCCGAATGGGGAAACCCGGCGGGTGTAATGACCCGTCACTTCATCCTGAATACATAGGGGTGAAAGAGCGAACCAGGGGAAGTGAAACATCTCAGTACCCTGAGGAAAAGAAAACAATGAGTGATTCTCGGAGTAGTGGCGAGCGAAACGGGAAAAATAAGCCTAAACCGATTCGACGAAAGTCGCGTCGGGGTTGCGGGTCCGCGGTAGGACCTCGGATTGCTAACGGAACTGCCTGGAAAGGCAGACCAAAGAGCGTGATAGTCGCGTACGTGAAAGCGAACTGAGGCCGAGCGGGGTACCCAAGTAGGACGGGACACGTGCAATCCTGTCTGAATCTGCCAGGACCATCTGGTAAGGCTAAATACTACTCAGCGACCGATAGTGAACAAGTACCGCGAGGGAAAGGTGAAAAGAACCCCAGTGAGGGGAGTCAAAAGAACCTGAAACCGCATGTCTACAAGCAGTTCGAGAGCAACGCGCAAGCAAGCTCGAGAGCGTACCTTTTGCATCATGATTCGGCGACTTAATATACGTCGCGAGGCTAAGCCGATAGGTGGAGCCGGAGCGAAAGCGAGTCCGAAACGGGCGATAGTGGCGTGTATTATAACCCGAAGCGGGATGATCTACGCATGGCCAGGTTGAAGTGCGGGTAACACCGCATGGAGGACCGAACGCATGAGAGTTGAAAATCTCTGCGATGAGCTGTGCGTAGGGGTGAAAGGCCAATCAAATTCCGTGATAGCTGGTTCTCCCCGAAAGATATTTAGGTATCGGCTCAGGCAATTCAGTACCGAAGGTAGAGCACTGGAACGGCTAGGGGTCTCACCAGATTACCAAACCATACCAAACTCCGAATGTCGGTAACTGTTAACCTGGGACGCAGACGGTGGGTGATAACGTCCATCGTCAAGAGGGGAATAACCCAGACCAACAGCTAAGGTCCCTAAGTTCAGGCTAAGTGAACACTAGAAAGGATGTGGCGGGTCATTGACAACCAGGAAGTTGGCTTAGAAGCAGCCATCTTTTAAAGAAAGCGTAATAGCTCACTGGTCGAGACAAGCCGCGCCGAAAATGTAACGGGGCTAAGCCTGGCACCGAAGCTTTGGGTCATACTGATTTTGATCAGTATGGCGGTAGGGGAGCGTTGAAACTGCTGCGAAGCACGATGGTAATGGCGTGTGGAGCGGTTTCGAGTGCTGATGCCGAAATGAGTAGCGATAAGGGAAGTGAGAATCTTCCCCCCCGTAAACCTAAGGTTTCCTGGGTCAAGTCAATCTTCCCAGGGTTAGCCGGACCCTAAGTCGAGCCCGAAAGGGGTAGATGATGGAAAGCAGGTTAATATTCCTGCGCCGGCTTACGGAAGTCGAACTGAGGGGTGACGGAGAAGGTTAACTGAGCTGCTGCAGTGGATGGCAGTCTAAGGGCGTAGGGGTGCTGGGTACGATGAAAGGCCTGGCAGTTATCTCTGAAACCTGAATGCGAAGGCGCAAGCCTAGAGTCAGTGATACCCGGCTCCCAAGAAAAACCTCGCAGGGATTCCGTAGGTCGTCCGTACCGTAAACCGACACAGGTGGGTGAGGCGAGTAGCCTCAGGGGCCCGAGAGAACTCTCCTCCAAGGAACTAGGCAAATTGACACCGTAACTTCGGAAGAAGGTGTGCCCACTTCGGTGGGTCGCAGAGAATAGGGGGTAGCGACTGTTTACCAAAAACACAGGACTCTGCGAAGGCGAGAAGCCGACGTATAGGGTCTGACTCCTGCCCGGTGCTGGAAGGTTAAGGGGATCCGTCAGCGCAAGCGAAGCGGTGATCCGAAGCCCCAGTAAACGGCGGCCGTAACTATAACGGTCCTAAGGTAGCGAAATTCCTTGTCGGGTAAGTTCCGACCTGCACGAAAGGAGTAACGACTTCCCCGCTGTCTCGGAGAGGGACTCGGCGAAATTGAAATAGCTGTGCCGATGCAGTTTACCCGCGGAAAGACGGAAAGACCCCGTGAACCTTTACTACAACTTGACAGTGACACTAGGGATTGGCTGTGTAGCATAGGTGGGAGCCTTTGAAGCTGGGCCGCTAGGTTCAGTGGAGGCGTCAGTGAAATACCACCCTGCTGGTTTCTGGTGTCTAACCGCATCCCGTCATCCGGGATCGGGACACTGTCTGGTGGGTAGTTTGACTGGGGCGGTCGCCTCCCAAAGAGTAACGGAGGCGCGCGATGGTTCCCTCAGCCTGATTGGAAACCAGGCGTCGAGTGCAATGGCATAAGGGAGCTTGACTGCAAGAGCGACGGCTCGAGCAGGTGCGAAAGCAGGTCATAGTGATCCGGTGGTTCTGAATGGAAGGGCCATCGCTCAACGGATAAAAGGTACTCCGGGGATAACAGGCTTATCTCCTCCAAGAGTTCACATCGACGAGGAGGTTTGGCACCTCGATGTCGGCTCATCGCATCCTGGGGCTGGAGCAGGTCCCAAGGGTTTGGCTGTTCGCCAATTAAAGCGGTACGCGAGCTGGGTTCAAAACGTCGTGAGACAGTTTGGTCCCTATCTTCCGTGGGCGTAGGAGGCTTGAGAGGCTCTGACCTTAGTACGAGAGGACCGGGTTGGACGCACCTCTGGTGTACCAGTTGTCACGCCAGTGGCATCGCTGGGTAGCCATGTGCGGATTGGATAACCGCTGAAAGCATCTAAGCGGGAAACCGACCTCAAGAATTGGCCTCCCGGGGGCAACCCCCTGAAGACCCGATGGAGACTACGTCGTTGATAGGCCGGATGTGTAAGCGCGGTAACGCGTTCAGCTAACCGGTACTAATCGGTCGTGCGGTTTACATTACCTTTTTCTCGATGATGCGCTGGTCCTTCGTGGCCAGTGCGATTCAAGGTCGAGGTCGAGGCCCCTGCAACCAACGGTTGCAGATTTTCGAGAGCGCTTCGCTCGTTCCAAGTTCAATTCTGATCTTCGTATGCACTCCAAGTTTTTCCGGTGGCTATGTCGGAGGGGTCACACCCGTTCCCATCTCGAACACGGAAGTTAAGCCCTCCAGAGCCGATGGTACTCCGCGGGAAACCGCGCGGGAGAGTAGGTCGCTGCCGGATCTTTTTGCCCCTGCACCGGGAAACCGGTGCGGGGGCTTTTTCTTTTAGCCCTTCACTCCGGCTTTCCGGAACGGTTCCGCGCACTTGTGGCCTGTTTGGGCCAGTCGGATGATTGACGGACCAGGCCACCACGTCTATCGTCGACGCCTCGAGGGTGCGCTGTCTGCACCCATTACGCAGTCCTCCCGCGTTCAACGGTCCGGATGAAGAAGCCCACGGTCTTCGGCAAGTACCTGCTGCTCGAGCGCCTCAACGTCGGCGGCATGGCTGAGGTGTTCACCGCCAAGGCCTTCGGTGTCGAAGGCTTCGAGCGCATTCTCGCCATCAAGAAGATCCTCCCGACCATGGCGGAGGATGAAGAGTTCATCACGATGTTCATCGACGAAGCGCGGATCAGCGTTCAGCTGAATCACGCCAACGTCGTGCACATTCACGAGCTCGGCAAACACGACGACGCCTACTACATCGCGATGGAGTACGTGTCGGGCAAGGACCTGCGCGCGCTCCTCGAGCGGTTCCGCCGCAGGCGCGAGATCATGCCGACGGCCATGGCGGTCTTCGTGGCCTCGAAGATGTGCGAAGGGCTCGACTACGCGCACCGCAAGAAGGACGCGCGCGGGCAAGAGCTCCACATCATTCATCGCGACGTCTCGCCCCAGAACATCCTCCTCTCGTACGAGGGCGAGGTGAAGATCATCGACTTCGGCATCGCGAAGGCCGCGAACCGGAGCCAGAAGACCCAGGCGGGCATTCTCAAGGGCAAGTTCGGCTACATGAGCCCCGAGCAGGTGCGCGGGCAGCCCATCGATCGTCGCAGTGACATCTTCGCGGTTGGCGTCACGCTCTACGAAATGCTCACCGGCGAGAAGCTCTTCGTCGGTGAGTCCGACTTCTCCACGCTCGAGAAGGTGCGCAACGCTGAAGTTCCCCTACCGCGCCAGTTCAACCCGAACATTCCGGCCGGACTCGAGAAGGTCGTCCTCAAGTCGCTCGCACGCGAAGTCGAAGACCGCTACCAGTGGTCGAGCGATCTGCAGGAAGACCTCATGCGGTTCCTGCTGGCCGGCGACGCGATCTACTCGGCCAAACACCTCTCGGCCTACATGAAGGAGGCCTTCGCGGAAGACCTCTATCGTGAAGCCGAGAAGATGGAGCGCTACGCCTCGGTCTCACGGCCCGAAGATCTCGAGTCGTCCGGCGTCACCGCAGGGCCGAAGAAGAAGACCGCCGCTGCTGCTGCACCCCCACCGCCCGCACCGCCCCCCCCACGCAATCGACCGCAGTCAGTCGCAATCGGAGGCGGTTCAGGTGCGGTTGCCATGGGCCCGCAGAACACTGCCCTCAACATTCCACCTCCATCGGCGGAAGAGCTCGCAGAGATGGATGGCTCGGCCGACCGCACCATCATCATGCCAGCGGGCAGCAAGGCCGAAGCCGATCTCAAGACGGCCATCGGGCTTCCTTCGCCGTTCAACAAACCGCAGGACGATAGCGCCCCCAGCGGTCGACAGCAGCTGCGGCCAGCCCCGACCTCGCGAGCCCCTTCCAACGCTGGAACAGCGACGACCCACGACAACCTCTCCGGAGGAAATGGTGGCTCGACGCTCAATGCGCTCGCAGGCAACGCCCGCTCCCTCGACTCCACCGTTCCTCCTCGTGGTCCGGCGCCTGGTCACGAAGACACCGGCAATGACCTGAAGCCGATCGAGATGACCGGGTTCCGCCCGGCCCTCGACGTCGACGAGGACGGCAACGAGATTCCGCCGCCCGAGGAGATGGGCAACGAGACGCTCGCGCCCTCCCGGCCGAGTCGCCCCAAGGTCGTGATCGGCGACGCTCCCGTCAACGGGGCGACGACGGTCGGTCCATCACCACTCGCAGGCGGCGTGAACGAGACCATCGCGCCCTCGAGCACGCGCGCCTTCCAGACTGGGCACGACGGTGACGAGCCCGAGGAGCCGGCTGAGGAAGAGCAAGAGCAGGAACCCGAGGAGGCAGAAGAGGTCGAGGCTCAGGGCGACAGCACCTCTGAACGCCCCGCGATGAAGCAGGAGCGCCGTCGTGCGACGCCCGCACCGCGCGCCGCTCCCAATCGTCGCCAGCAATCCTCCAAGGGCAAGCAGCCATCGTCGTCCGGCAAGAAGCCGGGCGTCATGATTGCCATTGGCGCCCTTGCCGTCATTGCAGTGCTCGTCGTTGGAGCCGCCGTCGTGAAGCTCACGGCCGGCAACAAGGCCCGACTGCTGGTGCTCGTGAAGCCGAAGGTTCCGTTCATGGCCGTCATCAACGGCAAGAACTACGACGGCTCCCAGGCGATCGAGCTCGACCCCGGCAAGTACACCGTGATGCTCAAGCCGACCAAGAGCGGCTACGCCCGGCAGCAGTTCATCGTCGATGTCGTCGCCGGCAAGATCAATCAGGTCGATCGCACCCTCGAGTCCGACGGTCCACCGCCTGACAAGGGCAATGAGCCGTCAGGCACGGAGCCCAGTGGCACAGACCCCAAGGGCACGGAGCCGAAGGTCGCAACGAACGATCCGAAGGGTACCGATCCCAAAGGAACGGACCCCAAGGGTACGGAGCCAAAGGGCACTGATCCAAAAGGAACTGATCCAAAGGGCACTGATCCCAAAGGTACGGAGCCGAAAGATCCTCCAAAGCCTGCAACCTGGTCGGCCACGATTTCTACCAGCGAGCCTGGCGTCGAGATCTTCATCGACGGGAAGTCGCGCGGCACTACCCCTGATCTCAAACTCTCCGACCTTGCGCCGGGCAAGTCGTACAAGGGCAGCGCGAAGAAGACGGGCTACCTCACCGAGAGCTTCACCCTCGACAACAAGGCGGCTGAAGCATCGGTCTCGCTCTCGCTCGTGATGAAGCCTGAGCCCGCTCAGGCGAAGAAGGACCCCGAGCCCGTCGTGAAGAAGGACCCTGAGCCGGTGGTGAAGAAGGATCCCCCGCCGAAGAAGGATCCTCCTCCCAGGAACGATCCTCCGCCCAGGAACGACCCGCCTCCGTCGAAGAACCTCGCGAAGGGCAAACTCAAGATCGCCTCGAACCCCACCAAGGCCGCCGTCATCATCGACGGCAAACCCACCGGTCGAGACACGCCCGTTCTTCCCGCCAGCCCGATCGAAGTGCCGGTCGGGAAGCACAAGATTCAGTTCAAGCTGAACGGGAAGATGTCGCAGGTCTACGAGGTGACGGTCGTCGAAGGCGACAACCCGGTCATCAAGGGCGAGATCCCCCAGTAGTTCATCGCACCTGACGCGATGCTCCGTCTGCCACGGCTTCCCGTGAGGCCCTGCCTCATGGCATAGGCCGATCATGCAGACTGTGCCGACTCCCGCCTCCGCGACCAACACCGCTCCCACGACCGCTCAGCCGTTCAAGTACCCGCTCGAGCGCCAGTTCGTCGAACCCGATTGGACCCGCATTCCCGGGTACAAGGCCATCACGAAGGCCGAGTGGGAGAGCGCAGTCTGGCAGCGGAAGAACTGCGTGAAGAACCTGAAGGAGCTGCGGGAGACGCTGGGCAACCTGCTCCCCGAGACACTTGCGGCGTCGATCGAGCGTGATCAGCGCGAACGCGCGACGATGTCGATTCTGCTCACGCCGCACATGATCAACACCATGAACATGGACGATCTGTGGGGCGACCCGCTGCGTCGGTACATGCTCCCGGCGTTCGACGATCGGCACCCGACCTACGCGAACCACCCCAAAGCCAGCCGCGACTCGCTCCACGAAGCCGAGATGTGGAAGGTCGAGGGCCTCACCCATCGCTACCCCACCAAGGTGCTCGCCGAGCTGCTCTCGACGTGCCCCCAGTACTGCGGCCACTGCACCCGCATGGACCTCGTCGGCAACGACGTGCCGCAGGTCTCGAAGCTCAAGTTCACCGTCGCCCAACCCGAGCGGTGGCAGCAGATGCTCGAGTATCTGCGCAAGACGCCCACGGTGCGCGACGTCGTCGTCTCAGGCGGTGACGTGGCGAACGTGCCGATCGCCCAGCTCGAGGCCTTCGTCAGCCAGCTGCTCGACATTCCGAACATTCGCGACATTCGCCTCGCCTCGAAGGGGCTGATGGGCATTCCGCAGCACTACCTGCAGGACAACGTCATGTCGGCGCTGGAGCGGATCGCGAAGAAGGCGTTCGAGCGCAACGTCGATCTCGCGCTCCACACGCACGTGAACAACGCGAACCAGGTGACGCCGCTGCTCGGCAAGGCCGCGCGACGCCTGCTCGAGGTGGGCTTCCGCGACGTGCGCAACCAGGGCGTGCTGCTGCGTGGCGTGAACGCGACCTCGAAGGACCTGCTGGAGCTGTCCTTCATGCTCCTCGATCACGCCCGGATCCTCCCGTACTACTTCTACATGTGCGACATGATCCCCAACTCGGAGCACTGGCGGGTCGCGGTGTGGGAAGCGCAGAAGCTCCAGCACGACATCATGGGCTACATGCCGGGCTTCGCGACGCCGCGAATCGTCTGTGACGTGCCCTACGTCGGCAAGCGCTGGGTGCACCAGGTCGCCGAGTACGATCGCGAGAAGGGCATCTCGTACTGGACGAAGAACTACCGCACGGGCATCGAGTGGCAGGATCCCGAGGCGCTCAATCGCAAGTACGAGTTCTTCGACCCGCTCTACACCGTGCCCGAGTCGGGGCAGCAGTGGTGGCGCGACCAGGCGAAGGCCGCGCTGCAGTCGCACCCCGTGCATGCCTGACCGACCAGCTCTTCCTGCGGCGACCGTTGCTGAGTTAAGGCCGCCGACGTGAGCTTCGACGAGCAGCAGACTCCCGCGACGGCAGACCTCACGCCCGTGTCGCGGCGGGCCGAGCTCTTTCCCGACGCCACCGACGAGCAGTGGAACGACTGGCGCTGGCAGATGCGGAACTCGGTGCGTGACGGCGCGCGCCTCGCGCAGGTGCTGAAGCTCACCGACGACGAACGCGTGGGCGTCGCCGAGACGGCGAAGATCTTCCGGCTCGGCATCTCGCCCTACTACCTGTCGCTCATCGACCCGGCGCACCCGTTTTGTCCGGTGCGCATGCAGGCGGTGCCGGTGAAGGCCGAGGCGCGCAAGCGGGCAGGGGAGCTGCGCGACCCGCTCGGTGAAGATCCCCGTCGGCCGGTCGAGGCGATCGTTCACAAGTACCCCGACCGCGTGCTCTTCCTCGCGCTCGACACCTGCTCGGTCTACTGCCGCCACTGCACGCGTCGGCGCATCACGAACGGGGGGGAAGCCGAGCTGAACAAGGCCGAGCTCGAGAAGGGGCTCGAGTACGTGCGCACGCACCCGCAGGTGCGCGACGTGTTGCTCTCGGGCGGCGACCCGTTCTTGCTGTCAGAGGAGCGGCTCGAGCAGATCCTGGCGCCACTCCGCGCGATTCCGCACGTCGAGATGATTCGCATCGGCACCCGCATTCCCGTGTGTCTGCCGATGCGGGTGACGGAGTCGCTCGCGAAGCTGTTGCGAAAGTACGCGCCGCTGTTCGTGGTGACCCACTTCAACCACCCCAAGGAGATCACGGCCGAGGCGAAGCGCGCCTGCGAGCTGCTGGTCGACCACGGAGTGCCGGTCGAGAACCAGGCCGTGCTCATGCGGCGCCTGAACTCTGATGCCCGAATCATCACTGAGCTGAGCCACGCGTGCCTGAAGATGCGCGTGCGGCCGTACTACCTGCACCAGATGGACGTGGCGGAGGGGCTCGAGCACCTGCGAACGCCGATCGAGGCGGGAGTGAAGATCATCGAGCAGATGCGTGGGTGGACGACGGGGCTGGCGGTGCCGCACCTCGCGGTCGATCTGCCAGGCGGTGGTGGGAAGGTCACCCTGCAGCCTGACTACGTGCTGGAGCGGAAGCCGAACGAGACGATCCTCCGCAACTATCGGGGCCAGCCGTACGCGTACCCCGAGCCGGAAGAGACTGATTGCTCATGCCCGTACGACGACGTGTGGCGTGCACAGCGCCGCTGATTGCTGGACTCGGCGGTCGCCCCCGAGAGGCCGCGCACCCAGTTGAGCCGACGGCGTTTCAGCGTGTCGCTCGATGCGTCCTCGGTCTCGCTCGGTGCGCAGCTCAGGCGGAGAGCGAGCGGCGACCAGGCTTGCAATTGAACAGCTCGTCCGCCACCGCGACTTTGAGCGGCGGCTGGAAGTCGTTCTTGCCCGAGCCTGCTGCGACCACTCGTGCTCGCGCTGCGGGAGAAGCCCCGTCACGTCAGTGATGCGCCAGCCCCCCCCACCCTCGACTCGGTGAAATGAAGTTCGAAGTTACTGAACGCGCAGCGTGTACGTGCCGTTTGTTGCGCGCGAGCTCGGCGTTCATGTCGGCGCGGAACTGACGAAGGGTCGCGGCGTCTCCGACGATGCCGAGGCAGCCAGCGGTGCCGGGGCCAGCGCCGTCAGGGTGAATGCGCAGGTACTGACGATCGCGGCCACTGCCCGGCCGCAAATCAGCGCTTGCCGGACTTCCCCGTCGCTTTCGTCGCGGGAGCGTCGCCGGCCTTCTCGACCGCATCTGACTCGGTCGCCGCATTCTGATCGTTCTCGAAGTCCTTCGGCAGCCCCTGCTCGACGACGGGCGTGGCGTTCTCGCTCTCTTCGAGCGTGACCGGGTTCTCTTCCGAGATGCCCCGCTGAATCACGATCTCCTTCGGGCCGCCGGCCTTCTCTGCGGCAGCCTTCTCTGCAGCGGCCTTCTCCTTCGCTTCCAGCGCCTTGTTTGCCTGGCGAACCTGATCGGCCTGCTCTCGCGACCGGTTCATCTGGGCGCGCGCCCACTCCTTCGGAGAGACGCCGTACTTGTCGAGCACCTTCTGCTCGGCGGCGGACTGATCCCGAATCATCTGGGCGCGTTCGTCGCGAGAGAGCTCAGTCGACTTCTTGTTGCCGTACTTCGCGGTGACCGCAGCGGTCTCTTTGGCCTGCTCCCGCTCGATCGAGGCCGCGCGCTCGGCGTCGAACTCGTCGGGCGCGAGGGTCAACGACAACGAGAGGGCGAGGGAGATCGCGATCATGGAGCCTCCTGCGAGAACCGAGGCTCGAGTGTAGCGAGCTTCACGTCACTTGGGGCAGCTGGAGCACGACTCACCGAACTTCGCGCAGTCTTCCTGTGAGGTGACGCACTTCTTCTGGAAGTCGGCGCGGTCGGGCGCCTTGCCCGCGATGTCGCAGGTCTGCTTCGACAAACCGCACGCCTTGTCTTTCACCTGGCAGAAGTCCTTGCAGGTGATGTCGCTGCGCGTGCGCAGCTCTTCGAGCTGGGCAGAGAGCTGATCGATCATCTCGTCATCGGTGCCGGCGACGGTCGTGGTGGTGGTCTTGGGGCAGCCGGTCAGGCCCGCGATGGAGAGGAGCAGCGCGCAGGCGAGGAGGACGAGTCGGTTCATGCTGCAGTGTGTAAGCGGCCTGTCTGGACTCGACAAGAACTTCACCGGCGCCCAGAGGTCACGGTCTGGTTCCACCAGGGGCTTCGACGGTCTGCTGACGCCACCAGCGGGTCAGATCGTCCTTCCAATAGAACCAGGCCGAGAGCGCGAGCACGACGACGATCGCGATGCGGCGAAGCCAGGTCTCGCGGGCGTAGGAGGGGGACTCGACCTCGGCGCGCTCGGCGTCTCGAATTCGCTGACGCAACGCGGGGGCGTTCGTCGTCAGCGCTCGCAGGGCCTCGATGGTCGGGCTGGGCGCCGAGCCCTCGAGCGCCACGTGGAGCGCATCGGCCTCACGAAGCTCCTGCTCGTGGGGCAGCGGATGGCCGACGGGAGCTCCCTGGAGGGCTGCCTCGAATTCACGCACGGCACGCCAGAGCAGCACCTTCGCCGAGGCCTCGGGCACGCCGTAGAAGGTCGCGAACTCGGTGAAGGAGCGCCCGTCTCCCTTCGGCGTCTGCGCGATGAAATGGGCGACCAGCACCTGCGCACTGCGCGGATGCACCTGCGTCAGCGCCCTGTACGAGGTCTCGGCGTCCACCAGGCGTGGTTTGCCAAGTTCGCGCGGCTCGCGCCACCCGGCTGATTTCTTGAGCGGCGAAGCCGTGGCCGTACCATGTGCGACATGCGTGTGGCAGCGCTCCTGGTGGTGGGGTTGGCAGTGGTGGCCGAGGCTGCCGAGACGATGCGTATCGCGGTCGGTCCCGAGACGGCGATGGTGAGCCTTACCGGCGCGGGCCTCTCGTGCGGCGACGATCTCGACGACGCCGAGTTCATCGCCCTGGGGAAAGATGCGCTGACGATTCGAAAGAAAGAGAGCGCGCTGACGCTCGACGGGTCGGCGTTGCCTGGAGACGCGATTCGCTGCCGCGCAGCTGGCAACGGCTCGCTCGAGGTGAACGGCGTGCACGTGCAGGGCGACGTCGTCGTGGTGCGGGGGAAGAGCCAGCTCGTGACGGTGAACGTGCTGCCGCTCGAGGCGTATCTGCAGGGCGTGCTGGGCAGTGAGATGCCGAAGACGTTTCCACTCGAGGCGCTCAAGGCCCAGGCCGTCGCAGCCCGCACCTACGCGTTGAACAAGAAGCTGGAGCAGTACGGGCAGCCCTTCTACCTGGGCAGCTCGGTCATCAGTCAGGTCTACAAGGGCCTCGAGTCGGACGACCCTCGCACGCGGCAGGCGATCGAAGAGACGAAGGGGCTCGTGCTCACCTGGCAGCTCCAGCCGATCGAGGCGTACTTTCATGCGTCGTGCGGAGGGCACACGGAGTCGGGGCTCGACGCGCTTGGGCGCGATCTGCCGTACCTGAAGAGCGTCGCGTGCCCGTGCTCGAAGCTGCCGACCAGTCACTGGACCCTGAAGGTGGCGCCGCGCGAGCTCGGCGCGAAGCCCGGTCAGTTTCAGGTGCAGGGTCGTTCTCCCACGGGTCGCGCCCGCCGGGTGCAGGTCGGCGCCCGCTCCATCGACGCCGTGAGCTTCCGTGAACGCATTGGCTACATGCGGCTCAAGTCGCTCGACTTCGAAGTGACGGGGCAGGGGAAAGACGGGCTCGTGCTGAAGGGGAACGGTTTCGGCCACGGCGCGGGAATGTGTCAGTGGGGTGCGCGCATGCTCGCCGACTCGGGGAAGGACTTTCGCACCATTCTCGACCACTACTACCCGGGCACTGAGCTTCAGGTCCTCTACGACTGAGGCCGTTTTGATGGCGTTTCCGGTGCTCGCACGTCTCAGCACCGCAACGACTGTCATGAGAGGGGCGGTTTCCGCACCGTCTCTGACGCTCGCCGCCGAGGATGTCAGCCCCGACTGCTAGAGCGCTCCTCTGGGAGGGGCGCGGGGCCGATGCGGAGTTCGGAAAAGAACGTGATGGGCCTCGCTGCCGTTCAACACGGCGTGTTCAGCCTCGACCAGGCGCGCGAGCGGGGCATGTCGATCGATCAGGCGAAGCGACGAGTCCGCTCAGGTCGATGGCGACGCGTTCACCCAGCGGTGTACGCCGTCGAAGGCTCGTTCGACTCGGTCGCCCAGCGGAGGAAAGCCGCCGCGCTCTGGTTCGGTCAGGGCTGTGTCTTCTCTCACCGAACGGCCGCCTCGCTGTGGGGACTCGCCCGGTTCCAGGAAGACGATGGCCCCGTGAGCATCGCCTCGACCCGGCACCTCGATGCGCCGCAGGGTGTCCGGGTCTTCCGCGTCGACGCCCTTCTGGCTCGCGAGCTGGGAACGGTGAGCGGCCAGCGCGTCACCTCGGTCGAGAGAACGCTGCTCGACCTCTCAGCCACCGAGCCGCAGACAGCGGTCGAGGCGGCCCTGGACGATGCTCTGCGGCGCAAGCTCACGACCGTCGACAAGCTCACCCGATTCATCGAGCGCACCGGACGAACCCGCGGCATTCGGCTGCTGCGACGCCTCACAGCCAGGCGCGGCGGTGAAGGGGTCACCGAGAGTGAGCTCGAAGCTCGGGTGCTCGATCTGCTCCGTGACGCAGGCATGCCGATGCCAGACCTTCAGAAGAAGGTGCAGGTGAAAGGCAAACGGTACCGTCTCGACTTCCGCTTCCCCGGAACGCCTGTCGTCCTCGAAGCGGACGGCTATGCGTGGCACTCGACGGCGTTCGCGTTCGAAGCCGACCGCCGGCGAATCAACGCGCTGACCGCGCGCGGCTTCCGAGTGCTCCAGTGGACGTGGGAGGCGATGAATGAGCGCCCCGACCAGCTGCTCGACGAGCTCGGGGTGCTGCTCCAGCAGCGTCGGGCCGCGTGAGCGCTTGTGCTGAGGCGACAGCGTCGATAACCCGGCGCTCCGATGCACACGGACGACTTCGACTACCACTTGCCCGAGGAGCTGATCGCCCAGGCACCCCTCGAGCGTCGTGATGCGAGCCGGCTCCTGCATGTGACGGGAGCCACGGTGGCCCACCGTTCGTTCACCGAGCTGCCGTCACTCCTTCAACCGAACGACCTGCTCGTGGTGAACGACTCACGGGTGATTCCTGCGCGGCTGATCGGCAAGAAGGCCGACACGGGTGGCCGGGTCGAGCTGCTCCTCGTGCGTCCCGCCGCGAACGTGGCGGCTGTCACGTCGCTCGGGTCGGCAGCGCAGGGCACTGCGTGGACGTGTCTGGGCCAGGCCTCGAAGCCCATTCGCCCCGGAGCGAAGCTCGTCTTCGACGGAGAGCTCACGGCCGAGGTCGAGGCCTCGCTCGGCGGTGGCGAATACGTCGTGCGCTTCACGTCTGCGCTCGCCACCCTCGAGGCGGCCATCACGAAGGCGGGGCAGCTGCCGTTGCCTCCCTACATTCACCGCGCGCCGTCACCGGACGATGCGGAGCGCTACCAGACCATCTACGCGAAGACGGTCGGCTCGGTGGCAGCTCCGACGGCGGGCCTGCACTTCACGCCCGAGATCTTCGCGGCGCTCGACGCGCGGGGGGCTCGCCGCGTCTCGGTCACGCTCGACGTCGGGCCGGGCACGTTCCTGCCGGTGCGTGAAGGCGACGTGTCGCAGCATAAGATGCACGCGGAGCGCTACTCCGTGCCCAGCGAGACCGTCGACGCGATCGCCCAGACGAAGAAGTCGGGTGGGCGGGTGATCGCGGTGGGCACGACCGTCACCCGAACGCTCGAGGCCTTCGCGCTCACGGGCGACGCGAGCGGAGACACGGCCATCTTCATCACGCCCGGCTTTCAATTCCGCGTCGTCGATGCACTCGTCACCAACTTCCACCTGCCGAAGTCGACGCTCGTCATGTTGGTGAGCGCGTTTCTCGGCCGTGAGCGCACGCTCGAGGTGTACGCGGCCGCAGTGCGCGAGCGGTACCGCTTCTTCAGCTACGGCGACTCGATGTTCATCGAAGGAAGCGCATGAGGGTCGAGTCCGAATGTCGTTTCTTCAGGCGCGTGGACGGGCGCTCCGGAATCTCGAGCCGAAGGGCCCTCACGAACCTCACTCCCAACCTTGCGGAGACCCATTCGATGCGACCTCGTGCCTCCGCCCGAGCAGGCAAGCTCAACCAAGGGACGGCCATCCACGAACGTCGAGGCGAGCGGCTGGCCTGTCTCTGCTCGACCCTCGCTCCCGAACGGCACAGAGCGCGATTCGCCGCGCCCTCTCCGGGCGGCAACCTCAACGAAGGATCGCCCATGAGCCTCGCTCCCGAGCTCCGTACCAACCTCAACGAAGGACGCCCATGAGCCTCGCTCCCGAACGTCGTGGCGATCAGTCCGTCGCGCCATCGTTGGTTCGTTACGAGTTGCTCCATGTCGACGCCACGACCGGCGCCCGTCGTGGGCGACTGCACACGCCGCACGGCACCATCGAGACGCCCATCTTCATGCCAGTGGGAACGGCGGGCAGCGTGAAGGCGTGCGCGCCGGATGATCTTCGCGCGCTCGAGGCGCAGATCATTCTCGGGAACACGTACCACCTGATGCTGCGGCCGGGAGAGAAGCTCATCGGCGAGATGGGCGGTCTGCACCGCTTCATCTCGTGGGAGCGCCCGATGCTCACCGACTCCGGTGGCTTTCAGGTCTACAGCCTCTCGGAGATGCGGAAGATCACCGAAGAGGGCGCGACCTTTCAGTCGCACCTCGACGGCGCCCGACACGTCCTCTCGCCAGAGCGCAGCATCGAGATTCAAGAGACGCTCGGCGCCGACATCATCATGGCCTTCGACGAGTGCCCGCCCGCGTTGAGCGAACGGAGCTACCTCGAGCCCTCACTCGCGCGCACGACCCGTTGGCTCGGGCGCTGCGTCACCGCCTGGAGCAGGCTGCGGAGCTCCCTCTTCGGCATCGTGCAGGGCGGGCTCCACGAAGATCTGCGCAGACGCCATGCCGAGGAGATCTGCGCGATCGACCTGCCTGGCTATGCGCTGGGTGGCTATGCGGTCGGTGAAGCGCCTGAGCAGATGCACGCGGGCGTCGCCTTCTCTGCGCCGCTGCTGCCAAAGGAAAAGCCGCGCTACCTGATGGGCGTGGGCACGCCGATCGATCTGCTCACCTGCGTCGGTGCGGGTGTCGACATGTTCGATTGCGTGATGCCGACGCGGAACGCGCGCAACGGCTTTCTCTTCACCAGCCAGGGCAAGCTCGTCATCAAGCATGCGCGGTACGCGAAAGACCCGCGCCCGCTCGACCCTGCGTGCAGTTGCTACACGTGCCGCACCTACTCGCGGGCGTACCTGCGCCACTTGTTCAACGCGAAGGAGATCGTGGCCATGCGGCTCAACACGATTCACAACCTTCACTTCTATCTGGGCCTGATGAAAGAGGCCCGGCTCGCCATCGAGCAGGATCGCTACGGCGCCTTCCTCAAGGACTTCTCGGCGCGACCAGCCGCAGTTCCTGACGTGGAGTCTGCGCCGGCATGACGCGGCGAGGGAGTTCGGTGCCGACGCCGACGAGGGGCAGCAGGAAGCGGAAGGTCGTGCCGGCGCCTTCCTTCGTCGAGACGGTCACGTCGCCACCCATCGCCTCGGCCGCGGCCTTCACCGCCGCCATGCCGACTCCACGGCCCGAGAGGTCGGTCACCTCGTCACGAGAAGAGACGCCGTCGAGGAACATCGCTTCGACCCCGTCGCGCACCGTCAGGCCTCGCGCCTGGGCGACCGTGACGAGCCGCTCGAGATCGATGCCGCGCCCATCGTCTCCGACGCAGAGCTCGACGTGCTCTCCAGTGACCCTGGTCGTGAAGGTGAGGGTGCCCACGCCCTTCCCGAGCGCGACCCGGTCAGAGAGTGTTTCGAGTCCATGATCGACCGCGTTGCGTACCAGGTGCACGAGCGACGAGAAGAACGGTGTCCACCGCTCCTTGTCGAAGCGCAGGCCGTTGCTCTCGATCACCACGTGGAGCGGCCCCTTCATCAGGCGGCCGGCGACCGACTGGGCCTGCTCCGCGAGGCGCTCGAGGCGGCGGCTGGCGGGCTCCATTCGCAGTGACTCCACCATCGTGCGCACGGACGCTCGCGGGACCTCTTCAGTCGTGACCGCATCCAGCAGGGCTTCGAAGGCCTCTGGCTCGACGACGACCTCGGCCTTCGAGTGCTGGCCCATCAACGAGTGCAATCGCGTCGACAGCGTGTCCCACTCTGCGCGAAGGCGCTCGACCTGCGGCCGCGAGAGATCACCGGGAGATTCGGTGAGGGAGTCCTCGAGTTCGTGGCAGGTGGCGGCGAGCGAGGCGAGGCCGATGCTGGCGGCGTTTCCCTTCAGCGTGTGCACCTGCCGACGAACGATCGAGAGATCCCGGTCGCCCAGCATCACCACGGCGTTCACCAGTCGTGCGCAGTCGTCGAACGCCTCGAGGAACCCGGAGCGATCTCGCATGACCCGCTCGAACATGCCGACGGTCTCGCGCTGCTGAAGCTCGAGCCGCTCGGAGCGCAGTGCCGCCGTGACATCGGTGAGCACGACGAGCACACGGCTCACCTTTGCGTCTTCGAAGATCGGCCGGTAGCCGATGCTGAGCGTCAGCTCGCCCAGACGGAGGCGCTTCGGCAGCTGATCGATGGCCACCTCGAGCGGCAGCACGTCTTCCGTGATGAGGCTCCAGCCCGCCTCGAGCCACTGCGCGCACTTCTTGTCGGCCTGTTCGAGCGCGCGCCACACCACGGTTCCCGGAGTCGCGGCCTCGAGCCATCGGCCCACGACCTCGCTTCGTTCACCGACGATGCGAGCCGAGAGATCGACCGTGAGCAGTCCCTGCTCCACGTTGTCGAGCACCAGCCGCATGCCTTCGTTGGCGCGATCGATCTCGGCCTGCTTGCGCGACATGGTGCGCTGCAGCCTGAAGCCGTACGCCACCACCGCCGCCACCATCAACACGACGAGCCCCATCAACCCGTACTGGGCGCTCTGCGACCTCGAGGCGGCCTCGAGCTGCCGCACGAAGGCCGACGATTGAATGTGCTGGACCTCGGTGCGCAGACCATCGAGCTCGGCGCTGGTGCGGGCGAAGGCCTGATCCATCTGGCCCATGTGCGTGCCGGCGGCATCGACGTCACCTTTCGCGTAGGTCTCGAAGATGGCGGCGGCCTCGGCCCGCATGGTCGCAAACTCGCGCCGCGCTCCGGCGAGCTTCGACGAGAGCGTCGCCTGCTCGGAAGGCGACAGCCTCGTGAGATCAGCCTCTGCTGTGACGAAGGTCTGCTCGACCTGCTTCGAGATCGTCTCGAGGCGGGCTCGCTGGCCAGCAACGTCTTTGTCGACGAACACGTCGTTGCCCGGAGCGTTTGCTTCCGTGACGAGCTGCCCGAGCTGCGCGTACATCGCGAGACGCTCGGCCCACTGCTCGTTGAGCTCGACAGAGCCCTGGTACACGGACATCAGCTGATGGCCGAGCAGCAGACTCACCACGAGCGTGCCGACGTTGAAGAAGGCGAGGGCGAAGTACACCCGCTGCACCGAGGACGATCGGTTCATCGGAGCCCCGCGCGCATGAACGGTGAGACAAACGACACCAGCACGACGAGACGTCGCATGAGGGCTCCCCCGAAGATGGGTTGACCCTCGTCACGTGTGCAGGAGCAGTGCCCTCGAAGAAGGCTCGGGAATCGGCGCACCTGTCCGTCGCAGCACGTGAGGTGGCGACGGCAGCAGGGTGCGGGGTGACTGCGTTACTGGATGACGCCCTTGGGGCGGCAGGTCTTCTTCGCGCCGCCCATGTTGCCGACGGCGGTGCTGCCCATCGCGACATCGGCGCAGACGTAGCCCGAGCGGCACTGCGAATCGGCGGTGCACTGCGGCGAGCAGACGAGCTGGCTGTCTCCGAAGAAGGTGCAGACGGTGCCCGACGGGCACTCGCGAGTGTCGGCCTCGGCGGCGCAGCCACGCGAGCAGAAGCCTCCGGGCACTTCGACCGTGCCGGCGCTCTGCTTCTGGAAGCAGCTGTAGCTGGGCGGGCAGTCAGCGCGCGTGGTGCACGCGTCGCCTGCCGTCACCAGGGGCCCGCAGCTCGAAGAAACCGCCGCGAAGGCCAGAAACACGGTTGCCACCAGGAGGGAACGGATCATGGGCGCAGGGCCCTAGCACACCTTGCTGGACCCATGTGTGCCTGATAGACGCCCGCGTCTCACACATGACGCCCGCAGCCATACCGATGATGCTCGCCGCCGACTCTGCCCTTGGCGGACCGATGGCTTTCTACCTGGTCGCCATGGCGGCCATCGTCTACTTCCTGATCATTCGCCCGCAGCGCACTCAGCAGAAAGAGCACGACAACGTGCTCACCTCGCTGAAGAAGGGCGACGACGTGGTGCTCCAGTCCGGCATTCTGGGGAAGATCGCAGCGGTCACCGAGAAGACGGTGTCGCTCGAGATCGCCAACGGCGTGAAGGTTCGAGTGCTCAAGTCCAGCGTGCAGGCGAAGGTCACCGTGGTCGACGAGGCCCCGAAGGCCGACGAAGCCGCCGCCAAGAAAGAGGAGAAGTGATGGACCGCAACTGGTGGACCCGTTTCGGGTTGGTCGTGCTCGTCGCGGTGGGGAGCCTCTGGTTCCTGACCCCGACCTACTACTCGATGTTCGTGCTCGATCGCGCCGACCGCAATGACGTGTCGAAGCTCGAGAAGGTGCTGCCCGCGTGGTCGGCGCCCGCGAAGTACCGCCTGTCACTGGGCCTCGACCTGCAGGGAGGCATTCACCTCGTGCTGCGCGTCGACACCAAGACGGCGCTCGGCAAGCGCGCGCAGCGCCTCGCCCAGCAGATGATCTCGTACATCGACGGCAAGAAGCTCGGGAAGCTCACCGAGACCACGAACACCGAGACGTACGAAGTGACGCTCACGGCCCAGGACGCGGCCACGATGGACGCCATCGAGAAAGAGCTCGTCACCACCTTCAAGGACTTCTCGAAGGTCTCGCGCAACGCGGGCGTGCTGGTGATGAAGCTCGACAGCGCGCAGGTCGACTACATGATGAGCGAGGCGGTCGATCAGGCCATGCTCGTGGTGCGCAAGCGCATCGACAAGTGGGGCGTCGCCGAAGTCGACGTGCGCAAGCTCGGCACCGACTCGATTCAGATCTCCCTGCCCGGCGAGAAGGACCCGGAGCGCGCGAAGGAGCTCATCGGTACCACCGCGCAGCTCGAGTTCCGCATCGTCGAGGAGCACGGCGACCTCTTCAAGGACCTCTACTCGAACACGCCGCCCGACCCGAACGCGGGCATCACGCTGGTGACCTCGCGTCAGGACAGCGAAGGCAACGAGCCGTCGCCGCCGTACCTCTCGGGCACCGACAAGAACAAGCTGCTCGCGTACGTCGACGGCAAGGGCGGCGAGGGCAAGCAGGTCATGCTCCACTGCGTCGAGGCCTCGGTCGGCAAGAGCTGCATCAAGTACTCGACCTACCTCGTGCAGGCGACGGGGCTCTCGGGTGAGAACCTGACCGGCGCCGATGCCCGCAAGGATCAGCAGACCAACGACATCGTGGTCGACTACCAGTTCAACGCGCAGGGCGGAAAACTGAGCGAGGAGCTGACTGGCAAGAACGTGAACCGCCAGATGGGCATCGTGCTCGACGACAACCTGATCTCGGCTCCGGTCATTCGCGAGAAGATCGGCAACAACGGCCGCATCACGCTGGGCAAGGGCCGCAGCGACGAGCGCCTGAAGGAGGCGCAGATGCTGTCGCTCGCGCTCAAGTCCGGTGCGCTCCCGGCCCCGGTGTCCATCGGAGAGACCCGCCTCGTCGGCGCGTCGCTCGGTGACGAACTCATCAAGAAGGGCACGACGGCGGCGCTGGTCGGCCTGCTGCTCGTCATCGTCTTCATGGCCATCTATTACAAGGTGTCGGGCCTGGTGGCCGACGTGGCGTTGGTGCTGAACGGTCTGCTGATTCTGGCCGGCCTCGCGCTCTTCAAGGCGACGCTGACGTTGCCCGGCATCGCCGGCTTCGTGCTCACGCTCGGCATCGCCGTCGACGCGAACGTGCTCATCAACGAGCGCGTGCGTGAAGAGCTCGCCAACGGCAAGTCGGCGCGCAACGCCGTCGACGCCGGTTACGACCGCGCCTTCTGGACGATCTTCGACGCACACGTCACCACGCTGATCGCCGGCTTCATTCTCCAGCAGACGGGCACGGGGCCGGTGCAGGGCTTCGCGACCACGCTCATCATCGGCATCATCGCTTCGCTGTTCACGTCAATCGTCGTGACCCGCGTGCTGACCACCTACCTCGTCCACGGACGGGGCTCCGAGTCCGTCTCGGTCTGAGGGAAACGACATGCAGATCATCAAGGGCAAGACGAACATCGACTTCATCGGCAAACGCCGAATCGCGATTCTGCTGTCGACGGCGGTGAACATCGCCATCGTCGTGGGCATCGCGGGTTTTGGCTTCAACTGGGGCGTCGACTTCGCTGGCGGCACCCTCGTCGAGGTGAAGTTCAGCGGCGTGGTGACGGCCGAGCAGGTGCGCGAAGGCGCACTGAAGGGCGGCCTGACCGAGCCTCAGGTGCAGAGCATCGGCTCGGCGGAAGAGAGCACGTTCATGCTCCGCATGGGCGGCGTGACGCAGCTGACCGCCGAGAGCGAGCAGCTCGCCGAGAAGGCGATTCGGGCGCTCCCCGGCATCGACATCACCGCCTTCAACAAGGACCTCGACAACGGCCTCATCACCTTCCGCACGAAGGGTGAAGTGAAGGTCGACGAGATCAGGGCCGCGGTGGTGAGCAGTGGCACGGGCGTCGCGAACGTCGCGCTGCTGCCCGGCTCGAGCGTCGAGAGCGGCTTTCAGTACCAGGTCACCTCGGCCGGCATGTCGGACAAGGTGAAGGACGCGCTGGCCAAGGGCGTTCCGGACCACACGTTCGAGGTGCGCCGCACGGACTACGTCGGACCGCAGGTGGGTGAGCAGCTGCGCAACAAGGGCCTCGCGGCGCTGCTGCTCGCGATGCTCAGCATCCTCGTCTACGTGGCGTTCCGCTTCGACCTGAAGTTCGGCCCTGGCGCGCTGGTGGCGTCGGTGCACGACGTGATCATGGTCGCCGGCTACTACCTGGTGACGCGCCGCGAGTTCAACCTGACGTCGATCGCCGTGCTGCTGACGATCCTCGGCTACTCCATCAACGACACGATCGTCATCTACGACCGAATTCGTGAAGAGATGGTCAAGTACAAGGGCAAGCCGCTGCCCGAGATCATCAACATCGCGATCAACGACACCCTGTCGCGCACGATCCTCACGTCTGGCGTGACGGCGCTCTCGCTCATCGGTCTGCTGATCTTCGGAGTCGGTGAGATCTTCGACTTCGCGGCCGCCATGCTCTGGGGCATCGTGGTCGGTACGTACTCGTCGGTCTACATCGCGAGCCCGCTCACCATCTGGCTGGACGAGCGCGAGGCCCACAAGCAGGGCGGCAGCGCTGGCGCGATGAAGCCGAAGACGGCCTGAGCCGGTCCTTCAGTTCGTGAAGTCTGGTGGCGGGGCTCAGCGATGGGCTCCGCCATCGTCATTTCGGGGCTTGTGCTCAAGCCAGTAGACCTGTTTGTGGCGGGGCTCGGCCTCGAGGGCTTCGAGCTGCATCTGTGCGTGACCGCGGGTGAGGTGGCGGGTGACGAGGAAGGCGTTGCCGCTGTCGTCACGGCGCCAGAGCTCCCATTCCCCGACGTCGGACACCATCAAGGGCAGCGGCTCGACGAGGCGAACCGAATAGGTCTGCTTGTGTTTGCCCACGCTCAGAAGTGACGCCACGCAGTCGGCTGATGCGCGACGAGGGTAGTGGCCGATGACGAACTGCTGCCCGTTGTCGTCGAGCCGAGAGAGCTCCCAGCCTGACTTCAGCTCCACGACTCCCGCTGTGTCGGAGCAGCGCGTGGACGGCAGGTGCATCAAGGCGTGTTCGAGTTCGGAGCGGAACTGCACGTAGAGGTTCGTGAATTCCACGATGTCGTCCCGAGCCGACTGCTCCAGCAGCAACTGAAGGCCGCACGGAGCTATCAGTCGCCAGGCTCGATACGAGACGGCCGGGTCGTCCTCTCCCGGAGCGCCCAGCGCAGCTTGCGCGACGGGCCCCAACTCGACGCGCGCAACGCTGCCTCTCCAGTCCTTCGGAGTGTTGGCGCTCCACTGGGACGAGTCGAAGAACGAGGTCGGCCGCAGCACTACATGGCCCCGCAAGCGACCCACGGAGAGGTTTGAAGCGAGCAGCCGCGACAGACGAGCTCGAGTGAGAGGGACTCGAATCCTTCTGCCCACTGCGACGGCTTGAAGTCAGGACCTGCTTCCTCAACGAAGTCGGTTCGACCCTGGGAGGTGACGGTGACGAGGCCGCGGTGCCTTTCCTCTCCACATCGAAGGCAACGCCAGGGGGAGAGCGGAGGTCGAGGCAACGACGCCTGCGCCTCGTTGTGACAGACGAAGCCGTTCCAGCCGTGGAGATCCTGGTCGAACACAAGGTGCTCGCGTCCGCATCGCTCGCACTGGGCTGGAATCAGGAAAAAGTACGCGCCCCCTACCTTCGTGGTGACCGGAGTGAGACTTCCCTGGAACTTGTGCGTCTTGCCGGGGAACAGCAGTCGAAAGGTCATTCCGCTGCAGCCGCACCTGAGGCGCCCAACGAACTCGTGGTCGGTCTTCGATCTCGCGAGAACGGGACGGACGAAGTGACGCAGGTGCTTCGGAAAGGGGAGCGTTCGAAGCGGTGGCCTCATCGTGCTCCGAGTTTAGGCGAGCGACCGCCAGCCGTCAGACGTCGATGCGCGAGACCATGCCTTCGTTCACCCAGCTGCCGATGGCCTGGAACGTGCGGGGAGCCGCCTCGTCTCCGAACTCGGCGAAGGCGTCACAGAGTTCGGGCAACGTCGCGCCGTTCATTGCGCGGGTCAGCGCTTCGGCTTCGGCGCTCGACACCGCATCATGGAAGATCGTGAAGCCCTGACGAAACACCACGAGCGACGTGGGGCAGGGCGGCATCTCGATTTCTCTCCAGCTCGCTCCGTCAGCGATGCCGCGAAACAGCGGCCGAACGTCGAACGCGTGTCGCAGGACGCGCACCGAAGGCGTCAGCGTGAAGCGAACCGTCGCTGCAGTCTCGGGCGTCACCACCGCGAGCGCCTCGGCCGACACGACCGGCGAATCGTCGGAGATGAATGCCTGACTCCGCGCCCACTCGAGCTCGGCGAGGTCGGCCAGAAACGGGGCTCCCTCGACCGGCTGCGCGCGCAGAAACGCCGGCAGGTGCTGCCCCAACCAGTTCAGCGAGAAGTGCGTCGACGGGTGCGCCTTCACATACTTCGCCGCCAGCACGTCGAAGTCGTCATCACCGAGCACCGCGCGCACGTGCTCGAACTCGTCGCGCAACACGTCGCGCAGGCGCAGCCAATACTGCTCGGCGTACACGTTCACGCGTTCGTCGGGAGACAGCGCTCCGGCCTTCACCAGCAACGCCGTGTCTCGAACCGCAGCGTCGCCCACGATCCACTGCCACATCTGCTCCTGCTGCGCGGCGAGGCTCATGGGCGCAGCTCCACGGACGAGACCGGGGCCGGAATCACCCGCAACGTCTCTTCAGCGATCGCCTTCGCCTTCGCAGACTCCGCCAGCAGCACCTCGAGCTCGGGCACGCCTTCGTCCCACTCGATGAGGCACGAGACATCACCGAACCGCTTCACCGAGTGCCGATACAAGTCCCACACCGCGTCGCAGACCTGCCCCTCGTGCGTGTCGATGACGAGGTGCCCACGATCTTGATGCCCCGCGAGGTGGAACTGCCCCACCCGCTCGACCGGAATCGCGTCGAGGTACGTCTTCGCGTCGAAGCCATGGTTTCGCGCCGACACGTACACGTTGTTCACGTCGAGCAAGATGCCGCAGTCGGCCCGACGCGCGACCTCGGCGAGAAACTCCCACTCGGTCAACTCACTCGCGCGGAACTCGAGATAGCTCGACACGTTCTCGAGCAGAATTCTGCGCCCCAGCACCTCCTGCACGCGGCCGACGCGCTCGACGACGTGGCGCAGGCACTCCTCGGTGTACGGCACCGGCCACAGGTCATGGCTGTAGTGCCCGTGCGCGCGGCCCCAGCACAGGTGATCCGACACCAGCGCGGGCTGCACCTCGTCGATCAGCGCCCGCCACTGCTTCAGGTAGGCCTCGTCGAGCGGCTCCACGCTGCCGATGCCGAGCGACACGCCGTGCAGCACCACCGGCCGATCACGCCGCGTCTTCTCGAGCACCGCGCGAGGCCGTCCACCCAGGCCCATGAAGTTCTCACTGATGGCCTCGACGAAATCGACGCGCGGCTGCTCCTCGAGGAACGCCGTGTAGTGCCGATTGCGAAGGCCGACGCCGTGACCGATGGAAGGGAACACCGAAGACTCCGGGAGAAGTGGAAAGGCGGTGAGCCCACGAACGATGGACCCACCGCCTTCGAAACACGAACCAGAACGGCGATTACTTCTTCATCGCGTCGGCGACGATCGTGCCGCCCTTGGCCTTGCAGTCCTTCTCCGCGAGCGTCACCCAGCCCTTGCCCTTGCACTCGTTCTGGCCGGCACAGTCGTGGTTCGCGCCGCCGCACGCGCCCTTGGCCTTGCACTCGTTGACGCCCGAACACTTCACCTGCGCGGCCGCGTCCTTCGCGTCCTTCTTCGGCAGCTCCTTCGGGCCGGCAAAGGCGGCAGAGGCGAACATCGAGGCAACGGCGGCGGCGGCGACGAGGGCGTTGTTGGTCTTCACGTGAGGAATCTCCGGGGGTTTCAGGAAAGCTCGCAGCCTGAATGGCTCGAGGTGCCCAGTGTACGTCGATGCCTGAAAACCGGTTTCAGCCGAAAACGACGAAACCCCGACGCGCCACGAAGGCACGCCGGGGTTCCGGTTCGAAAGCTCGAAACGCGAATTACTTCTTCGCGGGAGCGGCCTTCGGGTCAGCCGCGGGAGCCTTCATGAGCTCGATCTCGAGCGAGACCTTGATCTCCTTCGAGACGACCAGGCCGTTGTTGGCGAGGGGCATGTTCCACGTCAGGCCCCAGTCCTCACGGTTCAGCGTGAGCGACGCGGTGGCCGCGCGGGCCTTGGCGCCCTTCACCATCGGGTGATCGACTTCGGCCGAGAGCTCGGTCTCGAACGTGACCGGCTTGGTGACGCCGTGCATCGTCAGGTCGCCCGTGATCTTGAGCTTGTTGTCGGCCGTGCCCTTCTCGACCTTCGTCGACTTGAACTTCGCCTCGGGGAACTTGGCGACGTCGAAGAAGTCGGGGCTCTTCAGGTGGTCATCGCGCTTCGCGGTGCCGGTGTTGATGCCCTTGACGTCGATGGTGGCCTCGAGCGTCGACTTGGTGATGTCCTTGTCGTCGACGTTGAACTTGCCGCTGACGCTGCCGAGCGTGCCGTTCACGTTGGTGATGCCGAGGTGCTTCGCGGTGAAGTTTGCGGTCGCGTGGGCAGAGTCGATGTCCCACGTGGCGGCAGAGGCGAGGCCCGAGACGGCGAGAACGGCAGAGAGGATCAGCTTCTTCATGTTGGTTGAGTCCTTGGTTGAGGGTGCTGCGGGAGAAAACAGACGCGCTCTCAGCAACTGCGCGGCCACGAAGTAACCCTTCGTGATCGCAAACACACGTCCCATGTGTGCAACGGTGCGTCCATTCGAGATGAGTGGGTGGCTCTCAAACTGAGAGCGTCACTTCTTCTTCTTCAGCTTCTTGTCGGCGGAGGCTGGGCCGGCGGCGGTGACGGCCTGATTGCCCTGCGCGAGCTTGAAGACGCCGAACAGCACGCCGGCGATGACGATCCACACCTTGAAGCCGAACGAGGCGTCACCCACGGGCGCGCCCCAGGTGAGCTGGACGGCCTGGTAGAGCACCCAGAACGACATGATCGCGATGCCGCCGAGCACCCACTTGTGGTGCCACGCGCCGGCATCGGGTTCGGGCTGCTGAGCGCCTTCTTCGCCCCACTTGGTGAAGGCCCAGAAGACGAAGACCATCGCGACGACCGACGCGGCCGACATCGCGGTGTACTGCTGATCGAGATCGTGTGACTGAAACTGCAGCCACCCGAAGTTGATGAAGAGCGTCACCGCCGACATGCCCGCCATGATCAGCCCGACCTCTCGCTTCTCGGCGTAGAGCGCGGCCATGCAGAGCAGGAAGCAGTAGTAGTAGTTGGTGAGCTCGGCTCCGAGAATGATCATGCCGACGCCCAGACACGCGCCCAGGTACAGCCGCGGGCCCGAGTTGCGAATGGCGAGATAGAGCAGGGCGATCGAGGCGAGCACGAGCAGCGCGAACAGGGGCTTCATCTCGGTCCACAGCTCGATCTTCTTGTCCTTCCACGGCTTCCACGCGTCGATGAGCAGGCGATCGGTCATCTGCGCGCCAACCGTCGACGGGCGCCAGGTGATCCACGTCTTGAGCCCCATGAGGTTCGTGAGCGGCGTGCTCGCGTGCTTCACGGTGTTCGCCGAGAAGCGCTTCCACATCGCGACGCCCGAGCCATCGGAGTCTCGCTTCGCCTTCGTCTCGAACGCCTCCTTGATGCGCGCGGCGACGACGTCGGCCGTGTCTCCGACCGCGAGCGGAACCGAGAGCGTCTCGTCTCCACCGATCTTCACCGAGAAGGTCGACGCTTCGGTGGTCGGGCTCTCGGCCTGCGCCGCGACACCTCCGAGCACGAACCCCGAGACGCCCTCCAACGTGGTCGCGCCGAGCCCCGGCAGACTGCTCGTCGGGAACAGGTTCGGCCCTTTGATCCACGTCGTCGGAGCGCCGGTCTTCGAGTCGACGCGGGTGATCAGCACCTTCGTGCCGCCCGAGTCAGCAGGCTGCAGCTCGACCTTCAGCGTGTTCGGCGGCGTGCTGGTGAGCAGCGCGAACGAGAGGCCGACGAGCACCACCGTGCCCACGGCTCCGCCTGCGATGTACTTGAGGAACGCTGGCTCGAGCTTCTTGTTGCGTCGGAAGTACTCGACGGCAGCGAGCGCAGGCCCGATCGCCGCGAGCCCGGGGAACAGGCGCAGCAGCACCGTGTACGAGAACGACAACCCGCCGAGGAAGTGCTTCTCCTTCTTGAGCAGGCACACGCTGGCCACGAGATAGAAGAGCCAGTCGTGGCGAAGGAACGCGCCGCCAGTCCAGTAGTACCGGTTGGGGAAGTTGCAGCCGAGCACGATGCCGGCCATCGCGAAGCCGCGCGCTCCGAAGGCCCACCACACCATCAGCATGGTGAGGAAGATGTAGATCGGGTCGAGCAGGTTGACCTTGATGAGGCCGTCGCTCGTCGCGGGCACCAGGTTCGAGAAGAACTGGCCGGCGAGCGTCCACACGGGCGTGGCGTTGTACCCGTGGTCGACGTGGATCTCCTTCCACCGGTTCTCGTTCACCATCGCGCGGATGGAGTTGATGTCGTTCGTGTACTCGCGCCACCGCTCGGGCGTGAAGTACTGCTTGCAGATCTGATCGGCGTTCGCGATCACCTCATCGGTCTTGGTGATGAGGTTCGTGCGCAGGTCGGTGTGATTGCGGCGCTGCACCTCGGCGAGGCGGCCGTTCTCTGCGTCGACCACCGCAGCGCAGTCGTACATGCGCTCGTAGCCGACCTCGGGGAAGTACTTCGCGCCGATGTAGTAGTGGTACGTGTCCCAGACGTGGACGAAGCCGCCGAAGTGCAGGTGGCCGAAGTTGAAGTACGCGAACACGCCCGCCATGCCGAGCGTCACCATCGTGCGATCACGCAGGCGCTGAAACGCGAGCGGCCGGCCTTCATCAGCGAGCCGCATGCCCCAGCCGATGATCACCATCGCGGCGATGGCGACGCCGAACGCGACCGTCTGCACCGAGCCGTCGTTGTCGAGCCGGAACGAGTCCGAAGCCCACTTCGAGGCGACGAAGAACTTCGACAACAGGCCGATGATCAGCAGCACGCCGGCGGGCGCGATCAGATCGTACGGACTGGTCGCTTCGGTGTGCTTCTTCTCGGGGGCTGCCGGCTTCGCTGCCTTGTCGGGGGGCGTGCTCATTCAGGCGCGCGGCTTAGCACGTCAAGCCGTCACCGCGACCGTCACGCGTCGAGGTCATTCTCCGAACCGGGTCTCGTCGCGAACACTTCACCAGGCAGTCAGGGTGACGGAGTTGATCACGGTCTCCCCACAACAGCGGAGGCCGCCTTCCGTCTCCAAGACGAGCGCGAGTGGCACACGCTCGTCCTGCGGAACCTTGAAGGTCACTGAGCCATCGGCCTGGTTGAGCCCCACGATCATTCGGGTGCCGCCGGCAAGGCCGCCGTCCGGAAAGCGGGTGGCAATGCGGACCTGGCTGAGGCGCAGACACTCAGTGTTGGCATGGTTGACGGTGATTCCAAACCAGTCCGGCTTGGTGGGGAGATTCAGCACCGCACGGCCCCAGGCAGAACAGCAGCCCCGCATCGTGAGCACGCCACCGTCGAGCGATGCGGTGCCTTCCAATGCGCTCCAATGCGTGACCAGAAACGGTTCGCTTCCCGCGGCTGTTGCGGCAACGACGAACGCCATTGCAGCCAGGATCCTCGGAGCCGTGATCACCCCAACAGAAAAGGGGCTGCGGGACTCGCGCGTCAAGCCATCGAGAGGCTCAGTAATTCCAAAGACTTCGCGGTGCGACAGATCCACAATGCCCGTCAACCGTTCGGAGGGGACATGAAACGACTACTCGCAGTGGCCGCAGTGTTCGCCGCGTCGTCTGCGCTGGCGCAGGGCATGTTGATTCCGACGGACCAATCGATGGGCCCGCTGGGCATCAAGTACCAGCGCGTCTCGGCGGAGATCATCGACGGTACGGCGGTCACGAAGGTCGAACAGGTCTTCGTGAACTCGGCGCCGCGCCAGCTCGAGGCGCACTACGTCTTCCCGCTGCCGAAGGGCGCCGCGCTGCAGGACTTCTACCTGTGGATCAACGGCAAGCGAACGAAGGGCGAGGTGCTCGAGAAGCAGAAGGCGACCGACATCTACGAAGGCATCGTGCGCCGCCTGCAGGACCCGGGCTTGCTCGAGTACATCGACACCGACGCCTTCCGCGCGCGCGTGTTTCCGGTGCCGGCGAACGGTGAGCAGAAGATCGAGCTGACCTTCAGCCAGGTGCTCGATTTCCAGTCGGGCATCTACCAGTACCACTACCCGCTTGGCGCCTCGTCGCGCGGAGCTCCGACGCTGACGGTTCGCCAGGACTTCGTGTTCTCGGCGCGCATCAGCTCGAAGACCCCGATTCGCAGCGTCTACTCGCCGACCCACAAGATGGGCGTGAACAAGAAGAGCGACGCCGAGGCGATCGCCGGCTTCGAGCAGGGCGCGGGCGCCGACATCTCGAAGGATCTCGATCTCTTCTACACGGTCTCTGACAAGGCCATCGGCTTCAGCTTCCTGCCGTACCGCCCCAACTCGGAAGAGCCGGGCTTCTTCATGGCGCTCTTGTCGCCGAAGACCGAGCTCAAGGCCGACGAGGTGCAGCCCAAGCGCATCACCTTCGTGATGGACACGTCGGGCTCGATGATGGGCGAGCGCATCAAGCTGGCGCGCGACTCGATGAAGTACGGCGTGCAGCGCCTCAACGCGAAGGACGAGTTCAACGTGGTGCGCTTCTCGACCGACGTGGAGTCGCTCTTCGAGAAGCCGCAGCTCGCGAGCGAAGCGAACGTGAAGAAGGCGCTCGACTTCATCGGTACGTTCGAAGCGGTCGGCGGCACGGCCATCGACGAAGGCCTGCAGCGCGCGCTGAAAGACGCCGAGGGCCGCGGGGGCATGTCGCACATCGTGCTGTTCGTCACCGACGGTCACCCGACGGTCGGCGTCACGGAAGAGCCTGAGATCTCCAGCCGCGCTCGCGCCGGCAACAAGGGCAGCCGCGTGTTCACCTTCGGCGTCGGTGAAGATCTGAACGCCCGCCTGCTCGACCGCATCGCCGAAGACGGCCGCGGCACGTCGGACTTCGCGCGCGACGGCAAGGACTTCGAGGTGCGCGTCTCGGGCCTGTTCGACAAGGTGGCGAACCCGGTGCTGGCCGACCTCTCGCTCGATCTCGCGGCCTTCGGTGCGTACGACGTGTACCCGAAGAAGCTGCCCGATCTCTTCAAGGGCACGCAGCTGGTCGTCACGGGGCGCTACCGCACGCCGAAGGACTCGGCGGTGGTGCTCTCGGGGTCGATGAACGGCAAGAAGCAGGTCTACGAGTACCGCGCCGACGCCGCGAAGGAGTCGAAGACGTACGACTTCGTTCCGCGCCTGTGGGCCATTCGCAAGGTCGGCTACCTGCTCGACGAGATTCGTCTGCATGGTGAGAAGGCCGAGCTGAAGGACGAGATCGTCACCCTCGGGAAGAAGTACGGCATCGTGACGCCGTACACCTCGTACCTGGTCGTCGAAGACACGCCGCTGCCGGTCGCGAACAACATGCGCCCGCCGCCTCCACCGCCGCGTCCGTGGCGTGAAGAGGAAGCCAAGCGTGATGTTCCGTGGAGCGCGCGTCAGCTCAGCGGCCTCGGCAGTAGTTCGGGTGGACCGTCTCCGTCGGCTGCCGCACCGTCGACGCCTGGCCGAAGGGGCGGAGGCGGAGAGGATGACTTCGAAGGCGTGTTCGGTGGAGCAGCGGCTGACAGGGCTCCGGCCGAGAAGTCGAAGGGCAACTTCGCGCTGAAGCCAGCGCCGGAGCCCGCCAAGGCGCTCGAGTCGGTCGACGGCACCACCGGTATCGCGGTCGCCAAGAAGGTGCGCTCGATGAAGGACGAGATGGTCGCGAGCAAGGAGTCGGATCCCGTGCGTGTGGCGTCGGGCCGCACGTTCCTCTTCCGCATGGGCGGGTGGATCGACTCCGAGGCGGTGAACGGCACGCCGAAGCAGCTGAAGGTGAAGTACCTGTCAGAGGCGTACTTCGCGATTCTCAAGGCGAAGCCCGAGCTGAAGGCGGCGCTGTCGCTCGGCAATCGCGTGGTGATCGTCGTCGGCAAGGACAAGAGCCTGGTGATCGCTCCGGAAGATGGCGAGACGAAGGCCGACAAGGTCGCCGACTTCCTGAAGTGAGCTGAGGCAGTGAAGTGAACGACGGCCCGGCCCTCCCCACGGAGCGCCGGGCCTCGTCATGTTCAGACCCGACAGAGCACGAACCAGTTGTCGAGGCGGCGGGTGCCTCTCCACGCGCGCCCGATGCTGACGTGGGTGGAGACGCCGCGGACGAGGTCTTTCGTCTGGTTGTAGACGAAGCGGCTCAGACGGGAGCTGTTCGGCAGTGGCCTGGGCGCGCCGGTCAACGCCTTCGGTGGAAGGCGCGTGTAGTCGACGAGCACTTCCGAGCCCTGCTGAACCGCGACGAAGTAGCCGGGGCCGACGGTGGTGGTGACGAGGGCAGACGTGTCGTTGAAGCCCCAGCGCTCAGTGGTGATGAGCGATGGCTCGTCGGGAACGGCAAAGACCTTGGCGAAGCGGGTGAAGGCGTAGAGCGAGTTGCGGCCTTCGTGGCGAATGCCGAGCAGAGGAGTCGCGGCGGCTGGTGCGAGATCGTCGAGCGTGAAGACGCGATGGCCTTCGGCGAGCTCGAACAACCTGGCCTGTTGGCGCGCCGAGAGCGCGAGCACCTGCTCGAGGCGACTTTGCGGATCGAGGGCGTCGAGGTGACGCGCGAGCTCAGCGGCGCTCGTCGAGAGCAGATCGGCAAGGGAAGGCACAGGGCCTGCATTCTACCGGTCGATGCGTCGCTTCATTGCCGTCGTTGCGATCGGCGTCGTTCTCTCGCCGTTCATCTTCGTCGAGGGGCTGTATCGCTACGGGCTGTCGTTGGCTGGAGAGCCGCAGCTGGTGAGTGCGGGCCACATGGAGCGCGTGCATCGTGTGCTGTGGGCCACGTTCGAGGACGGGCCGATGGAACACGTCGAGCCCATCTGGCCGTGGCGAGTGAACCGCTTGCTCGAACGGAAGCCGACGCATGGTCGAGCGATGGCGGCGACGGTTGCTGCTCATCAGGTCAGGTTCACCTGGGCGTGGGCCCAGAATGAATGGGGTCCTGGCTGACGTCTCCAGGATGGTCTGGCTCACACGAAATGCGACGGGCGAAGAGCTGACGAGATCGGCAGCCGATTCGCTGTACTTCGGTCGCGGGGCTCACGGCGTCGAGCAGGGCGCACAGGTCTGGTTCGGGAAGCCCGCCGCGGATCTCTCGTGGGCAGAGGCCGCGACGCTGATGGGGCTCGCGTGGTCGTCCTCGATGTTTGATCCCGCTTGCTCTGCGGAGCGCGCGAAGAAGCGCCGTCACTTCGTGCTCACCAAACTGCGTGAGCGGGCCATCATCACGCAGCAGGAGTTCGACGAGGCTGATGCCGAAGCACTGCTGCCTCCCGGCGCTCCCAAGTGCATTCCGAACCCGCTCGATTCACCGCCCGACGGCGACCTGGATGTCATCGCGGACGAGTGATGTCGAGCTCCCGCGCTCGTGGGCGTGAAACGACACCTTGCCCGTCTCGGAGACCTTTACCTTCACTTCGATCACCGGCACCGCGCGTGGCGCGGGATGTTCGATTGGGACGACGAGCTCGAGCACCGTCCGCGCGCTCTTCGCCGAGACTCCGACGCCACTGATGAAGCGCACCTTGAACGTCGGCTGCAGATCGTCCTGCGTCGAGAAGGTGCTCTCGAACGAGGTCGGCAGCGCCGCGCCCGCCGGAAAGATGGTGGTGAACTCGTCACCAGCGGTCTCGATGCCGAACGTCTCGACGAGCCGGGGAACTTTCGGCTCGGGTTTGCAGCCAGCGAGCGCGAGGCAGAGCAGGGCGAGACGGAGCACCACTGCCTCTTCGCATACTCACGTCACGGCATCAGCTGGCGGCGGTGACCGGAGTCTCCAACGGCCCAGCGATCGGTGCCGCCCACCGAGAGGCCGCGCAGATTCACCATCGAGCCCGCGCCATCGCACTGCTGCCAGCCCGTGCCCGTGTTCTTCAGCACCACGCCCTGATCGCCCACCGCCCACGCGCTGCCATCTGCGGCGAGACCAACCGCGTTCAGGCGCACGTTGGTGACCGCTGGCGTGACGAGGGTCCACGTTCCACCAGCCAGGCGAAGAATCGTCCCCGCGGTGCCGACGGCCCAGCCCGTGTTCGCGTCGGAGAGCACGATGCTCGTGAGTGACGAACTCGTCGGGCTCAGCACCGTCGTCCACGTGCCGGTGGCGAGCTTGCGAATCGCTCCACCTTCACCGACGGCCCAGCCGGTCTGCATGTCGATGACATCGATCGCGTTCAACGTCGTGCCGTTGCCCGGTGTGCCCGGCGTGTAGCTGCCGCTCAGAATGCGCGCGTACTGGCCCGAGCGACCCACCGCCCAGCCGTTCTGCGCGTCGACGAGATCGATCGCGTTGAGACCCCAGGCCAGCGAGTTCTGAGAGATCGTCCACGCGCCAGCCGAGAGCTTGAGACCCATGCCGTAGACGTACGTGGAGCCGCTCACCGAGACGTTCCACGAGCCGATCGCCCAGCCGTTCTGCGCGTCGATGAGGTGCACGTCTTTCAGATCGTACGCGTGCGTGCCTGATGGCGTGGACACGCTGGTCCACGTTCCGTTGTCGAGCTTCAGCACCGTGCGGCCGTCCCCAACTGCGTACGCGGCGGAGCCTGCAGTCGCGATCGCGCGAAGGCTGCTGGTCACCGTGGGCAGTGAGGTCTCCACCCGCGCCGCCGTGCACGCGACCGTGATCGAACAATCGGGATCGCACGAGCACGTTCCGGTGCACGTCGAGTTGGTATTGCAGGAGCACGCATTGCCTCCACCTGCGGCGCCGCCCGCCGTGACGGTTCCTCCGCCCGCATTGCCGCCGCCTGCCGATCCGCCCGCCGTGACGGTTCCTCCGCCCGCGTTGCCGCCGCCTGCCGAGCCTCCCGCCGCGACGACACCGCCACCACTCCCGCCGCCGACTGTGCCGCCTCCCATTCCTCCTGCGCTCGCCGTTCCACCAGCTGCACTTCCACCACCCAGCACCGCGCTCCCACCTCCGCTCGTGAACGAAGCCCGGCAGATCTGCCCGTCACACGTCTCATTCGCCGCACACGAGAAGCACTGCGAGCCGTTGCTCCCGCAGGCAAGCGCTCCGGTTCCTGGGTGGCACTGGCCCGCGCCGTCGCAGCATCCCGAGCACGTTCGCGAGTCACACGTCATCGGCGCAGCAGTTCCGCAGCCGGCCAGAAACGACAACGCCACCACCAACACGAAGGTTTTCATGCCCCGTGATTCGTCCGGGTGCGTCTGGCGGGGACATTTTCCTTCCTGTGGTACGAGCGGCCATGCTGACGACGCAGGCGCCGACGCCGAAAGCCGTGCTGGTGGGTGTGCAAGTGCACGGAGTGACTGATGTCGAGCACGCCGCCGACCTCGCCGAGCTGGGCCGACTCGTTCACACGCTCGGGTTCGAGGTCGTCGCGACGATTTCCCAGAAGCGGGAACGGCTCGCGTCGGGGTCGGTGCTCGGCAAAGGGAAGCTGAAAGAGCTGGCGCAGATCACCGGCGGCACCGGAGAGATTCCGTCGGGCGCCAAGGAGCGCAGCTCGAAGGCGAAGGAGGCCTGGGAAGCCGAAGAAGAGGAGGAAGAAGAGGTCGAGGAGGCGGAAGAAGAGGCTCCGGCAGAAGGGGACGCCGCCCCGCCCCCGGTTCGCGCGACCGTGGTCGTCGTCGATCACGAGCTGTCACCCAGTCAGGCGCGCAACCTCGAGAAGGCGACTGGCGCACAGGTGCTCGATCGCACCGGCGTCATCGTCGACATCTTTCATCGCCACGCGAAGAGCCGTGAAGCGCGCATGCAGGTCGAGATCGCGCGGCTCGTGTATGTGGCTCCGCGGTTGCGTGAGGCGCCGGGCGGAACGGAACGCCAGCAGGGTCGCGGTGCCGGCGAGTCATCGCTGGAACTCGATCGTCGAAAGATCCGCGATCGCATCGCCGAGCTTCGCGAGCAGCTCGCCACGATTCACGCCGATCAGGATCAACGTCGCTTCGCCCGGCGCGATCAGCTGCGTGTCGCGCTCGTCGGCTACACGAACGCGGGCAAGTCCTCGCTCATGCGCGCGCTCACCGGGAGCGAAGTGCTGGTCGCCGATCGCCTCTTCGCCACGCTCGACACGACGGTGCGTGCGCTGCAGCCCGAGACGCGCCCGCGAATTCTGATCTCCGACACCGTCGGCTTCATCAAGAAGCTGCCGCACGATCTCGTCGCGTCGTTCAAGTCGACGCTCGATGAAGCGCTCGAGGCGTCGTTGCTGTTGCTCGTGGTCGATGCGTCGGACCCGACGTGGCAGGCCCAGCTCGAAGTGACGCGCGGTGTGCTCGAGGAGATCGGCGCTGGCTCGGTGCCGCACCAGTTGCTCTTCAACAAAGCCGATCGGCTCGACGCTGCGACGCGTGCGGCGCTCCTGAAGAGTCACCCAGACGCGGTCGTCCTGTCGGCGCACGCGCCAGAAGACGTGACGGCGCTTCGCCAGAGACTCATCGACTATTTCGAAGCTTCGATGACCGAGGCGTCACTGCTCATTCCGTACGCGAAGCAGGCGGTCGTCGCGCAGGTCTACGAAAACGCTCGCGTCGTCTCTGAATCGTTCGACGAGACCGGCCGGACGATGGTGGTGCGCGCGCTCCCCGGAGCGATGGCTCGCCTGACCCGTCTCTTGAGCTAAATTCGCCGCGTGACCTTCACGCTCGAGCCCCGCTTCGTCGCAACGCCTGCTCCTTCGTACGCCGTCTTCGCCCATGGAGGCGGCGTGCTCCTGTTCCCCGGCATGTACGGCACCGAGTTGAGCGCGCTCGGCTCCGCGTACTGGTCAGAGACGGGAGAGACGTTCGTTCCCGCGTCCATCGATGGAAGTGCGGTGAACCTCTCCGCGACGCCAGAGGTCCGGCCGATGTTCAACGGCGTGGTGACGCCAAAGGGCTTCGCCTTCTGCGGTGTGTACGGACATCACGCCGCGATGCTCTCGATCGGGCCGACCGCGCGAATCGTGCCATCAGGCTTCGTCCCGCCACCCGAGAGCCTGCGCATCAACGATCTGATCATCGACGCGAAGGGCACCTGGTGGCTGGCTGGCTACAACAACGGCGACGAAGCGAAGGGCCGCATCTATTCGAGCCCCGACGGCAAGACGTGGACGCTGGCGGTGCAAGGCAAACACTGGACGCTCGCGAGGCTGCTGGCGAACGGTGACCGGCTCATCGGGTTGCAGTTCAAACAGTTCAGCGAGGTGACACCGGACGGAATCGTGAAGCTGGGGAGCGCGAAGGCGCATCTCGATGATGCGGTGTTCACCTCGAACGCCATCGTCGCGGTCGGGGAAGGGCTCGTCAGTGTGCTCGGCACCGGCGCGAAGAAGACGAAGTACGCCCCGTGCCCCGTTCCTTCGAAGCCCATCAGCCTGCTCGCGACGGCCGACGGTGTGCTGCTGGGCGGTCAGCAGGGCCTGTTCCACGCGACCGACGGACTGGAGTGGAAGCAGATCTCCTCTGCTCCCGTGATGGCGCTCGTGAACTCGAAGTCCGGCCCGCTCGTGGTCTCGCCGAAGGCCGAAGTGTTCGCCCTGCGTCACTGATTCGGAGCGACCGTTCGATAGACCGTCGTGCCGCTGATGAAGAGCCAGCCATCGCCGCGCGCGAGCAGGTGACTTGGGCCGCTCTGCGCGGTGCCGTGAAGGTCCGCGGTGTTCAGCACCAGCGAGCGCTGCGAAGGGTTCGTGAGCGAGACCTTCCAGAGGCCTTCCTCCATGCCGACCTTCGCGATGGTGAAGAGCTCGCCCGAGCGCAGCGCCGTCGTCGCGCGCTGAAAACCGGAGCCCGTCAGCAAGTCGATCGCGGTCGCCGAATCGAACGGCGCACGAGCGAGCACCGCGTCGGTGTTGCGGTACTCGACGAAGTAGAACGCGTCGGTGTCGGCCATGACGAACTTGCTGTCGAGCGAGCCGCCAGAGACCACGACCTGATCGTCGTTCGCCGTCGTGTCGTACGCGCCGATGTTCTTGAACGAGTACTGGTTGTCGGTGGTGCCCACGTAGAAGACGTACTGCCCGACTGCCGCGAAGTGCGGGTAGTTCAGGTACGAGCGCGCCCAGGTCGCGGTGCCGCCGGCGAGCGGCAGCTTCTTGATGCCGAGGCCCGAGAGGCCGTAGCGCGCGTCTCCTCCGATGCCGCAGTAGATGAACTGGCCCGAGACGATGAGATCGGAGCAGCCATAGTCGAGCCCGGGAATCGTCGACGGAGACGTCATGCCCGGGTCGAGGCGGCGCAGGCCCATCGTCTCTCCCCAGAACACGGCGCCGTTCTTCACAGTCAGCGGCGAGAGCACCTTCGCGCTCGCGACCGTGCGGGTCTGCTTCGAGGTGAGATCGACCGCGATCAGATCGCGCGCGGCCTGATTCAGTGACGCCGTCGTCGAGACGAAGAGCTGATCGCCCGAGACCACTGCTGAGAAGACGTATTGCGTGTTCGGCAACGTCGCGACGGTCTCGACGCACAGGCGCTTCGTCGACGAGCACACCGAGCCGCCGGGACACGTGCCGCACGTCTGGCCATTCACCACGCCGCAGACCGCGTTCGCCTGCGTGCACGCATCGGCCTGGCACTGACCGGTCGACGGCTCGCAGCGCTGGCCCCCGGTGCAGGTGACTCCGGTGCAGAGCGACTCGCAGGTGTTGCTGGCGTTGCAGCGCTGGCCGCCCGCGCAGGTCGCGCACTGGAGCGTTCCACCGCAGCCGTCGGCCATCGAGCCACACGCGCCGTTGCAGGTCTTCGGCGTGCACGTGGGGCCGGGCTGATTCGGCAAGCAGAGCTGGGCGTCACGGCTGACGATGCCAGTGGCGCTGCAGCGATAGCCGTCAGTTCCGGCGCAGAGCGTTCCACCGCACGCGAACTCGCGGCTGCCGCCCGAGGTCATCACTTCACAGCGGCACTCGGGCTGGAGTGCGGGTCCACAACCGACGAGGAGGAGAAGGAGGGCGAGCCAGGTTTTCATGGCCCGTCAGTCGTCGGGCCGCGAAAAGGTGGGACAAAAGAGTTTTCAGGGCGGGAGAAGCACGCGAATCCGGTTGTTTCCGGAGTCGACGACGAACACCCGGCCCGAGCCGTCGTTCGCCACCACGATGCCCCACGGGGTCGCCAGCGTGCCTCGTCCAGGAAGCTCGAGCAGGCGGTTGCTCATCGGCAGGGATGGATCGAGCAGCACCACGCGCTGGTTCAACGAGTCGCTGACGAAGACCGTGTCGTTGGGGCCGGCAGCGAGCCCGAGCGGCTGGTTGAGCGAGGTGGCCAGCGGCGCACCCGGCGTGCAGTTGGCGCCGAAGATGGTCGAGACGCGGCACTGCATCGCCGTTGGCGTCGTGATTCGGCGAATGGCGCAGTTGTTCTTGTCGGCGACCAGCAGCTCTCCCGCCTCGTTCAACGCGACGGCGCTCGGCCCACGGAAACGCGCGCTGTTGGTCGCGCGGCAGTCGGGGATCGTCGAGTTGAACTGCGTGCCGCAGCAGTCGTTCCTGCCGCAGGGCCCGTCGACGAAGCTGAAGGTGTCGGCGAGACCAGCGAGCGTGCCGAGCCGTCTCGAACCCGTCAACGCGTACCGAACCAACTGGTGCTCCATGTCGGCGATGTAGACGATGCCCGCGTCGGAGTCGGCGGCGAGGCCCATCGGCCCAGCGATGTCTCCCGGGCCGACCGTGCCCGGCGAGCTGTCGTAGCAGCGCATGAAGCCCATCTGCCCCATCGCGCACGTCCCGCTGAAGCTGCGCACGCGGCCGGTCGTGTCGAGGCTCTTCACGCACTGCTCGCGCGTGTCAGACACGTAGACGATGCCGCGCGAGTCGACCGCGACGCCCTGTGGCTCGACGAACACCGGCTGCGAGATCGTCGTCACCTCGCCGTTGAGATCGATCTTCCGGATCACGCGGTTGCCGGTGTCGGCGACGAAGAGCTGACCGGCCCCATCGATGGCGAGCGCGGTGGGCTGATTGAACTGCGCAACTGCAATCGGACCATCCATCAGGCCCGCGCTTCCCGTGCCCGCGAAGTCCATCAGCTTCCAACCCGGAGGCGAGCCAGCATCGACACCGGCATCGACCGACTGCCCCGCATCGACGGGAGCCATCACGCCAGCGTCGAACCCGCTGATGGGAACGCAGGCGACGAGCAGCACCAGCGGGAGCGCTCTCACTTCGGCTCCACGAGTCTGATGCGGTGATTCGAGCCGTCGGACACGAAGATGCGTCCGCTACCGTCGACTGCCACGCCAGCCGGAAACTGGAACTGGGCCTCGAGCGCTGGGCCGTCCATGAAGCCCTTCACGCGAGTGCCGGCGATCACGCCCAGCACGCCATTGTCATCGAGCGTCGCGATGCGGTGATTGCCCGTGTCGGCCACGACGGCGAGGCCTGCGAGCGGCCCACGACCTGCGGCGACGCCCCACGCGTTGCGAATGATGCCGCTGGTGTCTTCCGAGACGAACATCGGGCAGCCGGCGCGGCCGAGCGTGGTGATCGCGCAGCCTGGTTGAATCTGCATTCGGCGCAGCGCGCAGTTGTAGACGTCGGTGACGTAGAGCACGCCGGGCGAGGCGACTGCGATGCCGGATGGACCATTGAACTTCGCGCCGGTCGCGCTGCCGCTGCACTGAGTGGAGAAGCCGCAGGTGCCGTCGGTGAGCGGGGCTGTTCCTGTGCCCTGGCCAGCCAGCGTTCCCGCGGCGGAGCTCCGCAAGTCGATCCACCGAACGCGATTCCCGATGATCTCGGTGACGAGCAGGTATGGATCCGCAAACGCAAGCGAGGATGGACGGGCGAACCGTGACGGGTTCGGCGTGTTCAGGCACTCGTTCGCCTGTTGAGAGCACGAACCACCAATGACCGAGACGACGCCCGCAGGCGTGACGCGCTGAACGCAGTTCTTTCCCGTGTTCGCGACGTAGACGTTGCCCGCGGGATCGACCGCGACCCCTTCAGGCCCATCGAGCGCGGTACCGCCACACGGCCAGTCGTTCGCTGCGAGCGTCGCGACGTTTCCATCAGGGTCGATGGTGCGAATGCAGTTGTTCCCGGTGTCGGCGACGTAGAGCAGCCCGTTCGAGTCGAGGGCGAGCTGCGAGGGTGAGGCGAGCTGCGCGTCGGTGCCCTTCCCGTTGCGGAAGCCACGCGTGGATCCGGCGAAGGTCGACACCATCCACGAGCGGGGTCCGGCATCGGAGACCATCGTTCCGGCGTCCTGGTTCATCGAGCCCGCGTCGTTGATGAGCGGACCCACCGCCGTGCAGCGATACGCGATGCAGCAGTTGGCGCAGCCGCAGTTCTGATCAGACACGCACTCGACGCCGAATGGGCTCGAGATCGTGCACGCGCTCATGAACGCCAGGAGCAGGGCGAGGCGCGTCACCATGTGAAGACCGCTCCGATGCCGAGCGCTGCGGTGAGGCCCATCGAGATGTCAGAGGCGAGCGACCACCCGCTGAGCGAGCGCGATTCGTCTCCGGTGAGTGGACGCGAGAGCGAGGCGTAGTCGTTGCGAAGGCTCAGCGACCGGCCGCCAGCGACGGCCCACGCGATGCCGGTGATGACCGCGGCTCCGGCGACGAACCAGAACGCGCGGCGCGGATGAATCGGCAGCTCGAAGCCCTTCACGAAGCCGGCGCTGCGGGGATTCGACACGTACTTGAGGGTCGTGAGATCGAGCTGCGCACCTTCGGCCACCGTCACCGGAGCGACGTTCAACTTGTCGGGCAGCACCTGCTTCACGACGTACTTGCCGGGCACCACCGCCATCGCGAGCGCGTGATCGGCGTCGGAGTTTCCTTCAGCCACCACCAGCCGCTCGGCTTCGTCGACGACCACGTAGCGTTGGCCTGCGCCCTTCGGCAGCACGAGCCGCGCGCTCGCCTTCGCAGGCCACGTCACGATCAGATCGCCTTGCCCTTTGAGCTCGTAGCGGAACGCCGGCTTCTGCGGCACGAGCGTCGCGGCGGTATCGGCCTCGGTGCGTTGGTGCGCGTAGCGATACGACTCCGAGAGCGTGACCTGCCCATCTTGATCGCCATCGGCCGCACCGCGCAGCCCCGAGACGAAGTGATGCGTGAAGACCGACCCCTGGAGCGCGCGTTGCTCCTGCGAGAGCTCATCAGCGCCACTCGACGTGAGCACGGCGAGCCCTCGCACGGTGAGCTCGTCGACCACCTTCACGTCGAACGGCGCGACCGGCGTTCCACCTTTCGTCGCGAGAATGGCGCCCGCGCGGCACGCATCGAAGACGCCGACGCGTACGGTGGCCTGGGTGTCTCGGAGCCGTTGGTACAGCTCGTCGAAGCCGAGCGGCTCACCGCGCAGGTGCAGCATCGTGCTGTCGGCGTGACCCGAGTAGTAGACGAAGACGAGCGAGGGGCCGCTGCTGGTGCGCGCCGACTGTTCGAGCGCGTCGAGCTTCTGCCGCACCGTCGCCGTGTCGGGCTCGCGCAACACGGTGACGCGGTCTTTTGGAAACTGGCCGAGCTCGATCAACACGCCCGCGACCCGCTCTGCGTCCGACTGCGCGTGACGCAGCGGCTTGTCCATCTCCCAGCCCGAGTTCGCGCCGATGATCAACGCGTAGCGCTCTTCCGCCGAAGCGAGGGTCGAAGCCACGAGCACCACCGCGAAGAGCCACCGCACGAGGGTGCCGTACCACGCCAGAACGCGGCACCGGAAGGTGGCCACTGGGCTCACTTCACCCAGTCGAAGACGGCCGTCAGCCCCTTTGGTTCTTCGCCGCGCTCGAGCTGTTGAAGCAGCGGCGCGAGCTCGAAAGGCTTCTCGCTGAACACCGCCCAGACCCGCTCTTTGCCGCGCACGTCGTCGAGGGCGATCGCGCTCTGCAGCAGCGGCTCCTTCGCTTTGTGTGGGGCCGCCTGTGGGCTGCCGAACGGGTGATACGTCGACACCTTGCCCGCGCCGTCGCGAGAGATCACCGCCACGAACCCGTCGGCCGGAGCCGTGATCGAGAACCGCACATGATCGCCGGGCCGAACCGTCGCTCCGTTCTCGAGCTGTTCAGCGGGCGCATCACCACGCTGGCGGAACACGGTCAGCACCACCGAGCCCTTCACCGAGCTCTCGGGCTCCACAGCCGGCCGAACGAAGAAGATCAGCAGCGCCGCGGCAGCCGCCGCGAGTGGCAACCAGAGCATCCACGTGCGCTTTGGTTTCTCGAGCTTCGCCGCGAGCGGTCCTGGTGGATGTCGAATGAGGAACGCCGCCGAATCAGCGCGCAGCTCCTCGACCCGTGCGCGCTCCGAGGGAGAGTCCGCGATCGCCCGCTCGACCTTCGCGAGGCTCTCGCCCGTGAGATCGCCCGCGACGTAGCGCTCGAGCAATGCGTCAGGCAGTGGTCGTGGCTCGCTCATGCGGCTCCTTTCGGGGTGAAGCGCTCGGCGCGTTTGTTGGCGCGCTCCGCAAAGGCCGCGAGGGCTCGACCAACCGTCTTGCGTGAGATGTCGAGCGTCTCGGCGATCTCCGAGGTGGTGTGGCCTTCGACGAAGTACAGCATCGCGCAGGTCAGCGTCTGCTCGTCTTCGCCCTTCGTCAGCAGCGCGAGATCGTGCGTCGCCTCGACTCGCACCGTTCCACCATCGCTCGAGGGCAGCTGCACCGTCGGACCTTCCGAGTCTTCTTCTGCCGTCAGCGAGCTCAAGCGCCCATGCCACCGCGCGCGCCGTCGCAGGCGATCGACCGATTGATACGTCGCCATCTGGTACAGCACCGTGAACGGGCTCGCGGCTCCGGTCAGCTTCCCGTCGAGCTTGAAGTAGCCGAGGAACACGTCCTGCGTGACGTCGTGCGCTTCGGCTTCGTCACCACCCAGCAACGACTTCGCGCGACGAAACACGGCTGGCGCAAACCGGCGATACAGCTCGCTGAAGCGCTCGGTCGAGGCCGCCATTCTGGCGCAGCCTCGCGCACTCGGACTGAAGGCCCAAGCTTCTGCTGTCGACTCCATGGCCATGTGTCGAACCAGCCGCATTCGTGGGGACATCTTTTTCGACCAGTGGACCTGCGCTACGACGACCTGATGTTCCAACGGGTTCTGCCGGTGCTGCTCGTCCTGCTCGTCGGCTGCAAACGGGAAGCGATCGTGAAGGACATCGCGGTGGCCGAGGCGGCGGCGCAGTTTCTGGCGAAGACGGCGACTCCCGTTGACGCCAACACGCCCGAGTATCGCGAAGGAGCAGGGTGGATTCCGGGGGCGGTGCTGCTCGAGGACTACCTCGAGTTCCCGGTGTCGGTGCTGCCCGCCGATCACGATCGGCCGCTCGTCTTCTACTGCACCAGTCGTATGTGAACGGCCTCGCATGAAGCCGCCGGTCGGGCGGCGAAGCGCGGGTGGACGAACGTGTCGGTGATGTCGGAAGGCATGAAGGGCTGGAAAGCCGCGGGGAACGCCATCGAGCGGCCGCCAGCGCCCGAGGCGGGAACCCGCTGACACGACCGGTGTCTGTCGAGCCGCGCCTCCGTCGCACTGGCGCCTCACTCACACCTGGGAGTTCTCATGCGTCTGTCCGCGCTCGCGGTGGCGTCGTTGTGTGCCTGCACCAGCTCGTCTCGCCCTCCCGCACCTCTGAAGCTCGAGCTGGCGGTTGAGAAGGCGAAGGCGGAGGAGCCGGCTGAGAAGAAGGCTGATCCCGCTCCGGCCGTAGTGCTCGCCACCGCCCAGCCGAAGCTCGAGAAGCCTCACGCAGCCGAGGTGGGCGTGATGGCTGCGAAGAGCGCGAGGGTCGATCAATCGCAGCTGCTCAAGGCGCTCGGTGGGCCGTCCGGCAACGCGATCGGCTCGCGAGGGCTGGCAGTCGAGGGAGCCTCAGGCTCCTCGGCTCTCGGTCACTCCATGGGCGTCGGGCTTGGTGGGCTCGGGACCATCGGCGGAGGCCGAGGTGGGGGCGGCTCCTACGCCTTCGCGGGGAAGGGAAGCGCTGGCTACGGAGCGGTAGTGGCTGGGCTCGGCGATCGAGTCGACTCCACCGAGTCGTACGGCGACTACGGCGTCAACGCGTGGACGCTCGCCGAGAAGGATCACCTCTCAACCTTCGCAGCCGACGTCGACACTGCGTCGTACACCGTGGCGCGCCGGAAGCTCCTCGAGGGCTCACTGCCGCCGAGTGACTCGGTTCGCGTCGAAGAGTTCGTGAACTACTTCCGCTACTCGTACCCGCAGCCGATCGATGGAGCGCTTGGCGTCACGATGGAGGCCGCGCCGTCTCCGTTCTCGCCCGGCAAACACCTGCTGCGGGTCGGTGTGCAGGGCAAGCGGCTCACGATGTCGGAGCGCAAGAGCGCACACCTCACCTTCCTCGTCGACGTCTCGGGCTCGATGCAGTCCGCTGACAAGCTGCCGCTGGCGCAGCGCGCGCTGCGCATGCTCGTCGACTCCCTGCACGACGGAGACACGGTCGCGCTCGTCACCTACGCAGGCGCCGTTCGCCTCGTGCTGCCGCACACCGGCATGGAGAAGAAGGCGCAGATTCACGAGGCGATCGCGTCGCTGACCGCGGGCGGTTCGACGGCCATGTCGAGCGGCATCGAGCTCGCGTACCAGCAGGCGACGAAGGTGCTCGACGGCCAGTCGCTCTCACGCGTCGTGATCTTGAGCGACGGCGACGCGAACGTCGGTCCGACGGGGCCGCAGGAGATCCTCAAGCTCATCGCCGGTCACGTGAAAGAGGGCGTCACCGTCACCACGGTCGGCTTCGGCATGGGCAACTACAAAGACGACGTGATGGAGCAGTTCGCCAACAAGGGAAACGGCAACCACTATTACGTGGACTCGTTGTTCGAGGCGAAGCGCATCTTCCAGACCGAGCTGGGCGGCACGCTCGAGGTGATCGCGCAGGACGTGAAGCTGCAGGTCGACTTCGATCCCGCGCAGGTGAAGCGCTACCGCCTCATCGGCTACGAGAACCGCGACATCGCCGACCGCGACTTCCGCAACGACAAGGTCGACGCGGGCGAGATCGGCTCGGGCCACACGGTGACGGCGATGTACGAGGTCGAGCTGCAGCCCGGCGCTGGCGACACGCTGTGCACGGTGCGGGTGCGCGCGAAGAAGCCGCGTGGCACGGAGGCCTCCGAGGCCGCGTTCCCCTTCAAGGCGTCGATGCTCTCGAGCCGCTTCGATGGCGCGTCTGACGACTTCCGCTTCGCCACGTCGGTGGTCGGTGCGGCCGAGTTGTTCCGTCAGAGCGAACACGCCCGCGGGTGGAACCTCGACGCGATGCTCGAGATCGCCCGCAGCGCTCGTGGCACTGCGGCAGACCGCGCCGAGTTCGTGTCGCTGCTCGAGAAGGCGCGGCCAGTGCTCAAGGCCGTCGCGGTTCGTTGAGGGCAGCGTGAACAGCCGCACGTTTGGCGGCGGGTTGGACGACGTTCACCGCGGCCGACGTGGTGCTCGCGTCGATTCTGCACCTGGCGAACACGCTCGAGCTGCTCGAGGACCGGCCCGCCTGATCCCCTCCATGATGCGTCAGGTGGAGCGTCCGGCCGTCAGGCGCGCCGTCTCATACTGATCACTGCTGCGGCTGCGGAGGCATTCCCGAGGCGAGCTGCTGTTTGATCTGCGCGATTGCGCCACGCATCATCGGCGGCACTTCATCGGGCGGAGCCGTGCCCACGTACGCCTCGAAGTTGCGAACGGCGCGACCGGGATCGTTCTGATCCATCGAGAGCATGCCGGCGTAGAGATTCCCCGCGTACGCGTCGGGGTAGAGCGCAGCGAGGCGCTCGAGCTCGGACAACGAGGTCGTCACGTCGCCGTCCACCGCCAGCATGATGCCGCGACACACGCGCGTCTTCACGTGGAACGGGTCGAGCATCGAGGCGCGCTGAATGAACGGCCGAGCCTCCTGAAAGCCCTGCTTGCTGATCAGGTACAGGCCCGCCTCAGCGAGCGCGTCGATGTCGTCAGGCGACTTCTGCACGGCGGCCAGCAGTGACTCGAGCTTGAAGTCCTGCTGCGGCTGCTCGGGCTCCTGGGGCGGCATCTGGCCGCCTGCCATCATGCCCGTCGCCTCCATGCCGTCGGCGCGTGGCTTGGTCGCCTCGTTGAGCGAGATCCACAGCACCGCGAAGAAGAGCACCACGGCGCCACCGAGCACTGCGCCCTTGAGCTGGGGGTTCTTCGCGAGCAACCCGGTCTCGGTCGCCGTCGCCTGGGCCTTCCGCTCGGCCCGCGCCTCGGCCTTGAGCGCCTCGTGTTTGTGCGTGTCGCGCTGCTTGAGCAACGACACCGCCAGCGCCTCGAGCCGCTGCTTCTCGGTCTCCCACGAGTCGGCAGGGAGCAGGTGCTTGTTGGCCTTGTGCTCCTTGAGCTCGCCGATCACCGTCTGGTAGCGCGCGTTCAAGTCATCAGGCGGAGCGTCCTTTTCGGGGCCACCACGCTTGGCGAGAAACAGGAACGCCAGCGAGCCGACGACACCCGCAGCGGTCACCAGAATGCCAGGCAGCCAGTTCGTCTCGGGGGCAGCCATCACTTCTCCAGGTCAGCGCGCACCTGCGCGAGCAGGGCGTCTTCGGTGGACTGAGCAGGCGCCGCAGCGCCCTCGGGAACTGCCGCGCTCGCCGCTTCGGGAGCCACGGCGCGCTTCTTCTTCGACTGCATCACGATCACCACCAGCCCGAGCCCGAGCAGCGCGACCGGCCCCAGCCACAAGACCGAGTTGAGCCCGCCCGTGGTCGGCTGCAGCAGCACCCACTCGCCGTAGCGCTCGATGAAGTAGTCGTAGATCTCCTGGTCGCTCTTTCCTTCCGACACGAGCTCACGAACCTTGTCGAGCTGTGCACGGGCCATCGAGGCCGGAGAGTCGGCGATGGAGACGCCCTGACACACGGCGCAGCGCAGCTGTTTTCCCAGCCGCATCACGCGCGCTTCTTTTTCAGCCTCGAGCGGGTCGAGCCCCTGCCGTTGCGGTGCGTAGCCCTGGCCCAGCGCCAACGAGAGTGCGAGTGCGAGCGCCGTCACTTGAGAATCCCCCGCATGCGCATGTCGATCTGCATCGGGTCGGTGAAGGGCGCTGCGACCTTGCCCTGAATGATCCCGTCACGCGTGATGAAGTACGTCTCGGGCACGCCCGACACGCCGAAGTCCACCGCGACCGTCGACTTGGGGTCGAACAGCTGCGGGAAGGTGTAGCCGTTGTCGACGAGGAACCGCTTCGTGTTCTCCTCGGTGTCCTCGAACACGATGCCGAGGAACACGGCGTCTTTCTCGTACTTGCGCCACGCGTACTCGAGCACCGGGTGCTCCATCTTGCAGGGGCCACACCACGTCGCCCAGAAGTTGAGGACGATGGGGCGACCCTTGAACTGATCGAGCGTCACTTCCTGATCGGTGTCGAGGCGCTTGATCTTGAAGTTCGGCGCCTTCTTGCCCGAGAGCAGAAACGGCACCTCGTGCGGGTCGGTGCCGAAGGCCTTGAAGAGCACGAAGATGAGCAGGCCGATGACGGCCAGCGCGATGACGGGGCCTGCCTTCTTCATGTCGTCCCCGTGGCGGCGTTCGACGGCGCGGTCTCAGGCTTCACCGCCGCGATCGTCTTTCGCTGCGGCCAGAGCGCGATGAGCGTGCCGATCACCAGCAGCGGAATCGCGTACCAGATCCACCCGACGAGCGGGAACACCCAGGCGTTGAAGGTCGCGGTCTTGTTCTGCGAGTCGAACGTGCGCAGCGAGACGTAGATGTCGCGCCACACCATCTCCTGCACCAGCGGCGAGCCGATCGGGTCGTTCGAGCGCTCGTAGTAGTTCATGCGCGGCGCATCGGAGCCGACGTGCTTCGTCTCGACGCCATCGGGGCCGATGATCGTGAGATCGGCGGCGATCCAGTCGCGGTGCGGCTCTTTGCCCTGCGAGAGCTTGTCGAAGCGAACCGTGTACTGGCCGACCTTCAGCGTTTCTCCGGCGCGCACGGTCTTCTCGGCCGCGACTTTGTAGGCAGACGACGCCGCCACAGCGACGACGATGGCCACGATGCCGAGGTGAACGACGTAGCCACCGAAGCGTCGGCGCGCGCGGCTGGCAGACGAGACGAAGGCCGTGAAGAACGACTCCTTCGCTTCGGCCATGCGCTGCTGCGCCGGCAGGAACATCTCGCGCAGCGTCACCACCGTCACGAACGCGCCCACGCCGAAGGTGACCATCGCCATCCAGTCGCCGCCACGGAACTGCGAGAGGAACGCGCCAAAGGTCTTCTCGACGCCGGCGAACGGCTCCCACGCGGAGTAGCGCCACAGCAGCACGGGCGGCATCGTCGCGAGCCCGATCGCGCTGGGAATGAAGAACTGCTGCCGCAGCACCTTCGGATCGGCCTTGCCCCACGGCAGCATCGGGCCGACGCCCATGAGGAAGAGCATCAAGAGCCCGAGCGGCAACGCCATGGTGTTGAAGTACGGCTCACCGACGCTGATCTTCTTCTGCTGCAGCGCCTCGGTGACGAGCGGGAAGAGGGTGCCGAGGAGCACGGTGAACGTCAGCGCGACGAACACGAGATTGTTCACCAGAATCGAGCCCTCGCGCGAGATGACGGTCTCGAGGTGGCTCTCGGCGACGAGCAGGTGGCCGCGGAAGGTGAGCAGCAGCACGCTGAACACGAGGATGATGGCGATGAACACCAGGAAGGTGGGGCCGATGTCAGACTGGGTGAATGCGTGCACCGAGTTGAAGACACCCGAGCGCGTCATGAAGGTGCCGATGACGGTGAGCACGAAGCTGCCGAGCGCAAGCGCGATCGTCCACAGCTTCAGCGACTTCTTCCGCTCGAGCACCATCGTCGAGTGCATGAACGCCGTCGCGGTCAGCCACGGCATGAACGACGCGTTCTCGACCGGGTCCCACGCCCAGTAGCCGCCCCAACCGAGCACCGCGTACGCCCACCACGAGCCGAGGATGATGCCAATCGAGAGGAACAGCCACGGCACCAGCGTCCACTTTCGCAGCGGCACCAGCCACGCGTCGCCGAGCTCACCCCGCAACAGCGCTCCGGCCGCGATGCCGAACGGCACCGTCATGCCGACGTACCCGAGGTACAGCATGGGCGGGTGGATGATCATCAGCACGTGGTTCTGCAGCAGCGGGTTGGGTCCCGGGCCATCCGAGAGCGGGTTCGCGATGTGGCCCCACGGGTTCGCCGGGCCCGCGATGAGGAACGCGAAGAACGTCGCCACCGCCGCCATCACGCCGAGCGACAGCTGCATGTAGCGCCCGTGCTCGTTGCGATACGTGAGCGCGAAGGCGAGCAGGTACACGCCCATGATCGCGCCCCAGAAGAGAATCGAGCCCTCGAGCGCGCTCCACAGCGAGACGATCGTGAAGATGGTTGGCGTCGCGCGGCTGCCGACCTGCGACACGTACTTCACCGAGAAGTCGTGCTCGAGCAGCGCCTTCACCATCACGAGGTTCGAGAGGATCATCGAGGCCGCGAAGCCGTAGATGGCGCGCTGCACCCACGGCAGCGCGCTCTCGCGTCGTGTCATGCCAGTGACCAGGCCAACGACTGCAGCGAACGCCGCGAAACCAAGCCCAGCCAACACCAGCCCATACCCAAGAGTCGAATTCACGAGGGGCCTTGTAACGAACTTGGGGCCCACCGACGAGCGAGACTCTTTCCTGTCTGAAATCGGACCAATGAGACGCCGCGCGCACGGTTTGCGGGCCGCCGGCATCCAACCGACGTTCGCCCGATGCCCACCCCGTTGGAACCTGTGGAACGATTCCGTCGTTCGTCTGCAGAACCTGCCGCCGTCCAAGGAGCCCTGATGAAGCCCATGCTCGCCGCTGCTGCCCTTGCTGTCGTTCTGGTCGCTCCCGCTGCCCACGCCTGCGTGAACGGCATGCGCCACGAGATGATGGAGCGACGGGAGAACTTCGTCGCCGGTGCTTCGAAGTCCTACCGCGACGGCAGGTTCACCGACGCGGTCTCGCAGGCAGAGCAGGGGCTCGCCGCCTCTCCGTCTGCTGGTGATCGTCGCGCGCTGCTGCGCACGCTGGGCCTGGCGAACCTGAAGTTGGGCCGCTTCGAGAAGTCGGCCGAGTCGTTCAACACGCTGCTCAAGGACAAGAAGGAGCCCTTCGTGCAGGCCAAGCTCGCCGAGTCTCAGCTGCGGTCGGCCGAGACGAAGGGCAACGTCGACGAGAGCGCGAAGGCGGCGCTCGAGAAGCTGGCTGCCGAGGGCATGCTCGCTGATGCCGACGCGTGGACAGCCCTCGCTGCCGCCCGCAACCGTGCCGGTGACGCGGCTGGCGCGCGGGCGGCGTGTGAGAAGGCCCTCACCGTGCAGCCCGAGCATCCCGAGGCCAAGCAGTTGCTCTCGACGCTCCCCGCGCCGAAGCCTTCGGCCGAGCCGATGAAGCCGACGTCGAAGAGCTGATGCTGCCCGTCGTTCTCTCGTTGCTCGCTGCCGCACCCTCGCCCGAGGCGGTGTTCGCCCGCCTCGAGTGCAACCGGTGTCACGAGATCGAGCACGTTCACGCGGCGCCGACGAACAAGCAGTGCGCGGGTTGTCACGTCGAGCTCGCCGGGGCCGCAGGTGATGCCGCGAAGCTCGAGAAGGGGCGCGCGGAGTATGGCGACGCGTTCGATCGCTTCATTCGCCGCACGGCGACGCTCTATGTCGACGTTCCTCCGCTCGCGGGCCTTGGTCGGTTTCGCGCGTCGTGGCTCAAGTCGTATCTGCGCAACCCGTACGATCTGCGGCCGCACCTCGCCGAGAGCATGCCGAAGCTGCCGATCACCGACGCGGAGCTCGACGCGCTCGTTCGTGGGCTCAAGCTCACAACCGATGCACCGCTGCCGAAGCCGTCACGCGAGCGGCTGGCGAAGGGGCAGGCGCTCTTCGAAGCGAAGACGTGCACCACGTGTCACCTGCTCGGCAATCAGCACTTCCCCACGCAGCCTTCGGCGCTCTTCGAGTTCACGCGGCCTGCAGTTCCGCTCCACGCACGCGCTCCTGATCTGCGCCACGCGCGCGATCGGTTGAATCGGGACGTCGTCGTGAAGCTGTTGCTCGACCCGAAGACGGTCAACCCTCGCGCCCAGATGCCGAAGCTTGGGCTCACCCGCGCAGAGGCCGAGCTGCTCGCGGACTTCGTGGTCGCGACCCCGCTCGCCGAACCCATCGACGACATGCTCGAGCGAGACGTCAGCACCTCGGGGCCCGTTCGCTACGAAGACGTCGAGGCGCGCGTCTTCAAGAAGACCTGCTGGCACTGTCACTCGAACCCGGACCTCGCAGACGGTGACGGCGGACCGGGCAACACGGGCGGCTTTGGCTTCAAGGGCCTCGGCCTCTCGTTCGCGACGTATGAAGACGTGATGAACGGCGCGCTCGGGCCCGATGGCGAGTACCGCTCGATCTTCCGCGCTGGAACCAGCGGGGAGCCAGTGCTCATCGAAGTGCTCAAGCGCCGGTTGCACGAGAACGCCCGTGACTTCGTGAAGCCCGGGCTCGATGGACGCCGCGAGGCGATGGCCTCGAAGGAAGACGGGCCGTTGGGCATGCCGCTGGGCCTTCCTGCACTGCCCCCCGAAGACCTCGCGCTGGTCGAGGCGTGGATCGCGGCGGGAAAACCAAGGCCCTCGACGCCGTCGGGGTTGCTGGTGTCGCCCATGGGTCGCCCCGCACCTCCCTGACGTTCGTTGCCGATTGCGCGAACAAGCCGCATCCTCCCGGGAGACTGGGGGCTGGTTGAAGCGCATCTGGAATCTCGCCATCGGAGCGGTCGCTGTGTCGATCGTCGCGTTCGCGGCGTTCGCGCTGGTGTTGTGGCGTGACGTCAAGGTGGCCCGCGCCGAGATCGAGCACGACGTCGGCTGGCTCATCGCGGTGCAGCACCTCGACGAGCTGAGCAATGACGCGAACGGTGAGCTCGTCGCCGCGCTCGACGCGGTTCGAATCGCCGCGGGGCCTGACGCAGGGACAGCGCTCGTCGAGCTGGAGCGTGCGGTTCAGCAGCGTGACGTGCCTGCCGTTCATGCGACCACGGCGCAGCTGACGCGCACCATTCGCAAACACACTGCGATGGTCTCGGCGCAGCTCGGCGAGGCGTGGTCGAGGTTGAGTCTGCTGGTGGCGGCGTCGCTGGTGTTGGCCGCGTCGACGATGGTGCTGCTGCTGGCCTGGGCGCGCGCGCGGGCGAGCCTGATCGAACAGTCGGCCCGTGAGCGTGAGGCCGCGATTCGTGAGTCGTTGCGCGTCGCCGAGTCGTTGCAGGCGCTCGCCGCGCAGGTCACCCATGATCTCGCCAACCCGCTCGCGTTCGTCGTGAGCAATCACCACTTCGTGCTGCGTCGGCTGTCGGAGGCCGAGGCTCCGGACGACGAGTCGCTCGAGGCGATGCGCGACTCGGGAGAAGGCCTGCTCCGGCTCGAGAGCCTCGTCACCGGGCTGCGCTCTGCCAACGCGCTGTCCCGCTCGGGCCAGGACGCGCGCGCGAAGGAGGTGCTCGAGGCCGTGCTGCAGCTCGTGGAGCCCCGAATTCGTCGTACGGCGGGCCTCGTGCGCGAGTTCGACGCGCTGGGCCAGTCGCAGGTCAGCCCGCTTCCCTTCATGCGGTTGATGAGTGCCATTCTGATGGACGCGGCAGAGCTGTGTGGCGGTTCACGTGGCGTCGTGCGCATCGGCGCGACGACTGATCAGCTCACGGTGTCGGTCGAGGGCGTCACCACGCGCGAGTGGGCCTCGACGCTCCAGTCGGTCGCCAACGAGCTGCGCTTCGACGTTTCGATCGCCCAGCGCCCGCCGGCCATCACCATCGCGTTGCCTCACGCCTTGACGATGGAGCAGCCCCAGCCGTCGTAGGTGCCTTCGAGCGGCAGCACGATGTCGAGCACCTCGGCCACGAAGGCGTCGGCCTGCCCCTCGGCGAGTGAGTCTTCGCGGTGGAACTGCAGCGAGAACTCACCGTCGTCGGTGGTGCTGATCTCGTCGGTCGCGAAGCCCGCTGCGTCGAGGCGTGTCTTCGCCTCTTTCGCCTGCGCTTCGCTCTCGAAGTACGCGAGGTGATCGACCGTGCGGCCGACCGTCATCGCGTCGCCGGCCTGCTCGATCTGCTCGAGCAACGAGCGGTTCATGATCGACTGGTACGAGTACGGGTCTGGGTAGAGGAACTCGGTGTACATGCCCCAGTCGGGATCTTCGGCGGCGAGGTACTCCACCGTGTACGGCGCCTGATTGCCCAGCAGCGCCTCGAGATCGTCGAGCTGCTTGCTGGCGGCGGGCGGGAGATAGAAGAAGAACTCGGTCGCGCCGCGGGTGACGAGCCGCCCGACGTAGATCGCTTCGGTCTTCTCTCGCAGCGTCTCGACCACGCGATCTTCCAACGCGGCCATCGGGTCCAGCTCGGAGGCATCACGCAGGCCATCGGGGCGGGGCTTGAGCAGCGGCACGCGGAGCTGCAGTCGCAGCGTGTGCGTCTCGTTGGGCTCGGCGTTGAGATCGACCACGAACGACGCGGGCTGCTCGTCGAGGGTCGTCATGTAGAAGCCGAAGTTCGGTTGCCAGGGCTCGCTCATGCGCCCAAGGTAATCAGAACCGTCCCACCTCGTCTGCGGCTCTGAGGCCACCATGCACGCTCTGCTCATCGCGCTCGTTCTGTCCGCCGACTTGCCCGTCGATGCCTCCGCCGTGAAGGCGAAGGCCGCCCTGATGCCATTCAAGAAGTCGCTCAAGGAGGCGCTCACCACCGCGATGGAGAAGTCGCCCGAGTCGGCCATCGACGTCTGCTCGAAGGACGCGCCAGCGCTCGCCACGAAGTTCTCGACCGACGGCGTGAAGCTGGGCCGCAGCGCGTTCAAGCTGCGCAACGAGAAGAACGCTCCGGCCGACTGGGTGAAGCAGGCGATGGAGTCGCTCTCGAAGGAGAAGTCGGGCGCCGAGGCCTCACGCACCGTCACGCTCGAAGGTGGCCGCACGGGCTACGCCGAGGCCATCTGGGTCGGCGCGCAGTGTCTGGCGTGCCATGGAGAGACCGTTGCTCCCGCGCTCGACGCGAAGCTGAAGGTGGCCTACCCGAAGGACTCGGCGCGTGGCTTCAAGCTCGGCGATTTCCGCGGCGTGTTCTGGGCCGAACTTCCCTCGAAGTGACGGTTTCGCGTTGCATTCGACCGGCGCTCGCGAAAGACGACGCGCCTCATGCCGATTCGCCGTGGTGCGCTGTCGTTCACCCGCTTCCGTCTCGACGGGAGCATTCCCAAAGACACCCGTAAGTGGCTCACGAAGGCGCTGTCGACGCGCGGCTTCGAGGGCATCGACCCGAAGGGCGAGGAGGACCGCGCGTCGGGCTTCGTCTCGCTCGAGCGGCCCGAGATCGCCGACTTCCCCGCGGGTGAGGTGTTTCGCGGCCTGCATGCGCTCTTCGCCTGGCGTGTCGAGAAGCTGCGCATTCCCGCTCAGGTGATTCGCACGCAGCTGTCGGAGTGGTCGCAGGCCTTCGAGCAGAAGAACGGCCGCGCTCCGGGGCGTCGCGAGAAGACCGAGCAGAAGGACACCATTCGGCGCACCCTGCGCAGCAAGACCGAGCCTGGCGTGAAGGTGTTCGACGTGAGCCTCGATCTCGCCGGCAAGGAGCTGCAGATCTGGGCCACCAGCCGCGGCGTCGTCGAGGAGATCACCGAGGCGCTCGAGGCCGAGCTGGAAGTTCGACTCATTCCGCGCGTGCCTGCGTCGTTCGTCGATGCCGACACGCTCGATCAGCTCGCGCCGACCACCGAGCTCTTCGGTGATGAGCTCAATTCCTCGCCGCGCAAAGAAGGAGCCGTCTGATGGCCGCGCGCCGAGCAGCGTCGGAAGAGACGAAGTTTCTCCGTGGCGACACGGGCGTCGACGGCCAGGCCACGAAGGAAGTGGCAGACCCGGTCGAGGCAGAGCAGGCGAAGGCGCGTGAAGCGCTCTACCGCGGCCGCACGTGGCTCGGCCGTGAGTGCCTCACGTGGATTCTCTTCAAGTCGAACGACACCAACCCGATCGCCGTGCTCGACGACGAGCCGATCAAGGTGCTCTTCAACGGTCGCCTGACCCTGCGCGCCGCGGCCGGAGACATCACCGAGGTGGCGGTGAAGGGCGTGAACGCTCCTTATGCCCGGCTGATCCGCCAGGCCGCTGATCTCGGGCTGCTCGTGCACTCAGCGCGGCTGACGATCACCTGGCAGGAGCGCTCGTACGACTTCACCCTCGACGCCGAGCACTTCGACGTTCGGGCCGGCAAGACGCCCGAGCTGATGAAGGACGACAATGACGAGAAGCTCACCGAGCGGTTGGATCATGTTGCAGTGCTCGGGCGCCTGATCGACGCAATCTCCAGTCGTTTCATGGGGATTCGGAACTCGGCCGAGTGGAAAAAGAAGATCGTGCCCCAGCTGAAAGCCTGGATGCGGGAAGAGTGAGCGTCAGGGTCTACGAGGGCTTGACCACCTCACCCACCTGACATACACGCGGCACCCTTTCCGGCGTACAGCCTTGTCGGCCCCGACCGGAACTCGCTTCGCAAGAACGAGCTCAACGAAAACGAGGACATCACGATGTACGCCGTCATCCGCACTGGTGGGAAGCAGTACCGCGTGGCCGAAGGCGACGTCATTCGCATCGAGAAGATCGCGGGTGAGTCGGGCGCCGAAGTGAAGTTCGACGAAGTGCTCATGGTTGGCGGCAACGAGGCTCCGAAGGTGGGCAAGCCCACCGTGTCGGGCGCCAAGGTGACGGGCAAGATCGTTCGTCAGACCAAGGCCCGCCGCGTCGTTCACTTCCGCAAGGAGAAGGAAGGCTGGACCCGCATGCGCGGTCACCGGCAGCCCTTCACCGAGATCAAGATCACCGGCGTCTCGGCCTGATCGTTCATCACTTTCACCACAGAAGGACTCGACTTCCATGGCACACAAAAAAGGGCAGGGCTCGTCACGCAACGGGCGCGATTCCAACTCACAGCGCCGCGGCATGAAGGTGTCGGGCGGCCAGCAGATCACCGCCGGCTCGATCATCATCCGCCAGCTCGGCACCAAGCTTCACGCCGGCAACAACGTGCGCGTGGGCCGCGATCACACGCTGTTCGCGCTGATCGACGGCGTCGTCACGTTCGAGCGCAAGGACAAGAAGCGCAAGCAGGTCTCGGTGTACGCCGCGACTGCTGCTCAGGCCGCCAACGCCTGAGTCGTCGCTTCACGCTTCACCACGCCAGCGGGTCGCGTTCCTCCTTCATTGGCGGAGCCGGCCCGCTTCGTGTTTTTCCACGCTGAGGGCCGCATGAAGTTCGTCGACGAAGTTCGAATCAAGGTGAAGGCCGGAGACGGTGGCAATGGCGCGGTCGCGTTTCGTCGCGAGAAGTACGTCGACAAGGGCGGCCCGTCGGGCGGCGATGGCGGCAACGGCGGCTCGATCATCTTCAAGGCCACCGAGCAGCTCACGACGCTGCTCGATTTTCGCTACCAGCAGCAGTACCGCGCCCGAAACGGCCAGCACGGCATGGGCAGCGACATGAACGGCGCCGGCTCGGCCGACATGATCCTCGAGACGCCCGTCGGCACCGTGGTGCGCGACACCAACACGGGCGATGAGCTGGTCGACCTGTCGGTGGCGGGCCAGACGTTCGTGATCGCCAGAGGCGGCCGCGGCGGCCTGGGCAACATCAACTTCGCCACCTCGACGCGCCAGACACCCCGCTTCGCGCAAGACGGCACGCTGGGCGAAGAGAAGGAGCTGACGCTCGAGCTCAAGCTGCTCGCCGACGTCGGCATCGTGGGCTTCCCCAACGCGGGCAAGTCGACGCTCATCAGCCGCGTCTCGCGCGCGAAGCCCAAGGTGGCCGACTACCCGTTCACCACGCTCGTGCCGAACCTCGGCGTGGTGCCGTACAAGGACAAGAAGTCGTTCGTGATGGCCGACATCCCCGGGCTCATCGAGGGCGCGAGCGAAGGCGCGGGGCTGGGTCACCAATTCCTGCGGCACGTCGAACGCTGCCGCGTGCTGGTGCACCTGGTCGATCTCTCGTCGGTCATCGAAGAGCGCGACCCGATGAAGGACTTCGACGCCATCAACGTGGAGCTCAAGAAGTACTCGGCCACGCTGGCGCAGAAGCCGATGATCGTCGTCGCCAACAAGCTCGACCTGCCCCACGCGCGTGAGGCGCTGCCGAAGTTCCTCGCGGCGATGGAGAAGCGGCGCATCGCGGTGCTCGAGCTCTCGGGCGCGACGGGTGAAGGCCTCGACGCGTTGCTCGACGCCTGTGCGCGTGGGCTGTTCTCGCAGGCGTCGCTGAAGACGCGCGTGAAGCAGGCTGATGCGCTGCGCGACATGGTGACGGCCGAGACCGCGTTCCGTGCACCGAAGCCCGAGAAGCTGAAGGTCGAGAAGCCGGCGAAGAAGAAGAGCGCGCCTGTGAAGAAAGCGGCTCCCGTGAAGAAGCCGGCTCCGGCCAAGAAGCCTGTCGCGAAGAAGCCGGCGAAAGCGAAGGCGAGGGCGCGCGCGTGAGCGGGGGAGGCCCGAAGTACGAAGTGCACGAAGGGGCTCCCCGGCCAGACGATCTGCTGCTGGCTCCGCGCAAGGAGCGCATCGAGCAGGTCATCGCCAATCGCACGCGCAACCTCGTCGTGGTGCTCGATCGGCTCGAAGACGCGTTCAACATGGCCGCCGTGCTCCGCACCTGCGAGGCGATGGGCGTTCAGGAGATTCACGTCGTTCGCAACAAGACGGTGGCCTGGTCGCCCAACTCGAAGGTGACGCAGGGCTGCGACAAGTGGCTCGATCTCACCTCGTACGAAGACTTCGCCGCCTGTCACCGCGCGCTGAAGGATCGTGGCTTCTCGATTCAGGTCTCGGCCATTCGTGACGGCGCGAAGAGCCTGTTCGACCTGAAGTTCGACCAGAAGGTCGCGATGGTGTTCGGCAACGAGCGGACCGGCGTGAGCGACGAAGTGCTCGCCCTCGCCGATGGCGTCTTCTGGCTGCCGATGTTCGGCTTCACGCAGAGCCTCAACATCTCGGCCGCTGCGAGCGCCTGCATCACCCGCGCTGTCGCCTGGCGCATCGAACACCTGGGCAAGCAGGGCGATCTGACCGAGCCCGAGAGCGGCGCCTTGCGCGACCGCTTCAAGCTGTTGTCGGTGAAGCAGCGCGGCCGCCTGTACGGAACCCAGGTGAAGAGGGGCTGAGCCGGCGCGTCGAAACGCACGACAGCCGTTTCCTTCGGAAATAAGAGGGTTTCCACATGCTCGCCCACGCGTTCCTCGCCTTGTTCATCACTCAGGTTCCCGACGGCAACCCCATCGCGATGAGCGCGAAGAAGGCCACGTCGGCGCGTGACGCTGGAGTGGTCGCGAAGGCGTCGAAGGCCGATGCCGGAGTTCAGCTCGTCGATGCGGGAGTTCCGGCGATCGTGGTCGACGCGGGCGTGCCGAAGCCGGTGATGGCTCCGGCGGTGAAGACGCTCGTCGATCGCATGCAGGCCTTCTACGAGACGACTCACGACTTCACCGCCGACTTCCGCCAGGACTATTTCTACAAGCTCAGCAAGCGCACGCAGACCTCGACCGGCACCGTCATGTTCATGAAGCCGGGCCTCATGCGGTGGGACTACGCGAAGCCCTCGGCGAAGACGTTCGTGCTCGCCGGCGTGAAGGTCTACATGCACGACCCCGAGGCGAAGCTGCTCACGGTCGCGAGCATCGGCACCAGCAAGCTCTCGGCCTCGGTCACGTTCCTCTTTGGCCAGGGCAAGCTCGCCGACGAGTTCGCGATCACCCAGAAGGACTGCGCGAAGTGCACCGGCACGCTGCTGCAGCTCGACCCGCTCGTGCCTGATGCGCGCTTCACCCGCATTCTGCTCGAGGTCGACCCGAAGAGCGCCCAGGTGCTCAAGAGCACCGTCATCGATCCCGACGGCAGCGAGAACGCGATCTCGTTCTTGAACCTGAAGACCAACACCGCTCCGGCCTTCGATGGTGGAGCTGGCAGCGTCGACCCGCGCTTCAAGCTGACGCCACCGCCTGACACCCAGGTGCAGGACTTCACGCTTGGCATCGGAGCCCAGCCGAAGCCGTGAATCAGGCGAAGGTCGAACGAACCTCGGGCCGCGTGAGCTTGTAGATCGCGAAGAGGCCGCACGCGCCGCCGAGGTATTGCAACATCGAGAACGGCAGCAGCAGGCTCGCGAACGCAACGCAGCAGAGAATGAAACGGCGCTGCGCCTTGACCTGGCTCGAGGCGAAGAGCTGGAAGGCGCCGAGCAGGAACATCGCAACGGCCTCGACCACGAAGAGGATGAAGATCTTCTGGCTCGGGTCATCGCTCCGCAGCAGCGGCGAGAACGACTTCATCATGCTCGAGATGACCGTCGCCCAGCCGACGAGACCGACCCCGGAGACGAGGTTGATCACTCCGATGCCTGCGAGGAGAAAGCGAAACGGTGCGAGGGGCGACGACGGCGCGGCGGGGACAGTGACTGCGTTCATGTGGTGACTCCGGGTGAGAGGCGCGCCGGCCGTGCAGACCAGAGGCCATTCTCAAGCGTGCGGAACTCGCTCCGAGAGTTCGCTGTGTCCCTCGCGGAGGACCTCTCCAGCGGCAGACCGGTGGAGTATGTCGTCGCGCATGGGCTTTCGACTGATGGCGGTGCTGGGCCTCGTCACGCTTTCCGCATGCACGTGCGGGCCGAACGGCGTCGTGGTGATGGAGCCTCGGCGTGATGCGGGCTCGGGCGCTGGTGGCGGTACGGCGTCGGCTGGAGGCACTACGGCCGCTGGCGGAACGGCTTCGGCGGGAGGCACTGCGTCCGCTGGAGGAAGAGCCTCGGCCGGAGGAACTGCCTCGGCCGGTGGAACTGCGGCGGCTGGTGGAACTGCGACGGCCGGTGGAACGGCGTCGGACGGTGGAACGGCGTCGGCCGGCGGAACTGCGACGGCTGGAGGAACTGCGACGGCTGGAGGAACTGCGACCGCTGGAGGAACTGCGACCGCTGGAGGAACTGCGACGGCTGGAGGCACTGCGACGGCCGGGGGAACTGCGACGGCCGGGGGAACTGCATCCGCGGGAGGCACGGCTGTCGTCGACGCCGGAGTCGTGGCCGTCGTCTACGGACACAGCGCCGATGTCCTCTACGCCCTCGACCCCGTCACGAAGGCTGTGCGTCGCGTCGGCAGCTTCAGCTGTGCGTTCGACATCACCGACCTCGCCATCGACAGCGCCGGCAACGCCTTCATCGTCGGCTTCTCGGGCTTCTACCGCCTGAACCTCGCCAACGCCTCGTGCACGCCCATCAACACCACGAACACGTACCCGAATTCGCTCTCGTTCGTTCCGCGCGGCACGCTCGACCCCAACAACGAGACGCTCGTCGCGTACAACGGCCGCTTCTACTACCGCATCAACACCACGACTGGCGCGCAGACGCAGGTCGGCAGTCTGCCGGTCGACTTCGAGTCTTCCGGCGACATCGTCTCGGTGCAGGACGGCGGGACCTTCCTCACCGTGAAGAACATGGCGTCGAACCCGATGTGCGACGACTGCCTCGTGCAGGTGAACCCGGCGACTGGTGCGCTCATCCGCAACTACGGCCCGATTCCCTACACGAACGTCTACGGCATCGCGTTCTGGGGAGGCTCCGTCTACGGCTTCACGCAGGCGGGACAGCTCTTCGAGATCGGTCCGAACGGCACGGGCATCATCACGCGGCCGATCGTGATTCCGAACCCGCCCGCGGGCCTCAGCTTCAACGGCGCGGGCTCGAGCACCTCGGTTCCCGTCGTCGCGATGGACGGCGGCGGCATCAGCATCGACTGACGCCGCGATGCGAACCGTCTTCCTCGCAGCGCTCGTTCTGCTCGGCTGCCCACGCGCGAGCGGCCCGCCGGTCTTCGACACGCTGGTCGGCGTCGAAGCGCCGTTGATTCCCGGCCCCGGCCTTCGCGTCGCCATTCCCGGGCAGATCTTCGAGACCCCCGCCGAGATCCTCGTCGACGTCGCGGCCACGATGACGCTGGTGACGAAGGCGTGCATCGAGTCGCCGATGGTGAGCAGCACGCGCGTGAAGGTCGTCGACCCGATGGGCGGTGAGACGACGTATCCCGTCACGCGGCTCGCCGGGCTCACGGTCGGTGGTCGCCGATTGACGCCGATGGAGGCGGGCCTCTCGGACGGGCAGGGCTGTGTCGTGGTGCTGGGCACTGACGTGATGACCGGAGCCGCGCTGCAGATCGACCCCGCGAAACGTGTTCTGCGCTTCGTGCCGACGAGTCCACGCTCGGAGTGGGTCGCCTCGGCCGAACGGCTCGGCGGCGAAGTACAGGTGCTCGAGCTGACGAAAGATCCGCTCCACGATTGGCCGTTGCTCGCAGCGCGCCTGACGCAAGGTCAGGCCACGTACACGGGGCCGTTCCTGCTCTCGACGCACGAGCGCACCAGTCGTGTGTTCGAGGCGCCGCTGGCTTCGGCTGGCTTCTCGTCGACGGGCGATCTCCTGCAGAAGCTCGAGCTGCCGAAGGACGTGCAGCTGCCGATGGATCTCTCGGCCTTTCAGGGCATCGCGATGGACAAGGTCGAGCTCACGCCGGGCGTCGGCACCCAGAGCGTCACCTTCGCGGTGGCGAGCGGAGCGGCGTCGAACGGCGTCGCGGGCGTGCTCGCGGCAGACACATGGGGCCGCTTCGAGGTGACCATCGACGTGGCGGCCGGCGTGTTGATGCTGCATCGGCCGCGGGTGCTCTCGGCGGGCGATCGGCACCGGTGCGCGAGAGGGCAGGAGGCTCCAACCGAAGACGCGTGTTTTCAGCTCGAGCAGGTCCGCGCCGGAAAGGGCGTCGCGGTGACGGCCACGATCTGGCGGCCGCTCCCTCAAGGCGGGCGGCTGTACCTCGACTTCCCCGGCCTCTCGCCAGCGTGCCGAATCGGCTTCACGTTCGATTCGGGTGATCGAGGCCGCAACACCCAGCACCTCGTGCCCTGGTCGCGGCTGTTCGAGACCATGAAGCCCTGCGCCGAGACGCTCGCAACCGCGAAAGAAGTCTCGCTCGCGCTCTTCGAAGACACACCGCTTCGGGAGTGCCCCGGCGTCTGCGCCTTCGCCCAGGATCTTCGAAATGGTCGCGTGAGCTGCGAGTGCCAGCCCGGCCCGCTTGGGCTGTCTCCTGAAGCCGAGAAGCTGTTGCTGGAGAAATTGCGGACCTTGCTCAAGCCGAAGCCCTTGGAATCACAGCAAGAACCGGCTGATCCAGACCCATCGAAGTAGCGCCGGCCGCTCGTTGCGCACCCACCTGTCCCCGGGTGTCTCCTTGGCGTAATTTGGTGCTCTCGTTGAAGTCCCAACTCCCAGCCAAGAGGTCGCGCTGATGCCGTCGGTGAACTCAGTCCGTACGAACCAGGTCCAGTCGCAGCAGGTGCCGTCGAACCCTTCGAGTGTCGCCGTGAAGTCGGGTGACTCGTTGTCGAAGATCGCCTCGCGGCTCGGCGTGTCGACGCAGGCGCTCGTGCAGGCGAACGTGAGCAAGTACCCGACGCTCGCGACGAACCCCAACGCGATCAAGATCGGCTGGGAGCTGAACGTTCCCGGCGCGGCGCCTTCACAGCCGGCGGCTCCGACTCAGGCCACGCAGAGCACGCAGGCGCAGGGCTGGGGCCCGACGCCGGTGGGTGACAACTCGGTTCGCCAGACGCAGCAGACCGGCCGCACCACACGCCCGAACGACTTCGGCGCCAAGCTCGCCGCTGGTGGTGCGCAGTCGATCGACATGCGCATGAAGGCGCATACCGACGCGATCGACAAGACGGGCGTCGGCGTCTACTACGGCGATCACTCCTCGATGAAGCAGATGACGCAGAAGGAGCGTCAGGAGTGGGCCGCGGCGAACGCGAAGCCAGGCAGCACCCCGAACGCCAACTTCAAGGAGTCGTCCTGCATCGGCTGGGCGATGGACAACGTCGGCGCGGCGTACGCAGCGGCTGGCAAGACGGCCCGGTGGAACGAGATTCTCGGCATCGTCGCGGCGAAGGGCTCGAAGGGCACCGACCTCGCGAAGGAGCTGCAGAAGGACGGCTGGCAGGCGGTGTACTGGAACCCCGATGCGAAGAAGCCGGACGACGGCAACGCCGAGCACAGCTTCTCGGCGAGCCAGGTCGCCAAGGGTAAGCCGTATTACGGCATCAACATCGACGCGACGGTGCAGAACTACCGGCCGACGGCGGGCGGCGGAACGCAGCAAGATATGTCGGGCATCGACAAGCTCTCGAAGGTTCCCTTCTTCTTCGGGCTCGCCAAGGGCGGCATGCACACGTTCGTCGGCCGCAACGGCAACGTGAACGAGTTCCACTGGAACCACATGCCTGACTCGAAGGGCGCCATCGAAGAGCGGCCGCTGAAGGACTGGGGCTGGAACTCGGGCGTCATCATGGTTCCGCCCGGCACCTGGCCCACGAGCTGAGTTGATGGGGTTGGGTCACTCGACCCAGATCGCGTTGGCCATGACCCACGGGCGGTCAGCGCGAATGAAGTCGTTTCGTTTTCCGATGAACGGCCGCAGGTGCGTCGGCACGATGCGCACCTCGGCCCGGTAGGCGCCCGGCTGTGAGGGCGTGAAGCGCAGCGTCGGCTCGGTCGTCGACGCCACTTCGTCCCAGCCACCTTCCTTCGCGCGGAACAGCTTGGTGGTGATCGTCGGCGCGGGCGCAGCGGGATCGAGAGCTCGCACGTGCGGCGTCTTCACCTCGAGCACGGTGCCCGCAGCGATGCTCGTGCTGTCTCCCATCTCCTTCGTGACCGGGCCTTCCGACGCGAAGAAGTCGAAGCCTTCGGGAGCGCCGAGGAAATCGAACGTGCCGTAGAGCCGCCGCGCGCGCAGGGCTTCTTTCAGCGAGCGATCGTCGAACGAGCCATCGGCGTTTGGGCGCACGAGCAGGTGATTGCCGAACATGATCATCATGCGGCGGTAGCTGTCGATGCGCTCTCCGTCCTGCAGCTTCTGGGGGAACGTGTTGCGGTGGCAGTCGGTGCCCATGGTGGTGACGCGTTTGGTGCCGCGCGCGAACACGGTGCCCCACGTCGACAAGTACGTCGGGTCATCGAGGGTGAACGCGGTGAAGAACGCGTCCGGGTGCGGCAGCCCGTCGAAGTCGCCCAGCTCGACCTTGCCGAAGACGAGCTCGGCGGCGATGCCGATGTTCTGCAGGCTGTTGCGGTGCAGGTTGTACATCTCGAAGCCATCGAGCGGCATCGAGATGAGCTGCTCCGGCGTCCAGTCTTCGGTGTGCGGGACGAGCGCGACGGCGCCGGCGTCTTTGGCTGCGTTGATCGCCGAGTCCTCCATGCTGCTGTAGAGCGCGCGGTTGTCGAGGTGTCGCTCGAGGCCGACGGGCATGGTCGCGGTCTCGGTGCCGGCCATGAGCAGGACCGGGTCGGCGCCGGGGCACGCGAGCTGATTGGCGGTGGGGCCGCTGCCGTGCGTGACGAGCGAATCGCCGAGGGCAGGGCGGTAGAGCAGCACGTCGGGGAACTGGTTGTCCCTGAAGCTGTCGCCGTGATCGGAGAGGAAGACGAAGTCGTGCTTCGCGGTGCAGATGTCGCGGCGGAAGTCGGCGAGGCAGTCCTGATCGTAGACGCCGGCGGCGTCGTGCGGTTTTCCGTCACAGGCGTCGTGCGAATAGATGCTGTGCGCGTGCACCAGGCCCTTGCGATCGAGGAAGCCGCGCGCGTTGACGCCACGCTCGGTGCGGTAGACGAGCCCAGGCGACCACTTCGGAGGCGGTGGCGGCTCCATCTTCACCGGTGAGGAGCAGCTGGCAGCGAGCAGCACGAGAGCAAGGCGACGCATGGGCGTGCGGCAGACCACGACGCGCGGCCATCATCAACCCCACCATCGCCGCAGCGTGGCAACGAGGTGGCTCATCCCGACGAGCTGGCTTCCTCGCGCCGACGCTCCCTCTCATGTCGTGAGGCCCCTGGCTGGCCCTTACGCAAGCGCTTTCCCGGGAACTCGACGAAGAGCCGCTCGACGTATCCGGACGCGCGAACCGCAGGCGTGGCTGTCGTTCAAGCGAGACTCGCGCCGAAGATCGGTGTCACGTCGCGCACGACGAGTTCTCTCTCGGCGCGCCGCTCAGGTGTTCGACGCGCGGCGCGAGCTGTTTCTGCTGGCGCAGGGCACGACGCTGCTCACGCTCGATGAAAGCGGCTCGACCCTCTCGACGGGGACGAATGGCTCATCCGACCACCGTGTCGTTCACGCGAGACTCACGCCGGCGAGAATCGCCCTGGTCGAGTTCCGCTTGCGCCCGAAAAGTGTTTCACGCTTGCTCAGCCGCGACGGGCGAGGGCTTCGGCGTGCCACTCGAGCAACGGCTTCGGTTCTGCCTCGTCGTTCCACCCTTTGTTCGCGCCAGCGAGCTGGTCGAGCAGATCGTTCGTCGCGATGGTCGGCTGCTGCGAAGGCCCCCGAACGCGATGACAGAAATACGTGCGGCACCCGAACGGCCGTGACTCGTACACGGTGCAGCGCGTGCCTCCGTCATCGAGGAACGGACAGCCACCATCGGCACGGGCTTTGGGCAGCGGGCGTTTGTCTCGCTTGAGCCGCTCGAGCAGCACCTCCCACTCACTGGGCCACAGCCATGGTGGGCGGCCGGTCTTCGTCAGCTGGCAACACTCCGCGGTCGAGGGGCACGACCACGGGCGGTAGGTCTCGTCGGCCTTCGTGAAGATCGTGCGGGTCTCGGCGAGCGCGTGAATTCGCCGCACGGGCGACGGCACTTCGCCGTCATCGGAGTCGTCGTGCATCGGCTCGCTGCGTACGTCAGTGGACGCGAATGTGCACCGACCGTGGGGGCTCGCGGGTTAGCGTTTCAGCCTTCTCGGGAGGAACACCGACATGCTTCAGCCTCAACCCGCTCCAGCCGGAGCGATGTGTGCCACTCACGTCGAGTCAGCTGCGGACTCGGTGTGTTCGCGCTGCGGCAACTTCATGTGCACGGTGTGCTCCGACAGCCGCACCGGCTCGCTCTGTCCCGCGTGTCGCCAGGCGCTCGGAACGTTCCCGTTCAAGCGTGACGACTACGACTTCTCGCGCGTGTGGAACTACTGCTTCGAGACCTGGCGGCGCGATCTCGTGATGCTGGGCATCGCCGGCGCGGTGATGGCGGGCCTCGGCGTGGTGGGGCAGGTGGTGATGCAGCTCTTCTCGGGCATCGGTCAGGCGATGATGACGAGCGGCGGCCGCGATGGACTGGGCGTGGGCATCGCGGTGATGGTGGTCGGCCTCTTCATCGGCATGATCGTCACCATCCTCGTGCAGGGCATCGGGGTGATGGGGCTGATTCGGCTGGCGATCGATTCGCTGCACGGCCGCAAGGTCGAGATCCCCCGCATGTTCACGCAGGCGAAGAAGGTGTGGAGCTACGGCGGCATTCAACTGGCGATCGCCTTCGGTGTGACGCTGCCGATGATGCTGGGCTTCGGGCTCATCTTCGCGGTGGCGGTGCTGGCGGGCGGGGGCTCGTTCTCGTCGAGTGGCCTGAAGGAGGCCTTCGATGGCCCCGTGCCCTTCGTCGTGATCATCCTCGGAGGTGGTGGATTGGTCTTCGGCCTGACGTGGCTGGTGCTGCCGCTCACGTTCGCGCAGTTCGAGCTCGTCTACAGCGGCTGCTCGGCGATGGAGGCCCTGCGCCGCGCGTGGATGCTCGGCAGCGGCCATCGAATGCCGACGTTGGGCTACACGTTCGTCGCGGGCCTGGTCGTGTTCCTGATGATCATGGCGGGCATTCTCGCGCTCTGCGTCGGCGTGATGATCGCGGCGCCCATCGGCTACGCGCTCATGTTCATGGTGCAGGCGGGGCTCTTCTTGTCGTTGCGCAACGGCTCGGGCCTGCCGCAGCCCGAAGAGAGCTGATCAGCACTTCCACGATCGAACGGCGCACGTCTTCGTCGTCTCGTCGCAGACGGCCTGGCGTTCGCCGTCCTTGCAGGGGCGGAACGGGCGCGCCTTCTTCTTGGCCGGCGCGGCCTTGATGGCGCGGAGCACAGGCTCGGTCGCGAGCGCACACTCCGAGTCCTTCGTGCAGGCGACGGGCTCGATCCACACGTAGTGGCACACGCCCTTCACGCAGCCGCACGCGGGGCCCTGCTTCGGCGCAGGCCACGACGAGACGCCGCCATCGGTCGAGCATGACGCCTCGAGCACCTTGCAGGAGTCTGGGCCCGAGCACGACGTTCCCGTCACGGGCCCGTCGGTGCCACGAGCGGGTTCCTGGGCCAGGGACAACGCGACGAGAACGGTGAGGATCATCAGAGCACCCGCAGCACGAAGCACTTGAGGTACCGCGTCTCACGAAGGCTCAGCAGCACCGGGTGATCCTTGCCGGCGCCGCGCTTCTCGACGATCTGCACGCGCCGCTTCGAGTCGGCCGCCGCGCTGTCGAGCATCTCTTCGAACCTCACCTCGTCGATGTGGTGCGTGCAGCTCGCGGTGATCAGCGTGCCGCCCGGGTTGAGCAGCTGCATCGCGCGCAGGTTGATCTCCTTGTAGCCGCGCGTGGCCGCCGCGATCGCGTCCTTGTTCTTCGCGAAGGAGGGCGGGTCGAGCACGATGGTGTCGAAGCGTTTGCCCTCGTCGAGCGTGTCGCGCAGGTAGTCGAAGACGTTCGCGCAGACGGTCTCGATGTTGGTCAGCTTGTTCCGCTCTGCGTTCTTCTTGATCTGCTCGCAGGCCGGCTCGCTGATCTCGACGGCGGTGACCTTCTTCGCCTTGAGCGCGAGCTGCAGCGCGAAGCCGCCGGCGTAGCTGAAGCAGTCGAGCGCCTCGCCAGTGCCGTAGTCGGACGCGCGCACGTGGTTGTCGCGCTGATCGAGGAACGCGCCGGTCTTCTGGCCGTGCAGCAGGTCGGCCTCGATCACCACGTGGCCTTCCCGGTAGGTGATGACGGGCGGCAGCTCGCCGGTGAGCACGCCCTTCTCGGGCTCGAGGCCTTCGAGATGGCGCACGTTCGCGTCGGAGCGATTGACGATCGCTTTCGGCTTGAAGTGGTTCGTCAGGAGGTCGACGAACAGCTGCTTGCGACGCTCGGTGCCGGCGTGGAGGAACTGCACCGAGAGGTAGTCGCCGAACCGATCGACGACGAGGCCGGGAATGAGGTCGGCCTCTCCGTGCACGACGCGGTAGGCGGTGTCGTCGGGGTACTCTTTGCGGCGCAGCGCATCGGCGGCTTCGAGCCTGGCGCGGAAGAGGTCGACGTCGATCGGCGTGTCGTCCCACGCGAGCCAGCGCAGCGAGATCTTCGAGGCCTTCGAGTACAGCGCCTGGCCCATGAACCAGCCGCGCGAATCTTCGACGCGAACGACGTCTCCGCCCTGCACGTCGGAGCCGACCGATTCGACGTCAGCCGCGTAGATCCACGGGTGGCCGTTCTTCCAACGCTCGACGCCCTTTTTCGTGACGCACGCGGTTCCGGCTTTCATGCAGCACCCTTCATCACAGGGACACCACGCGGTCGACGACGACCTGTCCGTGGCCGTCGTCCTTCACCGTACACATCGCGACGTTCGGGTCGTGCTCGAGGAAGAGAAACCAGCCCTCTTCGACGGCCTGCGCGAGCAGCTGCTTCTTCTCTTCGATGACCGTGAGTGGATACAGATCGTACGCGGCGATCCACGCGGGCTTGAGGTGCGCGGTCGTGGGAATGAGATCGCCGCAGAACACGAGGGTCTGATCTCCAGCTTCGAGTCGAACCAGCTGGAGCCCGACCGTGTGGCCCTCGGAGACGAACAGGTTCACGCCGGGGTACAGCTCGGTACCGCCTTCGAGCAGGTGCAGCTGCCCGCTCTTCTCGAGCGGCGCGAAGTCGTCAGGGCGAAAGCTGCCGCGATCTTTGTCGGTCGCCTGGTGGGCCCATTTCCAGTGGCGGCGCTGCAGGTGGTACGTCGCTTTGGGGAAGTTGAGGCATGAGGTGCCGTGATCGTCGCGCACCGTGCCGCCCGCGTGATCGAAGTGCAGGTGGGTGAGCACGACGTCGGTGATGTCGTCGCGCGTGAGGCCGGCGCGGGCGAGCCCGGCGTCGATGCCGCGGTCCTCATTCGAGATGCCGTAGAGATCGCGGTGGCGGCCGTCCCAGCGGGTGCCGATGCCGTCGTCGACGAGGATGCGGCGCTTGCCGTCGATGACCAGCATGCAGCGCAGCGCGAAGGTGATGCGGTTGCGCGCGTCGGGGGTGAAGTGACGCTCCCAGAGAGGGCGGGGCACGACGCCGAACATCGCTCCGCCGTCGAGGGCGACGGTGCCGTCACAGACCTCGTGAATCTGCAGGGGACCCAGCTCGAAAGGCATGCGCTGAGTGTCTCACGGTTCCCCAGTCGACTCCCGCCTCTGCTGCGCGCTCCACCTTCGTTTCACGTTCGCCGCGAGCCGGAGCGCTCTTTGGCCCGGGCCGTGACAGACTGGCGACATGCAGACGTCGTACGATCTGGTGCTGCAGGCTGCGCCGGGCACTCCGCTCGAGCTGGCTCCCGTCGAGGCTGCGATTCGCGAACGTGGCGGTGTGACGCGCGGCGATGGCGCGCTCGTGTGGCGTTTTCCCGCTGGGGACGTGGTCGCACTGCCGCTGAAAGAAGCGGGTGTGGTGACGGGCCTCGAGCTGAAGGTGCCGTTCTCGGATCGCACCGACTTGCTGGCCACGGTGCTCACCTCGGGCGTCGAGCTCGCGCGCACGCTGTCGTTGCGGCTCGTCGATCCCCAGCTGGCGCGCACGGTGCTCGAAGCCGATGCAGGCTCAGTGATCGACGAGTTCCTCCGCATCGCCCGATATGCCGGGCAGTACTACGGCATCGGTGACGCACTCCCCATGGCCGTCGCTCCGTCGCAGGAGGCCGGCATGTCGCCATTCGTGCGCGCCGTGCTCATGGTGCTCGTCTTCGCGGTCGCGATGGCGGCGGCGTACCAGTACTTCTCGCCGTCGCCCGAGTGACCGTCACTTCACGAAGCGCCAGCAGCGATGCAGCTTCTGCCTGAAGTCCTGAGGCTGTGACTTCAGCTCCTCTGCCGGCGAGAGATCATCGTCGAGCTCGAACTCGAGGAAGTTGTTCGAGAAGTAGAGCGTGCCGCCCGTGGCGAGGCGATCGAGGCAGCGATCGATCAGCCAGCCGTGATCGCGCTGTACCTCGAAGCGCCGGCCCATCTTCTTCGACGACGAGAACGAGGGCGGGTCGACGACGATGAGATCGTATTCGCCGCGATCGTGTTCGACCCACGCGAGCACGTCGTCGCGCAGCACGCGGTGTTTCGGACCGGGAGCAAAGCCGTTGAGCGCGAAGTTCCGTTCCGCCCACGCGCAGTAGGTGTTGCTGAGGTCGACCGTCGTCGTCGCAGCGGCTCCACCGGCGAGCGCGTGAACGGTGAACGCTCCGGTGTACGCGAACAGATTCAGAAAGCGTTTGCCGCTCGCTTCCGAGCCGACGCGCTTTCGCGTGAGGCGGTGATCGAGGAAGAGCCCCGTGTCGAGGAAGTCGGTCAGGTTGCACTCGAACTTCCGGCCGTACTCTTCGACGGTGACCAGCCGTGACGCCGGCGTCGATTTCTCGAAGCGGCCTTCGCCCCAGGCTTTGGGCTCGTGGATCTTCACGATGACGTCGGTGGCCGCGACGCCCAGCCCCTTCGTGCACGCCTCGACGACCTCGGCTTTGAGCGAGTCGGTGCCGGCTTTGAGCTGCTTCTTCCGCGGGTAGGCGATGACGTGAATGACGCCCTCGTACGAGTCGACCGACACGGGCCACTCGGGCATGTCGAGGTCGTAGAGGCGGAAAGCGGTGACGCCTTCCTTCTTCGCCCACGCCTGGCGCGGCTTGAGGTTCTTGGTCAGGCGGTTGGCGAGGGCGTCGGCGGCAGACACGGGCACGAGGTACGTCTTTGGCTCGGAGAACCGCAAGCCCATTCGGCGCGGGCTGGAGTACATCGCCGCCATGCGCAGACTGCCGCTCGTGCTCGTGGTGACAGCCTCGGTGACGCTGGCCGGGGAAGGGAAGTGGACTCCGCAGCAGGTGCTCGAGCTCGGGCCTGCGTGGGTGAAGCAGCAGGGCTTCTCGCTGCCGCTCTCGAAGTTGTGGGACGAGAAGAAGGCCGGTGGCCTGCTCGCGAACGCGGTGCAGTTGCCGGGCTGCTCGGGCAGCTTCGTGTCGGCCGATGGGTTGTTGATCACCAACCATCACTGCATCGTCGGCATTCTGCAGGAGCACTCCACGCCCCAGGCGAACCTCGTGAAGGACGGCTACCTCGCGAAGTCGCGCGATGAGGAGAAGCCGGCCAAGGCGTTTCGCATTCAGGTGCCGCGCCGCTTCGTCGACGTGACGAAAGACGTGCTCGCGGCCGTGCCGGAGGGCGCGGATGATCTGACGCGCTTCAAGGCGGTCGAGGCGAAGCAGAAGCAGCTCGTCGCGGAGTGTGAAGCGAAGGCGGGCACGCGCTGCACGTTCGCCGCGTTCGATGGCGGGCTGTTCTTCACGCTGACCGAGTTCGCCGAGCTGTCCGACGTGCGGCTCGTGTACGCGCCTCCAGAGATGGTGGGGAACTACGGCGGCGAGACCGACAACTGGAGCTGGCCCCGTCACACCGGCGACTTTTCGCTCGTGCGCGTCTACGAGAACGGAAAGCCGTATCAGCCGGCGTATTGGTTTCCCGTCTCGACGAAGGGCGTGAAGCCGGGCGACGCAGTGGCGGTGCTCGGCTACCCGGGCGTGAGCTACCGTGCGTGGCTGGCCGACGAGATGGCCGAGCGGCGTGAGCTCTACTTCCCGCGGGCGAAGAGCCTGTCAGCCGAGTGGATTCGCATCATGCAGGACGAGGGCGGGAAGAGCGCCGAGGCGAGCATCGCGACGTCGGACGATCTGCGCGGGCTCTTGAATCGACGGAAGAACGCCGAGGGCCAGCTCGCGGGCATGCAGCGCGGGAAGTTGCTCGAGAAGCAGAAGACGTCGGAGGAGGGCGTGCGATCGTGGGCGCTCAAGCGTGCCGATCAGAAGGCGGCGCTCGATGCGTACGAGGCGTTGACCGCGTTGATGGCCGAGAAGCGCTCGACGTGGGAGCGGGATTTCCTTCTCGACACGATCAGCTGGGGCCCGCGCGCCTTGTCGTGGCCGGTGGTGCTGGTGCGCAAGTCGACGGAGTCCATCAAGGCCGATGCCGAGCGCGAGCCTGGGTATCAGCAGCGGGATCTCGAGCGGCTGAAGGATCGCCTCGAACGGGATCAGAAGCGCTATTCGCCCGCCGTCGACGTGCGGGTTCTCGAGAGCTGGGTGCTGCGCATGTTGGAGCTTCCCGCGGCTCAACGTTCGCCGACGATCGAGGCTGTGTTCGGCAAGCTGCGCGCTGATGCGGGCATGAACCGCGACGCGCTGCGGGTGCAGTTGGTGAAGCTGATCGCCGGCTCGAAGGTGTTCGTGCTCACCGAGCGCCTGAAGATGTTCGACGAGACGCCGGAGCAGTTGAAGGCACGGAAGGATCCGCTGATCGAGCTTGGCTTCGCCATCGATGCCGAGCGACGCGAGCTGAAGGATCGGCGCGATCGCTGGTCGGGCGCGACGTTGCGGTTGCGGCCCGCGTGGCGGAAGGCAGTGCTCGCGCAGAGTGGAAAGCCGGTGGCTCCCGATGCGAACAGCACGCTGCGAGTCACGTTCGGGAAGGTGCAGGGCTACGTGCCGAGAGATGCGCTGACGGCGGCTCCCCAGTCGACGTTGAGCGGAGTGATCGAGAAGGATCTCGGCGAGGGCGACTTCGAGGTTCCGGCGAAGGTTCGCGAGGCGTACGCGGCGAAGAAGTTCGGGCGGTGGATCGACTCGTCACTGAAGGACGTGCCGGTCGACTTTCTTTCCGATTGCGACACGACCGGCGGCAACTCGGGCAGCCCGACGATCGACGGCAATGGCCGGCTCGTCGGCGTGAACTTCGATCGCGTGTGGGAGAACGTCGCGAACGACTTTGGCTACAACCCGGTCATCGCGCGCAACGTGAACGCCGACGTGCGGTACCTGTTGTGGCTGCTCGAAGAGGTCGAGGCCAATCCCACCCTCGTTCGCGAGTTGATCGGCACCACGAAATAGTCAGCGGCGATCGGGTGGCGGACCCGACGGTCGACACGCGAGCGGCAGCTCGCTGCTTGGCGCGAAGCACGTGCCTTCCATCGTTCGCCCATCGTGCGTCATCGAGCACGCGGCGCCCGAGGACTTCCCCTGACACGCGGTGAGGGCTTCCTGCGGCGGGCCGCGATGCCCTCCAGGAGGGCCCCGACCCGGATCGGGTTGCGCACTGGCGACACACGAGAACGTCACGAGGAACCACGTCAGCCGACGAAGAGCGGTCATGACCTGCCTGTGTTCGGAACCCGCGAAAAGTGATCACCGGGCCGTTCCCTGGCGCTCGTGACTCTCACCATCAGATGACACTGCTTCTTCCGATACTGCTCAGCGGACTGCTCGTGCTTCCAGAAGGAGATGAACTCTGTGCGCCGAAGGCCCTCGTCTCTGGGCTCGTCAGGCTCGAACCTGGTTTGTCGATGGTGCAGGTCGATGTCGTGGTGTCGGTCGCCGAGTACGAGCCCGGAGTGGGTGGCATGGCAGGCGCGGTGCTGCCCGGTGTGGTGCTCCAGAAGGATGGTCACTTTTCGGTGCCACTGACGAAGCGCGGACCGCGCCCAAAACTCCTGCATGTCTCGGCATCGGTTCGCGACACGAAGTCCTCCGAGTACGTGATCGTTCGACCGGGTTCGTGCGTCGAGTTCCGGCTCTTCAAGGCAGCCGCCGTGACACACTGAGGGACATGCCCGCGCTCTCGTTCGTCCTCCTCAAGGCTCCGGTCCAGGTCGATCCCGCAGCCGTCGTCGCCACCTTCACCGAGCTCTTTCCCGACGAGCCCGCGCTCACGCACGCTCCCGGCGACAAGGCCGACGTGGTCGAGTTCGCCTCCGGGCAGATCACGACGTTCGTCGCGTTGATGCCGGCTCCGGTGCCGAAGGGTGAAGCCGACGAGGCCGCTGCGCGCAGCATCTCGTCGTTCCGCAAAGGTGGCTTCACCGTTCCTCCGCACCTCGCGCACCTGCTCGTCACCACGATGGGTGAAGAGACGAAGACCGCCGTTGGCCTCGCTCGCCACACGCAGATCGTCGCCGCCGTCACGAAGGTGTCGAAGGCCGTCGCCGTCTACGAAGGCAACGCGGGCGCCACGCACGAGCCGAACTTCTACGTGAGCGTCGCCACCGACGCGACGTTCCCCACGATGCTGTGGAACGGCATCAGCATGGTTCGCACGCCCGACCGCCTCGAGTTGCTCTCACTCGGCATGGGCCAGCTCGAGCTCCCCGATCTGCTGCTCGTCGCTCCCGCGTCAGAAGGCAACGCCGCGCTCGAGTTCTTCTTCGATCTGCTCGCCTACGTTGCCAGCCGCGGCACGCGCATTCCCGCCGGAGAGACGGTTGGCCGTGACGAAAACGAGAAGCTCACGGTGCACTACGTGCCGTCGCCGATCGACGAGAACGTCGAGATCGCGCGCGTCTCGATGGTCGACTGAGCTCCGCCGACCGCTTCATTACTTCCCCTTGCCGAGCGACAGCAGGCCCGCGATGCCGGTCGCCAGCGCGGCGATCGAGTCTCCCGCGATGAGGCCGCCACCGACGAGCGAGGTCGTCGACATGTCCTCTGGCAGCGCCTCGCCTTCCTTCGCGGGCGGAGCGCGCTTCTTGCCGTACCAGTTCACGAACGACGACACGGCGCCGCCGATGCTGAACCAGACGCTCGTCGCGTAGCTCACGAAGCCGGCGAACGACGACGCGTACGGAGACGGCACCAGGAAACAGTCGAAGCAGAAGTCGAACCCGAAGCCGACCTTCGACTTGATCCACTCGCGGTAGCGCGTGTTGCCCTTGACGATCTTGCGAATGACCTCGGTGACGAGGCCGATGCCGAAGCCGATCAGCATCGCGGGAATCTGAAACGCCTTGGGCTGCGTGATGGAGCGCACGGCTCCGGCGATCTTCAGCGTCATCGCGCTCTGCCACTGGCCCGACCCGCCGCCGTCGATCTTCAGCTCGGGGTACGCGGTCATGAACAGCTTCGCCATGTACACGCTCAGCACCGCGCCGAGGAACACGCCGATCACCTGATAGCGGAACTGGTGCGTGCGGTTCGTGCCGAGTCGCCAGCCGGTCGACCGATCCTGCTGCATGTCGCCGCCGATGGCCGTCACGACGAACACGATGCTCGCCGCGATGAGCCCCTCGATGGGCGCCTTGAGGCCCATGAGCGCCATCATCACCACGCTCACCACGAACGCCGATGAGATCGGATTCGAGTCGGTGATGCCGAACGAGATGCCGTTCACGAGCATCATCGCGAAGGCGAGCACGATCGCGAGCAGCACCCAGCCGATGCCCACGTTCAGCAGGCCGACCGAGACGCCGATCACCATCAGGCCCCAGAAGCCGAGCCACATCACCAGCCGCGTCGTGTTCGTCTGCTTCCACTCTTCGACGGGCACCGCGCCAGCGTCGGTCGCCGCGACGTTCGCCTGACGAATGCGCTGCGCCGCCTGCCGGAGGATCAGGAAGATGTCGACGACGGCCGCGCCCATGATCGTCCCGAGCGCGACGAGGAAGGCGAACTTGCGGAACGGCTCCTTCTCACCGAGCCAGTGGTTCTCGCGCAGCCACGGCGTCATCGCGTCCCAGGCGACTGCGTAGATGAAGGCGGGCACCGTCACGCGCGCGCCCAGAATGATGCCAGCCCCGATGGTCGAGATGCTGATGTCGAGCGAGAGCAGCTTCGCCAGAACGCCCGGCTCGTACTTCTGACCCGCCTCGGTCGCGGCCTTCTCGGCAGCGCCTTCGAACTTGCCGAGCTGCTCGAGCCCGAGGGGAATGATGGTGCCGAGGCCAACGCCGGCGGCCAGCTGTCCGACGCTCCGCTTGAGCAGGCGAACGTCGGTGAGCGCGCGAAGAATGTTCGCGACCGCCAGGCCCGACGGGTACGTGAGCTGCAACTTGTCGACGAGCAGCGGCGTGAAGATCATGCCGACGCCGACGCCGAACATGCCGACCGAGAGGAAGTAGAGGATCAGCTTCCACACCGGCGGCTCTTCGAGGCCGAGCCACACCATCGCCTGAATGAGCACGCCCATGGCCGCCATCGACGCGACAGACGCGGCGGCGGTCTGCATGTAGTTCGCGCCGTGTTTGCCCTCGGGCCCGTAGAAGTACGTGATCGTCGAGCCGAGAATGCCGGCGAGCACCTGCCCGCCGACGAAGAAGCCGAGCGAGAAGTTCATGTAGCTGGCGGTGATGCCGCCGAGCGGGCCCAGCACGAGCACGGCGATGGCGCCGAGGAACACGTAGTAGCGGGTGGTGCCCAGCGGGAACCAGCGCGCGAACAGGCGCGGGCTCGAAGGTGCGGTCGTCTCGGTCGACATCGGGTGTTCTTCCCCTCTCGTGGAGGGCGCGGCATAGCCGAACACGCTCGGAAACGCAGGCGGTCGCGTTACGCTGTGCGTCCGTGAGCAGCGTCTACCCGAGCCAGTACCAGCTTCCCGAACTCACCGCGCACCTCGTCGCGCTGCTGGAGCGTCGCCGCGCCGCCTTCGACGTCTGGGATGACAAGGCCGAGGCCGCGCTGAAAGAGGCCGCCCAGGAAGCGCTCGTCGAGGCGGGAAAGCAGTTCAAGGAGTTCGCCGACGACGCGCCGTATTGGCAACGCACGACCGAGGTGCTGCTCGAGGTGGCGCTCCCGCGGTACTTCCGGCTCGCGAAGGAACAGCACGCCCTGGAGAAGCGGGGCTACGGCGCGTGGCGGGGTGGAGACTTCATCTCTCGCGCAGCCTTCGCGGGCATCGGGCTCGTGGTCGGGTTCATCATCTTGCGCACGGCTGTTCCCGACTGGCTCGAGCCACTGCCGCTCGCGATGTTCATCGGCGGTCCGTTGATTCCCGATGCGCAGGCGTTCTTCGCGAAGCGCAAATACGCGAAGCAGCTGCTCGCGCTCGTCGAGGACATGAAGGCCGAAGCGACCGATCGGCGCGCGTATCAACCGCTCGGCGTCGATGAAGGGGCTGTCACCGACTCCACGTCGCCGCAGAAGTCGTCAGACTCGGTGAAGGGATGAGCACGCCGTTCCAGCCGATTCCCGAGACGACGCAGGTGCACGTCGATCGGCTCGTGGGGTCGACGGTGGGCGCGCATCGGGTGCTGCGGCACGTCACCGAAGGCCGCTACGGGACGATCTATCGCTGTGAGCACCTCGAGACTGGCGCGAACACGACGCTCGAGGTGTTGCGCACGCAGCTGAAAGGAAACGATCAAGACGCGCGCGCCGCGAACGCCATCAAGAGCCCGGGAGTTGCGACCGTGACGGGCTTCGGCGATCTGCCCGATGGGCGGCATTGGCGAATGATGGAGCTGCTCGACGGCGAGTCGCTCGGTCAGGTGATCACGCGCCGCGGCCCGATTCCGCCGGCCGAGGTCGTGAGCATTCTCGAGCGCGTCGCGACGGTGCTCGAGGCCGCGCATGCGTGGGCGATCGTGCACGGCTCGCTCGGCGCGACCAACGTGTTCCTCGTCGGAGACTCGGTGAAGCTCATCGACTTCGGGCTCGCGCGGGAGAAGCTCAGTGCCGCCGCCGATCTTCGTGCCCTGGGCTGGTTGGGAACAGCGCTGCTCGCGGGAGAAGACGCTGCCGATGGTCGTCGTGCGCCGCCGGGGACGTCGGGCATCGCTCCGGTGCTTCGTGCGTTGATCGATGGACAGCTGGCGACAGCGACGATCGCGCGAAAGGCGTTGCTCGACTCGGTGGCGGTTGCGGCGCCAGTGGTCGCGAAGTCGAAGTCGAAGCTTCCGCTCGCGCTCGGTGCCAGCGTGATTCTGATGGCACTCATCGCGGCGGGCGTTGCGTTCTTTCCACGCGAGGCGCCGGCGCTCACCGATGACGAAGCGACGATGCTCGATGAAGAGCCGGCGGTGGCGGAAGAGTCGCAGCCCACTCCGTCGACGCTGGAGCCGGTTCCCGTCATCGAGAAGCCCGAGGCCCCGGTTCGCGCCACGCGCCCGCGTGCGAGCTCGCGGCCAGTTCCCGAAGCGGCCGAGCTGCAGCTGCTCATCAACAGCCTGGAGCGGCGGCTTCAGAAGCGGGGCACTGGTGATGTCGATCAGGCGCTCTCGGTGCTCAACAAGCAGCGGCTGCGGCTGAGCGGTTCTCCGACGCTGAACGAGCGACGCGACGTGGTTCGACAGCTCGCGGGGTGGCGCAAGAGCTACCTGCGGTAGTGCTCAGCGACCGCCATCGAGTGAAGAGAGCACGATGGGGTAGTTCACGTTGATCGGTCCATTGAGTGGCGGGTCGAAGCGCAGGTCTGACAGCGACGAGAGAATGCAACCCTCGAGCGGAACGTGGCCGATGCCGGCGTCTCCGAGCGCGATCTGGGTGATGCGCCCTTCGACCGCGTCATCGGTGTCGATGGTGAAGGTGACGACGAGCCTGCCGCCGAGCCCCGGGTGCATCGGGAGCCACGACTCGTAGCAGTCCTTCACCTCGGGAATCGCCGAGCGCATGGCCGCACGAATGCCGTCGCGATCGATCGCGAAGCGGGTGCCTCCATCGATGGCGGTGTTCGTTGTCGCGCTGGTCCGTGCGCGTTCACTGGTGCCGTGTGGTGGCTCCTCAGTCGGTTGCTGATCATGCACGGGCTGCACCGGCGCTGGGATTGCTGCGACTGCTTCCTGCTGGGTCGTCACCACCTGGGGAACGGCCACAGCGACGGCGTTGGGCTTCGCTTCGACGCGAGTGTTCGTGGCCGGCGACTTCGAGAGTGATGTCGGCTCCGGGGTGCGCGTTGATGATGGCCACGACCACCCGAGCATGCCGGCCAACAGCAGACATGCGGCGATGACGGCGAAGCGGAGCTTCTTGTCCATGAGTGCGACTCCTGCGGTGAGCCATGGGCCTGCGCTCGGCAACAGCAGCGGCGCGACCGACAACCGCCACGCCTCGCGCCCTTCGGCATCGAGCGAGACGCGCAGGCGATCGAGCGCTTCCTTCAATCTCCAGCGAGCGGTGCCCGCGGGAATCTGCAGCCGCTCGGCGATCTCGGCCGACGACAAGCCTTCGAAGAAGCGGAGCAGCACCGTCTGCCGAAACGGCTCCTCGAGCTCGAGCACGTGCTGAACCAGGCGTTGTTGAACTTGAACGCGGCCGACGAGCGCTTCTGGTCCTGTGTCGTGATCAGCCGCGGGCAGCACTTCGTTCCTTGCTCTGATCGACTCGTCGCGGAACCGTTTGCGAGCCGCGTTCTGCAGCACCTTCGCGAGCCATGGCTTTGCGGGCCGCTCCGAATCAGGTGGCGACTTGATCGCAGACAGCCACAGCTCCTGCACCGCGTCGTCCTGATCATCGCGAACGAGGCGCGTCGCAAGCACCCGAACCCACTCGGCATGTTCGAGCAATTGGCTCACGTCGCTGGTCTGCCGGGAACTCATCGCCCCTTCCTATCCACGCCGCGTCGAAAGTGTTGGCGGCGGCAATTTCGACGGAGCGGCGATCCCGGGGGAAAACGGCGGAATGACTCCAGCTGAACGACTGCGCGGCACGCTCGCCAGACGTGCCCGGATCCTCTGGCCCGTCGTTGCCATCACCCTCGTCTTGGCCGTCGGCTACACCTCGTGCTCGTCCTACGTGCTCCCGGGGCAGTGGGGTGTGAAGCAGGTGACGTTCGGCTCGGGGCAGGGCGTGCACACCGAGATCTACGAGCCCGGCTTGTACTTCCTCACACCGGGCGCCGAGCGCATGCACCTCTTCCCGGCCGACCTGCAGGTGCTCGAGATGAGCGACTCCCAGGAGCCCTCGGCCCACATTCCCAACCTGCGCGCAGTGCCGGCGCTGAAGATTCAGACGTCCGAGGGCTACACCGTGTCGGTCGACGTCACCGTGCTCTACCGCGTCGACGACGCGTACAAGGTGATGACGCAGATCGGCCCGGGCCGGCTCTACGAAGACTCGGTGATGATCCCCCGCACCGAGCAGCAGCTGCGCCGCACCTTCGGCGAGCTCGACGCCGAGGAGTTCTACAAGGGCGACACGCGTGAGAAGGCTGCCGAAGAGGCGCAACGTCTGCTCATCGACGATCTCTCTCCGCGCGGCATCAAGGTGACGCACGTGCTCGTTCGTCAGTACCGCTACGACTCGCGCTACCAGGCGGCGATCGAGCAGCGGAAGATTCAGGACCAGACGGTCTTCAAGAACCAGGCAGAGGCGCTCGCGGCCCAGGCCGAAGCCGAGAAGAACAAGATCGTGGCCGAAGGCGCGGCGCTGGTGGAGGTCGAGTACGCGCGCGGCAAGGCCGAGGTCGAGAAGCTGCGCAGTGAGGCCGATCTCTACACGCGCACGAAGGCGGCTGAAGGTGAACTCGCGGTTCGCCTCGCGAAGGCGCAGGGCACCGAGCTCGAGAACAAGGCGCTGCGTGGAGTCGGCAGCGAGAACATGGTGGGGCTGAAGATGGCCGAGGTGCTCGAGGGCGTCGACGTGATCGTCGTGCCCAGCGACGGAGAGGGCGGGACGAACCCGCTCGATCTCAACCAGCTGCTCCGCCGCTTCGACGTGAGGGGTGAATGACCATGAAGACCTTCGAGTTGATTGTCGCGGTCGCGGTCGTCTCTTCCGTCAGCGGGTGTGCGTGTCATTCGACCGGCGCGAACGAGGTCGGTGTGCTCACGCGAAAGCTCGCTCCGTTCGGCAAACGCGGAGTGCAGCAAGAGGTCTACGGCTCGGGCGCGACGTACTTCTTCGCGCCGATCATCACTGACTGGCACACCTTCGAGACGAAGCTGCAGAACCTGAAGATGCAGAAGATCGCGGGCGCCGATGGCGTGATCGACGACGTGGAGTTCAAGACGGTCGACGGCAACGATATCTCGGTCGACGTGACGGTGACGTGGCGCATCGATCCCGAGAAGGCGCCGCACGTGCTGCAGCGCGTGGGTGAGTCGACCGAAGACGTTCAGGAGCGCCTCGTGCGTCCTGCTGCGCGGGCGTACGTGCGCGACGCGCTGAACCGGCTCAAGTCGGAGGACTTCTACGTGGCCGACAAACGGTTCGCGGCGGCAGAGGAGTCGCGGAAGTTGCTGCTGCTCGCGCTCGGCCCCGAAGGCGTGATCGTCGAGCAGGTGATCCTCGGAGAGCACCGGTTCGCGCCTGCGTACGAAGAGGTGATTCGCGAGAAGAAGCTGGCTGAGCAGAACGGCGAGAAGCTGAAGAGTGAGGCGCAGGCTGCCGCCGAGGAGTCGAAGCGCAACCTGGAGTCGGCGCGTGGCGTGGTGTCGAAGGACATCGCGACGTCGAAGGGTGAGCTCGAGCAGGCGAAGCTCGGGGCCGATGCGCAATTGGTGAAGGCGAAGAACGAGGCGACGGCGTCACTGACCGAAGCGAAGACGCGCGCACAGTCCATCGAGAAGGAGAACGCAGCGCTCGGTGGTGCCGGTGGGCGGACGATGGTGAAGCTGAAGATCGCCGAGGCGCTGAAGGGCAAACGGCTCGTGATGATCCCGACGGGGAAGGGCGCGAACCTGCAGACGCTCGACGTGAACGACCTGATCACCGTGAAGGCTGCGCAGAAGGTGACGAAGTAGCCGTCACTTCGGGGTCGAAGTGTGCGCGATCGTTCGGAGCTTGAGCACGAGCTCCTTGCGGAAGGCGTCAATCGCAATGGGATCGGCGTTGCCCGGCAGATGGGCCGTCGGCCCGATTCTCAGTGACTCGAGCGCCCAGGCAGCAGTTGCCGCGTCGACGCCCGCGTCTTTCGACATCGCATCGGTCAAGGCGCGCTCGAGCGGCTCTCCCGCCTCGAGCAGGAACTTCAGATCGACGAGGTCTCGCGGCTCGCTTCTGCCGACGATCGCCGCCACCTTGTTCGCAGCAATCTCGCGCCTCGTGTCGAGTACGAGCGTCCCGAGATGGCGCTTCTCCTTCTCGACTGCGGGGGCGCGGTCTCGAACCAGATCCACCACGCAGCGCTCGGCCCCCCTCACCGCGAGCCACCTGCGGAAGTCGGAGTGACGGCTGAGGCTCTCGCTCGTCGCGCCAATGGACGCAGCTGCATCGGCAAGCACCCGCTCGGCTTCGTCGAGATCCACCTCGGGGAAACCAAAGAGATCGAGGTCGTCCGTCGTGCGGTGCCCGAAGTCGAAGCCGACCAGCACCCCGCCCCCTGTCAGGAAGAGCGCCTGCGTCCTCGCGAAGAACGCGTGCAGGAGTTCACTTTGGAGCGGCGTCAGTCGTGGCGTCATCGAGCAACCCATCCTTCCGCCAACCGTCGATCAGCCACACCCAGAACTCGCGCTTGCGGCCGAGGTGGCGCTGAATGTTCTCCCAGTTCCCCAGCACGTCGCGCAGCCGAAGGTACTGCCAGATCTCCTTCCACCGCGCCTCGCGCATCAACAACCCCTGCCACTGCGCACGAATCGCCGGGTCCTCGTCACGCAAGCGCTCGCGGAAGACCTCTTCGGTCACCTCGACGCTCCAGAGAAACCACGGCCGCTCGCTCACGCCGCCACTCTATCGTACGAGGCGCCCATGCTCTCGCTGCTCGTCTCCGTTCTCGTCTCGCAGCACCCTGTCGCGCCTGCTCCTCCTTCGGACCCGAAGCTCGCGGCCGTCGCGGCGATTCACGGTGAAGCGGGCCCCTGGGCGGTCGCCGGCTACCGCATGGGCGCCTTCGCACTGCAGAAGCTCGGCCTTCCCGCGCAGAGCCACGATCTCAAAGTGCTCCACCGCTCGCCGAAGACGCCCCAGTTCGCCTGCGTCGCCGACGGAGCCCAGGCCGCTACCGGCGCCAGCGTCGGCAAGCTGAACCTCGCGCTCGAAGAGGCGCCGTTCGAACAACTGCAGACCACCTTCACCAACTCGAAGACCGGAGCGTTCGTCACGCTCAAGCCGTCCAAAGCCTTCGTCGCGCGCTTCACCAACACGCCGCGTGAAAAGGCCCTCGAGAACGGGAAAGCCGTGCTCGGGCTCAAAGACGCCGAGGTCTTCGAGATCGTCGCCGAGAAGTGATCACTCGCGCTCGACGATGAACACCTGCTTGAGCAACGCCCGCGTGAACGCCTTCCGCGTCTGCGACGTGCCGTTGCTCAGCGGAGACGACACCGTGAACGCCGCATGATCTCCACGCAGCACGCCGAGATCGTGGCCGATGCCAGGCAGCCACTGATCCTCCTCGAGCAGCAGGCCATCATTGCGACCCGACCCGTGCGTCGCGACGAACGCGTGCGTCAGGGCCAGCTCCTGCGAGACCTGGCCCGTCGTCTCCGAGCTGCGCACGTAGCGAACGTGTCTCTGGTACCAGTCGAGCATCGTCATCGATGGCGTCGCCGCGCGGAACGAGGCCTCGGCCTTCTCCCGCGTCAGGGTCATCGGCCCACGAAACGCATCGTGGAGCAGCGGAATCGGCAACGACTTCACGATGCCGTCAGCCAGCGGAGAGCCCCGCAGAGCGCCCTGAATCGAGACGACGTGCGCCACCCGGCCCGAGCTCACCAGCTCAGGGTTGCGCAACACCGCGAGCACCGCGCCAGCCCCGCCCTTGCTGTGACCAATCAACACCACCGGCCGCTGTAGCTCATCCGTCAGCCGCGACACCTCGCCGCGAATGAGCTCGGCATCGGTCTCGAGGTTTCCACCCGACGGAGGGAAGAACATCGACGCGCTCGCGCCAAGCTCGTCGGTCACGACCTCGGCGTTGTCCTTGAAGTAGCCGGGAATTCCCTCGCTCAGAAAGCCGGCGACGAACAGAAAGTGCAGCTTCATCGCCTCGGGCATCATCGCGCGATCGATCGGCTGGGGATTCGAGACCTCTGCACGAACGAGCTGCACGAACCCATCGGCCGACGGCGCCGGCACATGGCGAACGCAACCGCCGCACAGCACCAGCAGCACCCCGAGGCGTCGCATGCGCCGTTGGATGCCAGAGCGGCGAACGTGGATCCACCGGGCGCTGCGGGCTACGAGCCATCGCCATGACACCACGCGTTCGCGCTCGTGAGCTCGGTCTGCCGCTGGGCCGCTTCAAGCCCGGCAAGCACAACGCCATCACCGACGTCGAAGGCGTGCTCGTCGGGCACTCCACGATCATTCGCGGAGACGCAGGGCCCTTGAAGCCCGGCTTCGGCCCCGTGCGCACCGGCGTCACGGCGATTCTCCCCAACGAGTCGAACATCTTCATGGACCGGCTCGCCGGCGGCGCCTTCGTGCTCAACGGTGCAGGTGAAGTCTCGGGCCTCACGCAGGTGGTGGAGTGGGGCCTGCTCGAGACGCCGATTCTGCTCACCAACACCATGTCGGTCGGCGCGGTGTCAGACGCCGTCGCGCGCGTGATGGTCGAGCAGTACCCGGGCATCGGCTCGGAGCACGACGTGATCATCCCCGTCGTCGGTGAGTGCGACGACAGCTACCTGAACGACATCGCCGGCCGCCACGTCACCGAAGCGCACGTGCGTGAAGCGCTCGCGAACGCGAAGGCCGGGCCGGTGCAGGAGGGCTGTGTCGGCGGCGGCACCGGCATGATCACCTGCGACTTCAAGGCAGGCATCGGCACCTCGTCGCGAAAGCTGCCGCAGGTCTTCGGCGGCTACACGCTCGGCGTGCTGGTGATGAGCAACTTCGGAAAGATGCACAACCTTCGCGTGGCCGGGCTGCCCGTCGGAGAGTTCCTCGCCGAGAAGTTCCGCAATACGCCGCGCCGGCAGTTCAGCTACGGGTCGATCATCGCGGTGGTCGCGACCGACGCTCCGCTGTTGCCGCACCAGCTCACCCGTCTGTGCAAACGCGTCGGCCTCGGCATCGGGCGCGTGGGCTCATACGCCGCGCACGGCTCGGGCGAGATCGTCGTCGGCTTCTCGACCGCCAACGTGGTGCCGCGGCGCACGCAGAAGATGGTCTACAAGATGAAGATCCTCCTCGATCAGCGCCTCGACCCTCTCTACGAGTCCGTCATGGAGGCGACCGAGGAGGCGATCCTCAACTCGCTCTGCATGGGAACGCCGATGTCGGGCGTCGACAACCACGACGTGCCCGCGCTGCCCCTCGACGAGGTGCGCCGGTTCATCGACGCCACGAGGCCCATCTTCGCCACCGTCAAGAAGACGCCAGACGCGCCGGCCGTGCCCGCAGGCACCGAGCCCCTCTCGGACGTCGATCGGCAGGTGGAGTTCGATCTCTCCCAGGCCCGGCCCAGCGACGTGCGCAGCGCCGAGGGCATTCCGTTCCCCACCAACCCCGCGCCGAACGCCAATGACGATGACGAGTGACCCCAGCCGGGTCGTTTGCTAGGCCGCGAGCCCCTCAACGTTTCACCATCAGACAAAGGAGCCACCATGGCCCGCAGCAAGAGCAAGCACCGCCGAGTTCGTTCGAAGATTCGCCTGCACTGGAAGAAGCGCGACCAGCGCAAGAAGGCCGCTGCCGCGAAGTCCTCGAAGAAGAAGTAACGCCGTCCCTTGAGTGCTGGCCTGCTCGCGGTCGCTCTGATCACGAGCGCCACGCTCGAGTTGGAGTGGAATGCTCCGGCGACGTGCCCGACGGCTGAGGTCGTGCGGGCCCGCCTGGGAGCCGTCACTGGAAAGGCGAGCGCGACCGTCTCCGAGCGCACGTCTGGTTGGTTGCTGCAGGTTCGAGCGAACGATTCGGTTCGTGAGCTCACCTCGCGCACGTGTGAAGACGCTGCCGATGCTGCGGTGTTGATCATTCAGCTCGCGCTGACGCCGAGCCGTGAGGTTCCCGTCGTCGAGCCGCCTGAGGTGTCGACGCCCGTGGTCGTGGTGGAGCCGGTCGCTCCAGCACCCTGGCGATTTCACCTCGCGCTCTCGGGTGGGGTGCTGGTGGGCTGGTTGCCGAAGGTGCTGGGCCGACTTGGCGTCTCGGCCTCGCTGGAGCGAACATCACTCGTCCTGCTCCTCACCGTGCACACCGGGTTTCCGCAGCGCTACGACGGTGGTCCGACGCCGACCGCTGCGGTGAACGTGCATCAGCTCGCCGATGCACAGGCCGGAGCCTGTTGGGCGTTCACCGTTGGTCGATTGAGGGCAGGCCCCTGTCTCGACGCTGGCGGGGCGTTGGTGCTCGTGCAGGGCCTCAATGTGACCGCTCCGAAGTCGACGCTCGTCGTGGTGCCGCACGGAGGACTCGGCGTTCGCGCGACGTTCGGGCTCACCGACTGGCTCGAAGTGCTCGCTTCGGCGTGGGGCAGGGCGAGCGCACGACCGTCGATCGCGTTCGAAGGATCTCAACCGGTTGTCGAGTCGTCGTGGGTGTCGGCGGAGTTTTCGCTCGGCGTCGGCGGTGTCTTTTGACGGATTCGACCCTGCCCGGCCACGCACTGCCCGTGCACGCCCGCACCCTGTCACCTGAACTCACGAAGGCCGAGCCGATCGACTTCGACACGCTCTACGACGAGTGCGCTGAGCTGGCGTTCCGGGTGCTCGGTGGAATGGGCGTGCGCGAGGACGAGCTCGATGACGCCCTGCAGGATGTCTTCGTCGTCGCGCATCGGCGCCTGCCCGAGTTTCGCGGTGAGTCGAAGCCCTCGACCTGGGTCTCGGGCATCGCCATTCGGGTGGCCCACGACTACCGACGCAGGCACTCGCGCAAACCGAGCGAGCCGCTGGAGCCGCATGCCGGGGGCCTCGTCGCCACCGACGACCTGCCTGACAGGCGCCTGATGCGGGAGCAGGCGCTCGACTCGGTGCAGGCGTTTCTCGATCAGTTGTCGGCTCCGCAGCGAGAGGTGTTCGTGCTGGCCGAGCTCGAACAGCAGTCCGCTCCGGAGATCGCGGAGTCGCTCCAGGTTCCGCTCAACACCATCTATTCCCGGCTGAGATTGGCGCGCGCCCACTTCGAAGAATGGGTGCAGGCGCGTGGAGGTGAAGAATGACGCAGCTGAGTCGCAGAGCGTCGGACGTGTTGCGGGAGGCGAGAGCACAGCGCCAGCAGCTCGCTCGGCCCCGGAAGCAGGCCGTGAAAGAGGCCGTGCTGCTCTCGGTCGCTGGCGCGGCCATGACGGGGGCCCAGTCGGCAGAGCTGGTGAGCAGCGGCGCCAAGGTGTCGTGGGCCGCCACGACGACGGGGAAGATCGTGGTGGGGGTCGCCGCGGCGATTGTCGGTTCGTCGGCGACGGTTGGCGTGATGAGCGCCCGCAGAGCGATGAGCCGACCAACGGCTTCGTCGCCTTCCGTCGTGGCGAGGTCGACTGTGGCCGGAGCGCCGATGGCGAACGTCGCGCAGCAGCCGAACGTCGTCGCGAATTCAAACGTCGACGCGAACCCCAACGTCGTCGCGAACCCGAATGTCGTCGCGAATCCAAACGTCGTCGCGAATCCGAACGTCGTCGCGAATCCGAACGTCGGCGCGAACCCGAACGTCGTCGCGAACCCGAACGTCG
>CALRPN020000009.1:0-224416 GCA_943370055.1 Archangium gephyra
TCCACGCGGGCTGATTCCACGCGGGCTGATTCCACGCGGGCTGATTCCACGCGGGCTGATTCCACGCGGGCTGATTCCACGCGGGCTGATTCCACGCGGGCTGATTCCACGCGGACTGATTCGGCGCGGACTGATTCAGCGTGTGCTGAGTCGGCGCGCGGAGCTGATTCGGCGCGTGGCGCTGATTCCACGCGGGCTGATTCGGCGCGGACTGATTCAGCGTGTGCTGAGTCGGCGCGTGGCGCTGATTCGGCGCGCAGCGCCGGCTCCCCGCGCTCGCTCTTCTCCACAGGCTTCGGCGCCTGAACTGGAGCGAGCGGCAGGCTCAGCGTCTTCGCGGTAGCCGGAGCTTCGACACGCGGCTTCGGCTGCTCCTTCGAGGGAAGCGACGAACCACCGAAGAGATCGCCCTGCTTCATTGCCGCTGCAGTTCCTCGAGCCGCGACTTGGCCTTCTGATGATCGGTGTCTTCTGGAGGCGTCATCATGATGACCTCCTTGAAGAGTCGCGCCGCTTCATCGGGGCTGGTCTCACGCAGCTGGTAGCCGCGCAGATAGATGTCGTGGGCCTGGGTGCGGGCCTCCTGGATGATCGTCGAAGCGCCCGGGTGCCCGGGGTCGACCTCGAGCACCACCTGGGCCTTCTGAATCGCCGCCACCCAATCGCGCACGGTCTTCGCGTTCGAGGCTTCCTTGTAGAAGACCGTCGCGAGGCGGGTACGGATCTGCTTCGAGAGATCGCTCGACTGCCCGCCCGCGATCTTCTTGTCGAGGTTGTAGAGGTTGCGAAGCTCGGTCGACGAGAGGTTCTCGAGGTTCTTCGACTTGGTATCGAACTCTTTCATCTGGGCTTCGAGGGCGCGGCACTGAGCGTTCTTGGAGGCACACGCCTGAGCCAGCGACAAGGCGCCCGACAGATCGCCGTTGCGGAACCGCGCCATGACCTCGAGGTGCGGCGTCTCGGGCGTCGGTGGCGGCAGGTTCGGGTTCTTGATGCGGTTGATGTTGTCTTCGGCCTGCTTCTTGATGTCGGGCGCATCGCGATCTTCAGGACGGGCGGCGAGCACGTCTTCAGCCATCGCCTTCACCTGTTCCATCGCGGCCAGATCACGGGGACTGGCCGACAGGCGCTTGCGCGCATCGATCACCTTGTCACCGAGCTTCTGCTCGAGCAGCTCCTTGAGCTCGGTGACCCGCTTCTCCATCATCGTGTTCTTCACACGCCCCAGGGCTCCGGCGCCCTTGCCGAGCTGATCGCTGGTGAGCGCCTGCTTCGCCTCTTCGAGGGCCTGCTCGTTGGGGATCTCGGTGTTGGCGCGCTCGAGATACGTCGCGATCGACTTGCTCTGATAGGTCGGATCGAAGTCGACGATCTGCTCGAGGCGCGCCTTCGCCTCCACCCACTTGCCGTCCTTGGTGAGGTTCTTGGCTTCCTGAAAGGCCGTCGAGAGCTGCTCCTTGAGCGCTTCGACCTCTGCCTGCTTTCGCTTGTTGGCCTCGTCGTTCTTCTTCGCGATCGCCTTGTACCCAACGAACAGCGCCATCAGCACCGCGAGCGCGCTGCCTCCGACGATGAAGAGCCGGCGACGCTTCTTCGCGGCAACCGCCGGATCTTCGCTGTTGCGAGAGGTGCGAACGGGCCGCGAACGCCCCGTTCCATTCGAACCACCAGCACGCGCCGTGCGCACCGGGGGCCTTCGAGGGGCCGGAGCCAGCGTGGAGTCGGCCTGAGCAGCACCACCGCCCGCGCCGTCGACGAACTGGAACTCACTGTCGCCCAGCGTGATCACGTCGTCGTTGGCGAGGGGCCGCTCTTCGGGCAGCTGCTCACCGTTCACCATCGTGCCGTTGCCAGACCCGAGATCGCTGATGGCCCAGCCGTCTTCCGTCTTCCTCAGGAGCGCGTGCTTTCTGCTCACCGAGGTGTCGGGGACGGAGACGGTGGCGTCAGCCGCGCGACCGATCGTGACCTCGTCGCCCGAGAGCGGGAACTCCTGGCCTGACGCAGGGCCTGCCGAGCAGATCAGCTTCGAGGACGGCTTCGCAGCGGGCGCGACGCCCGTTCGACGAGGACGCGCGGAGGTTGCCGGCTGTTGGCCAGTTCGGGGACGCGCGGTTGGGTTCTTCGACGGAGGAGGCATCGACGACTGGTTCCTAGGTTCCTGCCGCGTTGTTGAACACGAACGCGAAGACGATGGGTCCGAAGAGCACCATGAAGACCGTCGGGAAGATGCAGGCGATGAGGGGGAACAGCATCTTCACGGGGGCTTCGTTGGCCAGTTTTTCCGCGCGCTGCGTGCGCTCGATGCGCAGCTGGGTCGACTGAATGCGAAGCACCTTGCCGAGGCTGGTGCCCATCTTGTCGGCCTGGATCAGCGCCGTGACGAACTGCGTGAGGGCCGGCAGGTCGACGCGCAGAATCATCGACTTCAGCGCCTCTTCACGCGTCTTGCCCATCTTCAGTTGCTTGAGCACGAGGTTGAGCTCTTCGCGGAGCGGCCCGTGTTTGCCCTTCTCGACGACCTTCGCCAGCGCGGCAGTGAAGTCGAGACCGGCTTCGACCGAGAGCGTGAGCAGGTCGAGGTTGAAGGGAAGCGCACGGCTGATGGCGAGGTGGCGCTTGGTGACTTTGTCGTTGATCCAGATGATCGGGTAGAAGATGCCGATCAGCGCGCCGACGAGCGACCACAGCAGGTTGACGTTGAAGAAGTTCGCGACGAGCAGACCGAACAGCACGCCAACCACGAAGCCGATCTCCTGAAAGGCCATGATGTCTTCGGCCTTCCAGTTGCTCGACTCGCCCGCCTTGATGAGCTTTCGGCCCATGCCCGACTCGTAGCCGGGCCACATGAAGCGGCGGTTGATGGTGCCCAGCTTGCGAACGGCGACTGCCCCGGCACCCTGCACACCACCTGCAGACTCCTCCTGCACCTCGACCACGAACTGCTCGAGCATGTTCGCGTAGAGGCTCATCGAGAACAGCGCGACGGCGGCGACGGTCAGCATCGCCGTCAGCACCATCAAGATTGTCGTCAACGGATCCATGAGCGTTCCTGTGTGACGTCAGATGTCGATGTTGGTGATGCGGCGGATGATGAGGACCCCGAGGATCTCCATCAGCATGATCGCGGCGACGAGCACGTAGCCGAACCAGTGATCGAGCATCGGCTGCATGAGATCGGGGCGCATGTAGTTGAGCACCACGCCGAGAATGAGCGGCATCGCCGAGACGACCCAGCCCTGCAGCTTGCCCTGCGCGACGAGCGCCTCGATCTTGCCTTCGAGACGGAACCGCTCCCGAATGGTGCTCGACAGCGTCTCGAACATCTCGGCCATGTTGCCGCCGAGCTGACGGGAGATGTTGGTCGCGGTCGCCACGAGATCCATGTCGTCGCTGCCCACGCGGCGGGCCATGTTGTTGAGCGCCTCTTCCATCGGCACGCCCAGCTTCACTTCCTTCGTGAACAACCCGAACTCCTGCTGGAGCGGCGGGTAGCTGTCCTTCGCGATCTGCTCGGTCGCCTGCTGGAACGTGAGGCCGGCCTTGAACGCGTTCGCCATGGCCTGCAGCGCGTCGACGAGCTGATGGTTGAACTTCTTGATTCGTTTCTTCCGGTAGTGCTTCACCATGATCATCGGCAGGAAGAAGCCGAAGATCGTGGCGCCGACGCACACGAGCGGGTTGATGACGAAGTACGAGAACAACCCGAGCAGCGCCATCGAGGCGACGTTGAGCACCAGCATCTGGCGCGGGTCGATGAAGAGGAACATGTCCGACAAGTCGTTCATCGATTTGACGATGTACCGCTCCTGGTACTGCTCGAACGCTTTGGACAGAACGCCCATCACCACCAGGCAGAGGAAGAAGACCGACCCGGTGACCAGCAGCGCGACGAGACCCTTCAGCATGGTCGATTACTCCGCCGGGGCGGCCGTACGGCTTTCGGTCGCGGCCGACCCCTTGATGACCTGAATGGTGTTGAAGCGCTTCGCCTGGAGAACCTTGGTGCGCTCGCCGGAGAGCAGCGTGTTGATGGTGGCGCGGCCGCGCTCCTCGAGCACGTCGATGTCGTCTTCGTTGCGAAGCGACAGTGTCAGCGCGCCGAGCTCCTGCGCGAGCACGAGAATCTCGGCCTCTTCTGGAATCACCAGCAGCGAGACGTTCGCGTACTCACGCTGGCCATCGGGCACGAGGTTGATGTTGGTGGTGCCCGTGATCTTGCCCGTCGCGAGCACGATCACGTTCTGCAGCAGCGTGACTGCGACCTGCTCGCCCGTCGCGGGATCCTTGAAGGTGCCGATGATGTCGACGTGATCGTTCGGGCGAACCCAGCCACCGACCGACTGCGCGCCCTTGGTCTCGATGGTGACGGCGCGGGCCTTCTTCTGCACCTTCGTCGACAGACGCTCGGCGGCCTTCGTCGTCTCGAACTGGCTCCACAGCAGCGGGTCGCCACCCTGCAGCGGCACGAGCACCTTCTGGTTCACGATGTACGAGGCCGAGTCGGGCTTCACGACGGACGAGGTCACGAACTGCTCGGGGATCGAGCGCTGGCTGATCATCTCCATCGTGACGACCGTGCCTTCGGAGATGTCGACGGCGGCGACGACGACGGGCACGAGGTTCCAGCCCTTGCGCACGTCCATCTCCTTCTTCTTCACCGCTGAGTACGCGATCACGCCTGCGACGAGGCCGAGACCAAGCGCGACAATGAGCGGAGTTTTGCCTTTGAGCATGTGGGGAGTTCTCCGGGAGGGAACGTCAGCGAAGAGTATTTTCGCGGGGAAACGCGGAGTCGATGCTAGCGACCGCAAATCCGCGGTGTCAAAGGACAAGAGGCAGGTGGCGCCGATGTCGGCACTCATCGCACAGCAAGTCCGGTGAGGTGCTCAGTGAGCGACGGCGGGCATGTCAGCCGCCTTCTTGTCTTCGCTCTCCATGTCGATCGACTTGCGAGCGGGAGCTGCCGCCGGCTTGAGCTGGGCCTTGCGACGCTGAGCGACCTGCTGAGCAGCGGCGGTTCCACGGAACTCCGACAGGAGCAGATCGCAGAACTGCTGCGCCTGATCGTACTCACCGAGCGCTTCGAAGCCGTCGCAGGCGCTCTTGAGAGCCTCGGCTCGCGAGTAGCCCTTCGCGCCCGCGCTGAGCACACGAAGTGCTGCAGTCACCTGGCCGCGGCGGTCGCCCTGGTTGGCAGCAGCACGCGCCTGACCGAGCTGGGCTGCGATGTTGAGCTGCTGGTCGCGCTCACGCCTGAGGCTCGCATCACCAATGCTGCTCTCGGAAACGGCCTGCGGAGCGTCTTCGTCAGCCGTCGCTTCGCTGGCCGACGGCCTGGGCATCATGCCGTAGCCGCTGGCGACCTTCGCCTTCTGCGGGCTCTTGGTCGCCGGCGCAGGCTGTGAGGGCGCGGCCATTGGAGCAACCGCCTGTGCAGGAGGGGGTGGACTGGCGGGCGAGCGGGCCTGCTCCAGGTTGCCCTTCGGTGCGTCGGCCATCTGGCCGTACGCCACGCTCGAGCCTGCCGAGACTCCATAGCCCGGAGGTGACGAGGTGCCCGTCATCGACTGCTTCACCGAGGTGCCGTCGTTGAGCTGGTCATCGAAGGAGTCCAGCTTCTCTTCGTTCTTCGCGACCTTCTTCGCGTCGACCGCCACGTCCTTCGCGCGGTCCTGCATGCGGCCACCACGAGCGTTCGCGTTGCTGAAGTCCTGCACGAGCCCGCCCTGCGCCTCGGCCTCTTTGGCGGGAGCCAGGCGTTTGCCTTCGGACTGACGCGCCGCCGCTCCTGCGAGATCGCCGCCTCCCTTCTTTCCTGCAGCAAGGGTCTCGAGGTCGACTGGCTTCTCGGCGCGCGCCTTGTCGTTCTTCGCGAGCGCGTCATCGAGACGGAGCTGCTTCTGCTGCGCGCCCTTCTCGCGAAGCGCCTCGGTCTTGTCCGCGTACTCCTGCGAGTTCGGGTCGGCCAGACCGCGCTTGCCCGTGCGTTCGTCCCAAACCTGGGGCTCGGCCTTCGCCTCGGAGGGAGCAATGTCTGCGACGGGCGCGGCGGCGACGGGCGCGGCGGCCACGGGCGGGGGCTGGGGCGACTCGACCTTCCGCGCCTCTTTCTCGGCGCCCGCGACGATGTCCATCGCCGACTGCGGCGCTTCCTTCGAGGCACGAACCGCGACCACACCCACCACGAGCAACGCGGCGGCAGACGAGAACGCGAAGATCCACCGGCGCCAGGGCGCCTGCTTCTCGGTCTTCGCGCGCCGAGCGTGCTGATCGGCGTAGGCGAGCAGTGACTCGAGGCCCGCGTCGGGGGCAGCGACCATTGGCAGAGGCGCGAACACCGAGCGCACACCCTTGATCTGATCGAGCGCCTGGCTGCACCTCGCGCAGGTGCGCACATGCGCGTCGACGGCGGCGGCCTCATGGGCCGGCAGCTCGCCGTACGCGTAGTCGAGGAGCTTGTCCTCGTATTGGTGCACACCCGCATTCATCGTCAGCCCGCCACCGTTCTCGAGGAATCCATCGTTTCGCCTTCGACTCCGAACTCACCCAACTTCTTTCGTAACCCTTCCAGCGCGTACCGCATGCGACTCTTCACCGTGTTCTCGTTCACCCCTGTGACCTCGGCGATCTCCTTGAAGCCGATGCCGTGGTACTCGCGGAGCAGGAACACCTCTCGCTGCTCAGCCGGAAGACTGGTGATCGCCCGTTCGAGCAGGGGCCGCAGCCTGGCGTTGTGCGCGGCACGATCGGGAGTCGCTCCGCCCTCATCGGCGACCAACTCGCCCTTCGTGCGACCCTCGGTGCCCTCGTCCGCCGATGCCGGAGCATCGAGCGAGTCGGTGGCCCTGAAGGTCTCTTTCCGCGCGCTGTCCACGCAGAGGTTCCTCGCGATCGTATAGACCCAGGTGGTGAACCGGGCCTTTGGCTCCCATTCGCTGCTGCTGCGCACCACCTTCAGCCACGTCTCCTGCAGCAGGTCCTCGGCACGCTGCCGATGACCGACATAACGCAGGATAAAATTGAAGACCGGTTGACGATGACGTGAGACGAGCGTGGCAAACGCTCGGGCGTCACCCGACTTGAACGCGAGCATCAGTTGCTCGTCGGCAGTCTGCGGTCCCAACCTTTTCCTCGTTGTGTCGCACCCTCTTCAACGAGCGGCGCGCCAAGGTGATCTACCCACGACGTGAACGGCGGTAAGTCACGAGAATGACAGGCAACGCCACCGCTGTCACCAACGCGAATTGTGCCAGCAACACGACCGGAAATGGCCGCTGGAGGTGGATGAACAGACTTCGGGCCAATCCCAGTCCCAGCAGCACGCCCGTGAAGGTTCGCCACAGGTTCGAGAACGCGTGCGGTTTGAACCGCCCGATCGCCCAGTCGATCGTGGCAGGCAGCGTGAGCGCGAGGACGAGCTGCAGATCCCACGTGTGCTCGAGCGGCGCCTTGAAGGCGAAGAGCGCGACGAGCGCCACGAAGAGCGTTGGGTACACGCCAAGACAACGAGCGCAGACGCGAAACGGACCGAGCGTGTAGCAGCGGTGCCATTCGTCCGGCGTGTGGTGGCTGAGCCAGAACATGGGTCACTTCACCTGAAGACACGCAACGGGATGAGCGCGGAGCTCGAGGGTGGGTGTCGTCGCGCAGGCGCCAGTCGCCAGCGGGCAGCGCGCCCTGAACGAACACCCCGGCTCTGGCGCGATCGGCTGATCGACGCGGAGTTTCACCGAATCGGACACGAGTGACTGCGTGTACGGATGCAGCGGAGAACGAAACACCTCGTCGAGCGTGCCCTGCTCCACCACGCGACCCGCGAACAGCACAGCGACGTGCGTCGAGAGCGCGCGAATGACGCCGAGATCGTGACTCACCAACACGAGCGTCAGGTGTCGTTTCGTTCGAAGTGACGCGAGCAGCTCGAGCACCTGCGCCTGCACCGACACGTCGAGCGCGCTCACCGGTTCGTCGAGCAACAGCGTCGAGGGGTTCAAGGCGAGCGCACGCGCGAGGGAGATGCGCTGCTTCATGCCTGTCGACAGCTCGTGCGGCCGACGGTCGAGCACGTCAGCCCCCAACTGAACGTCAGACAGCAGCCGCACGAGCTCGGCCTCCGACACCGGCCGTCGGTGAATCTCGAAGGGCTCAGCGAGGCTCGCGCGAATCGTGAGCCGTGGGTTCAACGCGGCGCCCGGATCCTGAAAGACGGGCTGCACGGCGCTGCGTCGAGTGGCCAGCTCGCTCGAGGAGAGCTTCGAAAGGTCGGCGCCGCTCCACGTGACGACGCCAGCTGACACTGGCACCAGCCCCAGCCACGCCTTGAGCAGGGTCGACTTGCCCGAGCCGCTCTCGCCGACGATCCCGAGCACCTGACCTGCTTCGACCGACAGCGACACGTCCTTCACGACGTCGCGTGCTCCGCCCGGGTAGCGAACATGGACGTGCTGGAGTGAGAGCAGGCTCACGAGGCTCCCAGCGGGTGATGGCAGGCGAGGCCGTTGGCGAGCGGGGGCTGTAGCGCGCAGTTGGGTGAGCGGCGATCGCAGCGCGGTTGAAACCGGCAGCCCACCGGGCGTTCTCCAACCGACGGGAGCGAGCCGGCCAGCACCTTCGACGGCACCTTCCCATCGAGCCGCGCCGCGAGGAGCCCTGCGGTGTAGGGATGCCGAGGCGATGGGAAGACCTTCTTCGCTGGGGCCTGCTCGGCGATTCGGCCCGCGTAGAGAACAGTCACCTGATCGGCGATCGCCTCAGCGGCCGCGAGATCGTGCGTGATGAAGAGCGTCGCGACCTGGCGCCTGGTGGTGACCTCCCGCAGCAACGCCAGCACGCCTTGACGCAGCGACGCGTCGAGCGCGGCGGTTGGCTCATCGACGATCACCACCCGGGGATCTGCCGCGAGCGTCGCGGCGAGCAAAGCGCGTTGGCGCATGCCACCCGACAGTTGATGTGGGTAGCTTCGAACAATCGTCGCAGGCTCGGAGAAGCCCGCCTCACGCAGCAGCGACTCGATTCGTGCAGGGCGATCGGAAGCTCCGACGCGCGCGACCTGCGAGAGCACCTCGTCGATCTGCGCGCCGATTCGCATGACCGGGTCGAGCGACCCCAGCGCGTCTTGCGGCATCAGGGCCACGCCTCGGCCGCGCAGTGGTGCCGGGTCGTGAACGTCATGGCCGTCGAAGGTGAACCGGCTCCACCTCGCGCGGAGAGCGGCGGGAAGCAGGCCGCAGAGCGCGAGGGCGGTCACCGATTTGCCGCTGCCCGACTCTCCGACGAGCGCCGTGATGGTACCTGCTTCGAGGGTGAGCCCGACGCCGTCGAGGAGCGAGGAGCCACCGTCGACCGAGACCTCGAGGCCGTCGAGCGCCAGCACGCTCATGCCGTCACGACTTCTTCGCCAGCGCCTCGAGGATCTCGGCCTCGGTCACGAGCCCTTTGAGCACCAACGCCTTCACAGCTCCGACGATCAGCCGCGACGGGGCCACGTCATCGAGCTTCCCGGTCCACTCTCCGGGTTGAAGCACGAAGCCGGGATCAGACTGAGGTTCGGCAGGCGCACCGCCGGGCCCCAACCAGGACGGCAACGAAGACGGCGCCTCGGAAGGAGGGGCCTCAGGGACAGCAACAGGCTCAGCCGGTGGCGCTTCTTCGACCACGACTGGCGGAGGTGGTGCGGTGACGGGCGGTGGCGGCGGAGGGAACTCGAAGGGCGCCGGCGCAGATGGCGCAGGCGGCTCGGCAAAGAGGCCCTCGGCGCCAGCGCCTGCATCGAAGAGGGGCTCGGCGTTGTCGGGAATCGACTCGAGCGTCGACTCGGCGGGCAGCTCTTCGAACGACACGGCCTCTTCGACGTCGCTCGAGAACGCCCCCGGACTGACGGGCTCGGCTGCAGCTGCAACCCCGGTCTCTGCGAAGAAGTCATCAGCAGCGCTCGGCGGCGGGGCGGCAGCAAAGTCGCCCGAGTTCTCCGCGAGGGCGACCTCAAAGGTGCCAGAGTTCTCGACCGCTGGTGCGGGTGCGCCAAAGTCGCCAGCTCCGTCACCGAGCCCGACCTCGAAGTTTCCCGAAGCGTCCTGGGGCGGCGGAGCCTCGGCAAAGTCGCCCGAGTCGGTCAGCGCGACCTCGAAGGTTCCAGACGGTTCGACCGCAGGTGCGGGGCCAAAGTTGCCCGACTCGGTCAACGCGACCTCGAAGGTCCCAGACGCTTCCGGAGCTGCAGCAGGCGCCTCGCCGAAGTTCCCCGACTCGGTGAGGGCGACCTCGAAGGTGCCTGAAGACTCGAGCGGAGCCGGCGCGGGCGCCTCTTCTTCGACGACGACCTCTTCGACCGATGAGGTGAGATCGAACGTGCCACTGGGTGACGACGTCAGTCCCTCGGCAGCGCGCTCGATCGACACGTCCTCCGAGAGGGCGTAGCCAGGCACGGGGCTGGGCGCGATGGCGGGTGGAGGCAGCGGCTTCTGGACAGGCACGACCGCTGGCGTGGACTCGAAGAACTCGGGCTCTTCTTCCTCGCGCCCCGAAGACTTCGTCTCAGGCACGGGATCGTCGAGCAGCAGCTCGGCGTCTGGTGGAATCGAGTCTTCGAAGGGGCTGGGCGACGCGACGGGAGCGATGGTGGGCGGCGCCGGAAGATCGGCCATCGTCGGTGGCGGCAGATCGAGCCCAGAGAAGAGTTCATCGCCCAGCGGAGCGCTCGTCTCGGACGGAGCGTCGAGATCCAGTGAGCCAAACAGCTCGGCAGCCGTCGGCGAATGCGCGGTGCGGCTGGCTGGTGCGGGGGGCGGGAGATCGATCGAGGTGCCGCTCAGGCCGGCGTGGAGCGCGTCGATCTCGTCACTGGCGGCCACGTAGCGGGTGATGCGCTTGTTCATCGAGACCCGAAGCTCTTCGACCGCGTCGGCGTCGGAGGGATCGGCCATCGCGATCGACATCGCCTCACCGGTCACCCGGAACGGCACGAGCCGATGCTGCTGCTGAAACTCGAGGGGAATCGTCCGCAGCACGTCCGATGGAATCGGCGGCAGCTGAATGAAGGGAATCGCGTGTTGGGTCGAGAGGGCGCGAGCGAGCTGCGTCGGGGTGAGCCGGCCGAGCGCCACGAGCAGATCGCCGAGCCGCGCCGGCTCTCCGGCCGTCTGGTCATTCAGCGCCAGATCGAGATCGGCCTGCGTGACGACGCCTGATGCGAGGAGAATTTCACCGAGCTTCTTGCGCATCGTCCCTCAGCGCTTGACCTTCGCCAGGTACTCGTCGCGGGTGAAGACACCCTTCTCAATCAACAACTCGACCATCGCCTTGAGCGCTCCGACTTCTTTGCGCTGCGCATCTTCGATGGCCTTGAGCATCTCGGACGGGCTCTTGCCGCCAATGGAGGCCGTGGTGGCCTGGGCGGGAACGTCAGCCAGAGAGGCCGTGCGCGCCGCAGGAATCGACTCCTTGGTCGCCTTGCGCTCGGCCTGCTTCTTCGCCGCGATCTCCTCGACGTTCTTGATGATGGTGTGGCCCTGCGAGTCGACGAGCTTGAAGCTGCCCTCGACGTCGTCGATGTCACCAGAGCCGTCGTAGAAGCGGGCGAAGGCGCGAGCGATCGCCTGGCGACCTGCGATCTGCGGCACCACCTTGAGGCGCGAAACCGATCGCAGCGTGTCGAGGTGCTTGATGTTCTGCGGCTCGGCCATGGCGACGACCAGCGACTTGCCTTCGTCACGCAGCTGAATCGGCAGGGCGACGAGATCGCGCGCGATGTCGGGAGGAATCTTGGCGCGAACGTGCGGCGGTACGCCCTGCACGGCCTCGAGGTTGACGGCTTGAATGTTGAGCTGCTTCGACAGCGCCTTGACGAGCATGTCCTCGGTGACGAGGTTCATGCGCACGAGAATTTCGCCGAGACGACCGCCCCACTTCTGCTGCTCCGCCAGCGCAGCCTTGAGCTGACTGTCGGAGACCACTTTGGCTTTGACGAGCAGATCGCCCAGGCGAATCGAAGGCATGAACGGGCGCAGTCTATCGCCTCAGGAGCGTCCGTCGAATCTTCGCTCGAGGCCCTTCCCGACCGCCTGCGTTGCGAGGACCAGCGAGGCGATCGCGAGCCCCGGCCACACCGCCAGCCACCAGGCCCCCGGGGTGATCAAGTTTCGATGTGCCTGCTGCAACAGCTCGCCCCAGCTTGCTGCAGGTGGCGTGGCGCCAAGGCCCAGGAACGACAACGCGGACTCCAGCAGCACGGCACTGCCGACGGCGAAGGTGGAAGAGACGAACACAGGCCCGAGCGCGTTGGGAATGAGGTGGCGCAAGAGAATGCGTGCCTCTGAGGCCCCCAGCGCTCTGGCGGCCAGCACGTAGTCGAGGTTCTTGAGCCGCAGCACCTCGGAGCGGACCAGGCGCGCAGCTTCGGGCCACCGGGTGAGGCCGAGCACGATCACCACCGCCAGCACCGACGGGCCGCGAAGGGCCGCGACGACGACGATGAGGAAGAAGACCGTCGGAAACGTCGAAGCGATCTCGAGCACCCGAGAGAGGAGCAGATCGAACACCCCACCCTTCCAGCCCGCCAGAGCGCCAAGGAGCACGCCGAGCAGGGTCGAGAGCAACACGACGCCAAGCGCGATCAACAGCGTCAGCCGCGCGCCGTGAACCAGCCGGGCGAGCACGTCTCGTCCGAGGTCGTCAGTGCCCAGCCAGTGTCGGTCATCGGGACTGAACGGCGGCGCGCCGGTTCTCGTGGTGCCCGTCGTGGCGAGCGTCTGCAGCGGGCCGAAAGGAACGAGCGTTCCCACCATCCACTCGGCGCGTGGAGCGAGGGTCGCCTGCGTCTGATCGAACAGTCGGCCCGGCCGCGACCAGGAAGGAAGGATGAACGTCTCACCGTCGACCCGCACGGCGATGGGTAGATCAGAGGCGACCAGCTCGGCTCCGAGCGCGAGCACGACCCAGAAGGCGATGACCACCGCGCCGACGCGCGTCATGGGTCGGTTCCCGGCTGACGAATGCGTGGATCGACCGAGGCCGCGACCAGATCGGTGAGCAGCATCGAGACGAGCGTCACTGCCGCCATCACCGTCGCGACCCCCATCACGACCGGGTAGTCGCGGGTGCCAATCGCCTCGAACGCCAGCAGCCCCATGCCCTGAATGCCGAAGACGCGCTCGATCACGACGCTGCCCGCGAAGACGTGAGGCAGGTGCAGGCCCAGCACGGTGACGACCGGCACGAGCGCGTTCGGCAGCGCGTGGTGCAGCAAGACTCGTCGTTCGGTCAGGCCCCTTGCCCGTGCCGCGCGAACGAAGTCCTGCTCCAGCGCAGTCGAGACGCCCTCTCGCACGTAGCGGGTCAGCATCGCGACGGTCGCCCAGGCAAGACAGAACACCGGCAGCACGAGGTGCGCGGGCGTACCCAGCCCCTGAAAGGGAAACAGCTCGAAGCCCCGAGGCGTGGCGAGGAAGAGCAGCGCGAGCACTGCCACCCAGAACGACGGTACGCCCGACGCCAGGGCGAGCGCGGCCCCACAGGCCTTCGCCAGCCACGAACTCCGGCGAGCAGCCAGGAAGACGCCCAGCACGATCGAGGTGATCGTCGCGACGAGCAGCGCCAGGCCCGAGACCAGCACCGTGCGGGGAAGCGCGTCGCCGATCTTCGAGGAGACAGGGGTGCGATCGACGATGCTCTTGCCGAGATCGAACCGCGCCAGCCGGCCGAGCCACGTCACGTAGCGAACGGCGACCGGTCGATCGAGCTCGAGGTCTCTTCGCGCGGCCTCGACGGCGGCGATCGACGCGCCCTCCTCTCCGAGCTGCAGCGGGTCTCCAGGGGCGAGGTGCGCAACCGCGAAGGTGATGGCGGTGATGACGAGGAAGGTCGGCAACATCCACACCAGGCGGGTGACGATCAGCCGCTTCATGGACCGACCCACGCCTTCGAGAAGTCGTAGCCCACCAGCGAGGGCCGAAGCCCGTGCACCCGTCGTTTCACCGCGTCGAGCGCAGGCCGCGCCGTGAGGAAGAGATAGACCTGATCGTCGAAGAGCCTTCGGTGCAGCTGCTGCTCCAGGGCCCGCCGCTCGCTGCCCATGGTGGTTCGGATCTGGGCCAGCAGGGCGTCGACGGCCCCGTCGTTCAGCCCGACGTAGTTCTTCCCGCCGTCGATCTGCGAGCTGTGGAACAGCTCGTACTGATCGGTCACCACATCGGGGCTCGCCCAGCTCAGCGCGGCAGCGTCGAAGTCGTGGGCTCGCATTCGCGCCACCAGCTGCGAACCATCGACTGGCTCGAGCGTCATCGTGATGCCGGCCTTCGCGAGCTGCTCCTGAAAGAGCGCCGTCACCCGCGTCAGCCGCTGTGAGGTCGTGACAACGAGAAACGAAAACTCGAGTCGCTTTCCGTCCTTCACGCGCTGACCGTCGACGAGCGGCCAGCCGGCTTCATCGAGTAACGCTCCAGCAGCCTTCGGATCGAACGGGAGCGGCACTACCGATGGATCGCAACTCTGGGAGCGCACGTAGAAGGGGCACGAGGTTCTCGACTCGAGCCCAAGCTCGACGGTTCGCGAGACGATCTCTGCGGGGTACAGCATCGCGAGGGCGCGCCGCACACGAACGTCGGAGAAGACCGGCCGCTGTCGATTCCAACCGATCCACGAGTACGCGTTCTCGTCGATTCGCCAGCGCTGGTAGCCCTTGAACGCCCACGCCGCCGACTCGACCGCCACCCACGTCGCAGGAGGGATTCGCGTCATCACGTCGAGCTCGCCCTTTTCCCAGAGATGGGCCGAGATGGTGTCGTCCTTCACGATTCGCAGCACGAGGCGATCGAGCTGCGCTGGCGTTCGATGACCGTCGAACCGCGTGAGCACGACGCGATCTGAAGGCGTGAACGACTCGAAACGAAACGGCCCCGTGCCGATCGGTGAACGATGAATCGGCAGGTCATCGAACGGACCGACCAGCGCCTCCGACGGCAACATCGGAACGGCCGCAAGCAGCGTGCGGACCATGAAGTCACTCGGGGGGCTCTTCCACGTGATCGTCAGGTTCAGCTCGTCGGCGAAGGTGATCGACTCGATCGGCCCCAGCGAGGAGCGCATCGAGACGGTGGCATTCTTCTCGTCGAGGATCGTCTCGAGCACCGCTTTCACGTCGGCTGAGGTGAACGTCGAGCCATCGTGAAAGACCACTCCGGGCAGGAGCTCGACGCGAAGCGCTGCGCCCACCAGCTTCACCGACTTCGCGAGCCAGGGAACCACGGGGCCATCGGGACGCTCAGGGTCGAGCCGGGCCAGACACTCGTAGATGGTGCCCGTCGTGGCCCGCACGATCAGACCTTCGCCGAGCCGATCGTGAAACCGCGTGAACCCCAGCGGCTCGGTTGCCAGCCGCACGGTGAGCGTACCGCCGCGCTGCGGAGCCTTTGCTTCTTCTGGAACGTAGGCCCCCGCGAGCCATTCGGGCGTCGCGGCCGCAGGCGTCTCGCGCGCGCACTTCGAGCAGGACCCGGCGAGCAGCGCGACGAGGATGAGCCCCCAGCGCGCGCTCTGCCTCACGGACTGACCGCCTGCCCGTTCGCTTGTACCTCGACGACGGGAATGCCCTCGGGCGGCTCGAGCTCGAACAGCGTCAGCTCGGGCGTCTCGTTGACGGTGATGTCCTTGTACAGCAGCTCGACCTTCGTCTTCGCGGTCGGCGCGTCGAGGGTCAGGTGTTTCGGCAGCGTCGCGGGCCCGAAGTCGGTGAGCTCGTCAGCGTCGATCGCGTACGTCGCGATGCCCTCGACCCGAGACCTCGTCACGCGATGCGTTCCCGTCGAGACGTTCAACCGCTGCGTCACCGCGCCACGCTTGAGCGCGAGCGAATACGAACGTGACGGCTCGTCGACGGACAGCTCGCTCGACTCCTCCGGAATGCGCGGTACCCGCCCCATCAGCAGCGACGCGAGCTCTCTGGGAGGCAGCGCGATGGGAACGAACCGCGCCATGTTCTCGGCCGACGCGGGCCCGCGGAAGTACTTGCGCTGACGGGCGTCGTAGAGCCCGAAGCGCTCTCCGTCGGTGACCAGAATGCCCTCGGGCCTGCCGAAGAAGTCGAGCGACTCGATGTGCAGCTGCGCCGGGTGCATGACCGCGACGAACAGCGAGACGGCGCCCTTCCCTTGTGGGCTGTCGACGATCAGCTTCGCGTCGCCTTTCACCGAGATGACCTGCGACTCGGCCACCACGATGCGCTTGAGCAGCTCGGCCCCGTCCTTCGCGGGGCCGTCTTTTCCATAGTCCAGCGGGGGCAACCGGGGACAACCGAGCAGGCCCAGGCCGAAGAGCACGCTCAGGGCTCCGCGAAGCAGCGTCATGGCGTGGCAGAGTACGGCCCGCTATGACTTGGGTCCATCAATGAGCTTCGACGAGCTGGTGCACTACATCCGCCTTGGCGGTCTGACGATGGCGGTGATTCTCTTCGCCTCGGTTCTCTCCCTCGGCGTTGCGATCGAACGACTGCTGGCGCTGTGGGGCGTGGGCTCGAAGGCGCGCGAGCTGGGGCAGACGATCGCGAAACACCTGCTGCGCGGCGACGTTCCCGCGGCGAGGTCTGCGGCCGATCGTGCGACCACGCTGTCGGCCGAGCTGTTTCGCGCCGGCTTCGATCGGGCTCAGAAGACGACGGGCCCTGCGCTCGACGCGGCGGTCGATCGTGAGCGGCAGCAGGTCGCGCTCAAGATGAAGCGTGGGCTCTGGGTGCTCGGCACCATCGGAGCCACCACGCCCTTCGTCGGCCTCTTCGGCACCGTCGCCGGCATCATGAAGTCGTTCCGCGATCTCGGCATCGACGTCGAGGCGGGCGGCTCGGGTGGCTCGGCCGCGGTGATGACTGGCATCTCGGAAGCGCTCGTCGCGACCGCAGCGGGCATCATCGTCGCTGTCGAAGCGGTCGTGCTCTTCAACATGTTCCAGGCGCGGCTCTCTCGGCTCAACGTCGAGCTCAAGCTGATCGCCGAAGAGTTCGTCGAGCTGCTTCGAGAAGCGCCTCGCCAGGGCACGCCGTCTCCTGACGTCGCCACCACGCCCGCGCCGGCGCTGCCCGCGACGCCTGCCCCCGCACAGGGGAGCTGAGTCATGGCTGCACGTGGCCCCGGTGGAAGCTCGTCTGATGATCCCGCAGCGGAAGAAGCGGTGTTCTCCGAGATCAACATCACCCCGCTCACCGACATCTTCCTGGTGCTGCTCATCATCTTCATGGTCACCAGCTCGGTGATCGTGAACCAGGGCCAGGGCGCCAAGTCAGGCCTCAAGGTGAACCTGCCGCAAGGCGGAGCCGCCGACGTTCAGGCGAGTTCGACTGATCTCTCGATCGCGATCCTCACCGATGGGCGGCTCGTGCTGGCGGGCGACGTCGTCAGCGCTGACGAACTGAAGAAGGCGCTCGAAGATGCGAAGGCGAAGAACCCCGACACGCTCGTGATCGTCCAGGCCGATGAAGGCGTCCCGCACGGCAAGGTCGTCGAGGTGATGGAGATGGCGAAGAGCGCAGGCCTCGCGCAGCTGGCCATCGGCGTTCGAGAAGGGCCGGGGAAGTAGCTACGGCGACGGCAGCAGCGGCAGCAGCGACTTGAGATCCGAGTCGGTGAAGTACACACCCGCGCCGACGAAGAAGTCTCGACCCGAGATCAGCTTGTTCGTCAGCGTGTCGCGGTTCGCGTTGTTCAGCGCGTCGTCGATACCAACGTTCACGTAGACGTGCTCGATGGGCGTGAAGCGCACCGTCGCGCGAATGCGGGGCAGCGCGAGCTGCTCGACCGAGAAGTTGAACGCGTCGACCTTGATGACGAGCGCGTCTTCCAACCAGCGCGAGTAATAGAAGAACTTGATCGGCACGTTGAGATCGAGGCCGACGCCACCCGTCGACTCGATGATGCCGAGGCGCAGCGTCAGGAACGAGAAGCGCTTGGCGAACTGCGCCGAGAACTTGAGCGTCTCCTTCGTGCGCACCTGCTTCTGCACGGCGGGCTCACCGGCGCCGGGCGGGTTGTTCTGCACGAGCACGGTCTCGACGCTGCCGCGCGGATCGTCGACAGCTTCGATCAGGTAGTACTTGTCGGGCTTCGGCATGAGCCGGCCCGAGACGAAGATCTTCGCCGCGCCCTGGTTCACCAGGTAGTCGGTGCGAACGCCGACCTCGAGCTCCATGCCGGTGAGGCGTCCCGCGAAGTCCGAGACATCTTCGATGGTGTCCGACAGCTTCTGACCGAGCCGTTCGTTCGCGACCAACGCGCCGATCGGGCCCTTCCCTTCTTTGATCGTCTTCGAGACGTCTTCGATGTTGCCGAGCGTGCGGTCGAGCTTGGCGAGGGTCTCTTTCACGCTCGCGACGCCCCCCTCGACCTCGTCCTCGTTCTCTCCGACGACGCGCTTCACCGTGGCGATCACGTCGCGGACGTCTTTCGAGATCACGTCGAGGTTGGTGACGATGTTCGAGATGCTCGCCTGCTCCTTCGTCGTGATGCGGCGCACGTCACCCGAGATGCCCTCGATGTTCCCGAGGATCTGATCGAGCCGGCTCGAGGTGTCGCGCACGGTCTTGTCGACGGCGGCGGTGAGCGTGGTGAGGTTCGCGAGGATCGACTCCAGCGAGGCCTGGCCCTTGTCGCCGCCGAGCACGTTGCGCAGCGACTTCGTGACCTGCTGCACGTCCTGGGCGATCAGCTGGAGGCTGCCCATGACGGCCTCCATGCCCGGAGCGTCGAGCACGCTCTTGATCTCTTCGCCGTTCAGAATCGGCGGCGACTCTTCGGTGCCGGGCGTGAGATCGATCAGGTAGTCGCCGAGCAGCGACTCGGAGCGCTTGGTGAGCGCCGCGTTCCGTCGAACGCCGATCTCCTTCTTGATGCGAATCGTCACCTTGGCGCGCAGGCCGACCAGCTCGATGCTGATGATCTCGCCGACGGGAATACCGGCGATCTGCACGCGCGACTTCTTGCCGAGGCCGCTCGCGTCTTTGAAGTAGGCGTAGACCTCGACGGCCTCGTCCTTCTCCATGCCGCCCTTCTTCGAGAAGGTCAGGAAGCCGAAGAGAATGCCGAGGGCGGCGATGACGAGCAGGCCGACGCGGAAGGGGGTGAAGACCTTCTTCACAGGGACACCCACCCTACCCGAACGCGACGCTGGCGCACGTCAGTTCTTCCCGAACCACGTGGAGAGAAACAGCTTCACGGCCGGGTTCTCGGAGTGCCGCAGCACCGACGGGTGGCCCTGATCGACGATGTGGCCCTGGTAGAGGAACGCGATGTTGTCGGCGACCTTGAAGGCCGACGCGATGTCGTGGCTGATGACGACGCTGGTGACGCCGAGCTCCTTCTTCGCGTCGAGGATCATCTCGTCGACGTAGTCGGTGGTGATCGGGTCGAGGCCGGTGGTGGGCTCGTCGTAGAGGACGATCTTCGGGTCGAGCACGATCGCGCGCGCCAGGCCGACGCGTTTGCGCATGCCGCCCGAGAGATCGGCTGGGTACTTCTCTTCGACGTTCTTCAGGCCAACGATGCCCAGCTTCTCTTTCACCAGCGCGCGGATCTGCTCTTCCGAGAGCTCTTTGCGGTGCTCGCGCAGCGGAAACGACACGTTCTCGAACACCGTCATCGAGTCGAAGAGCGCGGCCGCCTGAAAGACCATGCCGAACTTGCGGCGCATCTTCTCGAGCCCCTCGGCGCCGAGCGGGACGATGTCTTCACCGTCGATGATCACCCGGCCGGAGTCGGGCTTGAGCAGGCCGATCATGTGCTTCATGAGCACCGTCTTGCCGCTGCCCGAACCGCCGAGAATGACGAGCGTGCTGCCAGGAGGCACCTCGAGGGTGATGCCGGACAACACCTCGTGCGACCCGAACGACTTGTGCAGGTCCACGATCTGGATCATCGGCTGCGGGGTCGGGGCCATCGGACGAAGTCGCTTTAGTGAAGGAGAACGCCCACGAAGTAGTCGAGCACGAAGATGCCGAGCGCCGAGAGCACCATGGCTTCGGTGGTGGCCTGGCCGACGCCCTTCGCGCCGCCGCTCGCGTTGTAGCCTTTGAAGCAGGCGACGAGCATCACATAGAGGCCGAACACGGCGCCCTTGATGAGGCCCTCGGCGATGTCTTCGGGATCGAGCCACTGCTGCGTGCGCGAGATGAACGTACCGGCCGTGACGCCCTTGACCGCGACCGACACGAAGTAGCCGCCGCCGACGCCTGCGAGATCGAAGATCATCACCAGCATCGGCACCATGATGAGGCCGGCGAGCACACGCGGCACCAGCAGGTACTGCACCGGGTTCACGGCCATCGTCTCGAGCGCGTCGACCTGCTCCGTCACGCGCATCGTGCCCAACTCGGTGCACATGGCGCTGCCCGCACGCATCGTGACCATCAACGCGCTGAACACGGGCGCCAGCTCACGGGTGATCGTCAGCGTCACCGTCGGGCCCACGAGCGACTTCGCGTTGAACATCTCGAAGGCGCGGGCGCTCTGGTGCGCGAACACCATGCCCGAGAAGACGCCGGTGAGCGCGACGATGAGAATCGAGCCGACGCCGACGAAGTCGAGCTGCGCCATCAGGTTCACGACGCGAAACGGCGGGCGAACGGCCCAGCGCAAGACGTCGGCGAGCAGCGACGCGAGGCCACCGATGTCTTCGACGGTGCGGGTGATGGAGCCGCCGATGGACTCCACGGCCTGCATCAGCGCGTTCGGGCGCTTTGGTGGAGGCTGCACCTGGGTGGTGTCCGTCGACATGAGGCGTTGGGCACCATACTTGGTTCGCGCTGTGCGCCCCCCGACATTTCCACCGGGTCGAACGGGCGAGCCTTGCGGCCGACGGCGAGCATGCTACTTGCGCCCGCCATGAATCCCCCGAGCGCGATCCGAGTCGGCGGCGAAGTCGACGCCCATTGCAACAAGTGCGACATGAACCTCGCGCACACGATCCTCGCGATGGTGGGCACCGCGATCAAACGCGTGCAGTGCAACACCTGCCACTCGCAGCACATGTTCCGCGGAGCGCAGCCGCTGCAGAAGGCGACCTCGTTCGCCGCGCCGAGAAAGTCGTCTCCGTCGTCTTCGTCGTCTGGCCCCGCGCGACCGCGCACGCCGAAGTCCGAGGTCGTGGTGATCGGCTTCGACGAGCTGCTCAAGGGCAAGGACCTGACGAAGGCGAAGAAGTACTCGATTCGCGAGACGTACAAGGTCGACGACGTGGTCGATCACCCGACGTTCGGCTTCGGCATCGTCAGCGCCGTGCGCGTCGACAAGGTGGACATCACCTTCAAGGCCGACGTGAAGACGCTCGTGCACGGCAAGGGTGATGGCTCGCAGAAGCCGTCGTTCAACCAGCTGCACGCGGGCACGAAGCCGTCGGCTGCCGAAGGTGAAGCGGCGGCTGCGGCGAGCGACACGCCCGAGAGCTGAGATGGAGCGCATCGATCTCGCCGAGAAGTTCGCGCGAATCGACGAGCACTGGCGGCCGAAGGTCGCTCAGCTCAACGGCCAGGAGCTGAAGGCCGTGAAGGTGAAGGGCGTCTTCCCCTGGCATCGGCACGAGTCGGCGAGTGAGCTCTTCCTCGTCGTGCGTGGCGCCTTTCGCGTCGAGTATCGCGATCGCGTCGTCGAACTCGGCCCGGGTCAGCTCACGGTCGTTCCCATCGGCGTCGAACATCGAACGGCAGCGGACGAAGAAGCCGAGGTGTTGATCTTCGAGCCCGCCGAGATCGTGAACACCGGCGATGCTCCGGTGTCGGAGTTCACCGCGCCAAACGGCGTCACCCTCTGAGCCGGGCCATCGTTGCCACCATGTCGGGCGGCAGTGGCGCTTCGGCTTTGAAGTTCAACTCAGGAATCTCGAGCGAGGCTGCATGCAGCGGCGTGCGATCGAGCACCACTGCGTCACCCTGCCCGCCCAGATCCTTCTCGAGCAGCGGCTGCCGTCGCCCGTACTGGTGATCGATCAGCAGCGGGTGCCCCTTCGCCATCAGGTGCACGCGAATCTGATGCTGCCGCCCCGTGAGCGGCTCACACGCGACGAGCGTCGCTTTCGCGAACGTCTCGATCGGCCGAACCAGCGTGCGGCTCTCTTTTCCGAGGAAGCCCTCGGGAGCGACCTTCATCTTCCGCTTCCGCGCCTCCATCAGCGGCAGATCGATGTCGAGCGGCGCACGCACCACGCCCTGCACCAACGCGAGGTACGTCTTCTTCACCTTGCCGTGCTCGAAGGCCATCGAGGCCTGACGATGCGAATCGGCGTCGAGCGCGAGCAGCAGCACGCCCGACGTGTCGCGATCGATGCGGTGCACCGTCATCACCGGCCGCCCGAGCTGCTTCGCGAGCGCGTCACGAACGCACGGGCCTTCGACCTCTTCACCCGCGCGCCCGGGAATGACGAGCATGCCCGGTGGCTTGTCGACGGCGATGAGCCCCTTCGGGCCCACGGGAGTCAGCAACGTCAGCACGGTCACTCGAGATCGGCGGGCTGAACGACCGACACCGGCCCGTATTGCTGCACTTTGGGAGCGAGCGCCTCGGCGTTTCCGACGAGCACGATCACCCGCTTGTCGTCGAAGAGGTGTTTGCCGGCAGCGACCGCCGCGTCCTTCGCGGTGACGGCGTTCACGCGATCGCGGTACCCGCTGATCCAGTCTTCGGGCAGGCCGTAGTGCTGCACGTCGGCGATGGCTCCAGCGACCGCTTCGTTGGTCTCGAGGCGCGCCGGGTACAGGCCGGTGATGTAGCGCTTCATCGTGTCGGCCTCGATGGTGGTCGGGCCCTTCGTGCGCATCTTCGCGACCTCACCCAGCGCCACGTCGATCAGCTCGTTGATGCTCTCGGTCTTCGTGAACGAGCTGACGAGGAAGGTGCCGGCGCCGCTCATCATGTCGAACGAGCTGCTGGCTCCGTACGAGAGCCCACGCTTCACGCGAATCTCGCGAATCAGGCGTGAGGTGAAGCCGCCTCCGAGCACCGCGTTCATCACCATCAGCGCGAAGTGATCGATGTGACCGCGCTTCACGCCAGCGGCGCCGATGCGCATCTGCGCCTGGGTCTGCTCGGGCTTGTCGACGATGATCACCTGCCCGGCCTTCGCGGGGCCGTCCCAGTCGGGAACGAGCGGCGCAAACTCGGGACCGCCCTTCCACCCGCCGAAGATGCGATCGGCCACGGCGGTGATGCGATCGACGTCGATGTCGCCCACGACGTAGAGGTGACCGAGCATCGGGCTGAGCCGCGTCTGGTGGAACTGAACGAGGTCGGCGCGAGACATCGACTCGAGCGACTTCTTCTGGCCCAGCGTCTCGTGGCCGTACGGGTGGTTGCCCCACATCGCGCGAGCCCACGCGCGTTCACCCAGCGCTCCGGGATCGTCGAGCTCGTTCTGCAGCTGCGCGAGCGTTCGCCGCCGCGCCATCTCGATCTCGGCGTCGGGAAAGTCGGGCGACAACAGCACCAGACCCATCAGCTCGAGCATCGGCTCGAGGTGCTTCGACGGGCAGCTCAACGAGACGACCACGTTCTCTTCGTTCGCGTAGCCACCCATGGCCGCGCCGACGAAGTCGATCGCCTCACTCAAGTCATCGGCGGTGCGCCCACCCGCTCCACGACGGAACAGCCGCGCGGCGAAGTCGGCCACGCCAGCACGCCCTGCGGGATCCCACACGCTGCCACCACGCATCACCAGCCGAACCGCGACGAGCGGCAGCGGCCCACGAGGCACGAGGTGCAACGTCAGCCCGTTGCCGAGCTTTCGCTTCTCATGCGGAGGCAACTTCAGCGGGCGCAGCTTCAACGGTGCGTCGGTCTTCTTCGTCTTCATGCCTCGGCCCCGTTCGTGGGGATGAGGGTGACGACGTTGCGCCGCTCGCGGCCGAGGTACTTCTGCACGACGCGCTTCACGTCATCGGAGGTGATGTTCTCGTAGGCCGAGGGCAGCGCAAGGCCGCGTCTCCAGTCTCCCAGCATCATCTCGTAGGTCCCGAGCGCGTGGGCGCGGCCGCTGTTGGTGGTGAGCTCGCGCATGAGGGTCGCGGCGAGGTTGTTCTTCGCCTTGTCGAGCTCTCGCGTCTCGAGGCCGTCTTTGCCCAGCCGCTCCAGCTCGGCGTACAGCGCGTTCTCGGCTTCGGCGGGCGTGCCTCCGGACTTGAGCTCGAGGCCGATGGTGAAGGTGCCGGGGTCGAAGCGCCAGGTCCAATCGACGCTGACGCCGACGGCGACCTCGAGATCGAACACGAGGCGGCGCGTCAGGCGGCTCGACTGGCCCACCGACAGCGCGTACTGCACGACGTCGAGCACGAAGGTGTCGCGATCGTCACCCTTCGGGCCGCGCCACGCGATCATCAAGGAGTGCGCCTGGGCAGGGTGATGAACCTCGGCGCGGCGTTCGCCCTTCTGTTCGGGCTCGGCGTCGAGCACCGACGGCGTTCCCGGGCCGGCCTTGATTGAGCCGTAGTACTTCTTGATCAGCGCCAGCGCCTGCTTCGGGTCGAAGTCGCCCGCGATGTACACGGTGGCGTTGTTCGGCGCGTAGTAGGTGCGGAAGTACTCGAGGCAGTCTTCACGCTTGATGTTCTCGATGTCGCCCATCCACCCGATGACGGGCCAGCGGTACGGGTGGGCCTTGTAGACGAGCGCGCCGAGCTCTTCGTCCATCATGCCGGCGATCTCGTTGTCGACGCGCAGACGACGCTCCTCCATGACGACCTGGCGCTCGCTCGCGAGCATCTTCGGCGTGACGGCCAGCGACTTCATGCGATCGCTCTCGAGATCGATCACCGTCTCGAGCGCCTCGGCCATGAAGTCCTCGTAATAGACGGTGAGATCGTTCGAGGTGTACGCGTTCGAGCTGCCGCCGTTCGACTCGAGCACCTTGTCGAACATGCCGGGGCCGTACTTCTTCGCCCCGTTGAACATCATGTGCTCGAAGAGGTGGCTGATGCCGGTGATGCCCGGGCGCTCGTTGCGCGCTCCGACCTTGAAGAACGTGTAGTAGCTGCAGGTCGGCACCGACGAGTTCGGCACCAGGCGAATCTTGAGGCCGTTCGGAAGTGAAGCCTCAATCACCGAATCAGCGATGGCTTCGAGCGCGGGCTGCAGTTTGACGGGAGCGGGCCGGGAGCGGGGGTTGGCCTTCGGCATCAGTTGTTCCTCGGGGGTTGTTCGTGCTGGTTGAAGAAGTCGAGCACTGGGCGAAACACCTCGTCAGGAGCGCGTTCGCCGATGACGAGGTCCATGTGACCGTACTCGCCGAGGGTGCCATTCGCCCGGGTAATCAACAGCCAGCGCTTGGGTCCGCCGAGTGAGCGATATCCGTCCTTGACGGCGGGCGTGGGTGCGACGCGATCGAGCTTGCCGGCGACCACGATGACGGGCGTGGTGATCTTCGCCATGTCGGCCCGGAAGTCGCGTGTGCCATCGGCCGAGGTGAAGCGGCTGGTCTGAACGAGAGAGAGCAACTGCTTCGCCGCGCCCCCTGCGGTGTCGGCGGTGCCGTACACCACGAGCCGCTGCCAGGTTTCGGGCAGGGTCGACTGGGGATTGTAGAAGAACCGCTGAAACGGCCCGTCGTCGAAGGCGGTCTGAAGGGGCGCAGAGAGCACGGCTCCGAACTGCGTCGGGAACATCACGTCGTCACTGGCGAGGCTGGGCCCAAAGGTTCGAATGAGCTGCTCGAGGCCGGTGCCCCAGTCGAGGCGCGTGGGCGAGCCCATGGTCGCGGCAGCGTGCAGCCCCTGCCCTCCCTGCGAGAGATACGCGTAGAGGATCATGCCGCCCATCGAATGCCCTGCGTAATCGATGGCGTCGGCACCACTCACCTTGCGGACATGATTGATGGCGGTGGGAAGATCGTGCTGCCAGTAGTGGTCGAAGCGGATCGGCAGGGTTCGACCCTTCGAGGCATCAGGTCCGTCCGAGGCACCGGTCGCGCGCAACGACATCGTCCACGCTTCACGACCCTGCGACGCGAACCAGCGCGCCATCGAGTGGCCGTCGTCGAGATCCATGTTCCGTTCGTTGGCCGAAATGCCGTGACACAGCAGCACAGGCCGGCCGGTGACGGGACCAACAGGGCGATATCGAACGAGCGAGATCTCCCAGCCGTCTTCCGTCTTCGGGCGGTGCTTCTCGGCCTCTGGCGGAAGTGGGACGACGCGCAGGTTCGCGCAGCCCGAGAGCAGGATGATCGCCAGCAGCGCCTTCATGGCGTCTCTCTCGAGAGGAAGTCGTTCACGAGCGGGAAGACGATCGCCGGAGCGTTCGAGCCGAGCAGCAGCGAGAGGTGACTGAAGTCCTCCCTCGTCTCCAGGCGGCTGAAGCTGCGCAGCTTCACCGAAGCCGGAGCGCGTTCACGCCACACCGCACACAGCTCGGGAGACGCGAAGCCATCGGCGAGGCCCACGAGCAACAGGGTCGGCTTCTTCCATCCGGTCAGCTTCTGAACGACCGAGCCCGTAGCCAGCGGCAGATCACCCGAGCGCATCCACGTCAGCAGCTCAGCGGCAACCGGCTTCGAGAGATCGCGCGTGCCCGTCGCGAGCAGCCCTCGATCAGAGCCCGTCGGGAACTTCGACCACATCGAGAAGAGCAGCTCGAAGACCTGGGCTCCTGCAGGCGAGCTCGCGAGCGTCGAGAAGCGGCCGCCATCGAGCAGGAAGTTCTCGGCCAGTGCGCTGGGCACCTCGGCGAGGAGCGGCGTGTTGAAGGCGATGACGCGGCGAATTCGTGGGTCGTCTTCGTTCACCGCGAGCACCACCGAGCCAGCCCAGCCATGCACCACGAGATCGATCTGCTTCACCTCGATGGCGTCGAGCACGACGTCGAGATCGCGCGCCATCGCCTCGAGCGAGACGCCGGGCCCCGACTTCCCCTGCCCTCGCAGCTCGGCGATGAACACCGTGCGGCCCGACTCCGCCAGCGTTCGCGCGAGCCCACGACCTTCGAAATCGTACGCCGCCCGCGTGAAGCCGACGTCGGGCACGAGCACGACGGGGGTCGACACCTTCGTGCCCGCACGCTCGTATCGATAGACCGCGAGCGCGACTCCGTCAGGCGTCGTGACACGACGATGCGAAACCGTGAGCTCGGGCGAGACCGCGAGCAGGAGCGCGAGGCAACCGATCACAGCTCGACGAGCCCCGCCTTCAGCGCGATCACCACGGCGTCGACGTGCGAGTTCACGCCGAGCTTCTTGTAGATGTGGCCCAGGTGCGTACGCACGGTGCGGCGCTCGAGCTCCATCACGCGGCCCACTTCAGCGTTCGACAGGCCCTTCGCCACGTACCGCAGCACGTCCATCTCGGTGGCCGACAGGTTCCACGGGTTCTGCGGCTGCGCCGGCTTCGACTGCACCGACTGAAAGTAGTTCCAGAAGCGCTTGGCGATGCGGGCCTCGAGCACCGTGCCGCCTGCCATCACCTCGTGAATGCCAGAGCGGATCTTCTCGGGGCCGACGCGCTTGACGAGGTAGCCAGACGCTCCGGCCTGCATCGCCTCGTAGACCTTCTGTTCGTCGTCGAACGACGTGAGGATCAGCACCTCGACTTGCGGGACGCGGCGCTTGAGCTGGCGCGTCACTTCGATTCCGTCGATGCCGGGCAGCTCGAGATCGAGCAACGCCAACTGCGGCACCAGCTTCACCATCTCGTCGACGCCGCTCTCGCCGTCACGCGCGGAGCCCACGACCTCGATCTCCGGGTAGGCAGCGAGCGCCTTGAGCAGGTTCGCCAGCAGCGGAGCCTGGTCTTCCACCACGTAGATGCGGGTCGTCTCGTTCATCGGAAGTTCGGGCTTACCTTCTTCTGCTTGCCAGCTTCGAACTGCATCGTCGACTTCCATTCCTGCTTCGACTTGCCGTCGACGATTCGCAAGAGGTGTTTTCCAGGCGATACCGGCAGCTTGTTGACGACGCCACACACACGAACGCCGTCGAGTTCGACCCGCGCGGAGCGAGCGAGCTCCACCGTCAACGTTGCCTGCGGGCCATTCGGAGGCGGTGCGTAGCAGTCACCCTTCGGCGGTGGCGGCGTCACGTTCTTCAGCGGCTTGGGCGGGTCGATCTTCTTCGGCGGCGTGGGATCGGGGTCGGCTTCCTTCGGCTTGACCTGTGTGTGTTTCGGCGGCTTGTCGAAGTCGGGCAGCTTCAGGTTCGACGGCAACGCCAGTGGAGGTCCCGGAGGACCAGCGCCGTTCGGGTTGCGGAGCTTGGTGAGCGCGACCTCGATGGGCGCCGGCATCCACGAGATGAGATCGCCGATCGCGTCGGGCGTGCGCGTCAACCAGAGCCCAACGATGCCGAGGGTGAAGAACGTGAGAATCGCTGCGCCGAGCCGAACTGCGGTGACGCCTGCGCGTTTGCGGGCCTCGCGCTCCTTGCGCCAGTCGGGCGGCACGTAGTCGGTGTCGCGTTTGAACGGCACGGCGAAGGTGACGATGGTCTTCAGCTTCTGCCGCTCGGTGCTCTCTTTCGGTTTGGGGCCGACGGGCTTGAGGGCCTGTGCAGAGCCGCTCGTCTTCTCGACAGGCGTCGGCGGCAGCGTGTCTTTCGGTGCGAAGTCTTCGATGGCCTTCACGCGTCGCGAGACTTCGTCTGCGCCGTCGGAGTCCTTCGCGACGGCAGGCATCGCTCCGACCGGCGCGTCCCAGGTGATGCGCGGCGCAGGGTCGGTCGCGACGGGCACCTCTTGCTGCGTCTGCGCGCCCGACTGGGTGACGATCTCTTCACGTCCGCTGAACACGGGCAGGCCGTCGCTGGTCGACGTGCGATCGTCGATCGCGCCTCCCGAGAACGGCGCCCGATCGGAGACCTCAGGCAGCTCGGCCGCGACGAGATCACTCACGCCCGCGATGTCGTCGAGCTCGAACTCCTTCTGGAACGGCACCGGCCCGAGCGCGTTGACGACGACGTCTTTGGGGAACAGCTCTTCGACGAACTTGCGAACGTCGTCCCGGCCCGGAACGCCACCCTGCGCCGAGAGGAACTCTCGCAAAGACTCTGCCAGCTCGGCCGCGCTGCGCTGACGACGGCCCGCAGACTGCTCGAGCGCACGCATGATGATCGGATCGATGCGCGAGTGCAGCCGTCGCACCAGCCGGCTCGGTGGCGGCAATTTCTCGGCCTGCCGCGTCGACAAGGAGTCGCGCCCGACCGACGCTTCCTTCAGCGTCAGCAGCTCGTACGCCATCGCGCCGAGGGCGTAGACGTCGCTCGCCGGAGTCGCGTCACCAGCGCTCTTCAGCTCTGGAGCGCGGTAGCTCGATCGACCGCGGCTGCCGAACACCTTCTTCAACGCTGGAGACGACATCAGCGCTTCGAGCGCTCCGAAGTCTGCGACTGCCGAGCGCCCATCGGCGCCGAGGAGCACGTTGCCGGGCGTGAGCGCTCCGTGAACGACCTGCGCCCGATGCGCGGCCTCGAGCGTCTCAGCCACCTCGATCACGAACGCGATCGCGACGGCCGGCGGAAGCACCACCTCTCGGGTGTTGAGCCGCGTCAGCGCCTGGCCGAGCGTGTACCGACCGAGATCTTCCCGAACGATCGCGAGCCGGTGATCGAGCGAGCCGACCTGCAGCACCCTCGCCATACCCGGCGTCGTGAGCCCCCCGAGCCGCTGCGAGTAGTCACCGATCACCTTCGCGTACGCGAGGTCGGTCGTCTTCGGGTGGAAGAGCTTGATGACGACGGCTTCGCCATCCGATCGCTCGGCGCGGTAGAGCTCACTCAGCTCCGATGCTTCGAGGCGACCCAGCAGCCGATACACGATCGCAGACTGTAGCCCGCGCCCGCCCCCGGCGGTGCACGATCAGTCCTTCGGTTTCTTGAACAGCTCGTACGCGTCGAAACGGTACCCACACCACACGCACTGCACGCCGCGGCGGCCCTTCGGCAGCTCGAGCGTGCACCCGGGGCAGCGCGGACGTTTTCTGGGTGTGCGCACGACCCGCGCGAGCGGCCGGCCTACGTCGATGCGCCCACGGCTGCGTGTCTCGGCGGCGTCGCGGCGAACCCGGGCCTCGAGCAGCTTCATGCGCAGCTCGAGCTCGTCGATGCGGAAGAGCAACTTGCGCCGCTCGTCGTCATTCATGGTGCTGCTGCGCCGCGCCGCCATCGTTTAAGAAGCGTGTCACGGCACTCTGTCGAAGGGAAAAAAGTGGAATCCATTCACGGCCCGAACAACGGGCCCGTCGATCGCAGCAGGGCTCTCGAGGCGACTGCGCGCGCGCGTGCGGTGCTCGAAGACGAGACGCTGCACAAGGTGCTCTCGTCGAGCGCAGGCCCAGAGATTCCGGTGCCGCGGCAGGTGTTCGTGAACCGCAACCTGCACTTCTCGCGCGTCGAGCTCGTCGGCTTCGACATGGACTACACGCTCGCGATCTACCACCTGCGTCGGCTCGAAGAGCTCTCGTACCAGATGACGATCGAGAAGCTCGTCACCGCCAAGGGCTACCCCGACGCCGTGCGCCGCATTCCGTACGATCACGCGTTCGTCATGCGCGGGCTCTTCATCGACAAGAAGAAGGGCAACCTGCTGAAGATCGATCGCTTCGGCCACGTGGGGCGCGCGTACCACGGGCGCACGCCGCTCCCGGAAGAGACGCTGAACTCGCTGTACCGCAACGAGCGCATTCGCCTGAAGAACCCCGAGTACGCGTGGATCGACACGTTGTTCGCGCTGCCCGAGGCGTGTCTGTACGCGGGCATCGTCGACCTGCTCGAGAAGGAGCTCGGCCAGCCCTGCGACTACACGCGGCTGTACGACGACATTCGCGACGCCATCGACACCGTGCACCGCGACAACTCGCTCAAGACGGTCATTCGCCGCGACATCGGGCAGTACATCTTCAAGGACCCCGAGCTCGGGCCGGCACTCCACAAACTGCGCTCGGGTGGGAAGAAGCTGTTCCTGCTCACGAACTCGGCGTTCGACTTCACGCGCGCGGTGATGAGCTACCTGCTCGACGGCGTGGTGCCCGAGTACCCGAGCTGGAGGAACTACTTCGACTTCGTCGTCACCGATGCGCGCAAGCCCGAGTTCTTCTCGGGCCACAACCCGTTCCTCGAGGTCGATCAGTCGAAGGACGACAACTCGGTGCTCGGTGAAGCGACGGTGCTCGAGCGCGGCCGCGTCTACAAAGGCGGCAACCTGGCGACGTTCGAGAAGCTCACCGGCTCGGCGGGAGAGTCGGTGCTGTACGTCGGCGATCACATCTACGGCGACATCTTGAAGTCGAAGAAGACGTCGATGTGGCGCACGTGCATGATCGTCCAGGAGATCGAAGACGAGATCGGCTACCTCGAGTCGCGCAAGGACGAGATCGTCGCGCTCGCCGAGGTCGAAGCGCTACAGGCCCGCCTCGACGACGAGGTGCAGCGACGCAAGGCGCGCCTCAACCAGGTCGAGCGCCGCATCGAGAAGAAGGACGGCGACGAAGCGAAGCTCGAAGAAGAGTTCCGCGTCACGAAGGCCGAGCTCGATCGCGTTCGCAAGGCGCTCAAAGAATGCTCGTCGCTCGTGAAGGTGCTCGAGCAGGACGTGGAGTCGGGCTTCAACGAGTACTGGGGCCTGCACTTCAAGGAGGGAAACGAAAACTCCCGCTTCGGAGAACAGGTCGAGCAGTACGCGTGCCTGTACACGAGCCGCGTCTCGAACTTCGTCTTCTACTCGCCGATGCATGTGTACCGATCGCCGCGTGAGGCGATGCCGCATGAACAGGCCGGCGCACTGTCGGGGAAGATGGGCGCGATGGGCTCGGAAGGTCTGCCGAAGGCGTCGCTGCGCGCACTGACCGAAATTCCCTGAGACGACGCCCAAAGCGAGCTGAGCGGCGGCTCCTGGAGTGCCCGCGGACCTTCGCCGCGGCGAATGTGGCTCGCGGCGGCGAAGTCGAACTGAGAAACGTGAAACGTCAGGGCACTCCGGCGTCGCCTTCTTGGCGGCACACGCCGGCGTCCTGGCCGAAGGCGATCTCGCACCGCGTCGCGTACGGGCACTCGGTGTCGGCGCGACACACGCGCGGCTCGAGACAGCCTGAGAGCAGAAGCAGGATCACCCAACGCATCGGGAGCACCTTGCCACGGTGCGCACCGATCTGCGCAGCGTCGACGCGTGGAATAGCGCGCAGAGCACCCACGTTCGCGTGCCGTTCATCATCGCATCCGTCAGATGACCGACCGTCATCGGGAGGACCTTCCGTTGCCCGATAGACCCGCCGCGCCGCCTCGCGAACAAATGCGCCCGATGAACCTGACCAACCAGAAGGGGCCGACCATGACGCCGTCACTCGATGTTCGTGTGTTGCAGTTCGCGGGGCTGGGGTTGTTGGGGCTTGCAGCCGTGTTCGGGTGGAACGAGCTCGAGCTTCAAGGGGTGCTGATCTCGGTCGTCGTCTCGGGACTGGTGACGATGATCAGCCTGCAGAAGCTCGAAGGCGCGATGCGGTGGCTGACCCCTGCCCTGCTGCTGATCGCGGCGATGGTGAGCGGGGCTGCATGGCTCGCGTTCAAGTTGCCGCTGCTGTTGCTCGGCGTGGCGCTGCCGGTGATCGGCGCCGTGTGGGTGGCGATTCGAATGTTGCGTGAGGTGAGGCAGTCGACGCTCGCGCCCGGGAACTTCGCAGTGGCCGACCTTCCGCTTCGGGTGCCCGAGTTCCTCACCTGGCAGACCCTCGGGCTCGGCCTGCTGATGCTGACGGGCGGTGCGTACTTTCACCTGCTCACGTTGCAGGTCGACGATCTCGGCCGGCGCCTGGTGCTCACGCTCGTGTGGACGCTGGTCGGGCTCGGCGCCGTGTTGCTCGGACGAAAGCTGGAAGACACGGCGCCGCGTGACGCGGGCTTCGTGGTGCTCGCTGCCGCCGTCGCGAAGGCCACGCTCTACGACACCACGCACCTCTTCGGTGGGCTGCGCATCGCGGTGCTGATCGCCGTCGGAGTCCTGCTCCTCGCCGGCTCGCAGCTCGTCAAACGTGTGGAGGCGCGGTGATTCTCGCCATCGTGTTGTCGCAGTGCTTCGTGCTCGAGGATCCGACGCCGGGATGGAAACAGATCACGCTGCCAGCCGACGCGCCCCAGCTCGCGGCACCTGACGGCTACGAACAGCTCCGCTCGGGCGATCCCGTCACCGTCACGCACGACATGGAGGCGATCTTCCGGTCCACATGGAAGTCGTCACTCGGGAAGCACGAGTTCGAGTTCACGCTCCCGCCCGGCGCACGAACGCTGACTGTCGCCTTCTCGCAGCCGCTCTCCGGGGCGAAGGTCGACGTCGTGCTCGAAGGCCATCGCGGCCGCATGGCGGTGCTGAACGAGAAGAGAATCGAAGGCAATCGGCTCGACCTCGGCGTCGCGCTGCCAGATGCATCGAAGGCGATGATCTCGGTGCACAGTCACCTTCGCGGCGCCCCGACGCTGTCCTTCGCCGAAGTACAGCGCGTCATCGTTCCGAATCAGTCGCCCGAAGTGCCCGCACAGTTCGCCCTTGGTCGATCGCTCTTCGTGCTCAAGGGGGCCGGCCCTCTGACGCTCTGCCAGCAGCCCGGTCAGCCACTGCGAATCAACGCGCGCTCGCTGCTCAATCCGGCCGTGACCTCAGCCGTGCTCACCCGCTCGAAGACGTGAGCGCTTCGACGTCGACACCGTAGGCGTGATGAACTGCGAGTCCTGTCGTCTCCTTCGATCGGGGCCCGAGTGCGAAACGTCAGTCCAGTTGCCTTGTTGGTGCTGTTTCAGGCGTGCAACTGCGGCCAACCCGCGGACGACTGCCGCAGCGAGCTGCCCGAGCGTCGCGCCACGTCGAACCCTGACGGCGTCGACGTGCTGATCGACACGGCGTCACCGAAGACTGGCCTCATGCTCGTGGGGCCGCTCAACGGTACGAACTACCACGACCCGGTGAACCGCTCGTACTTCGACGCCGCCAACGCACGGCTCGAGGGCCTCGCTCCGACGGCATGGCGGGTCGCAGGCACCAAGCACGCGAGCGGAGGCGACTCAGGGTTCGGCGCGGTGCTGCCGTTCCTCACCGACTACGGCTACCCACGAAAGTTCGGCACCAAGATCACCCTCAACCTGCAGGAGATCTTCGTCGCAGAACACGGCAAGCCGATACGACTGGCCATCAGCTGCGGGCCGAAGCAACGCGACTGCTTCACCTCGTTCGAGAAGCTGCGCGAGGCGTGGAACGCCGAGCTCGGCGACTTCCTCACGGGCCAGGGCAAGAACCACTGCGCTGACCAGGCCATCGACTTCTTCGAGCTGGGCTCGGAGCCCGAGTTCCACAGCTACGTCGGCGTCACGACCGAGCAGTCGTTCTTGTTGATGCTCGATGCACATCGGCTCGTGCGGGCCTGCCGACCGGGCGCGCGGGTCGTGGGGCCGTCGACGGTGGCGTGGAACCAGAAGCTGATGGAGTCCTTCTTCGCGTTCGCGACGGCGAACTCGATGCGTATCGACGCGGTGAGCTGGCACGAGTTCGGAGACGACGCAGTGCCGCGCTACTCGCCGAACGCCGTGCAGGCCCATGTCGATGCCTGCAAGGCACTCTTCCAGCAGTTCCCGGCGATCTGCGAAGGCGGTTGCCCGGAGCTGCACATCAACGAGTTCCAGGGCGGCTCGCTGACCTCTTCACCGGGTCATGCCGTGAGCTGGCTCGAGGCGCTCGAAGCAGCCGGCATCACCAGCGCGAACCCGGGCTGCTGGGACGCGCCTCTGGGCAGCAAGTCGATCAACACCTGCTTCGACGGTTTCAGTGGCTTCCTTCAACCGGAGCCCTCGACCGAGCCGACACCGCTCTATTGGATCTACCGATATCGGAGTTCGATGAGTTCCCGGTTCTCGACGTCGACCAGCCCGTCCGAGCTGTCCGTGCTGTCGGGAGCGCTCCGGAGCGGAGGCATGGGCGTGCTGATCGGCAACGGAGGCCTCACCCGTCAGCTCCGCGGCGCCTGTGAGTATTCAGGCATCAACCGCGAAGCGCAGACCGTGGTGACGCTGAAGAACCTGCCCGCCACCCAGACCAGCGCCCAGATCTCGGTGTTTCAGGTGAGCACGCACCCGAACGAGCCCGCGGCGCTCGACCTTGCCACCATCAATACCTACGGCGTGGCGCAGTCGGACGAGAGGCTGGTCCGGACCAGTTCGGCGCAGGTGAGCAACGGGGTGCTGCAGGTCTCGTTGCCGCCCATCGCGGCCGGTGACGCGCTCTGGGTGGTGATTCGATGACGCAACCGCCTGTTCTTTCGATGGTTTTAGACTGAGCCGTGGCAGGCTCGTCGGGGTTCTCACCCCCTGAGATGTCCGCCGCCAACGACAGTGCACGCGTCCTGCCCTTCCGGCAGACCTCGACCGAGAGCGACGCGACGCTCGTGGCGGCGGCGCGCGAGAAGAAGCGCTGGGCGCAGGAGGCGTTGTTCCGTCGGCATTCGCGCATGGCGATGGGCCTCGCACATCGGCTCGCTCCTGAAGAAGACGCTCGGGACATCGCGCACGACGCGTTCCTGAACGCCTTCACGCGCATCACGCAGCTTCGCAACGCCGACTCGTTCTCGACCTGGCTCGGCGGCATCGTCGTCTTCGAAGTGCGCCGCCGCCTGCGTCGCCGTCGCCTGCTCTCGCGACTCGGGTTCGGACACGCCTCTGATGACGAAGTCGAAGTGCGCGCCTCGGCTGATGCTCCGCCTGAGACGCGGGCGGAGCTTCAGGATCTCTATCGAGGGCTCAAGGCGCTCTCGACGGAAGAGCGGCTCTGTCTCGTGCTGTACCGGGTCGAAGGGCTCGAGCTCACCGAAGTCGCCAGTGCGCTCGATCTCTCCCTCGCCACCGTGAAGCGCCGCATCTCTGCGGCCGATCAAAAACTCCAGGAGGTGCGCCATGGCTGACCCGAACGGGCCGCTGTCGCAGCACATTCAGTACGCCGTCACCGATCGCGAGGTCGACGAGAGCTGGCAACGGCTCGACTCGGCGCTGCGACCCGAGCGACGGTTCTCGAAGCCACTCGTGTTCGCGAGTGTCGGCGTCGTCCTGATCGCGATCGTCATCGGCGTGATCTCGCTGCGGCGCGCTCCGACCGAAGGCGTGCTCGAAGCCGGAGCCATGCTCGCTGCGGGGACCGCGCCGCTGCAGACGACGTTGCGGGAAGGCTCGACCGTGCGTGCAGACGTTGCCTCGAAGGGCGCGCTCGAAGTGGCGACCGCCTCGGAGGTGCGAGTGCGGCTCGACGAAGGCTCGATGCACTTCGATGTCGCGCGCAATCCGTCGCGGCGATTCGTGGTGAAGGCCGGTCGGGTCGAGGTACGCGTGATCGGCACGGCGTTCACGGTGCGCCGATCGTCGACGGTCGCTTCGGTCTCGGTCACTGTCGATCGTGGCATCGTCGAGGTGTGGATTGGTGACGTGCAGCGCGCGGTGCTGAACGCCGGCCAGACGTGGAACGAGCCGGTCGAGACGGCAGCGGTCGTCGAGCCTGAGCCCGTGATCGAAGTTCAAGAACCTGCGGCCGAGCTCGAACAGCCGACGAGGCGCACGGCTCCGATCAAGAAGAAGAGCGTCGTGGCGAAGGTCGTCCCCGCTGAAACTCTGGTACCGACGGTCGAGACTCCGGCGCTCCCCGACGATCCCTCCACCCTCTTCCGGCTCGCCCTCGACGCTCGTCGCGCTGGACGTGCTCGTGAGGCCGCTGACGCGTTCACCAACTTCCTCTCGAAGTTCCCCGATGACAGCCGCTCGGGCCTCGTGCTGTTCGAGCTGGGCCGCCTGCAGATGGATCAGCTGCACGCGAGCGCTGACGCGGTGAAGTCGCTCGAGCGCGCGATCGCGAAGGCGCCGCAGGGCTCGTACGCCGAAGACGCGATGGCGCGCCTCGTTCAGCTTCACCATGATCGCAAAGAAACGACGGCCTGCCGCGACGCCCGCGATGGCTACCTGAAGCGCTTCCCTGCTGGCGTGCACGCGGCCACACTCGGTTCCCTCTGCTCGTTCTGATCTCCCGAGGGCTGGCGTGCTGGTGACGGTGTTGACGGTGATGCTCGCGCAGGCTCCGTGCGACCCACAGTGGCCGACGCTCGCGCTCAAGCTCGGTGGGCCAGGACTGTTGCCGTCGATCGCCGCCGCGGTTCGTGACGAGTCGCTCTTCGAAGCGCGTCAGGTCGGCTTCTGTCCCATCGATGACGTGAAGATCGCGAAGGCCACGGCGATCGTCGACTGGCCAGAGACGGGCACACTCTCACTGACGGTCTCGGTTCCATCGGGCCAGTCGGTGCGGCAGCTGCAACGTTCGCTCGATCTCTCCGCGGTTCCTCCTGATGGCTATGCGCTGACGATCGGCTCGAGTCTCGGAGAGCTGCTGCGGGAAGCGAGACGTGAGCTACCAGGCCTCGCGCCGTCGGAACCCGAAGTCGCTCCCTCGTGGGGCATTGGCGCGCAGCTCGCGGGAGAAGCGTTCACCGGAGGCCAGCTTCACGGCGGCGTCGACCTTTTCGCGCGACATCGCTTCGGAAACCGATTTCACCTGCAGCTCGAAGCGGGGTTCCGATCGGCTGTTCCGTCAGAGGCTCCTTCGGGCCGGGTGAGTTCGCTCGCGATCATCGGCGCGCTTCACGGCGTGTTCGATCTGCTCCAGGTCGGGCGCTTCGCGATCGGCGCTCTCGCGGGAGCCCGCTTCGGTTGGCTTCGCCTCGAAGGCACTCCTCGCGCGCCGGCAACAGGCGCGATTGCGACGGGCTGGCTTTCGACGCTTCGAGGCGGTGCGGAGCTTCGCTGGGCAACCAGACCTGTCCTCTTCTTCGCGAGGCTCACCGCTGGCGTTCCACTCGCGGGTGTCGCGGCCATCGATGGCGATCGTCGCGTCACGGGCACGACCGGCTTCGAAGGCGGGCTCACGGTCGGCGCGGGAGGTGCATGGTGAGAATGGCGCTCCTCTTCCTCCTCACCTCGGCGTGCGTCACCGAGCTTCCAGTGTTGTTCCCGTACGACGGCGGCATGCCTGTTCCCAGCGTGAGTGGCGGCCGCTTCCTCAGCATGGGCCACCGTCACACCTGCGACATTCGTGCGGGCCGACTGCGCTGCTGGGGTGAAGGCGCTGACAACGCGCTCGGACTCGGAGACACGACGCTCCACAAGACGCCCGCCTTCGTCGACGACGCGACCGACTGGGCGTCGATCTCCACCGGCGAGCAACACTCCTGCGCGCTCAAAGCCGACGGGAGCGTCTGGTGCTTCGGCAGCAATCAGGCCGGTCAGCTCGGCGTCGGCGATCTGCTCGCGCGACCGAAGCCAACCCGCGTCACGCTCCCGCACCCCGCGCGATCACTCTCGACCTCGTACAGCCACACCTGCGTCGTGCTCGCGGACGCCTCGGGCTGGTGCTGGGGCGCGAACTGGGAGGGCCAGCTCGGGCTCTCCGACAATCACCCAGGCGCCGATCAGCCGTCACCCCAACCGATCTCGGGAAACGCGCAGTGGCAACTCATCGAACCCGGCCAGGGTCACACCTGCGGCATTCAGAACGACGGCTCGCTCTGGTGCTGGGGCCGCAACGACGGTCGTCACCTCGGCCTCGGCGTCGGGTCTCCGCAGCAGGTGCGCCCGCCCACGAGAATCGGCACGCGCACGGACTGGAAGGCGCTCTCGTCATCGCAGGAAGGAACGTGTGCGATCGCGAATGACGACAGCGTGTGGTGTCAGGGCGGCTCGTTCGAGACGGGAATGACCGAGTACTCCGTGCCCACGCGCCTCGGCACCGCGTCGTGGCACCTGTTCCGCACCGACACCTTTCACGCGTGCGGCCTGCAGCTCGACGGCTCGCTCTGGTGTCTGGGCCGCGGCATCGAAGGGCAGCTCGGGCTCAACGATCTGAATCCCCGCGGGGCGCTCACGCAGGTGGGCACCGACACCGATTGGGTAGACGTGCAGGTCGGCCGCTTTCATACCTGTGCGCGCAAGGGCAACGGTTCGCTCTTCTGCACGGGAGAAAACGTCGACGGCCGGCTCGGGCTGGCCGATCTCACGCGTCGGCGGGCATTCACATTGGTGCCCTGACGCGCAGGCATTAAGAGCGCCGCCATGCCGGATGGAACGCATCATTCGTTTTGCCGAATCTGTGAGGCCCTCTGTGGCCTGAAGGTCACCGTCGAGAACAATCGGGTCGTGCAGGTGCACCCCGACGAAGCGCACGTCGCGACGCGCGGCTTCTCGTGCCCCAAGGGCCTGAAGCAGGCGCACATGTACGATTCTCCCGATCGCGTGAAGTGGCCGATGAAGCGCATCGGCTCGCGGTGGGAGCGCGTCACCTGGCAGCAGGCGCTCGAAGAGATCGGCAACAAGGTGAAGCAGCTTCGTGGCGATCACGGCGCTGACGGCCTCGCGCTCTACGTCGGCACCGCGGCAGGCTTCGGCGTGCTCCACCCCGTCTTCGCCCAGGGCTTCATGACGGGCCTCGGCTCGAAGTCGATGTACGCGTCGGCCACGCAGGACTGCTCGAACAAGTTCGCGGTCTCGAACGCCGTCTACGGGTTTCCCTTCACGCAGCCGTTCCCCGATCTCGATCACACGCAGTGTCTGATCATCGTCGGCGCGAACCCGGTGATCTCGAAGTGGAGCTTCCTGCAGGTGCCCAACCCGGGCCGCACGATGCAGGAGATGAAGGAGCGTGGTGCGCGCATCATCGTGATCGATCCGCGCCGCACCGAGACCGCGAAGGTCGCCGGCGAGCACTACTTCATTCGCCCGAACACCGACCCGTTCTTCTATCTGGCGTTCCTGTCGGAGCTCGAGCGTCAGGGCGGCATCGATCGTTCGCGCGCAGAGGCGCAGGCCGAAGGCATCGACGAGGTGCTCGCGCTGGCCCGCCCATGGACTCCGGAGCGCAGCGAAGAAGTGACGACGATTCCCGCGGCCACACTGCGTGAACTCGTGCGGGTGTTCAGAACGTCGAAGGGCGCGTCGCTGTACTGCTCCACCGGCGTGAACATGGGCACCAACGGGTCGCTCGGGTTCTGGCTGCAGGAGTGCATCAACCTGCTCTCGGGCAACCTCGACAAACGCGGTGGAACGCTCGTCGGCCGCGGCGTGATCGACTTCCCCGCGTTCGGAAAGAAGAACGGCGTGCTCACCCGCACCGATCGGTCGCGCATCGGCGACTTCGGCTCGGTGAACGACGCGTTTCCAGGTGGCGTGCTCGCCGACGAGATCCTCACGCCGGGCCCGAAGCAGGTGCGCGCGCTGTTCGTCACCGGCGGCAACCCGCTCATCACCATGGCGAACTCGGGCCGGCTCAAGAAGGCGTTCGAGTCGCTCGAGCTGCTGGTGACGCTCGACCTCTTCCGCAACGAGACCGGCTCGGTGGCGCACTATGTGTTGCCCGCGACGACGCCGCTCGAGCGGCCCGATCTGCCCTTCATCTTTCCGCTCATGCTGGGCCTGCAGAAGAAGCCGTACCTTCAGGCCACGCGCGCGCTCGTCGAACCCGAGCACGAGCAGCGTGACGAAGCGTCGATCTATCTCGAACTCTGCAAAGCGAGCGGCATCAACCTGTTCGGCTCGGCGATCGCGCAGAAGATGCTCGAGGGCATGATGGCCGTGCACTCGAGGCTGCACCGCAAGGGCAAGCTGCCCGAGCTGCCGCAGGAGGCGATGCTGTCGATGCTCCTGCGTGTGACCGGCCAGCCCGGCTTCGATTCTCTGGTGGAAGATCACCCGCACGGAAAGTTGCGCGAGGCGAACACGCCCGAAGACTTCGTCTCGACGCGCGTGCTGACGCCGACGAAGAAGGTGCAGCTGGCTCCTTCTCTCTTGATGGAAGCGGCGAAGAAGCTCGAGCGCGACTTCGAGACCGAGAAGAGCCGCGCCGGGACCCTGAAGCTGATCACCAAGCGCGCCGTGCAGACGCACAACTCGTGGACGCACAACGTCGAGGAGTTCACGCACGAGAAGACGAACCACCTCTACATGCACCCGGCCGATGCGCAGCGCTGCGGGCTGACCGATGGCGCGTTCGCCGATGTCACCAGCGCGACCGCGACCGTGCGCGTTCCCGTGAAGCTGCTCGCCGATCTGATGCCGGGCACGGTGGCGTTGCCGCACGGCTGGGGCCACCAACATGCGACCGGTCTGTCCATCGCGAGCAAGACGCGCGGCGTGAACGTGAACATCCTCGCAGCCGACGGGCCCGATCAGCTCGAGCGCGTCTCGGGCATGGCGAACCTCACGGGCTTCGTCGTCGACGTGAAACCGGCCGCCGGTCCGCAGGATCCCACCAGCTGGAGCGGTCTCCCTCCCGCCTGATGCAGTTCTCGCTCTTTCCACCGCCGCCGCTCGACACGAAGGCGGACTCAGCCCTGGCGCAGAAGCGGCCACCGCACGTCTTCATCGGCACCTCGAGCTGGACGTTCCCCGGGTGGAACGGAATCGTGTACCCAGGCGAGCCGACGATGGACGAGCTCGTCGCGCACGGCCTCGAGACCTATTCGCGGCACCCGCTGTTCAACACGGTGGGCATCGATCGCAGCTACTACGCGCCGCTCTCGAGCCAGGAGCTGGCGACCTACGCGACGCAACTGCCGCCCGGCTTCCGCTGCCTGATGAAGGTGTGGAGCCGGGTCTGCTCGTACGTCGACCCTCGTACCCGCGCGCCCAACCCCGACTTCCTCAACCCGAAGCTGTTTCGCGACGAGGTACTCACGCCCGCGCTCGCGAGCTTCAAGGAACACCTCGGCCCGCTGCTGTTCCAGATGTTGCCGCTCTCGCGATCAGAATTGCTCGCGCCGCAGGTCTTCAATCTGAAGCTCGAGCAGTTCTTCGCCGCCCTGCCCCGCGGCCCGGCCTACGCCGTCGAGCTGCGCAACCCGGAGTGGATGACGCCCGGGTATTTCCAGGCGCTCCAGCGTCACAATGTCGCGCACGTGTTCAACCACTGGGAGCGCATGTCGACGCTCGGTGAGCAGCTCGCGCGGGAGCAGTCGTTCACCGCGTCGTTCGCCGTCTGCCGGCTGCTGCTCCCTCAGGGCCTCGGGTACGAAGAAGCGCGAGAGGCGTTCGCTCCGTTCGATCGCCTTCAGGCCCAGGACGACGCCATGCGCGCCGACGTGTTGCGCCTCGTGCAGGCGACGAAACAGGCGCGACGGCAGTTGTGGATCATCGTGAACAACAAGGCCGAGGGCTCGAGCCCGCTCACCGTGCGCGGCCTGCTAGAGCGAATGGCTGGTTAGTCTTCGGTCTTCTTGCGGCGGAACAGGTTCCACCGGCCCGACGGCGTCTCGTCGATCTCTTCCTGCACCGGCTGCGTCAGACCACGAGAGACGTCGTTCAACGCGTCGACCATCGCCTGCGCCGAGCTCATGCGCTTGCCGACGTCACGCGCGAGGCAGACCGCGATGACCTGCTGCAGCTTCTTCGGAATCGGTTCGCCCAGGAACGTGAACTCGCCCACCGGCTGCGCCTCGCCCGAGAGCCGCGACATCACGACCTCGCTCATCGCGCCACCTTCGAACGGGAATCGGCGCGCGAGCAGCGTGTAGAGCACCGTGGCGAGCGCGTAGAGATCGGCGCGTTCGTCGACGTCGCGACCGAGCACCTGCTCCGGCGCCATCCACAACGGCGTGCCGACCACCTGCCCTACCTGCGTGAGCCGCGAGAATTCGGTCTGGCTCTGCCGAACACGCGCAACGCCGAAGTCGAGCACCTTGAGCTGCTCCTTCGGGCCTTCGACGACGAAGAGGTTGTCGGGCTTGATGTCGCGGTGAATCACGCCGATGCGATGCGCCGCGACCAGCGCTTCGGCCGCCTGCGTGATGAGCCGCACCGCGCGCCGCAGCTCCATCGGCCGCTCTCGCGCGAGCACCTTCAGGCTCTTGCCCTCGAGGTGCTCCATCACGAACGCCACCCGGCCCGGCTCGTTGATGAGATCGAACACCTTCACGATGCTCGGGTGATCGAGCTGGCTGATCGCCTGCGCCTCCTGAACGAAGCGCTGCACCTGATCGGGCCGGCTCGTGAGCTCGGGGTGCAGAATCTTGATCGCCGCCTGCCGATTGAGCGTCGTGTGCCGGGCCTGCACCACGCGACCCATGCCGCCTTCACCGAGCACCTTCTCGATGAACCACGAGCCGATCGTCTCGACCGCGTTCTGCGGCTTCACGCCTGACTGCGTCGTCTCGGGGATCAGGGTGCCCGCGACGATCGGTGACTGACCTTCGACGCGCGTGACGCGCAGCTCGAGATCGAGGAGCGCCTGGCGAAACGCGACCATCGACTCGAACCGATCGGCCGGATCTTTCGCGAGCGCGCGATCGAACACGTCGTCCCAGAGCGAGAGGTGCGCCGGCATGCGCGGCACGGGAGAGACGATGTGCATCTGGCGCGTGATGCCCGAGTTCTCACCTGAGAAGGGCGGAGCACCCGTGAGCAGCTCGTACAGCATCACGCCCAGGCCGTAGATGTCTGAAGCCGGCGTTGCCCGGTTGCCCGCCACGCGCTCTGGCGCGAGGTACTGCGGCTGCACCAGCACGCGCGACGCAGGCACCGGCAACGAGCGCACGTCGCGGAACAACATCAGCGCGGTGTCGAGCAGGCGGACCGTTGGAGTCTCAGCGTCGCCTTCGAGGAAGACGTGCTGCGGAGACAGACAGCCGTGCACCAGCTCATGATCGTGCAGAAACTGAATCGCCTCGGCCAGCGAGACGCCCCACGAGATCGCCAGATCGCTCGAGAGTGGACCGCGCTCGGTGAGAAAGTTCGCTGCCGTCTTCCCCGTGACCGGCTCACTCACCACCACGAACCGACCGTCACTCGAACAGTGAACGTGTTCGACGCTGACGAGCCCCGGGTGCTTGAGCTGCTTCGAGCGCCGCGTCACATCCATGAACCGCGCGTACAGCTCGATGTCGTTGCCGAGCTCGGGCCGGCTCACCTGAACGAGAACCCGACCGCTCGCCGAGCGCGCGAGGAAGACCTCCACCGCCGAGCCATCGGCCAGCTTCTCTTCGACGTCGAGCCCGTTCATCAAGCGGGGAACTGTAGAGAGCGCACGCCAGTGAGAGACAAGTCGCTGTCGTGGGGGCGTGGCGGTTCGTGGATCACAGGGAGTGCGCAGTCACGCACGCTTGCAACCCCGCAGGTGGGCCCATGTCGCGGGACCGCGCCCCTCAGGTGAGGAGCCGCGCCCTCAGGTCCCGGAAACGAAACATCCCGCGGAGCCAGTGGCCACGCGGGATGCTTCGACACCTCAGCTGCAGTTGGCGTCAGTTCGAGCGGAACTCGGCATCGACGACGTCGTCCTTCTTGCCGCCTGCGCCTGCCGCCGGACCTGCTGCGCCAGCATCAGCACCCGGTGCTCCGGGAGCGCCCGGAGCGCCGCCCGTGGCCTTGTACATCTCCTCGGCGGCCTTGTAGCTGACCTCCTGAGCGGCCTTGAGCGTCTCTTCGAGCTTCGCCTTGTCGTCGCTGTTGCGAACCTCGTGCAGCGACTTCGCAGCGCCTTCGAGCTTCGTCACCGTCTCGGCGCCGAGCTTCTCCTTGTTCTCCTTCACCAGCTTCTCGAGGCTGTAGGCCATGTTCTCGGCCTGGTTCTTCAGGTCGACGAGCTCACGGCGCTCCTTGTCGGCCGACTCGTTCGCGTGCGCGTCCTGCACCATCTTCTCGACCTCGTCCTTCGAGAGGCCCGAGTTGTTGGTGATGGTGACGTTGGCTTCCTTGCTGGTCGCCTTGTCCTTCGCGGTGACCTTCAGAATGCCGTTGGCGTCGATGTCGAACGAGACCTCGATCTGCGGCACGCCACGCGGCGCGGGCGGCAGGCCCGAGAGGTGGAAGCGGCCGAGGCTGCGGTTGCCGCTGGCCATCTCACGCTCGCCCTGCAGCACGTGGATCTCGACCTGCGTCTGGCCATCGGCGGCCGTCGAGAACGTCTCGGACTTGCGGCTGGGGATCGTGGTGTTGCGCTCGATGAGCTTGGTGAACACGCCACCGAGGGTCTCGACACCGAGCGACAGCGGCGTCACGTCGAGCAGCAGAATGTCCTTCACGTCGCCCGAGAGCACCGCGCCCTGCACCGCCGCGCCGACCGCGACGACCTCGTCGGGGTTCACCGAGCGGTTGGGCTCCTTCTCGAACAGCTTCTTCACCGCTTCCTGAACGGCCGGAATGCGCGTGGAGCCGCCGACCAGCACGACCTCGTCGATCTGTCCGACGTTGAGGCCCGAGTCCTTGATGCACTGACGGCACGGCACGAGGCTGCGCTCGACGAAGTCGGCGATCATCTGCTCGAACTTCGCGCGCGAGAGCTTGATGTCGAGGTGCTTGGGGCCCGTCGCGTCGGCGGTGAGGAACGGCAGGTTGATCTGCGTCTCGTTCGCGCTCGACAGCTCGATCTTCGCCTTCTCGGCCGCTTCCTTCAGGCGCTGCAGCACCATCTTGTCCTTCGAGATGTCGATGCCGCTCTCCTTCTTGAACTCGGCGATCAGCCACTCCATCAGCTTGAGGTCGATGTTGTCGCCGCCGAGGTGCGTGTCGCCGTTCGTCGCGAGCACTTCGACCGCGCCGTCGCCCATGTCGAGGATCGAGATGTCGAAGGTGCCGCCGCCGAAGTCGTAGATGGCGACCTTCTGGGCCTTCTTCTTGTCGAGGCCGTACGCGAGGGCCGCGGCCGTGGGCTCGTTGACGATGCGGCGAACCGTGAGGCCCGCGATCTCGCCTGCGTCCTTGGTGGCCTGGCGCTGGGCATCGTTGAAGTAGGCGGGCACGGTGATGACGGCCTCGGTCACCTTCTCACCGAGGTAGTTCTCGGCGGCGCGCTTGAGCTTCAGCAGCACCTGGGCCGAGATCTCGGGAGCCGACAGCAGCTTGCCGTCGATCTCGACGCGCGCGTCGCCGTTGGTGCCGCGGCCGACCTTGTACGGAACGAGCTTGGCTTCTTCGGTGGTCTCGTCGAAGCGACGGCCCATGAAGCGCTTCACGGAGTAGATCGTGCGCTCGGGGTTCGTGATCGCCTGACGCTTGGCGACCTGCCCGACGAGCCGCTCGTTGTCCTTCGTGTACGCAACGACGGAGGGCGTGATTCGGCTGCCTTCCTCGTTCACGATCACCTTCGGCTCGCGCCCTTCCATGATGGCGACGACGGAGTTGGTGGTGCCCAGGTCGATTCCGATGATCTTGCCCATGATGTTCTGCCTCCAGCGCACCGCGGTGCGCCAAATGTTTGAAATCGCCGGGCTTTTCGTTGGCCCGAGATGTGCGCAACGTAACCAGCGACCTTCGGGTGTCAATCAGGCTGGAACACTTCCATGGGCTTGGGTGGCAAAGCCCGCTCGAATGGGTATCAAGCGCGTAACTGGCTTCGCACTGACCGCCACCAGCCGGTTCCAATTCGCTGATGACGCCGTGCGCGTTTCTGAATGACTTCGAAGGCTTGAGCCGCCCGCCTGACTGGCAAGCGTCATGCTCCTGACAGCGAGGCCAGCCGCATTGGGGGGAGCTGAGCAGGAGTCCGACACCATGTGGGTTCAGCCCTATCGCAGCACGATTGAGCAGGTCCCGCCGCGGCTCGATGTCGATCACCGGGTCGCGGTGCTGCTCAACGCCAACGCTCGTCGGGTGACTCCGAAGGTGGTTCGTTCGCTCTCGCACGTGGTGCCTGAGGGCGATCTCTTTCTCTCGCGCTCCGAGCTCGACGCCCGCCGCATCGCGCAGACCGTCGTCGATCGCGGCTACCACACGGTGTTCCTCGGTGGCGGTGACGGAACCCTCACCTGCTTCGTGAACGAGATCGTCTCTGAAGTGGGCCGCCGTCGTCATCACCACTCGACGCCGATGCCGCGGTTCGGCGTGCTGAAGCTGGGCACCGGCAACTCGGTCGCGGCGCTGGTGAAGGCGTCTTCGGCGCGCGGTGACGGCATTCTCGACGACGTGCTGCGCGCCCGCTCCGGCGAAGTTCCGGGAACGCGCACGATCGATCTCCTGCTCATCGATGGAAAGCGCGCGCCCTTCGCCGGGCTCGGCATCGATGGCCAGCTGCTCAACGACTACAACTCGGTGAAGAACACCTTCGCCGACGGCCCGCTCGCGAAGCTCATGTCAGGCCCCGGCGGCTACTTCACGTCGGTCGCGTTCAAGACGGTGCCGTACTGCCTGATGAACTCGAACTCGGTCGACTGCGAGGTCACCAACCAGGGTCAGGTCGCGTGGCGCATGGGTGCTGATGGCAAGCCCGCCGAGACGTTCGGCCCGGGAGCGACGCTCTTCAAAGGCCCGCTCATGATGGCGGCCGCCGGCACGGTGCCGTTCTACGGCTACGAGCTGAAGATGTTCCCCTTCGCGGGAAAGCGCCGCGGCATGTTCGATCTGCGTGTCGGCAAGCTGCCCACCACCCAGATCCTCGCGAACCTGCCCCGCCTGTGGAACGGCACCTGGTTCCCCGAGGGGCTGCACGACTTCCTCGCGAGCGACGTGTCGATTCGCTTCTCGCGCCCGATGCCGTTCCAGATGGCGGGCGACGCCGAAGGTCATCGCGAAGAGCTGCGCATTCAGACCGCCGCCGAGACGATCGAGGTGTGCGACTTCAGCGGCGCGTCGAACTGATTTCCCTCGCAAAACCCTCGTGCTCCGAAGGTTGAGGAGTAGACTCCCGCGCCGTGAGTCCTCCTGATTTGACGGAGTCCGTCACCATTCCCGGCGAGACGATCAGCCGGGTCCCCGTGCGGGAGTGGACGGTCGAGGTCGTCGCTGGTCCAGACAAGGGCAAGAAGGTGTCGACGCTCGAGGGGCTCGTGCGCGTGGGCAGTGATCCCACCAACGACCTCGTGCTCACCGACACCACCGTGAGCCGCCGCCATCTCGAGATCGAGCGCACCATGAAGGGGCTGCTCCTTCGTGATCTCTCGAGCCGCAACGGCACGTTCATCGAGGGGCGCCAGGTGCTGCAGGCGTTCATCGACACCGGCGACAAGATCACGCTCGGCAAGACGCGGCTGTCGATCAAGCGCAAGACGCGCGACACCGAGATCGAGCTGCTCGACGCCGAGACGTTCGGTGAGCTGGTCGGCACGTCGGAGGCGATGCGCATCGTCTTCGCCGAGCTGCGCCGCATCGCGCGTGAAGACGTGACGCTGATGCTCGAAGGCGAGACCGGCACGGGCAAAGAGCTGGCTGCGCGCGCGGTGCATGCGCTCTCGGCGAAACGCTATGGGCCGTTCCGCGTCGTCGATTGCGCGATGCTCTCGGAGCAGAACGCCGACCGCGAGCTCTTCGGTGAAGACGGCGCGTTCCTCTCGGCGAAGAATGGCACGCTCTTCCTCGACGAGGTGAGCGAGCTGCCCGCCGGTGTTCAGCCGAAGCTCGTGCGGTTGCTCGAGACGAAGGAGATCCCTCCGATGGCGGGCCAGCCCGCGCGTCGGCTCGATCTGCGCATCATCGCGTCGACGGCCCGCAACCTCGCCGAAGAGGTGCAGCAGAACCGCTTCAGGCAAGAGCTCTTCTTCCGCCTCGCCGTGGCTCGCGTTCGCCTGCCGCCACTGCGCACGCGCAAGATCGACATTCCCCTGCTCGCCCGGCATCTCGTGAAGGGCCTGTCGGTGCCGTTCGACCTCTCGCCGCAGACGCTCTCACTGCTCGAGGGCTACGACTGGCCGGGCAACGTGCGTGAGCTTCGCAACGTGCTCGAGCGTGGCGCGCTGATGCAGTCGACGGGCAACCGCAGCTGGCTCGACTTGCTGGTTCAGGGAGAGAAGCGCACCGATCACACGACGCTCATCGAGATCGCCTCGAAGCTGCCGTACCACGAGGCCAAAGATCGCGTCGTCGGCGACTTCGAGCGGCACTACTTCGCCGAGGTCATGAAGCAGGCGAACTTCGACATGCAGATCGCCGAGCAGCGCACGGGGCTGTCGATGCAAAGCCTGTATCGTCTGCTCAAGAAGAACGGCCTGCGCCTGAAGGATCTGAAGAACGCCGACGGGCTGGGCTGAACCCGTCAGTTCGGTCGGGGCCGCCGCGTCGAAGCGACCTCAACGAGGAGGCAACGAACATGGCGATCCTGAACATCACCTACAACGGTCTGTCGGCTGACTACCCCATCGAGATGGACGGCCGCGTCTCGGACGCCGACATCAAGCGCATCGCCCTCGAGGTCGTTCGCTCGGGTGAGGTGCCTGGTCTCGCGCTGCCTCACCTGCCGGCTGCGGCGTTCGATGGTTTCGTGATCGATCGGCTGCAGAACGGTCACCGGCTGTACCTGCGTCCGAAGGTTCCGTTCGGCGCCTGACTGAAGCTGGAGCACGCGTATTCCCCGCCGGAAGCGCGTGCTCCGGTGCTTTCGAAGGAGCCGTCGATGCGCATCGCGATTCTCGGAGTGGGTGCGCTCGGCTCGACCACCGCGGTGCTCTGCCGCGCCCTCGATGCGACCCTCGTGTTCGTCGACTTCGACAAGGTGGAGTCGAAGAACCTGCTCGCCCAGGCGTTCGTGAAGCAGTCGCTCGGAAAGAACAAGGCCGAGGCGCTGAAGGCGCAGCTGCTCAACTTCTACGGGACGAAGGCTGAGGCGTTCGGCGTGCGCGTCACGAAGGACAACGTCGAGCAGCTCACGAAGGACGCGGGGCTGATCGTCGACTGCTTCGACAACGCCGAGAGCCGACGCATCGTCAGTGAGCACGCGCGCGCGAAGAACGTGCCGCTCGTGCACGCCGCGATCTCGGGCGACGGCTCGTTCGGCCTCGTGCGGTGGGACGCGCGGTTCGCTCCCGACGCCGAGGATCATGCAGGCCAGGCGACGTGCGAAGGCGGCGAGCACCTGCCGATGATCGGGCTCTTGTCGGCGACGCTGGCCCGCACGATTCAGGACTTCGTGACGAAGCAGGAGCAGCGCGACTCCATGGTCGGCCTCAAGTCGATCACCGTGACGAGCTGATGCAGACGGCCCTCGAGCAGGCGTGGCAGGCGATTCAGCAAACGCCTGATGACGTCTCCCGGCTCGAGGTGCTCGCCGATCTGTTGCTGCAGGAAGAGAGCGCGTTCGGAGCGCTGCTCCGGCTCGAGCTGGAGCGCGAGCGGGTCGGCGGGCAGAAGCTCACGCCCCGAATCGAGCGTGAACGCCGAGCCATCGCATCGGGGCTGCGTCATGAGATCGCCGACGCCGAGTGGTGGCGTGGCTTCGTTCGTTCGACGACGGGCCAGGGAGCGACCGTGCTCCGGCGCGTGCTCGCCCACCCTGCGTTCCGATTGCTTCGTGTCGTCGAGTGGGAGTTCGGCGTTGGTGACTCGCTCGACGCCATCGAGGCGTGCCTGGGTGAGCTGCCTGCGACCCTCGTCGAGCTGAGGCTCACTGGTCGGAACCTCGAGCGTGGAGCCCTCGCGTGGCCCGCGCAGCTCATTCGGCTCCAGACGATGCTGGCAAACCTTCCACTCTCTCTCGTGGGCGTGAGCTGCGGCGAGCTGAAGGTGCTGCACTTTCACCCCGTTGGTGTCGAAGCAGCCGAGTTCGTGCGCAGCCTCGAGAACATGTGGTTTCCGAAGCTGGCAGAGCTGTCGCTCACCCTCGAGCCGACGACCGAGCGCTGGCCCGCGTCGTTCCTCGCTGGCGATCGAACTCCCGCGCTGAAGCGACTGTGGCTTCAGGGCGGCCTCATGCCGGAACACGTGGAAGAGCTGGCCTCGAGCGGGCTGCTTCGCGGGCTGGAAGAACTCTCGCTCGACGTGCAGCACCTGCCGCAGTTCGACATGATCTTGAGCGACACGGCCGATCGGTTCGAGCACCTGAAGCGGTTCAAGCGCCCGACGCCGCGCTGACGGGTGCCAGCTTTGACTTCCCGATGGCGGTCTGTAATTCGACCGGCTCTCTGGGGGCTTTCACATGAACAAGACGTTTCTGTTCGCGGTGGCGATCGCGGTGACCTCTTCGTGTGGTGGGTGCAACTGCACGGGTGAAGGCCCCAACGGGACTGGTGGCGGAACGGCTGGAAGCACCGCGGGCGGGCGAGCTGGCGGGTCTGCGACTGCTGGCGGCTCCGCAACTGCTGGCGGCTCCGTGACTGCTGGCGGCACTGCGACTGCCGGCGGCTCCGTGACTGCTGGCGGCTCCGCGACTGCTGGCGGCTCTGCGAGTGCTGGCGGCACCGCGACTGCTGGCGGCTCCGCGACTGCTGGCGGCTCCGCGACGGCTGGCGGCTCAGTGACTGCCGGCGGGGCGGCTGGTGGATCCGCCGGAGGGAGCGCTTCGGCAGGAGGAACGGCGGGTGGATCCGCAATCGACGCAGGCTCCGACGCAGGGCTCTCGCCGTTCGACGCGGGAGTCGCGTTGGTCGAGCTCGACGGTGGTACCTGCTTCGCCATCGTCCCGTCGTGTGCGGCTGCTGGCCCGAACCTGCTGCGAAACTCGGACTTCGAGACCGTGCTCGACGGGGGGCCCGATGCCACAGAAGGCCTCCTGGGGCCGCCGTGGGAAGCAACTCAGGTCACGCCTGACACGTACACGCTCGTCGGAGGCTTCGGGATCGACCCGAACACCTTTGGCAACTTCGACGGCGTGACGCAGGCGCACAGTGGCGTGCGCTGGATCGCGGCCTGGAACGCAGCCGATGAACGAGGGGGCCAGCCGTTGCAGACGCCTCTGATCGCGGGGCACCGCTACTTCGCGCAGACGTGGCTGCACCAGGCAGTGCGCGGTGATCTCAACAACCCCGGGACCTACGTGATCCAGCTCGCGCAGCCCGCGCTCTCCAATGCCGTCGATGTCGGCAGCTGGTGCCCGACCACGTCGATCGATGCTGGTTGGGTGCAGCGATCGTTCACCTTCACTGCACCTCCAGACGCTGGCGCCTACGACTGGCTCATCTTCCGGGTCGAAGGCACTTCGGGCGGCAGCGCCTACCCGGGCATGGATGACTTCACCCTGCAGGACGTGACGGCCTGCCCCTGACCGACGGGGCAAGCTGAGCTGCTCGTTCAGCCGCCAGCCGAAATGAGCTTCTGTCCCAGCGAGGGGACGAGCATTCGCGCGAACGACTCGGGCTCTTTCACGTCCTGGCTCTCGAACCAGGCCCGCGCGGCGCGAACGTTGGCGGCGCCGAGCTCGGGTGGCTGCAGGGTTCCCAGGCGCAGCCGGGCGGCGGCGGCGAACAACCGCATGCCGTGCTGATCGAACAGCGGAATCGCCTCGGACAGACTCGTCATCGCCCGCGAGGAATCGAGCAGCGCCTCGAGCACCTTCGTCTGCGCGCGAGCCCAGCCGACGCGCTCCTTCGAGAGGTCACGAAGCGCTTCTCGCGCCAGCTCGGGGCGCCCCGCTGCGATCGCCAACCGACCCTTCAGCGACAACGCCTCGATGCGCACGTTCTGAATGCGCATGAGCATCGTCCGATTCAGGTCCCGCCAGACCGAGAGCAGCTTGTCGAGCGCGGGGCCGGGCTTTCCCTCGTACAGGCCGATCAGGCCTTCCGAGAGCACGGCCCAGTAGTGCTGAAAGTGGAAGCTCTTCGACGGCCAGCCCTGCATCGCGGCCAGCACGGCGGCGCGGGCGCGATCGGGTTCTCCCGCGGCGAGCAGCGAGACGTTCGCGAGGCCCACCGTGAGGCTGGTGAAGGCGTACCGATCGCCGCGGCTCTGGGCTTCGCGCACGAGCACCGGAATGCGGCGCGACAGCTCGGAGATCTCCCCCAGATAGAAGAGCGACCAGATGGAGAACAGCCGCGAGCTCGCCGCTTCCCACGAGACCTCGAGCCCGGCTTCCCGGAACAACGTCTCGGCTTCGGCCACGCGCGCCTTCGTCTCGCGGAAGTCGCCGACGAGGAACCGGGTGAGCCCTTCACAGAACGCGAGCAGGCCCCGCAGGCGCGCATCACCGACGCGCTCACAGATCGCCCGCGAGCGCATGATCAGCGCGCGCGCCTTCTTCTCGGTCTTCTTTCCTTCCGTCGCGACGAACGCGGCTTCTGCGGCGAGCGCGCGTGAAATTCGCCACGGCTCTCCAGCGTCGAGGGCCAGCAGCAGCTGCCGGGTCTGAAAGCTCGCGCCGCGAATCGTGTCGATCATTCCGAGACCGACCGACACCGACCAGCACGCATCGATGCGCCGCAACATGGAGGCCCCGACATCAGCGGCCTGCCGCTCGTCGAACGACAGCCCACGCAGCGCGAGATGAACACGGCGGAAGAGCAACGCTCCGACTGCCCGTGAAGGCGTCTTCGCGAGCGTCATGTTCATGCGCGACAGCACGCCAGAGATGGCCGCGAGCCCCTCATCGACGTGACCGCTGACGAGCAGTTGCTCCGCTGACAGTCGCGGAAGCTCTTCGAGCACGGCGGCGACGGCCCCCGGCTCCTTCGCGGCGCGTGAGTAGGCCTGGGCTGCGTCCTTTCCCTGCCCTGCGTTCGCGAGGCTGTCGGCGAGGGCGACGGTGAGTCCGAAGCGCCGCTGATCATCGAGGGGCAGCAGCTCGAGCGCGCGACGGAAGAGCCCCGCCGCGCGCGCAAAGGCGAGCTGTTCACGGGCCCGGGTCGCGGCCTTGATCGTCGACTCGGCGGCGCGATCGCCAAAGCCGGCGGCCGAGTAGTGAAACGACACCGCGTCGAGATCGGCATCGGCGCGGCCCTCGAGCGCGGTGGCGAGCCGCTCGTGCAGCTCTCGCGTTCGACCGGGATCGACGCCCGAAGCGATCGTCGCCCGCAGCCGTTCGTGCCACGCCTCGAGCCGCTTCTCGTCGGGCAGCAGGCGCACGAGGCTCGCGTTCTCGAGCTGTGGAATGAGATCGGCCTGGTTCTGGTGAACGTTCGCGACCTCGAGGGCCAGAGCGCCATCGATGGGACCGGCCGAGATCGAGATCACCTCGAGCACCCTTCGCGCGGGCTCGTCGAGCCGACCGATCTTCCTTCGCCACAGTCCGTCGACCGTGACCTCGCCCTCTCCCGCTGACTCGAGCAACTGCAGCAGCAGCTGCGGGTTCCCGCCTGACTCGGTGACGAGCGCCTGGGCGCGTGAAACCTCGACCCCCGCGAGCTTCGCGACCTCGAGCGCGGCATCGATGGGCAGGCCCGCCAGGCTCATGAGTTCGACGGGCACGGTGCCAACAGGCAGCGACGGCCCGTCGTCGCGGATCGACGTCACCACGAAGACGGTGGGCGGCTCGGGCGGGCGAAGCAGGGCCTCCATCAACGCCACGCTGTCGACGTCTCCCCACTGCGCGTCATCGACGAGCACCACGAGCGGGACCCGTTCACCCAGCCGCTCGAACAGCTCGCGCAGCGCGAGAACGGCGCGGCGGCGGCGCTCGATGGGCTCAGCCACTTCGCGAACCGGTGCCTCTCGGAAGGCAGGCACGCGATTGAGCACGGGAAACATCTTGCCGAGCAGGAACGCATCGCGCGGGCGAATGGCGTCGACCCGTTCCTGCGGCATTGCACCGAGGTACCGCGTCAGCGCATCGACGAGCGGATCGATCGCCTTGAACGGTACGGTCTCGCGTTCATGACAGCGGCCAGAGAGCACGACGGCTCCGAGCGCGTCAGCCCGCTGCGCGAACACCCGCAGCAACGCTGTCTTTCCGATACCGGGCGGGCCCTGGACGCGCACGACGCGAGGTCCGGTGGTCTTCGTCAGCTCGAACGCGCGCTCCAGACGAGCCAGCTCGTCCGTTCGGCCCAGCAGCGTCGCCGCCGGAGCCACGGGAACGGCGACGGCGCCCAACGCAGCGAGCACCTCTGCGCCTTCGGGACGTTCTCCGGGTTGAGTCTTGAGCAGGCGCGAACACAGCTCATCGAGTTCGTGCGGTACGCCGCCGTTCAGCTCGCGCGGGTTCGGCGCCGGCCTGCGCTGCTTGTCGAGCATGACGTCGACGGGAGAGCCCTCGAACGGCAGCCGACCGGTGAGCGCCTGAAACAGCATCACGCCGAACGCGTACCAATCGCACTTCGGCCCGATGGGGCCTGACGCGGCTTGCTCGGGCGCCATGTACGCGACGGTGCCGACGATCGCCCTGCCCTGCTCCTCGGTCAGGCTCTTCGGACCGCCCAGCTCGGCGACCAGCCCGAAGTCGAGAATGACGACCCTGCCCTCCTTCGTCACCATCACGTTCGACGGCTTGAGATCGCGATGCACCCGATCGCGCGAGTGCAAGAACGAGACGCCCTCGGCCAGCTGGCGAAACGCCGACTTCACCTTCTCGAGATCGAGGCGAACGCTCGGAGGGCCTGCCGAGCGAACCGTCTTCGCCAGATCGGCCGTCGTCGCCGCTCCACCCAGCTGCGCGCTCGTCGGCCGCACCCACGAGAGAAAGTCGACGCCGTCGATCAGCTCGAGCGTGAAGAACCACGTGTCGCCGTCGGCCATCAGCTCATAGAGCGAGACGAGGTTCGGGTGGCGAACGTCGTGCAGCGTGCGGAACTCGCGCTTGAGGCGCACGAGCGAGTCCGCGTCCTGGCCCTGCAACACCTTCAGCGCGACGCGGCGATCACCACGCTCACCATCGATCGCCTCGTACACGACGCCCATGCCGCCGACGCCGAGCTCACGAACGATCTGGTACCGCGCGTTGCCCCGAAACGACTCCACGGTTCCTCAGTCCTTCTTGCGCGGCTTCGTCAGGCCATAGGCCGTGAGCCGATTCACCAGCGTGCGCCGCGAGATGCCGAGCAATTCAGCTGCCTTCGTCTGGTTGCCGCCGGTCTTCTCGAGGGCCTCGAGCACGACGCGTTTCTCGGCAGCGTCGCGTTCGTCTTTCAGGTTGTTGCCCGTGAGCGGAACGGTGTCGGGCGCGTCATGCCCGTCGATGGCGATCGCGTCGGGCGTGATCGGCGCGTCACCGGCGAGCAGCAGCGCGCGCTCCATCACGTTCTTCAGCTCACGAATGTTGCCCGGCCAGGGCCAGGTCTTCAGCATCGCCAGCGCTTCGGGTGTCAGCTCGGGCGTCGGCTTCTCTTCACGCTGCGACGCCTCGGCGAGGAACTGGCGCGCCAGTGGCTCGATCTCACCCACGCGTTCACGCAGCGGGGGAATGGAGATCGAGATGCCGTTGATTCGGTAATACAGGTCGCGACGGAACGCCCCGCGCTCGACCTCGGCCTCGAGATCACGATTGGTGGCGAAGACGAAGCGCACGTCGATCGGCTCGGGCGCCGTCGCTCCGACGCGCATCACCTTTCGTTCTTCGAGCACGCGCAGCAGCTTGGCCTGCAGTGACTCCGGCAGCTCACCGACCTCGTCGAGGAATACGGTGCCGGCCTTCGCGGTCTCGAGCAGGCCGAGCTTCTGTTTGATCGCGCCGGTGAACGAGCCCTTCTCGTGGCCGAACAGCTCACTCTCGAGCAGCGACTCGGTCAGCGCGGCGCAGTTGAGCTTCAGGAACGGGCCGGCCCCGCGCTTCGAGCGGCGATGAATCTCGCCCGCGAGCACCTCTTTGCCCGAGCCGGTCTCGCCGAGGAGCAGCACGTTGATCTGGCTCGGCGCCACGCGATCCATCAGGCGTGAGATCGACACCATCGCGTCATCACGCACGAGGAAGCCCGCGGTCGGTTGCGACGACGGCGCCGCGCACGCCGCGAGCAGCTGATCGGGGTCGGTGCCATCGACGGGAGCGCTCGCCGCGCCTGCACGAACACGCGCTCCGCCGGCCACGAGCTTCGCCGACAGCTTCTCCATCAACTTCGTCGCCGCTTCCGTGTTGCGCCCGGGTGACAGCACCTCGAACTGACCGGGACCGAACGATGCGACGGTGTCGTGCGGCGAGAGCTCAGCCGAGAGCACCGACTGCGCGACCCCGGGAGCGGCCTGCACCTGAAAGCGCAGCACTCCGAACGGCGGCTTCGTCGATCGAATCGTCTCGAGGAAGCGGGTGTGCGTGACGAGCGTCCACGGGTTGGTGGAGCCCGAGAGCTCGTCGGTCTGCAGAACGGAGAGCGTCGTGCCGAGCTCGATGGAGTCACCGGGAAGCACATCGACCGACTCGCCCGAGCTCAGCTTACGGCCACGAACCGTCGTGCCGTTGGCACTGCCGAGATCTTCGAGGCGAACGACCGGCCCCATGTGCAGCACGGCGTGTCGGCGGGAAGCGGCGGCGTCGTCGAGCTTCAGCGTCGCGTCGTCTCCACGCCCGAGCACCACCTGCCCCGTCGCGGGGAGCGCGTGTGACGACGAGCCAGACTCGTTCACCACCACGAGCCGGTACCGCCGCGCGCGGGTCGACGATTCAGGCTTGTCCTGGAGGCGAACGGTTTCCTGCTGGGAAGACGCCATCGAGCGGCGGAGTGTAGCCCGCAGCGCCCTGCCCCGCGGCCAGAATCAGCCCTTCGGGAGCTTGAGCGCCCGCACCACATAGAAGGCGCCGAACCCGCCCGCGATGATCACGAAGATCAGGTTGTTTCCGCCCAGCCCGTCCATGGCCCGGAGACCTGCGATGCCGAAACACGCGGCCGCGAAGACGAGCAGCTTGATGCGCTCGGGAACAGGAGCGAAGCGCGAGAACAACCACGCGCCGATGAGAATGACGAACGCCTTCCAGTCGATGGTCACGCTGCCGCCCTCTCCACTTTGTCGTCGTCCTGCTTCGACAGCTTGCCGGCGATGTCCTTGAACGACCCCTGCGACAAGAAGAGGAAGAACATGCCGAACGCGATCTGCTGCAGGATCTGAATCACCCAGAGCACGTTCGCGTACGCGATGCCGCTCGAGTTCACGACGCTCGTCACGACGAACAGCTCGAGGCCCTTCTTGACCGCCAGCTGGAACGTGCCCGCGCTGCCGGGCGCCGCAGGGATCATCAGGCCTACGATCAGCACCGAGAGCACCACGAAGCCCTGGAAGACGGTCAAGCTGAGCGGCACGCAGACGGCGCCATCGGCGTTCGAACAGTCGAAGGCCCTCGTCAGCAGCGACATGCCGAAGCCGTTCGCGCTCCAGTAGACGGTCGTCCAGAAGGTGAAGGCCAGCATGTTCCTGGCATCGGGCAGCTGCTTCAGCGCTCCCACGAAACCGTCGACGACGTAAACCGCCCGCTCAGCGACCTTCGGAGAGATCTTGCCGATCAGACTTCGCATCAAGCCCACGACCCAGTCGTGCTTGAGGCGCGCGAGGATCAGGAACGCGAGGCCGCCACCGAAGATCGCGAACATGACGTTCGAGGCGAGCACGACCTCGTCGATGTTCGGGGTGTTCGTCGGAACGAAGAAGAGCAGCACCCTCAACATCGTCGCGATGATGATGCCGTCGACGATTCGTTCGAGCACCACGGTCGTCATGGCCGGGCTGCGGCGAATCGACGAGCGGTTGGCGATCAGGAACGGGCGGGCGAACTCTCCGAGCCGGAACGGCAGGATGATGAGCATCATGAAGCCGATCGCAGAGGCTTCGTTCAGCGGCTTGAACGGCACGTGGCCCAGGCCCGACAGCAGGTTGCCCCAGCGCAGGGTGCGCGCGAGGTGCACCACCGTCAGCACCACCAGATACGCCCCGATCCACCAGTAGTTCGCGCTGCGCAGCGAGCCCCACATCTCAGGCCAGCGCGTGTCCTTGAACGTCCAGAACAGGCACCCGACCGTGATGGCGAGGCTGACGATGAACTTGATCCACTTACCCACTGACACGCTCCGAGTGGCCGAACCCTCGCGGCGTGTAGCACCCGCGTCGGCCTTTAGGCTACCGGTTGCCCTTTCAGGATCAGGGCAGGGTTGTTCTCGGTCAGCTGCGAAAACGCTTTCGCGCCTACGTGCTTCTGGAGCGCCTTGAGGCTCTCGCCCACCCACTGCTCGGCCCCGACTGGCGAGTGCAGATCGGTCGCCGAGATCGCGTACAGGCCGCCATCGAGGAACTGCTTCGCGAGCTTCTGCGCCGATTTTCCGTAGCGGCCGATGAGCGAGCCGATGTCGAGCTGCAGCAGCGCTCCCGACTGCACGGCCTCGGCGGCGCGGCCTTTTCGTTCGAACTCGAGGCAGCGCTCGGGGTGCGCGATCACCGGCGTCACGCCCTTGAGCTTCATGCGGAAGACGACGTCGGTGAGCTGCGGAAGCGGCGACGTGTAGGGCGCCTCGACGAGCAGGTATTTCCCGGCAGTGCCGATGCGGCGCGACTCGGGCGTCGGCAGCTTCATCAACAGCGACTCGTCGAGGAAGAAGTTCTCGGCGTTGACGTCGAGGGAGAGCGCGATGCCAGCCCGATGGAGTTCGGCCTTCACCTCGTCGAGCCGCTGGAGCGCGACGTCACGGCTCGCGTATTCGGGCCGGTTGTGCGGACTGGGCGCGGCGGCGGTGAACCCGAGCGACACCAACGCCTTCGCCATCGCGAGCGTCTCGTCCATGGTCTTGCACCCGTCATCGACGTCGGGGAGCAGGTGCAGGTGGAGATCGACCATCGGCATGACCACGATGCTATGCCACGCCCATGGCGCTCGATCCAAAGCTCCTCGACATCCTCGCGTGCCCGGAAGACAAGGGGCCGCTGCTGTACTTCGCGGCCGATCGCTTCCTCTACAACCCGCGCCTCAAGCGGAAGTACCGCGTCGACGACGACGTGCCGGTGATGCTGATCGAAGAGGCGGCGCAGGTGTCGCCGGCTGATCACGATGCGCTCCTGGCGAAGGCAAAGGCCGAGGGCATCACGCCGAACTTCTCGTGATCGACACCCACTGCCACCTCGACATGCCGCGATTCGATGGGGATCGCGACGTGGTGCTCGAACGCGCCTGGTCGGCCGGTCTGACGGCGATGATCGTTCCTGGTGTTGCGCCTTCGACGTGGGCGCCGCTGCTCGAGTGGCCGAAGCGTGATGGGCGCGTGCAGATCGGTCTCGGCATTCATCCACAGTTCCTGCCCGACCTGGACGAGCGTGACGACGAGAAGAGCCTCGCGTTGCTCGATGAGCTGCTTGGGCAAGGCGGAGCGATCGCGGTCGGCGAGTGCGGCCTCGATGGACCGACCGAAGCCACGGTGCCGATGGAGCGTCAGCTGCGCGTGCTGCGGGCCCACTTCGCGCTCGCGAGGAAGCACAAGCTGCCGCTCTTGATGCACTGTCTTCGCGCGCACCCCGAGCTGCTCGAGCTGCTGAAGACCGAGCCGTTGCCCGAGGCCGGGCTGCTCATGCACAGCTATTCGGGCTCGGCCGATCTCACGAAGAAGTACGTGAAGTACGGCTGTCACTTCTCGTTCGCGGGGCCGGTGAGCTTCATCGAGGCGCGACGGCCGATCGATGCGCTCAAGAGCGTGCCGCTCGAGCGGCTCATGGCCGAGACCGACGCTCCAGATCAGGCGCCGCACCCGCATCGTGGCCAGCGCTCCGAGCCGAGGTACCTGCCGCTGATCATCGAAGCGATGGCGCGCGCTCGGGGTGAGTCACTCGACGTGGTTCAAAGCGCGATTCTCGCCAACACGAAGCGGCTCTTTCCCGTGTTTCAGGGAACGCCGGCGTCGTCTTCGACCGGCAGCTGAGCGCGCGCCTTCGCGAGCCACGGCGCGAGATCTTTCGCGTCGAGCGGGCTGTGCTTCGCGGCCTCTTCCCAGAGGGGAACCGCCTCGTCCGGCCGGTTCTGAATGAACGCGACCATGCCGCGATCCAGGATTTCGTTCGCGCTCGCGACGGCAGCGACACAGTCAGGCAGGCCCAGCTCGGGTTCGTTGCGAGCGACGCGAATCCAGCAGCGAGTGCTCTTCGCGGCGGCGGACGTGGAATCACGCTCGAGCGACTCGTCGATCAGCTTCAGCGCGAAGTCGAGATCCTGCCCCGTCACCAGCGCGCCCCAGGCCAGGTTGTTCAGCACCATCGCGCTCGCCGCGGGGTTCGCGAGGGTCGCACGCGCGTCTTCGAGGCCTCCATCAACGTCGCCCAGCCGCAGCCGTGAGTACCCTCGCAGGCCGACGTAGCCGGGGTCTGGCCGAATCAGGTTCGCACGAGAGATGTCGGCCTCTGCCTCCGCGAAGCGCTCGGAGACCTGATGGGAACCCGATCTCAGCGCATACGCCTCAGCAAGCAGGGCTGACCGATCGGTTCCCGTCAGCATCGCGATCGCCGCGTTCGCGTCATCAAGCCCGCCATCACGATCGCCGCGATCGTTCCGTGCGAGCGAGCGGAGGAGATACGCCATCGGCTCCTTCTGCTTTTCGAGCACCAGTGTCGTCTGCTTCTCGACCTCGGGCAGGTCGTGCTTCTGAAAGGCCACCTGCGCTTTCTGCATCGCCTCGGCCGTCAGCGCGTTGGGGTTGTTCTCGGTGCGCACCATCGCGAGCACACCCAGGCCGATCACCGCCGCCATCACGATCACTTGCGAGCCGAACGACGCGCCCTTCCCTTCACGCTCGATGGCCGACGCCGTGCCCACGAAGCCCGAGAGGATGCCGACGACGAGCCCGCCCAGGTGCGCCGCGTTGTCGAGATACGACACCGAGAACGCGAGGAACACGTTGAGCGCGAGCGTCGCGAGAATGCCGCTCCACAGGCTCTTCACTGCGTCGGGCGGCAACAACGCGCGCGCCTGAATCGCGAAGCCGATCACGAAGCCGAAGAGGCCGACGATCGCACCCGAAGCTCCAGCCGACACGCCAGCCGGGTTCCACAAGACCGACGCGAACGAACCGCCCAGCCCGCACAGCAGATAGACGAGCACGTACATCGGCGGCTTGAGCATGCGCTCGACGAACCCACCGATGCTCCACAACGAGTACATGTTCACCGCGAGGTGCAGCACCCCGATGTGAATGAAGACGTTGGTGAACGTCCTCCACCACTGGTGCTCAAAGACGACCAGCGTGCCGCGGTTCGCGCCGATGGCGAGCAACTGATCGACGTCGGGATCGGTCGCCGAGATGCCGCTCGCGACCATCGCCACGAAGACGGCCACGTTCATGCCGATCAGAATCATCGTGACGAACGGGCGGCGCGCTTCCATGGCGGGGGCGTACCCCGGCGTTCGTCACCCTGCTCGCCTTTCCAACCCACCCGGTTGGGGCAGTTTGCGCAGACGCAAGTCATCGACTGGCTCTCATGTGGCCTTTCGTCTCTTGGAATGGTCGACCCTGAGGGGGTAAGCCGCGCGCATGCGAACCACCCTTGGTACGGCGCTCATCGTGTCGATTCTCGCGGCGACGGCTGCGTCGGCTCAGACCCTCAGCTCGACCTTCACGACGACTGCCAACGGCGGCAACTACGCTCCGCGCAACATCGTCGTGGTGTGGGTCGAGGACTCGAGCGGCACCTTCGTGAAGACGATCGGCCGTTGGGCTGGGCGGGAGAAGGCAGACCTCAAGGGGTGGATCGCGAAGGCGGGCAACGCCGATACCGACGCCGTTTCGGGCGCCACGCGCTCGAACCACACCAGCATGCTGACCGTGAACTGGGATCTGAAGAACAAGCAGGGCGCGGTGGTTCCCGACGGCACGTACACGATTCGCATGGAGCTCGCTGATCGCAACACGAGCATGGCGTCGCAGAACCGTCAGGGCACCTTCACGTTCGTGAAGAGCGCCACCGCACAGAGCCAGATGGGTCTCATGAACGCAGGCTTCACGGGCGTGACCATCACCTTCACGCCGGGCGCTGGTACGGGGGGCGGTACGGCCACGGGTGGCGGCACCGCGGCTGCCGGTGGCACGGCGAGCGCTGGTGGAACGGCGAGCGCGGGCGGCACGGCTGGCGGAACGTCGGGCACTGGAGGTGGCACCGCGAGCCTCGGCGGTGGAACGTCGGGCACCGGCGGCGGCGGGGTCGACATGACGAAGGTCGGCTGCCAGAGCGCGGGCGCCTCCCTCGCGCCCCTCTTCGCCCTCGCGATGATGCTCGTCGTGTCGCGTCGCCGCCTGAGCCGCTGAGTCAGCCCACCAGATGTTCGGGCTCGGTTCGCTGCTGCTGGTCGTTGGCGCCATCGACGGCGGAGCTGACGCGCTCCTCGTCCAGCGGACGCGCGACGTGATGCACACGAAGGTGCTGGTCGCCATCGCCGGCGAGCAGCCAGACGCGGGGCTCGATCAGGCCTTCGACGCGACGTTCGCGATCTTCGAGCACATCGACGCCACCATGAACGAGTGGCGGCCCGAGTCACCGCTCGGCAAGATCAACGCGCTCGCGGGCAACGGGAAGCCGGTCGAAGCTCCCGCCGACCTGTGTGGCGTGATCCGGCTCGCGCTCGATGGTGCCCGGAGAACCGATGGGCTCTTCGATCCCACCTGGGCGGCGCTGCGAGACGTGTGGAAGTTCACCGACGCTCCGAATCAGGCGCCACCCGACCCCGCCCGCGTGAAGCAGGCCTGTGCGCTGGTGTCGTGGCGTGACGTCGAGGTGACGGCCAACAAGGGCGGCTCGTGCTCGGTGCGGCTGAAGAAAAAGGGCATGGCGCTCGGGCTCGGCGGCTTCGTGAAGGGCTGGGGCGTCGATCGCGCGGTCGAGCTGCTGCGGGCGCGTGGCTTCAAGAACTTCTTCGTGCAGGCCGGCGGCGATCTGTACCTTGCAGGGAAGAACGGCAGTCGTCCGTGGGTCGTCGGTATTCGAGACCCGCGCGGCGCACCGGACCAGCGCTTCGCGAAGGGAGCGCTCACCGACGTCGCGTTCTCGACGAGCGGCGACTACGAGCACTTCTTCATTCACGAGGGCCGCCGGTATCACCACATCATCGATCTGCGCACGTGCCACCCGGCGTCGGCGTCAGTCTCGTCGACGGTGATGTCGAAGACCGCGGTCGACGCCGAGATCCTGACCAAGTCGACCTTCATTCTCGGAGCGCCGGCCGGGTTGAAGCTGGCCCGCACCTTCGGCGCCGAGGCGGTGATCGTTCACCCCGATGGGCAGGTGAACCTCACGCCGGTCATGCAGGAGAAGCTCGAGCTGTGGCCGCCGACGGGGCTGGGACCGCCGCCCTGAGTTGCAAGCAGGCTCCACTCTCGTGCAAACAGCCCCGCATGGAGCCGACGTCGTCCCCCGCCACCCCTGAGTTGCCCGTCGTTCCCCCGCCTGAGAAGCCGTGGCGCCTGCACCGGCGGTTCGATCGCACCGGCCGGTTGCTGGGCGATGCCGGCATGAAACGGCTCGAGCAGGCGCACGTGATCGTGTTCGGACTCGGTGGCGTCGGGAGCTACGCGGTCGAGGGCCTGGTGCGCAGTGGCGTCGGCAAGCTCACCGTCGTCGACTTCGATCTCGTGTGCGTGACGAACTCGAACCGGCAGCTGCACGCGACGACGAGCACCGTCGGGAAGCCGAAGGCCGAGCTGATGGCGGCGCGGTGCAAGACGATCAACCCCGACGTGCAGGTGACGTCGATCGTCGACTTCTACCGTGAGGAGCAGGCCGAGCAGCTGCTGGCGGGCCCGTTCGACTTCGTGATCGACGCGATCGACAACGTGAAGGCGAAGCTGAACCTGCTCCACAACTGTCTCGCGCGTGGGTACCCGGTGGTGAGCTCGATGGGCGCGGCCGGCCGGCTCGACCCGACGGCGATTCGCGTGGAGGACCTGTGCGAGACGCACATGGACCCGTTCGCGAAGGACATTCGCAAGCTGCTCAAGCGCAAGTACGGGCATGACACGTCGAAGCCGACGGGCATCACGGCAGTGTTCTCGATCGAGCCGCGCAGGGATCCGCAGGCGGTGCACTACGACGAGGCGCACGGCGGGTTCATGTGCGTCTGCCCGCAGGGAGAGAACGAGTTTCACAGCTGCGAGCACCGGAATCAGATCGATGGCTCGGTGGCGTTCGTGACGAGCGTGTTCGGCATGCAGATGGCCGGAGTCGTCGTGCGGCGGGTCGCGCAGGGGCGCTGATCAACCGACGAACGGGTGCGGGTTGGCACCAAACGGCGTCTGCGTCGCGCCAGCGGCGGCTCCGAGAAACGACCACAGCTGGGGCACACCGTGGCGCTGGCCGTCCTTCGGCACGTAGCTGTTGTAGCCCCCGACGATGTCGAAGCGCCCGGTCGAGCCCGGCCGAAGGTGTTTGCCCCACGCGCTCGCCACCAGCATCGAGGCATGTTCACCGCCGACCGCGCGGGTGAAGTCTCCGACGAGCGCGGTGACGACGTTGTGGCCAGGCAGGTCGATGGTGCGGCGCAGAAACGTCTTCAGGGACGGCAGCAGCACGTCGTTGAAGCCCGCGCGAGCACACGTGCCGTCGCCGTCGGAGTGCGTATCCCAGCCGAGCGTGCAGCCAGGTCCGCCAGCGCTCACGATGATGACGCTCGTGCCGGCGTGAATGAGCAGCTCGGCAGTGGCGAATTGGCTCGCAAAGCCAGAGACGAGGGTCGTGGTCGGCGCGAGCCCGTAGGCCTGGGCGATCGAGCTCCAGTCGACGTCGACCGGAGGCGTCGAGAGGGCACGCACGACGCCAGTGAGCCCGCTCGTCATCGAGGCGAGTGAGCGTTGGTTCTTCGTGAGCGTGGGCGCCGACATTCGCACCGAGGCGCGCAGCCCTGCGAGCGCGGTGCGGCGATCGGGCACGAACTCGCCACCTGGAGACGCGCCGAGCGCAGCCAGAATGCCGCCGGCGTCAGAGAGCTTCTGAAGGCTCGCGGCGCCGATCGCCTCGTGACGACCCGCCAGCCCGAGACCGAGCAGCGCGCACGCCACGGGAGCCTGCCCGCCCATCGAGTTCGCCAGCTGCAGCGGGTAGCTCTTCTTGCGCCCGTCGATGAAGAGCGCGTGCTGCGCGAGATCGTGCGCCGAGATGCCGTGCCAGACGCCAAGGTTGCACATGCGGCTCAGCGAGCTGTCGTCGAGCTGTCCGAAGGTGGCGCGATCGATCACCACGCCGTTGCCGAGATCGCGGCTGTTGGTCGCGGTGCAGCTGAAGGCATTCTTCGGCACGAAGCAGTCAGCCTGCGAACCGAGCGAGTGCAGGCCACCAGGCAGGTTGACGATGACGATGGTCGGCGTCTCGGAGGTCTGTGCGCTTGCACGGTTCGGGAGCAAGGAAGCTCCAGCGACCGAGAGGCCTGCCTGGAAGAGCGTGCGGCGTGAGAGGGTCATCGGGACAGTCCTCAGTAGATCAAGAAGCTCGCCGCGCCCGCGACCGACGCGCAGACCGAGGCCCATTGGCGCTTCACGTCTGACTCGAGCGACTGCACCTCGAGCGTGTAGTCGACACAGCCCGCGAGCTCTTCGGCGTTCATCTCGCGCTTCCACACGAGCTTCGCGATCGTCTGACAGCCACGCGGACCGCTCGTCGCGTTCGCCGGAGCACCGAAGTCGGCGTGCCCGAACGGGTGATAGTTGGCCGGGTTCTTCATCTTCTTCAGGCAGCCGTCGAAGGCCATCGCGTAGGCGGCGTAGATCGAGGCGAAGCTGGCCTGGGGGTTCGAGTACCAGTTGCGGGGCACCACGCCAAAGGTCTGCACGACGCTGTGGTCCACGCGGGCTCCGGGAATGCCACGCGACTCGAAGAGGAAGCTCAGATCGTTTCCGTCACGAAGCCGCGCGAGGTCCTGGCCGGCCGCGAGGGGAAGCCGATCGCCGTCGAGCGCTTCTCCGGCGAAGCCCTGGTAGCTGCGGCCAGTCGACGCTCCGTTGCACTCGACGGCGGCGGGAAGGCGCACGACGGGCTCGGGCTCGGACACGGACGTCACGAGGTCTTCCGGCACGAGGCCTGGGCGACCACCTCCCACGATGTCTCCCGCGCAGGCCGTGAAGAGGCAGAGGAACGCGGCGCGCATGTCACTCGCCTCCGCAGAAGCCGGGGTCTTCGACGAGCACCTTCACGGCCGCCTGCATCTTTCCGGTCGCGACGAACTCGTCGACGCAGCGGTCGAAGAGCGGCGCTTCACAGGCGTACTCGGCGCGGCCGTAGACGAACTCGAAGGCGAGCCGACAGGACCAGAAGTTGAAGGCATCGCTGGCGACGAGGGTCTCGACGAACTCCCGCGTGGTCGAGAGCTGACGATTGAGCACCGGCTGCGGCCCGTTCGCAGGCGCGACGAAGGTCGTCTTGCCGTTGAGCACCTGCTTCTTCGGAAGCACACGCGCCACGAAGTCGAGTGCGTACGGGCCCTGATAGTGACAGCCCGAGCATGCATGTGCCCGGCGCCCCTCGGCGTCGTTGGGAATGTCGGCGTCGGAGTTGTTGGCCGCGGCCACTCGCACGCTGCCGATGGTGTTCTGCAGAATGCGGTTCGCGGCGACGATCAGCCACCCGTCCTTCTCGTTGCCGGCGTAGCGAAGCAGCCACCCCTCGCTGGTGAAGTAGCCAAGCCCGTTCGGATCCGCCTGCACGACGGGGTAGTCCTTGTTGGGCACGTTGAAACGGCCGACGAAGGTGTCTCGCCAAGGCAGGTCGTTCGACAGCACGTGGGCAGCGATGAAGTAGCTGGCGTCGGCACCATCGTTCCGACCTGGCTCGGGGTTGAAGCGGGAGTTGATGAAGGACGCGAAGCGGCTCACGAATCGTGGGCTGGCGAGGGCCTCATCGGTCGACTTCGCGGTCGCAGGGTAGCCGTTCGCAGTTCCCAACAATGTTCGCCACTTGCGCACGTCGCATTGGGCCGCAGCGGGCAGTGACAGCAGCAGGGAGACCATCAGGAGCAGCCGCACATCGCTTCATTCCGCGAGCGCGGAGACACCTTCCCGCTCTGCGCGCGTTTCCGAGCGTGAAGGAGATTGTGTTCATCTCGCAGAAAAAGCAGGCCGTCGAAGTGCACCGACGGAATACCGACGGCCAGTTCGTCATTCAGGACTACGGCGCAGAGCTGTATCGCGCTCTCGTTCAGTACCGAGCACTGTCAGCCTCGTGACTCCGGCTCAGCGGAGAAGCTCGGCGTCATCACGATCTACCGCACCAACGGCTCCCGGCCTGAAGCGACGTTCGAGAACCACGCGCTCCCACGCAATGCGCATCTGGCGCGCACATCGACCGACGGGCATTCGACCCACTGCGGTGGCGAGTCCCGGGCAGAGCACTGAACGAATCGGAGACGCAGTGTTCGTCCGGTTGTGTTCGCGGACAGCCAGCAGCGCGGCTCTGAAGGCCAGGTAAGCGTTCGCAGTTTCCGCGACCACCGATGGAGTTCTCATCGTTGGAGCCGCGATGAGCCAGGGAATCTCGTCTCGCTCCGTTGGGACAATCAGTGCCTGGCCAATCGGAAGCTCGCCATCGAAGGACTCGTCGAGCCGCTGCTGGAGATTCCGCTGAAGTTGAGGACCGAGTTGGTACGTGTAGACCGCGTCGATTCCACCATCCATGAACCCGAAGCTGTTCGCAGGGCTCACGATCGCATCAGCGCGGATGTCGATGGGCGCGTTGGCGTCGACGACTCCTTCCCGCGTCGAGAAAATGTCGCCGTGTGAGATCTCGACATCTGCGAAGCCGGCGAACTCCCTCCGCCAGGCGTCCACAAGCGGTCGGCCAAGATCCCTGAGGTGAAGTTGCAGCCTGCTCATGCCCCGCCCATCAGCTTCGCAAACGCGCTCGCGAGATCGGGCTTCTCGGTCAACACCGGCTTCATCGAATCACCGTGCTTCTCGAGCCACGCACGCCCGTTGCGAATCGTGAACTTCGTCGGCGTCAGGCCCTCACCCACTTCACTCCACGGTATCGGCATCGACACCGGCGCCCCGTCCTTCGCGCGCACGCAGAACGGAGCCGCCACCACCTTCACCGGCGCGTTCTGAATCACATCCAGATACACGCGGCCCTGTCGCTTCGGCACCACGCGCTCCATCGTGCCCAGCGTCGGGTGTTTCTGAATCATCAACGTCGCGAGCACCTCGGCCAGCTGCCGCGCACCGTCGTGATCGAGCTGCCCTCCGAGCGGAATGAACACGTGCAGCCCGCTCCCGCCGCTCGTCTTCACGTACGACGGCAGCCCCGCGTTCTCGGTGATGCGCCGCAGCTCGTTCGCCAGCGTGATCACCGACTCGAACGGAGCCTCTTTCGGATCGAAGTCGACGACACACCAATCAGGCCGGCCGATGTTCGCCACGCGCGTCGTCGGAATGTGAATCGGCAGGGCGCCCAGGTTCGAGCACCACTCGAGCGTCTGGACGTCGTCACAGACGATCTGATCCACCTCGCGGTTCATCTCTTCGCTGTACGTGCGCACGGTGCGCACGAAGTCGGGCGCCTTCTGCGGCTTCGCCTTCTGAAAGAAAGACTTCCCGGTGATGCCGTCCGGGTAGCGCGTGAGCATCAGCGGCCGGTCCTTGAGGTACGGCAGCATGAACGGCGCGACGTCGTGGTACCAACTGAAGACCTCGCCCTTCGAGATGTTCTCCTTCGGGAAGTAGATCTTCGTCGGGTTCGAGAGCGCGACTCCGGCGACGGGCTCGGCCGTCACCTCTTCGGGAAGCCGCTTCTCGGGCGGAGTCGGGCACTCCTCGGGCTTCTTGTCGGGCCGGAAGCGGAGGAACACCGGCTCGCGCAGCGACAGATTCTCGGGCCACGACTTGTAGCGGACCTCGACCACCATCGTCGGGTTCACCCACAGCATCTCGGGATCGAGCGGCACGTCACCGAGGCACACCGGGTTCTTCACCACGTTCGCGTCGAGCTCCTTGCGAACCGGCGCCGCGACCTTCGGGTTGTACCCAGCACCGACCTTGCCCGCGTAGAGCCAGCGCTCTCCGTCCCAGGTGGAGAGTGACAGCGCGCCGTCGTCATCCGCGAAGCCCGTCACCGCGAAGTCGCCCATCGTCGTGAGCGCGATCTTCAGCCACCGCGTCGACCGCCCGCCCTCGTACGGAGCGTCGGCCCGCTTCGCCATCACGCCCTCGAGCCCCTTCTGCTTGACGACCTCGAGCAGTGCCTCGCCTTGCGTCTCGACGTGCTCGACCGGCAGCACGCGCGCCTCGTTCACCTTGGGGACGAGACCGAAGAGCAGCTCCTTGCGCTGCTTGAGCGGAAGCGCGCGCGTGTCGTGCCCATCGAGCATCAACAGATCGAACGCGAAGAACACGGCGGGATCCGTCAGCGAGCCCGCGATGATGTCCTTCTTGTGCGCGAGGGTCGAACGCTTCAGCAGCCGCTGGAAGATCGGGTGTCCGTGCTCGTTCTGAATGACGAGCTCGCCGTCGATGATGAAGTCCGGTCCTGGCAGCGCCTCGAGGGCCGTCACGATCTCGGGAAAGAGCTCGGTCGCCTCACGACCGCGGCGCAGCACGAGCCGCACCTTCTTCCCGACGCGCTCGGCCAGCAGCCGAAAGCCGTCGAACTTGAGCTCGAAGTACCAGCCCTCGGCAGTGAACGCGGTCGGTCGCGGTTCGGCGAGTTGCAGCTCGACGTCTTCGGCGCGCATGTCAGCTCCGCCGCTTGAGGGCGAGGTAGCGCGACGCATCGCCGCGCGTGAACTTGAGCAGCACCGGCTCGGCCTCGGGCGTCTGCGAGACGAGCTCCTGCAGCTGGCGAAGCGACGTCACCTTCGTGCGGTTCACTTCGACGATGACATCACCAACTGTCATTCCACCCAGCTCGGCCACGCTCGAGGGCGCGACTGCTTCGACGCGAACGCCCTGCCCTTCGGACGGCTCCAGCTCGCCCAGCACGAGCCCGAGCGAATCGATTCGACCACCCGAGAGCATCGTCTTCGTCGGTCCAGCAGAAGGTCTCGTCGACAACAGCGCCGACGCGTTGATCACCTTCTTGTTCCGCACGACGCCGAGCTTCACCACCACCCCCGGGCCCTGAATCGCGATGCGCCGCAGTAGCTGCTGATAGCGCTCGACTGGCTTGCCGTTCACCGAGACGAGGCGATCACCCGCCTGCAGCCCGGCACGCGCGGCAGGAGACTCGGGATAGACGTCGACGATCACCGCTTCGCCCGGCGCCGTGTCCTTCACCTCGCTCACCGTCACGCCGAGCCAGCCGCGCACGGGTGTTCCGTTGTCGCGAAGGTTCGGGAGCAACTCCTTCACGAGGTTCACCGGCACCGCAAAGCCGATGCCCTGCCCCTGATTCATGATCGCGGTGGTGACGCCGATGACGTGGCCCTTCATGTCGAAGAGCGGGCCGCCGGAGTTCCCGGGATTGATCAGCGCGTTCGTCTGAATGAAGTCGTCGAAGGGGCCGACGCCGATCACGCGCTCGCGCGCCGAGATGAGGCCGTGCGTCACCGACGTATCGAGCCCGAACGGATTCCCGATCGCGACCACCCAGTCACCGACCTCGAGTTCATCGGAATCTCCGAGCGTGACGACTGGAAGCTCCGTCGCGCCCGTCAGGCGAAGCAGCGCGAGATCGGTCTCGGCATCACGACCGATCACCTTCGCTTCGAGGCTCTTTCCATCGGCGAGCCGAACGACGATCGACTCCGCGCGCTCGATGACGTGGTTGTTGGTGACGACGAGCCCGTCGGAGGTGATCACGAACCCCGAGCCCATGCCCTTCGACGTCGGGCCGGTCTTCGCCGAGATGTTCACGACGCCCGCGCGCACGGCTCGAACGAGCGGCGCCAGCGACGTCGGCGGCGTGAACGACGGCACCATCGACGGGCCGCCCGGCAGCTTCTCCTTCCAGAACGGAATGATCGTGCGCTCACGCCACACCACGGGAGACGAGTCAGGCTCCTCGCCAGGCGGGTGGGCCGGCGTCAGGCCTTCCTTCTGCGCATGCACCTTCGTCCGCGCCCAGTCGGCGACGTCGTCAGCGAACGAGATGACGGGAAACAACACGAACAGCAGGACCAGACGCACGCCCGGGACTCAACCCGAGAAACCGCCCAGCGTCACGCCTGCGCAGGCTGCACGTACTTGGCGACCTTCACCCGGCCAGCGCGCAAGACGCGGCCCTTGAGCTTCCAGGCGGCCTTCAGCACCGAGACGACCCGCCCGTCTTCAGCGGGGTACGGCGTGATCTCCATGTCGGAGGCCTCGGACAGGTTGGGATCGTACTCAGTGCCCTTGAGCTCGACGCGCTCCAGCCCGAACTCTTCGGCCTTCTTGATGAGCCCGTCACGAATGAGCTTCACGCCCTTCGACAGGGCCGATTCGTCGGCGCCCGACAGGCAGAGCTCGAGATCGTCGATCGCTTCGAGCACCACGAACGCGACCTTGCCCTTCTCGAGGTCGAGCAGCTGATCTCGCTCGCGGGTCATTCGCTGCTTGAAGGCTTCGCGATCGCTCTCCGAATTCTGCAGGCCACGCGCGAGGGTGTCGATGCGCTTGTGGGCCGCTTCGAGCTCGGTCGACAGCCGCGCAATCTCAGGATCGACCTGAGGCTCCGCCTGCTGACCGTCCTCGCGGAACCGGCGTTTGTCGTTGACCTTCACGGTGGTGGACTCAGCGGCTTCGTCGGGGCGCACGTCGCTCATGGCGCGGCCAAGGTAACCGCCGATGTTCACGTGTCAACGGGCGCGCTGGTGCTCGAGGTATCGGCTGGCAGCCTTCTGAACCCAGTCGGGAGCCCGCGCATGCCGGGTGACGCTTTCGAGCACCGTCGACCAACGGAGCAACGTCTGCGCGTCTTCCGTCAGGTTCATCAACCGGTTGACCATCGAGACGGTGAGGAACGTGGGCTGCCGCGCGAGCGATCGTTCGAGCTCGTCTTCGAAGCCCGGCCGGCGTTCGACCTCGTGAACGAGAGCTCCGGGCGTGCCGAACTCGGCATCGGGAAAGCGCTCGAGCAACGCAAAGACAGCGCGCCTGAAGCGCACAGGATCAAGTCCGGGCCTGCCACGCGACACCGTCTGACTCAGCGCGCGCATCGTCTCGTCGGGGTCGTCGCCGGGCGTGAAGGCGTCGAGCGCCGAGAGCACTCGCGAGAAGTCCGCGTTCAAAGCCCAGAGCGCTTCGCCTACGAGGTGGAGCGAACCTGCGACGAGCACGAGCTCCCCTGCTCCCGCCTCGGCGATCGCCGACTGCAGCGCGGTCGGCACCGAGTCGGTCACCTTCACGTTCGAACACAGCGTGCGCGCGAGCGCTTCGTAGGTCTTCGGATCTCGCGAGCGTGAGCTGTGCAGTGGCGCGAGGTGCACCGAAGACACGCGAGGGAACAACCGCCGCATCATCGGCTCGGAGTCCTTGTCGGCGAACACTCCGAACACGAGGTGAATCGGCCGCTCAGCGTAGAGGCGATCGAGCGCGTCGACGAGCACCTCGACCCCCGACGGGTTGTGCGCGCCATCGAGCAGAATCGGCGGCGCTCCGTCGAGTTCCTGCATGCGCCCGGGCCAGCTCGTGGATGCGAGCCCTCGTCGCAGCTCGTCGTCCGAGAGCGAGAAGCCCTGCCGTTCCGACAGCAGCTCGAGACAGCCCAGCGCGAGGCCCGCGTTCTGCAGTTGATGCGCGCCCGCGAGCGGGACGGTGAGGTCGGTGATCGTTCGCGTGCGTCCCCGAAAGGTGTCACCGACGAGCTCGACGTCACGGCCTTCGACGATGAGCGGAACCCCAGCACTGCCCGCCGCGCGCTCGAACACCTGCAACACCTCGGGCGGCTGGCGCGCGACGATCAGCGGCACGCCGTTCTTCACGATGCCGGCCTTCTCCTGCGCGATGAGCGGCAGCGTGTTGCCCAGGTACTCCATGTGATCGAACGAGATCGACGTGATGGCGGTGACGACGGGAGCGCACAACACGGTCGCGTCCAGTCTTCCGCCGAGGCCTGTCTCGATGACGGCGATCTGCACGTGCTCCTGCGCGAAGTGCCAGAACGCGAGCGCGGTGCCGAACTCGAAGTACGTGAGTTCGTGATTCTGGCCGAGGCGATCGACCAGCTCGTTCACGCGCTTTGCCAGCGTCTCGTCATCGATGTCGACGCCGTTCACCTTGAAGCGCTCGTTCATGCGCACGAGGTGCGGCGACGAATAGAAGCCGACACGGTGGCGCTGCGAGAGACACGACGACAGCACCGCGCAGGTCGACCCCTTGCCGTTGGTGCCCGCGACGTGAATCGAGGCGAAGGAGCGCTCGGGGTGATGCAGCTTGTCGAGCGCCGCGGTGATGCGCTCGAGGCCCATGCGAATCGTCGAGGGCGCCAGGGACGCGAAGTACGCGAGCGCCTCGTCGATGTTCATGAACTCAGCTCAGCAGGCCGATGACCTGTGACAGCTTCGTCTTCAGATCCTTGCGCTGCACGATCGCGTCGATCATGCCGTGCTCGAGCAGGAACTCGGAGCGCTGGAACCCTTCGGGCAGCTTCTGCCGAATCGTCTGCTCGATCACGCGCGGGCCCGCGAAGCCGATGAGGGCCTTCGGCTCGGCGATGATCACGTCACCCAGCCACGAGAACGAAGCCGCCACGCCGCCCGTCGTCGGGTGGAGCATGACCGAGATGTACGGCTTCCTGACCTCGCGGAAGCGGTTGATGGCCGCGCACGTCTTCGCCATCTGCATGAGCGAGAAGATGCCTTCCTGCATGCGGGCGCCGCCCGAGGCCGAGAAGACGATCGCCGGCACGTCGAGCTCACGCGCACGCTCGAACACGCGCGTCACCTTCTCACCGACGACGCTGCCCATCGAGCCGCCCATGAACTCGAAGAGGAACGCGCCGACGCTGACGTGCTGACCGTCGATGCGGCCGGTGCCCGAGACGAACGCGTCGTTCTCGCCGAGCGCCTTCTTCGTCGACTTGATGCGGTCGCGGTACTTCTTCGAGTCGGAGAACGTGAGCGGATCGAGCGGCTCGAGCCCTTCATCGTGCTCCTCGAACGAGCCTTCGTCGCAGAGCGCCAGCAACCGCGCGCGCGCGTTCCACGCCATGTGGTGGTTGCACGAGGGGCAGACGTTGAGGGCGCGCTCGAGCTCTTCACGGAGCAGAATCTCTCCGCAGGGATCGCACTTCACCCACAAGCCCTCCATGCGGCTCGGAGCGTTGCGCTGTTCGACTTCATCCACCTCGGCGGCGGTGGCGATCTTCGGCTTCTTTTTCGCGTACCACGACATGCGCGGGCTCGTAGCGCCACGGTCCAACGGGCTCAAGCGTTCCGATTCGTCTGTGGTGCGTAGCGCGTTACGCACCCTGACCGGCGAGGGCTTCGATCTCGACCCGGCTCTTCGGGATCGCGGCCGTCAGCACCTCACTGCCACTCGCGGTGCAGAGCACGTCGTCTTCGATGCGAATGCCTCCGAAGCCGCGGCCACCGTTCATCGCGAGGTACTTCTCGGCGCGATCGAAGTTCACCTGGCCTTTGAACTGCGCGCGGAACTCCGGGTTCCGGATGATCGCGGGCACGAAGTACAGGCCGGGCTCGATGCTGAAAACCATGCCTTCGGCGAGGTCCATGTCCATGCGCAGGTAGGCGAGACCGAACTGCGGTGAGCGCGAACGGCCCGGGTAGTGAACGCGATCGCCGAACGATTCGAGATCGTGCACGTCGAGGCCGATCTGATGACCGAGACCGTGCGGGAAGAAGATCGCGTGGGCGCCGGCTTCGACGAGCGCGTCCGCGTTTCCCGTGAGCAGCCCGAGATCGACCAGGCCCTGCGCGAGCACGCGAGATGCCGAGAGGTGAACGTCGCGATACCGAACGCCAGGCTTCACGAGAGAAATGCCGTGCAGCTCCGCCTTGAGGACGAGTTCGTAGATGTCGCGCCCCTCAGGAGAGAACGCTCCACCGACCGGCCAGCAGCGCGTGACGTCACTGCAGTAGCCGAGCTCGTTCTCGGCGCCCGCGTCGAGCAGCACGATGTCGCCAGAAGCGAGGGTGTTCGCGTGGTGATGGTTGTGCAGCACTTCTCCGCGCACCGAGAGGATCGTTCCGTACGCCTGCGTACAGCCAGCGCGCGCGAACGCTCCTTCGACGAGACCGGCCAGCAGCTCTTCTTTCACTCCCGGCTTCGAGGCCTTCATCGCGGCGACGTGCGCCTCGTGTGTGACGATGGCCGTCTTGCGCATCTCGGCGATCTCTTCCGCGCCCTTCTTCAGGCGCAGCTTCGCGATCACGTCGAGGACCTCGCCCCGCCCGACTTTGGCGGGATCGTCGAACTGCAGATCCTGTCCCGTGATCGCGCGAGCGCGGGCCGTCGCCTTGAAATCAGCCACCGCGATCGAGTCGAGCTGCCGGCCCTTCGCGAGCGTCTGCAGGTGCGACTCGAGCGCCTCGACCGTCATGACGTGGTGCACGCCGTGGCGAGCCTTCGCCGCGTCGAACGACTCCTGCTCGCCGTGCCACAACGCATCGCCCATCGTGCGCTCAGGCAGAAAGAGCGTGACCGTCTTGTCGGCGGGATCGAACAGCGCGGCGCTGCCCGGCTCCGGACGCTCGAAGAAGTAGAGGAAGTTCGAGTCGGCGCGGAACGGGAAGGTGTTCGCCGGGTAGTTGCGAGAGAGCGCGGCGCCCGAGAACAACACGAGGGGCCGGTCGAGTGACGACAGCAGGCGGTCGCGACGCTGGACGAAGCTCATGCCTTCACCCTACCCGAAGTTGTTCTCCCTCGACGCCAGCTCCTGCTATCGCGCGAGCCATGAAGGCACTCGTGATGACGGCCGGAGAAGGACCACGCGGCCTCTCGGTGAAAGAGGTTCCCTCGCCGACATGCGGCCCTGACGAAATTCGCGTCGCCGTGAAGGCCAGCGCGCTCAACCGCGCCGACCTGCTGCAGACGAAGGGTCTCTATCCCGCGCCGAAGGGCGTGCCGGCCGACATTCCAGGCCTCGAGTACGCGGGAGAAGTGATCGAGCTCGGCGCGAGGGTCACCCGTTGGAAGAAGGGCGATCGGGTGATGGGCCTCGTCGGCGGTGGAGCCTGGGCCGAAGAGCTCGTCACCCACGAGCGTGAAGCCATCACGATGCCTGCGGACAGTTCGTTCGAGCATGCGGCTGCGATTCCCGAGGCGTTCATGACCGCGTGGGATGCGTTGTCGCTCCAGGGCGGCATGACGGCGGGCACGCAGGTGCTGATTCACGCGATCGCGTCCGGAGTCGGAACCGCGGCGCTGCAGCTCTGCGCCCTTCACGGAGCCCGCGCGATCGGCACCGGTCGCAATGCCTCCAAGCTCGAGCGCATCAAGAACCTGGGGTTGCAGGACACGCTCCTCGTGGAAGACGGAACGTTCGCCGATCGCGTGAACGCGCTGACGAATGAGCGCGGCGTCGATCTCGTGCTCGATCTCGTCGGCGGCGGCTGGCTGCCCGAGACCATCAACGCGATGGCGCCTCAGTCGACGTTGATGCTGGTCGGCCTCGTGGCTGGAGCGACCGCTGACGTTCCCTTGCGCATCGTGCTCGGCAAACGCATTCGCATCATTGGAACGACCCTGCGCGCACGGAACCTCGAAGAGAAGATCGCCGTCGCGCGACGCTTCGAGCAGCAGCTCGTGCCCCACTTCGCCGCCGGCCGCCTCGGGCCCGTCGTCGAGAACACCGTGCCCTTCACCGAGACGCCGAAAGCCCTCGAGCGCCTCGCCGCCAATGACACCTTTGGCAAAACCGTCCTCACCTGGTGAACCACATGCCCTTCGATCCCAACGCAGCAGCCGCTCCTGACTCTGGCGTCTTCGGACTGCCGTTCTCTCCTGATGACTCGAAGGTCGTGTTGGTGCCCGTGCCGTTCGAGGCGACCACCAGCTACGGCGGCGGAACGTCGGATGGTCCGTCGGCGATTCTCGAGGCGTCGAAGCAGGTCGACCTGTTCGACCTCGACACCGGCAAACCCTACGAGGCCGGCATCTCGATGCTCGAAGAGAGCGCCGAGGTTCGTGCGTGGAATGATGAAGCCAAGGCGGCTGCGAAGCCGATCATCGAATCGGGAGGACTCGAGTCGCACCCGGCCGCGCTGGCTACCGTGAACTCGCTCTCGGAGAAGATGAACCAGTACGTCTACGAGACGACGAAGCAGTGGATCAGCAAGCGGAAGATCGTCGGCGTGATCGGTGGCGATCACTCGACGCCGTTCGGCGCGATCAAGGCGTACGCCGAAGCGTTTCCAGGACTCGGAGTGCTGCACCTCGATGCGCACGCTGACCTGCGCAACGCGTACGAGGGCTTCACGTGGAGCCACGCGTCAATCATGTACAACGTGATGCGCAATCTCCCTGGCGTCGCAAAGCTCGTGCAGGTGGGTATTCGCGACTTCGGCGAGGCCGAGTTCGACATGATTCAGTCTTCGAACGGCAGAATTCACACGTTCTTCGACTCACGGCTCGCGCACGCGCGGCTCGATGGCATGCCGTGGCGGGAGCAGGTCGACATCATCGTTCGCGAACTTCCGAGCAAGGTGTACCTCTCGTGGGACATCGACGGGCTCGATCCGGTCCTCTGTCCGCACACGGGAACGCCGGTGCCGGGCGGCCTCACGTTCCATCAGGCGGCGTCGTTGCTCGAGGGCGTCGTGCGCGCAGGCAAGACGATCGTCGGGTTCGACTTGAACGAGGTCGCTCCGGGCCCCGAAGGCGATGAGTGGGACGGAAACGTCGCGGCGCGCCTGCTGTACAAGATGATCGGCTGGACGCTGAAGTCGCAGACAAAATGAAAGAGAAGCTGACGACGCTCGGGCAGTGGTTGCTGCTCGGTTCGGTGGTGGGCGTGCTGTGTGGCACGGCGTCGGCGCTGTTTCTGTGGCTGCTCGAGCTGGCGACGAACTACCGAACGGGACACGAGACGATCGTCTATGCGTTGCCGTTTGCCGGGCTTGCGCTCGGGTGGTTGATGGAGCGGTTCGGCCAGTCCATCAAGGCCGGTAACAACCTGGTCATCGACACGATTCACGATGACGGGCCGGAGATTCCCCTGCGCATGGCGCCGATGGTGCTCGTGGGCACGGTGATCACGCACCTGTTCGGTGGAAGTGCGGGACGTGAAGGAACGGCCGTGCAGATGGGCGCGAGCTTGACTGACTGGCTCTCTCATCGGCTCGGAGTGAACGCTGCAGTTCGACGTCAACTGCTCGCGGCAGGAGTCGCTGGTGGGTTCGGCTCGGTGTTCGGAACGCCGATCGCGGGAGCCGTCTTTGGTCTCGAGTTCGTGGTGCTCGGGCGATTGGAATATCGCGGGTTGGTGCCTGCATTGGTCGCGTCGGTCGTCGGTGATTTGACGACCCGCTTTCTCGGCATTCTTCACACGCCCTACCCCGCGTCGCCGGTCGTGCCTTTGAACCTGCTGTTGCTCTCGAAGTGGGTCGTCTTCGCGGCTGCGATCGCGATCGCGTCGACGTCGTTCATCGAACTGACGCACTTCATCCGGAAGCGTGGCGAGGCCCTCGAGAAGCGGCTGCCCATTCGCATGGCGCTCGGTGGAGTGGCCGTGATCGTGTTGTGGAAGCTCGTCGGTACGAGCGACTACCTGGGGCTCGGCGTGCCGATGATCGTTCGCTCGTTCAGCGATCCAACGCTGCCCGCGTTTGCGTTCGCGTTGAAGGTTCTCTTCACGGCCATCACGGTCGGCAGCGGCTTCATCGGAGGAGAAGTCACTCCGCTCTTCTTCGTCGGTGCTGCACTGGGAAGCGTGTTGGCGCGCGTGCTCGGCATTCCGATCGAACTGGGCGCGGGAGTTGGCCTCGCAGCAGTCTTCGCAGCCGCGTCGAATACCCCGCTCGCGTTGTCGATCATGGCGATGGAGTTGCTGGGGGCCGGAGTCTTCCCGCACGTCGCGATCGTCTGCGTGCTCGCGTATCTGTTTACAGGGCACCGCAGCATCTACCCGTCACAGCGGCTGTCGTTCGGGAAGCTCGGCCGCTCGGTGGACCCGCCGAAGCGAATTCGCGATCTGTCGAATTCGTGAAGCTGGCCGCGACTCGTGGCACATGGCCTCGGCCACGCCGGGTGGCAAACCCTCTCCAGGATCTCGACATGCGCGCACTTCTTCCTCTTCTCGTTCTCACCGGCTGCGGTTCGATGATGGTCACGCCCGACGCAGGCGCAGGCGGCGGCTCGGCGGGTGGCGGATTCGTTGCGGCAGGCGGCTCTGCGTCCGCGGGTGGAACTGCGGCTGCCGGTGGCTCTGCTTCAGCGGGCGGTTCCGCGTCTGCAGGTGGCTCAGCCTCGGCAGGCGGTTCCGCAACAGCTGGCGGTTCCGCAGCCGGTGGCTCAGCCGGCTTCCCTACCTGTGGCGCCACCTACGCCGGCTGCGCGGCGTTCGACGATCGAACCAACGACGCCGCGGTCTCCATCGACTTCAGCACTGCGTTCGGTGCACCGAAGTGCCTGCGCGTTCGGGCCTCGCAGATGGTCTCGGTGACGGGCATCTCGGGCTTTCATCCGTTCAACCAGTCGTGCGGGCCGAACCAGAAGGTCACCTCGACCACCTCGGCCACGACGCTCATGTCCCTCGCGGTCGGCCTCTACGGCTTCTACTGCCCGAACCACTCAGCCCCTGACGGAACCGGAATGGGTCTGGCTGTTCAAGTCGTTCAGTGACGACGCAACGGCCGAGACAGTGACGACGACGGACCGAATCCGTAAGCTCGCTAGCCTTGAGCACGACAACACAGAGCACTGAACTGGCCTGCCGCGTCTGCGGCTGGTGTGCATCTGAACCGCCATGGGGTGACGATGGCAAAACACCAAGTTTCGAACTGTGCATCCGTTGCGGAGTGCAGTTCGGCTACGAGGATGCCCGCCCGGAGGGAATTCAGGCTTACAGGACTCGTTGGGAGAACGCGGGCGCTCTCTGGTTTGATCCGACAATGCGCCCTGATGACGTGAATGACTTGAGTGTGGTTAAGGACGACACAAAAAGTTCTGAGTAATCTCTTGTCGGTTCTCTGGGCCACGCCTGCCAGCAAGTCGGCGCTTGGACACTCTCAGCCCCCCTCCAGCGATTTGACGAACTGTTCGAACGATTGCGCGATCTCTTCCGACGATGTCGGAAGATCGCCAACATTCCCGGCATCAAGCGTCGCCCGCCCGTGGTCGTGGAAGAAGATTCGGCCGCGGTAAGGCCCCGAGACGGCAATGCAGAGCATGTTGTCGCCCCCGTCGTTTTCGAACGGAAGCAGCGACTCTTCAATAGAGCCCTGTAAATCTTGCCATGCGTCGAGACACTCCTGAGCTGTCATGAGCCAGCCCAGAAGCACCCTGTCCGCCCCATCGCGATAGGTCACTTCTGTGCCGAACCGTCCTCCTCCGGCGGCAATCACCTCCCGAAGCGAGGCGGGAATTTTCCCGCCAATCGCGGTCTCGAGTTCTTCGACGGCAACCTCTGAGACCAGGTGTCGAAGCCCCAATTCCCTCAATCTCTCCAAAGGACTCACGGCCCAACAAGACTACGCCGCGGTCGGGCTGGCCAGCCCTTCAGTGACGACGGCGGCGTGACCAGAGCAGCATCGCGATCGCCAGCACTCCACTCGCTCCGCCGCCTTCGAGACCGCTCGAACAACCGCAGCCCATCTGCGCGCCTTCGATGGTGAACGTGATCACCTCACCCGGGCCGTCTCCCGCGAAGTTCTGCGAGAACAGACACGCATAGTACGTGCCCGGCCGAATATCGGTCGCCGTCTGCGTCACCGGCACGTCGGTGAACCCCGGCGCGATATCGACCGCGACCGACGGCACCTTCGTCCCGAAGCCAAAGCTGCACGTTCCAGGGTTGCTCGCTCCGTATCGGAAGGCCGCCGTCGACGGTGACCCATTCGGATTCACCGTTCCCTTGAACGTCACGCTCGTACCCTCGACATCCGCACTGATCGTCTTCGCAATCGGAGGCGCCGACGTCGTCGTGAACTCCTGCAACGAACCAAACGCTGCACCACCCATGTTCGAAGCAATCGCGCAGAACGTGTACTTCGTATTCGGCCGCAATCCCTGCACCGCCAACGTCAGCGGACGATCCATCGTCCCACCACCGAGCGGCAAACCATCCATCGCGGGCACGCGCGTACCGAACATATCGTCACAGGCCATCGGCTTCGTCTCGGAATAGCGGAACCACCCGATCGCCGTCGTGCCGTTCGGGTTCGCCGTTCCACTCAAGGTCGCCGTGTTGCCAGTCACATCGCTCGCCATTCCGGTCACGACCGTCGGCCGCGGCGCGAACGAGTTGAACTGCAGCACCTGGCCGAAGCTCTTCCCGAGCGGGTTCTCGGCGATCGCGCAGACGAAGTACGTCTTGCCCGGCTCGAGGCCGGTCACCACCTGCGAGAACGCGACATCGGTCGTGCCTGCAGGAACCGCAGAGCCACCCGTCGCGGGAGCGCGCCGACCAAACGTGTCGTTGCAACTTCCGGGATCCATCGTGTCGAGGCGGAACCAGGCCACGGTCGAAGCTCCGGTCGGGTTCACCGTGCCGTTCATTCGCGGCGAAGCCGTGTTCGCATCCGCCACCGACGACGTCACCACCACCGGCACGCCCGGCGTCGTGAAGCTCTGCACCGTGCCGAACGTCGTGCCCACCACGTTCGTTGCCGCCGCGCAGAAGAAGTACCGCGTGCCACCCATGAGCCCGGTGAGCTGCTGCGAGATCGCCACGTTCGTTCCCGAGAACGGCACCGGCGTTCCACCGGTCGCCGGGAAGCGCGTGCCGAAGGTGTCGCTGCACGTGGTCGGGTTCATCGTGCCGTAGCGGAAGTAGCCGACCGCGGGATCTCCGTTCGCCGTGACCGTGCCGTTCACCGTGGCCTGTGTCGCCGTCGAAGGCGTTCCCGTGCCCGTCACCACCGTCGGAGCCCGAGGCGTCGAGAACGTCTGCACGCTGCCGAACGTCGTCCCCGCCGCGCTCGTGACACCCGCGCAGAAGAAGTACGCCGTGCCCGGCATGAGGCCCATGACCGCTTCGGAGAACGTCGTCGAGGTCGTCACCGCCGTGCCAGCCGATGCGGGAGCCCGCGTTCCAAACGTGTCAGTGCACGTGCCGGGATTCGTGGTGCCGTAGCGGAAGAAGCCAGTCGACGCCGAGCCGTTCGCCGAGCCCGAGCCATTCAGCATCGCACTCACGCCGGTGATCATCGTGGCAGCAGACGTCGTCGCCGACGGAGGCGCGGCTCCGGTGGTGAACGTCAGCACCATGCCGAACGACGTGCCCACCGAGTTCTGGGCGATCGCGCAGAAGTAGTACGTCGCGCCAGGCGTGAGCCCGGTGATCGCCTGCGAGAAGGCCTGCGCCGTTCCACCGGTCCCGAGCGCCGTTCCTGAAGTCGTCGGCGCGCGCGTGCCGAACGTGTCGTTGCACGTCGTGGGGTTCGTGGCCGAGTAGCGGAAGTAGCCCGTGGTCGCGGCTCCGAACGGAACGCCTGAGCCGTTCAACGTCGCACCCGCTGACGTCACACTCGTCGCGGCGAGCGTGGTGACAGCAGGAGCGGCCAGCGTCGTGAACGAGAGCACCGTGCCGTACGCCGTGCCCACCGAGTTCTGCGCGATGGCGCAATAGAAGTACGTCGTAGCTCCGGTGAGGCCAGTCAGGTTCTGCGTGAAGCTCTGCGGCGTTGTTCCGTTGCCGAGGCTCGGACCACCCGTCGCCGGGAAGCGCGTGCCGAACGTGTCGTTGCACGTGCCGGGGCTGGTCGTCGCATACCGAACCCACGCGGTGGTCGCGTCGGCGCTCGGGTTCACCGTGCCACCAACGAGCGCGCCACTCGCTGTGACGTTCGCGGCGGCAGTCGTCGTGACGGTCGGCGCTCCTGGGGTGAAGAACGTCTGCAGCGCGCCGAAGCCCGTGCCGTTGCTGTTCTGCGCGATGACACAGAAGTAGTACGTCGTGCCCGCGGTGAGCCCGCTGATGGGCGTCGAGATCGGCGTCGCAGCCGAACCGCTGCCAACCGAGATCGCCGTCAACGGTGCGCGCGTTCCAAACGTGTCATTGCAGCTCGATGGATTGGCCGAGCTGAAGCGGAACCACGCCGTCGTGGCGCTGGCGAGCGGGTTGACCGAGGCGTTCAACGTCGCCGTCGTGCTCGTCACGCTCGTCGCCGCGTTCGTCGTCATCGAGGGCCCCGTCGGCGTCACGAACGACAACACCGCGCCGTACACCGTGCCGACGGAGTTCTGAGCGATCGCGCAGAAGTAGTACGTCGTCGCGGGAGCGAGGCCCGAGAGCGAGGCGCTGAACGGAGTGAGGCCAGCCGCCGCGAGAATCGTCGTCCCACCCGATCCAGGCGCGCGAACGCCGAACGTGTTGTTGCAGACGCCAGGGTTCGCGGTGCTGAAGCGGAAGTAGCCGGTCGTGTCTCCACCGCGAGGATCCGCCGAGCCATTGAGCGTCGCCACGCTGCTCGAGACCGCCGTCGCCGCCAGCGTCGCCACGGTGGGGGCTCCCGGCGTGCTGAACGTCATCACGTTGCCCACGCCCGTGCCGACCGCGTTCGAGGCGATCGCGCAGTAGTAGTACGTCGTGCCCGAGGTGAGGCCCGCAACGTTGGCCGTGTACGGAGTCGCCGCAGTGCCCGAGCCCAGCAACGTGCCGCTGCTGAACGGAGCGCGCGTGCCGAACGTGTCGTTGCACGTCACCGGGTTGATCGTGCTGTACCGGAACCAGCCGGTCGCCGAGTTGCCGCTCGGGTTCGCCGAGCCGTTCAACGTCGCGGTCGAACCCGTGACGAGCGTCGCTGCTGCCGTCGTGACGACCGGCGCCGCGAGCGTGGTGAAGGTCTGCACCGATCCGAACGCCGTGCCCTCGGAGTTCTGACCAATCGCGCAGTAGTAGTACGTCGTCGACGAGCTGAGGCCGCTCACGAACTGCGTGAACGTCTGCGTCAGCGATCCCGAGCCCAGGTTCGAGCCCCCCGTCGCCGGGAAGCGCGTGCCGAAGGTGTCGTTGCAGGTCGTCGGGCTGGTCGTCGAGTAGCGGAAGTAGCCCGTCGTCGTCGCGAGGTTCGGGTTCGCCGAGCCGTTGAAGGTCGCCGTCGAGCCGAGCACCGAGGTCGCCGCGTTCGTCGTGACGGTGGGAGCGCCAGGCGTCGTGAACGTCAGCAATGAGCCAGGCGTGGTGCCGATCGCGTTCGAGGCGAGCGCACAGAAGTAATACGTCGTGCCAGCGGTGAGGCCGGTGATGGCTTCAGAGAACGCCACCGCGGTGCTGCCACTGCCCAGCGAGGCGCCAGCCACCGAGACGCGCGTTCCGAACGTGTCGTTGCAGACGCCCGGGCTCGTCGTCGAGTAGCGGAACCAGCCGGTTCCCGCGCTGCCACGCGGATTCGCCGAGCCGTTCAACGTCGCCGTCGTTCCCGTGACCAGCGTCGCCGAAGAGGTGGTGACTGCCGGGGCCGCCGACGTCGTGAAGCTCCGCACCGTTCCGAAGCGGGTGCCCGCCGAGTTCGAGGCGATCGCGCAGACGTAATACGTGGTCGCCGGAAGCAGCCCGCTCACCAACTCCGAGAACGGAGCCGCCATCGTCCCGCTCCCGAGCGCCGTTCCTCCCGTCAGAGGAGTGCGCGTGCCGAACGTGTCGGTGCAGCTCGAAATGAAGCTGGTCGTGTACCGAAACCAACCCGTGGTCGCGCCGACGTTCGGGTTCGCGGTGCCCTCGAGCGTCGCTGTGGTGCTGCCGAAGGTGGTGATGGGCGACGTCACGACCGTGGGCGGACCAGGCGTCACGAACGTCTCGACCGTGCCGACCGACGTGCCCGCGGCGTTCGAGCCGATCGCGCAGACGTAATACGTGGTGCCCGCGAAGAGACCGCTGATGCTGGCCGAGTACGCTGACGGCATGTTCCCCGCCCCGAGCGGATAGCCACCCGAGCTCGGCTGCCGGGTGCCGAAGACGTTGTCGCACGTGCCAGGGTTCACCGTGCTGTAGCGGAACCAACCCGTCGAGTTCGAGTTGTTCGGGTTGCCCGTCGCGTTGAGCGTCGCCGTCGAAGCGGTCACCAGCGTCGCAGCTCCCGTCACCATCGTCGGAGCGTTCAACGTCGTGAACGACTGCACCGTGCCGAACGACTTGCCGACGATGTTCTCGACGACCGCGCAGAAGAAGTACGTCGTGCCCGCCGAGAGGCCCGTCACCACCTGCGAGTACGACGCCGCGCTCGTGCCGTTGCCCAGCGCAGAGCCCAGCGTCGCAGGAGCGCGCGTGCCAAAGGTGTCGTCACACGTTCCCGGGTTCGTCGTCGAATAGCGGAACCAACCTGTCGCGTCGGCACGGTTCGGGTTGCCGGTGCCGTTGAACGTCGCTCCCGAGCTGGTGATCGCCGAAGCGAGCACGGTCGAAGCCGTCGGAGCGCCCGGCGTGGTGATCGTCAGCACGCTGCCGTACGAGAAGCCGACCGAGTTCTGGGCGATCGCGCACACGTAGTACGTGGTGCCCGTCGTGAGCCCCGTCACCGCCTGCGAGTACGTCACCGGCGAGTTGCCGAAGGGAATCGCTGTTCCACCAGAAGCCGGAACGCGCGTGCCGAACGCGTCGTTGCAGACGCCCGGGTTCGCCGTCGAGTAGCGGAACCACGCCGTCGTTGCTGCTCCGTTCGGGTTCGCGCTGCCGTTGAACGTGCCAGCCGTCGCGCTGAGCGAGGTCGGCGGCGTCGTCGTCACCGTCGGAACCTGCGGCGGCGTCGTGAACGACAACAGCGGCCCGAACTGCGTCCCGATCGTGTTCTGGGCGATCGCGCAGAAGTAATAGGTGTTGCCCGGCAACAGGCCAGAGATCGAGAGCGGGTTCGACGACGCCGAACTGCCCGCGCCCATGAAGGTGCCGCTGCTCGCCGGAATGCGCGTACCGAAGGTGTCGTTGCAGCTCGTGGGGTCCGTCGAGGAGTACCGGAACCACGCGGTCGTCGAGGTGCCGTTCGGCGTGATGCTCGAGTTGAGCGTCGCGGTCGTCGACGTCACGGGAGACGCGGCCTGCGTCACCACCGTCGGCAGGGCCACCGTCGAGAACGTGACGATCGTGCCGTAGTTGATGCCGACCGCGTTCTGCGCGATCGCACACCAGTAGTACGTCGTGCTCGGCGTGAGACCGGTGACGAGCTGCGTGTACGTCTGCGCCGTGTTGCCCGAGCCGACGTTCGTGCCGCCAGCAGCCGGCGTCCGCGTGCCGAACGCGTCGTTGCAGGCGCCGGGGTTCGTCGTCGAGTAGCGGAACCAGGCGTTCGTGGCGTCTCCGCGAGGCGTGGCGCTGCCGTTGAGCGTCGCTGCGGTGTCAGAGATGAACGAGGTCGACGCCGAGGTCACCAGTGGAATCAGCGCAGGCGTGGTGAACGAGAAGACCGCTCCGTACGACGTGCCGACCGAGTTCTGGGCGATCGCGCAGAAGTAGTACGTGGTGCCAGGCAGCAGGCCAGCCGGAGTCACCGAGAACGCCGTCGTCGACGAGCCCGAGCCCAACGCGTTGCCGCCCGAGAGCGGAGCGCGCGTGCCGAACAGGTCGTCACACGCGCTGGGGTTCGTCGTCGAGTAGCGGAACCAGCCCGTCGCTGAGCTGCCGTTCGGAATGCCCGTCGCGTTCAGCGTTCCCGACGTCGCCGTCACGCTCGTCGCGGCCATCGTGGTGACCGTTGGCGCTGCAGGCGTGGTGAAGGTGATGGCGCTGCCCACCCCAGTGCCCACCGAGTTCGAGGCGAGCGCACAGACGAAGTACGTCGTGCCAGGCGAGAGGCCCGAGATGCTCTGCACGAACGAGACGTTCGAGAAACCAGCGCCCAGGTTCGAGCCGCCACTCAGAGGAGCCCGCGTTCCGTAACTGTCATTGCAGAGACCGGGGTCTGTGAGGCCGTAGCGGAAGTAGCCCGTGGCGGTCGCTCCCTGGGGCGTCGCGAAGCCGTTGAGCTGCGCCGTGGAGCCAGTGATGAAGCTGACCGCGCTGGTGGTGACGGTCGGAACGTTCGGCGTGGTGAGGCTCGCCATGCTGCCGAAGCCGTTGCCCATCGCGTTGTTGGCGATCGCGCAGAAGTAGTACGTCGTGCCCGGAAGCAGGCCCGTCAGCGCCTCCGCGTAGGCCACGCCCGAGTTGCCGCTGCCCAGTGCCGTTCCTCCCGACGCCGGAGCTCGCGTGCCGAAGCTGTCGTTGCACACGCCTGGGTTCACCGTCGCGTAGCGGAAGTAGCCCGTGGACGAGGCACCGCGCGGAATCGCCGAGCCATTCAACGTCGCGGTCGTTCCCGTGATGAGCGTGCCCGAGGCAGTCGACACGATGGGCGCGGTGGCAGGCGCCGTGAAGGTCTGCACTGCGCCAACCGAGGTCCCAGCGTTGTTGTTGCCAACGGCGCAGTACCAGTACTGCGTGCCCGGCGTGAGGCTGATGCTCTGGGAGTACGCCTGCGCGATGCTGGCCGCGCCGAGGAAGGTCCCGCCCGACAACGGCACCCGGAAGCCGAACGTATCGGAGCACGTCACCGGATCTGTCGAGGCGTAGCGGAACCACCCGGTGGTGCTCAGGTTGTTGGGCGTTCCCGTACCGTTCAGCGTCACGCTCGTGGCCGTCAGCGACGTCTGCGTGTTGGTGACCATCGTCGGAGCGGCGGGCGTCGTGAACGTCAACACCGTGCCGAAGCCCGTCCCCTCCGAGTTCGTCGCGATCGCGCAGTAGTAGTACGTCGTCAACGGCGTCAGCAGGAACGTCGTGAACGAGTACGACTGATTGAAGGTGATCGTCGTGCCACCCGACGCCGGCAGCCGCGTGCCGAAGCTGTCGTCACAGGTGCCGGGGTTCGTCGTCGAGTAGCGGAAGTACGCGGTCGCGTTGGCGAGGTTCGGGTTCACCACGCCATTGAGAACCGCCTGCGTGCCGCCCAGCCCAGCGACACCCGACGTCGTGACGGTCGGAACGCCAGGAGTCGTCACGCTCGCGATACCTCCGAAGCCGGTGCCCGCCGCGTTCGAGGCGATCGCACAGTAGAAGTACGTCGTGCCGCGGGTGAGCCCCGTGACGGCCTCGAGGTAGGTCTGCGTGGTGTTGCTCGAGCCCAGGTTCGTTCCACCGGCCGCCGGAACGCGCGTGCCGAAGGTGTCGTTGCAGACGCCAGGGTTCGTCGTCGAATACCGGAAGTACCCCGTCGCCACTGCGCCACGAGGAACCGCGCTGCCGTTGAACGTCAACGTCGTGCCCGTCACCAGCGTCGCCGTGTTGGTCGAGACCGAAGGAATCGCGGGCGGCGTGGTGAAGCTGCGAATGCCTCCGAAGCTGGTGCCGACGCCGTTCTGGGCGATGCCACAGAAGTAGTACGTGGTGCCGGGCAGCAGGCTGCCAATCGATTGGCCGAACGGACTCGAGGTGAGGCCTGCTCCCAGGTTCGTGCCGCCAAAGCTGGGCGCGCGCGTGCCGAAGAGATCGTCACACACGCCCGGGTTCGTCGTGGAGTACCGGAAATACCCCGTGGTCGAGCTGCCGTTCGGGTTCGCGGTGCCGTTGAGCGTCGCGCTCGTCGACGTCACCAATGTCTCGGGCTCGGTCGTCACCAGCGGCACCGCCGGCGTCGCGAACGTGAGCACGCTGCCGAACGTGGTGCCTTCCGAGTTCTGACCGATCGCGCAGTAGAAATAGGTGGTGCCAGGCGAGAGGCCTGTCGCGCTCTGGGAGTAGCTCAGCGCAGACGTGCCCGAGCTCATGTTCGAGCCCCCTGAGAGCGGCACCCGCGTTCCAAAGGCGTCGTTGCAGCCGCCCGGGTTGCTGGTCGAGACGCGGAACCAGCCCGTCGTCGGCGCGCCGTTCGGGTTGATCGTTCCCGACAGGGTGGCGCTGGTGCTCGTGATGCTGAACGCCGAGCTCGTCGTCGTCGTCGGAGCCGCCACCAGCGTCGTCAGCGACAGCGGCACGCCGATGCCGGTGCCCATCGAGTTGTCGGCGAACGCGCAGTAGTAATACGTCGTGCCGGGCAGCAGGCCGGTGATCGTCTGGTTGTAGTTCACCGACGAGTTGCCAGCGCCCAGTGCCGTGCCGCTGCTGGCGGGAACGCGGATTCCGAAGAACGTGCTGCAGCTGCTCCCGGGGCTCGAGGAGGAGTAGCGGAAGTAGCCCGTGGCGGCGGCTCCGTTGGGCGTGGCCGAGCCGTTGAGCTGAGCGGAGCTGCTCGTGACGAGCGTCGAGGCCTGCGAGAACACCGTGGGAGCGAGCGCCGGCGTCGTGAACGACAGAATGTTGCCGTACGCAAAGCCCGAGCCGTTCTGCACGATCGCGCAGAAGTAGTACGTGGTGCCGGGCAACAGGCCCGTCGTCGTCACCGAGTACGGAACGTTCGTCGTCCCAGAGCCGACTGCGGTGCCGAGCGTTCCGGGAACGCGCGTGCCGAAGACGTCGTCGCAGGTGCCAGGGTTGGTCGTGCTGTGGCGGAACCAGCCGGTCGTCGCTTCACCGCCCGCGTTCGCCGTGCCGTTCAGCTGCGCCGAGCTCGCCGTGATCGAGTTGGCGGAGTTGGTGGTGACCGTCGGGGCTGCCGCGAACGCTGTCGCGGCGACGCAAAAAGAAAGGGCGAAGAGACGTCGGATCATTTGGAAACACTCCTGTCGGCCCCTCGACCCCGCAGGTGTGTGTCCGTGTGAAGAAAATCTCCTGATCAGCGGGGTTTTCGGCGTTTCCGCTCAGGCCGCCCGCTCACGCGGTCCCAGAAGCCGGCCAACTGCTCGAGCTCGGACCGGGAGAAGTGCGAAAGGAACTCGCGACGCACCAGGGCGACGTGCTCCTTCGCCGCGGTCATGAAGTGACCCCTGCCTGAAGCGGTCAGCACTGCGTACGAACCGCGCCCGTCTTCAGCCGCGTCGTGACGCTCGACATGCCCTGCCCTCGCCAGCCGATCGACCGCCCGGCTCATGCCACTTCGGGTGAGCAGACTCTGGGCCGCGAGATCCTGAATGCGCGCGCGTCCATCCGGAGCGAAGTTCAGCCGCAGCAACACCTCGAACTCGGCGTGCGTGATGTGGAAGCGCTTGCGCAGATCGTCCTCGATGCGCGCGAAGAGCTTCGACTGAGTCACGATGAACCCACCCCAGGCGGCCCGCTCCAGCTCGTCGAACAACTCGGACATGGCGAAGACACCTTGACGCTGGGCGCTCCGCCCGTCAATTCAGGTGCGTGCGCACGCATCTACCTGGAGCAGCCATGAAGACCGCCTTGATCACCGGAGCCACCGACGGCATCGGCCGCGCGACCGCGAAGGTGCTGCTCGAGCGCGGTTGGCAGGTCGTGATCACCGGCCGCAACGCCGCGAAGTGCGCTGCCACCGTGAGCGCCCTCAAGACCGAAGTGGCGAACGCCCAGGTCTCGGCGCTGACCGCCGACCTGTCGCTCATGGCCGAAGTGCGTCGACTGGCCCTCGAGTTCAAAGCGGCGCATTCGACGCTCGACCTGCTGCTGCTGAACGCCAACAGCATCACCCAGGAGCACACGCGAACGACCGAGAGCTTCGAAGCGAACTTCGCCGTCGGCTATCTGGGCCGCGCCCTGCTCGCGCTGCTGCTCGCCGACCTGCTGCGCTCGACGAAGGGCAGCTCAGTGCTCACCGTCGTCGGCCTCAACCTGGACCGCATCGACTTCGGTGATCCATCACCTGCCCGCGGCTTCTCGTCGATGAACGCGCTCGGTCGCTGGCAGTGGGCGATGCAGGTCTTCACGCGAGAGTGGAACGTGCGGGAGCCTCAGATCGCCATGAACGTCTTCATGCCGGGCCTCGTGAAGACCAAGATCCTCGCAGACGAGCCCATGCCCGCCCGACTCATCATTCCCATCGCGAAGGCACTCGTGGGCGTGACGGTCGAGAAGTCGGGGCTCGAGGTCGCCACCGTGATCGACCGCATCTCGAACGAAGCGCTGCGCGACGGGTACTTCTCGAGAACGAAGCTCGCGCCCCGCCGCGCGCTGAAAGATCAGCCCGGCGACCAGGCCCGGCTGTGGGATTCGACCCAGGCGTGGCTTGCGAAATGGCTGGCCTAACTGGCTGATTTCCCGGGCCTTCACTGGCCAACCCGGAGCCGGTGATCGATTCTCGCAAGTGCCGATCACCACAGGTCGACGCCATGGCGCTCCCAGCCCCCACTCAGACTGCCGTCTCCCTCGCTGAAGCCGCTTCACGCGGTGACACCGAGGCGATGGCGAAGCTGCTCAAGCTCCTCGCTCCCGGAATGATTCGGGCGGCGCAGGCGCTGCTCAGCCGAAGCCACCCCGATGTCGACGACGTCGCGCAGCAGTCGATGATCGCGCTCGTGCAGGCGATGCCGACGTTTCGCGGCGAGTGCTCGCCGGCGCACTTCGCGAACAGCATCGTCACCCGCTTCGCCCTCGCCGCGCGCCGCCGTCAGACGAAACGCGAGACCCGCACCGATGATGCCGTCGAGGTCGATGGGCTCTTCAGCGACGCGCAGTCGGCGGTCGATCACGTGATGGCCGAGAAGCGCCGCGGCGCCATCCGGGAGCTCTTGTCGACGCTGCCTGAGAATCAAGCCGAGACGCTCGCGTTGCGCGTCGTGCTCGGCATGTCACTCGGAGAAGTCGCGGCGGCCACGGGCGTTCCGCTCAACACCGTTCGTAGCCGGATCCGGCTCGCCAGGGAGGCGCTCATGGAGCGCATCGAAGCCAACCCCACGCTGCTCGAGTTGCTGGAGCCACAGTCATGACGGCCCCCGATCTTCACCCTGAAGAGCTGCTCGATGCGTCGGCGGCAGGTCTGTTGTCTCCCGAGGAGCAGCAGCGCCTCGACCGTCACCTGAGCGCGTGTCCCGCGTGCCGCTTCGAGCTCAAAGCGCGCGCCGACTTCGCCGCCCTGCCCCTGCCGTCGATTCCGGTCGACGAGCTCGTCACCCGTGCGCTCGCCGGAATGCCGTCGGCGTCGGTGGCGCAGAGTGCGGTCGTTCAGAGCCGTCGTCGTCGCTTCTCGCCCGGCATGATCGCGGCCGCCGTGATGCTCGTCGGTGCGGCCTCGTTCGCGGCAGCCGGCCTCGCGCGTCCCATCGCGGTGCTGCTCGGTATCGCGAAGCCCGAAGCCATCACTCCTCCAGTGCCGGCGCCCGCGCCGATCATTCAGCCGCGAATTTCTCCGCAGCCGCCCGTTCAGGTCGAGCCCGAGCCGGTGGTCGAAGAGCCGCCGCCTCCCCCGCTGATCGAAGCGCCGGTCGTCGTGCGTGAGCGTCCCCTCGCGTTGGAGAAGCTCACGCCGCCCCCGCCTCCGCCCGAGCCCGTCATCACTGCGCCGGAGTTGTTCCGACTCGCGACGCAGGCCCGCACCGAAGGCCGTCGCAGCGACGCCGAGCAGACGTACCGCGAGCTGACCACCCGATTCCCGCAGTCTGCCGAGGCGAACGTCTCGCACGCCGTCATGGGTCGCCTGCTGCTCGATCTCAATCGGCCCACCGACGCGCTCGTCGAGCTCGATGCGGCGCTCGCTTCGGGAGATGCCTCGCTGCGTGAAGACGCGCTCGCCAACCGCGCGCTCGCCTTCGACGCGATGAACGACTCCGCCCGCGCCCAGACCGCGTGGAGCCAGCTGCTGTCGGAATTCCCGGCCTCGATTCACGCGAAGCGTGCGAAAGAGCGCCTGGAGGTCCTGACCGCTCCGTGAACGCGCTGCTCCACACGACGCTGAGGCTGTTGGTGCTGGGTGTCGTGTGTCTTGGCTCGATCGTTCACGCGCAGGCGCGATCGATCGCCGTCTTGCGTGACGTGAAGCCCGAGCCATCGTCTGCGCTCGAGTCGTCGCTGCGCGAGATGTTGGGGCGGCTCGACGTGAACCTCGACGCCTCTGCTGGAGATGGTGGCGTTCCCGCGCTCGCCGTCATCGACGTCGACTTCACGAGCGGCGCCATCGTCGTCGATAGCCCGAGCCGCGCCGTCACGATTCGCCGCACGCTGCCGAGTGGAGCATCAGGTGATGTGGTGACCGAGACAGCGGCGACGTTGATCGCGTCGTCCGTCGACGTGCTGCTCCACACCGACCCGCCGCGGCAGCCGATCAAGATCGAAGTGCCGGCCGTCGTGGAGGCACCTGCACCTCGCCCGAAGCTGAGTCCCGTCGGCCTCGATCTCGGTGTTGGCCTCGGCGCCAGGCTGCTCGGCAACAGCGCGGTCGTCGACTTCGGTGGTTCGGTGCACGCGCTCCTCACCGTGCCCTTCGCGAGCCAGCTGCCAGGCGTGCTCGCCATGTTCGCGTTTCAGCCCGGCTTCGATCTCGCGGGAGAGACCGTCACCCTTCGAGGCAGCGCGATGTCAGCGCGGCTGTTCGTGCAGCTCGAGATCGTTCGATGGAGATACGGAAGGCTCGAGGCAGGCGCAGGCGGCGGGATCGATCGGTTCTCGTTCACGCCGTTGCAGCGCGAAGGCGAGCTCTTCCGTCCGATGGCGACGAGGTCGTTCATCTCTCCGATCGTGGGCGGGCTCGTCACGTACCGTTTCCCCGTCGGCGACAGCGTGCACTTGTTCGCCACCATTTCGGTCGACGGCGATCTTCGCCCGATTCCTGCGCCTCGCACCGGCATGCCTGCTCCCGTCGACATGAACGACCCGCGCCCCTGGACGGTCCGACCCAGCCTGAACATCGGGGTGTCGTTCTCGCCTTTGCGCGCGCGCGAGTGATCGCTTCTCTTTCGAGCTGATCACCTTTCAAGCGAGAGGGCCGTGCCTCTCGAACTCCACTGAAAGGTGATTCCCATGCATCGCTTGTCCCCGTCGCACCTCGTTGGACTCCTCGCTGCCCTGCCCTTCGTTGCCTGTGGAACGGACACGAGCGCGCTCGATGTCGCGACGGAGACCTCTGCGCTCGTCACCGCGCAGTGCGATGCCCAGTCTTCGCGCGCTGCGGTCGATGCGTGCTTCACGACCTTCGAGGCCTGCAAGACGGCTGAGGGTGCGGTCGAAGCCGATTGCCGCACCGCCCTCGACGCGTGCCTGCCCGAGGGCGTTCCTCACCGGGCGCGACGTGGACACGGTGGCGGTGACGGTGGCTGTCACCGTGGCGGTGAAGGCCGTCCTGAAGGTGGCCGTCCCGAAGGTCTTGGCGGTCTCTTCGCTCCTCCGCGCGGTGGTCATGATGGCGGCGTCGGCGGTCGTGGGCATGGTGGTCGCGGACACGGTGGTGGTGGACGTGGACCCGTCGGCATCGATGACGCTGCAGTTCAGGCCTGCCGGGCGACGGCGGACTCGTGCATCGCCGCGGGCACTGCTGAGCAGACCTGCCGCGACGCCGCCCGCACCTGCATTCACGACGCGTTCGCGGCCTCGTTCGCGACCCGCTGCCAGGAGCTCGCCGATGCGTGCGCTGCGTCTGGCGAAGACTGCACCGAGATCAACGCCCGCTGCGCCGCTGGCATCTCGGAGCCGCCTGCTCCCGGAACGTGCAGTGCCGCTGCCGACGCGGGTGAGTGAACGCCTTGACCTGGTGACGTGAGCCGCCTAAGCACCCCCGACTCTTCTCATTGAAGGAGCAGCACCATGGCTCGCGTCACCGTCGAAGATGCGCTTCCCCACGTCGACAACCGCTTCGCGCTCGTCCTCCTTGCCTCGAAGCGCGCCCGTCAGCTGATGGCCGGTGCCCGCCCGATGGTCGAGACGTCGAAGAACAAGTCGTGCGTGCTCTCGCTTCGTGAGGTCGCCACCGGCCGCGTTCGTTTCGACCGCGATGTCCGCTCGGCGCTCATGGGCCGCTACGACGTTCCGCCCGCCGCGCGCGGCTGAATCGACGGTTCGATTCCTGAAGCACCAAACGCCTCCTCCGGCATCCCGGTGGAGGCGTTCTGCTGTCCGGAGTGTCAGGCGGTCTGCGTGGACGGCGCAGCGATCGGTTCACACGGTTCTGAGCGCTGACGGCGGGCGAGGAGCACCACGAGAATCGCCGTGGTGATCGTGGTGGCCAGGCTCGCTTCCACACCGAACGAAGCTCCCGACGAACTGTGACGGCGCCAGACGCGGCAGCGGCGCGGCCAGCACTGCAAACGTGAGGACGAAGGCGAGAATCCGCCACGTCGAACCGAGCACGTTCTTCACGGCAGCGGAATGGTCAGGCCGCCAGCGGGAGTCGGCAGTCGTCCGGGAGACTCTCCCACCGGCCGCAGATCGAGCAGCCCCTTGTTGTAGGTCGCGACCGCGCTCATGAACTGCGTCTGCGCCGAGATCGCGAACGGCAACGCGACGAGGACCAGCACGAGCCCGACGAGATCGAGCACGAGCCCAACGATCAACAGCGGCACGAAGGCGGTCGAGGCGAGCAAGGGCGCGAGCAACACCAGCGCTGAACCTGCTCCGACCGCAGACAGCCCAGCGATCTGGAAGAGGGACGACATGCGCAGGTTCTCCTGGGCCTTCAGCGCGAGCTCATGCGCCTCGGGCACCAGCTTGAACGCGTCGGCGAAGTCATCGTCCTTGAAGCTGAAGACGCGCTCGCGCTGACGCAGGCGAAACGTGCCCTGGCTCATGTCGGGGTCGAGGGTCAGCAGGTGGCGATCGACGAACTGGGCAAACACCTTCACTTCAGCGGGCTCGTCGGCGCCGGCCTTCACTGCCTCGACAGCCGCGGGCGGCGGAGCGTCGGAAGGAACCGTCAGCGGCGGGGTCGAAGGCGCCTGCGACAGCAACACGGCGAGGAGCGCAGGGATCATGGCGTTGGCCGACGAAGGGGAACGGATTTCATTTCACGGCCAGGGCAGCTTTCGCACGATTGGCCATGTCACGCTCGCCTGGGTAGGTGAGCCTGCTGAGCGCCTCGTCGAGCGGAAGCCAGTACGCCCGGTCGACCTCTTTGCGCATCTGCTCGGTCAGCACGTCGATCTCGCCGGACTGGTAGCGGAAGAGGAAGAACGCGACCTCTTTGAAGATCGTGTTGCCGCGCCAGCGGTAGACGTACTTCACGTCACCCAGCTTCTGCTCGAGCGTGGCGGTGAGGCCGGTCTCTTCGTTCACTTCGCGCGTCGCGGCCTGCTCGGCGTTCTCTCCCGGGTCGATGTGGCCCTTCGGCAGCGCGGTGACGGTCTTCCCCGCGGGGCGAATGACGGCGACTTCGACGACGCCGTTGCGCTCGCGAATCACGATGCCGCCAGATGAGAACTCGCGCGTCGAAGCCACGGAACGGCCCTTGTAACGATCCTCAGGCCCAACGTCACCGGGCGAAGTACGCGAGCTTCGCTTCGGCACCCAGGCGGTAGGCCTGACGAAGTTCAGAGAGCAGCGCGTCGAGGCGGCGCTCCCGAATCGCGGGCAACAGCCGGCCGCAGTAGCGCTTCGCCAGGCGGTTCGCTTCGACGTAGCGCCAGCGCTCGGGAGCCGTGAGCGACTCCGAGTACCGCACACGGTCGAAGAGCGTTCCCATCAGGCGCATCGCCCAGCTCGCCGCGTGCTCACCCCAGCGGAGCAGCGTGCACACCGCGAACTTGTCGACCTCGGCCTGCGCTTCGAGTTCGAGCATCGACACCTTGCGCTCGAGGTTGGCCGTCTGCGCGACGTAGAGAAAGTGCGAGACGCCTTCGGTCACTTCACAGAAGCCGCCGAGCTCTTGATCGAGGAGCGCTTCGGGTTCGTGCTCCAGCCGTGAGACGCGCTCGAGCAACGCAGGCTCGAGGTAGAGCGCGAGATCGACCGACTCTCCATCCGACGAGACGAGCAGCTCTTCCCTGGCCCGCCCCGTTCCACCCAGCGCCTTCGCCGACTCGGCGTCGACGAGAAAATCGCGCGCCCGGTACTCACAGCGAATGCCGTAGAGCGCTTCGAGCTGGGCCTGCAGCGCGTCGAGCATGGTCAGTTCGCGAGGATCTTCTTCTTCGGCAGCAGCCCTGCGTCGATGAGCACCGACTCGAGGTGGTGATCGCCCGTCTTCGCCCAGGCCTCGAACACCTGCATCTGCCCTTGCGGACCCGACGCGACCTGCCCGCGCGCCGCGATCTCCTTCAGCACCTCGACCAGCGACGTGAACTTCTGATCGAGCTCCATGTAGACGTGGCTGAAGCCGCTCGACGGCGCGAGATCGGCGATGGCCGCGTACGCCTTGCGACCCATCTGCATGTAGTAGTCGGGGCCGACCACGCGATCCTGCAGCGACTGCTGGAAGAAGCCCGCGGTGTAGAGCGACTGATCGCCGAGCTGGCGGAGCGTGCGAATGCGTTGATCGCGGTCCTGCTGGAGCGCCCGCGTGTACATGAGGGCCAGCGGCTCGCTCTCTTTCTTGCCGTCGAGCTCCTGCGTGAAGAGCTTCTCGGCCGTGGCGAACTCGCTGAGCAGGTTCACCACGTAGAACTCGGTGACCTCGGCCAGACTCACCCGCTGGCGCTGAATCACCTCTTCGAGCAAGAGCTTGAAGAACTCCTTGAGAGACCCCGACAGAACGAGCTGCGACATCGTCGACTCCTTGTGACGCGGCAGGTCGGTTGGCACCCACCGAGGGAGCTCAGCTTGAAGCTCCTGTCACAAGATCGTATCGGCACGGACCGGCGAATTCAAAAAGACCGCAAGAAATCCGGGCAGTTGGACTGGCACTCGGGACTAACGAGCGCCAATTTCGCTTGATGGTTCGGTTGGCACTCCCCACCCGAGAGCGCCAGGTTGCGCCTTGACCGTCGAGGACCGGTGGTTATATCGACGGCGCCCGAAGCTTTGGCACTCGCAACACCTGAGTGCCAATTTCCACCGCAGACCACTCAAGGAGAACCCCATGAAGATTCGTCCCCTGCACGACCGCCTCATCGTCAAGCGCCTCACCGAGGAGAACAAGACCAAGGGCGGCATCATCATTCCCGACTCGGCCAAGGAGAAGCCGCTCGAGGCGAAGGTTGTCGCGGTTGGTAACGGCAAGATCCTCGAGGACGGCAAGGTTCGCCCGATGGACATCAAGGCTGGCGACACCATTCTCTTCAGCAAGTACGCCGGCACCGAGATCAAGATCGAAGGCGACGAGCACCTGATCCTCCGCGAGGAAGACGTCCTCGGCGTGATCGAGAAGTAACTCCAACCCTTCACACCAAAGGACATCACCACCATGGCAGCCAAAGACATCATCTTCGACACGAAGGCCCGCGACGCGATCCTCCGTGGCGTCAACACCCTCGCCGACGCCGTGAAGGTCACCCTGGGGCCCAAGGGCCGCAACGTCGTGATCGAGAAGTCGTTCGGTTCCCCCACGATCACCAAGGACGGCGTCACCGTCGCCAAGGAGATCGAGCTCGAGAACAAGTTCGAGAACATGGGCGCGCAGATGGTGAAGGAGGTCGCGTCGAAGACCTCTGACATCGCCGGCGACGGCACCACCACCGCGACCGTGCTCGCGCAGGCCATCTTCCGTGAGGGCGCCAAGCTCGTCGCGGCCGGCCACAACCCGATGGAGATCAAGCGCGGCATCGACAAGGCCGTCACGGCCATCGTCGCCGAGCTGAAGAAGCTCTCGAAGCCCACCCAGGGCAAGAAGGACATCGCTCAGGTCGGCACCATCTCGGCCAACGGCGACACCACGATCGGCAACATCATCGCCGAGGCGATGGACAAGGTCGGCAAGGAAGGCGTGATCACGGTTGAAGAGGCGAAGGGCCTCGAGACCGAGCTCGACGTCGTCGAAGGCATGCAGTTCGACCGCGGCTACCTCTCGCCGTACTTCGTGACGAACCCCGACCGCATGGAGGTCGAGCACGCTGACCCCTTCATCCTCATCTACGAGAAGAAGGTCTCGTCGATGAAGGATCTGCTCCCGCTGCTCGAGCAGGTGGCGCGCGCCGGCAAGCCCCTCATCATCGTTGCCGAAGAGGTCGAGGGCGAGGCGCTCGCGACGCTCGTGGTGAACAAGATCCGCGGCGTGCTCAACGTCTGCGCGGTGAAGGCGCCTGGCTTCGGTGATCGCCGCAAGGCCATGCTCGAAGACATCGCCATTCTCACGGGCGGCAAGCTGATCGCCGAAGACCTCGGCCTCAAGCTCGAGAACGTGACCCTGAGCGACCTCGGCCGCGCCAAGCGGGTGAAGGTCGACAAGGACAACACCACGATCATCGACGGCGCTGGCCAGCAGAAGGACATCGAGGCCCGCGTGAAGCAGATCCGCGCGCAGGTCGAAGAGACCTCGAGCGACTACGACAAGGAGAAGCTGCAGGAGCGGCTCGCCAAGCTCGTGGGCGGCGTGGCGGTCATCAACGTCGGTGCGGCCACCGAGACCGAGATGAAGGAGAAGAAGGCTCGCGTGGAAGACGCCCTCAACGCGACCCGCGCGGCCGTCGAAGAAGGCATCGTTCCTGGCGGTGGTGTGGCGTTCATTCGCTGCCTCAGCGCGCTGAAGGACGTGCAGGTCAACGCCGAGGAGAAGTTCGGCGTCGACATCATCCGTCGCTCGCTCGAGGAGCCCCTCCGCCAGATCTCGGCGAACGGCGGCCTCGAGGGCTCGGTCATCGTCAACAAGGTGAAGGAAGGCACCGGCGCCTACGGCTTCAACGCGGCGACTGGCGCGTTCGAGGACCTGCTGGCGGCCGGCGTGATCGACCCTGCCAAGGTGTCGCGCTGCGCGCTGCAGAACGCGGCGTCGGTCAGCTCGCTGATGCTCACGACCGAAGCGATGGTCGCCGAGAAGCCGCGTGATGACGACAAGGCGTCGGCCGGCGGTGGCGGCGGCGGCATGGGCGGTATGGGCGGCATGGGCATGTAATTCGCCCAGTCACTCCGACTCATGGAGTGGCAGCACGCGGCCTCCGGCTCCTTCAGGGAACCGGGGGCCGTCGTGTTTGAGCGTGTTACTGCAAGGCCATGCGGTTCCTGCTGACGCTGGGGCTTTTGGTCGCGACGGTTTCAGGGGCTCAGGCGCTCGAGCACGACGTCGACAGCTGGACGGTGCTGAACGTCTGGGGCCGGCATGATCGGTTCCGCTGGTACCTCGAGGCGCAGCCGCGCGTGAGCATCACGCAGCAGAAGTTCGATCGGCTGCTGCTGCGGCCGGCCGTCGGCTACCAGGTGTCGCCGAACGTCTCGTTGTGGGTCGGCTACGGGTGGACGCCGTCGTTCATTCCGAGTTACCGCGATGAGCAGCGGCCGTGGCAGCAGGTGCTGGTCGAGCACACGTTTGGCGTCGTGAGCCTGGTGAATCGATCGCGGGTCGAAGAGCGGTTCATCGCGAACACCGATGGAGCGTCGATTCGCGTTCGCCACATGGTGCGATCGGTGATCCGGTTCGGGAGTGGCTCTCCCTGGGGCGTGGCGCTGTACGACGAGCTGTTCTTCACGTTGAACACGGTGACTGGTGGGCCGGTGGCGGGGTTCGATCAGAATCGCGCGTTCGCCGGCATCAACCTGAAGGTGGCCGAGTGGCAGTTCGAGCTTGGGTACATGAACAACTTCGTCGATCGAGCGGCGCCCGCTGCAGACCGGATGAATCACAACATCACGGCGATGATCGTGTTCACCGTGCCCTGAGGTGCAGACGTTCGAGGACTGCTCTGACCTGAGTGGTCGAGCACTCCGAGCCTCGTTCGAGTTCCTCGACCGTGGGATTCGAGCGGAAGACGCGCCCGCCTTCGACGACCTCTTCGCCAGAGAACAGCGCCGGCCATGGACATGAACGAGCCAGCGAGACCAGCGGGTGTTCACAGGCCAGCGGAGTTGCGCCGCCAAGGGCCGCGTGGGCCTGGCGCTCGAGGCGTTCGGTCAGTGCGCCCTCCTGTCGCGCGATCGGATGACTCGCTGGGAGTTTCGTCGCCGCGAGCTCGCGTTCCCGATCGGCAGCAGCACAGAGTGCGGCCGACGCAGCAGCAATGACGGTCTGCCGCTCGTCGGGCTGAGCGCCTGGCAGATCGCCGAGCCAACTCAGTTCGCAGTCGCGGAGCGCAGGCGCATCTTTGTCGACCCTGCTCACGATGCCAGTGACCGCCACCAACTGACCTCGCTGAAGGGAGCCAGCATCCGAGCGAAGCCAGCACCGGACGAAGAAGCCGCGTTCATCGGTCTGGAGAAGCAGCTCCGCGCCTTGCTGTCGCTCGACGAGTCCAGCGACCAGCAATGGCTTGCCGAGGAAGCGAGCCTCCGCCGAGGAGGGCATGTTCCAGTTCGTGTGCAGGAACTCACGAGCAGAGACCACTTCGGGCGTTCTTCGGGACGTGACGCAGGCGAGGTTCACGATGCAGCCGATGACGAGATACCGCACCAGCGCCTCGACACCGTGAGCCACGCCCGGTTCCCGGCCCACCAGACCCTCAAGCTTGTTGAAGAAGCGGGTGTGCTCACGGAACCGCCGATTCGCATCGTCGAGCGCCCCTTCGCCAACCGCAAGTCGATGAAGATCGCGGGCGACCGAGGACAGATCGTTCCGGTCGCCCAGCACCCCATCGACGAACGAGTATTCGGCGACGAAGTCATAGGTGAGGACTGTCACGATGGGCATGAACCCGAACAGCGTGGGCCCGCGCCGACCGAAACGTTCCGAGTTCCAGCCGCGAACGATCAGGAGCGCCCCAGTGAACAGACAGGGAATTGAGAGACCCTCGTAGAGAAAGCCGAGACGATCGTCTGCCTTCGGCGGCTGTCCAGCGAGGACCGGTCCCCGACCAAACCGAGCCTGGGCGCGCTGTCCATCTGCCAAGCCAATGCCCAACCGGCAGAGATGAAGGCGCTTCTCGACCAGCCGATACGAGCAGACGAACCCGCGATGCAGAGCGGTGTTTGCCGCGACCGGCGTCAGACCGAAGGACTCTGGTGAGAAAGGTCTCCCGGTCTGATCGAAGACGATCGATTCACCGGCCTCATCCTCGAACGTGTCGCGGATCTGCGCTGTCACGGCTCAGGTCGTGGCCATCTTCACGACCGGAGCCTGACGGGCGACGTTCTCCTGCGAGATGCGCGCGGCGACCTTGCCAGCGATCTCCATGAACGACTTCGTCTCTTCGCTGTCCGGGAAACCAACCGTCACCGGAATGCCGCGATCACCGCCCTGACGGATCTTCAGGTCCAGCGCGACGTCTCCGAGGAACGCCATGTCCATCATCTCGGCGGCCTTGCGCCCACCGCCCACGTCGAAGATGTGCGTGCCCTTGCCGCAGTGCGGGCAGATGAACTGGTTCATGTTCTCGACGATGCCGAGCACCGGCACGTGCAGCTTGTCGAACATCTGCTTCGCGCGAACGACGTCGGCCAACGCCACGTCTTGCGGCGTCGTCACGAGCACCGCTCCCGAGCTGCGCACCTGCTGCGCGATCGTCAGCGGCACGTCGCCCGTTCCCGGAGGCAGATCGAGGATCAGATAGTCGAGCTCGCCCCAGTTCACGTCGCGAATGAGCTGCATCAGCGCGCCCTGCAGCATCGGCCCACGCCAGATCAGCGCCTGATCAGCCTCGATCAGGAACCCGATCGACATCACCTTGATGCCGTGCGCCTCGAGCGGATCGAGGTTCTTCCCATCACGGCTCACCGGCTTGCGTTTGATACCCGTCATCACGGGAATCGACGGGCCGTAGAAATCGGCGTCGAGCAGACCGACCTGGGCTCCGTGCTTCGCGAGCGCGCACGCGAGGTTCAGCGCGATCGTCGACTTGCCGACGCCGCCCTTCCCTGCGCCGACCAGCACGATGTTCTTCACGTCGGGCAGCAGCGCCTCCTTCGACGTGCCCATCGGGCCCGCGCGGGTCTTCGACGTCATGTCGAGCTTCAGCTCCGACAGGCCCGCGACCGCCTTCAGCGCCGTCTCGGCGTCGCTCTTGATCTTCTCCTTCATCGGGCACGCGGGCGTCGTGAGCTCGATCGTCACGCTCACCTTGCCGCCGTCGATCTTCAGGTTCTTCACCATGCCGGCCTTCACGACGTCCTGGTTGAGGTCGGGGTCCATCACCGTCGAGAGGGCTTTGAAGATGTCGCTTTCCTGAACGCTCATGGTGACTCCGGGTTTTTGGGCGGCTACAGCGTGACGCCCAATACGGGCCGCGCCGTTGCCGCGCAAGCACACCACGCATGAGCCACTACCTGTCCGGCATTCTGAAGATCATCACCATCGAGGCCTTCATGGCCCTGTTGGTCGTCGATCGACTCACCGGCGACAAGTGGGAGCGCGAAAAACGCCTCGGCTTCACCGCCCTCGTCACCGTCATGGTCTTCGGGTGGACGAACTGGGGCACGGGCCGCAACGGCACCAGCATCGGGTGGATCCTCGCGGCCATCGCGGTCGTCTGGCTCTGCAACTGGATGGTGCGGGCCGCACTCGGGAGCGAGACGACGGAGCGCGCGAAACGCTTCGCCGTCACCATGGGCAACCTCGGCAAGACGTTCAAGCTGCCCGCGGTCGCGACGGCCTCCATCCTCGCGGGGGTGATCGCTGTCGGCTACTGCTGGCTCGGCGTGCGCAACGAGTCGATCGCGTGGGTGCACCAGCACGAGCAGTTCCATTTCTACATCGGGGCGAAGTACCAGAAGGAGGTCGGCTGGTTCGACCTCTACACCGCGACGATCATGGCCGACCGCGAGACGGTCAACGTGATGAGCGGTGTGCAGAAGACCCGCGACAACCGCACCTTCGAAGAGATTCCGGTCGAGCAGGCGCTGACCGAGGCGCCGCGCATTCGCGCCCGCTTCACCGACGAGCGCTGGGAGTCGTTCAAGGCCGATTGGGTCGCGATGGCAAAGGCCTGGCCGTGGATGAACTGGCAAGGCGTGATGAACGATCACGGCAACTCGAACTCGCCGGCCTGGTCGATCATCGCGAGCCCGATCGCGTCGCTGGTGCCGCTCACGCCGCAGAACCAGTCGCTGCTCGGCTGCATCGATCTGCTGCTGATGCTCGCGCTCTTCATCATCGTCTACGAGACCTTCGGGTTCCGCCACGCGAGCGTCGCGCTCTTCATGTGGGCGTGTGTCCCGGTGGTCTTCGACTATCTCGCGGGCAGCTTCCTCCGATGGGACTGGCTGTTCGCCCTCGGCCTCGCGGTGGTGTTCCTCAAGAAGGAAAAGTGGGGCACCGCCGGAGCGCTCTTCGGCTTCGCGGTCGCGACCAAACTCTTCCCGCTCTTCTTCGGCGTCGCGCTGCTCGTGCGCGTCGGTTTCCAGTGGAGAGAGAGCAAGAAGATCGAGCAGTCGTGGATCGCCTTTGGCCGCAACGCCGCCATCGCCGGAGCCGCCTGCGTCGCGATCTCCACGGCCATGTTCGGAACGTCCGCGTGGACCGAATACGTGCAGCGCATTCAGGTCGCGCAGACCGAGAAGTTCTACAGCAACCAGCACTCGCTCAAGACCGTGTTCCTGCAACTCGTCGGGCCGGGTGAAGGCGGCATCTCGAGCGGAATCTTCCCGCCGGTCATCAAGCAGTCGCTCCCCGACGTCGACATCAAGGACTACGGGCTGGGCTTCCTGCTCGCGCGGCTCGCCTTCACCGCCGTCGTCATCGTGCTGCTGCGCCGCGCCTCGTACGTCGAAGCGTTCACGCTCGGGCCGCTGCTGGTGCTCACATGGCTGACGGTGAACATGTACTACTGGAACATGCTCAGCCTGCTCGCGCTCGGGCTCGCGTCACGCGCCGGGAAGCACTTCTTCCTGATGCTGCTGACGATCTTCGCCTCGTACATCACCTACTACACGTACCAGCACCTGAACCGCGGCTTCGCCGAGGGCTACCTGCTCGCGTTCATCTTCATCGTGCTGACGATCGTGATCGTCGGGTTCGAGCTGCGTGACGCGCGACGCCCCGCGGCTCCGGTCACTTGAGCGTATCGACGTACTCGCGGGTCAGCTCGAGGGAAGACTTGCCCGCTGCCGACACGGTCTCGTGTACCAGCTTGTCGTCGCCCTTCGGCGTGAGCGTCACCGCGCTGACCGTGCCACCCTTCCCTTCGAACTCGAGCTTCGAGCCGGCCTTTGCTTCGAGCTTCGGGGCTCCAGCCGCGCCGTAGTGGGCCAGCACCAGCTTGCCGCCTTCGAGGTGGTAGACGCTGGCGCTCAGCACCTTCGCGCGATCGGCTGCGGTCACCATCTCGAGCACCGCGGTCCCATTCGAGATCACGCGCAGCGACACGTACCGGGTTGCGTCCTTCTCGCCGGCCTTCCAGTTGCCTTCGAGCGTCTTCAGCTTCTCGAACTGCGCGGCAGGGCCATCAGCAGGCGGAGCAGAGACGAGCAGACCAACGGCGACGAGGAGCGGCGACATGGTGGGCCTCCAGGGGCAGTCTGCAGGGAACGGCGCAGCATAACGGGCACCGACGGCGACGCGTGGGAGTTCTTCAGCGTTTCGTGGCCGTGCGAAGCGAACGTTTGAGTCCTTCGTAAGGCACGCGCGCGATCGCCTCCTCGGCGGTCACCCATTCACTTCGAACGTGTTCGGTCGAGAGCACGATGGGCGCGGACTGCGAGACGCGCGCGATGAAAGGAAACTCACGAGCCACGCGCGGCCCCGACGGTCCCCAGGCGAAGGCGTGCGGCGAGTCGATCGGCTGGGTCGCGGCTTCGAGGCCGGTCTCTTCCTTCAGCTCGCGAAGCGCCGTGCGATCGGGGCGTTCCCCGGCTTCGACCCGGCCCGTCACCGGCTGCCAGAACCCGCCCTTCTCGGGCGTTCGCTCGAGCAGCAGCACGCGGTCGCGCGTCTCGTTCACGACGACGACGCTCACGGTCTCGACTGGATCAGGCCCCGCCTGCATCGTGCTCTCGAACACGTTGCCGAACTGACGCACCAGCGTGTCTTCGACCTCGGCCATCGACGGCGTCGCGCCCGAGAGCTCCTTCGCCATCGAGGTGACTCCGGCCTCGCTGATGCCGCATGGAACGATCAGCTCGAAGTGCGACAGATCGGGGTCGACGTTCAGCGCGAAGCCGTGGCGCGTGTACCAACGGCTCAAGTGCACGCCGAGCGCGCAGATCTTCCGCGGCCCGCCAAGCCTCGACTGCTCGACCCACACGCCAGGCCACTTCTCGATTCTCGTCGCGGTGATGCCGTACTCAGCGAGCGAGCGGATGATCACCTCTTCGATGGAGCGCACGTACTTCCGCACGTCCTGCCGGCCGGGGCCGAGGTGGAGCAGCGGGTAGCCGACGATCTGTCCAGGCCCGTGGTACGTGACGTCGCCGCCACGATCGGTCTCGAAGACGCCGACGCCGAGCCGGTCGAGTTCCTCGCGCGGACGAAGAATGTTCGAGCCATCGGCGCCACGACCGAGCGTGAGCACGGCGGGATGTTCGAGCAGCAACAACGTGTCCGTCACCGTGTCGGCGCGGCGGGCCGCTTGAAACTGGTTCTGCAGCTCGAGGCCGTCGGCGTACTCGACGCGACCGAGGCGGTGCCAGGTGACCGTGTGCATCACGGCGCCTTGTAGCGCCCGGCCGGAATTCTCGCGATCAACGCGGCGAGCTCACGGGCTCCGCGGCCCGACCGTTCCGCCAGCGTGACGATGGAGTCGAGCGCGTTCGCGGGCAGCTCGATCGATCTTGCCGCCAGCAGACTCTGCGCGAGGTGCACGAGCGCTTCACGATCGGGCGATGGCATCGGCAGCACCGTCTCGACGCGCGAGAGCAGCTTCGGAGACACATGCGACGCCACCGAGCGATGCAACGACTCCGTGTCGTAGACGGGCTCGTCACCGTGTTCACCCTGCAGCACCAGCACGGGCGTGGGAGCGTCGCCACGAGCAGCCAGCACCGCGCGTCGTTTCGGGTGGGCCGTGAGCCACGACTCGAGCGCCAGCTCTTCGTCAGCGCTGAGCGGCGACGACAGATCGACCAGCACCGTCTCGTCTTCGGAGCGCGTGAACGGACGCGCCGAGGGTCGCCCCAGACTCTCGAGGAACGCCGTCTTCCCCGCCCCTTCAGGGCCAACCACCAGCGCGACCCTGGGCTGTCGCCGGTCCCACGTGGCGCGCGCCTTCGCCTGTGCCGGCAGCTGAGCTCCTGACACCGGAGCGACGTGCCGCGGAGGCGGAGGAACATGCTGCGCCGGCATCGCGAGCAGGTTGGCGCTCAACATCACGCAGGTTCCACAGATGTACGCCCCTGCGGGACCCGCCACGAGCGGACCGACCTCGGCCTTCGGCTGACAGCAGAACGAGCACCACGCCTCGATCGCGGGATCGGCCGGTTGCGGGCCTCGATCGAACAGCGCCTCCCGATCAGTCGGCTCGTCCTCACGAACGACTCTCGAAACCGGCGCCTCCATCAGCTCGTCGCCAAACCCCAGCCCATCGTCTTTCAACGGCAACGGTTCGGCTCCGAACGGCACGTCGTCGATCACGTGCGTGACGGCTTCATCTTCTTCATCGAAGTGATCGAACCCCGAGTCATGAATGCCATCGAGCGGCACCGTGACAGGGCGGCCTTCGAGGCGATCGATGTGGCGCTCCATCTGGGCGGCCCGGCGTTCCATGCGGCGCGAGCGATAGAACTGCGCGGCCCGCTGCAACCGGCTGACGGCGGCCGGCACGTCACCATGGGTTTCGGCTTCCTGCGCGGCGGCCAGCAGCGAGCGGATCTCGGAAGACATGACCCTGTAACTGTAACCGCCTCGTCAGAGGGCTTGCACGCAGTGCGTCGAGAGTCGATGACCTCCGCCACCGTGACGACCCCCGGCGCGCTCCACCGGTTCACCGAGGGCCTTCCGCGGCCCTACTGGTTCCTGTGGGCGGGCCTGCTCATCAACCGCACCGGCAGCTTCATCGTCCCGCTGATGACGGTGTACCTGACCCGCGAGCGCGGCCTTTCGCTCATCGACGCTGGCGGCATTCTCGCCCTCTACGGCGTCGGATCCCTCGGAGGCACGACGCTGGGCGGTTGGCTGGCCGACCGAATCGGTCGCCGCTCCACCCTGTTGCTCAGTCTCGTGAGTGCCTCGTTCGTCATGATTCTGACGGGCCAGGCCCGGGAGCTCGCCCACATCGCCGGGCTCGTCTTCCTGCTCGGCTTCTGTGCCGATCTCTTCCGGCCGGCGAGTCAGGCGCTCGTGTCAGATCTCGTCGCGCCCGAGTTCCGCGTGAAGGCGTTCGGCACTCAGTACTGGGCCATCAACCTCGGCTTCGCGTTCGCGGCGCTGGTGGGCGGCTTCGTCGCGAAGAGCGGCTTCCAGATCCTCTTCTTCGCCGACGCGGCCACGACGCTGATCTGCGCGGGCGTCATCTTCGCGGGAATTCCCGACACGAAGCCCGAGGCGCACGCGACGAAGCAGGAGGGTTCGCTGCTCACGCCCTTCCTCGACGCGAAGTTCGTTCCATTCCTCGTGCTCTCGTACGTGACCGCGTTCGTGTTCATGCAGCACCTCACCTCGCTGCCGAAGGACATGACCGACAAGGGCCTCGGCCCCGAAGCGTTCGGCATCGCGTTGTCAGCGAACGGCGTGTTGATCGTGCTGCTGCAGCCGTTGGTGCTGAAGGCGGTGACGACTGGCGGGCGCGGCAAGACGCTCGGGTTCGGCGCGGTGCTCACGGGCATCGGCTTCGGCATCACGGCCTTCGCCGACGCCTTGCCCTTCTTCGTCCTCAGCGTGGCGGTGTGGACGCTCGGAGAGATCGTGATGGCACCAGTGAACTCGACGGTCGTGGCCGAGCGTGCACCAGCTCACCTGCGTGGCCGCTACCAGGGCGCGTTCGGGCTCACGTGGAGTCTCGCGGTGGTGACGGCGCCAGTCATCAGCCCTCGCATGATCGAGGTGACGGGGCTGAGCGTGTTCTGGGGCGTGTGCTTCGTGGTCTGCGTCGCTGCAGGCCTTGGCTACGCGCTTGCGCTGCCTGACCCGAAACGCGCCTGACGAAGGTCGCGGGGAGCGGCCGTTTCTTCTACGGTCGCTCCCCATGTTGGCGATTGCTCTGACACTCGTGCTCGCGCAGGACCCTGCCGCTGAGCCTCCGGCCGAGGCGCCCCCTGCAGGAGACGCTGCGCCTGCAGGTGATCCTGCGCAGCCCGCCGCCGCGCCTGGCACTGGCACGGGTGGAAGCTCGTCGGACCCGGTGATCAGCGCGATGCGACGCCAGGCCGAAGAGATGGCCCGCGCGGCCGCGAAGGTGAAGGACCTCACGGGCCCCGAGCGCGACAAGGCTGTCGAAGAGCTGCGCAAGAAGTCGTCGACCATGACCGGCAGCCCCGTGTTGCCGCCCCGCGACTTCAACCTCGAGGAGTACTTCACGCTCTCCGAGTCGGATCAGGCCTTCGTCGTCGCACGCAGCTTCTTCGAGGCGCTGGTGACGGGCGATGCCGGTCGCGTGGTCGACTACGCCGGCCTGCCCTTCATGCTCGAGGACAAGAAGATCGAACGTCCCGACGAGCTGCGCTCGACCTGGGCCAAACACCTGCGCAGCAAGCGCACCGATCTCATCGCGCTCTACGGCATCGAGGTGCTCAGCGCGCAGGAGATGGAGAAGAAGTACGGCCAACCGCCCGCGCGCCTGAAGAACTGGCCGTGGCGAAACGGTGGTCAGCAGTTCATCGCGGTGGCCAACGTCTCAGGCCGCGCCGCGATCGTCGTGCTCAAGAACGTGGGCTCGACGTGGCAGGTGATCGCGTATCACGACTAGCCTCTTCGCCATGACCAGACGCCCCATCAACTTCGCGCGAGCCCTCATCGTCGCCTCGGGACTCGTGGGTCTCGGTTCCGGCTGCGGTCGCGTCGGCCTCGTCGAGCCAGCCATCGATGGCGGCGGAAACACCGTCGTCGACGCGGGGTCCAGCACCGACGCAGGCCTCGCCGACGCGGGCATCGCGTGCACCCAGTGCGACTGCAACAGCCTCGATGCCGGGCTCCCCTCCTGCTACTCGGTCGGCCGCTCCGACTGTTGCTTCGCAGTGGGCCCGTTGCCGCCACCCGATCTCCCCGCGATCGCGTGAAGTCACCACTCGAGCCAGCCCTGGCGCTCGGCTTCCCGCTCGAGCGCGAGTTCCGCGACCCAGACCTCAGCCCTCTTCCGAAACCTGGCACCTACGCCGAGCCGCTGCTGACCAGGCTTCGCACGATGTGGCGCGGCCGGCTCGAGGTCGAGTACCGGTCCAGCACGATCTTCATGCAGCTGGCGCCCCAGCTCGTCGAGGCGAACGCTCCGCTCGAGGCGACGACCGTGATGCTCGGAATGGCGCAGGACGAACTGCGACACGCGCACGGGTGTCGTGAGGTGCTGGCCGCGCTTGGAAGTCACGACGCTGTCGAAGTGGAGCGAACGGTCTCGCCGCTCGCCACCCACCGCGGCGTCCCGGCCGAAGAGCGCGCGCTGCGGAACGTGATCTACACGACGTGCTGCTCCGAGCTGGTCGCGTGCTCCCGCTTCGTGGCGACGCTCGACGGCACGACCGATCCCTTCTTCCGCGCTGCGATCACCCGCCTGCTCGCCGACGAGCGTCTGCACGGCCAGTTTGGGTTTCAGTACCTCGCGTGGGCGCAGCCGTGGTTGGCGGCGAATGGAGCGGTGCGCGATTCCCTCGCCACCTACCTGAAGCTCGGGTTCGCCGTGCTGGAGCAGGAGCTTGCGCCCGCACACGTGCACCCGATTGACGCCGCTGAACGCGCGGTCGGCCTCGAGTGCCCCGTGCTACGCGACGATCGAGGAAGCGGTGGTGCCCGGGCTGGAAGCCGTGGGCATCGCCGCTGAGCAGGCGTGGAAGACCCGAACGCTCAGCTCACCTTCGACGTGAACTCCGCGAGCCGCGCGAGGCCCTTCTCGATGATCGCCTGCGAGGTGGCGAACGAGAACCGCAGGTAGCCCTCGGCTCCGAACGGCTCACCGGGAACGGCGGCCAGCAGGAAGTCCTCGAGCAGCGCCTCTGACAGCTTCAGCGAGCCCGTGATCGTCTGGCCCTTGTACGTCTTGCCGATCAGCTCGCCGACGTCGGCGAAGCAATAGAAGGCCCCTTCGGGCCGCGGGCACTTCACACCGGCGATCTTGCTCAGGCCATCGGCCATCACGTCGCGACGCTTGTGGTACTCCTTCACCATCGCGAACAACGGCTCCTGCGGGCCCTTGAGCGCCGTGACCGCCGCCTTCTGGATCACCGAGGTCGCGTTCGAGGTCGACTGGTCCTGCACCATCTGCATGCCCGCGATGAGCTCCTTCGGGCCGGCCGCGTAGCCGAGCCGCAAGCCCGTCATCGCGTAGGCCTTCGAGAAGCCGTTCACGACCACCGTGCGAGGTGCGAGATCGGGCGCGACGTTGGCGATGTTGTGGAAGCCGCCCTCGACGTAGAGGAGCCGCTCGTAGATGTCGTCGGAGACCAGCAGGCAGTCGTGGCCGCGCACGGCGTCGGCGATCGCGACGAGCGTCTCCTTCGAATACACGCCGCCAGTCGGGTTCGACGGGCTGTTCAAGATCACCGCACGCGTCCGCGGCGTCAGCGCCTTGCGAAGCTGCGAAGGATCGGGGGCCCAGTTGTTGTGCGCGCTCGTCTCGACGATCACCGGCACGCCATCGGCCAGGCGAACCATGTCGGGGTAGCTCACCCAGTAGGGCGAGAAGATGATCACCTCGTCGCCGGGCGAGAGCAGCGCCTGGAAGATGTTGTAGAGCGAGTGCTTCGCGCCAACCGACACGAGGATCTGCTCGGGCGTGTAGTCGAGCTTGTTCTCGGTCTTCAGCTTGTCGACGATCGCCGCCTTCAGCTCGGGGATGCCGCCGGTCGCGGTGTACTTGGTGAAGCCCGAGTCGAGCGCCGCCTTGATCGCGTCCTTGATGTGAACGGGCGTGTCGAAGTCGGGCTCACCGGCAGCGAACGAGACGACGTCGGCGCCTTTCGCGGCGAGCGCCTTGGCCTTGGCGTTGAGGGCGAGCGTGGGCGAGGGCTTCGCGCTCTTGAGTCGGTTGGCGAGCTTGATCATGACGGCGTTCATTCCTTCTTCGCGTACTTCGCGCGCAGCCCAGCGGCGACGTTGGCGGGCACCAGCCCATCGACGTTGCCTCCGAAGCTGGCCACTTCACGCACCAGGTTCGACGAGACGTAGAAATAGTCCTCGCCGGTCATCATGAAGACCGTCTCGAATTCGCGATCGAGTTTGCGGTTCATGTTGGCGAGCTGAAATTCGAACTCGAAGTCGCTCACGGCGCGCAGGCCACGGAGCATGACCTTGATGTTGCGCTTCTTGCCGTAGTCGACGAGCAAACCTTGAAAGTCGTCGACCTCGACGCGCGACTCGTCGGGGAAGGCCTCGCGAATGAACGTCTTGCGCTCGGCGACCGAGAACAGCGGCGTCTTCTTCGGGTTCACCGCGATGGCCACGATGAGCTTGTCGAACAGCTTGAGCCCACGCTGAATGAGCGACAGGTGGCCGTTGGTCAGCGGGTCGAACGATCCGGGGTAGATGGCGACGGACATCGGCGCGGAGCGTCGTTCACGCGGCCGGATCGGTCAATCGGAAGATCGAGACGATCGTCGCTCCGAAGATGCGCTCGTCTTCGCGAAGCCAGCGCCCTTCACGTTCGGGGAGCGGTTCGTTCTTGTCATGCTCGATCACCGCGACGCCATGACTGACGACAATCGGCTCCAACGCGCGCAACACGTCGAGGCCGGCCTTCGCAGCATACGGAGGATCGGAAAACACGAGCTCGAACTGCGCCCCACGCCCGACGAGCGTCTCGATCGCCTTCGTCACCGGCAAGGGCAGCACCTCGACCTTCGCGTCGAAGCCGAGCGCCTTCGCGTTCTCACGGCACAAACCGATGGCCTCACGACCCGAGTCGACGAGCACCGCCTTCACCGCGCCGCGAGAGACTGCCTCGAGTCCGAGCGCTCCCGTGCCCGCGTACAGATCGAGCACCCGCAGGTCGTCGCACGTCTGCCCGAGCACGTTGAAGATCGTCTCGCGAACCCGATCAGCCGTCGGTCGCGTCACGTCCGAGCCCTTCGGTGTCTGAAGTGTTCGCCCTCTGGCCGAACCTGCGACGATTCGCATGCGACGTGGGAATACCTTTCCCCTCTTCGCCCTGCACGTCTCTTGTCCACACTTCGGACAATGATGGGGTACACCTGTCTCGGAATCAGACGAGGCCCACCCCGCCATGGACTACGAGCGTTACCAGAACCTGCACACGATCGTGATGCTGCGGGACATCCTGCGGAAGTGGTGGCGGGCTGAGCTGTCGTTCGCAGACAAGAGCGGCCAGGTGATCGAGTGGACGAAGGGCCCGATCACCCCGCCCCCGAATGACTTCTGCCGGCTCTCGCTGTTCTCGAAAGAGGGCTTTCGCCGCTGCTGCTCGTCGGTGCGCGTGCTGCACGAGAAGTTCAAGGCATCGAAGAAGCTGCGCCGAAGCCAGTTTCACGAGTGCCACCTGGGCTTCACGATCGTGGGCGCTCCGCTGCACATCAACGGCGAGTACGAGGGCATGCTCTTCGTCGAGGGCTTCTCGCGACAGGAAGTGAGCCCGCGCGAAGCCGAGCAGCTGAAGACGAAGATCGCCGAGCTCAACCAGGGAGCCACCGATCTCGAGCGCGCCATCGAGCGCGTGCCGGTGATGGATGATCGAGAGGTCGAGAAGATCTGCGACCTGCTCGAGTTCGGCGCGAACGAGATCGGCAACTTCGAAGCCGAGCTGTCACGCAAGGACGAGACGATTCAGACGCTGTCGACCGAGCTGTCCGATCGCTACAAGTTCGAGAACATCATCGGCCGTAGCCAGTCGATGCTCGAGGTGTTCCGTATTCTCGAGCGCGTCTGCCAGTCGGACTCGACGATTCTGATCAACGGCGAGTCGGGCACCGGCAAAGAACTGGTCGCGCGCGCGATTCACTACAACGGCCCTCGCAAGGACAAGCCGTTCGTCGTGCAGAACTGTTCAGCCTTCAACGACAACCTGCTCGAGAGCGCGCTCTTCGGCCACGTACGCGGCGCGTTCACCGGAGCGTTGCGCGACAAGAAGGGGCTCTTCGAAGTCGCCGATGGCGGCACGTTCTTCCTCGACGAAGTCGGCGACATGTCCCCTGCCCTGCAGGTGAAGCTCCTGCGCGTGCTGCAGGAAGGCACGTTCCTGCCCGTCGGTGGCACGGCTCCCAAGCAGGTCGACGTGCGCGTGATCTCGGCGACCCACAAGGATCTCACCGACCTCGTGAAGAAGAGCGAGTTCCGCGAAGATCTCTTCTACCGCCTCAACGTCATTCGCATTCAGGTGCCGGCGCTACGTGAGCGCAAAGACGATCTGCCGATGCTGGTCGATCACTTCATGCGCAAGCACAAGCGCGATGGGCAGAAGGCGCGCGGGCTCGCTCCCGAGGCGATGTCGGTGCTGCAGAGCTACCACTGGCCCGGCAACATTCGAGAGCTCGAGAACGAGATCGAACGCCTGCTCGTGCTCGGCGGTGATCAGGATCAGCTCACGGCCGATCTGCTCTCGAGCCGCATTCGCGACACGGTCAGCGGAGCGAACGGCACGAACGTGATCGGAAGTTCGCGCATGGCCTCGGTCCCCGTCGGCCGGTTGAACGACGCGGTCGAGCAGCTCGAGCGCGACATGATCTCGCAGGGCCTGCAGCGCACGAAGAACAACAAGAGCCGGCTCGCGCGTGAGCTCGGCATCAGCCGCTCCAACCTGATCCTCAAGATTCAGAAATACGGGCTCGAGAAGCCCGGCGTGACGGGCAGCGAAGACGAGGAGGCCGAGGCCAGTGCCTGACGGTGGATCGCGGTTCTTTCATCAGTCGTTCTTCACCACCGATGACGGCGCGCCCTTGTGGTTCGAGGAGCGCGGCGACGGTCCCGGCCTGCCTGCGGTGCTCAACGACGGCCTCGGCTGTGACGGGTTCATCTGGCGCTACCTCTGGGAGCCGCTCACCGCCCAACGCCGCGTGATGCACTGGAACTACCGCGGCCACGGCAAGAGCGGCGTACCGACGGACGCGACGCGAATCGGCGTCGAGTTCACGTGCGACGACATGGCCCGGTTGATGGACCACACGAAGATCGATCGCGGCGTGATCTTCGGCCACTCCATGGGCGTGCAGGTGGCGCTCGAGTTTCACCGCCGGTACCCGCAGCGCGTCGCCGGGCTCGTGTTGCTCTGCGGCTCGTACGGAACGCCGCTCGACACGTGGCACGATCATTCACTGCTGCGCGTCGTGTTTCCCCGGCTGCGCGCGATGGTCGAGAAGTTCCCCGACGTGGCGAAGCTGATCACCTCGAAGCTGCTGCGAACGGAGCTCGCGGTGGAGTTCGGCATTCGCACCGAGCTGAACCCGATTCTGCTGAACCACAACGACTTCCACCCGTACATGGAGCACCTCGCGAAGATGCACCCGCTGTACTTCGTGAGAACGCTCGACTCGTTGAAGGATCACTCGGCGCTCGATCACCTGCCCGAGGTGAACGTGCCGACGCTGGTGGTCGGTGGAGAGATCGACAAGTTCACCCCCGTATGGCTCAGCCAGCGCATGGCGGAACACCTGCCGCAGGCGAAGTACCTGTTCGTGCCGGGTGGCAGCCACACCGCCCCACTCGAGCGGCCGGGCCTCGTGAACGACGAGATCGATCAGTTCCTCAAGAACCTGAAGTGAAGACCGTCACGTCCTGCGACTCCGCGATCAGCGAGAGCCAGGGCCGTGGAGGTATCGGAAGATCGACAGCGCAGAGGCGAATCGGTCGAGGCAGCCCTTCGAGTTCGTCGAGGAACGTGTTCAGCCGTTCGCCGCTGAACGGGCAATAGAGGAAGAAGACGGTCCCCTCCTCGAGGTGAGCGTCGCCTTCGAGGGTCGTCACGCGATCCAGCCGAAGGCGGTGCGAGAGCTCCCGAGCCGCGTGAACCAGCTGGGGCTGAATCTCGAGGCCGAGCGCCGAGGCTCCCGTGAGCAGATGGACGATGGTCGTGACGCGACCGACTCCGGAGCCCACGTCGACGAAGTGGTCTGTCTCGGTCACGCCAGCGAGATCGATCGCGCGCAGAACGGAATCGATCGCACACGGAAGATACGGAACTGCGCCACGTGGAAGGGCCGGGCCGTCATCGGGCACTTCGGCGAGCCCGAGCAGCTGATCGACCCAGGCGTCACGATCGCGCGATGGAACCTGATTCAGCGCGCTGCGAACGATCGCGGGCGTCGCTTTGCCCTCGAGCACGAGCCGGCGAATCGCGTGAGCGTCCTCCACGAAGAGGCAGTCTACTGGTGATGCGCGGTCTCGTGGGTTCAAGTGCCGGCGAGATGGCGAACTGTCCCGACCATGCGCGTGAGCTGACGACCGCTCCGCTGGGCCGTGCGTGTCCGTTCTGTCGTGGCGTGCTGGTGTCGTTGCCTGAGCTCGAAGCGGCTGTGCCCGAGACGACGACGGTGATCGAGGTGGAGTCGCGGCTCGACTCCCTGCCGTTCAAGAAGCGGCGCGCTTGCCCAGATTGCGCGGTGACGATGACACCGTGGCGGATCGGTCGGCTCGAGGCATGGGTCGAGAAGTGCCCGTCGTGCGAGCTGCTGTGGGTCGAAGCATCCGACCTCGCGTCACTGAAGCTCGTGACGAAGACGATCGCCCGGCAGGACGCGTGGGCGTCGATGGACACGAAGTCGCGCACCGAGATCGCGCAGGGCCTCGCTGACGTCCCGAAGCCGATGACGCAGGCGACGGCCGGCCAGACCGTGCAGGCGCTCGTTGGAGTTCCCGTCCTCACCGGCCTCGAAGGCGCGCAGCGATCGATCGCGACGTATCTCTCGGTGCTGGTGCTGACGCTGGCGTTCGTGGCGAGCCTCGTGTGGCCCGAGACGTTCGGCTTCGAGGCGCTCGGCTATCGCGCTGATCGTGACTCACTGCTCGGCGTCGTGCCCGCGGTGCTCGCCCACGACGGCTGGCTCCACATTCTCGGCAACCTCTTCTTCGCGTTTCTGTTCGGCGATGCGGTCGAACGGAAGAGCCCGCACTGGCTGGTACCGGCCATGCTCTTCGGCGGCGGAGCGCTGACGGTGCTGATCGATTCCTTCTTCGCCGATCCCCGTGTGCTCATCGGCGGCGCGAGTGGCGGCGTGTTCGGGTTGATGGGTCTGACGCTGGTGCTTCAGCGCCGCGGGAAGTGGATGGTGCCGCTCCCCGGCTTCATCAGCGCACAACTTCCGTTGCCGTTCGTGATGACGATCTACGTGGGCTTCGACCTCTGGCTCGCGTCCATCGGCGACTCCGGCGTCGCGTGGATCGCTCATGGCGCAGGCTTCGTCCTCGGGTTCCTCGTCGGCATTGCTGCTGGTCGAGGCAATCGCTAGCCGCCGGCGAGCGCACTCCCGTACAGTTCCGTCGGGGGAACACACATGACATCGAAACTGCGGTGGGTCTGGGGCGAGACCGCGACCGGACTTGCCTTCAACGGTGCACTCGCTGCGCTCGCGTCACTTGGCCACATTCACCGGGAGCCGTCGTGGGGCAACGCACGCCTCGCCACGCTCGTGATCCTGCTGGGCGTGTTCGCGGTCACCATGGTGCACCTCGGTATTCCTGGCCGACTCGCGACTGTCTTCTCGTCATTCCGCAAGCCGGCCACCATCGCGGCAACTCTCGCGCTCGCGCTCGGAGTGCTTGCGCTCGGTCTGTTCAACGCGAGGCCAACGCCTGGAGAGTTCCCGTTCGACGCGCAGGCGCAGGGCCACTCACAATGGAATCTGTGGCTGCATGCAGCGGTCATCGTCTTGTTCTGGCCTTCTGCCTGGTCGAGCCAGCTTCGCGCTCAGCGAGCCGACCGCCGCGGGCTGACCATCAACCTCTTCATCCTCATCGTCGTCATTCAGGCCGTGCTGCACGCGGCGCGAATGTACAGGTTCCACGACCAGGCGGTGCTTGGCCCTGCCCTCGCGAGCTCGACGGCGGCCTTCGTCTTCGTGTCGATGTTGGCCTCCTTCTTCGCGTGGTTTCTGACGCGTGATGCCGTCTCCGCGAGCCTGGGCACGGAGGGCACGGTGGAGCCGCCTCCCGTCGTGACGGAACCTCAGGCGCTCGGCATTGCAGCATCTGGCGGCGGCATTCGAGCGACTGCTGTCGCGACCGGCGCACTGGCAGTCATTCAGAAGAGCGCGCTCTGGCAGCGCGTTCGATTCATCAGCGCCGTCTCTGGAGGCAGTTGGGCGCTCGCAAACCTCGTGCGCGCGAGGAGCTCCGTTGCCGCTGACGATCAGGCCGCCGACCGGGCCATCGCGAACCTCAAACAGAACAAGGACTACATTCGACGCGGAACGACGGCGGAGTGGCTGGTGCGGCCGCTGGGCGTGGCGGTCGTCGGCACGGCGCTCCAGCTGCTGAGCCTGCTCTTCGCGCTCGGCCTGGTCCTCGTGTTCGGCCTCTACCTCGATGAGCTCGAGGGCTCGAAAGAGGCGGTCTGGTTCGGAGCGCTCCTCACCCCGCTCAAGGTCCTCGCACTGAACATCGACGACGCCGTGTACCTGCGCGACGACCTCACGGCCCTGGCGACACCATTTGGAGTGGGAGCCTTCGCCGGCGCCGTCGGCCTCGCCATGATCGTCTGCGGGTGCGTGCTCATGCTGTTGACGACGCTGCGCGGCGCCTCGCGGGTCGAAGACCGGCTTCAGCAGGTCGCCACCGATCTGATGTGGCACGGGTCGCTGACCGTGATCGCCGTGACAGTTCCCGTGCTGGCGCTCACCTCCACGTCGCTTCTCGTCGGCGTCGGCATCGTCACGGCCATGGGGTGGGCCTACATCAAGGAGTGGCGGCTGCAGGGTCTTGGGGTCGCGTCACTGCTCGCAGGCGTCGCTGGCGCGATCGGCGTCGCGATGGACCAAAACGAACTTCTGCACGGCGTTCACATGCGGCTCGACGCCACCGTCCGATCTGCTCTTGCACTCGCGGTCAAGCAGGTGGGAGCGACCGCAGTGCAGCTGCACACCTTCGTGAAGGAGCACTTCACCGGCTGGCCCGAGAACGAGAAGGTCGGCCTCTCGCTGCTCGTGCTGATGGGCCTGCTGGGGTTCTTTTACTTCCTGATCTCGCTCCTGATTCGGCTCGAGGCGGTTGGGCTTGGGCCCGTGTGGCGATCGTGGGTGGCGAGCTTCGCCGAGGCCGGGAAACAGCCGCTCGCCTGGCCGCACGAGGGCCCCACGCCCATCATCAACATGGCGGTGAACGCGCCCTCCGAACCCTTCAAGGTCGCCCACTTCGAGGCCAGCCCGTCGCTGGTTGGTGGGCCAACCGTCGGCTACGTGAAGCAGGGCGAGAGCGCGTTGTCGATGCTCGACGCGATCGCCGTCAGCTCGGCCGCGCTCAACTCTCAAGCGGGCAAGTACATCAGCCCGTGGCTCCGGCCACTGCTGTCGTTGTTCAGCTTGAAGCTGGGCCGATGGCTGCCACACCCGAGCCTCGGCGCGCGCCCGCTGCCTGCCCTGGCGCTGCAGTACATGAACCGGGAGTTCATGGGCTGGAACTCGCTCGGTGACGCGCACCTGTTCCTGTCCGACGGTGGCCACTTCGAGAACCTGGGCGGCTACGCGTTGCTGCTTCGTGGCGTACCGACGCTCGTGCTGATCGACGCGGCGGCCGACCCGAAATACCAATTCGAAGATCTCTCGCGCTTCATCGATCTCGCGCGCTACCGCGGCTACTCGCTCCATGGCCTCGAGCTGCAGCGTCACGTGCCGCCCACCGAAGCCGACGCGTCGGGGCTGCGCGTGGCTGCGAGCGTCGTGAGCGAAGGCGAACTGAGGCTCGATGACCGGGCCAGGGCCAGTCGAGATCCTGACCGCGCCGCGAAGCTCCCGGATCGCATTCGCGTCGTGTACGCGAAGCTCGGGCTCGTCCAGCGCCTCTCTCCACAGACGTACGCCTACGCCCGGCAGAACCCCGAGTTCCCTCAGCAGAGCACCGCCGATCAGTTCTTCGACGATGCGCAGCTCGAGGCCTACCTCGAGATCGGCAGACGATTGGGAGAAGCGGTCACGAGAGAGCTGGCGTAGTCGTGGCCTGCAGCACGGCCTTCACCGTCTCGCTCGTCGCCAGCTGCCCGGCGTCGACCTGAACCTTCAGCGCATCGAGCTCGGCCACCAGCGCGTCACCGAACACCACGCGAATCTCGTCTCTCGCGCCCTCGTACAGCGTCGGCCCCGTGTTCGCGCACGCGAGATCGTCCTTCACGTCGGAGTTCGGCCGCATCACGCCCTTGTCCCAGCACACGGGGAACAGCCAGCACACCATCGGCTTGATCGAGTGGTAGTCGCGCTTCGTCGCCATCGCGAACGCGTGAATGCCGCAGCCGCGCCCCTTGCGATTGAGGAAGACACAGGCTCCGTTCTTCGTGTTCGCCCGCACGAACTTGCCCGTCGGGTATTCGGGGTCTTCGAAGACTTCGCTCTTGAACCACTCGGTGGCGGGAATGCCCAGGAAGGGCTCGAGCTCGGTCTTGAGTTCGAGCAGGCGATCGCGCTCTCCCACGTTCACGTCACAGCCGTACTGGCAGCAGCTGTCGTGACAGAAGGTGCACTGCATGCAGTGCTGGAAATACCGCAGGGTGAAGAGCTCACTGTCGACGGAGTGCAGCGCGGGGACGGAACGAATGGGCAGCAGCATGGGTCGGCGCGGACTATTGGCACCCGCCCCCCTGTCGCAAGTCCTATTCAAGCCCCGGTAACCCGTGTAGAGGCCGCGGCGCCATGTTCCCCCGAGAGAAAATCCGCAACATCGCCATCGTCGCCCACGTCGACCACGGGAAGACGACCCTCGTCGATCACATGCTCCGTCAGGGCGGCGCCTTCCGCTCGAACGAACAGGTCGCCGAGCGCGTGATGGACTCGAACGATCTCGAGCGCGAGAAGGGCATCACGATCATGGCCAAGAACACGGCCATCTTGTGGAAGGACCACCAGATCAACATCGTCGACACGCCCGGCCACGCCGACTTCGGCGGTGAGGTCGAACGCGGTCTGCGCATGGTCGACGGCGTGCTCCTGCTCGTCGACGCCGCCGAAGGCCCCCTGCCCCAGACGCGCTTCGTGCTCACGAAGGCGCTCGGCCTCGGCCTCAAGACGGTGCTCGTCATCAACAAGATCGACCGCAAGGACGCGCGCGCGAAGGAGATCCTCGATCAGGTCTACTCGCTCTACATCGACCTCGGCGCCGAAGAGAAAGACCTCGAGTTCCCCGTCATCTACGCCATCGCGCGTGAGGGCAAGGCGTCGCTCGAGCTCGACACGCCCAGCGCGAACCTGCAGCCGCTGTTCGACAAGATCATCGAACACATCTCGTGCCCGCCGCCGCCCGACCCGGCGCTGCCCACGCAGCTGCTGATCGCCAACCTCGACTACGACGACTTCGTCGGCCGTATCGCGATCGGCCGCATGTCGGCCGGCCGCCTCGCTCCGAACATGCCCGTCGCCATCGCGCGCGACGGCGGCAAGATCGAGCAGGGCAAGGTCGTGAAGCTGTACGGCTTCTCGGGCCTCAAGCGCGTCGAGATCGCCGACACCGGCCCGGGTGAGATCGTCTGCGTCGCCGGCATCGAGAACCTGTCGATCGGCGACACCATCACCAGCGTCGACAACCCGGTGCCCCTGCCCCGCATCAAGGTCGATGAACCGACCATGATGATGGTCTTCCGCGTCAACGACAGCCCGTACGCCGGCAAAGAGGGCAAGTACGTCACCTCGCGCAACCTGCGTGACCGCCTGCAGAAGGAGTCGTACCGCAACGTCTCGATTCGCGTCGAAGACACCGAGAGCCCTGACGCCTTCCGCGTCGTCGCCCGTGGTGAACTGCAGCTCGCGATCATCATCGAGACGATGCGCCGCGAAGGCTACGAGCTGACGGCGTCGAACCCCGAGCCGATCATCAAGGAGATCGACGGTGTTCGTCACGAGCCCATGGAGCTGCTCGTCTGCGACCTTCCCGAGATCTCGATCGGCGTCGTCACCGAGCGCCTCGGGCCCCGTCGTGGCCGCATGGTCGACATGGTGCAGCTCGGTGGTGGCCGTACGCGCGTCACGTACCGCATTCCTGCGCGTGGCCTCGTCGGCTTCCGCAGTGAGTACCTGACGATCACCAAGGGCGAAGGCCTCATGTCGTCGCAGTTCGACGGCTGGGAGCCGCACATGGGGTACATCCCCCGCCGCTCCAACGGCGCCATCATCGCCGACCGCCTGGGCGACTCGATTCCGTACGCCCTCTTCAGCATTCAGGAGCGCGGCAAGCTCTTCGTCGGCCCCGGCGTGCAGCTGTACGAGGGCATGATCATCGGCGAGCACGCGCACCCGAACGATCTCGACGTGAACGCGAGCCGCGAGAAGAAGCTCACGAACATTCGCGCTGCCGGCCGAGACGAAAACGTCATTCTCACCCCGCCCGTGGAAATGGGCCTCGAGAAAGCACTGGAGTGGATCGGCTCGGACGAGCTGGTCGAGGTGACGCCGAAGTCGATCCGGCTCCGCAAGCGCATGCTCGGCTTCAACGACCGCTACCGCGCCGATCGCGAGCGCAAGCGTGAGAAAGAGGGCTGACGCCCACCGCGCCCCGCTTTGACGCATGATGCGGGCGTGAAGTGCTGGTTCGAGCGTGTGGCCCCCACCGGGGACGTGATCGACCTTCCCGACGGGAAGGCCACGCTCGTGTTTGGACGATCGTCGAAGGCCACCCTGGTCTTCGATGACGCGCTGGTCTCGGCGAGGCACTGCGAGATCGCTGGCGACGGCGTCTTCTGGCGCGTGAAGGATCTGGGCACCGAAGCCGGAACCCGCGTGAACGGGCGGCCGATTCGCTACCCGCGGGCGCTCTTCGACGGTGACGTGCTGCAGTTCGGCCTGGCCGAGCTGAAGTTCCGCTCCGAGATCCGCGCCGATGATCCCGTACTGCGTGAGGCGATCGCGCGCGACCCCGACGCGGTGGAGCCGTGGCTCGTCTACGCCGACTGGCTGCTCGAGCGTGGAGATCCGCTCGGGGAACGCATGGCGGCCGCGCGGGCTGGTGGCCGACTCGATCATGCGTCGTGGCTGGGCCCACTGGGAGAGCGGCTCTTTCAGGGCGAGCTCGAGATCGACTGGCACCTCGGCCTCGCGCGCAGGGCCACCTTTCGACAGGTCGTCGGACAGATGCCGTACGACTGGCACGACGCGGTCAGCACGCTGCTGCGAACTCGCGTCACCCAGTTTCTCAGAGAGCTGGTGATCGACGTGCCTCGTCTGCGCCCGGGGCCGAGACCGCTCGAGACCGAGGAGCTGATCGACGCGCAGCGGCTGATCGCGAGCCTGCCGACGCTGCCGTCGACGTTGGAGCGGCTGTCACTGGGCTACCGGCTCGCTGAGCGGCCACAAGCGCTCGCGTGCATCGAAGAGCTGGCGCAACGCGTGCCTCGGCTGCGTGGACAGGACGTGTTTCAGACCGTTCGCCAGGCGAAGCTGCGCGTGTTGACGACCGCTGACGGAGCCCGGCTGATCGGTGTGACGGAGGGCTTTCGAACCCTCTCGGCGGTGACGCGGGTTCGGCGCAGCTCGACGACCCAGCTGCACTTCGAGTCGCCGCCCGGCATTCCCTTCATCGCCGACGGCAACCCGTGCCACTTCGCGCCCAGTGACGGCAGCTGGAAGCTCTTCGCAGGCCGGCTCCGCGGTGAGGTGCGCGTGAACAACCACACGACGTCGGTGTACCAGCTGCTGCCCGGTGATCTGATCAGCGTGCAGGGCTCGGGCACGTTCCGCTTCGAGGTGGTGCCGTGACGGCCTGGCTCAAACGCATCGATCTCGAGACGTTCGAGAGCGAGCGCCTCCCGTTGCCCGAGGGAGCTGCAGAGGTGAGCGTCGGCCGCACGAAGCAGAACACCATCTCGGTCTCGGCGGCGAAGGTCGCGCGCGTGCACTGTGTGCTGGTGCGCGAGGCCGATGGCTGGCGCGTGGAAGATCGGAACTCCTCGAGCGGCACGTGGGTGAACGGGCATCGCACGACGCGAACGCGGCTCGAGCACGGTGACGTGATCGATCTGTACGGAACGCTGCTCGTCTTCTTGAACGAGCCCGAGCACCGCGATGCCGAGGCTGAGGCGGCGATCGATCGCACGCCCGATGACGAGGGCGCGCTGCAGGTGTGGGCCGATCGGCTGACGGAGCACGGAGATCCCCTCGGCGCGCAGTTGGTGACGGGCGTGCCCTCGCCCTCGTGCCTCGAGGGGCTGTCGGAGCTGGTCGACGCGGGCCGGCTCGAGCTCGAGTGGCGGCACGGTCTGGTCGTCGGCGCGCGGGTTCGGTGCACGAGCGACGCGACGTTTCAGGATGTGGATCTCCTCGGCCGGTTGTTGTCGCTGCGCGTGTGCCGGTGGCTGCGGTCGCTGACGGTCGATCTCTGCACCTGGACGATGCCGGCACCGAGCCGGTTGCAGAGTGACGCTGCTGCTGCGCTCCGTGGGCTCTTGAGTGGTGCCGAGCTGCCTGCGCTGGAGCGGCTGTCGCTGGGCTATCTGGCGACTCCGCTCCCGGCCTCGCACTTCCGGGAGGCGTTGCTCGAGCGCTTGCCTGCTCGGTTTCCTCGGCTCGTGACGCCGCCGTCAGAGGTGCTGCCCGTCGTTCGACACGCGTGGCTCGAGGTGGTTCGTGTCGGTGAAGGCGTCGACTTTCAGCCCATCGGTCCGCAGGAGAGTGGGCGCATTCCACTCCACACGGGCGTGTGGGTGGGTGGAGCGACGCCGACGACCTTGCGAGCGATCGCGCCAGGCGTTCGACGTGAAGGCATCAGGCAGAGCTTCGTCGTGCGGCAGGAGGCGCCGCAGTGGTGTCTCGTTCCGATGGAGCACGGCGTGCTGCTCAACGGCCACCCCGCGATGCCGACGCGGTTACTCGAGGGTGACGTCATTCAGGAGCCGCGTGGAACGACGTTTCGGTTCGTCGTGCGGGTCGAGCCATCACTGCGTCGATGAACTTTCGGATCATCGCGGTCTCGCTCATGCGCTCCCTATCGACTTGCGCTGTACGCCGGCTGGCCGACCATCGAGCACTGCGAAACACCTCCGTCCATCGTGCGCCTCCCAGGCGAGGCCCCTCCTGCCCTCGTGAGCTCGACGATCACAACGGGACCCTCGATCTCGACCTCGACGCTGATGAACGAGTCGACCATCGGTTGATCTACGAGGGCATCGGCCATGTCAGAGCCTTCGCGCTGGGGTCCGGCCTGCCGGTGCCGGTCGTCGACGAGCGTGCGCTGCTCAAGATGATGAGCGACCGGGTCAATCCCCGTCGGCGCTGACGCCCAGCCACTTCGCCAGCAGGCCCTTCCCCTTTCGCGACAGCCGGCCGTCGACTCGTTCCAGCAACCACGTCACCTTGTTGCGCTGACCAAACGCCGCCAGCCACCCGGGCACCTCGTCGACCGCTGACGGCGGCTTCGCCTTCAGACTGTTCTCACCGACGCCCTCAGCACCGAACGCGAGCTCACCATCGGTCTCGAACAGCCGCGTTCGATGCTCTCGCTGCAGGTAGACCCACCACCAGACGCGGGCCGTCGGGTCGAGCGTGAACGCGCCGCTGAGTCGGCCCTCCTCGCCGTTCGCGAGCCGCGACCCGAACCGCACCTCGACCTTCGAATGCCCAGGTTGAAGGCCAAGCGCCTTCGAGAACGCTGCGGCCGAGGCGTCCGTCTTTCGTGGCTCGAGCAGCAACTTCGCGAGGTCGCTCGTCGCCGGAACGAGCTTGGCCAGCGCACGACGCTGCTTCTCGGAGGGCTCTCCCTGCATGAACTGCAACAACGCGTCGACCGACTCGACCCCTCCTTCGATCACGAGCACCGCGACCATCGAGAGCCGTGCCAGCGGATCGGCGACCACGAGCGCCTGACAGGCTCGAACGATCTCCGGGCGCCCCGCGAATTCACTCAGCAGCCTTCGGGCACGCGCCGAGCTGAAGCCCTTCATCTCGAGGAGCGCGTCATGGGCCCGCATGGCTGCTCGGCACGACGGCCCCGCTTCGGTGACGCGCACGCCGCGTGTCGCCTCGAGCAAGAAGGTCGCTGTCGGCCCTGCGCTCCGGCTCTTCTGCGCTACCTGCTTCAGCACCCCGCGCCACACCTCGTCAGAGAGGCGCAGGCCCCCGAAGCCGACGGGCAGCTCGAGACAATCGGCGACTGCTCTCGCCACCAGCTTCACGTCGACGCCTTGCGGAGTGAGCTCGAGGACCCTCGCCTTCAGCACCAGGTTCTTCTCGCGCAGCCAACGCGGCGCCTCGGCGACGCTGAGCGGCTCGGTTCGCGCAGACAGTTGCACGAGCAGCTCCACCTCTCGCTTCTCCTGCTTCGTCATCGTCATCACGTCGGGCGGCATCGGTGGCGTCAGCTTGCCAGCTCCCGAGCCAACACGAAGCGGGTCGGTGGCCCATCAGGCCTCGTCTGCTATGCCGACGTCATGACCTCCGTGCCCGCGAAGCGCCCGAAAGACTCGCTCACCGAGATGACGCAGATCCTCCTCCCGGGAGATGCGAACGCACTCGGGGCTGCCTTCGGCGGAAGCGTCATGGGGTGGATCGACATCTGCGCCGCGGTCTGCGCACAACGCCACGCGAGGCAGACGGTCGTCACCGCCTCGATGGACGATCTGCACTTCCACGCGCCCATCAAGGTGGGCATGGCGGTCACCCTGCGAGCCCGGGTGATCGCCGCCTTCACCACCTCGATGGAGATCGGGGTCACCGTGCACAGCGAACATCCGGTGACGGGAGAGCGGCAGCTCACCACGAGCGCCCTGCTGACCTTCGTCGCCCTCGACAAGGACGGGAAGAAGCTCGCAGTACCTGGGCTCGAGTTCGACACCGATGACGAGCGCGCCGCCGCTGCCGATGCGCGAGATCGCCGCACCGAACGCCTCGCTCGCAAAGATCGTGGAGCCCGCTGGCTGGCGTTGGTCCTTCAGGCCGACCGCGGGCGTTGATCCCGCCGCGCGCCACGCTCGCGACCAACGAGCGGGATCGCCGCACCGAACGCCTCGCTCGCGAAGATTGCGGAGCGTTGGTCGTTCAGGCCGACCGCGGGCGTTGAGCCCACGGCCGCGCGCCATGCTCGCGACCAACGAGTGGGATCGCCGCACCGAACGCTCGCTCGCAAGATTCGTGGAGCCGTCGGAGAAACCAACGCCCGCGGTCGGCCTGAAGCCCAATGCCAGCCAGCGAGCGCCGCTGGCGTGGGCGAGGGGGCGTCGAGCACCTCCCGACTTGTGGTGATCCTCGTCGGAGACGTCGCTCTGGCGATGCAGACCTGCGTTGCCGAGTCCGACCTGTCGAAGCTCGAGGCGCCAACCAATCGAGGTTCGGCTCAGCGACGAAGCACGAGCGTGTGCCCGTCTTCCCCGAGCTCGGCCACGTCGTTCACCACCAGCGCCTGAAACCCCTCGCCCTGCACCGTCACTGGCTGACCCGAGAACGGCTGGCGCTGCGCGAACACGATGTTCGCCAGCACGTTGGTGCGCAGCTGAGCGATCACGTCTTCTCCCTGTTTGAACGTGAGCGACACGTCGGCCAGGTAGTTTCCGTCGGGGTCGAGCACCTTGAGCCAGTAGCCCTCGGCCGGCATCAGCTCGAGCTCGGCCACCGTGTTCGGCTTCGAGGTCGCGTTGTTCAGGGTCGACGGCGCAAACCCATCGGCGACCGCGATGAGTCGCGACGAGGCGAACGTGCTCGTCGTCAGCACCTGCCCCTGCTTGTTCGTCAGGCCGCGAAAGAGCACGGTCGACGGGCACTCCGACGAGGCGGGGCAGCCAATGGGCTCGGACGTGATGGTCACCGCGAGGCACGTCAACGGACCGCCCGTGCGCCCATCGAGGATGACGAGATCACCCTTCCCCTCTGGCCCGCACGCTGGGGTCTGCTTCTGGTTCTCTGGCGCGTCGGGGCGACCGGCTTCGTCGAGCCGCGAGTCTCCGCCACCCACTGCATCTTTCGTCGTCACGCACCCGGCAACACCGAGCGCGAGCGCCAACCAGAGCCCCCTCGCCACGTTGCGCTCAGGCCGAGAACGACGAACCGCACCCGCACGACGACTTCGCGTTCGGGTTCTCGAAGCGGAAGCCCGCCGCCGTGTCGGTCTTCACCCAGTCCATGCGGCTGCCAGCAAGGTACTTGGCCGAGAGCTTGTCGGTGACGATCTGCACGCCGTCCTGGGTCCAGAGCAGATCGCCCTCCTTCATGTCCTTCACCATGTTCAGGTCGTAGCCGAGGCCGCTGCAGCCAGCCGGCACCACACGCACCGTGAGGTAGTGACCGTCGAGGCCCTGCGTGGCCATGACCTCTTTCACCTGCGCCACCGCGGCCTCCGTCAGCACCAGCACGGGCGACGCGGAGTCGGTCGAGGGAGTCGAGGTCGAAGGCGCAAGATCGGTAGCGAGGGTCGTGTCCATGGTCGGGTTCTTATAACGACGGGCGATCGCGAGGCAAAGCCACCGACCTGCCCTGCCCGACCGTCAGAAGCCGACCATCTTGGAGACGATCTCCTTCATGATCTCGCTGGTGCCGCCGCCGATGGTGATGAGGCGAATGTCGCGCCACGCGCGGGCGATCGGCGTCTCTTCGATGTAGCCCATGCCGCCGTAGAACTGCTGGCAGTCGTACGCCACCTTCTGCGCGAGATCGCCGGTGACGAGCTTGGCCATCGAGATCTCCTTCACCGGGCTCTCCTTCGCGTCGAACAGCTCGACCGCGTGGTACGTGAGCCGGCGCGCCGCCTCGAGCTGCGCGAGGTGCTCGACGAACTTGTGGCGCCACACCTGGTACTTGATCAGCGGCTTGCCGAACGCGCTGCGCTCGTGGCCGTACCGAATCGCGTCGTTGATCATGAGCTCCATTCCAGCGGTGGCGATGATCGCGGCCGTCAGGCGCTCGCCCTGGAAGTTCGTCATGATGTGGTAGAAGCCCTCGTTCTCTTCGCCGAGCACGTAGCGCGCGGGCACCTTGCAGTCTTCGAAGTACAGAATCGCGGTGTCCGACGAGAGGTTGCCGATCTTGTCGAGTTTCTTCGAGACGCCAAACCCCTTCACGTCGGTGGGGAACGTCAGCAGCGAGATGCCGCCGTAGCCCTCACCACCCGTGCGCACTGCGAGCGTGATGAAGTCGGCGCGCGTTCCGTTGGTGATCCACATCTTCGAGCCGTTGATCACGTAGTCGTCGCCGACGCGCTTCGCGGTCGTCTTGATGTTCGCGACGTCGCTGCCCATGCCCGGCTCGCTGACGCCCAGCGCGGCGATCTTCTCGCCCTTGAGCGCCGGCTCGAGGAAGAGGCGCTTCTGCTCATCGGTGCCGATCTCGTTGATGATCGGGGTCGCCATCTGGCCCTGAACGAGCAGCGCCATGTTCACGCCGGCGTTGCGGCTGTGCGCGAGCGCCTCGCAGAAGGCGGTCACGTACCAGTAGTCGAGGCCACTGCCTCCGTACTTCGGGTCGTGGTTGATGCCGAGGAAGCCGAGCTCGCCGGCCTGCTTGAAGACCTCTCTTGGGAAGATGCCGGCGCGGTCCCACTCCAGGGCGTGGGGAGCGAGCTCCTTCTCGACCCACTGCTGAACGGACTTACGGAAGGCTTCGTGCTCGGGAGTGAAGAAGTTCGGCATGGAGTGTCTCCGGGAAGCCGGCGCTCGGGGCCGGCGGTCGATGATTGACTTGAGAATCAATATCACGCCCGTCCCGGTTGCAACGGTCGTGGTGTGTCCCAAACACCACGCGCCACCGTCGTGCAGACCGGTGGCGCGTCAGTGACCTTCCTGCCTGTCTGCAGGACTCAGGGCTGGCAGTAGCCGTAGCCCACGGGAGCCGCCGTGATCTGCAGGCAGCGCTGGGCAACGGGAACCTGCAGACAGCCGGCGTTGCCGGCCATCACATCGCAGTAGGCACGGCACAGGCCCGTCGTGCCGAGCGCCAGCCCATTGCAGTGCAAGGAGCGGGCGGCGGGAGACGTCGAGAAGCAGACCGTCGCCGAGTTGCACGCGTTGAGCTCGATCTGGCTTCCCGTCGGAGCCGCGCAGTAGGCCACTGGCGTCGTCGCAGAGGAGTCGAAGTAGCAGTAGGTGCCGGCTGGGCAGTCAGGGCTGCGAATGTCGCAGGGACGACGGCAGGCCTGCTGGTTGGGGTTCTGCACGCAGACCTCGGCGGGATCCAACGAGCCACCGTCGGCACCACCCATGGGGGCGCAGACGACGCCGCCACGACCACCGCACTTGCAGACGCCGTCTTCAGGATCGCAGCTGGTGCCAGAGGGGCACGTGCGAGGACCACCATCGGGCTGGGTGCATTGAGCGCCGCCCTGACACTTCGGCGGTGGGCCAAGCGAGCAGATCTGATTGGCCGCACAGACAGGGCCGCCCGGGCCACCGCACTTGCAGACACCGTCGACGGGGTCGCAGGTCGTTCCGTTGTTGCAGGTGACTCCGAGGCACGCGGTCCCCGCGCGGCAGGAACGAGCCGTATTCGCGCAAGCACCGCCGTCGCTGCCTGCGGGGCACGCACAGGCCTCGCCGCTCTGGCAGACGACACCGTTGCACTTGCAGAAGCCGTCAGCGGTGTCGCAGGCGTTGGCGCCCGTGCACGCAACACCCTTGCAGACGTTGGGCACGCACATGCGTGAGCCGTCAGAGCTGGTGATGGAGCAGCTCTCGCTCGGGCTGCAGTTGCCCGAACCGCAGAGGCAACGACCCGTGCTCTGGTCGCAGCTCTCGTTGCGGTTGCAGCCACGGGCGCGGCAGTCGATCGAGGGAGCGCAGGCCTTCGTGAGCGGGTTGCACTGCTCGCTGGCGCCACACACCAGCCCACCCGTTCCACCGCACTTGCACTGCCCGTCGAGCACGTCGCAGCTGGTGCCAAACTTGTCGGAGCAGTCGACCCGAGCGCATTTGGTCGACTGGCAGGTGTTCGCCACCGGGTCGCACACGAAACCTTCGGGGCAGATGACGCCGCCGCGGCCTCCGCACTTGCAGGCGCCATCGCCAGGGTCGCAGGCCAGGGGAGACTCACACTGCACGTTGCGATCGACGCACAGGTTCTTGGTTGCGCCGCCGCACGAGACCGTCACCGTGCCCGTCGCCAGCGCCGCGAGAGCCGCCCACACCACGTTCTTCCAGATCCTCACAATGACCTCGTCAGCAGAAAACGGTTACCAGGTTCAGCCGGCGACACGCACTCAGGCGCGGCGGCGACGCATCAGGAACAGGCCAGCCAGCACTCCGAACGCGGCCGAGCTCAGGCCCGCACCGCTCGAGCAACCACCATTGCTCTGACTGGCGGCAAAATCAGGCTGCAGGCGAATCGACATGCCCCGCACGTCCTGCCGGCCGCCTTCATCAGCCACCTTCACGAGGAAGGTGTAGGTGCCCGGCTCAGCGTTGGGAATGCCGAGAATCGAGCCGTCGGAGCCCATGCTGAGGCCGATGGGCAGGGTCTGGGTCGGGTCGGTCGCCACACAGTCGAACTGATCCGCGCGCGTCGCCTGGCGAATGCAGGGCAGCGTGTAGGTGACCACGGCATCACGGCCGCCGTTGTGAGAGAGCTTGACGGCGTAGCTCTGGTTCACGAATGCGTCCGGCAGAATCGTCGTCGTGATGGCCAGAGCCTCGACGTAGCCGACCAACAGCGTCACCGACACCGAGTCTTCGGTGCCGGCACCGTCGACGACCTTGAGCGTCAGCGAGAACAGGCCCGCCTGCTTGGGCGTACCTGACAAGAAGTCTTCGTTGACGCCGTCTTGAATCGTCAGCCCGAAGTTCTCGGGCAGGCCCATCTGAGCCGCCCCGGGTGACTCGGTGGGGTTCTGGGGCAGTTGCTGGAAGCGCGTGACCGACCACTGGTACGGAGCGCGGCCTCCAACCACGACCAGGCGCTGGAGGTAGCTCTGGCGAAGCACGCCACGAACGAGCGCGGTGGTGCCGATGCTGAGCGTGGTGGGGTTGACGACCCGCACCTTCAGCTCCCGGGCGACCTTCGCGTTGGCTGCGTCGGTGACTTCGACCTCGAACACCTTCTCACCCGACTCCGTGGCGCGGCCCTCGAGAAAGCCGTCTCCGGACAGCGCGAGCCCGTCAGGCAGCACCGCGTTCGGGCGCAGCGCCCACTGATACGGCGGCTTTCCTCCGACTGCGATCAGCGAGGCGCTGTACGCGCGGCCGAACTCGGCGCCGGGGAGATCTTGATCGACGATGACGAGCGGCAAGGAGCCCGCGCCCACCATCATGCTGAGCATCTGGGTCGCGGTTGCAGCGCCCGAGGAGGCAGTCACTTCGAAGGCAAACGCGCCAGTTCGAGCAGGAGCGCCCGAGAGCGTCCCGTCGGCGGACAGCGACATTCCAGCGGGCAGGGCTCCAGCGCTCACGGCCCAGGTGACGGCACCCGACCCACCCGTAGCTCGCAACCGCAGCCCGAAGGGCGCGTACTGCGTGGCAGCCGGCAGGCTGTTGGTGAGCACCGTGAGCGCTCCGGTCGAAACGACCGTTCCCGCCGCGGCGACGGCACAGTTGTTCACGACCGAGATCTCATCGACGGTGAAGGCCGCGGTGGCGTTGGCGCCGTCGAAGTTGGCGCAGACGCCGATCCAGTAGGTGCCTGCGGTCAGGTTCGCGGGCAGCGCGACCATCTCGTTGGCGGTGTCGACCTGTCCAGGCGTCAGGCCCATGCCGTTGCCGACCGGAGTGAGGGCGCGATCAGAGATGCTGATCACGTTGTTGTCCGACAGGAGCACGGTGTACTTGAACGCTCCGACAGCGGCGTTTCCGAGGTTCGAGAGCGTGCGGGCTACCGAGACCATGCCGCCCGGGGTAGCCATCGCAGGAGCGGTCACGCCGGAAATCGTCAGGTCGCCCCGAGGAGCACCGACCACCATCGTCGCGGGCGGGCTGAGGTTGTTGTTCTCGTCGATCTCCGGAACGGAGTTGGACGGGTCGATGACCGCGAGAACGAAGAAGTTCCCCGAGGTGACCGTCGACGGAAGGTTGCCGGGGAAGGTCACCGCGAACTCATCACCAACCGGAACCGTCGCCGACATCGCATCACCGATGAGGGTGTCGGTCGCCGTCTGAAGGATCGCGTCGGTCGAGAGGTAGAACCGCACCGTCACGTTGTTCGCGACGCGGCCACCCTCGTTGCGCACGAAGGCGGTGGCCCCATACCGAACGCCCGAGTAGCCGGTCTGATCGACCGCGAGCCGCGTGATGCGCAGATCGGCAGGGAGGAAGAAGTCGATGGCCTGGCTGGTGGGCCAATCAGTGCTCGAGCAGTTCGAGGTGGCGGAACAGGGCAACCCGCCGATGCCGACACCAACGCTGCCCATGATGCCGACCGAAGCAGAGCTCGTCGGAGGAGTCGTCGCGCCGTAGCTGAAGCGCACCTGGTTCGTCGTCTCGAAGAGCTGCGCCTGGAAGGAAAAGCGCTGGGCGGCAGGAGTGGAGGTGAGCGTGCCCATGTCACGCCACTCGAAGATCACGACGCGGTTTGGCGCGCTTCCAGTCACCTGCCAGGCGAAGTTCGCCGACGTTCCGGTGGGCACCGCGAGGCTCTCCCACCAGGGTGCGAGCATGGTGGAGGGAGAAAACGAGGAGCTGTGCGGAATGGTCGTGTTGAACGAGTCGGCGTCGTCGGCTCCCCCGAGTGAGAGGTAGCCGTACCGAGACATCGACAGTTCCGTGTACATCTGGTTGTAGAACTTGAACGCGAACGGCAGCGCGACTCTCGCGCCCGCGAGGGTACTGGGCGCCACGACGGTGCGGCCCGCGGGGAGCGACTGATACGGAAGCGGCGAGGGGGTCGACGCCTGATACGACTGGGCGAGACCGACCATCGGCAACGCGACGGCCGCCGCTGCGAGGAGCGGCGCGGCGCGGCGACGTGACCGGCGAAGGAGCGCGCCCAGCGCCACCACGAGGAAGCCGAGCGGACCGGCATCGGTCGTGCTGCACGACACGCGTGCAGGTGCGCGCTCGACAACCAGCGCGTACGGCGCGAGGCCGTTGGCACCGGCGTTGTCCTTCGCTTCGACGACGAAGGTGAAGGTGCCGATGGCTGCGTCGAGGTTCTCGACCGTTCCCGTCAGGGTGCCGTCGGCGCCGAGGGTGATGCCAGGAGGCAGCCGGCCCGAGGCGACCGACCAGGTGACGGTTCCGGCAGGCTGGGTGGCGAAGGAGGCGTTCACCGCCTCGTTGGGACGGAGAATCTGCGGCAGGTTGGAGGCGACGATGCGGAAACGGTTCGTGTACACGGTCACGGTGTAGTCGAGGGTGTCGCTCCGGCCACGGGCGTCCTCGACTGAGATGGTGAAGGTGAAGGTGCCCGCGCGCGTCGGGCGGCCAGAAATCGTGAAGACGCCAAACTCTTCCTGCGAGACGAAGCCGGGCGGCAGGTTGCCGCTGACGGTGAAGACGAGTGGACGTGCAAGCGTGCTCCCGTCGGCGTTCTGAACGGCGATCTCAGTGGGCATGTAGTCCTGGCCGGTGATCGCATCAGGCAGGCGGGCCGTCTTGATGACGATGGAGCCAGCCGCGACGAGGCGCAGCTGCAGCTCGCGGCGGTTGATGCCACCGGTCGAGTCGCGCACTTCGAAGGTCACCCTCGTCACACCATCAGGCGTACCCGCGCGTGGAGCGCCACCAAGGACACCCTCGGCGTTGAAGGTGATGCCTGCCGGCAGCGAGCCTGCGGCGACACGCCACGCATAGGGCCGCGAGCCTCCTGCCGCGCCGAGCGGGAAGCTGAGGGTCGCGGCAGGGCTGTTGACGATGGCGGGGATCGAGAGCGTGGTGACCTCGACCTGTGACGTCGCGGGCAGCACCCGCATCACGAGCCGGCCGGTCGCGACGCGCCCGTTGTTCGAGACGTTGACGGTGAAGGCGCGAACACCCGTTCCACCCATGCCCGACGGAGTTCCCTGGAGTTCGCCGGTCGCGCTCAGGGTGACGCCAGGAGGCAGCGCGCCCTGCGAGGCATCGATGCTCCACATCGAAGCGCCGTTCTCGCCCGAGGCGCTCAGACGGTAGAAGTACGAGCGCCCGACCGTCGCGTCCGGCAACTGGACGTCGAGAATACGCAGCGACGACTGCACGACCTGAACCACGTTCGAAGAGAAGGCGTTGTTGGTCTTGCTGAGCTCGGAGATGGTGTTGCCCGGGTCGACGAGGCAGCCGACGTAGTAGCTGCCCGGCGGCATGGTGGTGGGCAGCATGACGAGCTCGGTGCGCGAGTCGGCCGCGCCGCTCGAGAGTTGCAGCGTGCTTTCCAACGAGACACCGCCATCAGAGAGCTGAATCTCGAGCGGCACGTCGTTGGGCGTGACGATGGTGTTCGCCGAAGCGAAGTAGCGGTACGGAACGCTCGCGGCCGCGCGGTTGCCGATGTTGCGCACCGTGCGGAAGACGGGAATCACTTCACCGATGCCAGCGCTCGCCGGAGCCTGCAGCGCCGAGATCGCGTAGTCAGGCGCAGGAGACTGGCCACGAACCGGCCCGATGTTGCCCGAGTTGTTGCCCTTGTTGGACTCGATCACCGCGCCGAGCATGTCGAGCGAGACGAAGAAGTAATAGTTGCCCGTCGGCAGGCCGGCGTCCGCACGATCGGTGACCGGCAGCGTGAAGGGAATCTCGAGGGTGGTCGAGCCGTCGGCGACCAGCGTCTGAGGCACCAGCTCCTCGGCAACGATCTGATCCGAGAGGAGCGACAGCGTGCTGTCGGTCGAGAGGACGACGCCGATTCGGTAGTTGCGCGCTGCTCCGCCACCCTGGTTCTTGAAACGAACGACGGCCTTGTACTGCTCGCCAAAGAGCACGTTGCGAACGGGAATGCGGGTCGTCTGGTCGATGATGTCGATCGCCTCGAGCAGCAGGTCGGCGCGCTTGATCGTCACCTTGCTGGTGGAGAACACGAGGTTGTTGCGCTCGGAGGCCTCGACGATCTGTCCCGCCGGGTCAAGCTGGAGCACGTAGAAGAAGTCGCCCTGCGGGGCATCGAAAGGCATGGTGACGGTGATGCTCTCGTCGACCGTCTCACCGCCCGACACGGCGCGGGTGCCACGGTGAATGACAGGCAGCCCAACCGGGCCCGGTCCTTCGCCGCCATCGGGCAGCAGGTCGATCGAGCCGCCGTCGGCGAACGTCACGAGCCCAGCGTCGCGGTTGGCCGCGAGCATGATGCGGTAGTTGATGGTGCCGGCAGCTGAGCCACCGCGGTTGAAGTACTGAAGGCGAACCGAGTCGGTCGAGTCGGGGCCGCTGGTCGGGACGCCGGTGACACTGGTCGAGACGAGATCGACGCCACCCGTGATGGCGTACGGCAGCACGGCAATGTTGTTGACCTCAGACACCTCTGCGACGGCGTTCTGCGTGTCGAGCTGGACGATGACGAAGTAGTCGCCGGCCGGCGGTGGGCTCGAGGTGGTCACCACGGTGCTGAAGTCCTGTGAGCCCTGAGCCGAGAGCGAGTTGCCAGAGGTCTCTGGGTCGAGGGGAATGTCGTTGGCGCCCGTGCCGCCGTCAGCCAGGCCCGGACCACCATCGGAGGGGTCGCGCACAGGATCAGGCGAGAGGAACGCGCGCCACGCCCAGTTGTTCGCGGGCGAGCGGCTGTAGTTGGTCGCGCGCACCGTGACCGTCATCGAGAGGTCGTTCGAGGGCTGAATGGTCTGGAAGTTCGAGACCCGCACCGACGTGGCGATCAGGTCGGGGCTGAGAGGAGGCTCGGTCGAAATGAGCGTCTCGGGGACATAGTTGGCGTTGCTGCAGCGGGTCGTGTTGCTCGCCGAGCCACAGCAGCTCATCTGAGCCGTCGCAGAGCAGCCCGTGCCCAGCACCGCATAGCCAATCGAGCCCGCCTGATAGCCCGCGACAGCAGATGCCATGCTGCCGGTGATCGGGCCGTAGTGAATGAAGAAGTTACCGCTCGGCTCGAGGGCAATCTGAAAGCTCGCCGTCCACGCGCCGCCGAAGTCGTCGATGTTCTGCCACTCGATCGTCACGCGCGCAGGAGTGCTCAGCACCTTGATGGCGCCCGTCGCGTTGAGCTCCAGGTCGTCCCAGAAAGCCGAGATGTGGTTCTGAACGGTGCCCGTCGTCGTGGGGATGGGGTTGATCTGGGTGTAGGTCGTGCAGCTCGTCGCCGTCGACAGACAGGTTGCCGGCAGGGTGACGAGAATCTGCCCGTTCACATGCGCGTAGACGGTCTGGTACGTCGCGCCGTTGTACGGAAAGCCGAACGGCAGCGTGATCGGCGCGATGCCCTCATCGGAGTTGGAGATCGACAGCGTCGTCGCTCCGACGAGCGGCGTGTAGGTCGCCGTCGTTCGCGTGAAGGGAGGAAGCTGCGCCCAGGCCTGAGCGGACAGAATCATGACGGCGAGCACTGCCAGACGAACGTTCTTCACACCGATTCTCCCGAAAACTGAAAGGCAGCGCGGGCCCTTACCACGGCCCGCACGACCAACTGGCCGAAACCGCGAACTCCACTCAGAGGCAGGCGACCTTGTAGTTCACCGTCATCGTCTTGCCCGGCTCAGGGACATAGAGCGGCTCGAAGATGATCGAGTTCGTGGCAGCGTCGTAGCGCCACACGCGAGCACCACGGGCGTCGGTCTGCGGCAGGTTCATGCCGTCGATCTCGACCGTGATGACGTTGCCGTTACCCAGGTCGGGCGTTCCCGTGAGGAAGAAGTTCGTGCGGAAACCGAAGGCGTTCTTGCCGACGTTCTCGAGGGCCGTGGACCAGTTCGGGGTGCAGATCTCTTCGCGCACGCCGTTGGTCTGCGACACCAGCTGCACGTGCTTCCCGTCGTCGCCGTTGCCGTCGTAGATGCAGTTGCCGGGTGACGAAGGCAGGAACGGGCCGACGACGTTGTAGGTGAACGAACCTGGCCGCTGCACACCCTTAATGTTGAGCATCTGGTTCAGGTAGAACGAGACGGGCTGGTTGGCCTGGTCCTGCGCGTCGGTGACGCAGACGACGGCGAGCACGGCGTCGGGGCGGAGCAGACCGCCGTTCTTCGCAGGGTCGGTGATCTTCGGGGCGGTGAGGGCGCGCACCGCGGGAGCCATGCAGGTCTCGATGGCCGAACCGCTGGTGCCGACGTTCACCGTCGCCGCGAACTGCATCTCGAGGTTCGGCGTGGTAGGTGTGAAGATCTTGGTGCCGGGCCACGGAGCGGGCGACGGCTTCAGATCTCCAGTGGCGCAGGCAGGGCACGCGCCTTCGTCATCGGCGTCGGTGGTGGTGATGCCGATCTGGAAGTCGACCTGGCTCGTCGTCGCGAACTTGATGAACGAGAAGAAGTTCTGACCGAGCTGCATCTGCTTGTCGGACATCGAGCAGGAATCGTCGACCACGAGGAGGATGTCGGCCTTCGGGCGCGAGTCCTGTCGGAACGTGTCGGTGTTGCTGCCGTCCATGTCGCCCTTGCCCTGCAGCGTCACCAGGTAGTCGACCTGCTGGTTCGCCTGAACGACCTGAATTCGGTAGGCGCCGGTGTCAGCCCCGATGTCGAGCGGGCGATAGCGGAGCTGGAAGGTGACTGGCGTGCCGCCCTGGTTCAAGCAGGGGCCGCTCGAGCCGCCGACGGTGCACGTCGGAAGGCCCGTGGTGACGGGAGCCGCAGCGACGCTGAACTCGTCACACCGACCGGGACCAGCGCAGCCAGGTGAACCGGCCGGGACGCCGGCTGCCGAGATGAGCCCTGCACCCACCCACCGAACGGCCTGCGGGCACGCGTTGTAGAGCTGGAAGCTGCGCGAGGGCGAGTTGCAGCCCGACTTCACGGTACCGAAGTCGAGCGTGCTGGGCGAGATCACCAGACAGCTCGGAGCGAGCGTCGCCGTCACCTGCACCCTGCCCTGCGGCCGCGTGTCGGACGACATGTTGAACGACACGGCACCCGTCACGTTCGTGGGGTTGGCGGGGAGCATGCCTTGCGGCCACGCACGGGTGATGACGTTCATGCACTCCTGAGGGGCGAGCTCCTTCTCTGCGACCGAGCCAGCCGGCAGCGAGAACATCGCGTCAGAGCCCGCCTCGAGGTCGAGGTTCGTGACGAGGCAGATGTCGCCCGTCATCGTCGCGGGAGCGCGGTTGCAGATCTGGAACGAGAGGTCCTTGTTGTTGGGCGGCGTGACGACGCCGTACGACAGCGCCAGCGGCGTCACCTCGTAGTTGCACGGAGGCAGGACGACCGGACGAGCCGTGACGGTCACGGTGACCTGGGGCTCGTCGGGATCGTTCGAGAAGAACGTGATGTCCCATTCCTTGTTGCCCGACATCGCGTTGACGGTGGTGTTGGCGGGTGTGATGCGAATGGGAACGTCGAGCGATGCGCGAGCGCCCGAGGCCTCGATGCCGATCGCGGGATCGTAGAGCCCCATGCCCGTCATCGGCAGGTCGTTCGTGCACGTGTTCGTCATGGTGTTGAACGTGCCGACGCAGATCTCGGCAGCGCTCGACTCCGCGTTCTTCGGCGTGACGGTCCAGTAGGGCTTGCCAGCGCCGTTCGCGCCGAGCTTCAGGTTCGCGGCCGGGTCAGGCGTGGCGGGGCGGGTGCCGACGTTGCGCACGGTGACACGGCGGGTGGCGAACGAGTTGGAGCCGCTGAAGTACGCGATGCGACCGAAGTTGAGGTTGCCAGCCGGCAGCAGCTCGATGTCGGGGCCGCCACCGAAGCCACGCAGCGAGACGCTCACCGAGTTCTGAGCCGTGATGTCGGGGTTGCCGACCAGCGAACCCTGTCGAGGGCCGAGCACGGTGGGCCGGAACGAGACCGTCACCTTCGAGCTGCCGGGAACGATGTTGTTCGTCATCGCGTCACGGGTCGCCTTCGGCACCGTGAGCTTCGTCAGATCGCCCATGTTGGCGGCGTTGACCTTGTAGATGTTGCTCGGGTTCGAGCCTTCGCGCGTGGCGAGGTTCGAGATCGTCACGTCACGGAACGACTGGTTGAGGAACGTGACGTCCTGGGTGACCTGCAGGCCGGGCTGCACGTAGCCGAAGTTCACGGTGCCGGGCATCCACGAGAGGACCTGATCGACACCAGTGCCGACGAGACGAATGCTCTTGTCGGGGCAGCCGTCGGCAGCACGAATGCGAACGGTCGCGAAGTAGTCACGAACTTCGGTGGGCGAGAACTCGATGGTGACGTTCTTCTCGCGGCCTGGCGCGATGGTGAACTCGCCGCGCGGTGAATCAGCGGTGAACGAAAACACGTTGTCGCCAGCCGAGGACATGATCGAGTCGACGCGGGGGAGCGACTCGATGGGGCGGGGGTTCTTGAGCGTCTGGGTGTACGAGAACTTGTCGCCACGAGCGACCGCGCCGAAGTCGATACGATCGGGCAGATCGCACTCGCCGCGAATCGCCTTGCCACGGAAGGTGAAGTCGACGCTGTCTTTGGTCGAGTTGCTCGTCTTGAAGAAGAGCTTCACCTCGTGATCGACCGACGTGCGCGTGTCGTTGGGCGGCTCGAAGAAGGCCTCGAGCTGCAGGGTATCGCCGCGCGCGATGACGACCTTCTCGTAGCCGATGCCGAAGACGGGGTTCGGCTCGGTGACGTCGGTGCCGAGCTGTACGGCAGGGCCTTCGCCATTCTTCTGCCAGGACTCGATCTGGAGGGGGCCGGTGCCGACGTTGGTGACGGAGATCTTCGCGGTCACCTTCTTGCCCATCGGCACGGTGCCAAAGTCGAGCGCATCGGCTTCGACGTTCACGCCATCACTCTCGACGAGCAGGCGGGGTTCTCCGCGAGTGACGCCAGTTCCACCACCATCGCAGCCCTTGCAACCAGCCAACGACAGCGCGACCGCGAACACCGCCACACCAAGTGGCTTGAACGTCTGCTTCGTCATGAAGAGTCTCCGTTTCAAACTGATCGTCTCTGCTCGTCTGCGTTCGACAAACGCCCGGCACGCGTTCGTCAAAGCCCTGTGATTTCCAAGGCTATTGGCACAATGCCGCTCTGCCGGTCAACCCTCAGCCCTGGTTCTCGTCCGACAACCGCGCCCGGTTCCCTACACGAAGTGTGTTCGATCTTTCCGTTCACGGTGGGAGGGAATTACGCCGTGCGTCATCCATTCGAGAGGAGCGGAGGACCGAGTGGAGGGCTATCAGTCGGACATGACTGAGGCTGAGGGGTCGGCGGAGCGTCAGTACACGGCGCGTCGGGACCAGGCGAAGGTGACGTTGGAGGCGCTCGATCGGCGCAGCGCCATGCTCGCCAATCTGCGCACCTTCGCCTTCGTGGCCTTCCTGGTGCTGCTGGGGCTGGTGATCTTCGACAAACTCCCCCGCGTCGCACTGGTCGGGTCGTTCGGAAGCCTGGCGGCCTACGTGGCGCTCGCGGTCATCCACGCGCGGGTGATCGGCAAGGAGTCGCGGGAGAAGGTGCGCAAGTCGCTCAACGAGCGCGGGCTCGAGCGGCTGAGTGGTGGCTGGCACAAGTTCCCCGAGAAGGGCACGGCTCACCTCCCCGACGGACATCTCTACGCGACCGATCTCGACGTGCTCGGTCAGGGCAGTCTGTTTCAGCGGCTCGACGACACGGGCACGAAGGCAGGCGAGGCGCAGCTCGCGAAGTGGTTGCTGACGGCAGCTCCGACAGCGGTCGAGGTGCGGGAGCGTCAGGGCGCGATCAAGGAGCTGCTGCACCAGCTCGACTTTCGCCAATCGCTGGTGATCGAGGCGCGGCTCGCAGGGCAGGACAAGGCCGACCCGTCGCGCTTCATCGCGTGGACCGAGGCGCCGTCGTTTCTCGGCTCCATTCGCTGGGCGTGGATCGTCGCGCACGTCTTTCCCGTGTTCACGATCGGCGCGGGGCTCTCGGCGGCGTTCTTCGACACGAGCTCCCTGCCCTTCTGGATCGGCACGGTCATTCAGCTCGGCGTGGTGCAGCTGACCAAGACGCCCATCAACCGAATGTGGACGGCGCTCACCTCGGGCGATCAGGGCTTCGTCCGCTTCGAAGAGACGTTCGCCGCGATCGACAAGCAGACGTTCACCCACCCGCGCCTCGTCGCGCTCAAGGCTGGCGTGCAAGGCGGCGGGCCGACCGTCTCGGAGCGGCTCGCGAAGTTCGCGCGCCTCATGGGCTTCGCCGAGCTGAAGAACTCGGGCCAGATGCACCCGGTCATCAACGTGCTGACGCTGTGGGATCTGCACGTGCTCTTCCGCGTCGAGCGGTGGCGCGCAGAACATGGCCGCGGCGTTCGTGGCTGGTTCGATGCGCTCGCACAGCTCGAGGCGCTCTCGGCGTTCGCAGGCTACGCGTTCGAGCGGCCAGAAGACGTGTTCCCCGAGGTGCTCGACGAAGGCTTCGTGCTCGAAGCGAAGGGGCTGGGGCACCCTCTGCTCGACAAACCGGTACGCAACGACGTGACGCTCTCGGGCCCAGGCCAGGCGCTGATCATCACCGGCTCGAACATGTCGGGGAAGACGACGCTGATGCGCACCATGGGCCTCTCGACGGTGATGGCGCTCGCGGGGCTGCCCGTGACGGCGTCGGCGTTTCGCGTCGGCCGCACGCAGGTGCTCACCTCGATGCGCGTGAAGGACTCGCTCGAGCGTGGGGTGTCGTATTTCTACGCCGAGGTGCAGCGCATCAAGCTGCTGCTCGACACGTCGCGCGCGCACCCGAACGCGTGCCTGTTCCTCCTCGACGAGCTGTTCATGGGCACCAACGCCAGGGAGCGCACGCTCGCGTCGAAGCATCTGATGCGTGAGCTGTTGTTGCTCGGCGCTGCGGGAGCGGTGACGACGCACGATCTCGCCCTCTGCGAACTCGAGGAGGAGCTGACCGGCAAGGCGCGCAACGTTCACTTCCGCGATCTGATGATCGAGGGCGAGATGACGTTCGACTACACGTTGCGGCCCGGCATCGTGACGACGACCAACGCGCTCGAGGTGCTGCGGCGCGCGGGAGTCGTGGTCACGTCGTAGTCGTCGAGGGCGGACGAACCGGCGGGCTGCGAGCGGGCTCGATCATCGGCTCACGCGGCTCGATGCGTACCAGCTGCACGCGCGGACCATCCACCTTCACCACGTGAATCTTGAAGGGCTCGTGCGTCCACGCGTCACCCATGACCGGCACGCGGCCGAGTTTCGCCATGAGGTAGCCGGCGATCGTCGTCACCTGCGACTTGTCGACGTCGAACTCGATCTCGAGCGTGTGCTCCAGGTCGTCGAGCTGTGCGGTGCCTGGCAGCTCGAGCTTGCCGCCGGGGAGCGCCTTCACGGGCTCCACCTTGCGACCCAGCTCGGCGATGTTGCCCACGAGCTCTGCGACGACGTCGGCGATGGTGACGATGCCCGAGGTGCCGCCATGTTCGTCGACGACGATCGCGATCTGCTTGTTGCGGCGTTTGAACTCGCTCAGCAGCTGCTCGAGCGTGATCGCCTCGGGAACGAAGAGCACCGGCCGCTGCACCTGCGCGATGGTCGTGAGCTCCTTCTTCGTGAGGAGAAACAGCAGGTCCTTCACGTTGACGAGGCCCTCGACGCGATCGAGCGAGCCGCGAATCACGGGCATCCAGGTGTGGCCCGACAGCTGGGCGACCGCGAGGTTCTCGTCGAGCGAGAGCTCGAGATCGAGGCAGCGCATCTGCGATCGCGGCACCAGCACCTGGCGCGCGGTCTTCTCGACCATGGCGAGGGCGCGTTCGAGCAACTCAGCGCGTGACGCGTCGATGGAGCCGGCCTCGGCGGACGACGAAAAGATCAGCTTCAGCTCTTCTTCGCCCAGCGCCTCGCCATGGTCTCCACTCGCGGAGCCGAGCCCGAGCAGCTTGAGCACGACCTTCGTGCCCATGTTGAGGATCCAGATGACGGGAAAAGCGATCGCGTGGAACGCGCGCATCGGCCACGACAGGGTGAGGGCGGTGCGTTCGGCGTTCGCGATCGCCATCGTCTTGGGCACCTGCTCGCCGACGACGATGTGCAGGAACGTGATGATCGAGAACGCGATGACGACGCCGATGGTCTTGGCGATCGCCTGCGCGGCGTCGGTCTGGGGAGCCATGCGCAACACGACGGGCTCGATGAAGTGCGCGAACGCAGGCTCACCGACCCAACCGAGCGCGAGCGACGCGAGCGTGATGCCGACCTGCGAGGCCGACAGCCAGGTGTCGAGGTTCTTGCGCATCACGAGCGCAGCCGCGGCGCCCGCCTTGCCCTGCTCTGCCAATGCCTCGAGCTGCGTCGGGCGCACCTTCACGAGGGCGAACTCGATCGCGACGAAGAACGCGTTCGCCAGCACGAGGGCCAGCGCGCCGACGAGAGCCCAGACCTCCATCAGCGCAGGGCCTCGAACTCGGCCTGCCCCTTGAGGGAGTCGAACATCGGGTCGGTGCGCAGCCAGCCCTGCACCTTGTCTTTGTCGGCGGCGACCGCGCGGACCAGCAACGCGATCGAATCAGCCGGGCGGCCCCAGAGCGCGAACAGCGCGGCCTGGTTGTAGATGAGCAGCACGTCGTCTTTGTTGAGCTCGGCGGCCTTGTCGTAGGAGCGCTCGGCCTCGGCGTAGAAGCCCTTCTGCGCGAAGCAGATACCGAGATCGAGCCAGGCCTCGAAGTTCTTCGGGTCGAGCCGGGTGACTTCTTTGAGGAAGGTGATCGCGCTGCGGTAATCGCCCTCGTCCATCATGAGCGCGGCGAGCTCGTGCTTCGGGAATGGATCGGCAGCGTCGAGCTCGATGGCGACGCGCAGCTCTTTCTTGGCGTCTTCGATGCGACCGGCGTCGGCGTGCGCGAGGCCCAGGTTCAGGTGCGCGTCGGGGTAGTCGGGCTCGAGCGCGATCGCCTCTTGATACTGGGCGACGGCGAACTCGTTTCCGTGCGTCGAGAGGAAGACGGCGAGGTTGTAGTGCGCGGTGGCCGAGTCGGGCTCGAGCTTGATGGCGGTGAGGTACTCGGCCAGCGCGTCGCGGAACTGCTTCTTCTCGGCGAAGACGGTCGCGAGGTTGTCGTGGGCGTGCGCCGAGTTCGGGTCGAGCTCGATGGCCTTCCTGAACTCTTTGATCGCCTCGTCGAGCCAGCCGCGATCAGCCAGCTCGATGCCCCGGGAGTTGTGCTCGTCGGACTGGCCGAGCGGGTCTTTGTCGCGCGCCATGAACGGGGAGGGTTAGCACCAAGGCCGGGCTCCGTCGTGGCTCTCGAACGGGCAGTGTTGCCTCGACCCGGCGGGAGACCCGAACGAAAGTACGGGGATGCTCTGTGTTGCCCTGACCCTGCTGGCGGCGGTGCCCGATGCCGGCGTGGAAGTGCCCGTTCGGCTGACGTTCTCTGGAGACGTGACGCTCGGATTTCACGTCGAGGAGTGGGCCGACGAGTTGGTGAAGAAAGGCACGCCGAAGGATCAGGCGCTCGTGTGGGGGTTCGAGCGGGTGAAGGCGCTGACGCGAGCCTCCGATCTCTACGTGGTGAACCTCGAGTGTCCCTTCACGGACAAGGGCACGAAGCTGCAGAAGAACTTCAACTTCCGCGCGCGGCCGGAGCTGGTGGCGGGGCTCGAGGCCGGCGGTGTCGATGTGGTGAGCCTCGCGAACAACCACCTCATGGACTACGGCGCGGAGGGGCTGTTCGACACGTTGACGGTGCTCGACACGGCGAAGATCTCGCGCTTCGGAGCCGGGCGATCACTGGCCGATGCTCGCACGCCGGCGATCGTCGACGTGAAGGGCGTGAAGGTCGCGTTCCTCGGGTACTTCTTTCTCGGTGATCGGAACATCGAGCCGAAAGAGGTGATCGCGACGGAGTCGACTCCGGGCGTCGCGGGACACTTCACTGACACTGCCGCGCTGAAGACGATGCTGCAGGCCGACATTCGCGCGGCGAAGAAGAAGGCCGATCACGTGATTCCGTTCTTCCACTGGGGCCGTGAGGGAAAGGGCCAGCCCGAGCCGTACCAGATGGAGCTGGGTCACGCGGCGATCGAGGCCGGCGCGTCGGCGGTGATCGGATCGCACCCGCATGTGCTGCAGGGCATCGAGCTGTATCAGCAGAAGCCGATCGTCTACTCGCTGGGGAACTTCGTCTTCGGCGGGAACTGGAACCCGGGAGACAAACGCACGGCGCTGGTGCACCTGCTGGTGACGAAGAAGGCGGTTGAGAAGATCGAGATCACTCCGGCGAGGAGCGACGCGTACCCCGAGCGGCCGTGTCAGCCGTTTCTCACCGAGGGCGCGCAGTCAGATGACGTGCTCGATCACCTCGCGACGTTGTCGGCCGGATTCAAGGCGACGCTTCCCGAGCTGAGCGCGAGGAAGAAGCCCGACGCCGGAGTGCAGTGAATGGCCGAGCCTGAGTCACTGAGCACCAGGCTTACGCGCGCCCCCGTGACGGTTGCGCTGTTTGCGATCTGCATCGTCGTGTTCGTGCTCGCCGAACGAAGTGGCGACACGACGACCAACGAGACGCTCCTGATCTGGGGCGCGAGCTGGCGGGGGCTGGTGTGGAGGGGCGAGTGGTGGCGGTTGTTGACGTCGTGCTTCCTGCACATCGGCATCGCGCACCTCGCGTGGAATCTGGTGGCAGGTTTCTCGTGGGCCGCGCCGGTCGAGCGTGCCCTCGGCCCAGCGCGGTTTCTGCTCCTGTACCTGGTGTCGGGCATCGTTGGTTCAGCGCTCTCGGTGCTTGGACACGACGTCGTCGCTGCCGGGTCGTCTGGCGCCTTGTTCGGCTGTATCGGGGCGAGCTTCTGGCTCGAGTACTCGCGCCTCGGCGACTGGAAGGCTGTGGCTCAGAGCCGTCGGGGCGATCTGTGGTGGATCGCGATCTGGTTCGGCATGGGACTCTTCGGTTCCTTCGACAACTTCGCGCACCTGGGTGGGCTGACCGCGGGCATCTCTCTGGCGTGGTGGCTCGAGAAGCGGTCGAAACGCGCCCTCGCCGCGGTGCTGGTGAACGTCGCGATCGTTCCGCTCTCGCTGGTGCCCACCTTCATGACCACCGACACGAACGCGATCGCACAGGCAAACAGCGAAGGACGCTACGCCGACGCAATCACACTGATTGAGGAAGCCGAGACCGGAGCCCAGACGCCCTACCTGATTGCTTCCCGAGCCTATGCACTGGAGCGTCTCGGCAAGACCGCCGAGCTGCAGCGTCTGCTCGACAGCGTCTCGGCCGAGCAGTGGAGCCCAGATTTGCGGGTGACACAGGCGATCGTCTTCAACTCGAAGGGAGACGTCGACGCCGGGCTGGCGGTGCTCGATTTGGCGGTCGCCAGCGACCAGAATCATGCTGGCGCACGGCTGCAGCGAGCGTGGGCCTTCATTCACATGGACCCCGCGCGGCTTCCTGAAGACCTGGCTGTTCTGGAGCGCCTGAACGAACCAACCGTTCCACTGCTTCGCGGCTGGGCAGCTCTGAAGCGAGGCGACCTCCCCGGGGCGCGACTGCAGGCAAGCCTTGCTCCGAAATCAGCGGAGCGATCGGACCTCGAAGCAGCGATCTCGGATGCTGGGCAGTGACGGGTGGATCACTGCCAGAGCGCCTTGTCGATCGTGCGAAGCGCCTTCAGTGTCCTGTCGAAGTGTCTGCCCTCGGCCTCGGTCCAGAACAACTCAGCGCTTCGCGCGGCGGGCGATCGTGATCGTCGCGACCAGCGTGTCCTGCACATCAGGCCAATCGGTCGCCCACTCGAGCTTCGCGGCCATGGCCTTCGCCTTCGGCGAATCATCGGCGTCGAACGAGATGATCTCGAACCCGGCTGCGGTGAGCGACTCCTTCGCGAACGGTGATCGCCCATCGGCCATCGGCTTGTACGGCCCGGGCTTCGGCGCAGCGATGTTGTAGATGACGAAGAGCCCGCCCGGCTTCAGCTCAGAGAAAACGAGCGACAGAAACCCGGCGTCGTCCAGGCCGAGATCGATCTGCGCCTTCGCATCCGGCGGCTCGGCGGGATGCACGTAGCCACGCTTGAGCGTGTTCTTCGAGAGCCAGAGGTCGTAGCCGCCACCCACTTCCTTCACGAGCTTCTCGTCACTCGCGAAGTACCCGTGATGCAGCACCACCCTTCCCTTCTTCGGGCTCACCTTCTTCCCCGCGATCGGCAGCAACGGATCGATCTCGAGTCCGTGCGCCTCGACTCCCAGCGGAGCCAGCATCAACAACTGCCCCAGATTCCCGTACCCGAAATCGAGCACCTTCTTCCCGGCAGGCGTGAACCCGGTCTCGGCGATCAGCTCGAACGCGCGCGTGTACCCGAGCGGATCACTGATGCGCGCGTAGACAAAGTCGTCGTCGATCGTGCGCTCGGTGAAGTCTCCCGGGTTCTTCTCGGCGCAGGTCTTCTTGTCCTTCGAGCAGAACCACGTGCTCGGCGTGACGGGCTTCAGCTCGTTCACGTTCACGAGCCACTGCTTCACCCACGGCGAAGCAATGTCAGGCTCGAGCTGTTTCGCCAGCCGCCGCAGCTCAGGCAACGTCTGCGGCGTACCGGCATCGGGCGCTGCTGCAAGAAAGACCAGGAGCAGCGCCGTCATGATCACTCCTCCGTTTGGGCTTCCATGTATTCAGGAGCGTCGACGCCGAGGATCAAGAACGCGCTCTTCAGGGTCTGCTTCAGCGCGGCCACCATCGCGAGCCGGCCCTGCGTCTTGTCGACGTCGTCACTGATGATCGGGTCCGACTTGTACTGCGTGTAATAGGCGTGGAAGTCGCCGATGAGTTCCTGGCAGTAATAGAGGACGTGGTGCGGCTCGAGCCGATCAGCCGCGCTCGCCACGACATCAGGCAGCTGCGACATCTTCTTCAGCATCATCTTCTCTTCCGGCAGGGCCAGCCGCGCGAGCTGCGCGTCGGTCACCTTGTCGATGCCGATGAAGGGGACGTTCTTCTCCTCCGCCTTCTTGAGCACCTGAGCGCAGCGGGCATGACCCATCTGGAAATAGAAGACGGGATTGTCCTTCGACTGCTTCTTCACATCGTCGAGATCGAAGTCGAACTGCGCGTCCCGGGTCTTCATCAGGAAGATGAACCGGCACACGTCGGCGCCGGCCTCGTCGATGAGATCGGCGAGCTCGAAGAGCGTCCCCTTTCGTTTGCTGACCTTCACCTCTTCACCACCGCGCGTGATCCGCACGATCTGCACGAGCGCGAACTCGAGCTTCTTCGTGTCGAACCCGAGCAAGTGCATGCCGGACTGAATGCGCGGAACGTGGCCGGCGTGATCGGCTCCGAAGACGTCGACCATCAGCTCGTAGCCGCGGTCGTACTTGGCCTTGTGGTACGCGAGATCGGCGGTCAGGTAGACCGGCGTGCCGTCGGCGCGGAGAATGATTCGATCCTCCTCGTCCTTCAGCGGCGTCTTTCCCTTCTCGTCCTGCCACGTCGCCGTCATGAGGAACGTGCCACCGAGCTGCTTGTCGGCGTACTTCGCGGCCTTCGACTCGGCGTCGCGCACCTTCTCCTTGTTGTCCTTCCGCTTGCCTTCGGTCGCCTCGTAGGTGACGCCGCGCGACTTGTAGACGTCGACGATCGACGTGACCGCGCCCGACTCGTGGAGCGACTTCTCGCTGAAGAACACGTCGTGCGTGATGTTCGCCATCCCGAGCGTCGACCGGATCGCCTTCATGTTCTCGCGAATGCCGATCGCGATCGCCGCAGGCAGGAACTCGCTCTCGGGCTTGTTCAAGAACGCGTCGCCGACCTCGGCCTTCCAGGTCTTCGCGATCTCGATCACGTACTCGGCCGGGTACTCACCTTCGACGAGTGAGATCTGCTCGCCGAACTGCTCCCGGTACCGCTTGTGCACGGTGCGGCCGAGGGTCTCGACCTGCTTGCCGTAGTCGTTGATGTAGAACTCTCGCGTCACGTCGTGACCGGCGGCGTCGAGCAGCCGGGAGATCGCGTCGCCCATGAAGGCTCCACGCGCGTGACCGATGTGCACTGGGCCAGTTGGGTTCGCCGAGACGAACTCGACCATGACCTTCTTGCCGGTCGACTTCGGAGCCTTGCGGCCGAACTGTGTGCCGAGGTTCAGCACCTCCCGCGCCACGCGCTGAAAGACGACGTCCTTCAGGCGAATGTTGAGGAAGCCCGGGCCGGCCTTCTCGAGGCTGACGATGATCGAGTTGCGGTCGACCATGTGCGCGATGATCGCGTCGGCGAGCTCGGCCGGCTTCTTCCCGACCGCCTTCGACATCACCATGCAGACGTTGCAGGCCCAGTCGCCGTGGTCGAGGTTCTTCGGGGCGTCGACGGAGTAGTTGGGAATGGTCTCGAACGAGATGAAGCCCTGGGCCTTCAGCGCGTTCAGCGTGTCATCGATCACAGCTCTGACGTGGTGTCGCATCGTTTTCCCTCGACGGGCCGAATCGCATGTCTCTGACCCCGAGTGAAGCGCGCCCTTGTTCCGCGCGGGCTGCTCGACTCAACTTCAGCCATGCGCATGAACCGAGTGGTCACCACCGCCGTTCTGCTCACGGCCCTGGAGGCGTTTACGAGCGAGAGTCATGATCAGATCGAGCTGAAGGATCTCATCGCCCGAAGCAGCGTCATCGCGATCGTCGAACCGGCAACACCTGCGACGGTGAAGACCGAGATCGCGATCGCTCCGAAGGGCGGCTCGACCGAGAAGTACCCGGCGTACACGCGCATCCGCTCTCGCTACGTGGTGAAGGAAGTTCTCCACGCGCAGAGCAGAAAGGTCGAGGTCGGCAAGACGATTCAGGTCGACGCTGCGGACTTCGACACGCGCCTCACCGTGCACCAGCGCTACTACCTCGAGGGCGTTCGGAAGATCCCCATCTACACGTACTACTCGCCACAGAAGCCCGCGGCCGAAGGAGCGGTGATCATCTTCCTGTCGCCATCAGGAGACGGCTGGGAGTTCGCGGCGGCCGGAGCCATCGAACACCTCGACATGCGCAAGGCCGTCGAGGCGCTCTTGAAGAAGCCCGCTCAGTAACCGCGCAGACGCAACAGCAGCGGCTGCAGAATGTTGGGCGGAATCTGCGCGTAGTTCCCGAAGTGCATCGAGTAGTTGCCGCGGCCCTGCGTGAGGGTGCGCAGCGAATCGACGTAGCCGAACATCTCCGCGAGCGGCACGTCGACGTCGACCACCTGCAGCGAGCCACGTGAGCCCATGCCGCGAATGGTGCCGCGCCGCCGGTTGAGGTCGCCCGTCACCGCGCCGTAGTACTCGTGCGGCGTCGTCACCTCGACGCGCATGACCGGCTCGAGCAGCGCAGGAGACGCCGCCTTGCAGGCCTCGCTGAACGCCATCGACGCCGCGATCGTGAAGCTGATCTCGTCGGAGTCGACCTCGTGGAAGCTGCCGTCGAACACCTCGGCCTTCAGATCGATCAGCTGGTAGCCGGCCACCGCACCGCGGTTGAGCGAGTTGGTGATGCCCATCTCGATCGCCGCGAAGAACTCCTTCGGCACGGCGCCGCCCGCGATGGAGTTCTTGTACTCGAACCCCTTGCCGACCTCGTTCGGCGACACGCGCACCTTCACGTGGCCGTACTGACCCTTGCCGCCGGTCTGCTTGATGTACTTGCCCTCGCCTTCGCCGGTGGCGGTGACGGTCTCGCGCCACGCGACCTGCGGCTTGCCGACGTTGGCCTCGACTTTGTGCTCACGCTTGAGGCGGTCGACGATGATCTCGAGGTGCAGCTCGCCCATGCCGGCGATGATCATCTGCCCGGTCTCGGAGTCGGTCTTCACCCGGAAGCTGGGATCTTCCACCGACAGCTTCGCCAGGGCGGCCACCAGCTTGTCGGCGTCTTCGGTCGACTTCGCCTCGAGCGCCAACTGAATCACCGGCTCGGGGAACTCGATCTTCTCGAGCAGCACGGGGTGCGCTTCGTTGCACAGCGTGTCGCCCGTGACGGCGAGCTTCAGGCCGACGATCGCGCAGATGTCTCCGGCGTAGCAGGCGTCGATCTCGTCACGTTTGTCGGCGCGCATCTGCACCAGCCGGCCCACGCGCTCGCGCTTCTTCTTCGCGGTGTTCCACACGGCGGTGCCCGACTCGAGCTTGCCCGAGTACACGCGAATGAACGTGAGCGTGCCGAACGAGTCGTTCATGATCTTGAACGCGAGCGACGAGAACGGAGCGTCGTCCTTCGTCTCACGCGTCACCGTCTCGCCCTTCGTGTCGAGGCCGTGAACCGGTGGGCGATCGATCGGCGACGGCAGATAGTCGATGACGGCGTCGAGCAGCGGCTGAACGCCCTTGTGCTTGTAGGCCGAGCCACAGAACACGGGGAACACCTTCATCGCGATGCAGCCCTTGCGAACGGCGGCACGAATCTCGGCCTCGGTGATGCTGGCGCCTTCGTCTTCGAGGTAGCGCTCCATCAACTTGTCATCGAGCTCCGACACGGTCTCGAGCAGCGCGGTGCGGGCGGCCTTCGCGGCGTCGGCGAACTCGGCGGGGATCTCGACGATGTCGTAGATGCTGCCCTTCTCTTCTTCGTGAAACACCAGCGCCTTCATGCGCACGATGTCGATGACGCCCTTGAGCTCGGACTCCTTCCCGAGCGGCAGCTGCATGAGCAGCGGTCGGGCGTCGAGGCGCTCCTTGATCGATGCGACCGACATGTCGAAGTCGGCGCCGAGCGCGTCCATCTTGTTGATGAAGCAGATGCGCGGCACCTGGTACTTGTCGGCCTGCCGCCACACCGTCTCGGACTGCGGCTCGACGCCGTTCTTGCCGTCGAACACCGCGACCGCGCCGTCGAGCACGCGCAACGATCGTTCGACCTCGATCGTGAAGTCCACGTGCCCGGGCGTGTCGATGATGTTGATGCGGTGCTTCACCTTGTCGTGCGTCCAGAAACACGTGATCGCGGCCGAGGTGATGGTGATGCCGCGCTCGCGCTCCTGCGGCATCCAGTCGGTCGTGGTCGTGCCCTCGTGGACCTCGCCCATCTTATGAATGGCGCCGGCGTAATAGAGGATGCGCTCGGTGGTCGTCGTCTTGCCGGCGTCGATGTGCGCCATGATGCCGATGTTGCGGTAGCGCTCGAGGGGGTATTCGCGGGCCATGACGGTTTCCTGAGTGACGAAAGAGACGCTGCGTCTTTCGCACGGACGCCCGGTTTCTGTCCCGTTTTTCTCGGGCGGCATACCCGGCGCATGACCGCTCGAATGAGGCTCGTCGTGGCCAGTCTGGTCGTCGTGGCGTGCGGCGTTCCGGTGCTCGAAACGGAGGCAGCTGGCAGCGTGATGACCAGCGTCTCGTCCGACGCGGGCGCCCTCCTGCCAGATGCCGGCATGATCGCAGACGCGGGAGTGATCGCGGACGCCGGACCAGTCGATGCGGGCGAGGTGACTGACGCTGGAATGCCGACGTACGAGAGAGACGCCAGACCGATCTTCTCGCGCCACTGCACCCGCTGCCACGAATCAGGGAACCTGGGCCTCGCGAGCTTCGCCGATCGATACGACGCGCTCGGCAAACCGTCGACCATGTGCTCGGGCCAGACCGTCGCGACCTGCATCGGGTGGGTGCTGGCCGATCAGGGCATGGAAGGCACGGCGTGCCGCACGTGGGAGGTACGAGCGTTCCACCGGCCAGGGTTCCCCTGCGTCAGCGCGCAGGACATCGCGATCGTTCAGGCGTGGATCGCCGGCGGCCTGCGCGAGCGGTGATCAGCGCTCGGCCCAGTGCAGCTTCGTTCGGAGCACTCCGAAGTAGTCGATGCTCGGGTTGCGAACGAGCAACACACGAGACTCGGCCTTCATCACCTCGAGGCGGTCGCCGAGCCTGAGCGGCTGGCCCTCCTGTCCGTCGATGGTGAGGTAGACGTCGTTGATCTCGCTCGTGAGTTGCACGCGGAGCGGTTGATCGGCCGGCACCACGATCGGCCGCTGCGTGAGCGCGTGCGGGCAGATCGGCGTCACCACCACGCAGTCGATCGACGGGTGAACGATCGGCCCGCCAGCAGACAGCGAATACGCGGTGGAGCCGGTGGGCGTGGCGAAGATGACTCCGTCGGACTTGAAGGTCGCCACGTACGCGCCATCGAGCCACGTCTCGTGATCTGACACCTTCGCGAGCGCCGACTTCGAGATGACGATGTCGTTGAGCACTTCGTCTTCGAGAATCACCTTGCCGTCGCGGATCAACTTGCATGACAGCTTCATGCGCGAAGCGATCTTGCATGTGCCCTTCAGCACCTGCTCGAGCACCGTGAGCGCATCGGGGACGGGGATCTCGGTCATGAAACCGAGCGAGCCCAGGTTCACGCCCAGAATCGGCACCGGCCGGCCCCGCAACGTGCGCGCGGCGTGAATGAGCGTGCCGTCGCCACCGAGCACGATCACGAGCTCGGCGCGTTCACGAAGCTCGTCGGCTCCAGTCGCGGCCCAGCCGAGCTGCTCGGCGAAGTGCGCCTCGACGAGGAACTCCAGCGTCGGGTGCGCCGCCTTGAACTGGCGGGCAAGCTGCGCGGCTTCGGCCTTCTTCGGTTTCGCGATGAGAGCGATGGTCTTCACGGGCGCGCGGGAGCGTATGCCGCTGCCCCACGCCCGTCACTGCGACACACCAACCGTCATCCCATCAGGCGGGAACACCCTCGATGCCGACCCGCCGCGCGAGCTCGGGCCGGCGAAGCTTCCAGATCACGCCGTCGAGCCAGTAGTGCGAGAGCGTCAGGGTGATCCACACCACGCCGCCCCAGGTCGCGAAGTTCCAGCCCGCGTCCTTCGTGACGAGCGAGAGGCCGTAGATGACGCCGTACACCGAGCCCGCGAGCGCGCCGAGGAACGCCATGTACATCACCGCGCGCTGCCAGCCCGGCTGAGAGAGCCACGAGATGATCTTCGCGTTCGGGTCGACGCCGTTTCGCCAGGTGTTGCGGTGGTAGAAACGCACCATTCCCAGGTACTGAAACCCGTGCCAGCAGGCCGCCGCCGCGAACGCCGAGGTGTCGTCGGTGGTGATCATCTGAAACGGCACGAAGAACCCGAGGAACGCGCAGAACAAGAACGCGAGGCGAATCCACCCGGCCTTCGCCCACGGCTGGTTCCGCTGCTGCACGCGCTGCACGAGGTACAGCACGGCGAGCACGACGACGGGGACCAACAGGCTCCAGATGAGCCACGCCGGCGGCACCACGTGGAACACCTCGGTGCCGAACAGCACGCGCGGGCCGGTGTGAATTCGATACCCCACGCACCAGAGGACGAAGAGCAACAACAACGGCCGCTCGATCTTCATCGCGAGCGAGGTCTCGGGCTCACCCGACTTGCGCTGGTAGATGCGCAAGATGCCCCAGTTCTGCGCCACGAAGTGCCACGTCGCCCAGTAGAGGATCGTCGAGTTCAGCAGCCGACTGCCGGAGTAGCCGGCCTTCCACGTGATGAGCGCGACCGCGACGAAGATGAGGCCGGGCATGGCGAGCAGCGCGAACGGGCGCTCCTTCACCTCGCGGCGGTCGAAGTAGACGCGGCTCCAGGTGGCGACCAGGTGCGGGCCGTTCGAGACCACGCCGACGGTGGCGAGCACGTAGAACGGGTCGACGTGGAACCAGGCGGTGGCCGCCCAGGCGATGAGCACCACCGAGGCGGACAGGAAGAAGAACAGAAAGTCCTGCACCGGAGAGATGATCGAGAGACGCGGGGCGGCGGCGACGGACATGGCGGAAAAGGCTCGTAGCAGATGCTAGGCGCCCACGTCATGACGCCTCCGCGGTTGGTGCTCCTTCGCCCGAGAAACGCCGACAACCTCGGGTCCATCGCCCGGGTGATGAAGAACTTCGGGCTGGCCGATTGGGTCGTCGTCTCGCCGAACCCGAAGCTGCTCGAGGTGCCCGGCATGCACCGGCTGGCGGTGAAATCGGGTGATTTGCTCGAGACCGTTCGGCGCGTCGACACCTTCGAAGAGGCCATCGCCGACTGTTCGTGGGTCGTGGGCACGACGATGCGGCTCATCGATGGGCGCCGTCGGCTGACGCCTCGCGAGGTCGCGACCGAGGCGCAGGATCGTCACGACGAGAAGTGGGCGATCGTCTTCGGCGACGAGCGCAACGGGCTGACGACCGACGACGTTCGGCAGTGTCATGCGTTGTCGTTCATTCCCTCCTCCGACGATCAGCCCTCGCTCAACCTCGCGCAGGCGGTCGGGGTGTACGCGTACGAAGTGGCGATGGCTTCGCGCGCGACGAAGCCGGCGCCCGGCCCTGCCCTCGCCGACGACGCGACGTTTCGCACGGTGCGCGCGAGCCTCGAAGAGACGCTGCGCAGCGCGAGCTTCCTGCAGCACGACGACCGTCACGCGATGGACGATCTGATGACGACCTTGCAGCGCTCGCGCCTCACGAAGAAGGAAGCGGGGCTGTGGATCGCGGCGCTCAAGTCGATCACGAAGAAGCTGCCTGCTTCTGCTCCGTGACCAACCACGGCATGCTGTCACGAGCGTGTCTCGACTCAGTTCCATTCTCGTCACGATCCTGCTGACTGGCTGTCCCACGAACCCGACCGTCGATGGTGGAGCCGGCGGAAGTCCTGGCGGCGGTGCAGGTGGCGGCTCGACGGGCGGAGGCATGGCAACCGGGCGCTGCGACGTCGACGATCTCGACGGCTTCGTGAGCGGCAACTCGGGCACGGTTCGCCTCAAGCGCATCACGCAGGCCTCGGAACTGATCGGCGGGCCCAACGCGCACGGGCGCATCGGCGACTGGCTGTTCGAGAACGAGAAGATTCGCGTGATCGTGCAGGGCGACGGGCGCGTGTTCGGGCCGCAGCCGTTCGGCGGGACGATTCTCGATGCCGATCTCGTCACGACTCCAGCGGGTGATCAGTTCGGAGAGACGGGCCTGCTCTACAACTTCGGCCGCACCATGAAGCCCGAGCGCTTCGAGATCCTGCGCGACGGCAGCGACGGCAAGGCCGCCATTCTCGCGGTCACCGGCAACGACGAGCCCAACGACTACCTCTCGATTCGCAGCCAGCTCGTGTCGTCGCTCGGTCGCGCCCCGCTGGCGGACCCGTACGTGGCGGTGCCGCTGAAGATCACGAGCTACTTCGTGCTGAACCCGAACGAGCAGCGGCTCAAGTACATCTCGAACTTCTGCAACGTCAGCACGTCGCAGACGGTCGAGCTCGCCGTCGGAGATCTCACCGACCCCGGCTACGTGCTCGAGTTCTTCAACCCACGCGCGTGCACCGAAGGTTTCGGCTTCGGGGGCTTGTGCTTCGGCCTCGATCGCATGAGCTGGTACGGCTACCAGGGCGCGGGCATCGCCTATGGCTATGCGCCGTACAAACCCGCGCGCCCGACGCAGCCCGAAGGTCAGAACGCGGTGCTCACGGTCGCAGGCATCACGGGATCGATCGTCGGCGCCGATGGGCTCAATGGGTTGTTCGCGTGGGTCAACCCGTCGGCGGATCCGCGCGCCGGTGAGATCCGGTTGCCACCCCGCGGCTATGCAGCCCTCGCTCGTGACTTCTGGGTGGGAAAGGACCTCGGAGAAATCGGCACGTTGATCGAACAGGGCCGCGCGACGTCAACCTCTCGCATCGGAACGATCGCGGGCGTCGTGCGCTCGTCAGGTCAGCCGCTGGCCAACGCGCGTGTGGTGCTGAACTCGGGCTCGACCCGCAATGTGCTCTTCACTGGCAGCGATGGCCGGTTCTCGGGCCTGGTGTCGGTCGGCACGTACGACGTCTCGGCCTGGGCGCCTGGACGACTTCCGACGGCGAAGGTGCGCGCGACGATCACGGCTGACACGCCGACCATGCTGACGCTCGAGCTCGTCTCTCCGCAGCGCCTGACCGTGAACGTGCGGGAAGTGAACGGCGGGCCGATGCCGGCCAAGGTGACGGTGCTCTGTCCCAATGGCCCCTGCCCTGCTCCGAGCCGGTCGCTGATTCTCTTCACCGACACGCCGAAAGATCCGATGCCCGACTCGGTGCGCGAGATCGCCTACGTGCCCGCGAGCGGAGCGCTGACGATCGATCTCCCGCCCGATCAGTACGTCGTCGTGGTGAGCCGCGGGCCGGAGTTCTCCGTCTTCCCGAACACGTTCCCGATGAGCCCCGGAACGGCCATCGATCTTCGCACGCAGCCGGCGACGGTGAACGCGGTGCTCGCGAGGGTCATCGACACGAACAACTGGATGAGCGGCGACTTTCACGTGCACGCCGTCGGCAGCCCCGACAGCATCATCGACAACGCGACGCGCGCGCTCTCGTTCGCGGCCGATGGGCTCGATGTGATCGTGAGCACCGATCACGACGTGGTGACGGACTTCGCTCCGGTGATTGCCCAGACCGGCCTGACGCCGTTCCTCGCCTCGGTGACCGGCGAAGAGGTCAGCCCCATGGAGTACGGCCACTACAACCTCTTCCCGCTCACGCGAGACCCGGCTGATCCCATCACCGGCGGCGCGATCGACTGGGCAGGCGCGACGGGGCCGACCCTGAGCGCGAAAGAGATGTTCGCCGAGGCCCGCCGCAAAGGAGCCCGCACCATTCAGATCAACCACGCGCGTGGATCGCTCGGAGGCTTCACCGCGCTCAAGGTCGACACCGACACATTCGCGACGCGCATCGACCCGACGGTGTTGCGCATGGCGGTGCAGAGCGACGCGACGGCCTCTGACACGAAGCTGCTGTCGTCGGACTTCAACGCGTTCGAGCTGCTGAACAACGCGGAGGATCTCTACGACGGCACTGGAGACCTCGCGCACTCGAAGTTCAACGACTGGTTCGTGATGCTCTCGCGCGGTCTTCGGGTTGCCGGCACCGGTGTCTCTGACACGCATTACGGCCGAATCGGAACCGGGTGGCGCACCTGGGTGAAGGTCGATGTCGACACGCCTGCGGCGTTCACACCGGCACGGCTGAGCGAGCGCTTGAACCTGCAGCAGGCGACGGTGGGCAACGGGCCGTTCGTGACCGCGCGCGCATTTCGCGTCGACGCGAGCAACGCCATGACGACGATGCCGGTGGGAATCGGTGGCGTGGTGCCGAACGGCGCCGGTGACGTGACGGTCGAGCTCGACGTTCAGGTGCCGGAGTACCTCGACGTGACGCGCGCCGAGCTGTTCTCGCATCGAGCCGAAGACGACGCCGCGTGTCCCATCGATGCCGCGACTCCGAGAGCATCGACGACTCGGGTGGCGTGTGATGGTCGATCGCAGACCAACTGGCCTGCGCCGATTGCGAATCAGACGATCGCCTTGAGCGCGGCCGATCTCGAGGTCGCGGCGAGCGAAGCCGGCGTGACCTATCGGCGCTACCGCAAGCGCGTGTCGTTCCGCGTGACGCGGCCGACGTACGACACCTGGTTCGTGGCCATGGTGTACGGCTCGAAGAGTCTGGCGCCGCTCGCCTACAACCCGCCGGGGCTGATGGGTGGTGTGACGCCCTCAGCGCCGTTCGCCATCACGAACCCGATCTACGTCGACGCCGATGGCAACGGGTTCGACAAGCCTCCGTTCAATCCCGCGCGGCCGAAGGTGATGCCGATCGTGAAGGAGCCGCCCGGCGTCCCCGTGAGGTCACCCGAAGAGATCCCCGAGCGGTGGCATCGCGCGATGCACGTCCACTGAGGAGCAGATGCGGACGCAAAGCACTGCTGCTCCTGAGGCTCTCGACAGCGCCCCTCGTCGTGGCTGACCTATTGCTCTAGTCGCACTGCATCTTCGAGATGACCTCGACCTCTTTCACCGTCCGTGCGATCTCGCCGTCCTTCACAGTGAAGGCGGTTCGAAACCTCGAGCTGCCGTTGCTCGTGCAGCGTCCGGTGATGCAGATGCTCTCGTAGGCGATCCCGCCTCGCCACTCGTCGAACGCTCCGGCGAGCTCGCAGTCGCTGTCACCCTCGTCGAACCACTTCAGCGTCGAAGCGCCGCCTTTGATGTCGATGCGAATCGCCGCCTTCATGTCGGGAGCCTTCTCGCGAAACACCAGTAAGCCAGCGAGTGAGGCCTGCTTCGTCTTCACGCGAACCACCACGGGGCTCCAGTTCCAGTCGCCGACGGGAGCGGGACACGCCGCTGCTTCAGCCCACGTCACGTCTTTGGCGTACACGCTGGGTTCGAGGAGCTTGAAGAGATCGAGCGCGTGCAAGCCTGCAGCGCCGTCATCACACGCGCCCAGCACCACGATGTGAAAGCCCGGATTCAGCCCTGTCACGGTCTTGCTCTCGATGATGCGGGGATAGCCGCTGGCGAGCTGGACGTAGGTGAGCCACTCAGGCGACTTGGTCTTCCAGTCGGCGAGCGACTTCGCGGCCTCTTCGGGAGTCTTGCCGCCTCCCCAGACCAGCAACGTCGAAGGACCAGCAGCGAGTGAGAGCGCGAGCAGCGACGAGAGCATGATCCCCCGGACATACCCCGCGTCAGGCCACGACGGGCAGGGGGACCGGTTGGTTCTTCGGCTCGCGCACGACTTCGCGTCGACGCAGCTCATGCAACGCGACCAGCAACGCCATCATCAGCGACAACCCGACGAGCTGGTGCGCGACTCCGAGCCACAACAAGCGGCCCGCGTAGACCGACTGTACGGTCGTCAACGCTCCGAGCGCCGTCTGCGCGATGACGAGCCCCAGCACGACGTGCCGTGACGAGCCGAGCAGCATCTTCGTTCGCCACCACCAGCCCGCGAGCGCGATCACCAGCACGTACGCCAGGGTTCGATGCACCACGTGCACCGCGAGGGCATCGTTCCACCACCACTCGCCGCTCCCGAAGATCGCCGTCGGCAGCCACTGCCCGTTGATCGTCGGCCACGTCGGAGCCACCAGCGCCGCCTTCAACCCTGCCATGAACGCGCCCCACGTCAGCTGCACCGCGAGCACACCGACCAGCACACCCGTCGGCTTCACGAACTCCGTGCCCGGCTGCCCTCCGCCGCGCAGCATCGACAGGCCGAGCCACACGAGGGCCGCCAGCAACACCGCCGCGAGCATGAAGTGCGCTGCCAGCCGCAGGTGACTCACGTAGACGAGATCCTGCAGACCGCTCGCGACCATCACCCAGCCCATCACGCCCTGCGCGCCACCGAGCACGAGCAGGCCGAGCAACTTTCCCTTCAGGCCCTCGAGCCGGCCCTGCTTCCAGAACACCGCGAGCGGGATCACGAAGAGGAAGCCCAGCATGCGGCCCCACAACCGGTGGAACCACTCCCAGAAGTAGATGAACTTGAACTCCTCGAGCGTCAGGTGCGACTTGAGCCGCTGGAACTGGGGAATCTGCTGGTACTTGCCGAACGCCTCGCTCCACGCGTCGTCGTTCGTCGGAGGGATCACGCCGAGTATCGGCTTCCACTCGGTGATCGACAGGCCCGAGTCGGTGAGCCGCGTCACGCCACCCAGCATCACCTGCACCACGACCGCGGCGGCGACGACGAGCAACCACAGACCAACCGGGCGAAGACGGGAGCGCTCCATGACGCGCGGCCAATAACCCAGAGCCCCGCCGCTGCGTAGCGGCGCCATCAGCCGCGCTCGTTCGTGTCGTTCGATCGGCGAATGCCGCCACCCGGAGTGCTAGGCGGGCCCGCATGCGAGCCGTCCTGCTCCTCATCGTCATCAGCGCCTGCTCTCCCGTCTCGGCTCCCGTCGATGCGGGGATCGACTCCGGAACGCCCGACGCGGGCCACCCCGACGCTGGAACACCCGTCGATGCGGGAAACCCAAGCCGCTTCTGGGACGGCGGAGCATGTTCGGTGAAGACCGATTGCCCCTGCTTCTCGAGCGACGACTGCGCGCCCACCTTCCGCTGCTTCAGCGAAGACACGACCGGAACCAACGTCTGGTGCGTGCCGGGCGCCAGAGGCGCTGGTGTCGCGGGCGAGCCGTGCACCCTGGAGACCGACTGCGCCAGCGCCCTCTGCGTCGAACCGCGCGTGGGCCCGAAGCGCTGCAGCCAGCTCTGTGACGTGCCGGCCGACTGCCCCTCCACCTTGCCGCGCTGCATCGCGATCGGCTTCGGGGTGAACCGGTCGATCTGCTCGCCGCCTCCCTGAGGAGGCAAGTCGTCCTCAGGTTGATTCTTCCGCCAGCAGTTCCGCTATCTTCGGCCTGACTTTCTGGGGCACATCGTTTGCTCTTCGCGCGCGTCATGAATCGACTCCTCACGCTCTGCTTGCTGCTGGTCATGGCGGGCTGCGACTGCGGCAAGGGTCGCGTCGTGGGAGCGAGCAACGGAGCCATTCAGGTCAACCTGGTGGGTGTCGAGCCCGAAGGCGTGACCCTCGCAGTGGCCGTCGTCGGCCCGTCGGCGACGATCGACAAGTCGGGGCTGATCGAGACGCTCCCCTTCGCCCTGCGTGTCGATCAGCTGATGCCCGCGACCTACGTGTTGCGCGCAAGCTCGGTGAACTCGGCCGGAGCCGTACTTCAGACGGTCGAACAGCCTGGCGTGATGGTGAGCACCGGCGGCGTGACCGAGGTGACCATCGATCTCTCGAAGCGCCAGGTGATCGTGCCGGCCGAGACCTGCGATGGCCTCGACAACGACGAAGACGGAGAGATCGACGAGGCGATCGATCTGCCGGTCTGCGTGATCTGCCAGGGCGGCATGATGATCGGAGCGTCCGACGACGCGCGCTGTGGCGCGATTCCCTGCAGCGGGCTCGATCACGTCGACGTGCATGGCGACCCCAGCCCTGCGGGAGAGGCCACCTGCGTCGCCAACCGCCATGGCCCGATGATGACCGCACGGTGCGCCGGGCCTCAGGCCTGCGCGGCGCCGAACGGCCCGTTCTGCCCCGAAGGCACCGACACGGTGCTCGCCACGAAGCGCGTCTGTGAAGCGATGATCAACTGCGAGTCGGGCCGGCCGGTGATCGATCGCGTCGCGAATGGAACGCCGTGCGGCACCCAGAAGATCTGCGACAACGGCGCGTGCGTCGTCTTCGACGCGGGCGTGGTCTTCGACGCAGGGGTTCCTGAAGTCGACGCCGGCGTGATGGATCGCTTCGGCTGCGCTGACGGCACGCGAGAGGGCTTTCAGTCGTTGAGCGCGTACCCGGCCATTGCCGGCTGCTCCGGAGCGTGGACGATTCCCGGCGTCACGGCGGCGAGCGCTCCGGGCTGTGGCCGCGGCTCGGGCAACACGGGGACCAATCGTGAAGGCGTGGGCTGCGCCTCGGCCGATCTCTGCTCCGCGGGCTGGCACGTGTGCCGCGGCAAAGACGAAGTCGCCATGAAGGCAAACAACTCGTGCGCCGACGCCGTGCCTGCCGGAGCTCCCGCCAGCTCGCTCTTCTTCGCCGTGGTGCAGAACAGCGTGAACAACACGACCTGCGACACCAGCACGAGCAGCAACGACGTCTTCGGCTGCGGGAACCTGGGCATTCAGCTGCAGGCCGCGAAGAACTGTGGGCCGCTCAATCGCGCGCTCGCGAGCACCCAGGCAGGCTCCTGCGGGTTCAACGAGGCAGAGCCAAACCTGGGGCCGTGGCAGTGCGTGGGTGGAACCATGAGCCACCTCGCCGAGGGCTCCATCGTCACCAAGTCGGGCTGCCCGAACTCGAGCTGTCAGTACGACGGCAACGCGATCGCCAACGCAGACAAGGGCGGCGTCCTCTGCTGCCGTGACTGAGCGGTCCAGTGGTGCGGAGGTTGGCCCGCGATTCCAGGGCGTTGCGGTGCGCGGCTTCGTGCAGCTCGCCCTGGAATGCCCTCCACTCGAACCTTCCTTCTCACCGCAGTTCTGATCGCTCGCGTCGCTGCTGCAGACGACGACTACTACCGGCAGCAGCAACAACAGGACATGTACCGGCAGCAACAGCAGCAGGAGTTGTTCCGACAGCAGCAGCAACAAGAGATGTACCGCCAGCAACAGCAGCAGCAGGCGCAGCAACAGCAGGCCCTCGCGCGCCAGCAGGAGCAGCAGCGGTTCGAGCGAGAGAACCTCGAGCGACAGCGGGTCGAGCAGGCCCGGTTGGATCAGCAGCGTGAACGAGAGACCTTTCGCCGCCGCCAGGACCGCGACGAAGACGAGCGCCGCGACGAGAACCTCGCCATTCAGCAACGTGAACGCGACGAGGCATTCCAACGGATGCAGGACCTTCGCCGAAGGCAAGCCGAGTGGACCCGCCAGTCGGTGCCCAACACAGTCACGCCCAACCCGGTTGTCGGCGCACGCCCGCTGCCGAACACGTGCCGGGCCGTCCACTTCAAGACCGTCGGAACCCTGGAGAGCTACTCGGACCCGAAGAAGCACGAGGTGACGACGACCGCGACCCTCGTGAGCGAAGCAGGCGATGGCGTCGTCGGGTTCGTCATTCGCGAGGACAATGAAGGGCACATGATCACCCGCTTCGAGGCGTCACCGACCTCCAGGCACGTCGACCTCGTCTACGGGGAGAAGTGCAAGACGAGGGGAAGCGACGCCACCTGCGAACGGATCTACAGGGCAGTTCGGGGGTCGCTCGAGTTCGAGGTGCTGACGACAGCGTCGGCTCCCCGGGGAAGACTCGTCGCGCATGTGAAGGGCGCGACGCTGGTGGAATGGGACCTCGACCACCAACAGAGCCTTCCAGGCGGCGCTTGCGTCACCTTCGAGGTCTTCAACTACGAATCGACGTTCTTTCCGAAGTAGCCCGCCTGCTCAGTGGCACTCGCTGCCAGCGCCGTGCGGGTGACACTGATTCGAGCAGCAGTCGCCAGCCGAGGCACAGGCAACGCCCGAAGCCTTGCAGGCGGATCCACCAGCGCTTCCACCGGCCGCGCTTCCACCGGCCGCCGCGCTTCCAGCCGCCGCCGCGCTTCCACCGGCCGTAGGAATGCCGCCGCCGTGGTCATGATCATGACCAGCGTCGGTCGAGGTCGAGACTCCGCCGCACGCCAGAAATCCCGCTGCCGCGAGCGCCACGATTCGCCGAAGGTTCATGGGCGCGCGAACTACTCCGAAGCGCGTGTCCTTCCGCTGCGTCACGGTGCCGCACGTTCAGCGGTACCATCCCAGCGACGTCGCGACCTCTTCGTCCACGACCCGAACCCACGTGGGCTCGCGCGGAGCGACGGCGGCCAGCAGCTTCTCGCCATTCTTCACCGGCCTGCGACGCCCATCGGCCCGCGCCACCACGGCCTTCTTCACGTCATCGCGAAAGTAGTGTGCGGGAAACGAAAACGGCCCGGAGATCTCGGGCAGCGGTGAATCAGGCGTGAGCCACACCAGCAACCCTGTGCGCAGCGGCTCGACCTCGCGACGCATCGCCCGTTGGAGCTCGCGCACGAGCACCAGCAGCGCGGCGACGATCGCGATTCCGAGCACGGGAAGCACGAACGATCCCCTGCCCGCCTGCCCTTCGATGGTCGCCTTCTCTCGCGCGATGCCGGGCGCATCGGGGCGCACCAGCAGCTCGATCGACGCGCCCTTTCCCAGCCGCTCTGCGCGCGCGGCCTCGACCTCGATCGTCGCCGACTGCTGGCTGCTCCCGAACGAATAGATGACTGCCACGGGCCAGGTGCTGCGATCGATCTTCGAGCGATCGACCCGCACGACCGAGCCGGTGATGACGTCGGCGCCCGCAATGTAGCGGGCCTCCTCCGTCACCCAGCGCACCGAGACCTGTGCGAGCAACCCGACGAGCAGAACGCCCGCCACGCACGCAGCGGCGACGAGCGATACGCGACGCACGGCCCCCGGCACCTGACGAAGCGAGACCGGCCTGGGCGCGTGGGGAATGGCGAGCTGCACGGCCTTCAGTCTGCTCAGAAGGCGTGGGCGGGCTCCAGCGTTACGCGAGGGATCATCTGGGACGCGAACCCGGGCTTCAGTGGTGCATCGTCACGGCGAAGTCGATGACGGGCGCCTGCGTGTCGCCGACGAAGTGAGCTGGCCAGTCATCAGGAGCCTGCGCAGGCAACCACGGCAGCGTCAGGCGTTCAGCCGCCGAGAGCCCGTCGAGCAGCCGTTTTCCGGCCGCTGCGCTCTCACGAATCGACTCGGCGATGAGCTCGGGCACTCCCGGCGGCGCACGCCAGGCCATCGAGCGCTCGAGCATCACGGGCAGCTCCGCCATCCAATCCCTCGAGTCGTCGAGCGCGCTCAGACACTCCCCGTCGTCTGGCGAGATGGGCCCTGAGCTGACGACGGGCGGCCCTTTCAGCCTGAGCTGCGCGCCAACCTGCGCCCACGCCGCGCGCCGCCACGCCTCGGGTGAAGCCGCCCACGCAGGAATGGAGCCGGGCTCGCGAAGATTCACCGTCCCGTCGGGCAGCCGCGCGAGCTCCCACGACCACCAGTTGTCGACGTGCCCGCTGCGACGAACCTGGGCCTCGAACAGCTCGAGCGCCGCCTCGAGGGTAGGCACTCCGGCGCGAATCCAGTGCGTCTGCTTCATGGGCCTTTGAGCGACGCCTTCCACCGCGCGATGGCGGTGAGCGCCTCGAGCGGCGTCGTGGTGTCGACGCTGAACGACTCGAGCGCAGCGAGCACCGCCTCGGCGTTCGGTCGCACAGGCGTCTTTGGTCCTCCGCCGAACAGGCTGATCTGGCTCGTGTCGACGGCAGCGCTCTTCGGCTCCTTCTCTTTCGCAGCTGCCGTCGCGCGGCGAGCCAGCCGTGGCCGACCGGTCTCGTCGAACTCTCCAGCCTCGAGGTTCGCGAGCAACTCTCTCGCACGGGCGAGCACCTCAGGCGGAAGCCCCGCCAGCCGAGCCACCTCGATGCCGTACGAGCGGCTCGCGGCGCCATCGACCAGCTTGCGCAGGAAGATCACCCTGCCCTGATCCTCCCGCACGGCGATGGAGCAGTTCTTCACCCGGGCCTTCTCGCGGCCGAGGTCGGTGAGCTCGTGGTAGTGCGTGGCGAAGAGCGTTCTGGCGCCGACGCGATCGTGCAGGTGCTCGGCCACGGCCCAGGCGATCGACAGCCCGTCGAAGGTGCTGGTGCCGCGGCCGATCTCGTCGAGCACGACCAGGCTCTTCCGCGTCGCGTGGTGAAGAATGTTCGCCGTCTCGGTCATCTCGACCATGAAGGTCGACTGGCCTTTCGCGAGGTTGTCCGAGGCGCCGACGCGCGTGAAGACGCGATCACACAGGCCGATGCGCGCCTTCTTCGCGGCCACGAAGCTGCCGGCCTGCCCCATCACCACCGCCAGCGCAGCCTGCCGCATGACGGTGCTCTTTCCGGCCATGTTCGGGCCGGTGATGATCAGCACCTGGCGATCCTGCCGGTTCACGAGCACGTCGTTCGGCACGAAGGAGTCTTCTTTGAGCGCCTTCTCGACGACCGGGTGCCGGCCGCCGGTGATCTCGAGCACGGCGGACTCGTCGATCTCTGGCCGCACGTAGTTGTTCTCGACGGCCACGCGCGCGAACGAGACGAGCGCATCGAGCGTCGACACCGCCTCGGCCGCGGCGCGGAGCGGCCCCGCACACGCCACCACCTGCTTGCGCAGCGCCTCGAAGAGCTCGAGCTCGATGGCCACGCGCTTCTCATCGGCGGTGAGCACCTTCTCTTCGTAGGTCTTCAGCTCTTCGGTGACGTAGCGCTCGCCGCCAACGGTGGTCTGCTTGCGAATCCACTCCTTCGGCACGAGGTGCAGGTTCGACTTGGTGACCTCGAGGTAGTACCCGAACACCCGGTTGTAGCGGACCTTCAGCGAGCCGATGCCGGTGGACTCCCGCTCGCGCGTCTCGAGCTTGGCGAGGTAGTCCTTCCCGGTCGAGGCGAGCGCTGCGTACTCGTCGAGCTGCGCGTGGTAGCCCTTCGCGATGAAGCCGCCGTCACCGACGACCGCGGGAGGGTCCTCCACCAGCGCCTTCGAGAGCACGGCCGACAACGCGCGCACCTCGGAGTGATCGAGCGGCCCCGAGAGCGCCTTGAGCAGCGCCGCTTTTCCCGTCGCGACGACCTTCGCCACGCCAGGCAGCACCTCGAGCGAGCGGGCGAGCGCCTTCAGATCTCGCGGGCCACCGGAGGCGAGCGAGAGCCTTCCGCACAGCCGCTCGACATCGGCGACCTGCTTGAGCGCCTCGACGAGCGTCTCGCGAAACGAAGCGCCGTCGACCAGCCCCTGCACTGCGTCGTGACGCGCGGTGATCGCCTCGACGTCGGCCAGCGGTGCGGTGATCCACCGGGCGATGCGGCGCGCGCCCAGCGGGGTGACCGATCGATCGATGACACCGATGAGCGAGCCTGCGCGCGAGTTGTCTTTCAGCGTGCGAAGCAGCTCGAGGTTCGCGCGTGACGCCTCGTCGATGATGAGCGCTCCGCCGCGGGTCGACACGGTGAGGCGATCGACGTGGCCTGCCTGGCTCTTCTGCGTCTCCTTCAGGTAGCGGAGCGCAGCCCCGGCAGCGCCCACCGACGCCGACGAATCGGCCAGGCCGAACCCGTCGAGCGACTTCACCTGAAAGTGCGACGACAACGAGGCGCGTGCCCGCTTCTGATCGAACGCGTCCTGAGGGAGCGTGGCGACCGTGGGGCGGCGCGTGAAGTGGCCCAGCACCCGCTCCAGCTCGGCCTCACCGAAGCCCTCGGGTACCAGCAGCTCCTTCGGGCTCGCGCGCGAGAGTTCGTCGAGCAACGCCTCGAGCGGGCCGGGCTGCAGCGCGAAGAACTCACCCGTGCTCGCGTCGAGCAGCGCCGCGCCCCAGGCCTCGTCACCGTCTGCGGGGTTGAGCGCTCCGAGGAAGTTGTTCTCTCGCGCCTCGAGCACGTCGTCGTCGAGCACCATGCCGGGCGTGATCACCCGCACGACCTCTCGTTTGACGATGCCCTTCCCGCCCGGCGGCTCGAGCTGCTCGCAGACCGCCACCTTCTGGCCCGCCTCGATCAACCGCGCGATGTACCGCTTCGCTGCGTGGTACGGCACGCCCGCCATGGGCACGCGGTCGAGGCCCTTCGCGCGCGACGTGAGCGTGATCTGCAACAGCTCGGCGGCCTTCACCGCGTCTTCGAAGAAGAGCTCGTAGAAGTCGCCGAGGCGGAAGAACAACAGCGCGCCGGGGTGCTGGGCCTTCACCTCGAGGTACTGCTTCATCATCGGCGTCAGCGTGGCGACGTCGACGATCTCAGGAGGAGGCGCAGCGGCCGGCGTGGTGGGAGCAGAGTCCATCGCGAGCCGGACTCCTTACCTCACGCCCCTGACACGCGTGCACCCGATGTGTAGGCTCGAGCAGTCATGTCAGCCCGCTCTGATACTGCTCGCAGGATGAACGAACTCACCGTGAAGATCCTCGGTCAGATTCGCGACGAGCTGAAGGCCACTCGGAGCGATCTCACCAGCCGCCTCGACGTGACCAACGAACGGCTCGACCAGACCAACGAACGGCTCGAGCGCCTCGAGCGTCGCCAGATCGAGACCGAGGTGCGGCTCTCGACAGAATTGGTCACCGTCGCGACCGCCATCACCGACCTCAGCAAGGTGCTGGTCGATGACCGGAAGCTCCGCACCCAGGTGGCCAACCACGAAGCGCGCATCAACGCGCTCGAGAAGAAGCGCGCGGGCTGAACTCACACCGTGAGCCGCCAGTCGTAGCTTCCGAACTTCACCCTGCAGCGTCCCGCATTCTCAGCGAGCCACTGTCCATCTTCGCCGTCGAGATGTCTGGCCGTGAAGCGCACCGCCTCGAGCTGGCTGCCGAAGTCGGCGGCATAGAGCGAGATCAGGCGGCTCAACGTCACCTCGAAACGGTCGCGATCGACGTGGGTGTGTCGTGCGAGGTAGCTGCGCGTGGCCAGCTCGAGCTGACCATCGAGCTCCGGGCCTGAGTAGGCGCGAATTGGTGGGCACGAAACGGCACCACAGTTCAGCGCGAAGTGAATCCGTGGGTCGACCTGCTCGACCTGCCAGCCGAGCCGCACGTCACTTCCGGAGAAGGGTCTGCGGAAGAACGGAGCCGCGCGCTGGTTGCGCCGCAACACCCCGTGTTCGATCTCGCTCAGCGACAAGACGGCTGGGCCGACCTGGTAGCTGACCCGCTCGAACAGCAGCAGGTTCGTCAGGACCGAGCCCGTCGGTCGGAGCACCAGGACGGCGTGCCGGAACAAGGAGTTGTAGAGATTGATCCAGAAGGCCACGCGGGCGCCTGGTGCGGTCAGCGCGGCCGGCGACACCGACTTCACCGCCGCCGCCGTCTCCTCGAGTTGCCGCGCCTCGGGCTCGGCGCTCGAGGGAGCCCTTCCATTCAAGACGCGGCGCCACACCGGTCAGGGAGCGCGCTCGTACTTCACCTCGAGGCGCGTGCCCGAGATCGGCGTCGTCGCCGAGCAGGAGGGCTGCATGCCCATGCACGTGCTGCCAGCGCAGGTGCGCGCCGACGTGAGCGCGGCCGTGCCCTTGAAGGTGTTGCCTCGCTCGAAGGTGAGCTCGAGCTTGGTGTCGTCGGTCAGGGTGCGGCCGACCTGCGTCGACTTCTCGACGGTGTTGCTGGAGAAGATCCAGCCGCCCGTGCCGCGCTTCCCCTTCATCAGGCCCGTCAGCGTGATCGTCGGCGCGTCGCCCATGTCGATCGTGCGCAGCCCGCTCTCGAGCTCGAGCACCGCCGTCTGCTCGGCGCCGTCCCACACCTGAATGTTGAGCAGCGACGGCGCATCGTTCGTCGTCACGTTGCTGGGCTGCGCGTTGTTCAGGTAGCAGCTGTCGGGCAGCGTGAAGAAGTCGACCACGACGGCGTAGACCTCGGGGCTGACGCCTCCACAGCCGGTGAACGCGAACAGCATCGACGCGATGAGCAGCTTCCGCATGAGAGTGACTCCTGGGAGAGAGTGAACGGCGCGCAGCCTCTCTCATCAGGCCCTCAAGTCAACGCACTCGTCGGGGGCGTGGCCGACAGCCAGGCAAAGGGGTCTGACGCCGCCACCATTACCTTCCGTCAGCGCGGGGAGCTGCTTCGAGCGTCACTGCTCGGGCCCGCGACGACCCGTGCGCTCGAAGACCGGTTCTCGAACGACGGAGCGCTACTTCCCGCGCGGCTTGGAGAACGGCCCTGGAACGCCGGGTTGCGTGCTCAGAGGGCCGCTTCCTCTCGAGATCTGACTCAGCTGCAGGGGCTGCGACACCGTCTTGAGCGTGTAGGGGACGATGGGCGTGTCGAGGCCCTTGAGGATGACGGCCTCACCGGCCTCGGTGATGACGCCCGGACCGGCGCGCATCAGCGTGTCAGAGGTGACCAGCACCTCGTTCTCACGCGCGATGCCGCAGAGCCGGGCCGAGAGGTTCACCGTGGCGCCGATGGCCGTGTAGTCCATGCGCTGCTTCGACCCGAGCGCACCGACGACGGCTGGCCCCGTGTGCACGCCCACGCCGATCTCGAGCTGCTTGCCAGCGACGCGAATGCGCGAGGCTCGTTCGATCAACTCAAGGGCGGCGCGACAGGCGTTGCGGGCATCGCCCTCTTTCGGCAGCGGCGCGCCCCACAAAGCCATCACGCAGTCGCCGATGAACTTGTCGACGGTGCCGCCGTTGCGCTCGATGGCGTCGACGGCCTCCTGGAAGAACTGGTTCAGGAAGCGCACGACCTCTTCGGGCTTCATCGCGGCCGAGAGCGTGGTGAAGCCGCGCAGATCGGCGAAGAGCACCGTCACCTCGGCGGCGGCGCCTTCCATCTTCAGGTTCAGCCGGCCCGAGAGCACCTCGTCGACGGCCGCGGCCGAGAGGAAGCGTGAGAGCTGGGCGCGGCGCTCGACCTCTTGCCGCACCTTCGCGAGCAGCGCGGCGTTGTCGAGCAGGATGGCGGCCTGAGAGCCGATGGAGTCGAGCAGCGGCAGATCGTCGTCCGAGAAGGCCGCCGACATGCTGATCGACTCGACGTACAGCACGCCGACCGCGCCGTTTCGCGTGCGCAGCGGCACCGCCATGCAGCTCTGAATGCCGCGCACCATGACGGAGGCGGATCGATCGAACCGCTCGTCGACGAGGGCGTTGTGGGTCAGCAGCCCCTTCTCGGAGTTGATCGCCTGCTCGTACACCGCGCGCGGAACCTGCACCTGGCGCGAGCCGTCTTTCGACTTCGACGCGAACTGCCCCGTGGTGAGCCAGATGGCAGCGCCTTCGGCCGGCATCAGCTCGAAGAGCACCGAGAGGATGCGATCGACCATCGCCTCGAGGTTGCGCTCGAGCGTGACACGGCGGTGGAACTCCTGCGCGATGCGGTAGCGGGCGTTCTCACGCCGAAGGGTCGCGATCGTCGCGGTGTCGGCGATGGCGTTGATGTTCACCATCACCGTCTTGCCTTCGGTCGACTGAGCGGGCGCTTCGAACTCTTCGTTCAGGCCGGTGGTGTCGCTCGGCGTCAGCGAGGCCGACGACATCGTCTTCTCGCGGCCGACCTCCTCGTCCATCGTCTCGTGGGCCTTGTTCGGCAGTGAGGGCCCGGCGCCGTTCGGCGTCATCTGCGCGAAGGCCGACTCGTCGCGGTAGTAGGTCTTGCGAATGAGCGCGGCCACCGAGCCTGCCGTGGCGACGTAGACGGTGACGATGCGCGCGCCGACCGACTGGCGCAGCTCGGGCTCGAGGTTCGACGACAGCGGCACGGCGGCGACGACGTGCAGCTCTCCGGCGCTCTCGTCCCACCGAATCGGGCACATGCGCAGCCGCTCGGCGCTGCGAACGCCGACGCGCTCGAGCAGCACCTCGTCGAGGCGAAGCGTCTTCAGCTTGTCCGACTTCACGAAGCGCGTGCTGTAGAGCTCGGCGAAGATCCGGAGGAAGTCGCCCTCCTTCACCAGGTTCAGCCGCAGCAGGGCATCAGAGAGCAGCCCGCCGTGCTCCTTGACGTAGTTGCGGCCCTGCTCGAGCCCTTCCGTGTCGATCAGACCGCTCGCCCTCAGCGGGTTCGCGATGACCGAATCGGATTCCGGAGACGCGTTCATTCGAGGGAGCGAAGACTGTACGTCAGGGCGCGGCCCGCTCGAAGCGGAAGCGCAACGCCTGACTTTGAACCGATGGACCCAGCTGGTTTGGCAGGCGCCAGAACTGGCCATTTCCTCCGAGGACGATCAGCTCGTACTCGCCCACCGGAGGCCGCCCGAAGGTGCGCACCTCGCGGCGGCCATTGCGACGCAGCACCTCCTGCGCCTGCGGCAACACGGTGAGCGACAGCCGATCGATCAGGAGTCGCTGTCGCACATCTCCTCCCAGCTGACTGAGGAAGGGCGCGGGGTTGAGCACCAGCGGCACCACCACGTCGGAGTCAGCCTGATGCTGGCCGGGCCTCGGAAGCCAGCGGAGCAGCGCCGTGAAGGTGAGATCGGGCACGCGATCGCCGTCCACGTCGTCTGACCGCCCATCACCGTCGTCATCGCGAAGGCCGATCACGAACCCCGTCTTCGCACTGTCGAACCGCCCGAGCGCGTCGGCGACGAGGTTGAGGGTGGTGAGGGCCACGCCGTCAGTGGCATCGAGGGGAAAGGTGTTTCCGTCGACGTTCTCGACGTGGAAGGCGGGCGGTTCGAAGGGCACCCGCTCCGCGATGGCGTAGTCGAGCACGTGGGGGCGGCCGGGCTGCAGGTTGAACTCGACGCCCTGCCCCGTGCGATCGCCTGCCGTGGGTTGTGCGAGCACGTCGACGTCGGCGCGGAAGTTCTGATCGACGTCGAAGAAGCCCCAGAGCCGCCATGGGTTCGCCGCCACTTCTCCGAACAGATACCGCCCGGTCGAGACGAGCCGCTGCGCGCTGACGCCCGTGACGAAGACGGGAAATGCGGGCTCGCCGGGCGGGCCTTCGGTCGGCCGGTAGAGGAACAGCCACGCATCGCCGGTGAGGCCCTCGGGAACCGACAGCGCGCCTTCGACCTGCGCCACCGGCCGCAACGTCTGGGGGTCGGTCACTCCGCAGGCGCAGCACAACAGCGTGAGGGACAGGCGCCGCACGCCGCGTGATCTCCCACGAGAGCCACAGGGGGAGCAATCGGTCTTCCTGAGAGTCGGTCGACTCGTTTTGAGAGCCTCGAAACGACAGCCCACGACGCTCTCCCTCGGGAGCGGGGCTGGCCCGGCGCGTGCTCAGGCCCGGTCAAGCAACCCCAACTGGAGAACACACATGGCGACGTGGAACATCGACACCTCTCACTCCGAGGCCGGCTTCTGGGTGCGGCACCTGATGGTCACGAAGGTGCGCGGGCAGTTCAAGCAGTGGAAGGGCCAGATGACGATCGACGGAGACGAGCTGTCGACGGCGAAGATCTCAGCCGAGGTGCAGATCGGCAGCATCGACACGCGCGAAGAGAAGCGTGACGGCCACCTGAAGTCGGCCGACTTCTTCGACGCCGAGCATCACCCGACGATGACGTTCGTCTCGAAGTCCTTCACCAGCGGCAAGCTGACGGGCGCGCTCACGATTCGCGGCACCACGAAGGACGTGACGTTCGACGTGACGTCGCTGGGCAAGGCGAAGGATCCCTGGGGCAACCAGCGGTGGGCCTTCGAAGGCAGCACCGTGATCAACCGCAAGGACTTCGGCCTCAACTGGAACCAGGCGCTCGAGGCCGGCGGCGTGCTCGTCGGCGAAGAGGTGCACATCGAGCTGCAGGCGCAGTTCGTCGCGGGCTGATCACCCGAGGCGGAGCAGCTCGCGGGCCTGCTGCGGCGTCGCGAGCACCCTGCCCTTCGCCTTGGCGCGCTTCGCGGCGTCGGCGACGAGCTCGAAGTTGCCTTTCGCGAGCACACCCTTCGACAGGTAGATGTTGTCTTCGAGGCCGACGCGGGAGTTCCCGCCCCGCTCGGCGACGAGCTCGACGAAGGGCAGCTGGTGGCGGCCGACGGCGGCGCACGTCCACGTGGAGTCTGGCGGCACGTAGCTGCGCATGAAGTCGAGCGCGCGCTCGTCAGCCGAGAGCGCGCCACCGACGCCGAGCACGAAGTCGAAGTGCGCGGGCAGATCGATGAAGCCCTCTTTCGCGAGCGCGCGGGCCTCGTCGATCATGCCCACGTCGAAGCACTCGATCTCGGGCTTGAGGCCGAGCTGCTTGATGCGCGTGGCGATGTCGCGCACGAGCGGCCGCGGGTTCCAGAAGACGTCGGGGCCGAAGTTCACGGTGCCGGTGGTGAGCGTCGCCATGTCGGGGCGATCGGAGCCGGTCAGCTTGAGGCCTCCGCAGCGCTCGTCGACGCTCATGCCCACCGCGCCGCCGGTCGAGACCTGCACGAGAATGTCGCACTTGGCGCGAATGGCCCGAATCGCAGCGCGGAAGAGCTCCGTGTCCTGACTCGGCTTACCGTCGGGCGTGCGCACGTGCAGGTGCACCATGGCGGCGCCAGCTTCACGGCACTTCGCGGCGTCTTCGGCGATCTCTTCAGCGGTGATCGGCAGGTGCGGCGTCTGCTCGCGCGTCGTCTCGGCGCCAACCATCGCGGCGGTGATGACCATCGGGTTCATCGATCAGTCCTTTCCATGGGTGACGGCTTCGATGTTGTTGCCGTCGGGGTCGAGCACGAACGCGCCGAAGTAGGTCGGGTGGTACTGCTCACGCACGCCGGGGCCGCCGTTGTCGACGCCGCCTGCTTTGAGCGCCGTGTCGAAGAAGGCCTGCACGTGTTTGCGAGTCGGAGCGACGAAGGCGACGTGCCGCGGCGTGGGCTTCTCTTTCACTTCGATGAGCCAGAGCATGCGTTTGCCGGGCGGGCCGTAGGCGCACATGCGGCGGTTGGGAAACTCCGCGTCCCACGTCGCCACCAGTGAAGCCGTACGCGCGTAGCCGAGCGCCGTCATCGTCTGATCGTAGAAGGCCTGCGCCGTCTCGAACGCCACTGTGTACGTCGAGAGGTGATCGATCACTTCGCAGCTCCGCGCTGCTTGTCCTTCGGCGTGACGCAGGTGCCGGTCGCGCGGCAGACGATGACGGGCGGCTCCAGAATCACGGCGGCGGAGTCGTTGATCTCGGGCGCCGCGCGGATCACCTTGCGCGCCTCGAACTTCATCTTGCGGCTCGTGTTGCCGACCTGGGTGATCTCACCGTGCGCCTCGATGTAGTCGCCGGCGTAGACGGGCGCGAGGAACTCCACCGAGTCGTAGGCGCGGAAGAGGCCTTCGTCTCCGTCGAGGCGAATCAGCAGCTCGGTGGCGACGTCGCCGAAGAGGCCGAGCATGCGCGCGCCGTCGACGAGGTTGCCGCCATAGTGGGCGTCGTGGCTCGACATGCGCAGGCGAATGACGACGGGGGCGTGGCTCATGTGGGGGCTCCTTCGTAGTTGGCGCCCTGGGCCTCTTTGCCCATGCGCTGCAGCACCTGGTGCACGATGAAGTTCGCGACGTCGGACGGCTTCGTGCCCGGCCCGAAGCCCGCGTCGAACCCCAGCTCGAGCGCCAGCTTGTGATCGACGCGCGGCCCGCCGAGCAGCAGCGTCATCTTGCCGTGCACGCCCTGCTTCTTGGCCTCGTCGATGAAGGCGCGGCTGTTCTCCTTGTGCACGTCGCGCTGGGTGACGACCTGCGAGACGAGCACCGCGTCGGCGTTCTTCTCCTTCGCGCGGCGAATGAGCTCGGCGTTGGGCACCTGGCTGCCGAGGTTGAAGGCCTCGAACCACGGGTAGCGCTCGAGGCCGTAGTCGCCCGAGAAGCCCTTCATGTTGAGGATCGCGTCGATGCCGACGGTGTGCGTGTCGGTGCCGGTGCAGGCGCCGAAGACGACGACGCGCCGGGCGATCTCGAGCTCGATGAACGCGTTCAGCTCATCGAAGCTCTTCTTCTTGATGACGATCTCAGGGGTGTCGATCTCGTTGTAGTCGAGCACCACGGCCGACCGCGCGTAGACGACGAAGAACGTGTAGTGCTCGGCGGCGCGCTCGATGGCGGCGACCTTCACGTCGGTGAGGCCGAGCTTCTGGCAGTACAGCTTGGCGGCCTCTTTCGCCTTCTCGGAGGCGGTCACTGGCAGCGTGAACGACAGCTGAATGATGCCGTCGTCGCGGCGATCGCCGTAGGCCCTGATGAGCAGCTTCTCTCGAGTCGATGTCGTCATGGCGTCACTTCGCGTACGTGAGGGAGTCGACCACCCGCTTGAGCAACGCGCCCGACTTCGCGCCGTCGTTGGTGCGGTTCGAGAACGTCAGCAGCCACTTCGTCTTGCCGTTGCAGCCGACGATGGTGGTGGTGGTGACCTTGTTGGCTTCGACCTTGTCTTCGTCACCTTCGCCGATGAAGTCGGTGGTGATCTTCTTGGCGGCTGGCTGACCGCCGATGGTCGTGTTGTTGAACGGGCTGGGAGCGACACCCGCATCGGGCTCGCCGCTGCTCTGCACTGCCGTGATGAGTTGCTTCACGCAGGCGCGGGCCGGCCGAACGGGCTCGACTGGGAACGCCGAGAACGCCATCTGCGCGCGATCGTCGCCGCTCGCCCACTCTTTGCTCGTCTCGTCTTCGTTGGTGACCGACCACGACTTCGGCGCACGAATCGAGACGCCGGTGAAGTCGTGCTTCGCCAGCGGCTCGGCCTGGCTCAGCACCAGCGCGACCGTCAACGCGAGCATCAGCGGCCCTCCATGATGTCGAGGAACGGGTTGAAGTAGTCCGACGCCTTCTCCACCACGCCGTCGAGGCCCTTTCCGCCCGTCTCTTCGCGCTTCACGTCCCCGAAGCGGCCGCGGCCGATGGCGGCGACCATGCCGTCCTTCTGGCACTCCTCGAGCAACTCGATGGCCTTGCCGAAGACGAAGCGCGCGCGGTTGGCGATCTTGCCGTCTTCGCGCACGGTGAACTCCTCATCGATGCCGCGGGCGGCGCGGTGCAGGTACGAGGCGCTCTTCAAGGCGACGTAGCGATCGGCGAGCAGCGGCGTGTGCATCGCCTCGGTCATCATGCCGAGCAGCTGAATGCCCTGCCGCGTCCAGATGGCGACGAGATCGGCCATCACGTCGTACGCGTGGCTGAAGAAGATGTCGGTCTCCTTGTGCTTCGTCGGCGGCATGTACTTGAGCGGCGCGTTCGGGAAGCAGCGGCGCACCAGCATGGCCTGCGAGAGCTCGAGCAGCAGCGTCTCGGGCTTGTAGGGATCGATCTCGTACGAGTGGCCGAGGCCCAGCTGCCAGTCTTTCAGGCCGGCGCGGTGCGCGAAGGTCTCGTTGATGAACTGGCTCGCGATGACGGTGTGGGCCGCGTCGTACGCGTCGGCGGTGGTGATGTAGTTGTCTTCGCCGGTGTTGATGATGATGCCGGCCTCGGCGCAGATGCGGCGCGAGAAGTACTGATCGATGAAGGTGCGCCGCATGTTGATGTCGCGGAACAGAATTCCGTACATCGCGTCGTTGAGGAGCATGTCGAGGCGCTCCCACGCAGCGCAGAACGCGATCTCGGACATGCAGAGGCCCGACGAGTAGTTCGTCAGCTCGACGTAGCGCTTGAGCCGCTTCGACTCGTCGTCGAGGGCTTCGCGCATGATGCGGAAGTTCTCCTGGGTGGCGTAGGTGCCGCCGTAGCCCTCGGTGGTCGCGCCGTGCGGCACGTAGTCGAGCAGCGACTGCGCCGTGGAGCGGATCACCGCGATGACGTCGGCTCCGGCCTGGGCCGCGGCGCGTGCCTGATCGACGTCGTCGAAGATGTTGCCGGTCGCGACGATCAGGTACTTGTGCGGCGACGGCGCCATCGGGAACTCGTCCTTGAGCGCGTTGCGGCGGGCGACGCGATCTTTGAGTTCCTGCACCATGGCCTGCGCTTCGGCGCGAACCTCGACCCGCAGCTTCGCCTCGTCTTCGGTCGAGAGCGGCTTGAGGGTCTCGAGCGGCGCGGCGGTGAGGCGCTCCACGGCGTCGAGCGGGCTGGTAGCGCCCATGCGCAGCGCGCGGCCGTACCAATACGCGGCGCCCTTGTTCAGCACGCCGGCGGCCTTGAGGCGATCGACCATCAGGTTCACGAGCGGAGCGCCCATGTTCCCCACCCCGTCGACGCCGAACCACCGCAAGACGGTGCGCTCGACCGAGACGGTCGTGTTCTTCGAGATGGTGTCGAAGATCGGGTTGGTGATGTCGCGGGCCAGCGCGCGGGCGTGGGCGATCTGCTCGTCGGTGATGAAGAGGCCTGACATGGCCGCGACATATACCTACGGGCGGGTGCCGACGCTTGTGTCGAACGCAGGGGCGGGCCAATACTTGCCGCGACGTTTCACACCCCCGAGACCCCACGTCATGCACCTTCGCGCCCACCCGCCGATTCGACTCGTCTGTCTGACCGCAGCGGTGCTGCTCGCGGCCTGCGCACCCGAGGCCCCGCTCGGAGAGGTTGGCCGCGGAGCCTCCATCTCCAGCAAGCCACGCCTGGCGACCGCGCCCCTCCTCGGAGGAACGGTGACGACGGCCGGCGGCGGTGACTTCGCCGTGGTGAGCGACCCCGAGCGCGATCTCATCTACGTCATCGACGCAAAGGCCGGCCGCCTCCACGGCACGGTGCGGCTGCCCACCGGCAGTCAGCCCACGCGCGGCGCCGAAGACGCGAACGGTCAGGTGCGGGTCGCGTTGCGAGGCACAGGACAGATCGCCACCATCTCGGTTGGTACGGCCCGGCTCATTCGCACCGACTCGGTCTGCCCTGAACCGCGAGGTGTGGCGTGGAATGGGTCGCTCAACGCGCTCCACGTCGCCTGCGCTTCGGGCGAGCTGGTGACGATTCCGACGACGGGCGCCACGACCGTGCGCCGCTTCGATCACGATCTTCGCGATGTCGTCGTGAGCAACGGCAAGGTGCGCGTGTCGACCTTCCGCTCCGCGATGCTGATCGACGTCACCGAGACGGCCAGCGGGCTGCCGTTGCCCTCGATCGCGCTGCCTGAGGTGGCCAACAAGCCGGCCTCGTTCGTTCCGTCGGTGGCCTGGCGCACGGTGAGCGGAGGCGACGGCGTCACGGTGACGGCCCATCAGCGCTCGGTGCAGGGCGACATCGACTCGATTCGGGTCGGGCTCGCGCCGGTCACGGTGCCCTACTACACGAACCCGTGTGACTCGTCGGTCGTGCGCTCGGTGATCACCGTCGCCGACGAGAACGCGGTCGTCTCGTCGTTCGAGGTCGGAGCCGTGCTGCCCGTCGACGTCGCGGTCTCTCCCGATCGCACCGAGGTGGCGGTGGTCGGCGCGGGTAACTCCGCGGTGGTGCGGCTGCCCCTCGATGGGCAGCAGATCTCGGGTGGCATCTGCGGAGTCGTGGCTGCTCGTCCCCCCGAACCCGACAGGCTGGGTCGGCCGTCAGCCACCTTCGGCCAACCCGTTGGGGTCGCCTACGTCTCGACTGGCCTGCTCGTGCACAGCCGCAGCCCGCCACGCGTGGTGATCGTCCCCAGTCAGACCACCAGCCGTCCGGTCAACGTGGTGATCGAGCTCGAAGGCTCGAACGACGCAGAAGACCCCGGCTTCCAGCTCTTCCACACCTCGTCACGCGGCATCAGCTGCGCGTCGTGTCACCCCGAAGGGCTGGAGGATGGGCACGTGTGGACGTTCTTCGGCAAGCAGCGCCGCACGCAACCGCTGGCAGGCGGCATCTCGCAGACCGCGCCGTTTCACTGGAAGGGCGACCTGCCCGATCTCACCAGCCTCGTCGGTGACACCTTCGTCGCGAGAATGGGCGGCGCCATGCCCGACCCCACGCAGCTCGCGTCGCTCACGACGTTCCTCGATCAGATCCCCGTGCCGAAGGTGCCCACGCGCGATCAGCCCGTCGACATGACGAAGGGCCGCGCCGCGTTCGAGAAGGCCGGCTGCCACGCCTGCCACTCCGGCGCACGGCTCACCAACGACTCGACGATGTCGATTGGGCTCGACGAGGCGTGGCAGGTGCCTTCGCTGCGGGGAGTCTCCCGACGCGCGCCGTTCATGCATGACGGCTGCGCGAAGAACATGGACGATCGGTTCGAGGACCCCTCGTGCGGTGGGCGCTCGCACGGCGACGTGACGGTGCTCGATGACGCCGAACGAGCCCAGCTGACCGCCTATCTCGGGCAGCTCTGAAGAAAGCGCCGCAACTTCCAGGAACGAGGTGGGTTGACGTGGGGCCCTTTTCCCGGAGCCCCATTGCGACTCGTGCTGCTCGGCCTTCTTCCCTCGTTTGCGCTTGCTGCCGGCCCTTCAGGACTCTCGACCCAGGGCGCATGCCCCGTTTTTCACTGCACGCCTGAAGCGACGGGAGCGATGGCCGTGGACGACGTCAGTGCACCCCATCGGGTCGACTGGCAGTTCGTCGAAGGCAACCTCGCCGGCCAGGGCTGCTCGGGTGACGGTTCGAAGCTGGCGTGTCTGTACACGAGCACCGTGAGCGACGGCGGCACGCTGCGAGTCTACGACCCTGCGACGAAGCGCCTCTCGTGGACGAGCGCCGCCAGTGTCGAGCTGACGAGCAAGGCCGGAGCTGGGCAGGTTCCCTTGCTGCTCGAAGACGGCTCACTGCTCGCCTCGGACAACCTGCGGGCGGTCTGGTACGGCGCTGGAGGTTCGGTGCGCGGCCAGGTCGCGCTGTCGACGAACGACGACACCGCCTCATTCGGCGTCGTCCCGCTGTCGGACACGCGAGCCTTCGTCAACCAGAAGAACGGCAAGCTGACCTTGCTGCGGCTGTCTCCCGAGGTGCCCGCCCCGAATCAGCTGACGGACATCGCCACGGGCCAGCTCACGTCGGCCACAGGCGCCGCGCTGACGATCTCATCACCCGCGAGCGCGTCTGGCTCGCGTGGCTACTTCGGCACCGCCAACGGCAACGCAGCCTGCTGGTCGCGGTCGAGTTCGGCAGCGGAATCATCGAGACGAAGTGGCGATACGGGTTGCCGGCCTCGCCCGACGCGAGCGTGGTGGTGCTTTCGCCGCAGGTGACGGGTCGGCTGCGGCCCATCGTCGTGGTGCACCTGCCCGGCTCGCGCACGGTGGAGCACCGCCTCGCGATCGTCGAGGACGCGGGCGACAGCTTCACGGTGTTGAGCACCCTTCGGCTGCCGTCATCGATGGGCGTCGCTCCGTTGATCGACCCTGTGCGCCGCACGATGTTCGTGCAGACCCAGCTCAACCAGGGCCTCGTCTCGCGCGTCGATCTCGCCACGGTCTTCGCGCTGCCCATCGGCGCCGACGTCGCCCTCGAGGCCGTTTCGCTGGCTCCGATCTCGGTGCGACCGCTGATGGCCGGTTGGGGTCGCATGAATCTGAACGGTCACGTCGTCGGCACCTTCACGGCGCAATCGGGCACCGTGTTCCTGTCGGGCAAGACGTCTGCTGGCCAGTGGGTGATGGGCGTCGACTCGCGCTCGGGCGCCCTCAGGTGGGCCACCCAGATCTCGGCGCAGGCCGATTTCTACACGGCCGCGTGGACGATGCAGAAGCGCGCGACGACCCACTGCCCCATCGTCGTCGGAGACAAGAGCGGCGTGACGATGTTGTGCCCCTGAACGTCAGGGCGCTGCAGGATCGGCCAACACGAGCGCCTGCGTCGACAACACGCGCAGCGTCGCAGGCAGCACCATCGCCGGGCCTGTCGTGTGAACCACGATCGCGATCACCGGCCCACTCGGCAACGCAGCACACGCCGCCATGAACTGCCCGCCCTCGAGCGCGCGCGTGCCGCGAGGGAAAGGACCGCCCGGCTCGTCGTTCGACTTCACGAGATCGGGGAACGGCACCAGCACCTCGTCACAGACGCCAGCGCCACCGGCCCGATCGAGCATCAGCATCGCGCTCAGCGTGTCGCTGTTCGAGGCAAGCATCACCGCGCGCCGATCGCCTGGCGTCGGAGGCAACAGCACGTCGAGCCGATCGACCTGTCTCCACCCTGCGGGCAGCTCCCAGCGAAGACCGATGCGCTCATCGACGAGCGATGATTGACCGGGCGCCACAGGCTTCTTCGCGCCGAGGGTCAGCGCACCGAGCCCCGCCAGCGCGACGATCGCGGCGAGCGCTGTGCCGGCCTTGAGTCTGATCGACGACGGCTCCGAGACGGTGGAGACGAGAATGAGCGCGCCGAAGATGAGGAACGCCAGGTTGTGCTCCTGAATTGGCGTCCACCACAGGCCCGTCGCGGCCATCACGACCAACCCCAACAACGCCGGAGCGTGTTTCGCCGGGCCTGCAGCCGCCATCACGCTCGCTGCTCCCGCCACCAGCAGCGCAGGCACCGCGAGCAGGTACACGGGGTCTTTCAGGGACGCGAACACGTCGAGCACGCGCAGGAACCAGGCGACCGCGCCGATCACGAGCGCGACAGCGACGGGAACCGGGCTTGCGGTGACAGCCCCCGTGATTCCACCGAGCCGGGTCGCGGTGACGACGCTGTCTTCACGAACGTCGTCGACGAACTTTCGATCGCAGCGGGGGCAGCGCTGGGCTCCTCCCCTGATGGGAGAGAACGCACAGAACGGACAGGCGGTCTCGGCCATCGCGAAAGCGTCCTCGACTTCGGGTCAGGGCGTCCACTTCGCGTGACGCGTCAGCCACGATTGGCCGCCACGGCCATCACGCACGACGAAGTGGAAGGTCACGTCGCGCGGCTCCCTCACCGAGGTGTCGGGCTGCCAGCGGCTGCGGTGACGATCGGTGTTGCCGTCGAAGTTCGTTCCGCCGGTCTCGAACGACGACATGGTGCCGAGCGTCGTGTACCAGGCGATCTTCCAGCTCTCGACGAGGCCCACCGGCGTCAGCTGCAGGCTCGGCACGGTGTACGGCTCTTCGAGCTCGCTGAAGTCCATCGGCTCCATCAGCACCGAGTCGCCACCCGAGAACTCGGGCACGAGCTCTTCCGGCCAGGGCTCGCCGCGCAGCTTGATGCCTGGCAGCACGGGCGTGACGTTCTCGCGCATCGTGGGGAAGAACTGGCACTGCACCACCATGAGCTTCTGGGCGAACACGTGCTCGTCGGTGTCCGACGCCTTCACCTCGAGCATCACGGGAATACGAATGCCACCGAGGCCACGCGAGCTGTCCTGTGTGAGCGCCTCGAGCAGCAGCGGCTGACCGTCGGGCAGCAGCGCGGTTCCCAACAGTGGCTTCGAGGGCGAGGTGCCATCGAGGGGAATCGTCCACTCTCCAGCTGGAGCCTTGCCCGAGGTGAGTTCGGCGAAGTCATCGGTGTTGTCGCACTCCCGATCACCCTGATTGGCGCAGGCGCGCAGACGGTACGTGAGTTCACGACCGTTCCCCGCAGGGTCCTCGACGAGCGCGCGGTACGTGAGCGGCCGCTGACCGACGACGAGCAACCGTTGAACGAGCGCCGGGTCGAGCTCGCTGGTGCTGCCGCCGCCGCCGAGGCTGACGAGCAGGCGCGGATCGCAGGGAGAGATCAACACCTCGGGTGACTCGAACGACGCGGCGATGACGCGCAGATCGACGATGCCGGTCGGGCTCGGCAGCGGCTGCGTACACCCGGCCGCGAACACCAGTGCGATGAGCGCGCGCTTCACAGCTGCCCCCTCACGCCGAGGATCGGCAGAATCGGAATTCCCGGAACGTCGACGCCGTAGCGGCCGCGGTACTCGTACAGCGTCGCCTCGACGTTGGCCTTGTTGTAGACGTTCTGAACGTCGAGATAGAGGTTGAGCGTCCACTTCTCGAAGACGAAGTACTTGTCGATGCGAACGTCGAGCTGGTTGAAGTCAGACACGCGCGCCGAGCGGAACATGCCGAAGGTGTTCGAGTAGCGGTTCGCGTCGAGGCGCTGGAAGTCGGCGTCGTGAATGAGCGGAGACGTCGGCCGACCCGTGACGTAGCGGAAGCGCGCGCCCAGCTCGAACCCGTACGGGAAGCGGTAGCTCGCGATGGCGGTGAGAATGTGCGTCTGATCGAAGCTGGTGACGGCGTAGTCGTTGCCGCTGCCCGCGCGACGCTCTTCCGAGCGCGAGAGCGTGTACGCGAGCCAGCCGAAGAAGTTCTTCGTCACCTCGTGCCGCAGCAGCACCTCGACACCGTACGCGCGGCCGAGGCCATCGTTCGACGAGCGATAGTTGGTGACGGTGCCGTCTTCATTCACGATTCGGCGGCCGGGCGAGACGACGTTCTCGAAGCGGCGGTTGTAGAAGCCGGTGACGTCGACGTTGATCACGTCGGTGATCTTCTGTGCGACGCCGAGCGATGCCTGAAACGCCTTCTCGTGGGTGAGCGACGGGGTGCCGAACGGAGGCGGCTCCATGTCGGTGGCCTGGGGCGGCTGGGTGTACAGACCGATGGAGCCCTTGATCGACGTCTTGTCCCACGGCTCGAACCGAACCCAGAGGCGCGGGTCGAAGGCGTTGCGGGCCTCCTGACCGAGGAACGCCTGTGACGCACGAAGGCCTGGCGTGACGCTGAGCGGCCCGAACTTGAAGTCAGCCTCGACGTACACAGCGCCATCGAAGGTGGGCACGGTGCGGCCGATGCGCTGCACCTCGGTCTTCGGCTCGGCGCCGGGGAACGAGACGAACTGCGTGCCCGAGATCACGGGCAGCTCGGCCTGGCCCACGAGCGTCTGCTGGAAGATGTCGGCGCCTGCGCGCAGCGTGACGTACTTGCCGAGGTCGACGCCGAGATCCTGCCGCACGCCTGCCGTCCATCGATCGGCGTTCAGCTTTGCGATGCCGAAGTTGACCGACGCGAGATCGTAGCCGCCGTACGGCGTGAGCTTGAACTGCACGTTGCCGCGCCGGTACGTCCAGTTGCCGATGACGCGGTGGAAGAGCGTGCGGAACTGCACGGCGACGTCGGCGTTGCGGTTGCCTCCCGTCGCGACGACCTTGAGCTGATCGTCGGAGCCGAACGCGAAGAGAGAGAAGGTGGAATAGCCGTCGGTGTTCTGGGCCTGGCGTTTTCCGACGTCGAGGCGCACCTGGTAGTCCCAGTACGTCGGCAGAATCGTGATCGCCCCACCCTGCGGATCCTGCGGCAGCACGAGCGGCAGCAGCACGTCGATGTAGCTTCGGCGCGCAGCAGCGGCGATCGAGACGTCTTTGGTGATGGGCGCTTCGACGAACGCGCTCGCGTCGAGGAAGTCGACCTTCGCGACGCCGTGCCACGTGTCGGAGGCGCCCTTGCGGCTGGCCACGTCGACGACGCCACCGACCGCGCGGCCGTACCGAGCGCCGAAACCACCGGGATAGAAGTCGACGCGATCGAGGAACTCCGCGTTGACGACCGACGGGCCGCCCGCGAGGTGGAAGAGGAGTGGAATCTCGACGCCGTCGAAGAACGTGAGCGTCTGGTTCGGGTTGGCCCCACGAACGATGAGCTGGCCCGAGATGAACGGCGCGCGCGCCACACCGGGGAAGTTCTGAATCACGCGCACGGGGTCGCCGAACGTGCCCGGCACCTTCTGAAGCTCTTCACGGGTCAGCGTGCGGCGAACGACCTCTTTCTTCTCACGCTTGTCGCGAACGACCGTCTGGTACCCGATGACCTTGGGGAAGAGGTAGAACTTCACCTCTTTCGTTTCTCCGGGCTCGAGCGTCTCGGTGGTCTTGAAGATCTCGGTCTCGGGCCCGACCGCACGAACCGTGCAGAGCCCGGGAGGAAGCTCGAGATCGAAGATGCCGTCGTCGTTGGCGACCGCTTCGCGATCCTCGTACTCCACGCAGCGCACGGTGCCGCCGTTCACGCGGGTGCGACTGCCACGGAGCAGCAGCTCACCCGTGAGGTGCGACATCGGGCCCGCGTACCCACCATCGGTCGACTCGGGCGTGCCGGCATCGACGGGCGTGAGGGTCAGCACGAAGTTGTAGACGAACTCGATCTGAACCGGAGCCGGGGTGAAGTCGACCTCAGCCGGGGTGAAAGTCGACCGGAGCAGCGCATCGACAGCGGCTTCGTCGAAACCGTTGCCGACGGGCTCGATCACCTTCGCTTCGGGCACGTTTCCGTCGGCGCCAATGGTGACCAACAGGCGCACATTTGCCGTGAGGCCCTGCTTCTCGGCCGCGTCGGGGTACTTCGCATTCTCCAGCTTTACGAGCGTGGGCGCCTTCGTGAGCACCGGAACGTGAACGCCGGCGTCCACCTCTTGCCGTCGCGCGTTCTCGTACGCGTTCGCGGGCACGCAGAGCAGCAGGAGTGAAAACGTCAGCGCTCGGCGAAACACGCGTGCTCCATAGCTGAAGGGGGGTCACAAACAAACCACGGCGGGGCCACGTAACCACGCCTGACACGGGGGAAACGCGGATGGCACGCGGGCTGCTCAGTGAATGCGCGGGAGGCAGAACCCATGTCGAAGCGCACCAAGTATCAAGCTCGCCGTCCGATGCCACGAATCCGTACCCGTGCTCGTGCGCATGTCGAGAAGACCACCCTCACCCTCGGCGATGTGATCGCTGCGGCGTACGACTCGCTGGGTGACACTCGCGCGGTCGTGCGGCTGCTGACCTCGAACGCGATGGCCGATCGCATCGGCATCCAGCTCATCGTCGACTGAGTTCCACACGACAGCGCGCGGCGTGACTGGCATGCAGCCAGTCATGCGTGAGCGCTTCTCGTCAGGGTCGAGCTGGGAGCCGAGGATCGGCTGTTCCCGTGCCGTACGTGCTGGTGACGCCCTCTTCATCTCGGGCACTGCGCCGCTCGCACCGGATGGCGTGACGACGGCGTCGACTGATCCACTGAATCAGGCCAGGCGTTGCTTCGAGATCATCGAGCAGGTGATCCGCGACGCGGGCTTCAACCTCACCGATGTCGTTCGTACTCGCGTGTACTTCCGCGACGAGGCGCACTGGCCTGCCCTGGCCGATGCGCACGGCGAGCGGTTCTCGACTATTCGTCCCGCGTGCACGTTTCTGCGGGTCGCCGGCTTCGCGAACCCCGACTGGCACGTCGAGATCGAAGCCGAGTGTCTTCGCGGTTGACCCTTCAGATCCACGCGTCGGGAATGCGAGCGGCCTTCAGCTCCCGCAACCCTTCGGTCAGCAACGGCGCGAGTCGAGCTGCTGCACCAGGTACAGCCGTCGCTGAGCTGGCCGCGCGCTCGAAGTCCGAGATCACGCGCAGGGCGTCGGCCCGAGAGAGGCGCGAGAAGTCGGGCGCCGGAAGGCCCAGCGACGAGAACCCTTCACGAATGGCCGTGCCGTGCGTCTCCTGGAAGCGCGGCGCGACGTGCTTGGTGAAGTAGAGCAACCGAATCGTGGCGTCACGGCTGGCCTCGAGGGCTGGTCGTTCGGCGCGCGGCAGCTCGGGGTGCTGCAACAGTCGCTGAATCTGGTTGTAGTGATCGCGCAGGGGCCCGGAGCCGGGGTCACGCACGGCTTCGTCACCGCGAGAGAACCGCTCGAACGTCGCGCGGCCTGCGTCGACGTCGCGTCGAACGTCGTCGAGTGCCGCAGGCGGCCGGCCATCGAGGTAGCCACGCTCCGCGCTCCACACTGCGACGTTCTCGCCCTTGCGGGTTCGCTCGGCGATGGCGCGATCGAGCGAGGCAGCGTCGCCGCGCGTGGCTGACTCCCACCGAGATTGATGCGCCGTTGCTCCCGAGTGCGCGCCGGGCGCCGAGCCCGTGTACGCCCAGATCGTCTTCGCGTTCGGGAAGATCGATCGGTACTGCTCCATCAGTCCCTGGCCGCCCGAGTAGCAGGCCGACAGGTGCAGATCCTGAACGCTGCGCGCCGCTTTCGGCATGGCCTCGGCCAGCTTCGCGAGCGTGCCGAACTCGAGAGAGCCGTTGCCATCACCCCACACGCTGCGACCGGTGGAGTGACCCGAGAGAACCATACGAGACGGCATCTGACTGCCCCGCTCCGCCTGGGCCCAGACCTGCGTCAGCTGGGCGAGCTCGTCACGAATGTCGTGCCCGGCTCCATGAATCAGCTCGGCGATCTTCGCGGTCTGCTCGGCAGGAAGGCCCAGCGTCAGGGCGAAGGAGCGTGCGCCTTCGGGCGTATCGAGCTTGTGCGTCTGCGTGTGGCCGCTCGCGTCGCGCGTGGTGATCTGGTCGTTCACGGCCGCGTCCTTCACGAGCGTCACGTTGACGCCGCGACTTCGGAGCGCCGAGGCCTCGTGGGTCGCGCCCTCGTTCACGCCGACCATCAGCACGTCGTTGTTCGTTCGTGGCGCCCAGCCTGCAGCCGCCGGCGTCGTGCCCTCGGTCGGTCGGTTGGTGCCTGGCACCGTCAGCCTCCAACCCACCTGCAGGGCGTTGGGGTTGGTGGCGAGCTGCGGGTACGCGCCGCGGTTGGCCTCGACGAGCGCCGCGACAGAGACCCCGTTGGCCTGCGCAAGGCGGCCGAGCGTGTCACCGGAGCGAACGGTGAGCGTGGTCGAAGAGGTCGTGGAGGCAACAGGCGGACGGTGGGTGCGGCTGATGGCGCTGGTCATGGGCGGCTCCTCTTCGAGCCTCATGACGACCAGCCACCGATCGGCCGCTACGGAAAACCGAACGAATCGTTCGAAAGACTCAGCGACGCTGCTGGCGCTCCTTGAACGTCGATGGCGGAGCCCCACTGCCAGGCGGAACCAGCGCGTCGGGACCACGACCGATCAGATCGCTGCGACCGGCCTGCGTGAGCGCCTCGCGCGCGTCGTCCCAGTGCTCCGGATTCCAATACAGCAGCAGCGCCTTCTGCAGCCGCTTCTCCTTGAGGCCGCGCGCCGTGAAGACGGGCTCCATCTTCAGGGGATCGATGCCCGTGAAGTACATGCACGCGGCGATCGACATCGGCGTGGGAATGAAGTCCTGCACCTGGCGTGGGCGCCGGCCGTTCTTCTTCAGCCACAGCGCGAGCTCGACCATGTCTTCGAGCGTCGAGCCCGGGTGGCCCGAGATGAAATACGGAATGTCGTACTGCTCCTTGCCGGCGTCTTTGCTCGCGCACGCGAACATCGTCTGAAAGCGCTCGTAGCTCTCGATGCCGGGCTTCTTCATCTTGTCGAGCACGCGCTTGCTCACGTGCTCCGGAGCCACCGACAGCTGCCCGCCGGTGTGATGCGCGGCGAGCTCCTTCACGTACTCGGGGCTGCGCTCGGCGAGATCGTAACGAACGCCAGACGCGATGAAGACGTGCTTCACGCCCTCTTCTTTCCGCACGTTCTGCATCAGCTGCACGAGCGGGCCGTGATCGGTCGACAGGTTCTCGCAGACGCCCGGGTGCACGCACGAGAGCTTGCGGCACTTCGACTCGATCGCCTCGCTCTTGCACTTGAGCTTGTACATGTTGGCGGTCGGCCCACCGAGATCGGTGATGGTGCCGCGGAAGTCGCCCTGCCGCCGCACCGCGCGAATCTCACGCAGCACGCTCGCCTCGCTGCGCGACTGAATGACGCGGCCTTCGTGCTCGGTGATCGAGCAGAACGTGCAGCCACCGAAGCAGCCGCGCATCAACACCACCGAGTGCTTCACCGTCTCGAACGCCGGCACGCCTTCGCTGCCGTACATCGGGTGCACCGCGCGGTTGAACGGCAGGTCGTACAGCTCGTCCATCGCGACCGAGCCTTCACCCTTCGCTTCTCCGTCTTCGAGCGGCTTCGCCGGCGGGTTGAAGAAGACGCCACGCGTGCCGTGCCGCTGCGCGATCGCGCGGGCGTTGCCGGGGTTCGTCTCCATCTGGAAGTCACGCGACATGCGCGCGAAGGCCTCTTTGTCGGCGACCACCTCTTCGAAGCTCGGGAGTACGACGGTCTTCTGATCCGCCGCCTTCGTCGCGCGGTCGGCCTCGTGCACCTTCATGGCCTCGTCGTTGATCAGGTACGCGGTGCCGCGAATGTCCTTCAGGGACTTGATGGGCTCTCCGGCCTGCAGGCGCCGCGCGATCTCCCAGACGGGCCGCTCGCCCATGCCGAACACGAGCAGGTCGGCCTTCGCGTCGAGCAGAATGGAGCGGCGCACGGTGTCGCTCCAGTAGTCGTAGTGCGCGATGCGACGCAGCGACGCCTCGATGCCACCGAGCACGATCGGCACCTCGGGGAACGCCTCACGACACCGGTTCGCGTAGACGATCGTCGCGCGATCGGGCCGGCAGCCGGTGCGGCCTCCAGGGCTGTACTGATCTTCGCTGCGGTTCTTCTTCTGCGAGGTCAGCCGGTTCAACATCGAGTCGAGGTTGCCCGCCGCGACGCCGAAGAAGAGCCGTGGCTTGCCGAGCGCCTTGAACGCCTCGGCCGACTGCCAGTCGGGCTGCGGAATGATGCCGACGCGAAAGCCGCGCCCCTCGAGGAAGCGGGCGATGAGCACCGGCCCAAACGCCGCGTGATCGACGTACGCGTCGCCCGAGACGATGACGATGTCGACGGCATCCCACCCGCGTGCATCGAGATCGGCGCGACAGGTCGGCAGGAACGGGTGCGGGAGGCGGCTCACCGACCCTCCCTAACGTGCGTTCGTCGCCATGCGCAAATCATGCAGCCTTGATGCGCATCACTGGCCGGTCGATTTCGAGCCAAACGGCCTGCAGGCGACGAAGGCGCGAAGTAACTTTCTCGAAGGTGCGCCTGCTCATCCTCACGCTCGTCGCCCCAGTGGCAGCGGCGCAGATCTCGTCGACGAAGCACAACCTCGGCCCCACGGGTGCGTTCACCATCAAGGCGCCCGCTGCGACCGACACCTGCATCTTCTGTCACTCGCCTCACGACACCTTCATGTCGAGGCCGCTGTGGAATCACCAGCCGTCGAGCGCGCTGTACACGCCGTACTCGAGCAGCACGCTTCAATGCGGGCCCGACCCCGCGCCCTCTGGAACCACGCCGCTGTGTTTGTCGTGTCATGACGGCACCACGCCGCTGGGCATGCTCCAGAACGTCGAAGGCGCGCCCGTCAGCTACGCCATGACGGGTACGAGCGGCCTCAACGTGATGCCAGCGGGCCCGACGCTGCTCGGTACCGACTTGAGAAACGACCACCCTGTCGCCTTCCTCTACGACGGCGGGAGCGATGGCGAGCTCGCCTCGTCGCTCGCCGCGGGGAACGTGCTGCGCTCCTTCACGGGAACTGGGCGCGGCAACGCCGTGCAGTGCACGTCCTGTCACGATCCCCACACCACCGCGAACCCGAAGTTCCTGCGAACCTCGACGACCAACGGGCAGCTCTGTCTGCGGTGCCACGAGAAGCCGGGCTGGGCGGGCAGCAGTCACCAGACCTCACTGAAGCTCGCGCCCGGAAGCACCCGCACCGTCGCTGACGTCGCCTGCCTCGTCTGCCACGCCCCCCACAACGCGCCTGCGGGCGCACCACGGCTGCTCCGCGACGGCGCGCTGGCGGGCGTGCCCACCATCGAGCGCACCTGCTATCGCTGCCACACCACGGGCGGCATCGCGGCCGACATTCAGGCAGAGATCGCCAAGCCCTTCACGCACCCGGTCGCGCGCGATCCAGGCCACGAGCCCGAGTTCACGGTGGCCGCGCCTCCCGAGGCGGCGCTCAACGTCTCGCGGCACGTCGAGTGCCCCGACTGCCACAACCCCCATCGCGTCACTGCGACCAACCGACACGAGGGCCTTCGTGGGCTGCGAGTCGATGGCGGCGTGATCGACGACGTCACCACCAACGAAGATCTGCAGCAACACGAGGTGTGCTTTCGCTGTCACGGCGACTCCGTCGCGGCGGTGATCCCCACTCCCACGCAGAGCGGCCTCACCCCGTCGAACAAGCGCCGGGAATTCACGCCGACGAACAGCGCCTTCCACCCCGTGGGAGCGCCGGGTCGAAACACCTCGCAGAATCTCTCGGAGCAGCTCGCGTCGGCCGGCCTCACCGTGCAGGACACGCTCAAGTGCTCCGACTGCCACTCGAGCGAAGCGACCGGCGCGACGCGTGGCAAGGTGAAGAACGGTCTCACCGGCCCGCACGGCTCGACGAACCGGGCGATCCTTCGCGCGAACTTCATCGGCACCTGGCGCGAGAACGAGAACCCCACCTCGTTCGACCCCGACAACTACGCGCTCTGCTTCCTCTGTCACGATCGCACGCGGCTCATGGCGCGGCGGTTCAGCGAAGGCGCGCGCACGAACTTCTATGACGAGTTCTGGCTCGGGCGCGGCAACCTGCACTGGCTGCACCTCGACGACAGGGCCTCGAAGTCGAAGGCCTCTTGCAAGAACTGCCACTTCAACGTCCACAGCAACGTCTCGCCCCCCAACACCATCTACGTGATCCGGTACCCGACCGGCATCGACCTCGACTTCGAGGCGCCGACCGACGACGTGAACACCCACCTCGTCAGCTTCTCCCCTGACCTGCTGCCCTTCGGAGCCAGCCCCAAGCCGAAGTGGCACTTCGACGTCACCTCGAAGTGGCGCAGCTGCGAGGTGGTCTGCCACGGAACGGCCATGGGTGGCTGGGTCTACAAACCGCCGTCTGGAGACGTTCCATGAGGCGCAGCTTCGCCATCGCAGCGGTGATCATGGCCGCCTCCTGCTCGCTGGGTGACGGGCCCTTTGGAGCCGGCTCGGGACAACGGAAGGCTCGCGTCGACGGAGCCGAGCCACCCGCCGCAGACACGACCCCGCCCGACACCCTCATCGTCAGCGCTCCGCCCGCGCTCTCGAACTTCGACCCCGTCCTCTTCGCGCTCGAGGCCGACGAGCCTGGCTCGACCTTCGAGTGCGCCCTCGACGCCCTGCCCTTCGCGCCCTGCTCGGCGACCCCGGCGTTGTCGTCGGTGGGCGAGGGCCAGCACGACCTTCGGGCCAGAGCGATCGATGCCGCCGGCAACGTCGACCTGACGCCCGCCACCGCCACCTTCCGCATCGATCGAACGCCGCCGTCGGGGACCCTCGCCATCACGCCCGCGGCGGTGGCCAATCAGGCCAGCGCGGTCTTCTCTCAGACCGCCAACGAGGCGACGACCTGGGAGTGTGCTCTCGACGCTCAGCCCCTCGCGCCCTGCCCTTCGACGGTGACCCTGCTCGCGCTCGGCAACGGCAGCCACACCTTCACCAGTCTCGCGCGCGACCTCGCGGGCAACGTCGACCCCACGCCCACCAGCTACGGCTGGGTCGTCGACACGCTCGAACCCGACACCGCGTTGATGACGATTCCGACTCCGCTCTCCACCTCCACCACGGCCACGTTCACGCTCTGGTCGAACGACTCGCCAGTCACCTACGAGTGCCGCCTCGATGGCGCTCCGTTTGCGGCCTGCGGCGTGACGGCGACCGTGTCGAGCCTGGCCGACGGCGCGCACACCTTCGAGGCGCGGGCGATCGACATGGCCGGCAACCGTGATCAGAGCCCCATCACCTTCTCGTGGCGCGTCGACACCGTCGGGCCGGCCGTCCACTTTCGCAGCACGCCTGCCAGCCCTTCCGCCTCGGCCACCGCGTACTTCGACTTCGCTGCTGACGAGGCGCCAGTCACCTTCACCTGCAGCCTCGATGGGGCCGCCTTCGGGCCCTGCACGCCGCCAGTGGTGTCGACGGGGCTCACCGAGGCGACACACACCTTCCGCGTTCGGGCGACCGACGTGCTGGGAAACCTCTCGACGGCCACGGCGAGCGCGAGCGTGCTGATCGATCTCACCCCACCCAACACCAGCTTCTCGGCCGCGCCCCTCAACGGCAGTCTGCCGCCGTCGACGTTCGTGTTCACGGCCACCGAGAGCGCGACCTTCGAGTGCAACCTCGACGGAGCCGGCTACTCGCCCTGCACGAGCCCGGTGACGGTCCATGGCCTGGCCTCTGGCGGGCACACCTTCGCTGCGCGAGCGACCGACGCCGCGGGAAATGTCGACGCCAGCCCTGCCTCGCATGGCTGGAACGTGGGCGGAGCCGTCGCGGCGGGCGGCTGGGTCTTGCGCACGGCCCAGGGCTTCTCGTCGCACCCCTCTGCGTGGGACGGCACCAGCAACCGCGTCGCTGCGTTCGGCGGAGGCACCCCCAACGCGCTCTGGCACTGGGACGGCACCACGTGGACGCAGGCGCCCGGAGCCACTCCGCCCTCGAGAGTGAACAGCGCCATGGTGTGGGACGCCGCGAGATCGCGGTTGGTGCTCTTCGGCGGCTTCGGCGCGACCGGCAACGACACCTGGGAGTGGGACGGAGTGGTCTGGGTGCAGCGCACGTTCGCCCTCACACCTCCCGCGCGCAACATGCCCGCCATGGCCTACGACGAGGCGCGTGGCCGGGTGGTGCTCTTCGGCGGGTACGGCCTCAACGACTTCGCAGACACGTGGGAATACGACGGCACGGCGTGGACTCAGCGGCTCGTGGCGGGTCCTCCCGGCCGGCACAACCACGCCATGGCGTACGACCGTGTTCGAAGCCGCGTGGTGCTCTTCGCGGGCGAGTCGTATTCGACGGGCTACCTCCGCGACACCTGGGAATGGGACGGCGTGACGTGGACCCAGCGCGCCAACAATGGGCCGCAGGAGCGCTTCTCACACGCGATGGCCTGGGACGGAAACCGCGGCCGCGTCGTGATGTTCGGCGGCTTCAGCATGGGCAACCTGAACGACACGTGGGAATGGAACGGCGCCTCGTGGACGCAGCGAGGCGTGAGCGGGCCCTCGTCGCGCCGCGAGCATGGGCTCGCGTGGGATCCCCTGCGCAACCGCGTGGTGCTCAGCGGCGGCTACGCCTCTCAAGATCTCGAAGACACCTGGGAGTGGGACGGCAACACGTGGAGCTTGCGCGTGACACCTCCACCGCCGCGCCGCATGAGTCACGGCATGACGTTCGACTCGAGCCGAAACGTCACGGTCGTGTTCGGTGGTGTCGACGTGAACACGGCCAGCATCGAGCTCTCGGACACCTGGGAGTGGAGCGGCTCGGGTTGGGCGAACCGGATCACCGCTTCGGGGCCCACCGCCCGCCGTCATCACGCCATGGCCTTCGACGCGGCCCGCGGCGTGACGGTGCTCTTCGGCGGTCAGTCGGGCTTCACCTACCGCGGCGACACCTGGACCTGGAACGGCACGGCCTGGCAGTCGATGAGCGGGGCTGCGCCATCACCGCGCCACAGCCACGCCCTCGCCTTCGATCCCCTTCGGCAGCGCGTCGTGCTCTTTGGTGGGCGTGACGGCTACGGCATCTTCGACCAGACCTGGGAATGGGACGGCGCAGCCTGGACGCAGCGCACGCCCACGACAGCCCCACCGCCACGCTTCAATCACGTGCTCGCGTGGGATCCTTCCCGCCAACGCATCGTGGCGCATGGAGGCATCGGCTACCGCGGCGTCGTCTTCGACGACACGTGGGAATACGACGGCACGACGTGGACCCGCGCCGCCACCAACGGCCCTCCGGCCTACGACGCCGCGATGACGTGGGACGGCACCAGGCTGCTGCTCTACGGCGGCAAAGCACCGCCCTTCACTCAGTACGATCACGGCTGGGTCTGGAGCGGGACCCAGTGGACCGCGACGACTGAGACCGGCCCTGGAGCGCGCTTCGATCACGTCATGGTCTGGGACAGCGCGCGCAGTCGGGTGGTGCTCTTCGGCTACGACACCTCGGGAGTCGTGTCCCAGACCTGGGAGCACCTCTGATCGAGGGGCGGGCGTTTCAGTTTCACCGGCAACACGTGCGGGTGTGCCAGAGCGGCTGGCCCGCGGAATAGATGACGACGTTGCCGTCGTTTTGCACCGAGAGGCTCGCGCCCGGGTGGCCTGCCGTGCGGCTGTTCCACAACGCGGTGCCGGTCGACGAGTACAGCACGAGGTTTCCGTCGGCCTGCATCGCGAAGATGCTGGTGCCTCGGCCGGCCGTGTTCGTCGACCAGATCGGCGTGCCTGATTGGTAGAGCACCACGTTGCCGTCTCCCTGGTGCGCGAGGAGGAACCGGCCGTCGCAGGAACGAACCGATTCGTTGCGACCGAGCGCTCCGTCAGAGGGCAGGACACTGCACGGTGCTGAAGGCGTCGGGGTTGGAGTCGGCGTGGGCGTCGGCGTGGGTGTTGGCGTGGGCGTCGGGGTTGGCGTCGGAGTCGGCGTCGCGACCGCGGTGCGCGTCTGCCAGAGGATCCGCCCATCGGCCGCGCGGAGCGCGACGTTGCCATCGTCCTGCACCGAGAGTCGCGCTCCCACGTTGCCGTGCGTGTTCGTGTGCCAGACCGGCGCGAACGAGGGCGAGTACAGCACCAGATTTCCGTCGCCCTGCATCACCAGCGTTCCCGTCGCGCGTCCGTTGGTGCGACTGGCCCAGCGCGGCGTCGCGCCGTCGTAGAGCACCACGTTGCCATCTCCCTGATGCACGAACGAGAAACGCCCATTGCAGCTCTTCACGGGCTGGTTCGGTGCGAGCGAATCGTCGGCCAGCAAGCGGCCACACGTGGCGGGGGTGGGGTTCGGCGTCGGAGTCGGCGTGACCGGAGCGACGGGACAGTGGCCACGTGCACCCGGCGTCTTCACGACGGCGAGGTGGGTCGGCACCGCGCGCTCCCTGCCGTCGGAGGGGACGTTCACGATTCGCCCGCCCACGACCATCTCGGTGCTGCCACCACCGTCGAGGTTCAGGGCCCACCACGCCCCCATCGAGACCATGAAGTCGGCGGCTTCGTCGCAGGTCATGCCGAGCCGGCCAGCGGAGGGAGCGCGCCCATCGATGACGACCATGAACAGCTTCCGCTTGTCGCGCGAGAGACCCAGCAGCGTGCGCGGGTGCTGCACGGCACAGGTGGGCGTCGTGGAGGGGATCGTCGCGTGCTGTGCCTGACCGTCGTGCACGAGCGTGAGCAGGCCCGAGAGCACCTCCTGATGATTGGCCGCGGGCACGTAGCTCGCGCTCTGCGGAATGAGCTCGGCGAGGCCGGGTCCGAAGACCGCCTGGCCGATGTCGCCTTGATCGGCCGTGCCGAAGAACTGACCTGCGTGCGCGCTGATCGCGGGAACGCCGCTCCACGAGTGCCCGCCGTTGATGGCGATGAGGGCGCCAACACGCGACGCGAACGAAGAGACCGTGCGCGTTCCATCGCCAGGGCCCGTGGCGCGCAGCTCGATGCCGGGCTCGCAGAGATCGATCTCAGCGAGGTGAATGCGCCGCCCCGGCGACGGAACCGCCCGGTACGTCAGCGCGCTTTCGGTCGAGTTCGACTCGTCGATGCGCTCGTCCACCGTCAGCTCGGCGTCCGGCCCACACCCGAAGACTGCGACCACCAGCACCGCGCAGAGGAGCGTTCTCATAACGTGACTCTCTAGTCACGAAATCAAGTCCCCTCTCGCGGTGGCGCTTCGGCGTCACGCCGCCGTGACGAGCACTCCAGTGAACACCCTGTCACCACTTCAGGCGGACGCCCGCGAAGGCTCCGAAATACCAGGCCAGAATGGTGCCGCTGGTGGGGCTGACGGGCTGGGTCTGCAGGCCGCCCGCGATGTTGAAGACGAGGAAGTCGTAGCTGATCTCGAGATCGCCGGTGGTGCGGTAGGCGTTCTGGAAGCCCTGCTGGGTGAGCGGCAACCACGCGGCGTTGAGCATCACGCGCGTCTTCGGGTTGTCGACGAAGGCGATGCCGAGCGTGGGGCCGAAGCCGATGTTCACGGTGGCGACGTCCATCACGGGCTGGTTCCAGCGAACCTCCATGGCCGCGCCGACGCCGATGCGCCCGAAGAAGTAGCGCGCCGACGCGACACCTTCGGCCTGCATCACGGTGGTGGGGAGCGTGGCCAGGAACCGGCCGAGCACGCGCACCTCGAAGCCCGACGCCATGCCCTCGGCTGGAGCCGTTCCCCAGAAGCCCAGGTGCAGCAACGCCTGACCGCCGAGGGCTGCGCTCGTCGTGCCGGGCCACGTGGCCGCGCCGCCGCCGCCCATGATGCCGAGTGACCCGCGAGAGCGTTCATCGTCATCGGAGATCACGATGTCGGCCGCCTGGGCCCGAAGCGTCTTTGCCCGCTCCATGGCCTGCACGCGCTCGGTGTTCAACTGCGCGGCCTGCATGGACTGCTCGGCGGTGAACTGCATGCCCGCGATCTCGGAGGCGCGGCGCTCGGCCTCATCGGCCTGTTGGGTGAGCTTCTCTTTCTGGGTGCGCAGCGCCAGCTTGCGATCTTCGCGCGCCTTCACGGCGGCAAGCTCTGCGGCGTCCTGGGCCTTCCGTTCTGCCTCGGCCTTCGCGCGTTCGGCTTCGTCCTTCGCCTTGCGCTCGGCAGCCTCACGCTCGTCCTTCGCCTTGCGCTCTGCGGCCTCGCGCTCTTCCTTCGCGTCGCGCTGCGCCTTCTCGGCCTTCTCCTGCTGCTCCTCGGCCTTCTTCTCGGCGAGGGCCTTCTCTTTCTCGGCCTTCTCCTGCGCTTCTTCCTTCTCTTCCTTCGCGCGCTTCTCGGCGGCCTCCTTCTCTTCCTTCGCGCGCTTCTCCGAGGCCTCACGCTCCTCCTTCGCCTTCTTCGCGGCCTCTTCCTTCTCTTCCTGGGCGCGCTCCGCGGCGGCCTTGCGCTCCTTCTCGGCGCGCTCGAGGGCTTCCTTCTGCTTCTGCTCGGCGGACTTCAGCGACTCGGCGCGAGCGGCCGCTTCCTCTTCGGCCTTGCGCTTGGCTTCGGTCGCGGCCTTCTGACGCAGCTCTTCGGCGGTCTTCGCAGCGAGGGCCACTGCGGCAAGGCGCTCGGCTTCGGCACGCTCCTGCGCACGGCGCGCCTCTTCCATCGACCCGCGATCGCGGCACGCCTTCGCCTGATCCTGAACCCACTGGGTGTAGCGCGGGTACTCGTCGAGGATGGCCTGACGCCGGGCGGCCTGCAGCGAGCGGCGAGACGAGGCCGACATCAGCTGATTCGCGTCGCCGTTGCAGGCCGTGTCCATCGCGGTGGCACCAGGCTGGAACGCGCGCGTCGGCGGGTAGGTGAGCCCGCCGTACGGCAACAGCATGTCTCGCAGCCACGCGCCTTCATCGAGGCCGACCTGCGCCTTGAGCGTCGACGCGAGCTGGTTGCTGCACTCGAGGCGCGCGGCGTCACAGCCGTCGCTCATGGCCATCTGACAGGCCTGCGACGTCTTGAGGAACGACTGCGCCATGCCCTTGTCGAGCGTGATGGCTGCGGCGAGCGGGGCCACGTCACGAATGCGCGGCGTCTCGCACGGAGTCTGAGCGAACGCAGGCGTGACGAAGCCTGCGACGAGGAGTCCAAAGGCAAAGCGTCTCACTGGGTGTCTCCTGTTACTGCTTCGACAGCGTCGACACGCCGGGGTCGCGCGCGATGTTCATCACGCTCATCGGGGTCGTCTCTTCGTAGGTCATCGTGGTGCCCTGCACGCAGTACTCGAAGGTGCGATTGCCAGCGGTGGTGATCACGTTGCCGGCGGTCGTGTACGTGTCGGTCGCCTGATCGTTGAAGGGGAAGCGCAGGCGGCAGGTGCAGGTCGACGACGAGGCGCCGCCATCAGGCAACTCGAGGGCGCAGGTGCCGGTGACGCCAACGTTCGCTGCGAGGGCGGGCAGGTTCGCGCAGCCGCCGGCGCCCGCGATGCCGTTGACGCAGATGGAGTTGGTGGTCGACAGCGTGAAGTCGACGCGGCCGCTGACCGAGCGAGCCATCTGGGTGGCGTCGAAGAACACCGCGCCGCGAGCGGTGCCGGTGCGGTCGAGAATCTGCGTCTGGGCGGCACCGCCACAGATCTGGAGCAGGCGCGAGAAGATCGCGTCTTCGACGCAGACCGAGCCGTAGTGCCAGAGGCCGGGCAGCGCACCACCGCAGGGCTGGCTCGCTGCGCACGTCGTCGCGAACGAGATGTTCACCTCAGGCGGCATGCCTGCGTCGAACCTGAAGGTGCTTCCGCCACCCGTTCCGCCACCCGCGCGCCCACCTGCCGACGCTGCGCCACCGGCAGTCGAGGAGCCGCCCGCCGTCGCCGATCCACCAGCCGCAGCACCACCAGCCGCCGAACCACCGGCCGCGCTCCCACCACCCGTTCCTGTCGCCGTCATGCACGCTCCGACGGTGCAGGTCTGGGCCGAGGAGCACGCGCTGCAGGCATTGCCCTGGGTGCCACATGCCGCCGACGTGTTGCCGGCCTGACACGAACCATCGCTCGCGCAGCAGCCTGCACACGAAGCCACCGAGCACTTCGCAGGGGTCGGCGTGCCACACGCGAACCCGACCACCGAACCGACCGCGAGCGCGGCCACGAACACCATCGTCTTCTGCATGAGAGTCTCCTTCGTCGGAAGCGCAGGAACCTATTCGTCCAGACATGCTGAGTCGACCGCCACCGACGGCCGTCGACCGGGGATTTGAACGGTTCGGAACGCGCCGCTTGCGCTACATCGCCCCGCATGGCCTCGACCTTGACGCTTGGGAACGCGACCGACGGAACCCCACTTCTCCTCGACCCAAAGGCCCTCACGACCCATGGCTTCGTGCTGGGCATGACGGGCTCGGGCAAGACTGGTCTGTGCGTGGTGCTGATCGAGGAGCTGCTCGCACAGGGCATTCCCGTGATCGCCATCGACAGCAAAGGTGATCTCGGAACGCTGCTGCTGCGCTTCGACCCGATGGACTCGGCCTCACTCGCGCAGTGGACACCCGACGCAGGCGCGGCCGCGGGCCAGCTCGCCAACGCGCTCTCGCAGGCCGGGCGATCGCTCGACGAAGACGCGGCGGTGCGCGCGAGCTACGAGGCGCGGCTGTACACGCCGGGCTCCACCATTGGCGTCCCGCTCGATTTGCTCGGCAACCTCGCTCCGCCGGCAGACAGCTCGCCCGAGGGAATGAGCTCGGCAGCCGACAGCATCGCGCGCAGCCTGCTCGGCCTGCTCAGCATCGAGGTCGATCCCGTCACGTCACGCGAGTACCTGCTGCTCGTTCAGATCCTCACCACCGCGTGGCAGCAGGGAGCGACGCCGACGCTGGTCGATCTCGTGCGGCAGGTGAACCAGCCTCCGTTCCAGATCGTCGGCGCCCTGCCCCTCGACGACTTCTTCCCGCAGCGCGAGCGACAGGGCCTGATGATTCGCCTCAACGGCCTCATCGCGTCGCCGAAGTTCCAGGCGTGGAAGACGGGCGAGCCGCTCGACCCGGCGACGATGCTGCGCGCGCCAGATGGCCGGCCGCGCTTGTCTGTCTTTTCGGTCGCGCATCTGCCCGATGAAGAGCGCATCTCGGTCGTGGCGTTGCTGCTCGAGCGCATTCAGGGATGGATGCGGAAGCAGGGCGGCTCCAACACCCTGCGCGCCGTCGTGCTGATCGACGAGATCTTCGGGTACTTCCCGCCGAACCCCGCGAACCCGGCGACGAAGCCGCCGCTCATTGGACTGTTGAAGCAGGCGCGCGCGTTCGGCGTGTCGGTGGTGCTCGCGACGCAGAACCCGATCGATCTCGACTACCGCGGGCTCGCGAACATCGGCACGTGGCTCGTGGGCCGGCTGCAGACCGAACAGGACAAGGCGCGAATTCGTGACGCGCTGGCCGCTGCAGCGTCAGCGACCGGAGCGACCGCGTCCGAGCTCGATGCGCGCATTGCGCAGCTGCAACCGCGACAGTTCCTGCTGCACTCGGTGCATCGGCCGCAGCCGACGGTGTTCAAGAGCCGCGATGCCTTGACAGTGCTCCACGGGCCTTTCAGCGAGGAGCAGCTCAAGGCGATCACCGCGCCGATGAAGCAGAGCGTGATCGCACCAACGTCCGCGGTCGCCGCGGTCGGAGCGGTCGCCGCGGTCGGAGCGGCCGGCGCTGCTGTCTCGGCCGGAGCGGCTGCCTCGGTTGGAGCTGCTCCTGTCGCGACTGCGTCCCCGCCGCTGCTCGGTCTCGAGCCCGAGCTCGGCCCCATCTACGAGATCGATCGCGGCGTCGCGCAGCTCTACCTCCTCCTGAAGTTCGGCGTTCGCTACCGCGTGGGAACCTCGGCCAGTGAAGAGACGATTCACGAGCTCGCCTTCCCGGCCGAGCAGGCGCTGACGCCCGGTGAGCTGCTCGAGCACGCGCCGTTCTCGGTCCGTGGCGTGCCGTTTCAGAACTCGCCACCGCAGGGCGTGACGTTCGGCCCGGTGCCCAGCTGGGTGCAGAGCCTCAAGCTCATCAAGCTGCAGGCCGCCATCAAGGAGCGCCTGCCCAACAAGCTCGACGCCAAGCTGCTGCTCGACCCGGTCACCAAGCTCATTTCGGGACCGACCGAGACCGCAGAGGCGTTCGCCACTCGCGTGATCGAAAAGCAGGGCGTGGCGAAGGAATCGCAGACGCTGCTCCGCACGCTCGAGAAGCGCCGCGCCGACCTCGCCCAGATGGATCGTGAGATCACCAGCCGCAAGGCGCAGAAGTGGCTCGACGTGGGCGCGGGCGTGCTCGGTCTCTTCGGTGGTCGCCGCAGCACACTCTCGGCCGCGAGCCGCGCCGTGTCCTCACACCGCATGCAGGGCGGCGCTGAAGCGAAGCTCGAAGATCTCCAGGTCGAGGTGCAGCAACTCGAAGCCCAGCTCGCCGCCATGAAAGACGTCGACCCGGCGCGCTTCACCGAGCAGCTGGTGGTGCCGCGCGTGACCGACGTTCAGATTCTCAGGCTCTGCTGGGCCTTCATCGTGCCGTGATCAGCGCTTCTTGAACGTCAGACACAGCACATCGGCAGAGCACTCGGGGGCGGCTCCGACAGACGACACCGGCCCCTGCTGAAGCACGACGACGCCCGAGCCTTCGGGGCAGTCGGCGCGCACGAGGGGCTCGTCGATCAGCAGCTCTCCCAGCTGAATGTTCGGAGCGTCGAGCGTTCGCGTGTCCTGCATCGTCGCGCCGAAGTTGGTGGGGCAACCGCTCGTCTGGGTCGACGTCTGTGCGAGCGTGAACTTCCGCGCGGCGCCGCTGACGGTGAGCTTCACCTCGCGGGTGATGACGTCGAGCTCGAGCGTCGATGCCGTGACGATGGCCGACGGTGTTCCTTCGCGGCCGCGCAGCCCTTCGAACGAATACACCGCAGACTTGAGCGCGACCGTCTGCGGACCACAGCCGACGAGCAACAGCAGCGACACGAGCAGCGTTCTCATTGACGGCTCTCTACGACACTTCGAGTTGCGCGCCCACGCCTCCGCCCCGACACTCCGCGCCCATGCGCACGGTCCTTCTCGCAGTCGGTGCCTTCCTGCTCTGCGCCTGCCCCTCCGGGCCCAACGGAAATGGAACTGGTGGCGGAACAGCGTCTGTCGGTGGCGGCTTCTCCGGGTCGGGCGGTGGCATCTCAGGGACCGCCGGTGGTGTCTCGACGGGAGGCGGCGTCGCGACAGGCGGTGGTACGGGCGGAGGCGCGGCCTCTGCGGGCGGCTCGAGTGGCCCGATGGCCGGCTCGCTGACCGTGCCCGCGACGGTGTTGGACCCGAAGGTCGTCGCCACGGCCGATGGCGTCTTTCACGTCGCGCACCGCACGCAGACCCCGAGCAGCATCGTCTACGGCCGCTGCAGCTCGAACTGCGCGATCGCCCAGCAGTGGAGCTTCGTCACCGTCGAGCCGTCGGCCACCTTCATCGTCAGCCCGCGCCTCGCCGTTGGAGCCGATGGGCGCGTGCACCTCGTCTACACACGCACCAACAGCCCCGCGAAGAACACCTACGCGACCTGCGCGGCGAACTGCACGACCGCGAGCAACTGGACGAAGGTGGAGTTCGACGCGCCGACGAACTGCGACTGGGAGGATCAGGGCTCGGGGCTGGTGCTCGACACGCAGGGACGGCTCTCGTTCCTCACCACCGACTTCAACAGCCGCGTGGTGTGCCTCAACACGTGCGGCGGGAGCTGCGGGACTGCGGGCAACTGGCAGACGGCTGAGCTCATCGATCTGCGTCCGAGCTCCCGGAACTCGACGCTCGGCTTCGCGGGCAGCGGAACGACCCTGCACCTCGTCTACGACGATCTCACGGCGGGACTCCGCTACCAGCGCTGCACCGGCAACTGCACCCAGGCGGCGAGCTGGCAACGTTCGGCGCCGCTCTTCTTCCACGGTGACGCGCCGGTCGCGCTCTCGGCGTCTGCACAGGGCCGGCTCGCGCTCGCGTACAACCAGGGCACCACCGATCCTGGCGCTCCGGCCGACGTGAAGTCCTTCGACGGCAGGCTCGCGGTCTGGGAGTGCACCACCGGCTGCGACCTGCGCTCGGGCTGGGCCGGCGTGATCATCGGCGCGGTCGACGAGGGCAAGCATGGCCTCGCGACCGGCTCGATCTCCTCAGGCATCGTCGCCATCGCGACCCAGAGCACGGGCACCACCGCGCAGGTCTGCGAGGCGAACTGTGGCCTGCCCGCCTCGTGGACCTCGGCCAATCTCGAGACGACCGCCACGCTCACCGCCGCCTTGCCCGACGCGTACACCCTGCCCGGCTGCGAGCAGAACGGTCAGCCCGTGCGGCCGCAACTGGCGACGTGGGCGCCCGAGTTCCCCGCGGTCGCCGTCTCTGACAACGGCATGGTCGTGCACACGGGCACACGCGGCCTGCGCACGTGCCCCGGCGTGTCGAGCCCGACGATCTTTCCCGGGTACGGCCGGCTGCTCTACGCGCCGCCCTGAGGTCAGCAGCCTTCGCGCGCGGTGGCGGGCTGGTGCGCGTTCTGCCGCTTGATCGGTTCGATGGAGAGCGACGCAGGCGCGTTCGAGGGCCGCTCCCCCGAGAAGTAGGCGCGAATGGCCTCACGGTACTGGCGCTCGTGCAGCACGTCGGGGTCGGTCGTGCCCTCGAAGGTGACCGGAGCGAGCACCTCGCGCTGCCACCCTGCCCATCCACCCTTCAGCGTGAACAGCCTCGGGTTCTTCGCGAGCAGCTTCGGCAGCTCGACGGTCTCGTCGCCGTTCGCCGTGTAGAGGACGAGCTTCTTCGAGAGATCGACGAACATCGTCTCCTGCACGGCCTTGCGGCCCTGCTCGGCGTCGACGTGACAGACCCCACAGCTCACGGCGTCTTTCACGTGTGCTTTGGCGAACTCCTGTTGGTTGCGCAGGTCGATGACGGCGAAGTCGCGTCGACCCTCGATGATCCACGACGCGAGCTCTCTCGGTTCGATCTGCCGCTGCGTCTGCGAGACGCCAAAGTGCAGCTTGCGCTTCGGCTCTCCGCGCATCGACAGGCCCGCGACGGCGACGCCGCCCACCAGCAGCACCGCGGTGAAGACCACCGCCCGCTTCGAACCTGGCAGCTTCATGACGTGCCTCGTTTCAGCGCAAAGCGTCGATCGATCACGTGGGTCAGGCCGAACGCGCCGAGCGCGACGATGACGACGGCGAGCACCACCACGCCTGCGGGAACGCCGAGCCACTCGTGCAGCATCACGCGGCCCATGCTCGAGCTCGAGTAGAACGGCGCGATCGCGTCGTACGAGAAGAAGAACGCGATGAGGCCGACGAAGAAGCCGCCCATGAAGGTGATGGCGTCGATCTTTCCCGTGGCGCAGGCGACGACGGCGGTGCCCGGGCAGTACTGGCCGACCCCGAAGCCGACGCCGAAGACCAACCCGCCGATGATCTGCGGCCACAGGAACGTGTCGTTCACGTACACGGCCGAGAGATCGACGACCCCGAGGTACCAGAGGCCGAAGAGCCCGACCATGGCCACCACGATCGCGGTGAACATCACCCGCAGCACGGCGAAGTTGTAGCCGTACCACTGGCCCGCGAGCGTGCGCGCGTTGCCGAAGCCTGCGCGCTCGAGCACGAACCCGAACCCGACCCCGAGCAACCCGGCGGCGATGATGAGGGCGTTGGGGCCCCACTCTCCGACCTTCGACAGCGGCGCGATCGGATCCATCAGAGCCACTCCTTCCTGACGAAGTACGCGATGGCGTACCCACCTGCGAAGACCGCGAACATGAAGGCCCAGCTGCCGAGCGCGAGCGTCGCTCCGCCGGTGAGGGCCTGACCTGAAGTACAGCCACGCGCGAGCCGGGCGCCGTAGGCAGAGATGAAGCCGCCCAGGGCCGCGAACGCGAGGCGCCGCATGTTCGTCGTGTGCGGGCCGCGCGCGATCTCGAAGCTGGCGCGACGAGAGAGCACGCCCGAGATGAAGCCGCCCGCCACGACGCCGATGAACATGTAGACGAGGAAGTCGTCGAGCGGGTCCGCCGGCCCTTTCAGGTACTGGCCGGTGTACTCGTTGTGCCGGGCGATGGTGTCTCCTGCGGCGGCCGTTCCACCCTTCACCGACGCCTCGAGGCTCTGCAGGCTGTAGGCGGCCATTCGCGTGACGGCTCCCGATGCACCGAGGCCTCGGCCGGTGACGACGAAGGCGGCGAGCAGCACGAGCCCGAGCGCGACCCCTGCGATGTACGAGTTCCAGTAGGGCTGGGGCTGCGGCTTCGCGCTCACGGCGACGTCGTGAGGCACTGGCGTCGGTTGGGGCGGTGCTTCGGCGACAAGCGCAGGCGCCGGAGTTTCGGGCCGTGCTTCGGCAGCGACGGCAGGCGCTGGCACGGGCGGCGCGACTGGAGGTGGCGCAACGACAGCATCACTGTTCTCTGGCGCACTCATGTGGAGGCCTCCTTCGGCGCGAGCCGCAACGCCCGCAGACCGACGGTGAAGAAGAGAATCGCGGCAGAGATGGCACCGGCGACGATCAGCACTTCGACGATCGACGGCGTGTACGCGAGGAAGCCCTCGGGGTTTCCCTTGAACGGCGGCTGGTACGAGTAGCGCTCGCCCATCTGGCCGATCACCGGCTTCAGCGAGAACATCTGGCCCTGGTAGACGAAGTTCACGCGCATCACGAAGAAGCTGATCATCAGCAGGAACGCCGCGAGCGACGACGCCCGCCACGACGCGCGCCAGGGGCCGAGCAGCAGCACCAGCGGCACCACGATGCCCAGCAGCACCTCGAAGCCCCAGAAGCTGACGAAGAGCGGCCCCGTGAGCGCGGCCATCGTCACCTCGTACTTCCCGGTGAACTCACCCGAGATGCCGAGCACCAGCCGCCACACGCTGATGAGGACCATGATCATGAGGAACAGCGCGATCAGCTTTCGCAGGCCCTCCACCAGCGGCGCGTGTTCGGCCTTCAGCTGGCGATCATTGGTGAAGAAGTCGGAGAGCGTGACGACGAGCATCAGAATCGCCGCGCCGCTCAGCAGCGCCGACGCGATGAAGTAGATGGGCAGCAGCGGGCCGTACCAGAAGGGCCTCGCGTGCGAGCTGCCGAAGACCGCGCCGAGGTTCGAGTACGCCGCGACCGCCGCGAAGACGCTGCCGAGGCCGGCCATGCTCGCGCGGCGGTGATCGTCTTTGAAGAGGAAGAACAGCTCGACGACGATCAGCACCACGTAGATTCCGTAGAACATCCCCATCCACCAGATGGGGGCGCGCGGGTTGGGCGAGACCAGAATCCACCGGGCCATCTTGAGCGGGCTCTCGAGCTCGGTGGCCATCACCGCGAAGCCCATCAGCAGCGAGACGATGGCGAGGAAGACGGCGCGTTTGGCGAGCGGCTCGAAGAGCTTGAAGCCGAACACGTGGCCGATGGAGCTGACGAGACACAGGCCGGTGCTCGACACCGCCAGGAAGACGTAGGTGGCGATCAGAATGCCCCACGAGATCTCCGACGTGGTGCCCATGACGTGATGGCCCTGCACGAGCGCGATGACGCCGGCGACGAGCCCCGCCACGATCGTCGCGAGGAGCAGCTGCAACAGCCGTTTGCCGCGCGCCTGATGCGGCAGATCCGTCGGGCGCACGAGCAGCAGGTCGGGGACCCGGCTCAGGCCGTCGCGATCGATGATGTCGTTCCAGGGAATGTTCATGGCGCCCTCAGGGAAGAATGAAGAAGCGGGGCCGCGTGCCCTCTTCGGGCTTGAGCACCCTGGCCGGGCGTGACTGCAGCTGGCGGAAGATCTCGGAGCGCGGATCGTCGAGATCGCCGAACGTGAGCGCCTTCGTCGGGCACACCGTCACGCAGGCCGGGTCCTTGCCCTCCTTCACGCGGTGAACACAGAAGGTGCACTTGTCGATGTAGCCGTCGGGGTGCAGGTACCGAACCTCGTACGGGCACGCGAGCGTGCACACCTTGCAACCGATGCACTTGTCGGGATCGACGACGACGATGCCGCCGAGGTCGTAGTGGCTGGCGGCCGTCGGGCACGCGCTCACGCACGGCGCGTTCTCACAGTGGTTGCAGCGCTCACTGCGCGTCTCGAGCGAGAGCAGCGGGAACTCGCCCTTCTCGACCTGTACCGTCCAGCAGCGCGCTTCACCTTCGGGCACCGCGTTCTCGTTCTTGCAGGCGAGCACACAGGCGTTGCAGGTGACGCAGAGCTTCTGATCCACTGTCATGCCGTAGCGGGCCATGGCTCAGCGCTCCTTCCAGCGGGAGATGGTGACGAAGTTCACGTTCATGCCGGTGCCGCCCATCACGGGGTCGCGCTTGATGCGGGTGATGAGGCGAGCGTCAGAAGCGCCACGCCGGTAGCCGCGGCGCAGTCGTGCGTCTTCGCGCCCGAAGCCGTGCACCATGTAGACGCAGTCCTGACGGATTCGCTGCGTCACCTTGAGCACGATGGGCCCGGTCTTCACCGAGTCCTGGTTCTCGAGCATCACCTTCACGCCGTGTTTGAGCCCGAGCACGCGCGCCATCTCGGCGTTCATCCACAGCTCGTTCTCGGGCACGATCTCGGTGAGCCGCGGGTTGTTCGTCGTGCGCGAGAATGTGTGCACCGGTGAGCGGCCGAAGAGCAGACGGAAGTAGCCGGTCGGTGGCTCCTCGGGCGGCTCGTACTCGGGCATCGGCGGCAGGTTCGCGTCGGCGAGCTTCTGGCTGAAGAACTCCACCTTCGTGCTCGGCGTCTTCAGCGTGAGCGGGCCCGCGGTGTAGATGGGCGCCGCAGGAGCGACGATCGCGCCGTCTCGTTTGAGCTGATCGAACGACAGGTTTGCCTTCGCCAGCCGCGCCGCGAGGTAGTCCTCGGCGTCCTTCCAGGGGAAGTACTCGGCCAGCCCGAGCTTCTCGGCGAGGCCCTTCGCGATCCACCAGCCGGGCTTCGTGTCGTAGAGCGACTCGACCGCGGGCTGACGGAGCGCGACGTACGGCACCCGGTATGGCGTCGACTCGAGATCGTCGTAGCGCTCGAGGTACGTGTTCTCGGGCAGCACCACGTCGGCGTAGCCCGTCACCTCGGCGGGCATGGTGTCGACCACCACCACGAAGTCGAGCGCGTGCATCGCCTCGATCGTCTTCTCGGTGTTCGGCAGCGTGAGTGGAACGTTGCAGCCGTAGACCATCCACGCGTGGATTCGCGCGTCGTCGGCGCCGTCCTTCACCGAGGCCTGCGCGACGTCGTACGCACACGGCATGGTCGCCACGGGGAAGGTGAGCCGCGGCTTGTACGACTCGGCGTGCGGCGCCTTCGCTCCCGGGTAGCCCGGCACGTTCAACGTCTGCGGTTGATAGAACCCACCCTTCTTCGCCCAGTTGCCGAGCAGGCCGTTGACGATGGCGATCGCGCGCGAGCGCTGCGTGTCGTTGCCGTACCAGACGACGTGTCGCCCCGGGTGCACGAAGGCCGACGGCGCGTTCTTCGCGAGCTCGCGCGCCGTCTCACGAATCACCTTCGGGTCGAGGCCGGTCTCGATGGCGGCCCACTCGGGTGTCTTGTCTTTGACGTGCGAAGCGAACTGTTCGAAGCCGACCACGTTCTGCTCGACGAACTCGCGCTGGTAGAGCTTCTCTTCGATGAGCACATTCGCCCACGCGAGCAGCAGCGCAGTGTCGGTGCCGGGCTTTATCGGCAGCCAGTACTTCGACTTGCCCGCGATGATCGAGAAGCGCGGGTCGACGGTGATGAAGGTGCAACCTTTCGCGCTCGCCTCCGACACGTCCTGCACCGCGGTGTTGTGCATGTTCTCGCCGACGTGCGAGCCGATGAAGGCGATGCACTTCGCGTGGGGCGTGTCGATGTTCTCCACCGAGCCGACGACCTCGCCGTAGGTGAGCTCGAAGCCGGTCTCACGCGGGCCGCGGCATTGATCGTTCGACGGCGCGACGATGGTCGAGCTGCCCATCGCCTTCATCAGCGTCTTGAAGAACGCGCCGCCGTGACCGTGGCTGAAGAGCGCGATGCTCTCGGCGCCGTACTTCGCCTTCACCTCGGTGAGCCGTTTCGCGGTGTACGTCAGCGCCTCGTCCCAGCTCGCCTGCCGCCACTCGTCTTTGCCGTTCACCGTGGTGCGAATGAGCGGGTGCTTCAGCCGATCGGGGTCGTAGAGCGCGCCGAGGCCGCCGGTGCCTCGCGGGCACAACTTGCCGTTCGAGAGCGGGTGCTTCGGGTTGCCCTCGAGCTTGTAGACCTTCTCGTCCTTCACGTAGGCGAGCACGCCGCACTTCCAGAAGCAGAGTTCGCAGAAGGTCGGCACCACGCGATCGGGAACGACCCCGACGTCATTTGCCTGGGCTGACTTCGCCCCAAGACTCCACACGCCGCCCGATGCTGCTGCGGCGGCCAGGCCCGAGATCTTGAGGAAGCTTCGACGGTTGAGCGGTTGCGGCATGGTGGCCCTCACCTCCGAGAGCCATGCCTGACAAAGAAGATTCCATAATTCTAGAATTCGACAACATTAGCGAACCTTCAAACAGTGCGGTCCGGAAGCGCTGCCCGTCAGCAGCACTTCGGGGTCGGCATGGCAGGTCAAACAGGCACCAACTCCGGCGACCCGACGTTGCGTTGGAACCGACAACGGCCCAAGCCACTCACGCGTCGACACACCGTTCGCCGACCACGGAGCCACCCATGCATCCTGTGGCAGGCCATCAGCGGCGCGCGGCATCGACAGGTCGAAGGCGAGCTCGAGCGCGGCGCCCGATCTCGTGAACTTCGCAGTACCGCGGCCGAAGCCGAGCGCTGCCGGGTTCGCGTGACAGCTGGCGCAGGTTCGGGCGCGCGAGGTCGTGTGGGCTGAGACGGGCGCGAAGAGCCGGCGAATCGGTTGGTCGTCGATGGTGAGGATCATGCCGGGAGACACTGTCACCACGCCGCCGTCGATCGTCTCGCCGAGCGTGGGCGCCAACGCCTCGGCCGTTCCGCCCTGCTCTGCCCACGAGCCCGGCGCTTCCTCCCGCGCGAGCAGATCGAACATGAAGCCGCCGTCGTCGAAACTGGTGTGACAGGTGACGCAGGTGGGCACCCACGCGTCGTGACAGCTCTGACAGGACAGCCTGCCGTGCGGTCCACGGCGTGAGCACGCGTCGTTGGCGCGAGGCGCGTCGACCAGCTGTGCGCGACCACGAACCCAGACTCGAACGCCACCGTCGACCACGAACAGCCCCGGAAGCGGAACGCCGGTTCGCTCGGAGCGCACCACCACCCCCGCTTTGAGCGGGAGCTTCGCCAACAGCCGCTGCGACAGCGAATCGAGCGTTCCCTCGAACTCGTTCGGCGATCCTTCGGGGTGGCAGTCGGCGCAAGCGATGACGCGCTGATCTTCGCGGTGCAACGCGAGCCGCCCATCGCCCATCACCTCGGCGGCGCCGTGGCAGTCGACGCAGATGAAACCGGCCGTCGCGTGAACGTCGGCCGAGACGCGCTGCAGGTGGCGGCCGTCCTGGAGCGTCTTCGAGCCGCCGTCCGCGTCGCCGACGTCGAGCCAGCCCTCGAAGTTGAGCGAGATGCGCCCGCTGCGGGAGTGACAGCCGAAACACGCGTTGGAACCGACGGCGCCCGAGACCTTCGGGTGTGCGGTGGCCACAGCTCCGTACTCGAGGTGGCATGCGAGACATCCGCCGCCCCTCGTTCGCTCGTCGATCGGACCCGCCGCCGTCTTCTTCGCGCCGAGGTGACAGCTCGCACACAGGTTCCGCAGGTGGCTGTCGGCGCGGCCGCGCCCGATGGAGGCGATGGGCGTGACGGCGGTCTGCGTGGGCTGCTCCCCGAACACCCAGCGATCGACCGAGACGACGCCATTCATGGTCGTCATCACGTTGTTCGCGAGCCTCGCGGGCGCGTCGGCATGGCAGCCAGCGGCTCCACACGTTCGAGCTGCATCGTCGAGCTGGCCCGGAAGTCTCACGAGCCCGACGTGGGCGACCTCACGAACCGCCGTGTTGGAGTTCCCAAGGTGACAGGCTTCGCAGCCCAGCTGCGCGTGGGTGGGCTCCCGCTCCGTGTGACAGGAGCCGCAGCCCGTGTGGGGCGTGGGCTCGACTCGAATCAGCAACGGGCCGAGTGCAAAGCCACTCGCGACCAGCACTCCGACGAGCAGCCAGCCCGAGCGCAGCGACATCGCTTGCGCTCAGTGCGACTTGAACCACGCGACGGTGTTGGCGAGCCCGCGCGCGATGTCGAAGGTCGGCGCCCAGCCGAGCACCTCTTTCGCCTTGCGGTTGTCGAGCACGCTGCGGCGCTGCTCACCGAGCTTGCCCTCGGCGTAGAGCGCGGGCGTCTTCACGCCGGCAGCGTCAGCGAGGTGCCGGTACACGGTGTTGACGTCGGTCTCGACGCCGGTGCCGATGTTCACGCCGCCCACGAAGCTGGTGTCGAGCGCGCGCACGTTCGCGGCGGTGACGTCTGCCACGTGCACGAAGTCTCGCGTCTGCCCGCCGTCGCCGTAGATGGTGCAGGCTTTCCCGTGCACGAGGCGCTCGGTGAAGATCGCCACCACGCCAGCCTCTCCGTGCGGGTTTTGCCGCGGGCCGTAGATGTTCGCGTAGCGCAGCGCCACGTAGTGCAGGCCGTAGATGCCACGCCACGCCTGCAGGTACAGCTCGCACGCGTGCTTCGAGACGCCGTAGGGAGAGACTGCGCCGCACGGGTGCGTCTCAGGCGTCGGGATCTGCTGGGTGTCGCCGTACATCGAGCCACCCGAGGCCGCGTAGATCGCTCGCTTCAGGTTGCCGGCCTTGCGCGCCGCCTCGAGGATGTTCAGCAGCCCTCCGACGTTCACGTCGGCGTCGAAGCGCGGCTCGGTGACGCTGCGGCGCACGTCGATCTGCGCGGCGTGAAGATCGACCACATCGGGCGCGAACGCGGTGACGGCCTTCGCCGCCTGCTCGCTGCGAATGTCGGCCTGCACCAGCTCGGCCTTCGGGTTCAGGTTCTCGCGCTGCCCTGTCGAGAAGTCGTCGATCACCAGCACCTGGTGCCCGAGCGAGACGAACGCGTCGACGACGTTGCTGCCGATGAACCCAGCTCCACCCGTGACGACGATCTTCATCAGACAGCTCCTGGAAACACGGTGAGCTCGAGCCCCTGCGCGACGGTGTGCGTTGGCGAATAGCCGAGTCGTTCACGCGCGCGAGAGATGTCGGCCTGCGAGTCTTTGATGTCGCCCGGGCGGAACGGCTGGTGCTTCGGAGCGAGGTCCTTCACCTCGGGCCGCGTCTTCGCCACACGCTCACGAATGAAGCCGTAGAGCTGCGTGAGGCTGGTCTTGTCTCCGACCGCGACGTTGTAGACGGTGTCGCTGACGTCGGAGCCCTGCGCGAGCGCGCCACGCAGGTTCGCCTGCACCGCGTTGAGCACGAAGCAGAAGTCGCGGCTCGTGGAGCCGTCACCGTTGAGCTCACACGGCTGGCCCGCGAAGAGCAGCGCCATCCATTTGGGGATCACGGCGGCGTACGGGCCGTTGGGATCCTGCCGGGGACCGAAGACGTTGAAGTAGCGCAGGCCGACGGTCTCGAGGCCGTAGCTCTTCTGAAAGACCGACGCGTACATCTCGTTCACGTGCTTCGTCGCCGCGTAGGGCGACAGCAGCCGGCCCGTGCGCGACTCGATCTTGGGCAGCGTGGGATCGTCTCCGTACACCGACGACGACGAGGCGAAGACGAAGCGCTTCACCTTCGCGTCACGGGCCGCCACCAGCATGTTGATGAAGCCGTCGACGTTGTTGCGGTGCGAGGCGAGCGGGTCGGCGAGGCTGCGCGGCACGCTGCCCAACGCGGCCTGATGCAGCACGAAGTCGACGCCGGCGCAGGCCTGATGACACGTCTCGAGCGAGGTGATGTCGCCCTTGATGAACGTGAAGCGCGAGGCCGCGCCCTGCCCCGCCTTCGCGACCGCATCATCGAGGTTCGCCTGTTTGCCAGTGATGAAGTTGTCGAGCCCGACGACGCGCTGTCCCGCCTTCAACAGCTGCTCGACGAGGTGCGAGCCGATGAAGCCAGCGGCGCCCGTGACGAGCCAACGGTGGGAGTAACTGGCCAGCGCAGCGGCGAGATCGAACGAAGCCATCAGAGGCACCAGTAGTGAACGCGACCAGCAGGGATCTTCTTCGGGTCGAGCGCGCTCTTCACGTCGACCAGCACGCCGCCGGGCTTGATGCGAGCGAGCAGGCTCTCCATCGGCATGTCGAGGTACTGCTTGTGCGAGACGGCGAGGATCAGCGCGTCGAGATCGACCAGCTCGTCGAGCTTGCTGACGCCCAGGTTGTACTCGTGCTTCGTCTCGGCCGGGTCGGCGTACGGGTCGGTGAGCATCGGCTCCATGCCGAACTCGCGCAGCTCGGTGAGAATGTCGGGCACCTTCGAGTTGCGAATGTCGGCCACGTCTTCCTTGAAGGTGAGGCCCATGACGCCCACGCGCGCGCCCTTCACCTGTTTCTGCGCGTGAATCAGCAGCTTCACGGTCCGCTGCGCGATGTACGGCCCGATGGAGTTGTTGATGCGCCGGCCCGCGAGGATCACCTGCGGCTGGTAACCGAGCTGCTCGGCCTTGGTGGTGAGGTAGTACGGGTCGACGCCGATGCAGTGACCGCCGACGAGGCCAGGCGTGAACTTGAGGAAGTTCCACTTCGTGCCCGCAGCGGCGAGCACGTCGCGGGTGCGAATGCCCATGCGATCGAAGATCAGCGCGAGCTCGTTCATGAGCGCGATGTTCAGGTCGCGCTGGGTGTTCTCGATCACCTTCGCGGCCTCGGCGACCTTGATGCTGCTCGCGCGGTGCACGCCGGCGTCGATGATCGCGCCATAGGTGGCAGCGACGCGATCGAGCGTCTTCTCGTCTTCACCCGAGACGACCTTGGTGATGCGCTCGAGCGTGTGCAGCTTGTCGCCCGGGTTGATGCGCTCGGGTGAGTAGCCGAGGAAGAAGTCGCTGCGCGCGAGCCCCGAGACCTTCGCGAGGATCGGCCCGCAGATGTCTTCGGTCACGCCCGGGTAGACGGTGGATTCGTAGACGACGACGTCACCCTTCTTGAGCGCCTTGCCGACCGTCTCGCTCGCCTTCACGACCGGCGTGAGATCGGGGCGATTGTCGACGTCGACTGGCGTGGGCACGGCCACCACGAAGAACGTGGCCTGCTTCAATTTCGCCGCGTCGGCGGTGATCTCGAGCGGTACGCCCTTGAGCGTGGCGGCGTCGATCTCTCCCGTGCGGTCGAAGCCCGAGGCGAGCTCCTTCACCTTCGCTTCGTTGATGTCGAACCCGATGGTGCCGGGGAACTTGCGGGCGAAGCCCAGGGCGACCGGCAACCCGACGTACCCCAACCCGATGACGGCGACTCTCTCAGCCATGCGCGCTCCTGTGATGGTGCTGGCTCGGGGTTACCCCAAGCCTGAACGGTTTTCGACGGTTGCGTACCCGTCAGGGGCACCGCGATTCACGTCTCGCCAGCTCGACTCCGCCTGCGGGGAGCCACCTTCGCCAGGCCGTCTCACGGGGCTGGCGGCTCCTGAGGAGGGTCTTCGGGCGGCGGTGCGCCCATCGCACGCAGCCGGCCTCCGGGAAGATTCAGGTGCGCCAGCGCGCGGGCGGCGAAGGCCGTCGTGATCGCGTCGTGGAGCGGCTTTTCAGCCTCCTTGCCGGGCTCCGTGACCCATTGATCGACCTCGAGCGGCGTCGCGAGGAAGGTGTTGAGGAAGAAGAAGACGGCAGCCGGCAGCATCGGGAGCAGGAGCACCAGCTCGCGACGCACGAGCGCGTGCACGGCGAACGCGGGAACGAGCAGCAGCAACGCGAGCGCGATCGCGCGCAGCATGCGGCTCCACTCCTTCGCGCTCGTGCGCTGCGTGTAGAAGAAGGGGTACTTCGAAAGCCAGGCCCGGGTGGGCTCGTCGAAGTCCTCGACGATCTCGGCGTGCTCGGTGGCGAAACCCTTGCGCGCCTTCTCCATTCGCTGCCAGAGGGCGAACAGCGTCAGCACCTCCATCGCGGCGAATGGAGCGGCGCCCCACATCGGCATGCACGCCCAGATCGCCCAGCTCACGACGAAGACCATCTGCAGCATCTTCAGGTTCATTCGCGGGTTCGTTTCGGAGGCAGCGCGTCGCTGGCGCGCCCCTCTCGGGCGACTTTGGTGACGGCGGCGACGGCGTCGAGCCGGCGAACCGCACGCCCTCTTCCATCGGGCAGTGCAACGCCCAGGCGGGCGGCACAGGCCTCGACCGAGCCAGGACGGCCCGCGGCGAGCTGACAGAGCCTGGCGCGCACGTCGACGAAGGCCGTCGGTGGCTGGCCTTCGTGCTCGAGCAAATCGCGGCAGTAGCGGCCCCAGCCGACGAGCGTGTCTTCTGGTCTGACGAAGCGACTCCAGCGTTCGAGGACTGCGGCGCGAGGCTCGGCGGCGTCGAGGGCGCTGGCTGGCAGATCGAGGTGCAGCGGAACGCTCGGCGCGAGCGGGCGCAGTGGCCGGAGCAGGGCTTCGAACCGTTCTCCCGTCGACAGCCGCTCGGCGACCAACTGCACCAACTCGGGCTCTCCCGGCGGAGCATCGACGGCGTCGAGCGGCCAGGCGTTCGCCTCACCGAAGACGGCGACGAGCGAGGCGTTCGGGTCTTTCAACTCAGCCAGCGGATCGACGCGAACCGAGTTCCGGTTCTTGAGGCGGGCGTGGCGTGTTCGTTTGCCGTTGGAGTTCGCGTACTCGAGCTGCCGCTCCACCATCGCGTCGAAGGCGGTGAGGATCGGGCGGAACTTGCCTGGCGAGCGCTCGAGCTTCTCGAGCACGATGGCCGTCGCTTCGATGGTCGAGACGAAGTCGTCGTCGGGCTCGGCGCGAATTCGGTAGCGGCTTGGCGCATCGGGCCTGAAGGCGACACGCGGCAGCTTCGAGAGCAGCGGGCAGTTGATGACCACCTTGCGCGCGTTCGACCAGGTACCGTCGATGACCACGAGCGTCTCGGGAGGCACCTCGATGGTGTCGGCGTCGAGCGCGTCTTCGGTGGGAAACAGAACGGCCGTTCCCGGGCGGCGGCAGGCCTCTTCGAGCGCGGGCGTTCCCGTGGCGGTCAGCGCGACGTGCAGCTCGGAGTTCGGCAGCGACAGGTGCGCCATGCGGCAGGTGCTGACGGGCACGCGAAACTCGCGCGGATGCTGAATGAAGATGACGTGCGTGCGGCTGGGCACCTTCGTCACCGCGTCGCACCAGCAGACGAGTTTCGGCCGCCGGCAGCGCAGGCAGAGTTCGCGAAAGACATCGGCAGCGGGTGCTTCCATCGTCGGCGGGCCTTGTGCCGTGCCCTGAGAATCGGTGCAAGGCGAGTGAGCGTGGGGCATAGAATCGGACTCCCCATCGGGGCTCCGTGAACCTGCTCCTCCTTCAGCCTGGTGAAGTCGACGCCGCGGGTGTGGCGGTGTTGCGTGACCGTCGTCTCGTCCATGCGCGCGAGGTCTTGCGGGTCAGCCAAGGCGATACGGTGCGGGTCGGCATTCGTGGAGGAGCGCTCGGCATTGCGACCGTCGCGTCTCAATCGAAGACGGAGCTGACGCTGCAGGTCACCGCCGACGAGGCTCCTCCGCCGCGGCCCGGCATCGATCTCATCATTGCCATTCCCCGACCGAAGGCGCTCAAGCGTGTCATTCCTGCCATCGCGTCACTCGGCGTGGATCGCGTCGTGCTCATCAACGCCGCACGGGTCGAGAAGAGCTACTTCGACGCGAAGGTGCTCACCGCCGAGACGCTCGACGCGTTGATCGATCTCGGCCTCGAGCAGGCCAAAGACACGATTCCCCCACGCATCGAGATTCGCGAACGCTTCAAGCCCTTCGTCGAAGACGAGCTCTCGACCTGGGCTCCAGCTGGCGCACTGCGCTTCGTGCCCCACCCCACTGCCGTCGTCCTCGCCCACGCGATGCCTGCCGATCACCGCCTCGTCGTCGCCATCGGGCCTGACGGCGGGTGGGTTCCCTTCGAGGTCGATCTGCTCGCCCGCCACGGCTTCGCCCCGATCTCCCTGGGCCCGCGCGTGCTGCGCGGCGAGGTCGCGATTCCCGCGGTACTGTCCGCCCTGCGCCCCACGCTCACGATGGAAACCCCATGACCTTCCAGAACGAACAGAAGCCCGCCGAGAAGCCGAAGGATCCAAACAACCCGGAAGCGCTCGTGCGCTTCATGATGACCGAGTGGAAGCCACAGTCGAAGCCGCTGCCGAAGGCGATTCCTGCCGTCGACTTCCACGCTCGGCGACGCGCTGCCCTCTCGGCCCGTTTCTCCGGCGAGACGCTGGTCATCCCAACGGGCCACGAGAAAGTCCGCGCGAACGACACCTATTACCGGTTTCGTCCGGGCTCCGATTTCTTCTACCTGACTGGCAACACCGAGCCCGACTGCGTGCTGGTGATGACGCCGCGCGAGGGCGGTCACGACGCGCAGCTCTTCGTCGAGCCCAACCCCGGCCGCGCGAGCGAGACCTTCTATACGGACCGCAAGAAGGGCGAACTCTGGGTCGGCGCGCGCCTCGGCGTCGAACAGAGCCGCGCCCACTATGGCGTCGACACGGCCCTCGCGCTCGAAGGGCTGAAGGCCTTTCTCCAGCAGCATCCGCTCGCGCGGGTCCTCCGCGGCTACTCACCGCTCGTCGATGCAACGATTGCGAAACGCGAGGAAGGCAAGCCTGACGACGAGCTCGCCACGACCCTCTCGGAGCAGCGGCTCGTCAAAGACAACCTCGAGATCAAAGAACTGAAGAAGGTCATCGACGCCACGAAGCGGGGCTTCGAAGACATCATTCGCGCGCTGCCAAGGGCGAAGAGCGAGCGCGAAGTCGAGGGCACTTTCAATCTGCGCGCCCGCGTCGAGGGCCAGGACGTGGGCTACGGAACGATCGCAGCCAGCGGCGCGAACGCCTGCATCCTTCACTGGACTCGCAACCACGGCGCCCTGAAGAAGAAGGACCTGCTGCTGGTCGACGCCGGCATCGAAGGCCACGCGCTCTACACGGCAGACATCACCCGCACGCTGCCCATCTCGGGGAAGTTCTCGACGGAACAGCGCACCATCTACGAGCTCGTCTGGAATGCGCAGCAGGCGGCGCTGAAAGAAGTGAAGCCGGGCAACGACTTCATGGCGCCCAACCTCGCGGCCTCGAAGGTGCTCGCGCAGGGGCTGAAGGATCTCGGCATTCTTCCCATGCCTGTCGAAGAGGCGCTCAAACCAGAACATCTCTTCTTCAAGCGCTGGTCGCTCCACAACGTCAGTCACATGCTCGGCCTCGATGTGCATGACTGTGCGAAGGCCCGCGAGCAGGTCTACCGCTACGGCAAGCTCGTGCCGGGCATGGTGCTCACGGTCGAGCCCGGCCTGTACTTCCAGCTCGACGATCTCACCGTGCCTTCGAAGTACCGGGGCATCGGCATTCGCATCGAAGACGACGTGCTCGTCACCGAGAAGGGAATGAAGAACCTGTCGGCGTCGATCCCCAGCGAGGCGAGCGCGGTCGAGACGTGGATGAAGGCGACCTGGAAGAAGGCTCGCTGAGATGGCCTGGTGGCTCACGGTCTATTGCAGGCGCCCTGTCTCGACGACCTCTGCCGAAGAGCTTCAGACCGGGATCAATGGCGCCGACTACTTCACCCTGGCCGAGGACTACGACGTCGATGATGCCCTGGTCGGCCCTGCGGTGAAGGCGCTGACCGTCTCGAAGGACCTTCACGTCAGCTTCGGCGACTCCCGGCCCATCGTCGTGCACGTCTGGAGCACGCCTGAACGCGTCGCCGAAGAGCTCTCAGAAATGCACGAAGTTCGCAGCCCGCCCAAATCACTTCATGAACCGCTGAAGGCCACGAAAGAGATCGTCGGCATCGAGCTCGGGTTCTCCCACCTCGAGAACCTGGGCGCCGTCATCGCCTACGAGATCGCGCGCTACTTCGCCCAGAAGGGTGACGGGCTGATCGTCGACGACGACGATCGCTGGCAGCGCATCGACGACGGCGCGTTCTTCGAGATCGCTTAGTCGGTCTCGATGGCGGTCTGCGGCTGCTCACCCAACTTCGCGTCGAACGTGAGCCGCCCAATTTCACGGCCGTCTTCTGTCAGCACCCGCACGCGGTAGGCCGTCGCCTCACTGATCGTCGTGTACGCGAAGGTTCGATACCCCTCTTCATTGCCACCGCTGAGCCCTGCCGCAAACGGCGCCCCGCGCTCGGTCCAGCCCTTCTTCAGGTCATCCATCTCCCACGCGAACTTCACGCGATCCCTGAACTTGGCCGGCGCGAAGATGCGCGTGAAGACCCAGGCACGCTTCGCAGAACAGACATAGCCGCTGCCTTTGCAGGGGTCGTCGTTCTCGCAGGGAATGTCGGAAAGGCTGTAGTGGTCCTTCGGCTTGAGGCAGACGCCGGTGGGCGCGGCGATGAACTCAGACGAGTGCGTTCGCCAGAATTGCCACGATGGCGCCGGCTGATACGCGAGCTGATAGTGCACGCCCGTCTGATCCTTCTGCGGCGTGATGCTCGCGTACACGTCGATGTGTTTGAGCGACAACGGCACCGGCGGAATGGCGCCGAGTACGTAGAAGACGAACAACGTCCCCTGCACGATGAGCCCTGGAACGACCGCGCGCTTGAACGTCCAGTTCGGGTCGTGGGTGAAGCGGGTGAACACCTTCCACAACCCTGCCGTCACGCCCGCGCCGATGAGGATCGACACGTAATACTGCCAACTCGACAGCTCGCCGACGATGACCGGCAGCAGGTACGCGAGGAACGACGTCGTCGCGAACGACAGCATCGCCACGCGCACGACCGGCCCCTGCTGACGAAACCGCGGCAGCTCGTTGGCGACGATGAGCCCCGCGAGCGCGACCAGGAAGATGAACGAGAGAATTCCGCTCGACGCGCGGAAGTAGAACACCATGAACGCGTTGAGCAGTGTTCCGAGGAAGAAGTGCATCACCCAGAGCCGAAAGCTCGCGAGCTTGCCGAGGAAGCCCTCGGGCTCCTTGCCGCTCACGTGCAGTCTGTGGTCGACGAAGATCAACAGCGCCGACAGCACCAGGTAACAGGCCTGGTGAATCAGCAGCGGCGTCGAGTCGATGCGATGCAGCAGCACCACGTCGAAGAGAAACCCGGCAAAGAAGAAGCCGATCTCGAACGCAATGTGGTGTTGCTCTTTGAACGCCTTGAAGCTGGCCCAGGGGCCGGTGGCGGCCGGTTCAGCTGTAGCGATCGTCTCGCCAGGGGTGGGCGGTGTCGGAGTAGCCACGGTCTTCCCAGAATCCCAGCTTGTTCTGTTTCAGCAACTCGATTCGGCTGATCCACTTCGCGCCCTTCCACGCGTACAGCTGCGGAGTGATGAGGCGCACCGGCCCACCATGATCACGCGGCAGGGGCTGATCGTTCCACGAGTGCACCAGCAGCACGTCGTCTTTGAGCAGCTCGTAGAGGGCAACGTTCGTCGTGTACTCGTCGAAGGCGTGAATCATCGCGTACTGCGCCGACTCGAGCGGCCGGGCGAGCGCCAACACGGTAGAGGCCTGAACGCCCTTCCACTTCGAGTCCATCAGGCTCCACGTCGTCACGCAGTGGAAGTCCGAGACGTCTTCGGTCTGAGGCAACACCATGAACGTCGCCCAGTCGAGCGTGACGGGCTCTTCCACCGCGCCGTCGATGGTGAGCTTCCACGTCGAGGGCGTGATGTTTGGCTTCACGCCGAGATCGAGCACCGGCCAGCTCTTCGTCTGGTGCTGACCGGGAGGCAGCTTCGGCATGCCGTGGCGATTCGGCGCGCCGCTGCCCATCGGCCGCGGGTCACTCATCGACGCCGACTCCCGGATCTTCCCGAGGTGGCGCTCGCGCAGCTTCATTCGCGCCTCGACGATGCGGCGCTGCTTCTCGTCGTCCACGCGAGGCTCAGCCCTTCACGAGGGCTTCGAGCTCACCGCGCTCGGCGAGATCGGCCACGATGTCGCTGCCGCCGACGAACTTTCCTTTGATGTACACCTGCGGAATCGTCGGCCAATTCGAATACACCTTGATGCCGTCACGAACGGCCGGCTCCTTCATCACGTCGACGGCATGGATCTTCCCAAACGGTTGCAGCAGTTGCACCGCGCGCGCCGAGAAGCCGCACTGAGGGAAGAGCAGATTGCCTTTCATGTAGATGACGATGGGGTTCTCAGAGATCTCTTTGTCGAATCGGGCCTTCAACGCTTCGTCGATCATCGCTTCACCTTGCTCCACTGCTCGGGGGTGTACGTCTTGAGGGCCAGGGCGTGCAGCTCGCCGGTGGCGAGGACGTCCTGGAGAGGGGCGTAGACCTGCTGGTGCTGCTGCACCATCGACAGGCCCACGAACGTCGGGCTCACCACGCGCGCTTCGAAGTGATCGCCGGTGCCCGTGGTGTCACGGATCTCGACGGTTGCTCCAGCCAGCGCCTGCTCGAGGCGGGCTTTCAATACCTGCGGGTCCAACATCAGTTGATGCCTCCAGTGGTGATCAGCATGGCGGGGTCGACGCCCATGCTCTTAATGACTTCGCTCCAGATGTGCTCGGCCTCGGTGTGCAGCACCGGGGCGGTCTGGGCTTCGGTGAACAGCCAGCTGCCCTGGGCGATCTCCTTCTCGAGCTGACCCGGGCCCCAGCCCGAATAGCCGAGGCAGAAGCGCAGTTTCGTCACGGGGTCGCGGAGCAACGGCTCGAGTGCGTCGGTCGTCACCGAGAGGAACAGGCCAGGCAGCAACGGCGCGCGCTCTCCGATGGAGTCGCGATCGTGCAGCACGAAGCCGCGGTACGGCTCGACCGGCCCGCCGACGAAGATCGCGTCGTCCTCACGAACCGTCGCGATCTCGAGTGACTGTGACTTGCCCAGGTCGGCGAAGGTGAGCTCGGCCGCGCGGTTGATGATGAGCCCCATCGACCCCTCGTCGTTGTGCTCGAGCATCAGCACCACCGTCTTCGAGAAGTTCGGGTCCTGCATCTGAGGCATGGCAATCAGAAACCCGGGAGCGAGCGCCTTCACGTTTCCCAGTATAGGGGTCCCATGCGCGCACTGGTGAACCGGAAGGCTGGCGGACCCGAAGTTCTCGTCGTCGAGGAGCGACCCGACGTGACACCGGGCGCGGGCGAGGTGCGGGTTCGGGTGAAGCGCTCGGGGCTCAACTTCGCCGACATCTCGGCGCGCGTTGGCCTGTACCCCGACGCTCCGAAGTTCCCGATGGTGCTCGGCTACGAGGTCTCGGGCGTCGTCGACGGCGTTGGCGCGGGAGTCACGTCACTGAAAGACGGCGATCGCGTCACGTCGATGTGCCGCTTCGGTGGGCAGGCGACGATGATCTGCGTGCCGGCGTCACAGGCCCGCCGGATTCCCGACGCGATGTCCTTCGATGAGGCCGCCGCGCTGCCCGTCAACTACCTCACCGCGTACCAGATGCTGTTCTGGACCGCGCCGATCCGCCCGGGAATGACGGTGCTCATTCACATGGCCGCGGGTGGCGTCGGGCTCGCCGC
>CALRPN020000010.1:0-203010 GCA_943370055.1 Archangium gephyra
GTGGTGTCGTCGATGGCAACCACTGAGAGGTGAATCTCGAGCTCGGCTTCGGCCGCCGTCTCGGGCGTCAGGCCATAGAGCGGGCTCTCTTCGTCGATGACGTGCATGAGCGTCCACGTGCGCGACAGCGTCGCGGCTCGCTGCTTGACGAGTCGAAGCTCGGTGCCGCGGTAGATGGTCTTGCCCTCGGTCGTCACCGTGGTGCGTACGGCGTCGACGTGAAACTGCGCCTCGACGAGCACGTCGTCACGGTCGTTCCCAAGCCTGCACTGCAGTGAGGGCTTGCCATCGACGGGAGAGATGCAGAGGCGCGAAGCGAACACGACCTCGGTGCGAGGCTGCGAGAAGCGGGTGAACACGAGCCCCGTCGACAACGCCGTCACGCTCAAGCCGACGATGGCCTCGATGGCCACGACCACGTGCGCCGCCACCGTCTGCGGGTACATCGCGCCGTAGCCGATGGTGGCCATGGTCTGAATGCTGAAGAAGAACGCGTCGAGGAAGTCACCGGCGCGAGCGTTCGCGATGCCGCCAACCTCGAGGTACACGAGCGCGAAGAGCAGGTTGGCGAGGAGGACGAACGTCACCAGGCCCGTCAGCAGCCGCGGCCAGCTCGCCCGCAACACCAGGTGGTACAGGTCGCGAAACGGCGTGTGCCTCACACCGGTGATGACGAAGTCGGTCTGTTGAACCCTGCCGCGTTTGCCCTTCATGGGCCGTTGCTTATCCGAGTTGCGGCTTGAAGCACCCAGCCCGGTGTGAGTTCCTCAATGCATGCTCACCCTGCTGACCGCGTTGTGCGTCGCCGCACCCATCGTCGTCGTGGATGGTGAGCGGGTGCCGACGACCGAGGTGTCGTCGAACGGCTTCGTGGTCTTCGCCGGCCACGTTCGGCTGTGGCTCCCCGGCGACCGGGATTGGACGCTGACCACCGAGTGGAGCAAGCGCGACGACGCACTGCTGGTCTTCGACCAGGACCGCACGCTCGTCGGAATCGCGCTGAACACGCGCGCCAACGCTTCGAAGCGGTTTGTCGACCGAGATATCTCCTCGGTTCGCGGCTTCGCGGCGGTCGCCTGGACTCCAGCCATCGCCAGTCTGGTGCGCCGACTGCCCCAGCCGAGCTGCGTCGCCGTCGGCTCAGCGCCAGCCAAACTCGATCTCAAGACGCTGCCAGTCGGCCTGAGGTGCCTCGACCTGGAGTTCGAGCGAACCGACGCGCGACTCACGGTTGATCTCTCCCGATTCTCGAAGCTCGAGTGGCTCCGGCTCGAGGCGGGTGAGCACGCGCAGCTCGCGGCTGTCCCAAAGTCGGTCCGTCAGGTGCGCCTGATCGACCTTCGGCTCGACGGACCGGCCATGGCCCAGCTCAGCACCGTCGAGTCGTTGGTCCTCAACGACGTGCACCTCTCAGAGCTGACCGGCACCTTTGCGGGCCTGACCGAGCTGAGCTTTTCGGCCAGAACAGGAAGCGGGTTCAAAGCCTTCGAAGCCCCGCGTCTGTCGAGGCTCGACGTGCGAGGCCCTGCGAGAGCTGCCCTCGAGCTGACGCTGCCGGCGCTCTCCGAAGCGGTCTTTCTCGACACGGACTTCTCGGCAGAGTCGCTCGCCGCCTTCAAGAACCGCCATCGTGGGGCTGCGATCGTCACCGAGTGGACGGGCTTCTATCGACACCAACTGCGTAAGACCGACCGCGTGCGCGTCCGCTCGGGCGGAGCCTGTCACCGGCAGAAGCGGAGCGAGAAGACGCTCCTCGAACTCAGCGACGCCACCGAGATCCAGGGACTGCTGGCCGCGACGGTCCTCGACGTTGGCGAGCGCGGCAGCATCTGCATGTGTTGTGGCGGCCCGACGATGGAGTTCTTCAGCGATGGCGTGCTGCTCGAGAGCGTCTCGTTCCAGCACGGCGCGGCGCTTCGGTGGTCTGAGATGTTCGGCGACACCCGACTCGGGAGTGAGGCGCTCGTCAGGTTCCTCGCCGACCGCAAGGTGACTGAGCCGCTCGATGAACTCACGAAGGCTGCTCGCGAGCACGAGGCCGCAGACTCGTGGCGGACTGCCTGCCTCGCCCTGCTTCCCTCACGTCTGCACGAGGTGTTCGACAAGGGAAGCGACGACGAGCTGCTCGACGAGCTTCGCAAGGAATTTCCAGACCGCCTGAGCCGGCTTCGCCTGCTGCTGAGCCTGCACGGAGCAAAGCCCGCGTCGCTCACAGCGGTGTTCGGCATTCAGGACGCTATCGAAGGCGAGCTGGCGTCCGTTTCGGCCCTTGAGCTCATCGCCGTGAGCGCTTCGCGACCGCTGGTGCCTGAACTCGAGGAGGGGCTTCTTCGACTGCTCCTCTCAGCAAAGCCCCCAGCAGCTGCGATGGAGCCCATGGTCGCGAGACTCGTCGTCGAACTCGCGACAAAGGGCCTGCAGCGGCCCTGGGCGGAAGACCGCATCAAGGCGGTCGGTGCACTCGCACGAGTACCTGACCAGCAAGCGACGCTTCTGCTGCGCCGTCTCGTCACAGGCGAGCTCCCCTTCAACACCATGAACAGCTCGACGCCCAGCGGCGCGCAGTGGGTGAGGTACGCGGGCTCACAGTTCGAAGTCGACCTGCCCAGAGACGCGACGACAGCTCGTCTGGCCTCGCGAGACTTGAGAGTGCTCGCCGCCTGGGCGTTGGTGCTTCGCGGTGCGAACGCCAGGTCTGAAATACTCGCGCTGCGGAAGCAGCTCGCGGGCGACGACGCGGCGTTGTTGGACACCGCGCTCACCCGGCTGGATGCGGCCGACGGTGGAACTCCCGCACGTCATTGAATGCGTGCGGGCTGGGCGTTCTGATCAGCGCGCCGTGTTCTGCAGCAGGCTCGACTCCACCGGCGCTCCGTCGAGCGTCTTCAGGAACGCCACGAGGTCGGCCTTGTCCTCCGCAGTGAGCGCGAGCGGCACCAGCATCGACGGCTTCACGCCACCATCGGGAACGTTGCCGCCGCCCTGGTCGTAGAAGTCGACGACGGCCTCAAGCGTCGCGAACTGGCCCGAGTGCATGTACGGCGCCGACGTCGACAGGTTGCGAAGGCTGCGCGTACGGAAGGCTCCGAGCTGCGCCGCGTTCTGCGCTTCACCGCTGAGCTTCCCGGTCGTCTTGTCGTCACTGAAGTCGCCGTTGGTGTTGAAGGGGCTCGTCAGCAGCGGCGCGACGTCGGTGAAACGGCCGAGGTCGATCGCGGGCACCTTGTCTCCCGTCTGCGGCACGCCGAGCGCGTGGAACGTGTCGTCCGAGAAGTTCGGGCCGGCATGACAGGTCGAACACTGGCCCTTGCCGGTGAAGACCCGGAAGCCACGCTTCGCGCTCGCGCCGATGGCAGCCGAGTCTCCCGCGACGAAGCGGTCGAACGGAGCGTCACGGCTCACGTGCTTGCGCATGTACGCCTCGAGCGCCTTGCCGTAGTTCACGAAGATGCGGTTCACGATGGCGCGGTCGGCGGCTGTCATCATTTCCCACGGCCCATCGGCGTCGGTCGCAGCGGCCTTCGGTTTTCCCGCGGCGGGGAAGCGCGCGGCATCGGCGGCGGTCGAGCTGAGCGCGGCGTCGAGCGGCACGGGGAAGATGGCGTCGTAGTCGGCGCGGTACTTGGTGAAGAGCAGGTGCGCCACCTCGAGGCGCGTCGACTTCATGATGCGCGCGTTCTCGGCAACGGCCAGCGGCAGCGACCACTGCGAGTCGAAGCGGCCGCCCCAGTTCGTCCACTTGTTGAACGCCGAGTTCACGATGGGCAGCGCGTTGCGCGTGCCGAAGTCGGTGCCGAGCGAGACGTTGCCAGGCTTCGAGCGGTTGTCGTCGCCCGAAGGAGAGGCGTGGCACGAGACGCACGACACCTTGCCGCGCTCACCGACGGCGCCCAGGCCACCGTTCGCGCCGTCACTCGCGACCGCGAGCGCGCCGCTGTACGACGAGTCGAAGTAGAGCCGCTGCCCGAGCACCGCAGCCGCTGCGTTGTCGGCGAACGCGTTCGTCGGGTCTGCGGGGACAGCCGGCAGCGGAGAGAACGTCTTCGCGCGCGTCAGCTCGTCGGCGGTCAGCTCCACGCCAGGCGTGCCCGCGTCAGGCGTCGTCATCGCTCCGCTGCAGGCGCACCACACCATCGCGGTCGCAGCCGCCAACACTCGTCTCGTCATCACAGTCGTCTCCCCACGCGCCAGCCGGCGCTCGATGTTGCGGGCGAAGTCGCGGCCCGTTCGCGTTCCGCGCGTCGCTTGAGCAGCTTGCGTGCCGAGGAACGCTCAACGCCGTCGAGTCCGTCAACCCACCGCCATCACACGACGTGGGCGTGACACGGGCGACGGTGTGTCGTGCGCGTTGTGTCGACGAATTCGATGGAGCGCCGGGTGACGGGGCGAGCGGTGGTTGGTACACCGCTGCGCTCCGATGTTGCCGCTCGAGACGAGAACCCCGATGCCGGACGACGTGGTGGAGGCCTTCCTCCAGAGCCACGCCTTCGCGCGCTCGATGCTGTCTCTGGCCGAGCGGCTGTGCGCGGCTCCGGCTGACGAGTCGACGGCCTCGACGGCAAAGCGGGTGGCGGAGTTCTTCACGCATCACCTCGAGGTGCACTTCGTCGATGAGGAGTCGACGTTGGCTCCGAGGTTGTCGGGCCGTCACAAGGTGCTCGACCAGACCATCGCCGCCATGCGGCTCGAGCACGTGCAGCTGCATGCGCTCATCTCGCGCGTGGCGTTCCTGTGTCAGCTGGTGGCGAGAGACGCGATGCGGTTGATGACGGTGCGCTTCGAATTGGGCGGCGCGGTGGAGCACCTGCGGCGGTGCCTCGAGTCACACCAGGCGCGCGAGGAGTCGCTGCTGTTCCCCGCGGTGCGCCGGCTGCTCGACTGGCAGGACGTGGAAGAGATGCGAGCCGAGATGGCGCTGCGTCGCGCTCCGGGCGTCGAGCTGTCGGAAGCTGCTGGCTGAACGTTCAGCGCTGACGGTCGTGCGTTCCAGCCCAGTCGGCGAGCAGGGACTTCCGAACGCGGCCTCCTGCGGCTCTCAGCGCTTCGCCCATCGCGGCCGCTGACTCGAAGCGCTGCAATGGATCCTTCTGGAGCGCGCGGTCGATGACGGGCACGAGTGGGGTCGGCACCAGCGCCATCAATTCTGGAGCGACAGGCTCGTCCAGCACCGCCTTGAAACTCCGAACCTGACTGTCGTGCTGGAACGGCCGGCGACCGGTGACGAGCTCGAAGAGCACGAGGCCCATCGAGAACACGTCGGTCGCGAAGGTGGACTGCACGCCGCGGAGCTGCTCGGGCGAGAGGTAGTGCAGCGGCATCACCGTCACTCCGCGGTTCGGCATCACACCCCGGCGGCAGCGGGCCAGGCCGAGCTGGCGAAGCTTCACGTCACCCGAGCGGCTGATCATCACGGTGTTGGGCTGCACATCGCCGTGCACGAGGCCCATGGCGTGTGCAGCCTCGAGCGCGTCACAGAGCTGAGCGCACACCTCGGCAGCCACCGCCGTCGGAGCCGTCACCTTCCGCGGGCGCAAGTCGAAGCCGTCGACGAACTCGGTGCAGATGAAGGCGTGCCCCTCGAGCTGGCCGAAGTCTTCGAGGCGCAGCAGGTGCGGGTGTCTCGCCTGCGCCGCGAGGTTCAGGTCCTCGAGCATGGCGGTGACGAGTTCCTCTTCGGTGTCTGGCTGTACGCGTGAGAGCGCGAGCCGCCGCGTGCTGCTCGAGCCCGTCGCGTGAAACACCTCGAAGAGTCCACCGATGGCGATGCGGCCGTGCAGCTCGTACGGCCCGAAGCGCTGCGGGAACGGTTTCACGTCAGAGCCTCCAGCCCGAGTCGTCGTGACTGCATCATGGCCATTCGCTTCTTCTCGGTGACCGGCGAGTTCGGTGCCTTCTCGAACTTCTCACTTCACCCGATTCGTGTCGCAGGCGTTCGCTGGCCGACCGTCGAGCACTTCTTTCAGGCGAACAAGTTCATCGGAACCGACCACGCCGAGGTGATTCGTCGCGCACGAACACCAGCCATCGCCGCGAAGCTGGGGCGCTCGCGACGCGTGACGCTCAGGCCCGACTGGGAGTCCGTGAAGGTCGACGTCATGCGACGCGCGCTCGCTGCGAAGTTCGAGCAGCACGACGACCTGCGCGAGCTGCTCCTCTCGACGGGAACCGAACAGCTCATCGAAGACACCGACGAAGACGCATTCTGGGGTTGCGGCAGTGACGGTCGTGGTCGCAACGAACTCGGTCGCCTGCTGGCGGAGCTGCGTGAGCGGTTAAGGTCGTCACGTGGTGACTGAGCCGCAGCTCCTCTCTCGATTCCTCGCGAACCCCGACGATGACGCCGTTCGAGCGGTCTACGCCGACTGGCTGGAGGAGCGCGAAGACACCCGATACGAGTTCCTGCGTGCGCAGGCAGACGTTCGTCGCGCTCCACCTGATCATCCTGAGCGGCTCACCCTCGAAGAGCGCCTGAGCCGTGCGCGCAAGGGGCTGGACGCCGAGTGGCTGCTGCAGGTCGAACCCGAGCGTGCCCACCTGCTGACGAAGACGACGGCGCGGTGTGGCTGTGTCTCGCAGCCGCAGACCTCGCTGAAGCTGCACGACGAACCGCAAGACACCGAGTGCGATGCCTGGCGAAAGCTCGTCGAGCTCATCGAGCGCGCGGTGGTGGAGCAGCCAGAGGACTTCTCGCCGCTTCGTGAGCTGTCACCCTCGGAGCGGGAGCACATCGTCACGCTGCCTCCGACCATCGGGAAGCTGAAGTCGGTGAAGAAGCTGCTCCTCTACGGCAGCCAGCTCGTGCGCCTGCCCGTCGAGCTCGCCGGCATGACGTCACTGCGCAAGTTCGATCCGTACACCTCGTATCGGCTGCACTGGTTTCCGTACGAGCTCACCCGCATCGGCTACACGCGCAGCACCGTCAGCACGCGCGCGCTCTACGGCAACAACAAGTTCTGGCCGCCGTTCCCGACGCTCGGACCGTTCGCGCACTCGTTCCAGCGGTCGTGCAGCGTGTGCTCGACGCGCTTCGAAGACTCGGGCCGGCACCGCGTGTGGATCTCGCATCGCGTCGGCACCGACGTGTTGCCGCTGCTCGTGAACGCGTGCTCCGAGGCGTGCGTCGCGAAACTGCCGACACCGCCACCGGCGTACTTCCAGAAGCCCCATCGTGGAGGGCCGGAGGTGCGCCACCCCGGGCAGGACCGCGACGACGACTGATCAGGGTTTGCTGGCCGACGCCGCGAGCGCCTTGCGATACGTGCTCGCGAGCTGCCCCATCGCGAACTTTCGCGGCACGAAGCGGAACGCGAACATGCCCAGCTGATTCATGAAGCCCGGCACCGCGAGGTGCTCCCGGTTCTTCATCGCCTTGAGGGCCGCGCGGGCCGTCTCGCCCACCGGCGCCAGCCAGCTTCGCAGCGTCGAGAAGCGCTCACCCGACGTCATCTCGGTCGCGATGCCACCGGGCGCGAACACCGTCATGCTCAGCGGGTGCCCTTCGAGTTCGTGCGCGAGCGCAGTGCCGAAGCTGTTCAGGAACGCCTTCGTGCCCGAGTAGGCCGACTGGTACGGCACCGGCATCACGCCCGTCATCGACGAGATGAGCATCACGCCGCCGCCCAGCTTGTGCGCCTTCATGTGCGAGACGAGCTCGGTCGCCATGCGCACGTTCGCGGTCACGTTCAGCTGGAGCATCGAGAGGAAGTCGTCCCACGCGAGCTCATGGTGATGACCGAAGTGTGAGACGCCCGCGTTCAAGATGGCGCCGTAGAGCTGCCGGCCGGCCATCGACTCCGCGAGCACGCGGTCGACGTCTTCGGACTTCGACATGTCGCCGGTGACGCAGACGACCTGCACGCCCTTCGGCTCGAGCTCGGCCTTCAACTCCTCGAGCTTCGCCGCGCGCCGGGCCGAGATGACGAGGTTGGCGCCGTGGTCGGTGGCGAGCTGCCGCGCGAGCTCCTGGCCGAGACCTGCGGATGCACCGGTGACGAGAACCCACTTGCCGCGAAAATCCATGCGGCGTGCGTTAGCCCCCCGTGCCCGAGCCGGCAAGGGTCTGCCTGCGCCTGGCGAGCTGTCATCACCACGCAGCTCGGGGTCCTGCTCCGTCGGGCAGCCCACCACGGCTTGCTGCGATGGGTGCTTGCGTGACAGGACCACGGCGTGCGCGCGCAGCTCTGCTCTCTGGCTCGATGGCTGAGGCTGGCGTTGGCGTGCCTGGCGGTCGGCTCCATGGTGAGCCCGGCGCAGGTCGCGAGCGCTGCTGAGCGGGCCGGCGTGGTGCAGGGCGGAGCTGGCAACAAGCCCATCGCGGTCGTCTCGGCGGTGGCCCCTTCACCCCTTCGCGCCCGTGCCTTCATCGCCGAGGCACAGGCGCTGCCGACGCGGCTCGTCCACTCGACCGAGGCGCGCGCCTCGCGTCATGCGCTCTTCCTGCTGCATCGCGCGCTCCTGCGCTGAGCGAAGCCGAAGCCCCTCTCCAGTCTTCTTTTTCGTTCACCAACGCGGGCCGTCCTCGACGGGCCTGCGAGGAGCCCTTTCATGAAGCTCGCAGCACACCATCCATTTCTGTCGGCGAAGAAGCAGGCGCAGTACCTCGAGTTCAACGCGCAGCAGGCGAAGGCCTGGCCGGTGCCCTTCGAAGAGAAGGTCGTCGAGACGAAGCAGGGTCGTACGTTCATGCGGGTGAGCGGCCCTGTCGATGCGCCGCCTCTGGTGCTCCTGCCCGGCGGCGGGGCGCACTCGCTGATGTGGATTCCCACCATCGCCGGGCTCTCGCAGCACCACCGCACCTACGCGCTCGACAGCATTCTCGATGTGGGGCGCTCCGCGAACACGGTGCCCATCAAGACGGTCGAGGACCTGACGCAGTGGCTCGAGGACGTGCTGGAGGCGCTGGGGCTCAGCGCCGGCGTGAAGCTGCTGGGGCTGTCGCACGGTGGGTGGTTGGCAGGGCAGTACGCGCATCGGTTCCCCACGCGACTGGCGAAGGTGGTGTTGCTCGCACCGGCCGGCTGGGTCCTGCCGATTGACCCGGGCTTCCTCGTCTCGATGCTGATGATGCTGTTGTGGCCCCGGCGCTTTTTCATTCGCAGGGCGTACGTGAAGAGCCTGCCGAACCTCGCAGCCACAGCCGTGGGGTCGCAAGTCATCGAGGAGATGACGGAGTCGCTTGCGCTGGCCTTCGAGTGCTTCGGGCTGCTCCGCTTGACGAAGATGCTCGAGCCCACCGTCGCCGATGACGAGACCCTCGAGCTGAGAGTTCCCACGCTGTTCGTGGTGGGTGAACACGAGAACATCTACCCGGTGGCCGACGCGCTGGCCCGCCTCGCGCGGGTGGCGCCGGAGATCGAGACGGCGGTGATTGAAGGCGCGGGGCACGACATGACCTGGCTGAAACCGGACGTCGTCAATCGGGTGACGCTCGAGTTCCTGAACCGCCCCTGACGTGGGGCGCGAGCGCCATCACCGTGCTGCGACGGCACCTCGGCCTGACTGGGTTCCCTTCGCGAAGTCGAAGAACACGCGCGCGAGCGACGACGGCAGGTGCGCGACCTTCAGCGTCACGAGGGGATGCGCAGGTGCCCAGACGAGGAAGAGCTCTTCGAGGAACTCGTCACCCAGTTCGGCGACGCTGGTGAAGTCGAGCGTCACTTCTCCAGGCTGCACCTCGAGCATCAACAGCCGGGCCGAGAGTCGATAGCGCGAGCCGGCCGACGCCACCTCGACGCGCTGACGCAACGGCACCACCGGCGAGTACCGCACCGCGCGGGCTCTTCCGCTCGCGACGAGCTTCCCCTCGGCCACGAGCTGCTTGAGGTGTTTGTGCACGGCCTGCCGCGAGACGCCGGTGAGCGCTGACACGTCTCTGCTGCCGAACGGAGCTCCCGCTCCCATCAACTTCACGAGCGTCTGGTTGACGATTCCCGACATGCCGCTGAACGCTACGCGGCTCACGCCAACCCTCCAGTTTTCGGCCGGGTTTCCTGTTCGATTCCGCCTTCGCTCAGACGTCGCGTCGCGCCGAGAGTGATTCAGTTGTGGCAGGTTGCGCGCTGCTCCCGTCTTCGCTCGCGGCTTCATCTTCACGGTTGACGATTCACGGTTGACGATTCGGGCGCGTGGTTGACGACTTCAACGCGCCGCGAAGGTGAAGCCATCACCCTCGAAGCCGAGGAAGCGCGCGTCGGTCGTCGCGAAGCAGTACTCGTAGCTGGGCGCGAACATGCTGCGCAGGTCGTCGAGCTCGACGTGAACGCGCTGGCAGGGAACGCGGTTGCAGCGGTCCTCACCCTTCCCCACCGCGACGAGGGGGTAGACGGTGCCGTCGGCCTTCTCGACGTCGATGACCGACACGCGCACTTTCTTGCCGTCGCTCCATGGAATGCCGGCGAGCCTCGCGTCGAGCGTGTCTCCGTCCCACAGGCCCTTCTTCGTGATGGTCACGGAGCGCTTCGTGCCGTTCGCCTCGGTCCGCTCCACCACCGCGCCGGCTGAGGAGTACGTCACGCGCGTCACTGCTCCTCCCGCGTTCCGAACCGTTCGCAGCGGCGTGCCGTCGGGCTTTGCGAAGTGCTCGACGCTCCACTTCGGGTGTTTGCCGATGAGGTGCACTTCACCGTCGGCGCGAGTCACCGTCCACGTGAGCGTCTGGCCCGCCTCGGTCGTCAAGGTCGTGGAGCCGTTCCAGGGAAAGACCTCGGCGGCCGAAGCGAGCGAGGCGAGACAGCAGGTCGTCCAGAGGAGCAATCGAGTCATGCCGGGCTCGACTGCAAGCCGTGGGCACGACCCGCTCAGAGGGAACGGCGCAGTCGACCGTGCAACTTCATGCACAGCCTGTGCAACTCGTCGCGCTGGTGGAGTGACTCGTCACTTCGTCGCGGGCGGCGCGGCGGGGCGAATCACCAGCTCGGCTTCGATGGAGATCTTCACCTCGTCACCGACGACCTTCACGGCCTCGGCGGGCGCCTGCCACTTCAGGTTCCACTCCTGACGCACGATGACGCCAGTCGCGGTGACGGCGCGCGTCGGGTTGCCGCTGAACGGGTTCGCCACCTCGGGGGAGATCTCGGCGTCGAGGGTGACCGGCTTCGTCACGCCGTGCATCGTGAGGTCTCCGGTGATCTTCAGCTTCGTCTTCGAGACCTTCTGCACCTTCGTCGACTTGAACGTGAGCGTGGGGAACTTCTCGACGTCGAAGAAGTCGGGCGAGCGCAGGTGCTCGTCACGCTTGGCCCACTTGGTGTCGATGGCCTTGAGGTCGATGCTGGCCTCGATGGTGCTCTTCGAAGGGTCGGCGTCGTCGAGCGTCACCTTGCCCGTCACCTGGCCGAGCGTGCCCGTGACGTTGCTGACGCCCAGGTGACGAACGCTGAAGTTGGCGGCGGCGTGCGAGGAGTCGAGTTCATAGGTGCCACCGAAGGCGACGGTGGCGAGGGCGACGACGGCGGCACTGAAGAGGCGGAGCATCGGGTGGGTTTCCTGGGAGCGGGCGTCGGAAGTGACGCGCGCTGCGGGTACGCCGGTCCCTCAGAACTGGTTGCACGTAACCGCCGCGGCCTCCACGGCGTAGGCGTCACGGGGCTGAGGTCGAGGCCAGCCTCAGCACGCGGTAGGCACGATGCGCGCGAACCTTGAGCGTCGACGCGGGAGCGCCGCAGTCATGGGACAGCTCGGAGAACGTGGCGCCTTCGACGTGATGCCGGCGCAGCAGCTCGAGCGTCATGGGCTCGAGGCGTTTCAGCAGCCGCGTGAGGTCGGCCCGCTGCTCCACCGGCACGAGGTCGGTCGTAGGCTCGAGCTGAGCCGTCTTCACCGCGAACGCGCGCCCGCGCCTCGAGCTGCGCAACGAATCGAACGCCACGTTCCTCGCGATGCCGAAGATCCACGCGCGCACGGGCTCCTCACGCCGGTACTGGTGGGCACGGGTCACGACCTGAAAGAGCGTGTGCTGCGCCAGCTCTTCACCATCGAGGCCGTAGCGCTCGAAGAAGCGGCGCAGGCGGGGTCTGACGCGCCCATCGAGCGCCCCGAACGCACACCCGTCGCCGTCGAGGAACTGCGTCATCAGCACTTCGTCATCCATCGAGGACGGCACCAAACGCCGATCGCGGGCGCGATGCGCGAGCGGGCTGTTGCCTTTTCCGCGCCGGGGTCTGCCGCTTCTTGCATGGCGCCTGACGAGCGAACTCACCATGAGGAGCGACGATGAAGTCGTCGATGGAGCGGCATCGCCGCGTCTGGCAGGTGTGGAACTGGCTGCCAGCGTTTCGCGCAGCGGCGGAGTTTCAGAGTCTGCAGCGCGCGGCGCTCGCCGTGAGCCTCAGTCCTTCGGCGCTGTCGCGCGCCATCAACCTGCTCGAGCGGTCGCTGAACGAGAAGCTGTTCAACCGCAGCCCGACGGGCCTGACGTTGACCGCGCGAGGACACCTGCTGCTCGTCGCCACGCGTGATGCGGTGAGGTTGGTGCACGAAGCGCTCCCCGACTCGGCGGCGCCGAAGCGGCTGCGGGTGGGCGCGGCCGGCCCTGTGTTGCCGCTCCTCGTGGCCGAAGGGGTGGCCCGCGCGGTGCCAGACTGGTCGGTGACGGTCGCGACCACAGGAGATGAGACGTTGATTGAGCAGCTGCGCTGCGGAGACCTCGACTTCGCGCTCAGTCATCAGCCACACGCGGTGCAAGGCATCGAGTCACGTCAGTTGCCGTCGCTCGAGCTCGTGCTCGCGGGCGTCGTGACGCAAGGGCGGCACCGCATCATCGCGATGTCGGAGCCGGGCTTCGATGATCCGGCCGCAGAGCTGAGCGCCTCCACCTGGGCGGAAGCGGAGCGGCTCTCCCGCGCGACGTCGCTGCCAGTCATCGCGCCGTGGTGTCTGCTGCCGAGTGGAACGGTGGTGCGTCCGCAGGGAAGGAACCAGCCCGTGTTCGCGTCGTGGCGCGCGGGGCTCTATGCCGGGCAGAGCGAGCCCTACGAACGTGTCGTCGCCTCCGTGAGCGCAATGCTGTCGTGGCGGCCTGCGCCTCCGAGAGAGGACCGCATCCCGACACTCGCGAAGAAGCGCCGAGCGCGCAGCGAGGGACCGAGGCGGAAGCGAGCCTGAAGTGCGAAGGCGAACGACGGCTCTCGAGAGCGCGAGGTTTGAATGAGGGCGCTCCGAAGCCTCGAGTGAACTGCACTGATCAGAGGAAAGGCACGCTCACCTCGAGACCGATGGCCGGCGGGCAGGTGCCGTTCTGAGGTGGTGTAAACCTGTGGTCGGCCAAACGTGTACAAGTTGACGTCACCTTGTTTCCGCAAAACCGTCACCTTGTGTACAGCCCCTGAGAAGAGGAGCCACCTCCCGCCGAGGTCGTCGGAGCGCAAATCACCACGCCATTCCGAGTCACCTTCAGCACCCGAGGCTTCGGAGCGCACGGTCTTCAGCCCGCTCTTCGCACAACACTTCTTCAAGCTCGTCCGCTGGCTCGCGACCTACGGTGCTCCAATGACCAGTCTGAGACGAGCAGTCATCGACCAGAGCCTCATCGAGGGGCGCCGCATCGTCGTGACGGGAGCCAACTCCGGGCTCGGACGGGCGACGGCTGACCTGCTGGCGGGTCTCGGTGCGCGCGTGGTGATGACGGCGCGACGGGCAGAAGCGGGCGAGGCCGTAGCTGCGGAGCTGCGACAACGACACCCTTCGGCGAACGTGGAATGCGTTCACTTGAACCTCTCGGACCGCGCCTCCGTCGACGCCGCGGCCAGGAAACTGCTCGCGGGCCCCATCGACGTGCTGGTGAACAACGCCGGTGGCATGGCCGACGGCACCCTCGAGGCGATGTTCGTGGGCAACGTGCTCGGGCACTACCAGCTCACCCGCGCGCTGCTGCCTGCGCTGCTCGAGGCGCGGGGCAAAGTCGTCGTCCTCTCCAGCCTCGGCCACGCGAGCGCGGTGATGCCTGCGCGCGGAGAGAGCCTCGCCTCGCTGCTCGCGTCAGGCCGTGGCAGCAGCATCGGCAAATACGGCTTCACCAAGCTCTGCGGCATCTGGCACGCGATGGGGCTGCACCAGCGGCACCACGCCCAGGGCCTGCGCACGTACTCCCTGCACCCGGGAGGCATTGCTACCGAGGGCTTCGACAAGACCCAGGGCCTGCCCTTCTACGAGCGCTGGGGCTCGACGCTGTACAAGAACCTGTTCGCCGAGAAGGACGTGTCGCTGGGAGCCCAGACGACGCTGCACTGCATCGGGAACCGCGAGGCCGACCGCGAGTCGGGCCGGTACTACGACAACTGCGCGCTCGCCTCGCCGAAGCACTGCGACGACCCCGCGCGCATCGCCGAGCTGTTCGCCCTGTGTGAGGAGCGCCTGCGTTAGAGGAACAAGTGCAGCTGCAGCACGAGCGCATACGAGAGCGGCTGTGTCGCGTCGACCCGTCGCAGCACGTTGTCGAGGCGCAACTCGAAGTGCGAGAAGAAGTACCAGGCCGCTGACAGCCACGCGCCGAACGACGGGCCGCGCTGTTGCCCATTGTGCGCGCTCTCGGCCGTGAGCATCACGTGCACGCCTTGAATCGGCTCCCAGTCACCCTGCACGAGGGCCGCGTAACCAACACGGTCCGCGACGCCGGGCGTGGTCCACGTGAGCAGGTCGGCCTCGGCGAGCACGACGAGTGGTTGAACGGGCGCAAAGCGGAAGAAGGCTCCGTGCGCCTGTCGCGCGGTCGCGCCCAACTGCGGACGGCCGGCGATGAGGCTCGAGACGCCGAGCGAGGTGCGCGTGGTGAAGCTGTACTCGGCGAACGCGGAGTACCCGCTCTCGTTCGTGTCGACGAGCGTGGTGCTGGCGATGCCCATCACCTCGGCGCGCAGCTGCCCTCCGGTGTACGCGGCCGAAACGCCGAGCCGCTGCTGCACGTTCGTGTCGGTCAACGTCAACGCGCGCACCCACGTGCTGTGTTCGTTGTTCCTCAACCCGAACGGCACCGGAATTCGGCCGCCGCGAATGAAGATCGTGTCGTTCACGACCTTCGCCCCAGCCCAGTACGTGCGCGCGACGAAGGAGGGCCCACACTCTCCGGGTGACGAGGGCTCACAGTGCGGAGCCACCGCAGCAGCCGCGATGGCATCTCGCCGGCCGAAACCACCAGTGCCATGCAGCACGAGCTTCTCGGCGACGGTGAGCGTCGCGGCGAGGTCGGCCGCCATCTCGAGCGGCGTCACCGTCTTCGGAGCGCCCGGCGCGATGAGGGCTCCGAACCGCAGGTTGCCCGAGAGGTTCACCTCGGCGGGCAACTGCAGGAACCACAGAAAGCTCGCGTTGCGCATCGGGTCTGGCGAGGGCGTCGGCGTCCACCGCACCAACCGCTCCGACTCGAGCCGGCCGAACATCGTCAACTGACCTGCGCCTGACGGGTCGACGTGACAGCTCGAGCAGCTCGTGAGGTCGTGCTTCAGCATCCACGGGTACGCGGCGGCGCTGCCTGACCAGAAGAGAATCGCGACGACGCAGAGGGTTCTCATGACGACGCCGACAGTGCTCATCGCCCGAAGAAGATGGCAAGGCGCACGGAACACCTGAGGTCGAGGTTGCGGGTGAAATCTGCTCGAGGGCAGAGGAGAGTTGCGCATGATCGCTGACTGCATGCTTTTCTGGGCCCGGGGGATTGCATGAAGCGAGTGTTGGGCGTGACCGCGGTGCTGCTGTTGGGTTGTCCCGAGGTGATTGGCGACCGCTGTGGGCCCGACTTGCCTCCATGTCCCTCCGGGACCGCCTGCGTGAACGAGGTGTGTCAGTCGTCCCAGGGAGGCGGGAGCGCCGCTGGTGGAAGCACGGCAGGTGGAAGCGCCGCTGGTGGAAGCACGGCTGGTGGAAGCACGGCTGGTGGAAACGCGGCCGGTGGAAACGCGGCCGGTGGAAACGCGGCCGGTGGAAGCACGGCTGGTGGAAGCGCGGCTGGTGGAAGCACGGCTGGTGGAAGCACAGCTGGTGGAAGCACGGCCGGTGGAAGCACGGCTGGTGGAAGCACGGCTGGTGGAAGCACGGCTGGTGGAAGCACGGCCGGTGGAAGCACGGCTGGTGGAAGCGCGGGCGTGCCTGCGCCAGTGTTGACCATGACGACGCCAGCCTCGGGCGTCATCGTCGGCGGCGCGATGGCAACGCTCTATGGCGTCATCACGCAGAGCGCGGGCCGCGAGGTCGTCTCTGCCACCATCAACGCCGGCTCGCTGGTGCCGCTGGTCATCAACAATGCGTCATGGAGCGTCACGATTCCCCTTCCGGCCGGCGACGAAACGATGCGGCCCTTCGTCGTCACCGCGCTCGACGCGACCGGCCAGTCATCGACGTTCACCTTCTCCCTCGACCTCGACACGCTCGCCCCGCGCGCCACCGTCACGCGCCCCGACGCCGGCGCTGTCGTCGGCAGCAGTCCGCTCATCGAAGGTCAGGTCGCCGACCGCTCGAGCGTGACGACGCTCACCGTGAACGCAGGGAGCGGCGCGCTCTCGGCGTCCCTGGATGGGGGAGGCTGGGCGCGGATCGTCTCGTTCGCGCCGAACCTCGACCGCGTCACGCGCACCCTCACCATCGACACCTCCGACAGCTTCGGCAACCAGGCCACGACGACCGCTCAGGTGCTGGTGGACACGCAGGGGCCGCGGCTCTCGCTCACCAGCCCTGACGCTGGCGTGGCAGTGGGCTCTCCGGTCGCGCTGTCGGGAACGGCGGCCGACTCCACGAGTCCCGTGAGCAACTTCACCGTCGACTTCGGCACCGGCGCACAGCCCGTGACGGTGGCAGGCAACGGCAGCTGGACGACGATGGCCACGTTCGATGCAGGCCTCGACCGGGTGAGCCGCTCCGTCTTGCTGCAGGGGCAGGACTCGCTCGGAAACCAGACCCAGGTGATGGCGCAGGTGCTCGTCGACACGCAGGGCCCTGTGTTGTCATTGCGCTCACCTGACGCCGGTGTGGCGGTGAGCTCTCCGGTCGCGCTGTCGGGAACAGCGGTGGACTCCACGAGCGCGGTGAGCAACTTCACCGTCGACTTCGGCACCGGCGCACAGCCCGTGACGGTGACTGGCGGCGGCGGATGGACGACGTCGGCGACTTTCCCTGCGGGCCTCGACCGCGTGTCGCGCTCCATCACCTTGCGAGGCCAGGACGCCCTCGGCAACACCACGCAGACGACGGCACAGGTCCTCGTCGATACGCAGGGCCCTGTGTTGTCGTTGCGAACGCCTGACGCAGGCGTGGCGGTGGGCGCCTCAGCAGTGCTCTCGGGCACGGCCACCGACTCCACGGGGCCGGTGAGCAGCTTCACCGTCGACGTCGGAAGCGGAGCCCAGCCCGTCACGGTTTCAGCCAACTCGTGGACCACCACGGTGACGTTCCCGGCCGGGCTCGACCGCGTGTCGCGCACCGTGACGCTCCGGGGCCAGGACGCGCTCGGCAACGTGACGCAGACCACCGCCCAGGTGCTCGTCGATACGGCGGGGCCGGTGCTCGCGCTCCGCAGCCCAGACGCCGGTGTGGCCGTCACTTCCCCCGCCACCCTCTCGGGAACGGCGGTCGATTCGTCGGGGCCGGTGAGCGGCTTCTCGGTCGACGTCGGCAACGGGCTGCAGTCGGTCGCGGTGTCGAGCGGCGCCTGGACGACGAGCGTCACCTTCCCGCTCAACCTCGACCGCGTCGCGCGCAACGTGACACTCCGCGGCCAGGACCCCCTCGGCAACACCACCCAGACGACGGTGCAGGTGCTGGTCGACACCCTGCCGCCGGCCTTCAGCGTGACGTGGACCGCGCCCGTGGCTCGCGCAGCCATCGCAGGCGGAGCCGACTTCCGTGACCCGACCGAGATTGCCGGTGGCCCGGCGTTGTTCCGCCGTCACGACGTGCCCACCATCACCGTGCAGGCACCGGCCTCGGACGTGAACGCGGGCTCGGTGCTGCTCTCGGTCGGCAACGTCTCGGTGCAGGCGCAGACTGGCGTGAACTGCTCGGCCGATGGTGGCTTCTGCCGCGCCGTCTCGTTCGACCTGGCTCAACCGGAGCTCCCGTCGTTGCGAGGAAACCTCGGCGTCGGAGTCGCTGGCGCCGACGTTCGCGGGAACACGAGCGCGACCGACGCAGGCACGCTCACGGTCTCGCGCTGGTACTCGGCCTTCGATGGTGGCTCCCAGTTCAACTTCTTCTCGGTCTCGGAGTCGGGCGAGGTGGTGGTTCCCAACGCGGCCACGAGCCGCGTCACCGTGTTGAGCAGCACCGGAGCGCCCCTCGCGAACTTCGTGGCGCAAGGCCAGCCGCTCGGCGCGGCGGCTGTCGGGCAGGTGAGAATCTCGGGCAGCCGGTACATCTACGTCCTCGAGCTCGGCGCGAGCAGCATGACGGTGGGCGAAGCGATGCCACTCGACCGGCCGTCCGACCCCATCGTCGGTTGGGCCAGCTCGGCGGTGCGTACGGGCCTCTACGGAGCACCCATTCTCCGAACCGACCCGGGCACCTCGACCGAAGAGGTCGCCAACATCTACGTGATGTCGGACTCGTTCGGCGGCTGGAAGGCGGCGGCCGACTGGCGGTCGCTGGTGACGGGCCAGTCAGGCACCCGAATCACTGCGACCCCCGTGCAGGGCCTGCAGAACGCCATCTCGTCCGTCGCTGCGGTGGGTGGGCGCTTCGTCGCGACCGATGGTGTGAAGTTGTTCGGGTTCCGGGGCTCGTCCTCGAACCTTGCCTTCCTCGAAGAGATTGGCGTGCCCTACACCCTCACGCCCGGCACCTTCACGCAGGTGGGCCAGCTCGCGGCGACCTCGAGCACCGAGGTGGGTGGTGTCGTTTCGTCGCCCGGCGCGTACGGGTTCTTCTCGTCTCTTCTGCCAACGACGTTCACGCCGAGTGCGGTGAGCACGAGCGAGTTCATCAACTACACGCTGCACAAACAGGGGACGGCCTTCTTTGCCCTTCGCACGGCGGCCACGAACCTCGACCGCGTGTGCTCGGCGACGCTGACGTCGACCTCGTTCACCTGTCTCAACGACGTCAATGGCGTCGTGTTTCGATTGGCGCTCGGCGCGAATGACACGCTCTATCTGCTGGTGGCCCGTGGCGGTGACCGCGTGCTCCAGGTGCGCACCGCGTCGACGCTCGCGCTGCGGTGGGAGACGGTGCTGCCAGTCGCGTGCGAGCTGTCGCTCGTTCCCACGTGTCTGCAGGGCAAGCCCGTCATCGGCTGTCTCGACACCCAGGCGCGAATCCTCTTCCTCGAGACCGATGCGCGCGGCATCGACGTGACGGCCGAGTGGCCGATGCTCGGTCACGACCCGGGGCTGACGTTCAACGCCTCGACGCCGCTCACCGGCTACGCCTGCCCCTGAGTCGAACCTCAGAGGCCGGCGTCATCGCCCGCGCGCTCGGCCGCCCGGCGGTTCTGCCGCTCGACACAGCGCTGCAGCATCGACTTCACCAGCTCGTGTGGAGCGCCCGCTTCGACCCGAAACCCGCTCCCACCGCCAGCCCGCACGCGCGCGAGCTCGAGCAGGTCGGCCTGACCCGTTCGCCCCTGGCTCTGCGCCCGCAGCCGCGCGAGGGACAGCAGGCTGCCGATGCTGCGGCGAAGCTCGTCGGTCTTCGTGCCATCGGTGGGCGCGACGTCGGCCACCACGCCGACGTCGTGCGAGACGTCGACGTGCAGTGACACGCCCTTCGTCGTCTGCAGAATCACGTCCTTGAGGCGCGGTTCTTCGTCACCGAGCAGGTCCGCGATGGCCGAAGGCGCCAGCGTGCCGTACACCTCGCCGTAGGCCTCCGACGGGTCGAGGACGGACCGCGCGGCAGGGTCTCCGCGCTCGAGCCGGTCGAGCATCGCGCGCACCTCGTCGTCGGGGCCCGAGAGCATCACCTGCTGATTCCAGATGGCGGTGCTTCGTGATTCGCCCAGGTCGTACAGCTTCGCGCGAAGCCCGTAGTCAGCGACGGTGCCGCGCGGCATGGGGGCGTTCGCGAGCTGGCCCGTGATGACGGCCACACCGTCGATGAGCGCCACGCGGTCGAGATGCACCATCGGGTCGAAGCCCGCGTCGCGCATGTGGTCGAGGTCCGAACGCCCGCCCGCCGTCACGCAATCGAACGCGAGGCCGCCGAGCTCGGAGTTGAGAATCGCGCTCACCTCGGCCACCACGGCGCCGCGCTTCACGGTCGCCGGCATCATCGCGAACAACGGGTCTCGTGGGCGCGGTGGCGGCGTGGCGAGCGGCACGGCTCCGGCGTCGACGGCCGGCAGCGGAACGAACGTCTCGCGTTGCTGGGCGCGGGTCTCTTCGTCGTCGGTCATGTACTTCGGCAGCTTGATGACGGGCGGCGGCGGCCGTGGAGGTGGCTCGGCGCCAACCATCAACCACGCGCCGATGACGAGCAGCCCGGCAGCGAGCACCAACCAGAACCAAGTGCGTCGTCGCGTCGCCATGCGGTGGCCTCGTCAAAGCCCGAGTCGCTGGCGCTGTCGAGACACTGGCCCGCCCTTCTCCCGGGTCCGAGGCTCGAGAGTGCTCGAGCTCATCGAGGCGTGACGGTCTCGAGGTGCGGCAGCTGCGTGACGGACGGTGGCAGGCGAACCGGGTTTCCGTCGAGCTGCAGCCGCACCAGGCGCCGGCAGCGCGCGAGCGGCGAGGCATCGGTGATGCGGTTGTGGTCGAGCAACAGCCGCGTCAGCCGGGTGAGCGCTCCCAATGGGCGAACGTCACGCACGCCGCACGCCTGAACCCAGAGGTCTTCGAGCCGCTCGAGCTTCGCCAGCGGCCGCAGGTCCATCGTGTGGGTGCGGGTCAACCACAACGCGCGCAGGTGACGCAGCCCCGACAGCCACCGCGCGTCGACCCAGCCGCCGCTGACGGCCAGTGCGCGCAGCCCGGTGAGCGTGCGCAGAAATGACAGCTCGGTGCGCCGCGTCCACCCGAAGAGCGAGAGCGAGCGCAGGCGCTTCAACCCGGCGATGGCCTCGAGGCCGTGCAGGGGAAGGCGAGCTCCCGACCAGCAGAAGCCGACGGTGAGCGACTCGAGCTGACGGAGCTGGCCGAGCACCGACTGGTCACGCAGCAGGCGGCAGTCGTAGAGCGACAGCGAGCGCAATCGCGGCAGCCGGGTGAGCACCGCGAGGTCGGTCACGCCGGTGTCGTCGAGCTGCAGCGCCTCGAGCGTCTTCGCGTGGCGGAGCACCGGTTCGAGGTCACTGATTCCCGAGGTGCAGAGGGTGAGGTTCGTCGCTGAAGGCGGCAGCCGCTCCAGCTCCGCCTGGGTGATGAGGAGCGTCACTCGGCCGAACGCTCGAAGATCAACACGCCGCCGCTCGGTGCACCCGCCGTCACACGGCCTTGAACACCGTCATCGTCGGGCGCGCCGGCCAGCCGCACGGACTCGGCTTGCGCCACGAGCGCTGCGAAGACCAGCAACAGACCGAGACCCCGAACCATGCAGGCCACGTTATTCCGTCACCACATCGGGTCATCAGCAGAAGCGCGCGTCGTGTAGCGTCTGGCTCGTGACGACCACGACGCACGAGACGATTCTCTCGACGACAGACCGTCTCGAGGCGCAGTCGGTGGTGTCGATGCTTGCCTCCCATGGCATCGAGGCGCGGCTGTCGGGCGTCGTCGATTCGGCGCGACTGGGCATCGGTGACACCGCCCTGCCGCTGAAGGTCGAGGTGTCGGTCGAGAACGTCGCGCGCGCGAAGGAGCTGCTCGCCGCAGCGCCCGAAGCCGATGGAGAGCCGCCCGACGTCAGGCCGAATCGCAAACGGGCCATCATCGCCATCGGTGTTCCCATCGTCTGGCCGGGCCTCGCGCACGTGTACGCGGGGCGACCGTGGACGGGCGTGGCGCTTGGGCTCACCGTGCTGGTGTCGTTCTTCACGGTGCGGGCAGGCGTGAACGTCGGCGGCGTCTACGTGCTGCTCGTGCTCGCCGACGCGTTCTTCGGCGTTCGTGCAGTGCACGCCTTCAATCGTGGGCAGCACCGCGCGGTCGCGCTCCAGGTCTTGACCGGGCTCGGCCTGTCTCTCGGCGCGCTCGTCCTCAGCTCGGGCTCCGAAGGCGTCAGCTGGGTTCGCCACGAGCTCGCGCAACGCGAGTTCTCCCGCTACCAACTCTCGTGCACGCCCCAGGCGTTCGTCATCGTGAACGACGGCGCCGAGCCGCGGGACCTCGAGCTGAAGCAGGTCATCGTCGTCGCGACGTACGGCCTGTTCGACGACGAGTACGTCACCGCGAGCGTTTCATCGCCGCTCGTTCGGCTCGAGCCAGGCGCGCGGGCCGAGGTGCCGCTGACGCTCGACCCCGAGTTCGCCTGTGCGCCTCCACCCAAAGGCCTCGTGCTGCAGCCGAACGTCGATCTTCGCCGGCTCTGGTGCTCGGTGCGCCTCACGCTGATCAGCCAGGGCCACGAAGGCACCGTGAGCTGCACCCACCACAAGCCTCCCGCGCGAATGTACGTCGAGCGCACGAATCAGTAGCGGCGTCATCAGCGGCGCATCTCGCTCACCCACGACGGACGTCATCCGCTTTGACGGACATGAATCCGCTCGTCTATGAATGCGGCATGAGCGCTGACATCGACATCGATTGCCTTCCTTGGGCAGCAGGGGTTCACCACCGCGACGAAGCCCCTCGCACGGGCGGCGCTGGAGGTCGGTTCCCTCACGAGACCTGGCAAGTCACGGCTCAGTCTCGAGAAGGCCGACCGCGCAGCCGCGGTGCTGCGTGAGGCGTTCGCCCTGCACTGCCACACCCCCGAGTGCACCTCGTTCGCCAGAGCCAGTGGACGAACCGCCGTTCAAGCGGACAGCAAGCAACACTGCCACCGCTGCGGCGGCAGTGAGAACGCCCGTGCCGCGCAAGAGCTCGTCGAGGCCGGCCTTCATCGGCTCGTCGTCGTCGGAGGCACGCCGGCCACGCGTGAAGAGCTCGAGCGCTTGCTCGGGAAGGCGATTGAGCTGCGCCTCGTCGACGGCACCCGACACCGCCCCATCGACCGCGCGAAGGCAGACCTCGACTGGGCCGACCGCGTGTTGCTCTGGGGAGCGACCGAGCTGCACCACAAGGTCAGCAAGCAGTACGCCGACGCCAGCGCCACGAGGCACAAGGTGGTGCACGTGCCCAGGCGTGGTGTGGCGCAGCTGCTCACGGGCGCCATCGAGTCGGTGCGCCGTCGCGCGGCCTGATCGGTCGTATGGTCGCGCATGCCCAACGCGTCACTGGTGCGTGCGCTGCCGTCTCCCGAGGTGATGAAGCTTCGGCTGCGCACCTTCGCGATGCTCGACGCCATCGTCGCGCCCGAGACGCGCTCATTCGAGTTTCACCCGAAGTGGCGTCGCGGTGAGCAGCTCGGCGCGTTCAAGGACGGCTCGGGCAACTTCTTCTTCGCGTGGTTCTCGTCGAGCGGCGCCGTCATTCGCGGCTTCGATCACGAGTCGCCGATGTCTCCATTTCGGAAGTCGTCGCCCGCACTGTGGCCAGGCCTGCTCGACGGGTTTCCCAAAGCGCTCTCGTACGCGAACCGTGAGCCCGCGTTCGCGCAGGACGAGCTGACGTTCTGTCTGTGGAACACCGACGACGAATGGAAGAGCGGCGCCGCGAAGCCGCCGAAGGGTCGTGACGTCGACGGCGCCGAGCGGCTGCTCGCCTGCTTTCGGCCGCGTTTCAGGGCGTGGGCCGAGAAGTACTACGACCAGAAGCTCGACGGGTCAGCGCTCGACCGGTTGTGGTGGCAACGTGAACCCGTCGACGACGCGACGGCAGCTGCGCTCAACCCCGACTTCGACGCGAAGGCCGTGAAGGACGAGGTGGCCGCGCTCGGCTGGGCAGCGCAGCGCGAATTCGGTGAGGCGGAGTTCACCGTTCGGTGTGAGCCCACCTTCGTCGCGCTCATCGCCAACGGCAAGGTGGTGAAGAAGTTGAACGAAGACGTCTACGAAGAGCTCTACGAGTTCGTGCACACGAGACTGTCGAAGAAGCAGGGAGCGAAGAGCAAGGTGTGAGCTGAATCGAGCTGCGCGAGGGACGACACGCGGTCAGCGGAAGAACGAGTTGATCACGCCGACGTCTGGCTCGCTGGTTGCCAGCTCGACGATCTCACGCAGTTCGTAGCGCTTCGTCAGAATTCCCGAGATCGCCTCGTTCGCGCGCGGTTGCTCCGAGGCACCACCATTGAGGGCTGCCCGCGCCGACGGCGCCCCGTACGCCCGGATGATCAGGTCGACGTACTCCCCAAGCGTCACGAGGTGCGAGTCCGTCATGCAGCTCAAGTCCCCCGAGCTGGCAAAGACATCGAGCCGACCCTGGTTCACGAACATCCCCGCCAGCTCGATGTTGTCTTCGCCTCGCGCAAAGAAATCGATGGGCGTCACCTTGTCGAACGCGAGGTCGGTCTCGACGCCGTACGCGTGGAAGCTGCGCTTGAGTGCGTCCTTCGGTGCACCGAACGAACGCCAGAACGTCGGAGTCGCCGCCATCTCGAGGCTCGGAATTCCAATCTTGCCGCCGTACTTCCAGTCCTCTCCAGCGTTCCACTCGAGCCTGGCCCAATTGGCGAAGCGGTAGAGGGCGAGCAGGTCGTCGGTGATGAGCAGGCCACGCGCCTTTGCGTCAGCGACGATGACCTCCTCGGGCAATGGCCTGCCAGTTGCTGCCTCAGTGACCGTCACGCCAGGGAAGCCCGCCAGCTCTGCGACCATCGCGTCCCATCGCGCTCGGTACTCGCCTGCTCGCTGCTCGATATTCATTCTTCGAGCGTACGCAGCGCGTGAGCTGCATGGAACCGATCCGTCGCGAGGCGTGTCCGCCAGTCGATGACGGCTCTCCTTCTGCTGGCCCTCGGCGCTGCGCCCCTCGAGTCGGTGATGCTCGATGGGTTTCCGTTCGTTCAGCAAAAGCCCGACTTCTGCGGAGAAGCCGACGTCGAGATGGCGCTGCGACGCCTCGGCCGTGACGTCACGCAAGACGATGTCTTCAACGTCAGCGGGCTCGACCCCCTCAAGGGCCGCGGCGTGTGGGCCGACAGCCTGCGTGACGCGTTGGTGAACCTCGGCATGAACCCCGGCCAGGTCTGGTACCGCGTCAATCCTTCCCATGCGGTGAAGGAAGTCGATGCTCAGTTTCGCGCGCTCCACGCCGACCTGCGCGCCGGCACACCGAGCATCGTGTGCATGCACTACGACGACTCGCCGAACACCACCGAGCACTTCCGGCTCATCACCGGCTACGACGCGAAGACCGACGAGCTCGTCTACCAGGAGCCCGCCGAAGCCAACGGCGCCAACCGCCGCATGAAGCGCGACACCTTTCTCTCGCTGTGGCCCTTCAAGCCCGCGAAGGACAAGTGGACCGTCATTCGCCTTCGCCTCGAGCCCACAGCAGCGACGCCACCGCTCGTGCGCCCGTCATCGCCCACGCCCGCCGAGGTCTCGCAGCACGTGCAGAAGCTGAAAGAGACGCTGCCGCCCGGCTTCACGCTCGCGTGGGAGAAGCCCTTCCTCGTCATCGGCAACGAAGCGCCCGAAACCGTGCGCTCCCGCGGGAAGGACGTCGTGCGGTGGACCCGCGACCTGCTGCTCAAGGACTTCTTCGAGAAGGCGCCCTCGAAGCTCGAAGAGGTCTGGGTCTTCAAGGACGCGACCACGTACGAGCACGCCTCGCGCACGCTCTTCGCAACCGAGCCGACGACGCCCTACGGCTATTACCTGTCGAGCCGCCGCGCGATGGTGATGAACATCAGGCCCGGCTACGGAACGCTCACGCACGAGCTCGTTCATCCGTTCATGCACGAGAACTGGCCCGACGGGCCCGCGTGGTTGAACGAGGGCCTCGGCTCGCTCTTCGAGTTCCCCGGCGAGCGCGATGGCCACTTCATCGGCCAGCTGAACTGGAGACTGCCCGCCGTGCAGGCCGCCATTCGCGACAAGTCGGTGCTGAAGCTGAGCGAGCTCATCTCGACGAGTGACGAGGCGTTCTACGCAGACGACTCTGGCGTGCACTACGCGATGGCGCGCTACCTCTGTTACTGGCTGCAGGAGCGCGGCCTGCTGATCCGCTTCGTTCGACGCGCGCAGGCGCTCAAGGCCACCGACCACTCGGCCGGCAAGGCGCTCGAAGAGGTGCTCGGCGGACCGCCAGACACCTTCCAGAAGGACTGGGAGAAGTTCGTGCTGGGGCTCAAGCGGCACCGGTCGTGAGCGGGGTTCGCCCCCAACGACGCTGACGCCATGACGAGCCGGCGGTGACGGAAAGGGCGTACGCTCCTTGCCGGCATGATGCTCCGCTGCTGGCTGGCTGCTCTCTTCCTGACCGCCTGCTCCTTCGCGTCGAAGGTGCCCGCTTCGGCCAACATCTCGTGCGCCGACGACGGCGAGTGTCCTCCCGGACTCCGATGCCAGGCCGGCACCCACAGGTGCGTGCAGGCCGACCGCCTGGACGATGTGTCACCCGCCATCGTGCGCGCTGAAGTCACGCTCACGCCAACCTTCGGCAACCCGCTCGCGAACCCCACGGCGCTGGGCCTGAGCTCGACGCTCGAGCTTCGCCTCACCGCCACCGAACCACTCGACACCGCCCCCGGCGTGACCGTGACGGTCGCAGGCGAGGCGAGCACCCTCGTCGTCTGCACCGGCCAGCAGACCTCTGCCACCACGAGCCAGCACCGGTGCGGGGTGACGGCGCTCAGGTCGCTCGAGAGCTCGGCGAGCCTGGTGGTGACGCTCACCGACCTCGCGAAGAACGAGGCCACCCTCACCCTCGCGACACCCTTCACCATCGACACCAACCCGCCATCACCGCCCGAGGAGCGAGGCGCGCTGCTCGTCGCCACCTCGCCGTGGGGTGACGCCGAGACCGGCTTCCGGCCCTCGACGCGCGTGTTGCCTTCGCGGCCCCTGCCCGGCGTTCGCCAGCTCCTCTTCCGCAAAGGCGGCGTGCAGCTCGGCACGGCCACGCTCGACGACGCGGGAACGTTCTCGCCAGTCGAGCTGCTGCGCGCCGACGACCAGCTCGCCGTCGAGGCCGCCAGCGTCGACGAGGCCGGCAACGTGAGCGACTTCGTCGCGCTGGGCGACGAGGTGTGGATGGCGACGTTCAAAGGCAAGGTCGCGAACCAGACGTTCCCCAACCCGCATCGGCTGCAGGTGACGCGCGCCATCGGCCGGGCCATCGAGGGCTTCCCTTTCGAGGAGCGCGGCGAGCGCGACGGCGTGGTGACGGACGGCGGCACCGAGCTCGAGGTCGAAGGCGCAGGCACGTGGCTGAACCTGCGCCCCGGCGGTGCTCCTGGTGGCAGCTCGGGCCTCGCCTCGGTGGGCCTCGACCCGCTCCGCTCCCGAATCGTCGCGTTCGGTGGTGCGCGAATCGAGGGCTCCGAGCTCACCGTCAGCGCCGAGACGTGGGAATGGAACGGCCGCGATTGGCGCGAGCGTCAACCCGTCGACCCTGAGAGCGACGGCAACCCTGAAGGCCGCGCCGCCGCTGCCAGCACGTGGGACCCCTCGCGCCGTGCCTTCGTCATCGCGGGTGGCCTGGCCGTGGAGCCGTTGAACGACGTCTGGGCCTGGAACGGCTCGAGCTGGAAGCGGCTGCCTGACCTTCCGCGGCGCCCCAGGCTGGCCGACGGAGGCTCGCAGGTGAACGGGCGCATCGGCAGCCTGCTGTACTGGGACGCCGCCCTCGGGCGCCTGGTCTTCACCGGAGGCGTCGAGCGCGTCGGAGCCAACGACCCCTCCGACGAGAGCTGGAGTCTGGAGGACCGCACCTGGGTGCCGATGCCGACGCCTCCCTTTGGCCCTCGCGCCGCGGCCGCCATCGCCACCGACACGGCAACGGGCATCACCGCCGTCGTCGGCGGCTCGAGCTCTGGTGAAATCGACGTGTGGATTCAACGCAACGGAACCTGGCAGGCGTTCGACGCAGGGACTGGGCCGGGGCCGCGCGGACTCGCGGCGGCGGCCTCCTTCCCCATGAATGGTGCGCTCCTCCTGCACGGCGGCGTGGCGCTCGACGGTACCGTGCTCGACGACCTGTGGGTGTTGTCGTCGGCGGGTTGGCGGCAGCTCGACGCAGGCGTGGGGCCGGGTGCGCGCTCTGGTCACGCCTTCATCTTCGACCCCATCCGGTCGACAGGGCTGCTCTTCGGTCACGCGCTCGGCACCGGGCCCATTGCCGGGCCCGACAACGACACGTGGGAATTCGACGGCCGCACGTGGCTGCGCATCGCGAGGCAGGTCGACTCACCCGGCAGCGTTCTCGCCCACGAGTTCCTCTGGCTTCCCACCAGCGGGCCCCTCTTCTCCCTGACAGAGACGTCGGGCGTGCTCGAGGTCTCTGCCTTGACGAACGATGGCTGGCTGCGCGCAGCGACAGACCCTTCACTTCCCCGGGTCAACGTCCACATGGGCCTCGTGCCGATGGGAGCTGCTGTCGTGGCCGGCGGCGACGACCTCGACGCCCCCGCCCGCCTGCACCTCTCCACGAACGATGGCGGGTGGACGCCTGGCTTCGACCTGGGGCTCAGCACCAGGAACGTCCAGGGCCTGACGACTTCGACCGACAGCATCGACCTGCTCTGGTGCTGCTCGGAGGACGCGGGCACCCTGATGTTGGGTCGACGGCGCATCAGCACCGGCGTGCTCACGACGACCGAGCTCACGCCCCCGATGATGGTGGGTGCCGTCGCCAGCGTCGGCGCACGGGGCACGGCGGTGTTGGGCCGCGAGACGCGCGGCGGCACCGCCACGCTCTCACTCGTCGACGCTCTGGGCCGCGTCACCTCGTCATCGCCCATGCCCGGAAGCCTCGTTCAACCGCGGCTGGTGACCCTGACCGGGCGCGACAGCCTGGTGATGCCGGGAGGCCAGTCCTTCACGGGCACCAACACCGATGCGTACGAGTTCAGGTTCGACGCGGGGTGGCAGCGTCTGCCGCTCGCCGACCCGGAGGGTGACGGGCAGCCCTTCTTCGGGGCGAACATGACGCTGGGCACCGACGGCAAGGTGGTGATGGCGCTCGACCGCGACCACGTCGGCGACGGCGTGTGGATTCTCGAAGTGAAGGACCAGCGCCCTGGCGCCATCGTGCGGTTCTCGCTCGACCAGCTGCCACCCGATGCCGTCATCACCGAGGCGACGCTCGAGGTTCGTTGCGGGGGCGAGGCAGGCGAAGGCGGAGACGGCGGCGTGGGCGTCATCGGCGCCGTGCGCAGCTTCGGGGTCTGGGTGAGCCCCGCGCTGGTGACGCGCGCGACGGCCAACCGCCCCGCCTGGGGCACCCTTCGTCTCACGGGCGACGGGGCCGAGACGCTTCGCCGCCGCGACGGAGAGCTGAGCTTCCTGCTGACCCCTGATGGGCCAAACGAGCGCACCTTCGCGAAGCTGACCATCGACGCCGTGCAACTGCGGGTTCAGCTCGTTCGGCGCTGAACTTCGCGCGGGTGTTCCGCTCGGCGGGTCGACTACTCTGCCGTTCCTGATGGCCGAGTTCCCGCCCGCTCCCAACCTGATCAAAGCGCTGCAGGGCCTGACCCTGAACGACTCCGAGGGAGCGCCCGTGAAGGTGGCGAGCCTGTGGGCGAAGCAGACCTGCCTCGTGCGTCACGTGCGCAGCTTCGCGAGCCTCGGCTGCCGCGGCAGCGTGAAGGAGCTCTTCGAGCAGCGCCTGCGGCTCGAGCAGTACCAGGTGAAGACGGTGCTCGTGCTGCCCGAAGAGAGCGCGAAGGCAAAGCAGTGGAAGGCGGAGATGAAGGTGCCGTTCCTGGTGCTCGCCGACCCCGAGAAGCTCAGCTTCCTCGCGGTGGGGGCGAAGCAGATCAACTGGGGCACGCCCGAGAACATTCGCGGCATGTCGAAGACGAGCCTGTCGACGTCGGTTCGCTTGAACAACGACCTGCGCTTCATGCCGACCACGCACGTGTTCGAGCCTGATGGGCGCGTGACGTTCTGCTGGCTGAACACGACGCTGAAGGACGACTGCAAGGTCGCGCAGGTGTTTCAGGCGCTCGACGCGGGCTGACGTCAGAGCGTGTCGGTCAACGGCGTGCGTTTTCCCGCGACGATGTTCACCAGCAGACGGCGCGCAGGCTGGCCGGGGTAGAGCAGCTCGACCCGCTGCGTGCCCTCGGGGAGCGCCACCTCGAGCGGCGTTTCTCCCAGCATCCGATTGTCGAAGCGCACCTGCGCGCGCGGCGTGCTCGAGATGGTGAGAATGCCGGTCGGGCCTCCGGCGACTCGTGGCGTCGGTGGAGGCGTGAGCTTCGGCGGTGGCTGGCGCTTCGACGGATCCGACTTCGCGACTGGATCCTTCACGACCGGATCCGCGTTCGCGACTGGATCCGCGTTCGCGACTGGATCCGCCTTCGCGACTGGATCCGCCTTCACGACTGGCTCCGCGTTCACGACTGGATCCGCCTTCACGACTGGATCCGCCTTCACGGCTGGATCCGCGTCCACGACTGGCTCCGCCTTCACGACTGGATCCGCCTTCACTGTGACGGGCGTGTCGACCACCGGCCCCGTCACCTCTCGCGACAGGCCCACCTTCAACGCCGCGGCGATGATGACGACCATCGCAACAGCCGCGAGCCCGAGCGCCAACGGCATTCCCGACTTCGCCGCAGTCGCTTTTCCCTTTCCCGCAGGTGACAGCTCAGGCCGAGTCGCAGCATTGCCCTCAGGAACCGTCACCACGTCGGGCAGGGGCACCTTCGCTGCACGCGCACGGGCGATGGCGTCGAGCTCTTCCCGCGACACGCGCTCAGTCGAGGCCGCCTGCTTCGGCAACGGTGGAGCCAGCACCGTCGAGAGCGGCGCGAGTCGTGTCTGCTGCCCCGTGACGGGTGGAGGCGGTGGCGGCGCCGAGGGGCGGGGCTTCGACGCAGGCCGCGCCTTCGTCTCGGAGTCATCGGGCAACGTGGTGGGCGCGGTCTTCGTCAGCCGCTGCACCGCCTCGGCGAGCCGGTTGGGCCCCAGCGAGAGGCCCGCACGCTGCGCCACCTGCTCGACGTCCTGCAGCATGTCGAACGCGCGGCGGTAACGGTCCTTCGGAGCCGCCGCCATCGCCTTGAGGATCACGCCCTCGAGGTCGGGCCGAACGTCGGGCTGCACCTCGCTGGGTTTGGGGAACCGGGCGAGCACCATGTCTTCGTACGTCTCGGTCGACAGCTCTTTCGTCTGGTAGGGCGACTGCCCGGTCGCCAGCACGTAGAGAATCGCGCCCACCGCGAAGAGGTCGCTGCGGTTGTCGAGCCCCTGCGCGCGGCACTGCTCGGGCGACATGTACCCGAGCTTTCCCTTCGTCATGCCCACCTGGGTGTGGTGTTGCCGCGTCGTCGCGCGCGCGATGCCGAAGTCGAGCAGCTTCACCGAGCCCTGCGGCGTCACCATCACGTTCGTCGGCGTGACGTCGCGGTGCACGAGGTTCAGCGGCCGGCCCTGCTCGTCTTTCAGCGCGTGCGCATACTCGAGCGCCTCGAGCAGCTGCGAGATGCAGCGCAGGCCGACGTCGAGCGGCACCAGCTCCTGCCGCGAGTGGAACGAGGCGATGACGTCGTGAAACGTCACGCCGGGCACGTGCTCCATCACGATGAAGTAGCGGCCCTCGTGCGAGCCGAGGTCGAACACCTGGCAGATGTTCGGGTGTTCGAGCCGCGCCGCGAGCCGCGCCTCGTCGAGGAACATCTCGATCTGCGCCGGGTCGGCCTCGAGCCCCGGCAGCACGCGCTTGAGCACCAGCTTCTTCGAGAAGCCCGCCAGCCCGGGCGCGACCGCGAGGAAGACCTCGGCCATGCCGCCCTGCCCGAGCTTCTCGAGGAGCTGGTATTTGCCGAAAGAATCACCCCCGTCAGGGCGCGCGTCGTCGACCATCGAGGCGACGAGCCTCTCACGAATTCGGCGCCGGTCACCGAGCGATTCGCGCCGTCCTCGAGCCCGGGGACCGTCACGGTCGAGCGGTTCGCACCGAAGAACGCGGCCGCGTCGGTCGAGCCACGGGGAACGGCCACCGTCGAGCGGCTCGCACCGAAAACCGGTCGTCGAGGCCGGCTGCCGTCAGCTTCAGCGCCGGGCTGCGAAGTCGGCGTGCAGCGTCTGGAGCGCTGCGCGGGTGCGGGTCTTCACCGTGCCCAGCGGCAGGCCCGTGCGCATCGCAATCTGCCGCTGTGACAACCCTTCGTCCCACGCGAGCTCGAGCAGCGAGCGCTGCTCCACCGGAAGTTCGGCCACGCGCCGCCGCACCTGCGAGCTCAGCCGCGCGAGGTCGTACAGCTCGTCGGGCTGGCCGGGAGCGGCCGGCACCGCGCGGCCTTCGAGCTCGAGCGTTCGGTCGGTGGTACCCCTCGAGCGCAGGCGGTCGATGGCCCGGCTGCGGGTGATGGTGAGCAGCCACGCGGCGACGTTCGCGCGCTCGGGCTGGTACTGCTCGGCGCGACGCCACGCCTCGAGGAACGTCTCCTGCACGACCTCTTCGGCTTCGGCGCGGTCACGCATGAGCCGCGTCGCGACGCCCAGCAGCATGGCGGCATAGCGGGCGTGCAGCTGCGCCAGGGCGTCTCTGTCTCCGCGCGCCAGCCGGTCCGAGAGGGCGCGCTCGTCAGCGCCCTGGGTCACGGGGCCTCCGCGAGCCCGGTCACCGAGGCGCAGACGCAGGCGAGGCCTTCGAGCGCGGTGAAGCTGTGCGTGGTGCCTTCGTCACGCTCGTCGAGCCGGCCGCGCCACACCTCGAGGCCCGACTGGTCGTCGCGGTAGCCGCCCTCGAGCACCAGCACCTCTTCGTGCGCGCCGTGCGTGTGCAGGGGAAAGCGGGCGCCGGGCGCGAGCTTGAGCAGCGTCGTCACCAGCCCTTCACGCCGTGGCCCTGCCTCCACCGGCATCAGCAGCACGCCCTCGGCCGGCCCTTCGAGCCACGCGGTGTCATCGTCGATGCGACCGAGCAGCGAGAGCGCCTGCGCTTCACTCACGTCGAAGAGCACCGCGAGCCTCGGCACCAGGTGTTCGAAGCGATGCGCGCCCGAGAGGCTCGCCTGCAACCGGCTCCAGCTGCGCGGAGGCGCCGACAGACCCATCGAGATGACTCCCAGCGCTGCGTCGAGCTCCGCCAACGTCGTCGCCGCTGCGTCGTCGGCCATCACCCGGGCACGCTCTTCAGCGCTCGCGGTGCCGAAGGCACAGTCGTTCAACAGGTCGTCGAGATCGTGCGCAGCCATGTCCACCACCTGCACGAGGTACGGTCGCCGCTCGCCGGTGGATTCGGGGAATTCGCGGACTTGACCTGTGATCAACCCGCGCCGGTTTCCGCAGTGGTTCCCGGTAGGTGCGCCGCATGACTACCCCCATGCAATCCGACACGAAAAGCGAGGCGTACTACCGTGCACCGCTTCGCTCACCGGGGAGAACGTGCATGCGCATCACACGATCGGTTCGCGGCATCGAGACCAACGACGTTGGAGAAGCGCCAGAGGTGGCGCCGCCGCCTCCGCCTCCGCCACCGGTCGCGCCGCCCCGCGGGAGCGACGACGCCGCCTTCGACGACTCCACGCCCGCGCCCGCGCAGACGAAGCCGCTCGAGGTGGCCGACGGCTTCAGCGGCCGCCTGCAGGTCGAGCTCGACGGGCGCCAGACCGAGGTCACCGCGGTGAGCGGCATGCTCTACCTCGAGGGCCGCGAAGTGGGCCGGGTCGCGCAGCAGAGCAATGGCCAGCTGCAGGTGGTGGTGAATGGGCAGACGAGCGTCGCGCAGCCGATGACGGCAGGCCAGACCTCGACGGGCGCGCAGCAGGAGACGTGGCCCAACGGCCCGCCGAGCTCGTACGTGAAGACGCGGTTCCCGCCGACGCCCGAGACGCAGCCAGACCGTCAGCTGATGATCGACACCGTGCTCGCGGTGCTGCCGGCGGAGCAGCGCGAGCCGACGCGTGCCTTCATCGAGACGGGTGGTGCGTTCGGCGCGACGCAGGGCACCGACAGTGAGTCGAAGCCGGGTGGCGTGAGTGACGAGTCGCTGCGCAAGGCCTTCGACCAGGTGCTCGCAGCGCGCAACTCGCCAGGCCAGAAGACGCTCGAGCTGTCGCTGGTGCCGACGCGCATCGACACGCGCCAGGTGAACGACGAGTCGAGCTCGCGCATCGAGGTGACCCGCGCCGAGGGCGAGCCGAAGAAGCTGTCGGTCTCGCTCGACGTCGACGCGCGCGGCCGGGTGAACGGCGCTCCGCTGGTGGCTGATCAGCTGACGCGGCTGGGCACCGAGACCGAGCGCGTGCCGGTGGAGGAGAAGCAGCTGGCGCTCGAAGAGGCCGGCGTGCCGCGCGAGTGGCTCGGGTGGGCGAGCGAGGAGCAGAAGACGCAGGCGCTCGCGCGCATTCGTGAGGCAGCGCTGACGCCGGGCGAGAAGACCATCGACCTGAGCTTCGACCGCACCGAGACCGTCGGCGGCGGAGACGGCGATTCCCGCGTCGAGACCCGGCGCGTCGAGGGCAAGTTCACGCTGAAGGTCGATGACCAGGGCAACGTCGGCGGCAAGCCGCTGCGCATCGACGTGGCGGTGGCGACGGCGAACCAGTTCGACCAGCTCTCCGTCGCCGACAAGAAGGCGATGCTGCAGCAGGTCGGGCTGCCGAAGGAGGACGTCGACGTCATCGCGCCGGACCGCATGACGGCGATTCTCACGCGCGTCGCGATGATGACGCGGGAGCCGGGCGAGCACTCCATCGAGGTCGACACCGGGCCCGAGAAGTTCCGCATCGCGGCGAAGGTGGCGGCCAACGGCGACCTCGAGGGCATCGGCGCCGACAAGCTGCCCAAGCCGAAGAAGCAGAAGTGGTACCAGAAGGCGCTCGGGCCGATTCTCACCATCGCGAGCTTCGTGTTCCCCGCGGCGGCGCCCTTCATTCGCATCGCGCAGGCCGGCCTCGCCATCGCCAACGGCGCGCGCGGCTTGAACCTGGTGGGCGCGGTCGTCGGCGCGGCGGCGGGCCTCTCGAGCGCGGGCATCATCACCGGCTCGGCGGCGACCTTCGTGAACACGGCGAATCAGGTCGTGGGCACGGCGCGCGCGGTTCAGGGCGCGGTGCAGGGCTTCCGCAACGGAGACGTGCTGGGCGGGCTCTCATCGGCCATCTCGGCAGGCACGCAGGCGGCGGGACTCCTCGGAGACCAGGGCGTCGACGTGACGCAGGCGCGCAACTTCCTGCTGAGGGCTGGTGACGCGGTGGGCATCGCGAACCAGGTGAACGGCACCATTCGGGCGTTCCGCAGCGGCGACGTGCTGGGCGGCCTCGGCGGCGCGCTCGACCTCGCCAATGGGCAGGGGCTGCTCGGCGAGAACGGTGGGACGATTCGCACGGCCGTGGGGCTCGCGGGCGCGATTCGCAACCGTGACTTCGAGGGCGCGTTCGATGGGTTGAACAGCCTCTCCCTCGGGCTGACGGGCCGCGACGTGCTGGGCCGGCCGCCGAGGAACGCGGCAGGTGACGCAGACGCCGGAGGAGATGACGACTCGACGACGCCGGTGACGACGACGGGAACGACGACGACGACCGTGGCAGAGGAGGACCCGTGGAACTCGGAGCCACCTCCCGAGCCGTCGGAGATTTTCGGCCCACCGGCGCCACCGGAAGAGGTCGCGCCCCCACAGGGGACCATCACGGTCGGGAGCGGCCAGTCGCTCACCAGCCTCGCCGCGAAGTACCTGGGCGACGCCAGCAAGTGGCCGCTGCTCTACCTCTACAACCAGGACCTCATCGGCGCCGACCCGAACAAGCTGCAGGCTGGCGCGACGCTGAACCTGCCGCCCGAGGGCTTCGACCCGTCACGAGCTGATCAGAACGACGCCATTCGCACCGCCGCGCGTCGCGAGACGCCGCCCAGTCCCTCCGACGACGACTATCTGGGCAGCGGCATCATCGGGTACGCCGAAGGCGAGGACGGCCCTGAGCCAGTGAAGAGCACGATGACTCCTGCCGAGCGCGCGGCTGAGGTCGAGAAGGTGAAGGCGTCGCTCGACCCCGAGCGGCTGAAGAAGAACGGCTTCGAGCTGGTGAAGACGCTGGGCGACTTGAACACCATCATTCGTGATCCCCAGCTCGCTGCCGACGTGCTCGAGGGCCTCAAGCGGGGCGACTTCAGCGCGCTCGGCAAGTTGATGGCTGACGAAGAGACGGCGGCGAAGCTCATCGAGGCTGCGGGCAAGGCCGACCCGAAGTCGGCGGCACGGTTCGGGGCGCTCTCGACGCTGGCGACGTTCGGCACCGGCGCCATCGCGGGCTACGAGGCGCTGGCGGACTCGGCGTCGACGAGTGCTGGCGGCAAGACCGCGAACGTCATCGGGGCGATGGCCGTCGAGGTGCTGCTCGGCAAAGCGTCTCCTCAGCTCGACATTCTCGATGCGGTGACCAACGCCGCGGGCCGGGCGTTCGGCAGCAAGCTCATCGAGAACTCGGGCGTGAAGAAGAACCTCGCGGCGGGCCTGCAGAACCTGTTCGTCTTCGCCGAGGCCATCGGCGCTCCGCCGGGGAAACGTGAGGAGCTCATCACCCGGCTGGCGGACAAGATTCTCGCAGAGGACGGCCCCGTCATCGTGCGCGGCTACTACCGAATCGGCGAAGTCATCGCGAACACGGCGCCCGTCGACTGGGCCATCGACCGGCTCGCGGAGGCGTCGGCGCGCAGGAGCCTCGCGGACCAGGCGGCGCAGAACCGGGCACGGCTGCAGGAGCGCGTGCGACGCATTCAGACCAACGGCTGATCAGAGGACATGACCATGACCACCACTCCCCAGCAGGCCTTGCAGAGCATCGAGTCGTTCGTCGCAGCGAACCCCGAGATGGCGAAGGAGGCGCCCGACCAGTGGGCGAAGCTGACGAAGGTGCGTGACGCGCTGAAGAAGCAGGGCGCGAGCACGAGCGCGTCGGAGGACCTGAAGAAGCTCGTCGCCGACCTGTTCCGCTGGCAGCTCGAGGCGCAGCGGGCCGACTTCGCCGAGCAGCTCGCCGAGGTGACGAAGGCGCACGCGAAGACGCCGGGGCCTGCGCTCGAGAAGACGAAGGCCGCGCTCGCCGAGGTGGTGAAGTTCCTCGACGAGGCGAAGGCGGTCGGACTTCCACCGTCGGCCGACGCGACGGCGAAGCTCGAGAAGGCGGTGCTGCGTGTGCAACAGGCGTTCGCTGCAGCCGATGCGGCTGCGGGCAACAGTCTGCAGGGCGTCGCGCTCAAGCCGGTGAAGCGCCCCATCATCTCGTCGACGGGCGTGCCGCTGAAGGCCGCCGCGCCTCCGCCTAAGGCTGCGAAGAAGAAGTGACGGGAACGAAGGCAGCGGGCGTGGTGTTCCTTCGCGAACATGCGCCCGGTGCTGATGCTGCTCGTTCTGGTTGGTTGTGCGCACCCGCCGCGGGTGGCGCGGGCTCCGAAGGTGAATGAGCCGACGCTCGAGGTGATGACGTTCAACGTGAACTTCGGCATTCCCGGAGATGCCGCGACAGTCGCGCTCATCGAGCAGTCGACGGCCGAGCTGGTGGTGCTGCAGGAGACGACGCCGGAGTGGGAAGCGGCGACGCGCGCGGGGTTGACGAAGCGCTGGCCACATCAGCAGTGGGTGCACTCGGCCGGCGCGGGTGGGCTCGCGGTGCTGTCGACGCGGCCGTTCAGTGCGACGGTGCTCGAGAACAAGCGTGGCTGGTTTCCTGCGCTGAAGGTGGTGGCGGAGTCAGCGCTCGGGCCGGTGCAGGTGCTCGCGGTGCATCTGCGGCCGCCGGTGTCTGACTCGGGCAGCTTCGTGAGCGGGTACCTGACGACGAGCCCGCTGCGGCGCGACGAGCTGAGTGCGTTTCTCGCGGCGCTCCAGCCCGAGCTGCCCACGCTGGTCGCGGGTGACTTCAACGAGGGCACGAGTGGTGATGCGGTGAGCGCGCTCCATGGGCGTGGGTTTCGCAGTGTGCTGCCGGAGTTCGTGCCCGAGGCGAAGACGTGGGGCTGGGATGTCGGCTCAGTGCATCTCTCGGCGCAGCTCGACCACATCGCGGCGTCGCGGGAGCTCGAGCCGTTGAGCGCGAAGGTGGTGAAGGGCGGGCGGTCTGATCATCAGCCGGTGGTGGCGACGTTCGTTCGCGCGCCGCACGACGCACCGGAGCGTCCGGTTCCGCACGGCGGGTCGTTGTCGTTCTCGTCGGCGAGGTGAACGAGCTGCGACTCGAACGTGAAGGCCCGCGTGCTCGAGGCCACGAGCGAAGTGGTGCGGTTCACTCGACGTCGCAGCATCGCGAGCCGCGTCCTGGGTCGACGCGAAACAGGCGCCTCAATGAGCGCGGGGCGTGAAGGTGGGCGCTCCGAAGCCTCGAGTGCCGGCAGTGCGCGAGGGAATGAGCCAACGCGCCGAGACCGGCAGACCACTGATCGTCAGCGCGCTCCACACGCCTCGAGCCCTGGCGTCGACACCGGCACCGGTCGAGATGCTTCGCGTCTCGCAGCGGTCACCGCGAAGGCGTGCATGTGCAGTGACATCTCGAACTCGCGCTGCGCTGAGTGCACCGCCACTCCCTGCAAATTGCTCACTGCCCCTGCCGAGCGCTGGCAGCGTCGCGGACTGGTGTTCCTGTCCCCTTCCCGCGCGAGAGCTGGAGGAGAATCGAGCTGGCGAAGCGGGAGGGCGACATCTGGAGCATGTCCGGCCGCCGACACCGGTGTGCTTGCCCCGATTTGGTGGACACCCCTGAATGAAGGAGAAACGGGGAATGAAAGAGCACAAGGAAGTCCGGTCCATCTCGCCAGAGCTGAAGGCAGAGGCGCTGAGGCTGGTGCGAGAAGAGTTCCGGACGCAGGCATCTGTGGCGAGGGAACTCGGCGTCAGCAAGCAAAGACTCAGCGACTGGATGAAGGAGGAGCGACAGGAGGATGCCCGCGGTCGTGCGGCCGTGGCTCTGACCGACAACGAGCGCCTGGAGCTGAGTCGACTCAGACGTGAGGTGGCAAAGCTCCGGACGGAGAAGGACATCTTAAAAAAAGCCGCGGCCTTCTTCGCGAGAGAGAACAAGTGAAGTTCAAGTTCATCCTCTCGGAGAAGGCCCATTACTCGGTGAGCGCACTGTGCGAAGCGCTCGAGGTCTCTCGGACGGGCTTCTATGCGTGGTGTCGGAGAGAGCCGAGCAAGCACTCGCGCCGAGACGAGAAGCTGCGGCGACGAATCCGTGGCTTCTTCGCCGCGAGTCGCGGGACGTACGGCAGCCCGCGCATTCTCAGCGACCTTGCGGACTGCGGAGAGCGGGTCAGTCGAAAGCGTGTTGCTCGACTCATGCGCGAGGAGTCGCTGCGCGCGAGGACGCGAAAGCGCTTCGTGAACACGACGGACAGCCAGCACAGCGAGCCAGTTGCGCCGAATCTCCTGAAGCGGGATTTCGCCGCGTCGAAGCCCAATGATGTCTGGGTCGGTGACATCACCTACCTGCCGACGGCACACGGCTTCGTCTTCCTCGCCGTGCTCATCGACCTGCACTCACGGCGCGTCGTGGGCTGGGCGATGCGAAGCGACATGACGACAGCACTCCCCAGCGAGGCGCTGCAGCGAGCAGTCGTGCGCAGAGGAGCAGCTCCGCGCATTCACCACACGGATCAGGGCATTCAGTACGCGAGTCACGAGTACCGCGAACTCCTGAGCCATCACGGAACCGCAGCCAGCATGAGCCGACGCGGCAACTGCTGGGACAACGCCGTCGCCGAGAGCTTCTTCTCGACACTTAAGTCGGAACTCACTCACCGCCTGGGGCCGACGATGCCGAAGCACGACGTCATCAACGCAGTGAACGAGTACATCGCGTTCTACAACGAGAAGAGAAGGCACTCGTCTGTCGGCTACAAGAGCCCGATGGACTTCGAACGTGCGATGAGGATGGACCTCGTCGCTTGACCAAGGTGTCCACGAAAACGGGGCAAGCACACGGGCGTCCTCCAGCGGACATGCTCACGACATCGTGCCCCGCCTCGCCAGCGGTCGTCTGGTCTCGGCGCACGAGCCGTTCTTCGCACCCTGCTTCACCCGAGGCTTCGGAGCGCCCACCTTCACGCCCGCGCTCATCAGAGCTTGCTCAGCTCGTGACATCCTTGCTGATCAACCGAGCACCGATGCTCAACGTGATGCCCGCCGCAATCACGCACCCCATCGCGAACGCCACCTGCAGCTCGACGCCCTTCGACAGCCCATCGACCAGCACCGCGCCGAACGCCAGGCTCAACAGCCCGATGAAGAACGACGTGAACTGCATCGACGTCCGCACGTCACGAGACAGCGCCGAGATGACGGTCCCGAGCGCTCCGACGAAGGCCGCCGACGCGGGCGCTCCGACCAGAAACGCAACCCACCACGCGCCTGACGCGCCGAACTTGTGCGCAAACGGAGCCAGCACGCCGAGCCGGCCCAGCGCGAGACTGCCCACGCCCACGAACACGACGTGAAACAGCAGAGGAATCGCCATCGCGCCGAGCAACTTGCCCAGCAGGAGCTGCAGCCGAGTCACCGGAGCGAGCATCAGGAACGGCATGGTGCCGCACTCGCGGTCATGCAGCACCGACGTGCCCGACAAGATGGCCACGAACAGCGGCAGGTTCGTGAAGCTCAACGAGCCGAACGTCGAGGTCGAGAGCTGCAGCACCGTGTCGTACTGCACACCCAACTGCGCGAGCTGCGCCTTCAACTGCGAGAGCTGCTCCGGCGAGCTCGCCACCGCGTCGATGAGAAAGAACACCGCTCCGAACACCAGCGTCCACAGCGCGTAGTTCGCCGCGAGGATGAACAACATCCACGGTTGTCTCGATTGCTCGAGCACCTCGGTGCGCGCGATGCGCATCAGCCGCTTCATCGCTTCACCAGGTGCTGCCACGCGGCCAGCGTCGGCCCCGTCAACGGCGCGCGATGTTCCGTGAACGTCAGCTCCTTCTCGATGCCGCCATTCACCAGCAGCACGCGATTGCAGACCGCCTCGGCCGCGGGCAGGTCATGCGTCACCAGCACGCACGCAAGCCCGGCATCAGCGCGGCGCCGCACCTCGGCATAGAGCGCGCTCGACGCGAGCGGATCGAGGTTCGCCGTGGGCTCGTCGAACAACAGCAGCTTCGGCGACAGCAGCAGCGCGCGAATCAACGACAGCTTGTGCTGCGTGCCCGTCGACAACTTCCCCGCACGTCGAAGCCGGCGGAGAGCTCGAGCGTGCGGGCGAGCGGCTCTGCCTTCGCGTCGACCTCGGCCTCCGACAACCCGAACAGCCCACCGAAGTGGTGCAGGTTCTCGCGCCCGGTCAGCAGTGGATACAGCCCGGGCCGCGCCGTCACCAGGCCGACCTGCCCCGCGGCGGTGAGCGACAACGAGAACGCGTCGACCCCACACACGAGCACCCGCCCCGTCGTGGGCCGCAGCAGTCCCGCCATCAACATCAGCAGCGTGCTCTTCCCGCCGCCGTTCGGGCCCGCGATGCCGACCATCTCTCCAGCACCGATGGTGACCGACACCTTCGAGAGCACCGCGCGCCCGTCGAACGAGCGCCCGACGTCGGTCATCACCACCGGCAGCGATGACGTCACGTCGTCACTCCTCGCCGGGGTCCTGACGAATCATGGCAGCGCGGAGACATACCGAGCCGTCAACGAGCCTTTGAGCGGGCGGACGACGCCCTTCCCGTCTTTTCCCGTTCGAAGCACGTTCCACCCTGCCGCCAACACCGGCGCAACGAAGGGGTCCTTGCACTGCGGTGAGTCGGGCTGAACCGAGTCGCGGTCGGCGTAGCCAACGAGCAACGCGCGCTCTCCCTCGAGCAACTCGAGCTGGCCGACCCGCGCAGACCCAACCCAGACCCCCAGCGACAGCCAGCCAAGACGGGCCTGAGATGGACTGACCCGCTGACAATGACCGGCCGGCTGAAGCGTGGAGTCGAACACGCTGCGCTCGGGAAGCGGAACGTCGATGCTCCGCGTCTCTGGCTGCACGGCGTTCCAGATGTCGGTGATGGTGGTGACGCTCATCGCCTCGCTCTGGACCTCGAGCTTGATGATGGCTCCGCTCGGCAGCGGCGAACCCCAGGTGACCCGAAGCCGCGGCTGCACGGGCGAAGACTGGGCCGCGGCAGTGGAGGCCACGGCGAGGAGAACCATCAGGAGTGTGCGCATGACTCCAGAGACGGAGAACCGGGCAAAACGTTAACGAGGCCTTGCTCGTTACTGCGTCACCCACGTCGGGTCACAGATGGCGCGCGGGCAGGCGTTGGTGCCGCCGTTCCACGTCATCGCCGAGTAGTCGGCGTCGCAGTACGGGCGAATCTGCGGGCACGTCACCGTGCGCACGCAGCCGGTGGGAATGAGGCAGCGGTTCTCGTTGCGGGCCCACGACAGCGTGTAGCCGGCGGCGCACTGGTGAATCGCGATGCGCGGGCACGACTGCGACGGCTCGGGCAGCCGCATGAACACCTGGCTCGCGCTCAGCGTCGACGAGCGGTTCGCCGTCACGAACGCCGCCGTCACCAGCGCGCCCTTGTCGGTGATGCGCGACGTCATCCACCGCGCGTCGACGTTGGTCTTCGAGGCGCGCGCCACCGAGACCTGGTGGAAGAGCGTCTGCTGCGTGGTGTGCAGCTTGATGGCGTTGAGGCTCGGGCACGGCGAGGTGATGCAGCGAATGTTGTCGGCGCGCTCGACGCGGAAGTACGACTCACCCGCCACGGCCACGACGCCCGGCATGCCGCGGAACGCCTCCATCACCAGGAACTTGCGCGTGTTGAACTGCGGCTCCGTCGGCCCCAGCTTGCCCTTGAGCACCACCTCGCCCTGACCGGCCTCCAGCACCTTCGCCTGCGTCTCTTCCGTGAGGCCCGAGAGCGAGAAGTCGAGACCGCTCACGTACTCCTCGCGAACCGTCTTGCGGTTCACGTCCTGCACGAAGAGGCCGCCACACATCGGCGACGGGCAGCGGCGGTAGAGGTCGTGCCGGAACACCACGTACGAGCTCGTTCGCGTCGAGAGCTCACCCGTCTCTTCGGCCGTCGCCTCCACCGTCGACGTCTCGTCGACCTCGACCTCGGAGACGCCACAACCCACTGCCGTCACTGCCAAAGCTGCCATCAGAAAGGAGCGCATGTCGCATCGGGTACCACCACGGCGCACATCCGTCTACCCACCCCTGAAACGCCCTGTCACTCGACGGTTTCGGTCGGGGTTGATCCACCTCAGTGCTGAATCGTCGGAGGTGAGTCATCGCTCGAAGCGGTGGCTCCAACGACTTCGGAGCCACTCATCTCTCTCCCTGGAGGATTCACTCATGAAGCTGCGCGCGTTGGTGGTGTTGGCGATGTCGATGCTGGGTCTCGCGATGTCGGGTTGCGGAACGGTGTGCTCAGGCACGAACTGCAGCTGCGCGGCGGACCAGTCGTGCGGCTTCGACACGTGCTCCTCGTCGACGAGCGGCTGCAACTTCGCCTGTGCATCAGGCGCCACCTGCACGGGCACCTGCGGGAGCGGCTGTAGCGTCAGCTGCGCTGGCAAGTCGTGCACGCACACGGCAGGCGCGGGCTCGAACGTCACCTGCACCTCGGGCACCTGCAACATCACCTGCGAAGGTGCGTGCTCGGTCGCGACCGTTGGTGGAACGATGAACCTCACCTGCAAGGGCGGCACGTCGATGGGCGCGGCGGGCTGTCAGTAAGCCGTCACTCCTGAGGGAGCGGCTCGTCGAAGAAGAGCTCGGCCGTCGTTCCCCGCACCACGTCGACGACCTTCGACGCCTTCTGGCCGTTGCGGAAGACGACGTCGACGCGGTGCCGGCCTTCCCACAGCAACACCTCGCGCTTCTGCACCGCCACGCCGCCGACGCTCACCTTCGCGGTCGTGGGCCGGTCGACCGAGAGCCAGCCCTTGGCGAACTCGAAGCGAAGGAACGTGCGCTCCTCATCGGAGGCGGTGATGGTCATCGCCTTCTTCAGGCCGACCTCTTTGTTCTCGACGGTGATGACGTTCTGCCCGACGGGCATGGTGATGAGGGCCGGCGTCCACCCGAAGTCGTCACCGTTCCAAGACACCGACACCATCGGCTCGGTCTCGATGCGCACGATGCTCGCGGGCACCGACTTCACGAGCGGCGGAAGGCCGGCGCCGGCGTCGAGCGTGAGCTCCATGGTGAGCGGCGGGCGTTTGGGCTCTTCGGGCTTCGCGATGATGGGCGTGACGTCGACCTTCTTCTCGGGCAGCGGCGCGACTGGCTTCTCGACGATGACGGGCAGCTTCGCGAGCGGCACCGGGCGCGACGGGTCCTTCACGGTGTCGCTGCGGCCGAACAACCAGAGCAGCGCAATCAACGAGAGCGTGCCGAGGCCGACGAGCGCGAGCTTGATGGGCTTCGGCAGCGCGCCCGGCTTCTTCGTGGGCCGTGTGACGGCCTGACGGACTTCCTCCGAGACGACGGGCGCGAGCTCGACCCGCGTGGAGTCGTTCGCGTTGCTCGGAGCCGGAACGCCGACCGCGCGCGTGGGCACCGACGAGACCTCGACCTCCCAAGCCGGCGTGGGCTCGGTGACGATGCGGGCCGGGTGCTCGCCTTCGGTCCACGCTGGGGTGGGCTGGGTGGTGAGCGGCACCGCGGAGGCTTCGGGTGACGGCCACGCGGGCATCGCCGACGTCTTCACGGCGCGCGGGTCGACCTCCTCGGCGATGATGACGGTGTTGGTCGGGCCATCGGCGCGAACGGGCGTGAGTGGTTTCCCGTCTTCGACGACGGCGGCCGTTTCGTTGAGCGTGGGTTTCTTCGGCGGGCTCACCGGCCCAAGAGGTTACCGCGACTGGGCCATTTGCTCTCGCTCACCTTCGTCGAAGTGTGCGGGTCACAGCTGGAAGTCGACCGTCGCGTCCTGACCGGCCGTCACGGTGACGTCTTTGCGGGCCTTGATGGCGGGCTGCACGGCGCGGCTGTCGAGGTCGACGGTCCGTGGACGCCTTGAGCGACCCCATCGCCTTCGGCACGACGAGCCCGCAGGGCGGCAACCTGCTCATCGCCGGCCGCATGAGCAAGACGGGCGGGCTGCGCATGTTCCATCAGGCCGTGGGCTCGACGACGTGGTTCTCGACGACGATGTCGGGGCCCAACATTCTCGAGGCGCGCTCGGTGTTCGATACCTTCCCCAGCCAGTACGGAAGGCCATACACGCTGCGAAGCACCGGCCTGGTCGAGAATTATTGCTTCGTCGGCTGTGGCGCCGGGCCTTATCCGATGTACACGAATGTTCAGACCTACGACGTGGTTGGCAATTATGGCACCGCGAACATGATTGCGACGTCGGTGAACGGCGTGCTCGAGCTCCGGTATGAAGACACGCGACTGGTGCCCGGCCCGCTGCGCAACGGAATGCCGTCGACGATGCTGAACAACGACCCGAGCTGCTGGGCCGACCGGCCAGAGTTGTTCTCACTCGAGGCGCGCATGGTCATCGCCTGGCAGGAGCGCTGTGGCTCGGGCCCGTGGCGCATGTACGTGCGCCTCGGAGAGTGAGCGCCGGCAGAAGGTCACGTCGAAGACGCCGTTCCCGGAGGTGACGACGAGGCCTGTGGGCGAGAGCGCCAGGCCACGCGCGCGATTGAGGCTGGCGGGCGGGTTGACCCGCGCTGCCTGGCACGCCCACCACGGCGATGGTGGTGACGAGCGCGAGGCCGGTGGGTCGACTGAAGCGTGCAGCGCTGCCGGTGCCGTTGGCGCTTCCGGCGAGCGTGACGACCTCGGCAGTCGTGTACAGCTTTCGAATGGTATGATTGCCGGTGTCTGCACTAGAGTCGGACGCTCGCGTGGGCTGAGTCGTGAGTGATTTACAGTCTTCGACGACGGCGAGCATGGGCTTGGCTCACCAACTGTTGACGTCACCGCGAGTCGGGGGCGTTGGATTCAGAGCTGGAAGTCGAACGTCACGGCCGGGGGCACAGCTCGTAGACCCCGATGCCCGCGGTCCCCAGCATGATGAGGCGGTTCTGCTGAATGCACAGCGCGCCGACCGGGGCCCGTTCGAACGAAGCGCCACCAGGCAGGGTCACGTCACCCACGAAGGCGCCGCTCGCCGAATACACGTGCACCACGCCAAAGAGCCCCGCGACCAGCCACTGGGAGCCGAGGCTCGCGATGCCGATGTCACGGTCGTGCAGGTTTGACGTCTTGAAGAGCCTGGTGGTGCGTGGCACGGGGTCGAGCGTGACGCGGTAGACCTCTCCTCTGCCGGTCGAGACGATGAGGCTCTGACCGTCGGTCTCCAGATCAGACGGCCCGAGGTCGGTGGGGCTGCCGATGACGCGGCCGAGCGCGCCTGTCGTCGCGTCGACCTGCACCAGCTTGTTGGGATTGCCCGAGACCGAGAGCCACACCGAGTCACCCTGGGTGGTGAGCCCGAAGACGCCACCGCCGCCCTGCTCGAGCAACCCCACGAAGGAGTGGTCGAACGAGATGCCTCCGTCGACGGTGTTGTACCGGACGAGGCGGTGGGTCTGGCCGTCGTGGCCGCTGACGAGCCAGAGGTCGTCGCCTGCGCACCCCACCCCGGTCGGTTCTGAAATGGGACTGGTGAGCACAGAGAGCGGCCGCGCGACCCACGAGGTGCCCGTGGCTGCGGTGCAGGCTGAGTTGCCTCCTCGGTCGTCGAACAAGAGCCCGTCGTCGCGTTGATCGCGCGCCGAGAAGCACCCAGCCAACGCCGCCAGAAGAAGGGAACGAACTCGAGACATGCAGCTCCAGCGCACCCTACTCGACTTCCACGAATGGTTCCGGCCTCGACGACTGCAGGTCGAACGTCACGGGCGGGGGTTGCACAGCTCGTAGACCCCGATGCCCGCGGTCCCCAACATGATGAGCTGGTTCTGTTGAACGCACAGCGCGCCCACCTCGGCCCGGGCGAACGAAGCACCACCCGGCAGGGTCACCTCGCCGACGAAGGTGCCGCTCGCCGAGTACGTGTGGACGACGCCGAAGAGCCCCGCGACCAGCCAGTCCGAGCCGAGCTTCGCGATGCCGATGTCACGGTCGTACAGGTTCCACGTCTTGAAGAGTCTGGTGCTGCTCGGCACGGGGTCGAGCGTCACGCGGTAGACCTCGCCGTTGCCGGTCGAGACGATGAGGCTCTGCCCGTCGGTCTCCAGGTCAACCGGCCCGAAAGGGGCGGGGCTCTCGATGACGCGCCCGAGGGCGCCTGTCGTCGCGTCGACCTGCACCAGCTTTCTGCGATTGCCCGAGACCGCGAGCCACACCGAGTCACCCTGGGTGGTGAGCCCGAACACGCCATTGCCGAGTTCCTCGATCAACCCCGTGTAGGAGTGGTCGAACGAGATGCCTCCGTCGACGGTGTTGTACCGGATGAGGCGGTGAGTCTGGGCGTTGTAGCCCCCGCTGACGAGCCAGAGGTCGTCGCCTGCGCAGCCCACCCCGGTCGGGTCAGGCAAGGGAGTCGCGAGGACGTAGAGCGGTCGCGCGACCCACGAAGTGCCTGCGGCTGCCGGACAGGCGGGGTTGCCTCCAGCAGCGGTGCCTGCGTCAGCCTCAGCGTCTCCGAACAAGAGCCCGTCGCGTTGTTCGCGCGCCGAGAAGCACCCAGCCAACGCGAGCAGAAGAAGAGGAAGAACTCGACACATCCGTCTGCTCCAGCGTCACCTCGGCCAGGTGACGAACGAACACGCTACTCGACATTCACGAGCGGCGCTCCGGCGATGTGGTCGAAGAGGTGAAGGGGCCAGCTCGACTGGACAGTTCCGCAGCATCGACTACGGGAAGCCGATGCACATGAAGCGCATCAACGTCGACATGGTGACGAACGACCGCGCTATCGCGCACGTGATGGTCGAGCAGTGACGCCGTGGCTCGTCGCGCTGGCGTTGGCGCAGACCCCGTTGGTGGCCGAGACGAAGTGCGACGGCTTCTCGCTGCGGTTCACCTCACCGTCGGGGGCTCCGGCAGAGGACGACGGGCGGGTGGAGGTGCTCGTTCAGCAAGCCGTGCTGCCATTGCCCTTCAAGCCGGCGATGTTCACCAACATCGACGCGGCGTCGATGGAGAAGGGCGTTCGGTGCCGCACCGGGTTGCTGGCCTGGGAGCTTCGACCCGGAGTGGTGCTGCTGGTGCTCCCGAAGAGCGGCCGTCCGTCGCTCGACGTGGTGAGCCTGGCGCTGGTGGACCTGAATCGGCGCAAGGTGCTCGACGCGAAGGACACGACGTTCGAGATCGCGAGCGGGCGAAACGAACGCAACGGCGAGGTGCGTTTTCAGCTCGTGAGTCGTGAAGCGAAGGGCGGGCTCGACCTGCGGGTGGTGCGCGAGTGGTTGAAAGACGACGGACCGACGGGAGCCATCGAAGATTGGCTGGCGATTCGTGTGCGCGCCGACCGCCTCTCGACGGCATGGTTGCGACCGTGAGTGCGACGCGTTCAAGTGCCGCGCATGACTGCGGCTGACCTCATCACACGGAAGATCGTCGAACTCGGTGATTGGCGTGGAGAGACGCTGGCGAAGATGCGTCAGCTGATCAAGGACGCAGACCCCGACGTCGTCGAAGAAGTGAAGTGGATGGGTGTTCCCGTCTGGTCGCACGACGGCATCATCTGCACGGGCGAGACGTACAAGGCGGCGGTGAAGCTGACCTTCGCGAGAGGCGCGTCGTTGAGCGACCCGAAGAAGCTCTTCAACTCGAGCCTCGAGGGGAACATGCGCCGCGCCATCGACATCAAGCAGGGCGAGGTCGTGAATGCGGCGGCGTTCAAGACGCTCGTGAAGCAGGCGGTCGCGTTCAACAGCGCGGGGAAGAAGAAGAAGCCGACGAAGAAGAAGTGACGGTCAGTCGGGCTGCGGAGCGGGCGGCGGGCCCAGCACCAGATGGTCGAGGAACGAGTCGTGCGGCGTTCGCACGATGTCTGGCGGAGCGCCGTGGCCCTCGACGAATAAACGAAGCTCGCCAGTCATCTTCTCGTACGAGGCGGTGTCACGCAGCGCCCGCCACGCATCGGGCAAGGTGAGCAGGTGGAGCTGTCGGCCGAATCGCTCCACCAGCATTCTCACGTCGTCGACCTCGAGCTCGTTGGTGATCTGCAGCTCTTCGAGCGAGTCGAGCGGTTGGTCAATCAGCGCCGATATCGCCTGCTTTCGCGCGTCGGGGTCTTCCTCGTCGAGACGCACTGAGAGTGACAAGGAGCGCAGCGAAGGAAATTGGTGCAGCTGTCGAATGCACCCGATGCCACCGGCGAGATCGAGCGCGAGAAGGCTCTGCGCTGCCGGGGACCGAGCGACGACCTCGAGCCCGTCTTCGCCCGCCCAGACGTGAAGGTATTCGAGCGTGTCTGGCAGCGATGCGAAGTGCTCGCTGAGCCCGTTGACCCTCAAGCTGCACAGTCGCTGAAACCTCGGCAGGCCTGAGTCGCACCTGAACTCGTCGAGGTGCAAACCCTCGAGGTGGTCCAAAGCTCCGCTCTCGACAAAGCGATTCACCCCGCTCTCTCGAAGGCCCCACTGCATTCCAAACACCCGCAGATGCGAGAGCACCTGAGCACTCAGGACGAGTTCGCTCGCCTCGGCCTCCCAGTGACGGAGTCCGCTGCCAAACGGGTTGTCCATGGGCACGACGTCGTGGCCTGTGGGCAACCAGAGTTGCTCGAGTCGAGCGACGAGCGGGCTTCGCAGAAGCTCTGCGAACGACGACCGGGTGAACTCCCTGGAGCCCTCGATGCGCAGCGCACGCAGAAACGGTGCTCGCTCGAACAACGCCTCGCCCTGCTCCATCGCGACTTTCAGCGGGACGGTCGCCGAGACGACGAACCCGCGATGAAACCGGCACGATGTCGCGAGGCCATCGAGGCCGCTCCACTTCCACCCGAAGAGCCGCAACAGCTGCCGCTGGTGAATCTGCAACTTCCGTCGCTCGACGATGGTGTGACGACGACCCGACAAGGCGCACTGCACCTGCACCAGCGCGCCGCGTTCACCGCCGACGGCATCGGCCCAGACGAGTCTGGGAGCATCGTCATCACGCGCCTCGAGCGCCCGACGAAGGAGCGGCTCCATCACATGCGAATGCGCTTACTCTCCGGGTCGTAGAGCGGCTTCATCGACACCTGCGCCGGCACGCGCGCTTCGGCGACCTCGACCTCCCACGTCGCCTTCTCGAGGTACTCGGGCGTCAACGCCTCACCGGCTTCAATCATTGCCAGGCCGACGGCTCCGCCGAGCGTGTGTCCGTACGACGCCGAGCGCACCGTGCCCACAGCCTTGCCATTGCGCCAGACGACCTCGCCGTGGAAGAGGAACTTCTCGGGGTCTTTCAGGAGCACCTGCACGAGCCCGCGCTTCAGCGGCCCGCCTTCCTTCTGCTTCACGACGTGCTCGCGCCCGATGAACCCGTTCGGCTTCTTGAGGTCCACCGCGAAGCCCAGGCCCACCTCGAGCACCGAGTCGGTGTTGTCGATGTCGTGGCCGTAGTCGCGATAGCCCTTCTCCATGCGCAAGCTCGCGAGCGCTTTCAGGCCCGCGTGTTTGAGGCCCAGTGACTTTCCCGCCTCGGCGAGCCGCTCGTACACGTGCACCGCCTGCTCCGCCGGCACGTACAGCTCGTAGCCGAGCTCACCCAGGTACGTGATGCGCAGGCACAACGCGCGGGCGAAGCCGATGTCGATCTCCTTCGCGCTGCGGAACGGGAACGTCGCGTGCGACAGGTCGGCCGTCGTCACCGCCTGCAACAGCTCGCGCGACTTCGGGCCCTGCACGTTGATTTGCCCGTAGCCCGACGTCACGTCCGTCACGAAGCAGTGCGCTCCGTCGGGCGTGTTCCGCCGAATCCACGCTTCGGTGTGCCGGTGCGCGGTGTCGGAGGCGACGACCATGAACTCCTCGTCGTCCCACTTCGTCACCGTGAGGTCGGCCTCGAGCGTGCCGAAGCGGTTGAGCCACTGCGTGTACGTCACGCGCCCGGCCTGACCGTCGACGTTGTTCGCCGAGATGTGGTTCAGCACTTTGCCCGCGTCACGGCCCTGCACGCGGAACTTCGCCATGAACGACATGTCCATGAGGATGACGCCTTCACGCGTCGCCTTGTGCTCGTCGGCCCAGTTCTTCCACCACGAGGGCTTTCCGAACGTGAGCGGACCGGCGTCGGGCTTCGTGCCATCACCCGTGTACCAATCTGCGCCTTCCCAACCACTCACATCCTTGAAGTACGCGCCCTGCGCTTCCAGCTGCGCATGAATCGGAGAACGCTTCGCACCGCGCGCGGTCTTCATCGACCGGTACGGGTAGTGGCACTGGTACACCATGCCGAGCGACTCGACGGTGCGCGTCTTCCGGTACTCCGGGTTCGACTGGTAGGTGTGCAGGCGGTCGATGTTGAAGCCGGTGATGTCGACGTCGGGCTGGCCGGTGATGATCCAGTTCGCGAGCACGCGGCCGAGACCGCCGCCCGTGAGAATGCCGATGGAGTTGAGACCCGCAGCGACGAAGTAGTTCTTGAGCTCGGGCGCCTCTCCCACGACGGGTGACAAATCTGGCGTGAAGCTCTCGGGGCCGCAGAAGAACTTCTTCACGCCAACCTCCATCGAGATGGGCACGCGCGACATCGCGGTCTCGAGGTACGGCGCCATGCGGTCCCAGTCGGGCTTGATTTCACCGAACGAGAAATCCTCCGGCACGCCGCCCACCTTCCACGGCGCGCACACGGGCTCGAACAGACCAATCATCAAGCCGCCAACCTCTTCACGGTAATACCCGTGGCAGCGCGGGTCTTCGATGACAGGCCAGTCGGACTTCAGCCCGGGGATGTCTTCGGTGATGAGGTAATAATGTTCGGCCGACTGCAGCGGCACGTTGATGCCCGACTTCGCCGCGAGCTGCCGGGCCCACATGCCGGCGCAGTTCACGACGTACTCGCACGCGATGTGGCCGTGGGACGTGTCGACGCCGGTGACGACGCCGTGCTTCTTCGTCACGCCCGTGGCCGAGACGCCCTCGAGAATCTTCGCGCCCTGCATGCGCGCGCCCTTCGCGAGCGCCATCGTGGTGTCGACCGGGTTCGTGCGGCCGTCACCCTTCACGTAGAAGCCGGCGAGCACGTCGTCGACTTTGGCGAGGGGGAACAGCTCCTTCACCTGAGCGGGGCCAATCTCCTGCACGTCGATGCCCTTGTAGCGGTTGTACGCCGAGACGCGGCGGTACTCCTCGAGGCGGTCCTTGTCGGAGGCGAGCTCGATGAAGCCCACCGGCTTGAAGCCCGTCGCCTGGCCCGTCTCTTCTTCGAGCCGCGAGTAGAGGTCGCGCGTGTACTTGCGCATCTCGGTCGAGGTGTCGGAGAGCGAGCCGAACGTCACCATGAGCCCGGCCGCGTGCCACGTGGTGCCCGAGGTGATGCGGTCACGCTCGAGCAGCACCACGTCTTTCCAGCCCATGTGCGCCAGGTGGTACGCGACGGAGGTGCCGATGATGCCGCCGCCGATGACGACGACGCGGGCCTGCGATGGAACGACGGGAGTGCTCATGACGAAGGCGTCTATCGCCCTTCATCGTCGGCACGCAGCACGTTGTGAGGCGCTTCGGCGCAGTGAGTCGCGCCGCCGTCACCGCACCCAATGGAAGACGGGCAGGTTCGTCGCCGCGGGAATCAGGGTCGATTCGTCGGTCGAGTAGTACTCGTAGCCACAGCAGCCATGTCGATAGTGCAGCGCATAGGCCCCGCTGTAGTTGGTCGTCGTCGACCCCGAGATGCTCACTGCGTTCTGGTTCACGTTGATTCCGTCGCTGCCGTACCACATCGACTCGTAGCTCGTGCCGCAGCCATTGGGCCCAGGCCCCGTTGCGTAGGTGACGGCGATGCCGGGCCTCGTCGTCGGGTCGCCCTGGAACGAGATGTAGTGATTGCAGCTGCCGTACGACTGCACGCAGCCGCCTGCGCTCGGCAGCGAACCGGAACACGCGGCGTTCATGTAGGTCCAGAGCGGGTCTCCGGGGTTGGTGGCGGCGCGGGCGAGACTCAAGGCGCCCGAGAAGCCCGCAGGCGTCGCAGTTGCGGTCGCCGTCGGGAACGCCGTTCGTACGCCTGTCACCCGGTACTCGCCGCTGCCTCCGTCACGGTTGGAAGCAAGCACGGCGCGGCAGTTGAGCCCGAACGGCTGGGTGCCGTCGAAGGCGGTTCCCCACTGCGTCGTCATCATCGGAGCGCCTGTGAAGGAAGGGTGCGTGCGCGCGCACAGAGTCCACCCGCCGTCATTCGTCGTCATGTCGCAGTACGCAGAGACCGGGGCGCCGCCATCGAGCCCGTCGGGGTCAATCGTGTACACGCCGTTTCCTGCATCAGGCTGAAGCAATCGAATCGTCAGACAGCTTGATACTGCGGCACAGGTTCCACCGACGCACTGCCGACCGCTGCCGCAGGCCGTTCCTGTCGAGGCCGGCGCGGCGTTGACGCACACGGGTCCGCCGCTCGCGCACTGGGTGGTGCCGGTCAGGCACGGCGCTCCTGGGTTGGTGTTGCAGGGAGCGCCGACCGTGCAGGAGACGCAGGCGCCGCCAGGGCTGCAGACCTGATTGGTCCCACACGAGACCCCGGCATCACTGAAGGTTCCAGTGTCGATGCAGCTCAAGGCCCCGGTCGCGCATGAGCCGATGCCGCGGCGGCATGGCGTCGGGTTGGTCGTGCAGCCGCCGCCTGCGGAGCAACTGACACACGTGCCCAATCCGTTGCAGACCAGGTTGATGCCGCAGCCAACCCCAGCGTCGGTGCCGTCGGGCGAGTCGACACAGGTTGCCGCTCCGGTCGCACACGACACCTGACCCCGACGGCACACGCTGGGGTTCATGCCGCACGCGACGCCGGCGGTGCAGCTCACACAGGCTCCATTCCCATCACACACCTGGTTGGTACCGCAGGTGGTGCCCGCCGAGGTGTTGGTGGTCGCATCGACACAGGTGAGCACTCCCGTGCTGCACGAGGTGACGCCGGCCTTGCACGGGTTCGGGTTCGTCGGGCACGCGGCTCCGGCAGTGCACGAGACACAGGCCCCCGATGCGTCGCAGACCTGATTCGTGCCACAGCTCGTCCCTGCTGACGAGAACGTCGCCGAGTTCGTGCATTGCGACGACCCCGCGCCGCAGCTCGTGACGCCAATGCGGCAGGGGTTGGAGTTCGTCGAGCACCCAGTGCCCGAGACGCAGGCCGCGCAGACGCCGGAGCCGTCACAGACCTGGTCGGTACCGCATGCGGTACCTGCTTGAAGGTTCTCGGTGCCATCGACGCACGCTGGCGCTCCGCTGGGGCACGTCTGCGTTCCACGTTTGCAGGGGTTCGGGTTCGTCGCGCACATCACGCCTGGCGTGCAGGAGCCGCAGACACCAGTTGCGTCACAGACGCGGCCACCTCCGCAGGGAGTTCCGGGTGCTGCGCTCAGCCCGTCCACGCAGCCGCCGGTCGTGCACGAGACGTTTCCGAGTTTGCAGGGTGCTCCAGTGTTCGAAGAGCAGGAGCTCGTGCTTCCACATGAGATGCAGGCACCAACGCCGTCGCAGGTCCTGTCGACCCCGCAGGAGCGGCCCGCCGGAGCTGCCGAGCTGTCGACGCAGCTCATCGCTCCGCCTGCGCACGAGACGACGCCGGTCTTGCATGGCGCTCCGGTATTGGTCGCGCACGCCTCGCCCTCGACACAGATTTGCCGGCAGGCGCCTTCACGGCACTGACGACCCGCAGGACAGGTGATGCCAATACACCGGACATCGGTGCAGGCATTGTTCACGCAGACCGAGCCAGGCGCACACACCATCGAGCCACACGCCTCTGCTCGACACGCTCCCTGGTAGCAGGTCTGTCCTGCACCGCAAACCACACCAACACAATCACGACCTTCACAGCGGGAGTTCGCACACACCTGCAAGGTGGCGCAGTTGGTGCCCGTACAATTCACCGGATAGCAGGTGCCGTTCGCACAGCCCTCGCCGTTCGCGCACGCGTTGCCGCACGCGCCACAGTGAGCGTCAGAGGCACGCGTGTCGACACAGGTCCCATCACAAGTGGTGCTGCCAGCTGCGCAGCCTGCGTCGGTGGGAAATCGAACGATCGACTGCTGGCATCCGACCAAAAGCAACAGCGCTCCGACGGCGACACGTGCTCGAGCCATGCGGTGGATTGTAGGCGACGGGAAAGGCTCTCTGTGACCGAAGGTCCGCGCGTTTGCGGAATCACATCAACCCACACACTGCTCCAACTGATCAAAGTCAGGGGCTCATTGGCGAGCGCCAGCGTCGATGCGTGACACTTTGTCAGTTGGTGCTTCATCAGGCCCGGTGTTCCAACGGTTTCGCGGGCACGAGCAGTGCTTGAGTGCCACCCATGCGACTGGAGACGCTGATTGCGAGCGCCCGTGAGCAGGGCGCCAGTGACGTGCACCTCGAGGGAGGCTTCCCCGCGACGTTTCGCGTTCGGGGGAATCTCAAGCGCCGGGGCGATGCACTGCCTGCGGCCCTGCTCACCTCGTTCGCTCGCGAACTGCTGCTCGGAGACGAGTGGAACGGCTTCGTCGAGCGGGGCTCGGCGGATCTCTCGAGAGTGCTCGCAGGTCAACGCTGCCGGCTCAACGTGCTGCGCACGAGTCGCGGCGTCGGCTTCGCGATTCGGCTGCTGACGAGCTCGCAGGCGACGCTGAAGAGCCTCAACCTGCACCCCGACCTCGTGCGCCTCGTGCGGCCCACGCACGGCCTCGCGCTGGTCTGCGGTCCGACTGGTTCTGGAAAGACGTCGACGCTCGCGGCGCTGCTGCAGGAGATCAACCTGCACGAAGCGCGGCACATCATCACCGTCGAGAGCCCGGTCGAGTACTCGCTGCAGCCGAGGAAGTCGTTCATTCGCCAGCGCGAGGTCGGCCGCGACACGCCTTCGTTCGAGCAGGCGCTGCTCGATTCGCTCCGAGAGGACCCCGACGTGTTGATGGTCGGCGAGCTGCGCGACCCCGAGGTCATGCGCCTCACGCTCTCGGCCGCAGAGACGGGCCACCTCGTGCTGGCGACGCTCCATTCGTCGAAGGCGTCGGAAGGCCTCCAGCGCCTCGTCAGTGCGTTCGCGCCCGAGGTGCAGCAGTCGGTCTGTGCACAGCTCGCCGACGTGCTCGTGGGCGTCGTCGCGCAGCGCCTTCGGTTCCGTGAGCCGCAGAAGCTGCTCGTGCCCGAGTGCGAGGTGCTCATGGCGTCGTCATCGGTGCGCGCGCTCGTGAGACAGGGCCAGTTCTTCAAGCTGGCGAGCGCGATGGAGACCGGGGCCGCCGAAGGCAGCTACACCTTCAGCCGCTACGGCGAGTGGCTCGCGAAGAAGACCGACTTCGTCGAGCCCTCGGCGGCACTCGAGCCCGTGACAGAAGCGCCTCCGCCGCCGTTGCCCGCGCTCAAAGCAGCCCCTCGAAAGACCTCCGTGACGGACGACGGCACGCTGGTCATCAACGAAGAAGACGACGACCTCTCGAGCATCATCGAAGCGCTCGAGAAGCCTTGAAAGGTGATGGTGGCGCAGGACGTGCCATCATCACGGGCCGATGTGGCCGCTGCTCCTCAGCGCACTGCTGGCTCAGACCGAACCGATTCCCGAGCCTGCTGACGCGGGCGAGTTCGCCTTCGAGCTCGACGCCGGCGTGACCGAAGGCCCGCTGCTCAAGGGAGGCGTCACCCTCAACAAGCCGCCCTTCCCCATTCACTTCGTCGGCAACCTCGTGCTCACCGACGACGTCTATCGCGCGGTGCTCGACGTGCCGCCCGAGTCACTCCCAGAGCCACAGACCGCGCAGCTCGTGGCTGATCAACTGCAACGCTTCCTGCTCAAGAGCGGCTACGAGCTCTCGCGCGTCTCCGTCATTCTCGAAGACAACGGCCTCACCGTGCGCATCGACGAAGGCCGCCTCGAGAAGGTCGTCTTCCGCGGCCGCTTCACGCTGCCGATGCTGCGCTTCAAGATTGCGCTCGACCTGCCGAAAGAGGTCTTCAACCGGCCGCAGCTCGAACGCGAGGTCGCCCGACGCGCGAAGGAGCTCGGCATCGACGCTCCGACGTGGGAGCTCATCGAGACCGAGGCCGTGAAGCACGACGGCATGCAGGTCGTCGAGGCGCCGACCATCGTCATCGCCGGGCGCTCCATCATTCAGCCGCAGCAGCGCTTCGAGCTGCACTTCACCTTCGGCGAGCCGGCGTGGAGCACCGGCCTCGGCGTCGACCTGCGCACGAGCTGGATGGATGGATTGGAGATTGGCCTCAACTACCAGTCCAAATCGCTCGCCTTCACCGACGACCGCTGGCGCGTCGCGCTCATGGGCGGTCTCGGCCTGCGCAACGATTTGCCGCAGAACAACATCTACATCTTCCCCTCGCGCCTCATCGCCGACGCGCTCTGGTATTCGCCGGCGTTCGACGAGAGCGGCACCTCGCGTGCGTTCCTCTCGCTCCACACCGAGGGCATCGCCAGACAGCGACGCGACTTCGGCCTCGAGAACTACTTCGCCCTGCGCAGCGAGCTCTCGTTCAGTCTGCAGGTGCGGCCGTACCGTTCGCTCTCGCTCTTCGCGGGCGCAGGCATGCAGTACTTCATCGTCGGTGGGCTGCAGGCTCCGCTGGGTGCGCCGCCGCCGTTCACCATCGCCGACCCCACGCGTCTGCGGAACTTCGTCGAGGGCCGCGTCGACCTCATCTTCTTCGACGGAGACAGCCGCTACGACCGCCGCCACGCGCTGTTCCTCGAGGGCCGGCTGTCGGCCAACCTCACCCGCTTCGACTTGCCGCCGTTCGCCGAAGCGCGCCTCGGCTACCAGCTCGTCGTCCCCATCGGCTGGCACGACGTGTGGATTCGCGCGAAGGGCACGTGGATGAGCGGCGACGTGATGTTCCCCTTCGAAGAGGTGTTGGGAGAGCACCTGCCCGCCGTGTTCGGAGACATCTGGGTGCAGAAGGCCGGCGGCGTACGCGCCGAGTTCCGCTACAGCCTGGTGCGCGACATCGCGAAGGTGGGCCTGTTCGCCAACGCGCTCGCGTTCGGTGAGGAGCAGCGAGACACCGGTCAGGCGATTCCCCGCTTCGGCGCAGGCATCGGCCCCACAGCGCACGTGCTCATCGAGGGCATCTTCCAGTTGGACCTGTTCCTCAACTTCTCACTGCTCTCGAATGGTCGCTTCAGTACCGGACTGTTGGTGTGGCTCAACAAGGTCTTCTGACATGGCGATGAACGACACGAGCGTCGAGAGCTACCTGCGCGACGGCTGTGGCCGGTGCGAGAAGTTCCAGACGCCGGAGTGCAAGGTGTTGCTCTGGACGAAGCCGCTGGTCGCGCTCCGGGAGCTGCTGAACGCTGCCGGTCTCGTCGAAGAGATGAAGTGGGGCTCGCCGACGTACACCGTCGACGGAAAGAACGTGGTGATGCTCGCTTCGTTCACCGAGTACTGCGCGGTCAGCTTCCTCAAAGGAGCGGCGCTGAAGGACGACGACGCGCTGCTCGAGTCGCCCGGCCCGAACTCACACCACGTGCGCTTCCTCAAGTTCCGCTCGCTCGCCGACGTGAAGACGCGCGGGGCGGCCACGAAGCGGTTCATCGCCCAGGCCATCGAACTCGAGCGCGCAGGCGTGAAGCTTCCGAAGGCGAAGGTTGCGGCGCTCCCTGCCGAGCTCGAGGCACGGCTCGCGAAAGACGCCTCGTTGAAGAAGGCCTTCGAGGCGCTCACGCCGGGGCGTCAGCGTAGCCACGTGCTGCACATTTCGGGCGCGAAGCAGGCAGAGACGCGCGAGCGCCGCGTCGACAAGTGCGCCGAAGTCATTCGCGCGGGGCGTGGCTTCAACGAACGAACGTGACGCTCACGTCGAGCGACAACTGCGCCTCGATGAGCGCGCAGCTCGAAGGTCGGGCTCCGAAGCCTCGAGTGAGCGCAATGGCGAAGGAATCTGCAACGTCTCGAGTCCACTGGCAGTGTTCAGCCGTGGAGTGGCGTTGGCGACCGGTTCAGTCCGCGCGCACGCCCGCATCGTATTGTCGTGAAGCTCGAGCACCTTCGGAGTCGAGGCGGCTGTCGCGAGCCCTTCGAACTGGAGGGCCGGGTCGTCGTTCCAGGGTCGAATTGGTTAGATAGACTATCTAACCATCCGAGAGCTGGAAAGGGCGACCAGTCTCGCGGCGAGCAAAGGCGCATCGTCGACTGCGCTGAGTAGCGGCATCCCATCGAAGTGCACCGACCAGCGTCCCGCCTCGGCACGCGAAGAGGGAGTCGGTGCTGCACGTTCCGACGTTCGCACTGCGGCGAAAGCCCGAGCTGACGCTGTCGGCGGACACGCTGTCGCGCTCGAAGTCGCGCAAGGCTCGGATGCTCGAGCACGTGGACGAGCTCGCCTGCATGGATGCGTCGAGGATGCCCGTGCGTCACCTCGAGTGCAGCAGCACGCCATCGATGCGTGAGTGCGCTCCTGGACTCAGCCAGTTGCAGCGGGAGCCGGTCTCGGCCTTCGGAGCCATTCCTCGCGCCCACGTTCACCTGGGGCTTCGGAGCGCACCTCATCAGGCCCCTCGCTCATCAGAGCCTTGATTGCAGAACCTGGCCCACCGCCCGAATCGCTCAGCTCACGCGCATCGACGGCAACGCCAGCACCACGGCGACGAAGTGACACACGGCTGCCGCGACGACGAAGGCGTGAAACACCTCGTGGTAGCCGAACACGCGCGGCCACGGGTCGGGCTTGCGAAACGCGTACGCGAGCGCGCCGAGTGAATAGAGAACACCGCCGATGCCCATGAACACGAGCACCGGCGTTCCCGCGATGCGGCCGACCGTGGGCAGATAGAGCAGCGCGATCCACCCCATGGCGAGCGCGAGCACCGCCACGAGCCACTTCGGCGCGTGCACCCAGAACAACGCGCGCAGCACGCCGATGGCTCCACCAACCCACGCGACGAGCAGCATCGTCTTCGACATGTCCTCGGGCAGCGTCAGCGCCATCGGTGTGTACGTGCCGGCGATGAGCACGAAGATGGCCGAGTGGTCGAGGCGGCGCATGCGGGCCCGCGCACGCAGGGACCAGGTCGGTCGATGGTAGAGCGCGCTCACGCCCAAAAGCGTCGCGAGGCTCGCGGCGTAGATGGCGCAGCCGACCTTCGCAGCGAAGCCGTGCGCAGCGGTGACGAGCAAGGCGCCAGCGAGGAGCGAGACGAAGAAGAAGATCTGGTGCGACACCCCACGCAGCAACGGCTTGGGGAGCGGGAGGGGCCCTGCGGTCATCGTGCTCATGGTGCCACCGTGCGCATGGCACGTCACGGGCGTGTCAGCGATGGCGACTTTGAGGTCACTCCGAAGCGGCGCCCAACCTTCGAATGAGCTGCGCACGCGTGGTGACGCCCAGCTTCCGAAACGCGCTCCGCAGGCGGCTGATGAGCGTGCTGGCAGGAACCCCGAGCTCATAGGCGACGTACTTGTTGGAGTGACCCAGCGCGACGAGCCACGCGACCTCGGACTCCGCTGGCGTGAGCTGCATCACGTCTCCACCCGCTGGTGGATTGCGCCGCGCGAGCAGCAGGCGCTTCCCGTCGCGCTCGACGCTGTCGATGATGGTCCATTGGCCGGCGACCAGCGCGCTCCACGTCTTCACGGCCTCGTCGGGGTCGGTGCGTCTCAGCCTTCCGCGCGCACGTTCACTCGCCAGCACGGCGTCGATGAGGGCTGTCCTCGCTCCACCTTCACGGGCCTCGGCTTCTGCGTGCAGCAGCTTGCCCGAAGGACTCAGCACGGCCTCGGTCAACCCGGCCTCTGCGCGCAGTCGCAACGCCGAGCCGAGGTGCGCTGCGACACGCCCGAGCGTTCTCGAGGCCGCGAGTGGAAACGGAGCATCGTGCGATGGCCGCTGATCAACCGCCGCAGGAAACGAGAGCATCACGGCGTGGCGCCGGGCGTCGCCTCCAATGAGCGCCCACATCGAAGGCAGCGTCACCTCACGCCAGACCCGCCGCAGTCGCCACTGCGCGTTGCCCACGAACTCGGTCGGCGCGAAGACGCGTGAGAGCAGCCGCGAAGGGAGTTCGTCGCTCACGCGCTCGATGGCCTCGTTCACGAGCTTCGAAGCGGCCACCGACACCGATGACGTCACCCGGCCCCGCTCGCGTCGCAGGTCGATGGCAGAACAGACGACGCCCCCACCAACCTCGTACGCGCCCGCCACCTCTGCGAGCGTCGAGAGCCAGGCCGTCACCGACGGCTCGCCCGAGTACGCGGCCTCGACGAGCGCGATGGGGTCACGGCTTCGCATTCGCACCTCCGAAGCGTCGAACGAGTTCGTAGCGCGAGCCCGCGTGCAGCTTGGCGAGCAGCCGCGCCATCTGGTTGGCGACCGTCCTCACCGAGGTGCCGCGCTTCCTGGCGACCTGCGCGTTCGAGGCGCCTGTCACCACCAACGCCAACACCTCTCGTTCGGCGGGCGTGAGCTGATCGCCGACCGGCGCTTCGAGCGGCACCGGCCAGCTGAGCAGCACGAACTCGTCGTCCGAGCCCAGGCGCCGCACCTCGAGGGCCTTCGGCGGTGCCACACGGCGGGAGCGGCTCATGGAAGGGTCGCACCGCAAGCGGCGCGCCAGCCGTGACGCCCCCTGTCCACGAGCCCTTCCACCCTGGCGTGAGCAGGGGCCGCTCACGTCATCGGGGACTGAGCAGAAGCTGCTCAACCGGTGTGTCGGCACAGGTGTCAGTTGGTCGCGGTGAAGAAGGTCGAACCTCCAGCGGATCATCGGGTTCCGTCGCTCGAGCGCTGCCCGAGGTCCCGGCCCGCCCGTTGCTCAAGAGCCACGCATGACTCGCTCGACCGTCACGCAAGGAATGACCATGGAACCCCATGCCCGCCTCACGGGAGGGTCGCTCTCACACGGACCGCCGGGGGGCCTCCACATGCTTCGCTCCATTCACATCGTCGCGCTCGCGTCGCTGACGTTGGCCTCGTGCCACATCGACGTGTCGGGAGCGCCTTGCTCCAGCGACGAAAGCTGTCCTTCGGGGCAGCGCTGCGACCGCTCCATCAACCTCTGCGTTCTCGGTGATGGCGGGAGCGGGGGAGGAACGGGCTCGGTTGGTGGCGGCACCGGCGTTGGTGGGGGAGCTGTCGGAGGCGGCACAGGCGTCGGCGGAGGCCTCGCGCTGGGTGGGGGGAGCGCTGGTGGCTCGTCTGACGCAGGTGAAGCTGGTGATGGTGGGCTGACGTCGCCAGATGCCGGGGCCGACGCCGGCATCGACGCAGGCAGCGCACTCGGCGTCGGGTGCACGACCGACGCCGAGTGCGCCTCTGGCTTCTGCACCGATGGGCTGTGCTGCCAGTCACGCTGCCAGGGCGCGTGCGAGGTCTGCTCGTCGACAGGCATGTGTGGAGCCGCTGATGCGGGCGTCGCGCCGTTGCCGGGCCATGACAGCTGCGCCGTCGAAGCGATGTCGACATGTGGGCGCAGTGGCGTGTGCGATGGGGTTGGGCGCTGCGCGTTGTGGCAGGGCGTCGTCTGCCAGGGCCCGAGCTGCTCGGCCGCAGGCGCCATCGCGGCGTCGACGTGCGACGGCGTCGGGGTCTGCTCGACGCCGGCTCCCACGGGCTGCGGGCCCTTCGCCTGCGCCGACGGCGGCTGCGCGACGGCGTGCACCCAGGGCGACGATAGCCTCTGTCAGCCAGGCCTCTCGTGCGTGGGCACCACCTGCTCCACGCCGACGTGCACCGACGGTGTCGCCAACGGCCTCGAGACGGGCACCGACTGCGGCGGCCCGACGGTCGACGGTGGCTGCGCGCGCTGCGGTGCCGGCCTTGGTTGCCGTGGCCCGCTCGACTGCCTCAGCGGCACCTGCCAGCCGAACCAGCAATGCTCGACCCCGACGTACGTGTGGAACACCACTGCGTTCTCGGCCTGCTCGGCGGCGTCGTGCAGCGCCGGCACTCAGACACGAAACGTGAACTGCGTTCGCAGCGACGGGTTCGTGGTGGCCGACATGTTCTGCAGCGGCGCCAAACCGGCCACGTCTCAGAGCTGCCTCAACCTGACGGGCTGCGCGTGGAACACGCCCGCGTACGGCGCCTGCTCCACCACGTGCGGCTCGGGCACGCAGACCCGCACCGTCGTGTGCCGTCGACCCGACACCTCGATTGTCCCGGACTCGTACTGCCCCACCCCAAAGCCCGCGACCTCGCAGACCTGCTTCGTCAACAGTGGCTGCAGCTGGTTCGTCGGAGCCTACGGAGCCTGCAACCCTCGCTGCGGCGCGGGCACCGCCCAGCGCACGGTTTATTGCCAGAACTCGAGCGGAGCGTCGGTTCCCGACAGCTTCTGCCCAACAGCCAAACCGACCAACGTCACCAGCTGCTCCGGCCCCGCCTGTACCGTCTACACGCTGGGGCACCCCACCGCCGCCAATGGGCCGTGCTACTCGCCGACCTGCACCGGCCCGCAGCCCGTCGCGCCTGCGTGCCCGGCGGGCTACCTGAGCAGCCGCTACGAAGAGGCGTGCGGCAACCCCAACACCTGCGGTGGCGTCTGGGCGCTCTGCACCTTTGCGCAGCAGGCCGGCTACGGCTGTACAGGCAGCGGCTTCGTCACGCGCGTCTCCGTCAGGCAGTGCTCGTACCAATGAGAATCACCTGAGGACGCCACCATGCTCACCATCTCACTGCTCCTCGCGCTCGCTGCCAGCCCGACTCCAGACACGACGAAGACGCCGGCCGAGAACGCTCGCGACAGCTTCGCGGCGGGTCAAAAGCTGTACAAACAAGCGCGCTACGCCGACGCCGCCGCAAAATTCGAAGAGGCCTATCTCGCTCGTCCGCACCCCATCATTCAATTCAACCTCGGCCGTTGTCATGAACAGCTCAACGACCTGCCCCGGGCCCTGCGCTCGTACAAGGATTACCTGCGGCAGATGCCCGACGCGAAGGACAAGGAAGCAGTCTCAGAGTCCATTCACGGCATCGAGCGTCGTCTGCAGGACAAGGGCGTGCAGCAGGTGCTGGTGTTCGCCGAGCCCGTCGACGCGCTCATCTCGGTCGATGGCAAGCCGCTTGGTCCCTCGCCTGCCTCCATCGAACTGCCGCCTGGCAGTCACGAGGTGAGTGTCACGGCAGCGAACCACGAGTCCGAGCAACGGGGGTTCGTGTTGTCTGCGTCACGTTCGCTCGACCTCTCGTTCACGCTGAAGGCGATGACGGTGATGACCGGCAGCGACGCTCCGGTTCAGCCGGTCGTCCTGCCCAGTGACCTTCCTCCCCCTCCGATGGTGTCGGTCGGCGCCGAAGAGCCAGCGCAGCGGCCCCGCGTCGCGACGTGGGTGGTGGGCGGGCTCGCGGTGGTCGCAGCCGGAACCTCGGCTGGCCTGTACGGCGGTGCGCTGGGCCAGGCCGCCGAGCTGAAGCAGATGGAGCGGCCAGGCACGGTACAGCAGCAGTACGTGACGCGCGTGGAGTCGCTCCAGACCGGCAGTGTGGTGGCCGCGGGCATCGCCGGGGCCGCTGCGCTCACCACCGTCGTTCTCTTCTTCCTCGAAGGCCGCTGAGGAAATCCCGTGGCTGACTTCGACGACGATGGACAGACGTTTCGTCGACCGACGCCCTTTCGCCAGAGCAGCGCCGGCCTGCCTCCACCGGGTTCAGCGCCACCTCTGGAGCGGCCCGAGCCGGCGGCAGAGCAGGTCATCGATGGGCGCTACCGCGTGCTCGAGCGATTGGCTGCTGGCGGCATGGGTGAGGTGTTGAAGGTCGAGCACATCGAGCTGGGCAAGAAGCTGGCGCTCAAGGTGATGCGACCCGCGTTGTCGAGTGACGAGGAGTTCGTCGCCCGGTTCAAGACAGAGGCCGTCGCCGTCAGCCGCATCGGGCACCCGAACATCATCGACGTCTCCGACTTCGGCCGCACGCCCGAGGGCCGCTTCTACTTCGTCATGGAGTTGCTCGACGGCCTCACCCTGGCCAGCGCGCTCCATCGTGGTGGGCCAATGACGGTGGGGCGCGTCGCGAAGATTGGCGCGCAGGCGGCGCGAGCGCTCGCCGCTGCCCACGCCGTGGGAATCGTGCACCGCGACCTGAAGCCAGAGAATGTGATGTTGGTGCGCCGGGGAGAAGACGCAGACGCGGTCAAGGTGCTCGACTTCGGCGTGGCCAAGGTTCACGTCGCGGCAGGAGGCAGCACGCAGACGGTCGCAGGCCTCGTCGTCGGCACGCCGATGTACATGTCTCCCGAGCAGGCGCGCGCGCTGCCGGTCGACCACCGCACCGACATCTATTCGCTGGGCCTCATTCTCTATGAGCTGCTCAGTGGGCGAACGCCCTTCACGGGACAGACGCCGCCGATTCTCATGGTGAAGCACGTCACCCAGCGGCCTCCTGCCCTTCAGCCCGGCACCATCGAGGGCGTTCCCACCGAGCTCGAGTCACTCATCTTCCGCATGCTCGAGAAGGAGCCCGCGAAGCGCCCGGCGTCGATGACCGAGGTCGCCGAAGTCCTCGAGGAGTTGGTCCCCGTTCCGGTGCGGAACTCGGGGCGCACGTCGAGGGTGATGGAGGCGCCGCTCGAGGTGCCGAAGTCGAAGCTGCCCTGGGTGGTGCTGGCCGCCGCCCTCTCTGTCCTGGTCGTGGGCGGCCTCATCGCGACCTGGGAGCGCCCTGCGCCGGCGCTCGAACCGCCGCCCATCGTGCAACCGGCTCCACCCCTCGAGCCAGTCGTCCTTCAGAGCGTCGTCGTCCAGCTCGAGTCGGTGCCCAGCGGAGCCGAGGTCACCTCTGACGGTGTGCTGCTCGGCACGACCCCGCTCTCACTGCGTCGCCCAGCGGGCAGTCAGCTTCCCATCGTCGTCACCCTCGCAGACCATGTGACACTGCAGCGAGTGCTCGGCTTCGAAGGCTCCCAGCCCGTCACGTTGACCCTGGTCGCCACTCCGCCTGCGCCGGTGGTGGCGCCAAAGCGCCGGCGGGCCCAGCAGCCCACCAATGCGCAGCCCAACAGCGCGCAGCCCGAGCTGCATGAGTTCGAGCCCGACGACCTGAAAGACCTTCCACCGCCGCTGCCGGAGTGACGTTCAGCGCCGGCCGACGAGCCGGTACTCGGTGGCGTACTGAGGGCGAATCTCTCCCGCGTCGTCGAGCAGCCACTTCGGCGCCAGCTTGAAGTGCAGCGCGACGGGCTCGGCCACCTCGTGGGTCGCGAACGCCACGTCCCACAGCACCGAGGTGACGCCGTGGTTCACCTTCGGCGAGACGTGGTGGTGCAGGTGGTGCCGTCGCATCCACGCGAAGTAGCCGGCGATGGGCGCGTGCGTGTGAATGCGGCGGTGCAGCACCTCGTAGCCGAGGTACGTGAGCGCGAAGCCCGCTCCAAACGTGACGCCCAGCTCGAGGCCGACCGCGAGTGACGCGAGCCCACCGATGACGGGCACCAGCACCAGCGTCGCGAGCGCCTTCTTCCAGGCCGGCGCGAAGTAGAGCGGGTCGCGGTGGTGGTGAATGTGCTCCTCGTTGAAGAGCAGCAACACCGCCTGCGGCCCGAGGAACCACAGGCCCTCACGGCGGCGCGTTCGGCCGTGGCCGACGAAGCGATGCAGCGTGTACTCCGACAACGACCAGCCCAGAGCACCGGCGACGAGCGCGAAGAGGAGCGACATGGGTTGCACCGTAAACCGTTCTGGGTGCACGCCCAGCCACCCGCATGAAAACGGAGCGCGGCATCGGTTTTGACGGGCGCTTGATCGAGACCACGCCGCGCTGACCCGAATGGCGACACCTCTGCGCCACGCGACTAACGTTCCGGCCCGTGTTCGAGACCGCGTCCATCGCCCACGAAGTCGACAAAGCCACCTGGAAGAAGCAGGAACCGAAGCTGCGCCAGGCCCTGCTCGCCGCGCAGTACCAGGTGCTCGAGAAGAAGCAGTTCCCCGTGCTCGTGCTCATCGGCGGCGTCGAAGGCGCCGGCAAAGGCGAGACCGTCAACCTGCTCCACGAGTGGATGGACCCGCGGCACATCATCACGCACGCGTTCGACCAGCCCAGCGACGACGAGCGCGCACGGCCTGCCATGTGGCGCTTCTGGCAACGGCTGCCACCGAAGGGCCGCATCGGCATCTTCTTCGGCGCGTGGCACAGCCAGCCCATCGTCGACCGCGCCTTCCGCGCCATCAGCAAGGCCCAGCTCGACCAGCGCGTCGCCGAGGTGAACCGCTTCGAGAAGATGCTCTGCGACGAGGGCGTACTGCTGGTGAAGTTCTGGTTTCACCTCACCAGGAAGCAGCAGCGAAAACGCCTCGACGCGCTCGCGGGCGACAGGCGCACGCGCTGGCGTGTCGGTGAAGGCGAGTGGGAGCTGTTCGACCAGTACGACCGGTTCTCCGAGGCCTCGGAGCACTTCGTGCGCAGCACCTCGACGGGCCTCGCGCCCTGGCACGTCGTCAACGGGGCCGACGCGCGCTACCGCTCCCTCACCGTCGGCAAGACGCTGCTCGCCACCATCGAAGACCGGCTGAAGGAGGGCGCGCCCTCCGTCAAGACGAACGCGCCGCCGTTGCTCCCGCCAGTCGACGGCCGCAACGTGCTCAAGGCGCTCGACCTCACGAAGAAGCTCGACGACGCGTCCTACGAGCAGCAGCTCGAGAAGTGGCAGGGCCGCATCAACCTGCTCTCGCGCGACGTGAAGTTCCGCAAGGTGTCGGTGGTGTGCGTCTTCGAAGGCAACGACGCCGCGGGAAAAGGTGGCGCCATTCGCCGCATCACCCAGGCCATCGACGCGCGCTTCATTCGGCCCATTCCCATCGCCGCGCCCACCGAAGAGGAGCGCGCCCAGCCCTACCTCTGGCGCTTCTGGCGACACCTGCCCCGCCATGGCCGCATCGCCATCTTCGACCGCAGCTGGTACGGCCGCCTGCTCGTCGAGCGCGTCGAGGGCTTCGCCTCGGAGGCCGCGTGGATGCGCGGGTACGAGGAGATCAACGACTTCGAGGGTGAGCTCATCACCGGCGGCTCGGTGCTGACGAAGTTCTGGCTCGCCATCTCGAAGGAGGAGCAGTTCAAGCGCTTCAAGGAGCGCGAGCGCACGCCGTTCAAGCGCTTCAAAATCACCGACGAAGACTGGCGCAACCGCAAGAAGTGGGACGACTACGAGCGCGCCGTCTGCGACATGATTGACCGCACCAGCACCGAAGAAGCCCCGTGGACGCTGGTGGAAGCCAACGACAAGAACTTCGCGCGCGTGAAGGTGCTCAAGACACTCTGCCGCGCCGTCGAGGAGCGCTTCGACTCGTTGTGACGCGCTTCGATGGGCTCGACCGGGTGCGGGCAGCGGCGATGCTGCTCGGGCTCGTCTACCACTCGACGTACGCCTTCATGCCCGACGTGGGGCCGTGGTTTCCCGTTCAGGCGCAGTCGACGTGGAGCGGCTTCTCCATCGTCGCGGGCGTCATTCACGCCGTGCGCATGCCGGTGTTCTTCACGCTCTCGGGCTTCTTCGCGGCGCTCGTGCTGCAGCGGCGGGGTGATGGCTTTCTGAAGGACCGCGCGAAGCGGCTGCTGGTGCCGTTCTTCGTGGCGCTCCCTCTGTCCATCGTGGCCGACGTGCTCATTCGCCGCGCTTCGCTCGCGCAGGGCACGATGCATCACGACTTCGTGGGCCAGGGCGAGTGGCTGTTTCGTCCGCTGCACCTGTGGTTCCTCGAGTATTTGTTTGTGTTCTGTCTTTGCGGGTGGCTGCTCTCGAAGACGCGCGTGCTGGTGCGCCTCGATTCAGCCCTGCGCGTTCCCGAAGTGCTGTTGGTCGGGAGCGTTCTCACCGCGACGTCAGTGCTGATGTTCGGAGAGCCTCAGCCGGCCTTCTCGTTCGTGCCGTCATTGAGCAGCGTCGGGTACTTCGCGCCGTTCTTCGCGTTCGGCTGGCTCCTGCATCAATCGCAGCACGCGACGCAGGTGCTCCAGCGCCGCGGGTGGTGGATGTCACTGGCCTCGCTCGCGCTGTGTCTCTTCGTCTTCTCGCGTCCGCTGCAGTGGCAGTGGCAGGGCCAGGCGCTCGCGGCGGTGGCGGCGTGGCTGATGGTGCTGGGCGTCATCGGGCCGGCGCTGCGCCCGGGCTCGAAGCCTGCCGGTGTGCTCGTGCAGTCGGCCTACTGGGTGTACCTGGTGCATCACCCGCTGGTGCAGGCCGGCCAGGTGCTGGTGGCGAAGCAGCCGTGGCCCGCGTGGGTCGGCTACCTCGTCGTCGTCTCGGGAACGTTCGTCATCGCCTTCGGTACGTTCTTCTTCATCGTGCGCCGAACGCCGCTCGCGCCGTGGCTGGGCGCGAAGCAGGTCGTCACCGCGCGCTGAGCAGCCGGCCAATCTCCTGCTCGTCGAGCGCCACGAAGCGTCCGCGGTCGGACTCGTAGAGCGACACCATCGTCTTCGCGATGTCGAACCAGAGCGCGTGCAGCCGAACCTCGCCCTTGCGCTTCGCGATGGGGGTGTAGCTGGCGACGTGGTCGAGCTGCTGCAGCACGTTCGCCTGCGAGAGCCGGTCGACCTCGGGCAGGTTCGGGTCGATGAAGTCGGACAGCTTGAGCCGCGTCTGCGACGCCTCTCCGTGCTCGAGCCACGCGACGAGGTTCGGCGCCAGGGCCGACAGCTTCTCGCGCCCGTCGAGCACCGCCTTCATCGCGCCGCAGTTGGAGTGCCCGCATACCGCGATGTCGCGAATGCCCAGCACCTCGACGCCGTACTCGATGGCCGAGGCCTCGCTCACGTCTCCGATGGAGAAGCCGCTCTTCCCGGCCGGCGCCACGATGTTGCCCACCGTTCGCACGACGAAGACGTCACCCGGCTCTTCGCTCGTCAGCAGGTGCGGCACCACGCGGCTGTCGCTGCAGCTGATGAGCAGCAGCTCGGGCTCCTGGCCGTGGCTGAGGTCCTGGAAGAGCGGCCGCATCGTGGGCGCCAGCTCGGTCTTGAAGTTGATGAGGCCGCGAAGGAGTCGGTGCATCTGGTCTTCATGTGGACCAGCCTGCGGCTTGTCGAGCGAGTCTTTGGATTTCAATGGAGTTCAGTAGGGGTCGTCGCTCAGGTCTTTGGAGCCTGAGCCGTACGGGTCCTTCAGCTCGTTGGGGTTTGGTCTCGGCTTCCCCATACGCGCCTTTTCGAGCTCGAGCCTCAACTCCGACAGCTGACGCGAGAGCAGAATCTTCCGCTCCATCTTCACGTAGCCGGGCGCGCTCAACGTCACTTGCACGATGTCGCCTTCACGGCCCTTGAGCGCGAGGGGCGTGTGGCCAATCAGCAGGCCGTCGACCTCGACCTGAACGTCGATGGGCTTCGTCGACAGCTTGAGCTCGATGGTCGCGAGTGCGGGCACGGCCGGTGTGGGCTCCTTCACGAGCGCGGCGACGGGCGGTGGTGCGGGGGCAGGACTCGGCGGAGCCACGGTGGTCGCGCTCTCGACCCGACGGCCGAGCCCGAAGGCGATGAGCACGATGCTCGCGATGGCTCCGGCAGCGAGCAGGCCAATCGCGAGACCTCGTGAGGAGCGAGCTGGCAGGGGCGCGGCGGGCGCTGGTGCCGAGGCGCGCGGAGGCTGGGGCGCCGACGGACGAGGCGTGCTCGGCGGAAGAACGACGGTCGACGACACTTGCTGCTCGACGCGCGGAGGCTGGGGCGCCGACGGACGAGGCGCGCTCGGCGCTGGAAGAATGACGGTCGACGACACCGGCTGCTCGACGCGCGTCTCGGCGGCCGGCGGTTTCAGCTGCGAGGGCTCGACGACCGTGGCGGTCGAAGCGGGCACTGGCGCCGCCCGTCCCGCACCGTGAGAGGCCACGCCCTGTCGTGCTGCCAGGTCGGGAGCACCGGATGAGCCGTGAACTGGCGCCGCCCGCCCCGCGCCCTGAGACGCCACGCCTTGTCGTGATTCGGCCGCACCGGATGCGCCGTCAGCTGGCGCAGCCCGCGCTGCGCCCTGAGACGCCACACCTTGTCGTGACTCGCCACCACCTGATGAGCCGTCAGCTGGCGCCGCCCGCCCCGCGCCCTGAGACGTCACACCTTGTCGTGACTCGCCGCCACCTGATGAGCCGTCAGCTGGCGCAGCCCGCCCTGCGCCCTGAGACGCCACACCTTGTCGTGACTCGCCACCACCTGATGAGCCGTCAGCTGGCGCCGCCCGCCCCGCGCCCTGAGACGCCACGCCTTGTCGTGACTCGGCCGCACCTGGAGCCGCTCTCGCTGCGCCTTGAGACCCCACCCCTTGCCGTGCGTCGCCCGCGGGCGCTGCGGCCTTCGCTGCTGCATCCGACGCGGGGCTTCGGCGTGATGGGTCGGCGGCTCGCGCGGCTCCCTGCGACGCGAGCGCGCCCCTCGCCGATTCGACAGGGCCTGCTGCTGCGCCCGCCGCGGCATCAGAGCCGGGGCTTCGGCGCGAGGGGTCGGCGACGCTGGCTGACCCGTCAGAGCCCGGCCTGCGTCGCGACGACTCGATGAGCTCTGGAGCGACGGCGGCTTCCATGACGGTCGCCGCTGACGACGCGCCGCGTGGCGCAGAGGGCCTGGGGGCAGACGGACGTGGCGCTGCGGGCGCAGCCGGGTCGGTGCCCTTCGCGGTCGTGTCGAGCGGCGGCACCGCACGCACTCCAGCGACCGCACCGGGCCCGCGGTCTCGATGTGACGCCTCGGCCAGCAACGCCGCCGTCACCGCGGGAATCGGCACCGTCACCGCGCCTGCGCCATCGAGCGACTGCACCCACTGCGAGAGCGCGTGGTCAGACATGCTGACCTGATTGCGGCGCTGCCACTCCTCGAGGGCTTCGGCGCAGACGACGCCGTCGAAGAAGCGGTGCTCGAGGCGCCGGTCCATCATCTTGCGAACGAGCGCGTCGAGGTCGGCAGGCACCGCGCGGTTCACGTCCATCGGGCCCGGCGTCGGCGTGTCACCGAGCACGAGCTGGCGGAACACGTCGAGGTGGTCGGCGTCGCCATAGAGCCTGCGACCCGTCAGCAGCTCGAACAACACCACGCCCAGCGAGAACACGTCGGAGGCCGCGACGGCATTTCCAGTGGCCTGCTCGGGCGCCATGTAGTGCGGCTTGCCGCGCACGAGACCTACCGCGGTCGTCGTCACCCGGCCCACGGCGCGCGCGATGCCGAAGTCGAGCACCTTCACCAGCCCTTCGCGGGTGACGAAGATGTTCTGCGGCGAGACGTCGCGGTGCACCACCTGCAGCGGCTTGCCGTCGGGGCTCAGCTTGCGATGCGCCGAGCCGAGCCCTTGCGCGCACCGCAGCACGAGCGAGACGGCCAGCTTCGGCGGCAACGCCTCACCCCGCAGCGCCACCTTGCGCATCAACGCGCCCAGCGTGTCGCCGATGAGCGACTCCATCACGAGGTACGGCGTGCCCTCGAACTCGTCGAACTCGAAGACCTGCACGATGTTCGGGTGGTTGAGCTGCGAGGCCACCTTCGCCTCGTCGAAGAAGAGCTGCTCGAAGTCCGACGTCATCGGACCCTCGGTGAGGATTCGTTTGATGACGACCTCACGCGCGAAGTCACGCGGGCCGGGCTGCTGCGCGAGCCAGATTTCGGCCATGCCTCCGCGGGCGATGACCTTCTGAAGCACATAGCGGCCAACCTGGAGCCCGGCCGCCCAGCTCTTCTGACCACCCGAGGTCATTCGATGCCCAACCGTATTCCCTGCGACGCTCCGCGCGAAGAACGGACACCGCCGATCTTTCCGGGCGTGTGGGTGTCAGGCGCAGACGACGCTCAGCCTTTCAGTGTGGCCATCGCGCGCTTCATGTTGTGGCGGGCGAGCAGCAACGTGAGGCTGACGAAGTCGACGGGCTTGGGCACGTGCGCGTCACCACCCACCGCCTCCATCTGCTGGGGCGAGTGCAGGTTGCCGTACGCGGTGACGAAGAAGATGGGGCACTCGAGCGGCGTGAGGTTCTGCGCGAACGCGGGCAGCGTGCCGGTCGCCTTGCCGCGAAACAGCTGCGTGAGCGCCATGCCGTCGAGCGAGCTGCCCTGCAGCTGCACGTCCATCAACACGGCGTAGAGCTGCGGCCCGTGTTGGCGCACCAGCGCGCAGGCCTCTTCGTCGGTGCGCGCCCAGAGCAGCTTGAACTTCTTTCGCAGCCGCAGCTCGGTGACTTCCCAGTTCGAGGGCTCGTCTTCGACGTACAGCACGAGGTTCGTGGGGGCGGCCTGCTCGGACGGCGTGCCTTCGTCGATGCGTTTCATGAGGTCCTCTGCGTCTGGGCCCGCGCGAGCAGGCGACTGGCGACGCGCAACAACTCTCCGGGCTGCCACGGCTTGGCGATGAAGGTGGCGCCCAGGGCTTCCGCGGCGAGCTGGTTGTCGGGGTACGCACTCGAGACGAGCACGGGAATCGCAGCGAGCTGTGGGTCTTTCTTGAGGTCTCGCAGCAGCTCGAGGCCGCTCACCCGCGGCATCATCACGTCGAGGATGAGGAGCGCAGGCCGCGACGCGCGCAGCCGCTCGAGCGCGAGCCGCGGGTCGTGTACGGCGACGATGCGACAGCCGAGCGGCCGCAGAGCCACCGACGTCGTGTCGACCGCGATGCTCTCGTCGTCCACCACCACCACCACCTGCGCATCGGAGACCTCGGCCTGCTCGACGGCCGGCGCGACCAGCGGCAGCTCGACGATGAACGTGCTGCCCTGACCGAGCGCGCTCTCGACCCGCATCGTGCCGCCGTGCATCGTCACCAGCCGCTTCGAGATGGCGAGCCCCAGCCCGCTGCCGCCGAAGCGCCGCGTGTTGCTGCCTTCGACCTGGCGGAAGCCCTCGAAGATGAAGGCCTGGTGCTCGGGCGCGATGCCGATGCCGTGGTCGCGCACCGAGAGGCTCACGCGTTCACCCGTCGACGACGCGCGGACCGAGACGGTGCCCTTGCCGTCGCTGAACTTGATGGCGTTGCCGACGAGGTTGATGAGCACCTGGCTCACCTTCACACGGTCGGCGTCGAGCGTCGCGTCCACCCCGCTCACCTCGAGCGTCACGCCTGCGCGGGTGGCGACGGGCGACATGGCGAGCATGAGGTCGTCGAGCAGCGTGGTGACCGAGACCTTCTCGCGGTGCAGCACCACCCGCCCCGCCTCGAGCTTCGAGTAGTCGAGAATGTCGTTCACCACGGCGAGCAGGTGCGTGCCGCTGCGCACGATGGACTTGAGCAGGCGCGCCGTCTCTTCGGGCCCCAGCTCCATGGTGAGGGTCTGTTCGAGCACCAGCTTCTGCTGCTGACACGACGCGCACGCGGTCTGGTCGATGGACTCGTTGGCCTCGAGCTCGAAGAGCGCTCCACACGAGCTGCAGCGCGCGCGGCGCACCTCGTGAATCTGCTCGAGCAGCCCCTGGGGGATGTTGATGATGGCGTTGAGCGGCGTGCGCAGCTCGTGCGAGGTGTTCGCGAGGAACTCGCTCTTGATGCGCGAGCCCTCCTCCGCCTTGATGAGCGCGGAAGACAGCTCTTCGGCGCGTTGCTGGAGCGAGCGGGACAGCCGCGTGTTCTCGCGCGCGAGCTCGACGAACTCGCCAACCACCACGGCGCCCGACATGGCCGCGAGGTTCGCGATGGCGAAGGTGAAGAGGCGCGGCGCGTAGAGCAGCTCGAGGTCGCCGAGCAGGTCGCTGATGCCCGAGCCCGCCACGATGAAGGTGGCCACCACGACGAGCGGGCCGAACAGCGTCTTGCCCTTCACGACGTCACGCACGGCGAGCACGAGACTGAAGAGGACCATGACGAAGAGCCAGTTGATGTACAGGCGGTAGACGACCCCCACGCCCGCGAGGCTCAGCACCACGGCGAGGCCCGAGACGACCCGGTTCACCGAGCGGAACCAGGTGGCGCGCGAGAGGTAGTAGGCCTCGATGAACTCGACGATGCCCAGCCCGAGCAGGTGCACCGACACGACGATGACCATCATCTGCGCGCGCCCGCCGAGCGCCGAGACGAGGAAGCCGCTCTTCCCCAGCAGGTAGAGCGAGGCCGACGCGAGCAGGATGAGGGTGCTGCGATACAGGTCGCGGTTCGCGCGGCCGGCCTGCAACACCCACAACGCAATCAGCAGCACGCCGAGGAAGCCGATGAGGAGCAGCGAGCCGTGCTCGAGCACCGAGCGCACCTGTTGCTCGTGGAAGCTCCAGGGCCCCAGCACCTCGTGACGGCCGAAGAGCAGCCTCGGGTCGGTGATGCCGTCGCGCCCGTGCATGAGGGTGCGCGTCTCGAGCGTGAGCACATTGTCCTGGGGCCTGACGAGCCGCGCTGGAACGAAGAAGGTCTCGGCGCCGGCCTCGAGCCCGAGGAAGTGCGCGTGGGGTTCACCCTTGAGGCCGATGGGCTCGCCGTTGAAGAAGAGCCGAACGGTCGCGCCGCGCACGCTGCCGAGCACGAACGCCGCGTCATGGCCCACGAGGCCCGGTGGTGGCGTGAAGGTTCGACGGACGAAGACGTGCCCGCCCGTCAGCCCCTGCGTGGTGAAGCTGCCCGGGAGCCGAAGCGGGCTCCAGGCGGACTGGTCGGTGAAGGGGTCGAAGCCGTCGCTGGCGACATGCCCGGCCCACTCACCGGCCAGCGGCATCACCGTGCCGTTCGCCGTCGCCGGCAGCTCGTACGCAGAGAAGACGAGCAGCAGGGGCAGCACCGGCAGTGACGCCAGCAACCACACCGTCGCGGGTCGATTCGGTCTGGGCCCAGCGGTGCTTTCCTCTCCGGCCATGGGCAGAGCCTGTACATGAAGAGAGGCGTCGCGCGAGTGTTTCGCAGAGCGCACGTCCTGCGCGCCTTGCGAGTGAGCTGGCGATGCCGCACGGTCGCTGAATGGCCCAGCGACCATCGACGAAGAACCTCGCAGCGCTGCCGCCGCCGAAGCGACTCGAGCAGGTCTGGCGAGGGCTCGCGGTGCTCGACGCCATCATGGAGCCCGACGAGGACTCGCGGGTCTTCTCGTTCGAGGCTGCGCGGCCGCGGAGCAAAGCGGGCTCGTTCGCGACGCTGCGGGAGAATGACGGCAACGTCGTCTACGGGTTGTTCCTGCCGAACGGAGCGGCCGTGCTTCGCGGCTTCCACCACGACTCACCGATGAATCCGTTTCTGCACGATGAGCCCACGCAGTGGCCTGGGCTCGTGGAAGGCATGCCTGCGTCGCTGCTCAGGCATCGCGATGTGACGAACGTCGAGCCAGACGAGGTGACGTTCGTGCTCTGGCACGAGGGTCGGCCGAAATCGAAATGGCAGCGCGGTCAGCAGCGCTTTCCGAGAGGTGCAGACCCTGATGGCTCGCGAGAGCTGCTCTCGCAGTTGACGGGTGATGCGAAGCGCTCCGTGGCCTTCGCGAAGTTCATGTTCAACCGGAAGCTGCCGCTCGCGTCCGTGAAGCGAGTCCTCGAGGGCGCGCCACTCGACGCGGAGCTGATCGAGAGCCTCAATCCCGAGTGCGACGTGAAAGCAGTGCTGCGAGGCGCGAGCGATGGGACTGAAGCGCTGAGCCGCTCGAGTTGGAGCATCCTGCACGCTGCGGCGGTGCTCTCGAGTTGCTGTGTGATGATCAGACGGACCTTGGCTGAGAGTCGCGCGTCAACTGCTGCACAAAACAAACGAGTGCGGTGCGAGAGGGCGCTCCGAAGCCTCGAGTGCCGCAAGGCAGGTGGAATCACACCATGGGTCGAGACCGTCGAGCGGTTCGAGTCCGGCTCATCGACCCTGGGGTGACCGGGGGTCTGGCCCATGTCCGGTGGTTGACGTGCGGTGTCCGCCAGCGGACATGAAAACGTGTCCGGTAGCTGACGCCTGGTGTCGGCCAGCGGACATGCTCACGAGGCCGCGCCCCGACTCTGCGTCGGTGGTTGATTCACACCCGCCCTCGGCCGGAGAGTTTTCCACCCTCCAGCTCGATTTCAGCACCTTCGAGCTCCGACCAACTGCTCCCGCCGGAGGTCGTTGGGCTGTGGCCTTCTCAGCCATTCCTCGCGACCAGCGCTCACCCGAGGCTTCGGAGCGCCACTTCGCAGTGCCCCTCGCTCGCTCTGTTGCTGGCTTCTCCTCACATCATTGTCGATGCCGCTGATCATCACGGCCAGCAGAACGCGCGCATCCTCGTCGAATCGGAACGACTCTCACGAAGAGCGGCGAACTCCATCTTGTTGATCAGCGACTCGCACGCTCGAGAGAAGCCGCCACATCGGCCATCGACCGAAAGAGCATGAGCGGATCATCCACCGTCTGCAGAAACCCGTGCTTGAGCCAGAACTCGCGAGCATTCAGGTCCACGGCGCGAACGAGCAGAGCGCGACCGCCAACGAGGCGCGCACCTTCGACCGAGCGCGCGAGGGCGTGCTTCAGCAACCCCACGCCGATGCCTGTGCCTGCATACGACGTGTCGGTGGCCAGCTGCCCGAGCAACGACAGGGAATTGGATTCTGAGGCTGCCTGGTGCGCACCGAGCGTGGAGAGGCAGTCGGAAGCACGGCGGTCGGCGCGAGCCTGCAAAAGCCAACCACCCGACCACGCTCGTGCACCACGGTGAACCCGCGCTGCTGATTCGAGAGCGCCCGCCGTTTGAGCCACTCGTCCAGCGAGGGCTTTCCACACGAGAACGCAGAGACATCGTGCGACTCGGTCAACAACTCTGACGCTGAGAGCGTCACTCCCACGGCGCCAGGCGCTGAAACAGCTCAACTGCTTCACGGCCTTTCCCGGGCCAGCGACCGCTCGCGCGAACGACGAAAAGCCCTCGGGCGACATGCGATGCAGGGTCGTCTCCAGCAGCACCTGCTCGGCTGCGCGAACCGCCGCATCACGAACGAACTCCGTCCTCGCGCGGCCCTGCTGCTTCGCGGCACGATGGGTCAACTCGACGTCGTCCGGCGGAAGCCGCATCGAGGGTGGTTGCAGCGCTGCGGTCTTCCGAGCCATGCCCAGAACGTGTGCAATCTGCACTACAGCCACAACTCAGAGCATTCCCGCAGGCACCCGGCGGGCGGCGATGTCAGCCTGCTGCTCGTCGAGATACGGCGGCTCGAACAGCTGCAGCGACTTCTGCCTCGTGCGGAACAACGTCGAGATGTACCGCATGCGGTCGGCCAGGCTCGTCCAGTCACGCGCGGCGCTCGGAGCCCCTGCCGTGAACGACTCGTACAACGCACGCAGCTCGGGGTGCTCGAGCGTCTCGAGGCCGGGAGGAAACCGGCTCTTCTCGCTGTACGGCGGCACGTCACCGCCGAGGTCGAGCGTCACGTCGGGCAACCGCATGCGCATCAACCGCCGCGTCAGGAACGCGCGCACCTGCCGCTGCACCATCGGCCGCGCCTTCATCGCCACGCCGCGCACGGGCCTCGGCAGCTGCCCGGCGAGCTGGTCGAAGAACACCTCGAGCGGCGCATCGAGCGCTTCATCGAGGATCGGATCGACGCGCGTCTGCTCGTGCAGGCCCACCTTCATGCTGCCGAGCAGAATGAGCTCGCTGCGCCGCTTCGCCGACCGCTCGAACGCCGCCTCGTAATACGCCGTCAGCGCGCCCTTCAGCGTGTCCTGCCCTCCGCGCTCACTCGGCCCCGCCTTGAACTGCGAGAGCACGGCATCCAACTTCGCGCGGTCGTACTCGTGGGCCTTCGCGAACGATGAGACGAACTGCACGAACGCGGGACCAATCTCTTCGAAGATGAACCGATTCCCCTTCGCGACACGGTCACCGACCGTCTGCAGCGTGTCGTCGAAGACGCGCACCAGGGAAGTCCGGCGCGACAGCTCGAGCCCCTTCGTCAGCAGCGGCCACACCGGCGTGCGCTGCAACACCTCACGCAGCGGCACCTCTTCGAGCCGAATCGCCGCGCCGGCCGTCTTCGACGCACGGCACCCAAAACAGAACCAGTTCGCGTCCTGCGCGCCGAGCAGCAGCGTGAGGTCGACGGCGACGCGGTGGTACAGCTGCGTGATGCTCAGGTTCAGCATCACCGGGTCGACCATCGACACCGCGCTGGTGCAGTCCTCGAGCGAGACCGTGCGCGCCGAGCGCAGCTGAGAAATCGCTCCACGCCCACGCGCGGCCTTCGACAATCGCGTCGCCATCGTGCGCGCGAACAGCGCCATCGCCGCAGGGTGCGTCGAGACGAGCGACTCGAAGCCGGTGCGCGAGAGCTTGATCAGCTCGGAGTCGGCGTTCGCCCGGGCCGTCGCCATGCGCGGCTCGTTCGAGAGCAACGCCATCTCTCCGACAGGCTCACCAGGAGCGACCTCGCCGAGACGAACGTCCTGTCCATCGTCACGCTGGGCCACCACGTCGAGTCCGCCGCGCACGATGAAGTACAGCGCGTCACCGGCCTCGCCCTGACGGAACAGCACCGCGCCGGTCGGCACCGTGACCCACTCCACTTCGTCGGCGAGGGAGGCGAGCTGCTGAGACGGCACCTCGGGGAACACCTTCGCCAGCATCGCGACGACCTCGAGCGTCGACGGACGAACACGGCGAACGCCTGCCCACGCGCGGCGGTACTCCGAGAGGCGCGTCAGCGTCGACGTCGCCTGCGGAAACTCGCGCACGCACGCCTCGAAGCCCTGCCGCGTCACCTCGAGCACCCGCGTCGCCACCGACGCCGTCACCGTCGCCGTGCGCGGAGCGTTCTCGAGCAGCGCGAGCTCACCGACGTGCTCTCCGCGACGAACTTCGCCGAGCATCACGGTTCCACTCGCCGAGACCTGCGTCACTCCGAGCGCACCGTCGATGACGACGTAGAGCGCGTCTCCGCGGTCGCCTTCTTTCAGCAGCACCTCACCCGCGCGGAGCGACACTTCTTTCGCGTGATTGGCCAGGTGCTCGAGCGCGCCCTGCGGCAAGTCGTGAAACAGCCAGGTGCCCTGCAGTCGTCGGAACGCCCACGTCGTCATCGTGCGGCGCTGCTACCAGACCTGCGTCGGGTGAAGCAGCACTCCGCACGTTCATGGGTGGTACCTGATGATCTGCCCGTCGAATGGCCCGAAGCCCCACAGGTCGGTGCCAGCGGTGCCGATGATCAGGTTCGGCGAGTACCGCGTGCCAAGCCGCAGCTCGGTGAACGTGCTGCCGTTGTACCGATAGATGGTGCCGTGCCCGCTGCCGGTGGCGATCCACAGGTCCGACGTGCTCGTGCCCCAGATGGAGCTGATGTCCTGGGTGGCGGCGCTCGCCGGCATCGTGATGGTGGTGAAGCTGGTGCCGTTCCACCGCAGCAGCGTGCCGCGGGTTCCACCAATCCACATGTCGGGAGTCGACGAACCACCCGACGCGTCCCAGATGGTGAGCAGCGTCTCGGTCGTCGGCGGTGAGAGCATCGAGAAGCTCGAGCCATTCCACTTCAGCGCGCGGCCGTTGGAGCCGACCGTCAGCATGTTGCCGCTGCCGTAGACGCGCACCGCGAACAGTTCTCCGTACATCGCGCCGCTCGGCATGGGCTGCGCGACCCAGGCGGAGCCGCTCCACTTGAACGCGCCGGCGAGGTTGCCGACGTTGCCGGGGTTTCCGACCGCCCAGATGTCATAGAAGCCGAGGCCGTGAATGGCCTTGAGGGCCCCGTTGCTCGCCTTCGGAGTCGCCGTCCAGCTGATGCCGTTCCACCGCAGGGCCGTGCCATTGTAGCCGACCGCCCAGACGTCGTTGCTCGCGCGGCCCCACAGCGCGGTCAGGTGATCAGTGGTGCCCGAGTTCACCGCCGACCAGCGAATGCCGTCCCAGCGCAGCAGCGTGCCCGTCTCTCCGACGGCCCAGCCATCGGCGCCGCCCGTGAACCAGGCGTCGTAGATGGTGTTCATGGTGATGGGCGCGGGCGAGATGCGGCTCCACTGCGTACCGGTTCTGCGAATCACGGCGCCATCGGTTCCGGCGGCCCAGATGTCGGAGCTCGACGCTCCCCAGAACGCCGCGAGGTACGAGGTCGTCTGTGTCGTGGTGATGGTCGACCAGCTCGTGCCGTTGAAGCGCGCGAGCGAGCCCTGATCACCCGAGAGCCACACGTCGTTCGCTGCAAAGCCAGACACGCGCGCGATGCTCGTGAGCACCGTTGGTTGAAGCTGCCACGAGCTGCCGTTGTACCGGTACATGACGCCATCACCCGCGACGAGCCAGCCGTCGGTCGCAGACGCCATCCACACGCCGCGGAAGTAGACGTTGCCGGTCGAGAGCGTCGTCTTCGTCCACTGCGAGCCGTTCCAGTGCAGCACGCCGTTGATGGTCGCGGCCCAGACGTCGTTCGCAGCGACGCCGTGAATATCGTAGAGGTAGTCGGTGACGCCGGTGGTGGTGGGCACCCAGCCGCTCCCCGTGTTGTGCAGCGCGACGCCGTTCTGCCCGACGGCCCAGAGGTCGTTCGCCGTGAGGCCCCAGACCACCTGGAGATTCTGCGTCGTGCCCGAGGCGACCGCCTGCCATGAGCTGCCATTCCACTGAATGAGCTTCCCCATCCACCCGGCGACCCACGCGTTGCTCGGCGAGAACGCTCGCACCGACTGCGGGTACTCCATGGGAATCATCGACGAGAGCCACTGCGCGCCGTTCCAGCGCAGCACGAGGCCGCCTTGCCCAATCATCCAGATGTCGTTCGCGCTCGAGCCGTGGATGTCCTGGAAGAACTCGTTCGCTGGCAGCGGGTTCAGGTAGCACCAGCCAGAGGGCAGACAGACCGGCGGCAGAATTCCGCCATCGGGTTCACCAGCGGATCCTCCAGCGCTCGCTGATCCTCCAGCGCTCGCTGATCCTCCAGCCGACGCGGATCCACCAGCCGTCGCGGATCCTCCAGCCGACGCGGATCCTCCAGCCGACGCGGATCCACCAGCCGTCGCGGATCCACCAGCCGACGCGGATCCACCAGCCGTCGCGGATCCACCAGCCGACGCGGATCCTCCAGCCGCCACGGATCCACCAGCCGACGCGGATCCTCCAGCCGTTGCGGATCCACCAGCCGACGCAGATCCACCAGCCGACGCGGTTCCACCAGCTGTCGCGGTTCCACCGGCCGACGCGGATCCACCAGCCGTCGCGGATCCACCAGCGCTCGTGAACCCGCCGCCAAACGACGTCGAGCACGATCCGAACGCCTGTGACACCGGAACACACGCGCAGCTCTGACTGCACAACAACGTCGGCGGACAATCGGCGTTCGACTGACACGCCTTCGCTCCGGCATCGATGGAGAAGATGTAGTTGCCGGGTTCGAGGTCGAGACACCCGCTCGCGAGCAGCACGAGCGTGAGGACCTTCAGTTTCGAGAAGTTCATGGCGGTCAGAACGAAAGAGAGAGCGCGGCACCGGCGCCTTGCGGGCCGACCACTGGAACGATGACGGCGGAGCGCGTCGTGAAGAGCACGATGGCTCCAGAGATGGCGGTGGCGAGGCCCACGCCTGCAGCAGCCCACGACGCCGGGTACACCCACTGCAACATGTCGAAGTCGCGCTGCGTGACCCGAATGACGGGCAAGAACGTCGAGCGTCGCTGACTCTGCAACTGGTCGTACGTCGCGAACGACCACCCGAGCCCGACGCCACCTGCGACCGCGACCGTCACGCCCGTCGCCACCAACACCCAGCCCGGCGCGCGAGAGGGCTCGGCGACGACCGTCTTCACCTCGACAGGCTTCGGCGCGACCACGACCTCGGCAGGCTTCACGGGCTCGGGCTCAGGCACCGGCGTCAGCGCCACCAGCGGCGGAGGACCCGGAAGCTCGAGCGGCAACAGCTCAGGCACCGTCACCGTCGTCGTCGCGCCTTCGCGCTCAATCTGCACCTGCGTCGTCCACGCGGCGAAGCCCGCCTGCTCGCGCGTCACGACGTGCACGCCCACGTCCACAGGGAGCGCCACCGGCACGCCGGGAGAGACGGCCAGCTTCACCGCGTCGACCTTCACCTGCGCCGCCGAGCTCGACGACAACGACAACCACGACACGCGGGCCTTGAGCGCCGTCGCACGCTCGGTGGCGAACGCTTCACGTTTCGCTTCACGCGTGCGCTGTGCCCAGCTCGTCGCCTCGTTGAAGCGCACCCAAGCCGACGCCATCTTCCCCTGCTGCTCGAAGCACGTGGCGAGGTTGAGCAACGTGCCGAGCGCGGGCTCGAGCGTGAAGCTCTTCTCGAGCAGCGGGCACGCGCGACCCAGGTCGTTCGCCTTCATCGCCGCTTTGCCCTCGTCGAAGGCGCGCACCGCTTCGCTCCGCTCGGGCGCCTGCGCCACCAGTGACGACAGCATGACCACCATCGTGAAGCTCATTGCCCTGCTCCGGTTCGATTGAGAAAGAAGGCCGCCGAGACGTCGAGGTGCGACTGCACGAGCCGCACGATGCTGTCGACCTCGAGGCGGCCGATGGCGGTGCGCTGCGCGACTTCATCCCGCGTGCGCTCGAGCAGCGTGGTGCGGGCCTCGGCGAGGTTGCGGGCCACCGTCGCGCGGTGCACGCGGTAGAGCAGCGCGAGCTCTTCGAGCGTCAGGCCGTCGAGGTAGTGCTGTCGCAGCAGGTTGCGCTGCTTCACGTCGAGCGCGCCGATGGCCGACTTGAACGCATCAGAGAAGACGCCACGAAAGCGCTGCTTGAGCAGCTCGACCTCGGGCACACCTTCGCTGGCCTGCGAGCCGAGCACCACTTCATCCAGGTCTTCGGGAGCGCGCGCGGTGCGAAGGGTCAACGCCTGACGGGTGAGCAGCACACCCAGCCACGCGTCGAGCGGGCCTCGCGCCGAGTAGCGGGACAGGCGCGGGTGCGCGCCGGTGCAGAGCGACGCGAGCGTCTCGGAGACGAGCGTGCGGGCCTCGTCATCGGACAAGTGGAAGCGGGCCAGCTGCCGGAGCTGCCCCCGCAGGCGCTGCTCGAGGGCCGTGAGACCAGCCGCGTCACCGTCGAGACACGCGAGCGCGAGGTAGAGGTCTCCCGCGTGCGCGGGTGAAGGAGACTCTCCGCTGTCGCAGAGCCGTCGCCAGGCCGCGTGAAACCGCTGCGTCGGCACCGCGAGGCCCGAGAACTGGCCGGCTGCTGCGGCATAGACGGCGTCGAGCGAGCTCATAGGCGCTCCCCGAGGACGTCTGCTGCGGGCCGACGTTTGCGCTCCACCGGCTTCATGGGAGCCGGAGACGGTGTCTCGACGACGATGGGCGTGGGCGCCTCGACCTTCACGGCCGGTGCGGGCCTGCTGCGGGGACGTCGGGCTGGCCTCGGCACGGTGGGCTCCTCTGGCTGCGAAGTCGAAGTCGTCACGACCACGCCGAGGCTTCCCAACACGAGCACGACGAGCACCACAAGCGCGGGCACACGCCATCGTCCTGAAGGCGGTCTGCTGCTGGTGCTCGACCCGAGCTCGGCCTCGAGCATGCCGAGGTCCTCGGGACGGTCGCTGAGCGGCGCCGGCGGAGCTGTGAGCTCGAAGATGGTCTCGTTCCAGTCATGCGCCGTCGTCATCGCCTGCCTCCAGGATGCAGAGGGGCGAGGTCGAAAACCGTCGCACGAATTGCAGAAAGATTCCGCGGAGCCGGGCGATTGCCGGGGGTTACAGGCGCTCGTCGAGCACGGAATCAGGCGGCGGCGTGGGCGGTGGTGTGGTTGGCGGCGGCGTGACTGGCGTCACTGGCGTCGGCTTCGGCCTGGTCGGTCGTGTTGGAGTTGGCGTCGGAGCTGGCGTTGGCGTTGCGACAGCCAACGCGCCCGCGTCGACCACCACGGCAGCGGGCTCGACTGGCGGAACGACGACGAGCGGCAGAGGAACAGGCTTCGGACGCCTGGGAGTCACGTCGACGGCAGGAGGTGTCTGCGAAGGCTCGACCCACGGGCGCGTCGCGACGAGGGCGAGCCCCACCACTGCGACGAGGGCTCCGATGGCGAACGGCCAGCGTCGGGAAGGTTGAGCAGCCGCCACGATGGGCCGCGGCGGGGCGACGGGCGGGGCGAGCAGCGCCTCCACGCGGCGCTTGAGGGCCTCAGCCACCGAGGGTCGACGGTGCGGCTCCTTCGCGAGGCACTCGTCGACGAGCGCCGAGACGTCGTCGAGTCCGGGCCGCAGCTGCGCGAGCGGCACGTGGGGCCGCGTCTGAATCGAGTACATCAGCTCGACCAGGTCGTTCCCCTCGAAGGGCGTCTTGCCGGTGAGCACCTGGTACAGCGTGCAGCCCACGGCCCAGAGGTCGGCGCGCGGGTCGATGGCGCGGCCGGGTGAGAGCTGCTCGGGCGCCATGTAGAGCGGTGAGCCGACGAGCGTCGCCGCGCTGGTGGAGCCGAGGCCCGCTTCGATGTCGGGGTGCACGGACTTGGCGACGCCGAAGTCGAGCACCTTGAGCACTTCGCCACCCGACGAGCGCCGCGCGAGGAACAGGTTCGCCGGCTTGAGGTCGCGGTGAATGATGCCGAGCGCGTGCGCCTCGTGGAGCGCGTCGAGCGTGGCGGCGATGACCTCGAGCGCGACGCGCCGGGGGAAGGGGCCTTCTCGCAACAGCCGGTGCTCCACCGTCTCGCCGACGAGCAGCTCCATCACGAGAAACGGCGTTCCATCAGGAAGCGCGCCGAGGTCGAGCACGCGGCCGACGTGCTCCGTGACGAGACGAACCGCGGCGCGGGCCTCTCTCGTGAAGCGGTCGACCGCCGACTGGTCGCGCGCGAACTTCGGCAGCATGAACTTGAGGGCGACGCGCTGGTTGAGCGCCTGATGCAGGGCCTCGTAGACACAGCCCATGCCGCCGACGCCGAGCAGCCGTTCGACGCGGTAGCGGCCGTCGATGACGTCACCGATGGTGATGGGCAGCGGCGGCTCGCTCGTGGTGACTTGCGTGTTCGCCAACGCAAGGTGCTCGTCGTAGCGAGAACGAACGGTCTCGCTGATCAGCTCACGACACTGCGCGCAGCCGTCGATGTGGCCCTCGAGCGTCGCGGTCTCCTCGTCGGAGAGCGCGCCACCCAGATACGAGCTGACCTGGTCAGGGCTCAGATGCACTGCGCGCCTTCTAGCGCCCGGCGAGCATGGAAGGACAGCCAGGTCGTAGTAGGAGTGTCCGCCATGCGCCGAGCCCTGACGCCTCTTCTCCTCGTGTTCCTCGCCTGTGGTGGTGCCTCGACGACCCCGACCGTCGATGCCTCGAAGTCGACCGTCGTCGTCACGAAGACGAATGCGCGCGCCGATGACAACGAAGACGTGCAGGTCACGGTGACGCTGCTGTCGAAAGACGGAAAGCCCGTCAGCAAGCAGGCCATCGCGGTTGCGGTCTCGGGCACAGGCAACATCGCGTCGCTGTCGGGCAGCTCTGATCAGAACGGCGTGGTGGTGGTGACGATGCGCTCGTCGGTCGCAGAGGAGAAGACCGTGACGGTCACCGCGGGAGAGGTGACGCTCGACGCGAAGCCGAAGGTGTCGTTCGTGCCCGGGCCGATTCAGGCGCTCACCTTCGCCACCCAGCCGGGCACCACGCGCGTCGGGCAGGTCCTCACGCCAGCCATCTTCGTCACGGCCGCCGACTCGAAGGGCAACCTCGTGAAGGACTCCGACGTGACGGTGTCGGTGCGCCTCGTGCGCAGCACCGGCGGGGTGGTGATGAACGGTGCCGCGAGAGCAATCAGCGACGGCGGCGTTCGGTTCGACATGCTCACCATCGACCGGGCGCAGACGGGCTACGCGCTGCGCGCCGAGTCGAGCGGCGGCAACCAGGTCGAGAGCGCGCTCTTCGACGTGACGCCGTGAGAATCGCGGTGCTGGTGGGGTCGCTCGTCGCTGCGGTCGCGCTGGCCGACGTTCCGGGGCCGAAGACGGTCTGCAAGGCGCCGCCCGAGTGCGTGCCGTGCAGCGCGGGTGACCGGGCGTGCGTCGACAACGCCGTCGACGCGGGCCTCATTCTCTCCGACTGCGTCTCGCGCGTCGGCACGCCCACGTCCTTCCTCTGCCCGCCGGGCGTGATGCCGACCGCCTCGTGTTCATGCTCGAGCGCTGGTGGCGCGTTGCTGCTGGCGCTCGTCGCGGTGCTCGGTGGGCGTCGCCGTCTCAGTCGCCGCTGAAGCGGTCGCCGTGCTCCTCCCACTCCGACGCGGTCCACCACTCGCGCTCGAGGCCGCGACAGCCGTCGCCGTACGAGGGGCACATGATGCAGCCGTCTCCGCGGATGACGTCAGGGTCGAGGAACGCGGCGTAGCGTTCGTTCAGCGCCAGTCCATCGGCGAGCGCGAGCTGCTCTTCATCCGTCGGCGACCGTGAAGGCAGCTCCTTCACGAAGTGCACCCGCAACCGGTCTTCGCTCTCGGGCAACAACACCGAGTTCTCTGCATCGAGGTGGTGCCACAAGCCGCGCGAGTACTCGATGGCCAAAGCGGTCAGCCGTTCGTCGGCGACGCCACGCAGCAGCAGCGGCTCGAGCTCGTTCAGCAACGACGTGAACCGGTGATGCTCGGCGGTGAGCGCTGCGATGGGTCCGCGCTCCAGCGGCAGCTCGGCTTCGCGAGCGAGCGCGACGAACAGAATCTGCTCCTCGCGCGCGTGGTGGAACTCGCCCGCGTAGCGACGAAAGAAACGAAGAAACCGCGCGCCGTCACCCGGCTCGACCTCGGGGGAAAGCGCCCACGTTCGCAGCGAACCGAGCACGCGGTCGATGAGGTCATGTTCAGCGCGCAATTCGTCGAGCAGGAGCATCGGCTCACGCCCCTGCCTGACGTCGGCTCCGCAGCTCTGCGACGGCGAGGCGCTGCTGCTCGGCCGACAGCGCCGTGGGAATGAGCGGGAAGAGCACTCGCTCCTCGGCTTCCAGGTGAACGTCGAACTCGCCGACGAGTGAACGTGCGACGGCTGCGAGGCGTTCACGCGTCTGCGCCGAGGGGTTCGCGCGAAGCTGTCGCAGCCCTTCGAGCAGGTGAACGATCAACGGCGCGTGCGCCTCGTGTTGGGCGTGCATCGTCGCCAACGCTGCGTCGACGCCGAGTCCTCGCAGCCGCGGGAGCAGACTCAACTCTTCATCGGCAACGTGTCTGGGCAACGCTTCGACGAAGTACCGTTCGCAGCGGGCGCAGGCGTCGTCGAGGTCGTGCGGCGAGAGGTCGACTCGCGTCGCCACTTCCACGGCGAGTCGGCTGAAGCGGCGAATGCGCTCGTGACACTCGAGCAGCAGGCCGACGAGGTCTTCGCGTTTCGCCGGCCCTCCGAAGTTCACGAACATTGCTGCAGCGTAGCGCTCAGTGCGTGACGGCCTTCCAGTGAATGGTGTTGGAATCACGCACGGCGAGGCTGCCGTCGTCTGCGAGCTCGAGGAAGGCGCCGCTGCGTCCCACCGTGCCGCTCGACCACACCGGCCGGCCATCACGCGCGGAGACGACGAGGTTCCCATCTCCCTGCATCACCGCCTGACCCGGAGCGCCCTGCGTGCCGGTCGCCCACGTCGCGCCCGTCGGTCCGTAGAGCACGAGGTTGCCATCACCCTGGTAGACGAGCGCGAAGCGGCCATCACGAGAGGTGAGCCGCGCGTCGGCAGCGAGCCGCTGATTCCCCTCGAGCCGCGCGGGTGAGCCCGGTGACGGTGTTGGAGTCGCCTGCGTCCTGCTCCACAGCGTGGCCTGACCATCGCGACGATAGACGGCGAGCCCACCATCAGAGAGCAGCGCGAGGAACGCCTGGGCGTTGCCGCTCGTGTTCGTCGCCCACACCGGGCGGCCGCTCGCGTCGGTGATGACGAGGTTGCCATCGCTCTGCATCGTCACGCGGCCGGGGCTCGTCCCCGACGTGTCACTCGCCCACAACGCCGCGCCCGCTGCGTACAGCACGAGGTTTCCGTCGCCTTGATAGACGAGCGTGAAGCGCCCATCGCGCGTCGTGAGCCGCGCGTCTCGAGCGAGCGTGGCACCTGCTTCGAAACGAATCGCATCAGCGGGAACAGCGCCGGGCGTCGGCGTGGGAGTCGGGTTCGGGTTCGGGTTCGTCGGCACCGGCACGCGCTCGGTGAGCGCCAGCTTTCCCTGGAGCATCTGCGTCGCTGCTCCCGCGAGGCGAAGATAGAAGTCGGACGACACGCGCTCTCCATCGGCGTCGAGCGAGAGGAAGTACTGGTCGCGCGGCACCTGACTCGAGTCTTCCGCGGCCTTCGCGATGGCGGTGCCTTCGTCGTACTCGTCGAACATGGCGATGTAGGCGCCGGTTCGAGCACGCGCCGTGAGGTACGCCTGTCTCCAGAAGAAGCGCCCTGCCCTGCGCGGAGTCGCGTTGCGCGCGCCACCATTCCAGTTCGACCACGCGAAGCCCGACCACAACACGCGCTGGTACGCCTGACCTCGCGAACGCGTGAGCGCCAGGTCCTGAGCGACGAGGTCGGCGAAGTGCCCATCGGCGTCGCCTTCGGAGCCGAACGTGCCGACGGCCCACGGCTGCACCATGTCGAGCTCGGCGTACGCGCCCTCGAAGCCCGGCTTTCCACCACCCGCCTGACGCCACCAGTACGGCACGCCACCGACGACGTAGACGTTGCGCGACTTGAACCAGCGGATCAGCTCGACCGTCTGCTGCGCGGTGCCGGGCCGGTCTCCCACGCCGAGCCCCCAGATGTTCACCACCGCCCTGCCGTCTTGATGCGCGTACTGCGCCGAGTCGGTGACGTGCAGCTCGCGCAGCATCGTCTCTTCCCAGTCACGCTCGATGGTCTGCACCCAGTCGCTCTCGTGCGCTCCCGAGATGTCGTACATCACGTAGAAGATTCGCCCGTGGCGCTCGGCCGCAGCGCGCACGCGGCTGGTGATGAGGTTGCCGTGCCGCTTGTCGCCGGAGAGCCCGACGACGAAGCGCTGCAGCCCGACACCGTCGATGCCGTACTCCTCCATCCACCGGAAGTGCGTGTCGATGACGCTCTCGGACGACGCGTTGTACAGCCGTGAGCGCTGGCCGTTTCCCAGTGGGCCGAGGTTGGTGTCGCAGAGCGCGCTCTGGTCGTACTCGCGCACGTCGGGGTAGAGCTCGAAGGTCACGCGCCCCGGAGCCGGCGTCTGACCAGCCCAGTGCGTCCAGTGGCCCACGCCATCGGTCGGGCACGCGAACCACGCTTGATAGCCGGCCGTCACCTTGTCGATGAAGGTCGTCGACTCGACGCGGCTCTCACGCTGGACGGTCGCCGAGGGCTCGACCTCTCTCGTGGACGCGGGCGCGCAGGCGGCGCTGATCAACAGCAAGGTGGTGTGAACTGCGGTGCGCATGCGACGCGCCTGCGAAGTCCACTGCGTCGGGTGGCCGTTGACAGTGCGGCTCAGCGAAGCGCTGCACGGCTGCGGGATGAGGCTGTTTCTCGTCTGACGAGAGCGAAAGTTCGTGGGCATGCGGGTGGAGAGAGCACGCGTGGTGCCAGCGCGCCGCGCAACCGTCGGCGCCGTCGAGGCCCTGCGCAAAGGGGTGCGCAGCAGAAATACCCTTCGTTCGCCTCTGGTTCGTTCGCCCTGGAAAGCGAGGAACCATGGTTCATCGATGTGGGCCGGCCATCATCTTCACCTTCGTCGCGAGGGCAGCGTTCGCGAACTCGTACGGGTCGCTCGAGGAGGTGCCGATCAAGACCGGCGAGCTGCGCTTCGTGCAGGCGAAGGCCATCACCTCGGGTTTCACGTCACGCACCGAGGTCGGCTTCCCGCTCGAGAAGACGACGCTGCGTGGCTCCATCACGGGCGCGGTCGCAGGCCTCGAGCTCGAGCAGGTGTTCTCGAACCACTACCGGGAGCCCATCGAGGCCGTGTACCTGTTTCCCCTCGGTGAACGTGCGGCGGTGCACGACTACGAGATCGTCATCGGCGAGCGCACCGTGCGCGGAACCATCGACACGAAGACGAAGGCGCGCGCGACGTACGAGACCGCGAAGGCGAACGGCCAGACCGCGGGCCTCGTCGAGCAGGAGCGCCCGAACGTCTTCCAACAGCGCCTCGCCAACATTCCGCCGGGGCAGAGCGTGGTGGTGCGCCTTCGGTATGCCGAGCTCATCGAGCCGCACGAGAACCAGTTCGAGTTCGTGTTCCCGATGGTGGTGGCGCCCCGCTATCAGAGCAGCTCGGGCCCACCGCTGAGCGACCCATCGAGGACGAGCGGATCAGGTCCCACTGTCGACATCGACCTGCTCGTCGACACCGTCGTGCCCACGACGCAGCTCAGCTCTCCGTCGCATCAGCTCTCGAAGCGCACGCTCGACAAGTTCCAGAGCCGCGTCACGCTCTCGGGCGTCGCTCCGAGCAGGGACTTCGTCCTTCGCTTCACGGGCGCGGCGGAGCGCACCGGTGCCGGGCTCGTCACGCATCGGCAGGGTGATGACGGCTACTTCCTGCTGGTGCTGCAGCCGAAGACGGAGTTCCGGCCGGCAGAGATTCGCCGCCGCGACGTCGTGCTCATCATCGACACGTCCTGCTCGATGAGCGGTGAGCCGCTCCGGTCGGCGGCGCTCGTGGGGCAGTCGATTCTCGGCACGCTGCGGCCCAACGACTCGTTCTCGATGATCGCCTTCGCGACTGGCACGCAGCGCTTCGCGCCCACGGCGTTGCCCGCCTCGGCCAGCAACCTCGAAGCAGCGACGCAGTGGCTTCTGCAACTGAGCGCGAGCGGGGGAACCGAGATGGCGGCGGGCATCTCAGACGCGCTCGAACCGCAGCCGGACGACCGCATTCGCGCCGTGTACCTGATGACCGACGGGCTCCTCTCGAACGAAGACGAGGTCGTCTCGGTCATTCGCCGCACGAGCACGTTCAACCGCATCTACCCCGTTGGCATCGGCAGCGCGCCGAACCGCTCGTTGATGGGCTCACTCGGAGAGGTCGGCCGCGGCTTCACGCGCTACGTCCAGCGCCTGGAGGAAGCAGAGCTCGTCGCCAAGGAGCTCGTCGAACGTTCGACCCAGCCGTACCTCACCGACGTGCGCATCGACTGGCACGGCCTCGACGTGCAGCAGCTCGAGCCGCCCGTGCTTCCCGACCTGCATGTCGGCCAGCCCATCGTGCTCACTGGCCGCTATCGCAAACCTGGACGAGAGACGGTCACCATCACGGGGAGAGTGGGCGACGCGGTGGTGAAGCTGCCGATGGACGTGACGCTCGCCGAGGTCGCGGAGCGCCCGGCCATCTCGAAGCTGTGGGCCCGTCGTCGCATCGCGCGGCTCGAGCTCGACGACGAGACGGGCGCGCAGGAGGGCGCCATCACCGACCTCGGGCTCGGCCATCACCTGCTCACGAAGTACACGTCGTTCGTCGCGGTCGATGAGCGGCAGTCGGTGAGCGCGGGGAAGTCGAGAACCGTCGTGCAGCCGTTGCTCGTGCCTGACGGCATGCAGGCGCTCCTCGTGCGACCGCCAGCGCCCAGCTCCGCCAGTCCGCCGAGCACACCGAGGGCCTCGAGCGGGCCGACGATTCGGTTCGGAGGTGGCGGTGGAGACCTCGACCCGTTCACCATCGCGACCCTGGCCAGCTTCGGTCCCCTCGCATGGGCGTTGAGAAAACGGCGGGCCGCTCGGCGTGAGCGTCAGTCGTGAAGTGGTTCGATTTTCCCGTGACGGCAGTGGTCGCGGCGCTCGCGCTGGTCGCCACCGTGCTGCACCCGCAGGTCCTGGTCGCCGACACGGAAGCGATTCGGAGTGGCGAGTGGTGGCGATTGCTGGCGGGGCCACTCGTGCACAGCAACGGCGGCCAGCTCGCGCGTGACGTGGTGGCGCTCGTGATTCTCGGCGCGGCGTACGAAGCGGAGTTTCGACTTCGCTTCAGCCTCGCGTTGCTCGCGGCCATCGTCGTTCCGTGTGCGGCCATCGCGGCGTGGCAGCCGGACTTCACGCAGTACTTCGGGCTCTCGGGCGCCGTGTACGCGCTGCTGACGATGGCCTTCGTGCACGAGTGGAGAACGTCGGGCGGCAAGCCGGCGCGCTGGGTCGTCATCACGTGCGCGGTGACGGCGGTGAAGCTCGGCTACGAGTGCGTGACGGGCCAGTTGCTGTTGCCGATGGAGCTTGGACAGGGCGTGCAACCCGCTCCACTCGCGCACCTCGTCGGGCTCGCAGTGGGTGCCGCGTTCATGCTCGTTCATTCCACCGCGCAGGTGGCTCGCAACCCGCTGCGGTCGATGTGAGTCGACGTCAGCTTGCCCTTCACGAACAGCGCGCAGCGGCTCATGCCGAAGTACCAGCGCTCGACGTCGTTCATCGGCTTCTCGACCTCGCTCGGAGCTCTTGCCTTCGCACGGGCTTCATCGAGCGTCGTGGCGCCGTTCAACTCTCCCAGCACCGGGTTCGGCAGCGCTTCGGCCTCATTGATGCGAAAGGCCTCGAGCGAACAATCGACCGTGGCGGCCTCCGACGCCTTCACGCCCGTCTGTTCGACGGACTTCGACCAGCGATGGATTCCGTCGATGAACAACACGCATCGCTGCCAGCCGAAGTACCAGGCCTCTGCGTTGGGCGGGTGTTGGTTGATGACGGTTGGCGCAGCACCCTGGAGCGCGGCCTTCGCCTCCTCGAGGGTCTTCACCATCATCACGCGGTCGTACGCCGTCGCACAGCCACTGAGCAGCATCAGAACGCAGAGGGAGCGGAACACGAAGCGAGCCTAGCCTTCAGGAGCCCGCATCTCCGTAGCCGAGAATGCGGCGTTGCCAGAACGTCTCGAGCTCACGATTCGCGAAGACGACACACTCCGGGTCGACGCTGGCCTCGAGCTTCGCGAGGGTCGCGGCGTCCACCTCACCCACGATGCGCGCCGAGGGGAGCGTGTCGCCCAGCGCCTCTGCTTCAGCGAGCGCACGTGAGGCCGGTTGGTCGCGAAACACCTGCACCTGCTCCATCACCGCGGCGACCCAGTCTGGCGGCATCGACGTCGTCGCCTTCAACGACACCGTGAGCCGATGCACGTCGTCACCGCTTCGATGTCGCAGCGCGCGCGTCGCGTAGCTGGGCGTGCCGGAGTCCAGCTTCGCCGCGACGAGGTCGAGCAGGTCGAGCGGAAAGGGCTGCGTCGGCACCAACACCACGTCGAGCGTCGCGTACGGGTCGACCGCCTGCCGCGCGCCGATGGCCGCCAGCACCGCGTCGCGCTTCGAGAACAGGTCGTCGGCCTCGAGCCACAGCGCGACGTGCTGCGCTCCGGGCTTCGCAGGGCCAGCCCGTTCCTTGTCGAGGTCGAGGTGAAAGACGTCACGAGTGTTTCCGCCCTCGACCAGGTGTGGACGTGGACGTTCGTCGAGGCGACGGCCCAGGCGCTCCTCGGCAGACGCGAGCGCGTCGGCGATGGCCTGCTCGTCCATCGTCGCGGTGCGAATGATTCGGTACGGCGGCTCGGACTCGAAGACGAGCCCATCGGCGATGGCGGTGTCACGCATCGCCGTGCCCGGCAGCACGAACAACGCGAACACCTGCGCGAACTCACCGAGTTGATGCTTCTCGAGATAGTCGACGCCGCGCGCGACATCGTCCGCCGTGTCTCCAGGCAGGCCCACGATGAGGTCGAGCAGCAGGTCGATGCCCTCGCTGCGCATCAGCTTCGCGGCCGCCGCCACCATCGCCGGGTTGCCACCACGCTGAACGCGCTTGAGCGTCTTCGCGCTCACCGACTGCAGCCCAATCTCGAGCTTCGTGAAGCCTGCCTGCGCCAGCATCGCCGCGTGCTTCGCGCTCAGGCCCTCGGGCCGCACCTCGGCGAAGAACGACATCTCGCGCTTCGGGTTCGCGCGAATCAACGCCTCGAGCACGGCCTCGAAGTCGGGGCGGTGGTTGAAGGTCGGGTCGAGGAACGAGAGCTCCTTCGCGCCGTGCTCACGCAGCTGAGACACGAGCGCTTCGACGCGTGAGGGGTCGAGCAGCCGCAGCCCGCTCTCGGCCTTCGGGTAGAAACAGAACGTGCACTTCGAGCGGCAGCCACGCGCGCCTTCGACGTAGACCGAGCGCTGCGGCTCCACCGGCACCAGGCCCTCGAGGTACGGCGATGGGTACTGCGCGAGCGCGAACTTCGCCGAGCGCTTCGGACCGAACGGTGTGAGGCCCGTCGGCGTGCGCACCGAGACGCCAGCGAGCCCTGCGAGGTCACGGCCTTCGAGCGTGTGCTCGAGAAGCTCAGCCAGCGTCTCTTCGCCTTCGCCCGAGACCGCGAGGTCGTAGCCGGTCTGGCCGAGCAGCCAGGAGTTGTCGGCGCTCACCTCGGGGCCGCCCACCATCACCAGCGTGTGCGGCGAGCGCCGCTTCACTTCACGCGCGAGGTGCAGGCTTCGCTCGACGTTCCACAAGTACAGCGAGAGCCCCAGCACGTCGGGCTCGTCGGCGGCGATGCGCTCGGCCAGCTCCGTGTCTCCGAGGCTGTCTGTCAGCGACGGCGCGACGACCTCGACGGCCACCCGATTCGAGAAGCCATGCACGTTGGCCGCGACGCCGAGACACCCTGCCGCGAGTGGAACGTTGCCTGTCGCAGCGAAGGCGGCTGGCGGGGGAACGGGGAGCTGCACCAGCTTCAGCGTCTTGCGATGCACGGCCCCACGATAGCGGTGTCGAGGCTTCGAATGGGGCGCTTGATCAGAACGGAAACTGAAAGCTGCCGAGGTTCGGAATCACGCCGCCGGGCAAGCCCACCGAGATGAGCACGATCGCGTAGGTACCGTCGCGGTGCGGCGCGGCCGGAAGCGTCTGCGCCAGGTTCCCCTGCGCGACCGCCCGGAACATCTCGGCGTAGACCTCGTCGGTGCTGATTCGATTCGTGTTCGGGCAAGTGCCGGAGCTGGGCGTGGCGCATCCGGTGACACCGGGGTTGAGCTCGTCGATGTACGCGCTCGCCGAGTTGAGGAACGTCGACGTGTACGCGCCTCCCGTCTCGTTGCCGAACACGTGACCCAGCTCGTGAATCAACGTCGTGTCGTAGTCACCCGTGAAGTCTCCCGCCTCAGCGGGGTCGAAGTTCTCGGCGAGGAGAATGCTGTTGTATTTCACGTCCGGGTTGTTGACGGGCGGCACGGAGTTCAACGTCACGGCAGGCGCGCATGCTTCCTGGAAGCCGAAGCACCCTCGCGTGACGACGACGTTCACTTCCTTCTGGGTTCCACCCAGCCGCTTCCACGTGTTGGCCGAGATCTTCCCCGACGCGACGAGGCGTTGCAGGGCCGCTCGCACCTTGTCCTGGAATTGCTGGCTCGCACGTTGCCCATTCTTGTCGAGGGGAGTGCGAATTCGAATGACGACGTCGGTTCCCTGAATGGGAATCGTCTGGGCCTGAACCTGCGCTTGAAGTTGAGCAAGCTGGTTGAGCAGGTCGTTGAGGCTCGTGAACTCGCCGGCCGAGACACCTGGCAGTGATATGGGCAGCGAAACCCAGCCACCGCCGGAAATATTCAGACCGACGTATCCAATAGAGACGATTTCCTGAATACCACCACCCGGGTACTGGGCGCGGGATTCGGTTGGAGAGAGAAGACAGAGCGCTGCAGTCAGCGAGATGAGCGTCGAGCGAAGTGTTGGCATGACCCCTCCGGGGCAGGTTGATTGAGCACCGCCACTACGCCCGCCGGAGCGCTCCGGATTTCAGCGCGCACGGAACTCGGGTTGCGCTGCACTGACGCGCGAGGTGATGACGGTGACGGGCTTTGGATGAAGTAGACCCACTGCCATGCGACTCACCGTCCTCCTGGTCCTCCTCGCGGCCAGTGCGAATGCCGCGACCGTTCACGCGCTCGGGCCGCCGACGCCGAAGGCCATCAAGGCCGTGCTCGAGAAGGGCTTCGAGTTCGATGCAGGCGACAACCACTACAGCTTCGAAGCCAGAGGTCGCGTGAGCGCGTCGGGTCCATACGCCGCACAGGGCAAGGGGCGCTACACGGTGTCTGGCGACAGCGTGAGCGTCAGCGGCTCCGGCACGATGGCGTGCATGGGAGACGACGACTGCGGTGGCTCGGCGGTGTCGTGGTCGTTCTCACTCGACTTCGTCGTCATCGCGGCTGGCGAGACGAGCCTGGTGCTTCGCATCGAGAACGAGAGCTCGACGATGATGAAGGCGTCGACGTCGCCACAGCTCGTCGGCAGAGGGCTCGAGCCGAGCGAGTACGAGGTGGTGGTTCAGCTCGTGCCGGGCGCGAAGGACGAGCGGTTCCTCACCGCGGCGTCGAAGCTCATCGAGGGGCTGAACGCTGAGTCAGCCGACGGCTACCTCTTCGTCCGCGGCGCACCGGCGGCGAACGTGCGCACGGTCTCTGAGATCTTCTTCGGCCCGAAGTCGGAGACGACCGCGAAGGCCATCGCGAGAAAGCTCGAGCCAGTGCTCGGTCCCATCGCCGTCAAGCCGTGGCCAGGCCAGACGACGTTTCAGGTCGTGGTGGTGCTCGGAGACACGAAAGCGAAGTGAATCGCGCGTGGCTCAATCACTCTCCGTCGAATCGAACAGCCACGCCCCGTCAACACGGATGCCGACCGACCTCAGAGAACGACAGTGAGACCGGGTGCGCCGACAAGAGCAGACGGCCCGCCTCGGTCAGGGCGACTTCAAGGAGAAGGCTTCCCGTGCACGTCGAGCCACGCCAGGCACGCCTTCACGCTGCCGGTCGCGAGCGCCATGCAGGTGTCGGCGGCGCCGTAGTACATGTTGATGGTGTCTCCGTCTTTGGCGACCGTCGTGCCGCACGGAAACGCCACGTAGCCGACGTCGCCGACGCGCTCGTAGGTCGTCTCGGGCCCGAACACCCACTCATCTCCGCGCAAGAGACACACCGACGGGTCGTCTAATTTGAACAGCGCGAGCCCAAGTCTGTACAGGCTGCCCGCGGCCGTGTGACGAACGCCGTGGTAAATCATCAACCACCCGCGCGGCGTCTCGATGAGCGGCGGTGACAACCCCACCTTGTTCGCGTCCCACCAGGAGCCCTTGCGGGCCTTCAGCATCATCTTGTGACCGCCCCAGTTGCGCAGGTCGGGAGAGAACGACAGCCAGATGTGCGCGCCGCCGTCCGTCACCGGCCGATGAATGAGCGCGAAGTTTCCATCGATGCGTTGAGGCAGCAGCGCGGCGTCTTTGTCGTCTGGCTGCATCACCAGGCCGTAGCGCTCGAACTGCTTGAAGTCGGTCGTCGTCGCCAACGCCACGCCGGGCCCACCCGGGCTGAAGGCCGTGTACGTGACGACGTAGCGCTGCAGCTCTTCGACCCAGGTGATGCGCGGGTCTTCGATGCCCCACAGCTCCTCGGGGTGATTGGCCGGTTGAGGCGACAGTGTGGGCTTCTCGTCGATGACCCACCCGTCGAGCCCATTCTTCGAGCGCGCCGCGCAGAAGTGGGAGTGCCCTCGCCGATCCTCCACGCGAACCAACAGCAACGTCGTGCCGTCTCGCAGCACCGTCGCGGCGGAGTTGAAGACGGTGTGCGCGGGGTACGGCCAGTCTGCCGCAGTGAGAATGGGGTTCTTCGGGTGACGCTCGAACAACACCGGGTAGCCGCGCGCGTTCATGACGAGACCCTCAGCGTCGGCGACGGCACGACGTGGAGTGGTGGCCGTGCCAGCGACACCTCGACGGGCTCGGGGCTCACCATCACGCGGTCGGCGGCGCGCAGCTCGCTCAACGCCATGAGGAACGACAACGTCGACTCGGCGCCCTGGTTCTCGTTGAGCCGGTCGTCGTGAATGCCGTCACGGCACCCGCCAGTCCTCGCGTCGTAGACCTGCGCCTGCCGCACGTTCTGGCCGAGAAACCAGTGGAAGGCCCAGCGGGCGTGCTCCAGCCAGCGCGTGGCCCCCGTCACCCGGTGCGCCTCGAGACACGCTGACACCATCGAGCAGGCCTCGACCGGCTGCTGGTCGAACGTCGCGCGCGCGCCGTAGCGCTCGTGAAAGCCATTGGTGCCCACCGGCGCGAAGGTGCCATCTGGCGCCACGTGCTCGTCGACGAGCCAGTCGAGCGCCGTCAACGCCACCTGCAACAGCTCGGGGTCGCCCAGCCGCGAAGCCGCCACCAGCAGCCCCTGCGGCAGGCGCGCGTTGCAGTACGTCAACCGGTCTTCGAACCACTGCCAGTCGGCGCGGCTCGAGTGACGAAAGCCCTCGAGCAGTCGAGCGCCCAGCGTCGCGCGCAGCTCCCGCACCTTTCCGTCCTGCGGGAAGACGCGGCTGTGCTCGTCGAGCCCCAGCAAGACATACGCGACGGCCCTCGGGCTCGAGAGCGTCGGCACCGCGCCGAGCGCGCTCTGAAAGAGGGTGTCACTCGCTCCGCGCCGGCCCGGGTCTCTCGAGCGGCCCACCACCGTGCCCAGCGCCCAGAGCGTGCGGCCTAGGCTGTCGTCGGAGGCCGCTTCGTCTCGCCACGTTCGCCCCCACGAGAGGAAGTTCTTGAAGCGCCCCGTCTCGTCGTCGAAGGCGTTGGCGACGAAGGCGAGGTAGCGCGAGGCGAGCGTGCGCACGAGCTCGGGCGGCTCGGTGCCGGCCTCCTCCACCAACGTCAGCAGCAGCAGGGCGCGGGCGTTGTCGTCGACGCAATAGCCATCGCGCAGCCGCGGCACGTCGAAGAGCGCGTGCTGCAGAATGCCCGTGTCGTCCGTCATCAGGCGCACGTGCGACAGGTTGACGTCGGGCAGCTCGGCGTTGCGCCTGGCGCGCGTGCGAGCCGACCGGCCGGCGAGAACGCGCGTCTCGTGTGACAGGCGGGCGCGCTCGAACACCTCGAGGTAGCGCCGCGCCACGATGGGCCAGCCCATGGTGCGCCCGAAGTCGGCCGCGCGCTGCTGCAGCTCGGCCCGCTGCTCCGGCGCGTCGAGCAGCCCGATGACTTCGCGCGCGATGGCACCCGAATCTCTCCACGGCACCAGAATGCCGCGCCCCTCGGAGAGCAGCTCGCGCGCGTACCGGTACGGCGTCGAGATGACGGCTTTGCCGCTGCCCACCGCATACGCGAGCGTGCCCGAGGTGCTCTGCGCCTCGTTCAGGTACGGCGTGATGTAGAGGTCGGCCGCGCCGAGGAACTCGACCAGCTCCTCGTGGCTGACGAAGCGGTTGCGGAACAGCACGTTCGGCTGAATCCCGAGCCGCTCGGCCCGCGCCTGCAGCATCAACCGGTACGCTTCTCCGTGTTGCTGTTTGACGTGCGGGTGCGTCGCGCCCAGCACGATGTAGTCGGTGTTCGGGTGCCGCTCGAGAATGGCGGGCATCGCGTCGATGACGTGCTCGATGCCCTTGTCTGGGGACAGGAGCCCGAAGGTGAGAATGACGTGGCGGTCTTCGGCGCCCAGCACGGCCTTGCTGTGGCGTGGCGGCACGACGGGAATGCCGTGGGGAATGACGTCGATTTTCTGCGAGTCGACGTGGTGCACCGACTCGAGCAGGGCGGCTCCGTCAGAGCTCATCACCACCACGCGCTCCGAGAGCCCGACCAGCGTCTCGAGCACCGCGCGTTGTCGTGGATCAGGCGTCGCGAGAATCGTGTGCAGCGTGGTGACGATGGGCATGCGCAGCGCGCGCAGCAGCTCGAGCAGGTGGGCGCCGGCGGGCCCTCCGAAGATGCCGTACTCGTGCTGCACCGAAAGGACGTCGGCCCCCTTCACATTGATGAAGTCGGCCGCACGCCGGTAGGCCTCGATGTCACCCTGCGGCACCTCGAAGCGCACGCGCTCGGGGTACTGATGACGCGCGCCGGGGTCGTTCATCGCCACGACGAACGACTCGAGGTTCGTCACCTCTCCCTCGATGGCCGTCATCAAGTCGGTGGTGAAGGTGGCGATGCCGCACTGCCGGGGCAGGTGGTTGCCCAGCATGGCAATGGTGTGAATGGGCGTGTGCCCACGGGTGGTCGCGCCCATGAAATCCCTCCGATGTCCGAGAATGGCGTCGCCGAATTCAGCGAACGCTCGTCCACCATGCGCGTTGCAAGGAGGGTGCGCAACGGCGGCAGGCGTGAAGCTGTCCGCTACGACGGATTGGCGCTGGGCCGATCGAGGCCTGCGTCGAGCATCGACACCGGGTCCTCCAGCGGCTCGAGGTGCGTCGTCACGTGCCCGTTGTGCAACAGCGCGAGCATCTCGACCTCGATGCGCTCGGCCATGTCGTGGCCCTTCTGCACGGTCCAGCTTCCGGGCACGAGCACGTGCACCGTCACGAAGGCGCGATTGCCGGCCTGCCGCGTGCGCAGCGCGTGAAAGTCGAGCCCCTGTGCCTTGTAGGTGGCGAGCAGCGCCTCGAGCTTCGCGAGCACCTCGGGCGCGACCGAGCTGTCCATCAGCCCCGACGCCGAGCGCCGCATGAGCTGAAAGCCAGTCCAGATGATGTTGATGGCCACGATGATGGCGATGACGGGGTCGAGCCAGAGCCAGCCCGAGAACGAGACGAGGCCAACGCCGACGATGACGCCTGCAGAGGTCCACACGTCGGTCATCAGGTGATGCGCGTCGGCCTCGAGGATGACGGAGTGGTGCTTCTTGCCGACCTTCAGCAGCACGCGCGCCGTCGCGAAGTTGATGATGGAGGCCACCACCGACACGCCCAGGCCGATGCCGATGGCCTCGAGCGCCTTCGGGTTCATCAAGCGATGCACGGCCGAGACCGCGATGCTGACCGCTGCCAGGAAGATGAGAAAGCCCTCGAACGCGCTCGAGAAGTACTCGGCCTTGCCGTGCCCGTACGCGTGGTCTTCGTCGGCGGGTTGCTCGGCGAGCCACATCATCCACAACGCCATCAACGCGCCGGCGAGGTTCACGAGGGACTCGAGCGCGTCAGAGAGCAACCCGACCGAGCCCGTCAGCCACCACGCCGCCGTCTTCAGCCCGATGGTCGAGACCGCCGCTGCGATGGACAACCAGACGTAGCGCTTGAGTGAAGGTGCTGCCGTGCTCATGACTTCGGTTCCCATCGGTGCCGCATGCGCGGGCGATGGTGCACGAACGCGCCCGTGTCGTCGAGGAACGTTCAGGTGCGCGCCGTCGGCGTGAGCACCGTCAACCAGAGCAACGACATCACGGCACCGACGACCGCGAAGGCCACGGCCACGGGGTGCACCTGAAAGAGCGAGCCATCACGACTGAACGACGACGCGACGACGCCGGCGAGCGTCGCTCCTGCCGCGCCGGTGGTGAGGGTGAAGGCGAAGCCCTGGGACGAGAGCCGCGGCATCACCAGCCGCAACACGAGACCCAGCGAGACTCCAATGCCGATGAAGAGGAAGAGACTCATGCGACCTCCGATGAGGCACGCGCTCGCAAGGGCCGGTCCACCGCGCGAGCTGTGCAGAATCGGGTTCCGCTGACGTGGGCGATCACCACACTGACGTGCGCCGCCCATCAAAGTGATGGAGCGCCACTTTGAAGTCCCCGTGGAGCAGCCATTCGGGCTGGCGTGGAAGCTGCTCAGTCGGGGAGCACACCTTTCCAGGGAGCACCCATGACTCGGCACCGCGCCATCACCGCGAGCCTTCTTCTCTTCACCTCGACCGCGCTGGCGGAAGCGCGCGTCGACGCGCCGCTCGAGCCGCCGCCGCCCGTTCGCAACGCAGCCTTCATGAACCTCGGCGACCTGCTCAACGGCGGCGTGGGCATCGAGTACGAGCGCGGCTTCGTGAAGTGGCTGGGCGTGAGCCTCGGCATCGGCATGCGCGGCTTCGACGGGCCCTTCGACACGACGGGCGTCTGGAGGACCGCGGCGAGCGCGGAGCTGGGCGTGCGCTTTCACCTCACGGGCACGGCGCCGGGCGGCTTCTGGCTCGGGCCGACGGTGAAGGGCGCGGCGCTCATCACGAAAGAAGAAGGGCCTCCGCAGCGCCCCTTCGTGTGGGGAGCCGGCGTGGCCCTCGGGTACCACTTCATCGTCTTGCCGAACTTCGCGTTCCAGCTCGGGGGCGGGCTCGGCGTCACGGACTTCGGCGCAGGCCTGGTCTGGGAACCCAGGCTGCGCCTCGGTCTCGGGTTCGTCTTGTAGCGACTACTTCTTCGCAGTCTCGGTGACGTGGCCCGTCTTCGGCTCGTCGACGCGCTGCGGGTAGGCGGGCGGCTCGACCGTCGCTGGCTCGGGCTTCACGGGGTCGCCCTTCGCCGCGTCCTTCTTGAAGGGCTCGACCTTGATGGGGTCAGGCTTCACGGGGTCGAGCTTCTTCGGGTCGACGTACGGGCCCTTCATCGGAATGCTGCCGCCGCGAAGAGGCGCGTCGAACTTCGGCGCGACATCGGGCTTGTTGATGCTGGGGGTCGGCTTGGTGAGGTCAGGCGTGCTCATGGTGTTTCTCCTGGTGAGTGCTGCGTGGGAACGACTGGGCGCGCCCGGCGAACGAGGGCACGAACGACGAGGAGCAGGAGGACGAGGGCACCGCCGACGAGCGTGGGCCTCGCGCCGGCTGCGACGCGCCACAGGGACGAGCCCGTCGGCACCGTCAACATTCGACACCACGGCTGATCAGCGAAGAGCGCGACATGGTGGCGGGTCGTTCACCAACTGCGCCACCTCACCCACCTGCACTCACACGTGCTTGCGTCGTCCGCTCGCGTCGCTCTGATGCGTCGCGCTGATCAGCTCGAGCCATTCCGGCCGCCCGCCCGTTCGTCCGAGACGTCGATGAGCAGCACCTCGGCGTCGGTCTTCGCGGTGAGCGAAACTGAACGCTCGTCGCACACCGACGCGCCGTCTCCCTTCGAGAGCTGCAGCTCGCCCAGGTCGAGATCGCCGCGCACCACATGAAGCCACGCGACGCGGTTGGCGAGCAGTTCGTGCACGACGTGCTGGCCGGTGTCGAGACAGCCCGAGTACAGCCGCACGTCCTGGTCGAGGTGCAGCACGCCCTGGCTCTCGTCGGGAGAGGCGATGAGACAGAGCCCGCCGCGGCGGTCGGCGACGCTGAAGCGCCGTTGCTCGTTGCCCGGCGTGAGCGGCGCGGTGCCGTGGGGGCGCAGTCCCAGTTGAAAGAAGTGCACCCAGTCGGTGGCCGACGCGTTTCGTTCGCGATGGCCGTGCACCGGGTCGACGGCGATGCGGCGGAACTCTCCGGCGAGCAACAGGCCCGAGCGGCCGACCGCGTCTTCGTAGGCGAGCCCGCCCTGAAATACGTACGTCACCCACTCGAGGCGCCGGTTCTCGAGCACGGGCAACGCCGCACCTGGCGGCAGGCGCGCTTCGTCGAGCAGCTCGAGCGAATGAAAGTGCTCGCGGAACTCCTCGGGCTCGACGAGCCCTTCGTGAAAGCTGTGCCACACCTCGGGCACGGGGACCGGGTCGAGCCGTCGGGCCGTCGCTTTGCGCAGGTGAATCATCGGAACACCGGGACGAGCACTTCGGTGGTGAGCATGAGCGAGGCGACCGACGCGGCGTTCTGCAGCGCGACGCGCACGACCCTCGTGGGGTCGATGACGCCGGTCTCCAACAGGTCTTCGTAGCGAAGCGTCGCGGCGTTGAAGCCGAAGCCGCCGGTGCCCGCCTCGATGCGGTCGACCACCACCGCTCCTTCTTCTCCGGCGTTCGCTGCGAGCTGAAAGGCAGGCCGTCTCAACGCGCGTCGCACGAGGTCGACGCCCGCCTGTTGATCAGCCGGGAGCTTCAAGGCGTCGAGCGCGGGCAAGCTGCGGAGCAACGCGACGCCACCGCCGGGCACGATGCCTTCGTCGAGCGCCGCGCGCGTGGCGTGGAGCGCGTCGTCGAGCCGATCCTTCTTCTCCTCCAGCTCGAGCTCGCTGGCCGCGCCCACCTCGATGATGGCGACGCCACCTTCGAGCATCGCGATGCGCGCCTCGAGGGCCTTGCGCTGCGGCGTACCCGTCTCGCGCTCCAACTGGCCGCGCAGCTGTTGAATGCGAGCGTGCACGACGCCGGGCGCTGCCTTGCCATCGAGAATGGTCGTGGAGTCCTTGTCGACGGTGATGAGCCGCGCGTGCCCGAGGTGCGCGAGCGTGAGCCCTTCAGGCGCGAGCCCCAGCTCGGGAGAGATGACGGTCGCTCCAGTCAGCGCCGCGAGGTCGCCGAGCCGCTCGGTGCGCGCGGTGCCATAACCAGGCGCCTTCACCGCACAGACGCGAAGCACGCCGCGCACCGCGTTCACCACGAGCGTCGAGAGCGCCTCACCGTCGACGCTCTCGGCCATCACCAGCAGCTGCTTGCGCTCGGTCGCGACCAGCTCGAGCAACGGCAGCACCTGCTTCAAAGTCGTGAGCCGGTCGGTCGTCAGCAACACGTAGGCGTCTTCGAGCACCGCCTCCATACGCGCGGCGTTGGTGACGAAGTACGGAGAGAGGAAGCCCTTGTCGAGCTGCACGCCCTCGACCACCTCGAGCGTCGTCTCCATCGAGCGAGACGTCTCGACCTTGATGGCGCCACGTTCGCCGACCCGCTCCATCGCCTCGGCGATGAGGTCTCCGATGGATGCGTCACCATGAGCGCTCAGCGCGCCGATTCGAGCGATGTCTGCTTTGCCTTTCACGGCGCGCGACGACAACCGCAGCTGCGTCACCACGAGCTCCACGGCCGCGTCGATTCCGCGTTTCAGCTCCATCGGGTCGATGCCCGCGACGACCAGCTTCACGCCTTCACTGAAAATGGCCTGCGCGAGCACCGTCGCCGTTGTGGTGCCATCACCGACCACTTCGCCCGTCTTCGAAGCGACCTCTTTCACCAACTGCGCGCCGAGGTTCTCGTACGGGTCGGTGAGCTCGACCGTCTTCGCCACGGTGACACCGTCACGCGTGAGCAGTGGCGCGCGCCCCTTGCGGTCGATGGCCACCGTTCGTCCACCCGGCCCCATCGTCACCTTCACCGCAGCGGCCAGCTGGCTGACACCGTTCGCGAGTCGGGCGCGAGCCTCTTCGTGAAAGACGATCTGTCCGCGCAGGGAGTGCATCAGATTGATTGAACGCATGGCGACTTGCTCCATTTGGGTGGCTCCACTCATCGAGAAACCAGAAGCACGAACGGGGCCGTCACCTGACATCAGGTCGTTGGAGAAATCTGATCAGCCGCACCTCGCGGGTGAGCATTCGTGCGTTATCAATAAGGCGCACTTCGACGGGGCTGGTTCGGAGAAGAGAGAAGCCGGCATGCGCGCCATCGATCTGGACCACCGGGAGTTTCTTCAATTCGACTCCGCCGCTGGGTTGATTCAATTCGGAGGCGAACGGGCGCTGCTCGTCGACTCCGTTGCGATGGGCATTCTTCGCAAACAGCTCGTGGATGGGTTTGGTGAGAACGCCGCGCGAACGGTGCTCACGCAGTTCGGCTTCGCGCAGGGCTGGAGACTCGCCGAGACGCTCAAGACGCAGTTCGCGTGGGACACGGAGACCGAGTGGAGTCTGGTTGCCAGCAGGCTGCCGGCGCTGCTGGGGCTGGGGCTGTTCGAGGAAGGCTCGGCGCTCTCGGCACCCTCGGGCGCCATCATGGCGAACTCAGCAGAAGCCGAGCAGCACCTGATGCACTTCGGTCAGGCCGAAGAGCCCGTGTGCTGGATGGTGTGCGGGCTGTTGAGTGGCTACCTGAGCTGCGCCACCGGCAAAGAGGTCTTCGTGCTGGAGGACCGGTGCGTTGGGCACGGAGACGCGACCTGTCATCTCGTCGCGCGGCTGCGTGAAGAATGGGGCGAGCGCGAAGTGGTGGCGCTGCACTTCTTCGACGCGCGGAACCTCGCCGAGTCGCTCTCCACCTCGCTCGAGCGCGTCATCGGCACCATCAAGACTGCCGAGAAGACGCTGCAATCACATCGGCGCGTGCTCAAGCGCGTGATGCCCGACGACGTGGCGCCGCTGGGCCTGGTCGCGCGCAGCCCGCAGATGCGGCGGCTCATCGACCTCGCGGTGCGGGTGGCGAAGGTCGACGCGACGGTGCTCATCACGGGAGAGAGCGGCTCGGGCAAGGAGCGCATCGCGCGGCTCGTGCACGACGAGTCCAAACGCTCGGCCGGCCCCTTCATCGCGGTGAACTGCGGCGCCATCACCGAGACGCTGCTCGAGAGCGAGCTCTTTGGTCACGCGCGCGGCGCCTTCACCGGCGCTTCGCAGGACCGGCCCGGCCTCTTCGAAGCGGCCAACCACGGCACCCTGCTGCTCGACGAGGTCGGTGAAGTCTCTCAGGGCATGCAGGTGAAGCTGCTGCGCGCGCTGCAGGAGCACGAGGTGCGGCGCGTCGGTGAGAACAAGAGCCGCCGCGTCGACGTGCGCATCATCGCCGCCACCAACCGCGACCTCGCCGAGGCCGTGACGACAGGCGCGTTCCGGCAAGACCTCTACTACCGGCTCAAGGTGGTCGAGTTGCACGTGCCGGCGTTGAGAGACCGCCGTGACGACGTGCTCGCGCTCGCCCGGGTGTTGCTCGCGAACGCAGCCACGCGGATGCAGCGCCCGGTGACAGGGCTCTCGCCTGCGGCCGCCGACCACCTGCTCAGCTCGGAGTGGCCCGGCAACGTGCGCCAGTTGGAGAACGCCATGGAGCGCGCTGTGGCCCTGGCGCGTGGCTCGCGCATCGAGGTCGAAGACCTTCCCGAAGACGTGTGCCCGGGCCTGGCGTTGCCCTCTTCGGCCATCGGCGCGTCGGTGCGGCATCTCTCCGAGGTCGAGCGCGACTACATTCTCGCGGCGCTCGCAGTGAACGAAGGCAACCAGACGCGCACCGCCCAGCAGCTGCGCATCGGCTCAGCGACGCTGTACCGAAAGCTCAAGCGCTACGGAGCCCTCGCGGTGAAGAAGCCCGCACACCTTCCAACCTGAACGGGTCCATCGAAGTGATGTGGCGGCTGCTCGTTATCGCCACCGTGGAGATCGCAGGTACCCGCCGTCGCGCGAATCTCGGCTGGCCAGTGGGTTGCTCTTCTTCGGTCTCGGAGGGCATGCATGCCTGCGAACCGACTGACGTGGTGTCTGTGTTGCGCGTTGATGGTGGCGGGCCCCGCGTGGGCCGCTGACGGCTTCAGCACGTCGACCTCGAGCGCCTCACTGCTCGAAGGAGGGCAGAAGCTCTCGACCGGTCAGTTCGACTCGGCGCCGAACCGCTTCGCCAACATCCGCTTCGAGGCGCACCTGGGCTTCGGCTGGTACGGCGCGGTGGGCATCGGTGGGCGCCTCGAGTTCCCCATCGTGCGCGCGGGCCTCTTGCAGAACGTCGACGACGAAATCGCTCTGAGCATCGGCGCCGAGGTCTTCTACTTCTACGGACGGTACCTGGGCGTCGGCGTCACGCCGCTCATCGCCCTGCAGTGGAACTTCTTTCTCTCGAACGAAGTGTCGATCTTTCCCGAGCTCGGCCTGGCCTTCATCTTCGGCCCGGGCCGCGACGCGTACTGGGGCACGTTCATCGCGCCGTACCTGGGCCTCGGCATCCGGTTCCACTTCACCGACCGCAACGCGGTGCTGATCCGCGGCAGCTGGCCCGCCGGGCTGCAGGTCGGCATCACCTTCTGATCAGCCCACGCCGTCTGGAGTGCCACCCCATGTTGTGGGCCATCGCCTTCGTGTTGTTCGCCGTCTGGACCATCGGGGTCGTCTCGTCGAACACCATCGGCGGCCTCATTCACCTGTTGTTCGCCGCCGGCCTCGTCGTGCTGTTGGCGCGCATCACCCAGGCACGCAAGCCGAAGCCGCGGACCTGATCAGCCGTCTCCCCTTCACAGAAAGTGCCTCTCATGAACGCCAGAGCTGCGTTGTTCGTCCTTCTGTTTTCAGCCTCCGCCTTTGCCGCCACGCCCGACGGCCTCGTCACCTCGAAGACGAAGCTGTCGTTGTGGACGACCGCCGGCGTGAGGAGCGGCGCCGTGCACGTCGACACGACCGACGGCATCGTCACGCTGTCGGGCAAGGTGCCGACCGCCGAGCAGCGCACGCTCGCCGAGAAGACGACGCGCTCCATCATGGGCGTGCGTGACGTGACGAACCGGCTGCAGGTGGTGAAGGACGCCGACTTGAAGCAGACGACGCGCTCGGACAACGAGACGAAGGCCTCCATCGAGAAGTCGCTCGCGGCCGACGGCGCGCTCAAGGACAGCAGCATTCGCGTGAAGTCCGTCGACAAGGGCGTCGTGCTGCTCAGCGGCAAGGCGCAGACGTTGAGCGACCATCTGCGCGCGATTCTCATCGCCGACCGCATCGCCGGCGTGGCGCGCGTGACGACCGAAGTGACGGGCCCCGACAGCTTCGGCCGTGAGGAGCAGCTCTCGGCGCCCAACCAGCAGGGCCGCGCCGTGCGCTCGAGCTCGCAAGACCTGGCGACGTCGACGAGCGTGAAGCTGCGCCTGTGGACCGCCGCCGAAGTGCCGTCGACGGAGATCAGCGTCGATACGAACGACGGCTTCGTCACCCTCTTCGGCATGGTGCCCACCGAGGCCGTGAGGACCGCCGCCGCGAAAGAAGCCGCGAAGGGCAACGGCGTGCTGCACGTCGAGAACCTGCTCGAGGTCGTCTCGTCTCCGATGAAGGCAAACGTCGAGGCGAAAGACGCCGACATCACGCGCGACCTCGTGCTGCTCATGAAGGACAAGCCCGAATACAAGCGCGTCAACACCTCGGTGAAGAACGGCATGGTCCAGCTCACCGGCATGGTCGACTCGGGGTGGACCGAGCTCTCGGTGACCCGCGCGACGCGACTGGTGCCGGGCGTGCGTGGCGTCGACGACCAGCTGCGCGTCGACCCTCCGAACGACTGAGCCACACCCCTTCGTGACACTTGATTCCCGCGTCGCCGCGGCAAACAGTCCACGGCGATGCGCGCGAGGTTGAGCCGGTTGTGGGCACGACTGCGGCGGCTGATGCCCCTTCGTCTCGGCGGCCTGGTGCTCCTCGGCGCTGCCGCGCTCGCGCTCAAGGTGAGCGAGACCGAGGTCGACCATCTGCTGCGCCCTGTCGCGCTGGTGGCCATCGCCCTCGTCGCCGCGTGTCTGCTGCTGGTGATGGTGACGACGCTCTACGTGCGTCGCGCGGTGAAGTCGCAGGAGGCCGGCGTTCCCCCCGAGCTGCAGTCGGGCGGTGAGCTGACGACCTCGTTCCGGGTGCCGAACGTGCGCGCGCTCGGGTTGCTCGACGTGCAGTTGGAGTGGGCCTCGCCCGCGGGCTTCTCGGTCTCGCTGGTGCGCACTGATGGAAAGCTGGGCGAGAAGATTGGCGCGCTCGAGCGTGGTCGTCATGACCGCCTCGTTCGCCGCTTCACCATCGAAGACGTGTTCGGGCTCTCGTCGCTCTCGTTCGAGGTCGAGTGGGCCGTGACGTTGCGGGTGACGCCGGTCGCGGCTCCGGTGAACGCGTCGCTGGCCGCCTCGCGCTCGAGTGGTGACGCCTGGTCGCACCCGTCTGGACGCGCGGAAGGTGACCTCGTCGAGATGCGCTCGTACGCGCACGGCGATTCGATGCGCCATGTCTTGTGGCGAACGTTCGCGCGCACGCGGCGCTTGCTGGTGCGCATGCCTGAACGTGCCGTCGCTCCGCAGCCGTTGAACGTCGCGTTCCTCATCGCGGGCCAATCAGACGAGCCGAGCGCTGGCGTGGCGCGCGTGTTCCTCGAGCAGGGCCTGTTGGGACCGGACTTCGTCTTCGCGGCCGATGGAGCGCTCAAGCCGACGACGCGCGTGGCTGAGGCGGTGGAGCAGATCATCGACTCCATTCGTTCTCGCGCCGATGGGGCAGGCGGTCTCGATGGCCTCGCGAATCAAGTGGAGCCGCATCGCCTCGGCGCGTGTGTCGTGTTTGCGCCGCCCGTCGATGGCCCGTGGAGAGAGCGCCTCGTCGCGATGAGCCGCCGACTCTCGGTGCCCGCGACAGTCGTCATCGGCATCGATGGCTCCGACGACGTGCCGCCGCCGAAGAACGTGCCGAAGTGGCTGTTGCGAGAGAGCACTGAAGCGACGCTGGCCGCCGGCCTGATTGCGTTGAAGGCCGCGCTCGAGGCCGATGGGTTTCCCGTGCGCATCATCCACCGTCCCACGGGGCAGCTGGTGTGATGACGACGCCTGAACGCCAGAGCCGCTCGCTTGCGGTGCTGCAGACGCTGATTCTGTTGGCGGGGCTCGCCTTCTTCCTCGTGCCCATCGCGACGCCGCTCGGCCTCGTCGCCGCGTTCGCGGGCATCACGTACGCTTCGTGGCTCACCTTCCGGCTGGGCGCGCAGCTCAAGTTGTCGAACGCGCTCTTCACGGCCGCGGGTGTCGTGTTCGCAGGCGTCGTGGTGCCTCGGCTGCTGCTCGCGGTCTCGTTGCCGTTTTCCCCCGGGTTCACCTTGACGCTGGCTGACGGGCTCTCGCTCGGGCTCGTGTGTCTGGGCGTTGCGTTCGCGGTGCGGTTGCTGGCGGCCCGGCTCCAGGGATTCTCGGTGCTCGAGTTCGGCGTCGTCGTGGCGGCGGTCGCGCACGCCTTCGCGGCGCATCGGCACGAGCGCATTCACCAACCTCGCGTCGTGTCCGACTTCGCGTGGATGAATGGCGTCGACCCACAGACGCTGCTCGCGGGCCTCGGTGTCGTCGTGGTGGTGCTCGCGGCGCTGTTGCTGCTGCGCGTTCGCAAGGGAGCGCGTGCGGTGCTGGCCCTGGCGCTGCTGCTGCTCTTCGGCGTGCTCGCGCTGCAGCTCGCGCCCGACCGTCCCACGAAGAAGGTCGACGACAACGACCTCGGGCTCACCAAGAACGACGAAGACAAAGACGGCGATGGCAAGCCTGACGACAAAGATGGCAAGGGCGATGGCAAAGGTGACGGCAACGGTGGAGGCCAGAGCAACAAGCCGCCCGACCCCGTTGCCATCGTGCTGCTGCAGGACGAGTTGCCCGAGACGCCTGTGTTGTATTTCCGCCAGGCGGTGCGCTCGCGGCTCGTCGGCGACAAGCTGGAGCAGGACGACTCGGGTGACTTCGACCCCGACGTGCCGCGCGTGTTCCCCTCCGCCGGTCCCGTGAAGGTCGAGTCGCCGCAGGCTCCGGGGCTGCACGAGACCTTCGACACCTCGATGTTCCTGCTCGTCGACCACGCGCAGCTGCCGGGGCTCGGACATCCCAGTCAGATGCAGATGCTCGAGAACCCCGACCCGCGCCGGTTCGTCGCCGTCTACGACGTGAAGTCGTCACTGCTGGTGCGGCCGCTCGACCGCCTCTTCGGCAGAGTCGCGGCGCCCGAGTCGTGGAGCGAGGCCGAGCGCGCGCACTACACCGCGATGCCGAAGGACCCGCGCTACCTCGAGCTGTCGGACTCCATCGTGCGCGACATCGACCCGCGCTTCGTCGGCGACGACGTGATGAAGGCCTTCGCCATCAAGCAGTACCTGGAGAAGAAGGGGTTCTACAGCCTCAAGCAGAAGCAGCTCGTCGGAGACACGCCGACGGCCAACTTCCTCTTCGGCGAGATGAAGGGCTACTGCGTTCACTTCGCGCACGCGGCGACGTTCCTGCTGCGCAGCCAGGGCATTCCGGCGCGCGTGGCCCTCGGGTACGGCGTGCAGACGCAGCGGCGTGGCGCGGGCTCGGCGGTGCTCATCTTCGGGCAGGACGCGCACGCCTGGCCTGAAATCTATCTCGACGGTGTCGGCTGGGTGACCTTCGACATCAGCCCTGAAGCGAGCGACGAGCCGGTGCGGCCGCCGATGGAGCAGGAGCTCGAGGTCGTCTTCGGTGAGCTCGCCCGCAAGGACCCGGTGAGCCAGCCGGTCGCGCGCGCGTTCAACCTGCCGTGGGGACGCATCGGCTTCGGTGGCCTGCTCGGCGTCGTCGCGCTCGCGTACTTCATCAAGGTGCTGCGCCGGCTGCAGGGCGGCTCGCACGTGAAGGTGTACCGCGGCGTGCTCGACTGGCTCTCTGACATCGGCGCGACGAGGCACTTCGGTGAGAGCCGCGAGCGACATGCCGAGCGGCTCGCAAAGCAGGCTCCGACGTTTGCAGCGCTCACCACTGCGCACCTGCGTTTGGCTTTGAAGGGCAACGACCCGCAGACGCAGTCGCAGTTCGCCACCCTCGCCCGCGCGACGCTGAAAGAGCTTCGCGCCAACACCCCGTGGACGATTCGCGTTCGCGGCCTGCTCAACCCCATCGGCTGGTGGTTCACCCGATGACGCCTCTGGAGACCGTATGACCATCGAGACCGACCCGACCCTGGTGCCTGCCGTCGCAGTGGCGGCGCCCGCGCCTGTGCCTGTCATTCCTTCCGCGCCGAAGGGCATCTCGAGCCTCGAAGACGTGCGCACGGTGGCGGCGAGGTTGCGAGACCGCATGCGTGAGCAGGTGATGGGCCGCGACGACATCATCGAGCTGGTGCTGGTGGCGCTCTTCGCCGACGGCCACGTGCTGCTCGAGGACTACCCGGGCTCGGGCAAGACGACGCTCGCGAAGTCGCTGGGCCACTCCATCATCGACGACCTGCACCACGACGACATCGCCGACTTCCGCCGCGTGCAGTTCACGCCCGACCTGCTGCCGAGTGACGTGACCGGCGTGATGATCTTCGACACTGCGACGAACAACTTCACGTTCCGCCGTGGGCCGCTGTTCGCGTACGTGGTGCTCGTCGACGAAATCAACCGCACGTCGCCGAAGGTGCAGTCGGCGCTGCTCGAGGCGATGGCCGAGAAGCAGGTCACGGTCGACAACACGACGCACAAGCTCGACGACCTGTTCTTCGTGCTCGCGACGCAGAACCCGCTCGACGCGGTGGGCACGTATCCGTTGCCGATGGCGCAGCTCGACCGCTTCTTGTTCAAGCTGTCGATGAAGCACATCGACCGCGCGTCCGAGCTCGAGGTGTTGCGTGCGTGGGGAACGCCGCGCGTGTCGAGAGATTTGCCGAAGGTGCTGCGTGGCGACGTCGTCGCGTGCCGGAAGCTGGTGCGTGAGACGGTGGCGGTCGACACGCGCGTACAGGAGTGCCTCGTCGACGTGGCGCGGCTGCTTCGCGCCGACAAGCGCGTGCGTCAGGGCATCTCGACGCGGTGTCTCGTGCAGGCGATTCCTGCGCTCCAGACCCTGGCCGTGCTGCGTGGGCGTGACTTCGTGTCGAGTGAAGACCTCGAGACGCTCGCGCCGGTGTTGTTCGCGCATCGACTCGAGCTCGCTCCCGGCGTCGTCGCGCCCGCGCTCATCAGCGAGATTCTCAAGGCGCCCATCGAGCGGTTGTCGCGCCAGACCATGGGCCTGCCCTGATGCTCCGGCTCCTGCTCCTCAGCCTGCTGGTCTCGACGCGCGCGTTCGCGGCGTTGGCCGACTCGTTCCGGTGTCATCGCCGCGCGTTCATCACCGAGACTCTCAAGGCGCCCGCTGAGCGGCTGTCGCGCCGCATCCTTGATCCCTAGCGCTTGACACTGGCTCAACTGAACATTCAGGTTGAGGACATGCCGACTAAACCCACGGAAGGTGACCTGGAGGTTCAAGCGATGTCCGGAATCGCGCGGCTCTTCGCGGAGCTTGATGCGGACGCGATCGACCGTGTTCTTCGGTGGGCAGGAGACAGGTTCTTGGCTGAACCGAAGGACCAGGATCTATCCGTGAAGGCCACAAGCGAGCGCCCACCGCCTCCGGGAGGAGAAGGCCAAGCCAAAGACTTCGCATCGTTCTTCGAGAAGTGTCAGCCACAGACGGATGCAGACAGGGCATTGGTTGCCAGTTATTGGCAGCACGTTGTGGAAGAGAGTACCGAGTCAGAAAGTCAGACACTCAACAGCGCGCTCAAGAACCTCGGGCATGGCCTCAGCAACGTGACGCGATCTCTGTCCGAGTTGATTGAGGCTCGACCCCAGTTGATGATTCAAACAAAGAAGTCAGGCACAAGCAGGCAAGCTCGGAAAAAGTACCGAATTACAAATGAGGGAATTCGACGGGTAAAGGCCCTCTTGGCGGGGGCAGTTGGAGCGGAGGCTCGGAAATAGTGCACAGGTCGATTGAGGAGTTCGCTGAAACGATTGCGCAGTTGGGGCTCTCTCATGTCGAGTTAGCCGTGGCTCTTCTTTGCTTCAAGGATGCCAACGGTCTCTCGACACAGATCACATCGGGAGAAGCTGCCGCTGAGCTCAGACGGCTGGGGCTAGGGAATGCCAATGTGACTCGCCTCAAGGAGGCGCTTCGTAGGCACCCCGCAGTCTTTTCACCTTCAACTGGTCGATACAGGCTCAAACTCTCGGAACGAGGGGCGCTCTTCAAGAAGTTTCGACTTGAAGCCCAACTTGTGAATGGGCCGTCCGGCAACCAGCCTCACGAGACGAAGCCAGCGGAAACCCCTTCGATCTCAATTTCAAGACCTGCTGCAAAGTCTGTCAAAGGCGCACCCAAACCTAAGCCGCGGGTCTTTATCGGTTCTTCACGGGAAGGATTGGAGATTGCCAACCACATCCAACTCGGCCTCGAACACGACGCTGACTGCACCGTCTGGAATCAGGGTATCTTCGCACCATCCAACACGACCTTGGCGTCTCTTCTTGAGACTCGGGGGAAGATTGACTTCGCCATACTCGTGATGACTCCCGACGACCAACTTGAGAAGCGCGGGAACCTTGTCGCTGCAACCCGCGACAACGTACTCATCGAGTTGGGGTTGTTCTACGGGATGCTTGGCACCAAGCGAACGGCGGTAGTTTTTCCACGCGACAACAAGCCCGATATTCCTACTGATCTCCTCGGGGTCACGGCAATCACCTACGCAAGCCGGTCAGATGGAAACCTTGAAGCAACCCTCGGTCCGGTCTGCACTCAACTGCGAAACTTCTTCAAGAGGGCACCCAATGCACCGGATCCGTCTTAAGCTCAACAATCACGAACTCGAGATTGAGTCGAGCAGTACTGCGTTCATACAGGAGAAGATGGACTATCTTCTGCCCAAACTTACCGGTGCTCCTGTTCAAGAGGCGCCCGCCACCCGGAAAGAAGTAGCTGCCTCTAGTTCCCCCAAGGAAGCAGCCTTGCCTGTCGAGGCACTTGCGGAGGCCGTCATGAACGCGCCTAACTCAAAGTCGATTCTCGATGGGCGCGACCGCACCATGAAGGTGCTGCTGATCTTGAAGTGCGGTAGAGACCTAGGCAAGAAGTCGATGACCGCACGAGAGATCGAATATGCGTCCGACAGCGTGGGTGCCAAGATCGCGCAAAGCAACATAGCCAAGACACTCAGATCAACCGCGAAGCGACTGGTTACGGCGGATCGTTCGGGCGCAGCGGCTGTGTTCTCGGTGAACCGCCAAGGAGAGGCCTACCTTGACGGAGGTGGAAAGCCGTCGAGCGCCGAATGACATCACAAGGCGGGCATCGTGCCGGCGCCCCATTGGCGATACAATTGCGGTGCATCTTGATCTTCGTTGTTCTGGTCTCGACGCCCGCGTTCGCGGCGTTGGCCGACTCGTTCACGGCCGAGGAGCAGGCGTTGCTCAAGGAGCTCGACGGCCGCCACTTCATCAAGGCCCGCCGTGCGGCCGAGCAGGTGCTCGAGAAGAACCCCGACTCCTTCGTCGCCACGTGGGCCATGGCGCGCGTGCACCACGACGAAGAAGGCAACCACGCGCGTGCCCTCTATTTCCTGAAGCGCGCCGAAGAGCTGCTCGCCTGGCGTGACGCCGAGTGGGGCATGAACCTGCTCCTCGAGAAGTACGACCTCGTCTTCGAGATGGCCCGCAACCAGGAAGCCCTCGACGTGCTCGACGAATACGAAGAGCGCTACGGAGGTCCGCCGCCGAACCTGCGCATCTGGCCGCTCTTCAAGTTGGGCCGCGTCGACGAAGCGACCGCCATCGCCACGCGCATGTCGGGCTCCAAAGACGTCGCCGAGCGCATCTGGGGTTACAACGGGCTGCTCAGCATCGCCTTCGAACAACACGACCGCGTGAAGGCCCACCACTGGGCGCTCGAGGGCGTGCGCGCGACCGACGACAAGAGCTGCACGATTCTGCTCAACGCCGGCGGCACCGCGTACACGAACTTCCAGCTGCCCGAGGCCGAGGAGCTGATGCTTCGCGCCGACAAGTCACGCGACTGCACCGCGACGCCGTACGACCAGCTCGCCACGCTCGCGATGATTCAGGGGCTGCCGCAGAAGGCGCTCTCGTCGCTGCAGACCGCGCGCACGAAGTACGTCGAGAAGCGCTACCGCCCACAGTTCGCCCTCGTGCGCCGTGAAGTGCTCTGCGACCTGCTCGGCACGCTGGGCAAAGAGCCCGACGCCTTCAAGCTCGCCGTCGAGCTGTACCGTCAACCTGCGCGCACCGGCATGACGAGCAGCCCCGTGAAGGTCGAGCGCACGCGCCGCACGCTGCGCTACCTCTACGCGCTCGACGGCCAGATTCGCCGCCTCGAAGAGCGCGCCTCGTACGGCCCGCGCCTCAAGGGCCTCTTCGACGTGTCCTCCGAGCTCTCCTCGGCCATCGCCACCCGCTGGGAGGTGCGCCGCGCGCTCATGCAGCTGCTCGCAGAAGACGACCGGCTGCTGCTCGTCGTGCGCCCCAACCTCTCCGACGTCGGCGACTGGGCCGCTTGGAGGACCGGCGACCTCATCAACGTGCTCGGTCAGGGCGTGATGCGCACTGGCATCGCGAAGGCGCGCGAGCTCGACACGCCCACGCCCATCGCCGCCAGCTACTACGACGCCTTCGAGGCCGAGCTCGCGCTGAAGAACGGCGACGAAGAAGACGCCATCACCTTCGCCACCGCCGCGCTGAAGAGCCTGCCGAGAGAAGAAGCGTTGCTCCGGTGGCGCGTGCAGGCGATTCGCGCCGAGGCCTCGCGCAAAGAGGGCAAAGATGCGGACGCGAAGGCCGACCTCGACGTGGTGATGCGCCAGTGGCCGACGATTCTGAGAATCCTGGAGATCGAGCTGCCCACCAGCCTCTCTCACGACGGCAGTGAGCTCGCCGACGAGACCGCGTCACGGCTCGGCCGCTCCGACCGGTTCCGCATCACCGACAACGCGCCCTTCAAGCTTCGAGTCGATGCGCAGGGCAAAGGCGTCGTCATCTGTCTCACCGACTCGGCTGGCTCCCGCCTCGCCTGCGCCACGGGAGAGACGGCCACGGCGGCCCTCGACGCCTTCCACAACGAGGCCTTCTCTCCGAAGGTCTCGCTCACCGACAGCGACCTGCGCAGCCTCGATGGCTCGCCGGTGCGGGTCTCTGCCGACGACGCGCTCAAGAAGGTGCTCGAGCCATGAGAAGCGTCTTTCTTGTCATTCTCTTTGCGCAGCTCGCGTTCGCCGAAGACGCGAATGATTGCAAGAAGCGCGGCGGCACGTGGAAGGTGGAAGGCATCTCGTCCGGCTGCTCCATCAAGGGCAAACGTGACGGCGTCTGGCGTGACGTCGCCGCGGGCGGCCAGCTCATCGAAGAGACCTCGTGGAAGCTGGGCAAACGCGACGGCCCCAGCGTCGGCTACTTCATCAACTGCCAGATTCGCTGGCGCGGCGGCTGGCTCAACGGCCAGCGCGACGGCGAGTGGAGCGAGTGGGCGCTCGACGGGAAGAGAATCTCCAAGGGCAGCTACACGAAGGGCGTGCGCGTCGGAGAGTGGACGACCTTCCACCCCCAATCCGGCGAGAAGCACCTCGTGGGCCCGTACGCGTCAGGCCTGATGAACGGCACCTTCAAGGAGCACCTCATCTCGGGCGAGGCGTGGCGTGACGTCGAGTTCCGCGGCGGCGAGCGCTTCGGCGAGAAGCAGGCCGCGTGCACGAAGCTCGGAGGCCGCTGGTTCGTCGACCTCGAGGAGCCAGGTGAAGGCTGTCTCATCGCGAAGCAGCGCTCGGGGGAGTGGACGACCTTCGACGGCCACGGAAAGCGCCGCGCCGTGAAGATGTATGTGAAAGGCGTCTTGAACGGCGTGTACACGGATTACCACCCGACCGGCGAAGTGCTGCGTCAGGGGAAGTACGTCGACGGCCTGCCCGAGGGCGTGCACGAGTTCCGCGCGGTCGATGGCACGCTGCTCGGCCGCTCTACCGTCACGAAGGGCACCGGCGAATGGAAGACCTGGCACCCGACCGGAAAGCTCGGGCTCCACGGCCGCTACGTGCAGGGTTGTCCCGAAGGCCGCTGGCATCTGTGGGACGAAGAGGGCCAGCTCATCGTCGAAGACACCTACGCCAACTGCCAGCGCAACGGGCTCTACGTCGACTACAACGAAGGCGGCATTCCCCGCCGCTCGGGCCACTTCGTCGACGGTCAGGAGCAGGGCGAGTGGACCCAGAAGTGGAAGAACGGCAAGACCGAGTGGCAAGGCATGTATGAAAAGGGAGAGCGCACGGGCGAGTGGCGCTTCTACCGATGGGACGGAACGCTGTACCGGGTTGGCCCGTTCGCGGGTGACCAGCCGGAAGGCGAGTGGACGCACTTCTTCGCCAACGGCAAACCCGAAGCGACCGGCCTCAACGAAGGCGGCAAGGCGCAGGGGGCGTGGAAGCTGAACTGGTCCACCGGGCAGGCGTGGCGCGAGCCGACGTTCGACCAGGGCAACGAGCTCTCCGACGCTGCCGAGTCGTGTCGCGAGTGGGTTGGCCGCTGGGAGTCTGACCCCGAGAAGGGCACGCTCGGCTGTCTCGTCTGTCGCGCGAAGGAGGACGACACCATCACGCAGGTGGGCATGGGCCTGTGGAGCTTCTGGCACTCCGACGGCACGCTCGAGAAGCGCGGCACGCTCGTGGATGGCAAGCCAACGGGTCACTGGCAATATTTCCACGACAACGGCCAGGTGATGCTCGAGGGCGAGTTCGATGGCGGCGTCGAAGAGGGCAGCTGGCGCGGCTTCTATCGCTCGGGGCAGCAGCGCTTCGTCGGCGGCTACGTCGCGGGCAAACCCGACGGCGAGTGGACGAGCAACTTCCCCGACGGGGGGCTCCTGTCCATCGGCGCGTACGTCGGCGGCCAGAAGTCGGGGACGTGGAAGTACCTGACGAAGGGCCGGCCCGAGGAGGTCGTCTTCGTTCCCGATGCGGGCGCGACGGCGGCGACACCGGGCGACGGCGGTCCATGACGAAACCGATGTGCTGATCAAGTCGAGGCCAGCGCTGCTGTGACACACTGCGCGCGTGCGCTGGTGCTTCCTGGTCCTGGTCGTCTCGGCGAGCGCGGGAGCGGGAGCGCAAACCTATTGCCTGCCCGGCTCGGCGACATGCCCCTGCTCGGGCGGCTCCAGCTGCGCCTGCACGATGGGCTGCCTGGCGGGCTGTGATGGGGGCTCCTGCGACCTGCGCTGCTCGTTCGCGGACTGCGGCTTCCAGGCCGGAGCCGACTCTCGAGTTCGCTGCGAGATGGCCTCGTCTTGCAGCACGGCGGCGGCGGACGAACTGGACCTCACCTGCAATCAGACCGCGAGTTGCACCTTCGACGCCGGAGCCGAGTCTTCGCTGCGCTGCACCGCGAGCACCTGTCAGGGGCGGCTTGGCCACAGCAGCTTCGTCGACCAACGAACCGGTGGTGCCCTCGACGTCGTGCTGGGCAATGACGCCGGCGTTCTGTGCACCGGCTCTGGCGCCTGCACCGCCGCGACCGGAGCTCACTCCACCGTCACCTGTGGAGCCCTCTCGCAGTGCGAGCTGACCGTTGGAGACGACAGCACGGTGAGCTGCATGAGCAGCTGCGACGTCCTCTGCCTGGGAACCTGTACCGTGTTCCAGGCGAGCTGCATGGCGTCGTGCGCGCCAGGCTACATCTTCTTCACGACGGGCAATTCGTGCCGGTGTGCCCGCCCGATAGGACCAGGTGACGCTGGCACCGGTCGCGACGCTGGCGCCACGAACGATGCCGGGCCGATGGTCGACGCCGGCCCATCGATGGACGCCGGCATCGATGCTGGCCCTGCGGCCGACGCAGGAGTCGATGGCGGTTCGGCGCAGCCTGACGCGGGAATGGACGCGGGGCTCGCCATCGATGCAGGGCCGCTCGACGCGGGCTCGGGAAGCGATGCGGGCCTGCCGCACGTCGACGCGGGACCGATGGAGCAGCGAGATGCCGGAGCCGTCGATGCTGGCCTCCCGGTCCTCAACGGCGACTACACGGTCGGGTGCGGGTGCACCTCAGCGGGTCCCATCGCCATGATTCTCGGGCTGTTGGCCGCGCTGAAACGACGCCGGTAAATCGTCTCAAAATTCCGGCCGGGTGCTCCCACTCAAGGGGCATGTCACCGGACCGACGACTCCAGACCGTGCTGTTCCTCCTGCTCTGTGCCGCCTGTGGCCAGGGCCCGACCAGAAGTGATTGCTCCACGACGTGTGCGGGTTGTTGCGACGCAGCGGGTGAGTGTCAGAGCGGCACCACGCAGACGGCGTGCGGCATCGCCGGGCGCACGTGCACCACCTGCTCCACCGCCCAGTCCTGCGCGGTCGGCGTCTGCGTCGGCGGCGTGCCGTCGACCAACAGCGGCGGGGGAGCGGCATCCATCTCGACGGCCGGCGGCACCACGACTGCAACCGGTGGCGGAGCCGCGGGAGGCAACACGACTCCGAGAAGTCAGTGCGCCGGCACCACGCTCGAGTGTCAGGGAAGCTGTGTCGACCCGGCGACCGACGAATCGAACTGCGGCAGCTGCGGCAATCAGTGTCAGGCCGGGCTCGTCTGCAACACGGGCCGGTGTGAAGCGCTGCCCACCGACTGTCTCGCCAACCCCTGCCCTGGCGACTTCGGCTGCGACCCCGAGACGCGAACGTGCGCGCGCCGATGCTTCTCGAACGCCGACTGCAAGGCGAGCGGCTCGACCTGCTCTGCGTCGGGGACGTGTGGCTGCAGCTTCGGCGGACGAGCGTGCGGAGCCGTGTGCACGACCCAGGCCTCGAGCTGCCGCTGTCCCTTCGGCTTCGAAGGCGACCCCACCCTCGGCTGCGTCGACGTCGACGAGTGCGCGCGCGGCATGACGTGTGGGGCGAACGAGCAGTGCCGCAACACGAGCCCCGGCTCGACGTGCGAGTGCCTCAACGGCTTCGTGCGCGTCGGCGGCCAGTGCGTCATCAACCGCTGCCTCTCGGGGAACGGCGGCTGCAGCGCCTCGGCGCGGTGCTCGATGCGCACGGCGACCGAAGTCACTTGCACCTGCAACACAGGCTTCATCGGTGATGGGCAGCGCTGCGCTCCCGAGTGTCTCTCGTCTGGCCTCTGCGCCGACCCGTCACTCACCTGCTACCCGAGCGAGGAGTCGTGGTCGGGCGTATGCGAGCGGCCCGGCTTCGGCCCCGTAGGTTCGTTCTGCGCGACGAACGGTGACTGCGTGGCTGGCACGCGCTGCGAGCACGCGCCCGGTGGCAACATCGGCTTCTGCGCGCAGTTGTGCACCCAGACGAGCTGCGGCGTCGGAGAGAGCTGCACGCAGCGCAACGACGGCGCGCGTGTCTGTCTGAAGACGAACGGCGCGACCTGCGACCTGCTCAAGCAGGACTGCGTGAATGGCTGCTTCATCAACCAGCAAGCCACCGTGTGCGCATACGCGGGCTCGTACACCCTCGGCTCGAGCTGCTCGTATGTGAATGATTGCGGCCTGGGCCTGACCTGCGTGGGCACCGCGACGGCGCCCACCACCTGTCATCAGCTCTGCGACCCGGCCGCCCCCACCTGCCCCAGCGGCAAGTCGTGTTACCCGCTCAATGGCGGTGGCGCGGGCGCAGGCGCGTGCGACTGAAAGCGCGCTGCAAATCCCCTCTCAAAAGACAGTCCTCACCGCCCCACTCATGGGGAGTCACCTTCTCATTGGAGCTGCCCATGTCTCGTCTCGTCACCGTCTTCTGCCTCGTCCTCGCTTCGACCGCTGCTGCTGCCACCGACGCCCGCTGGGGCCTCACCTGGAGAGCGCCGGAAGGCTGCATCGGGCCCGGAGACCTCGCGCAAGCCGTCGAGGAGAAGCTCGGCCGCTCCATCTTCGCGAAGGACCCGCAGTTTCGCGTCGAGGGCAACCTGCAGCAGGGCACGGCGCCGCGCTGGAAGGCGAGGCTCACGCTGGTGTCCGCCGCTGGAGAAGTGCTGGGCACGCGCGAGCTCACCGCCGACGACGCCGACTGCCGCGCGCTCGACAAGAAGCTCACCCTCGTCATGGCGCTCACCATCGAGCCGCAGCTCGAGCGAAAGGCGCAGCCGATGATGACTGCCGAAGGCGGCCCGCCGCCGATGCCGAAAGATGCCTCGCTCGTGCACATCGACACCGACTCCCGCGACGTGCGGCTCTTGCGCTACGCCGGCACCAGCTACGGGTCGGCGTACACCGGCCGTGGCACCGCGACCGTCACCATCCACTCCTTCGCCGACGAGTGCCGTGCGCCGTGCGACTCCGTCATCAACCGCAGCGATGACCGCTTCTTCATCGGCGGCTCGGGCGTCACCATGACGAACGAGGTGATTCTCGCCGACCACGCGAACAAGGCGGGCCAGGTGAACCTGCAGGTGAAGGCCGGCAGCGCGGTCGGCCACTTCTGGGGGCTGATGAGCTTCCTCACCGGGGTGACGTCCATCGGGCTCGGAGCGACGTTCGCCCTCATCGGCGGCGGCTCGTCGTACGGCGGTGGTGGCGGCTTCGTCGCGGGAGGCATCGTCACCGCGCTCGTCGGTGGCGTGCTCACGGCCGTCGGAATTCCCGTCTGGCTCAACAACCGCACCGAGGTCTCGTTCGCCGACGGCACCGTGGTGCACTGACGCACTCTCGCGTAGCAGGGCGTCGTCGTGACGCTCACTCAACGCCTCAAGTCACTCCAGCTGCTGCAGGGCAAGGGGCGGCAGAACTCGCTGCTGAAGCTCTGTCACGCGGGCCGGCTCGTCGGAGGGCTCTCGGTCTCGTGGCAGGTGACGCCCGACGAGGCCATCGGCTCGCTCGCGCATCTCAAAGGCGGGCTCGCGACGAAGCTGCGCGTCGTCGACGTTCGCGGGAAGACACCGATGCAGCTCGAGGTGCAGTTCGAGCTGCCGCCCGATGTCCTGCGTGAAGCCGACGGGCCGCGCGTGGTGACCGAGAAGTGGGACGTCGAAGATGTGCCCGGCCTCGTGCACAATTTGAACGACCTCTACCGCGACCTGCGCGACGTGAAGCTGCTCGTGGTGCTGGGTGAGTGGGAAGACATGCTGCAGCTGTGGGCCCTGCCCCGCCCTGTGCTGCGTGAGCTGCTCGACGATGGCCTGCTCGATGACGCGACGAACGTGCGCAGCCTGCGCTCGTTGCTCGAGGGCTGACCCGAAGAGAGGCGGGCCTCGGCGGCGGTGCGGGTGGAGTGCACGGCGATGACGCGGCGACGGCCGCCGCAGGAGGGGCAGCGCAAGACGTCGATGGAGAAGGTGTGTTGGTGAAGCGCGGCCCAGTCGAGGCGACGGGTGGCGCGACGCTGCTGCTTCGGGGACGGTGACGGCACTGGTGTTGGCGGCGGTGGAGCCGTGACGACAGGGCGCAGCGCTGCGTGAGGTGCGTAGACACCGTGGAAGCTGGTGAGGTGCGTTTTCGCAGGAGGCACCAGAGAGACGAGACGGCGGACGAGCTGCTGGGCGGTGACGGTGAAGGAGACTCCCTTCTTGGGCGTGTACTGGTAGCGCCCGTCATCGAGCGACTTGAGCCGCGACTCGGCGACGGGACCCCTGGCGCCGTACCGTGCGAGGCGCTAGAGGCCTTGCCTGTCATTGCCGTGCACCGCAGTGTCAGCGTGCAGCGAGAAGCTATGGGCGACGGCAACGCGGCGACGTCTCGGCAAGGGAGGGAGTGCGAGGCCCAGAGGCCGCTGCAGACACTGCTGCTGGCCAGTCTCGTCCTCGGGCCACGCGGCCTCAGCCTCGGCGAAGTCCTTCTTCGCCTGCAGCAGCACCCTCGCCAGGATGGCTGCGACGTCGTCGTCCAACGGTGGAGGCAGGTGCACGATGCGCCTCGGCCACCAGGGCATGCAGGTGCGGCGTGAGTTGAAGGCTGGAGCCAAACCACTGGGTGAAGACGACGGCGCCTCCTCGCAGCGGGCCTGACACGCCCAGGCGGCGGGCTGCGCTGCGTTGCCATCGCCACACCGCGCGCACCAGACGCACCTCGAGGCGCTTCAGTAACACCGGCCGCTTCACCACCAGGAAGCGCGCGCGAAGGGAAGACTCAGCGTCCACTGGCGATGGCCGACATGGGGCAGCAGCGCCGCGACGCGCAGGCCCGTCTCGACGGCGCGGCGGTTGGTGCACGAGGGACACCAGCCGCGGCCCTTGCAGCAGAAGGCCACCAGCCGTGACGCCTCACAGCCTTCGCACGTCACCTCGGAGAAGCCGTACCGCACGTCTCCACAGCGCTGGTACGCACTGGCTTCTCGCTTCACCCGCTGCGGTACCGAGTCGCACACACGCGGCCAGCCCTCGTCGAAGGCCCTGCTCAGCAATGACGTCTCCGGCGCCCGTCGCCGCTCCTCGCCCACCGGGAAAGCGTGTACTCCTCAGCCCTGACACGGCTCAGCTGCGGCGCTCAGTGCAGCGACACGGGCGCGGCGGCGGCAGGTGCTCCGGCCTTCGCATCGAGCGCAGGTCGCCGACGCCGACGGGTGGACGCTGCTCAGTCAGGCGCTGGGCCACCTCGGCCGTGAAGAAGACGCGCGCGCGGCCGACGGGTTCGGTGCCGTGCTGACGGGCACGACGGGCTCTGCGCCCTCGGTGGCGGTGAATCGCGTCGCTCGTGGCGCGAAGGTGACGCCGACCGAGGCTCCTGCGACGGCAGTGGCGGCCACGTTCTCTGCCTCGGGGTCGAGCACGGTGACGGTGGCTGGCTCCGTGGCCAACACCACCCTCGAGGCGACCGGCGGGTCGAACGTCGACGCGTCGGGCCTCACCAGCAGGCGGTTGCTGCTGAAGGTGAGCGGCGCTTCGTTGGTGAAGGCCCGCGTCACCGACGAAGTGACGGGTGAGGTGTCGGGCGCCGGCACCGCGACCATCACCGGGCTCCCTGCCGTACAGACGGTCGCCAGCTCGGGCGTGTCGGCGCTTCCCGCTCCACGAGCGCGTCTTCGCCTGCAGGTTCATCAGCACGCTGGTCGCCTGGCCCTCGACCGTGAGCGTCTGGAATCCCTTGAGCTTCCGAACGACCACACGCCGCGGAGGCGCCGAGCTATGGCTCAGCAGGGCGTTCGAGAAGAACGCCGCCGTCTGGAGCAAGGACTCGAACGCGCCATGCAGCACTCACAGCCGCCAGCGCGACGGAATCGGCATTGGGCCAGTGCCCGCCCTCAATTCGACACCCACGAGAGACCCCGCCTGGCCCACACACGACATTCGAGGTGCTCAGCCGCTCGATCATCGAAATCGAGCCGCCCGCACGCCTCGTGGAGGTGGGCTCGCCTGCGGTCGCCAGCTCGAGCGTCTCTCCGCTTTCCAAGATGGTTCTGAGACGCACCACAACCGGCCCGACCTCCCCAACATCCCAAGAGGGGGCATAAACCGCGTTCACGTTTTGGCCATACACCCAGCCTTGATACCGATAGGCAACACACTCCTCGCCCGGAGGCGGTGCTACCTGCTCGATTTGGCTCCTCGAACATCCATGCAACACAACAATCGCTAGCAGGGATGTTCTTGTGATGCTCATTGGGGATAGTACTGCACCGACGAGAAGACTTCGCCTGAAACCAAGTCTACAACTGCAGACCCAACCTCACCGGACTCTTTCGACTCCGGCGGCGCCGTATTGAATCGAATATCCAAGAACGGCGCGATGACTCCACAATCCTCGTCCTGCTCCCGCAATGGACACTTGGCTCCGTTGGCCTGAAGGCTAACGTTCGCCCAGATGATTGACGTCCTCGGCACACCGGTCTTGGCCTGAAACTTCGCGAGACCATCCTCTCTGGAGAACCTGATTGGTCCGAAACCGATCGAAGGCAGCGAAGAGAACTCATCGCCTGGAGGACCGCTAAGCATGTCCTCCAAGCCGGTTAGCTGCAGATAGGAAACCACACCGGAACGGTGCACCCAAACCGTGAGCGCTGCATCCCGCACTGGAATCCCATTAACTTTTCGAAAGATTGTGTACGAATACTGCCATGGGCGGACAACACCACCCTTCCTGTCAGAGTACAGACTCAGCATCGGCGCATCCACCGACCAGTACTCCCGGTCTTTGAGCCCGACTGAGGGGAGCCTCGTCAGAAGGTCCTCGACAATGCGCTCGGCATCAGTCCACGAAATGACCTCGATCACTCCTGACTGGCTCGTCTTCTCGGCTGGGAAGGCATTTAGAACTCGCAATCGCGACTTGGCAGGATCAAATCCGACAAAGACGCCAGGCGTGAGTTCCCGGTAATGCCAGTCACCTTCGGCAATGTTCGCCCTCAGATGGGTCTCCGCTAGTCGAGGGTCGCCAATCACGCTCGTCATGAAACCAGCAATCGAGACCGTCGCCTCAGCGAGATCCGGAAAGACCGGTCGGCGCTTACGCAGACCAAACCGCGGCCACAACACTTGAGTCGGCTGAGTATTTCGATCAGTTGGAATGGCGACACTTGGAGTTCCCTGCGCGAATCGCTCGGGCTCGCCTAACAACTGACTTCCGAACGGACAAAGCTCGGGATCGGGATTGCCACATGAGTCAAAGGCAGGCTTTCCGGCGACATTCTTACAGATATCCTGCGCCACATAGTATGACTGGGACGAGATAGTGATCGAATCCTCGTATGTCAGCGAACTCGGTAAGAGTCGGAAGACCTGCTGGCCGGCGCGCAACATGTGTTGGCTTGAACTGGACCGAGGAACACCGCCCTCGGTATCTGTCGCAAACTGCTCCGCCTCCAGCGCTGTGAGACCGAAGGTATTTGCGATTGCGCCAGCTTTGACACCGTCTTCGCGCGTAATGACGCCGAAATTATTGGCCCACGAAATTGCATTCCCGAGTGAACTCGTGTCTCGAAAGAAAAGACCAAGGCGCTTGGCATCAACGGGAACCCGGGGCACAAACGGGCTGCTATCCCAAATCGTAGGACTGAACATGAAGCCAAACACCTGAGTGACACGAGAATACCTCAGCAACGATGGCATGAGCCGAGGCTGCCCATTGCATGAAGAGTGCAATACGAGGTGGGTAGCCAGCGCGCCATTGCGACTTCCGAGGGCGACGTCGGTGTGACTAGGGTCGTTGCTCCCCATTCGAAGAGCGCAAGGGAGACCCGGATCACTGTCGTAGCCGAACGGGAACGACAGGGAGAGATGCGGGGGCTTTCCAAACCCATAGATTCCCCCTTCTCGGTCGGTTGAGTCCGGGTAGTAGCCGTGTCCGTTGTACACAACTAGAGGGTTCAGGTCGGCGCCGTTGGCGTCATCACAGAATGTCGTTGGCGCAGAGCATCTCGGATTGTTGAAAGCCAGCGAGTTGTCCCACCATGAGGAGAACAGAACACCGGGACTGTCGGCATAGAAGCCGAACCAAGAGTCCGCCGCTGCCGCCTGCGCAAGACTCCAGCCTGCATTCGGCATTACGTGCGCAGGCAAATTTGAGCATGCGGGTCTCACAGGGTAGGCGAACGCGTCGAAAACAGTGTACGTGGCTGGTTTGAGCGGTCTCTCAGGGAGTGGCGGGTTCTTGATCGGGGCTGGCGCTCCCCCACCCGAGCCACCACCGCCACCGCCTCCGGATCCCGAGCAGGTTGCACCCACCAAGACGAAGCAAACACAGACACCGACGACGAGTTTCAGTAGTCGCGACATCGCCTCTCCTTGCCCAAAGCGGGCGCGCGCACAATCAGGTTGCGAGAGTTTCCTGTCAAGGCCGAGCCACTTCGCGTGATTGAATCGCCCCGAGAATTCCGGAGGCTGTTGTTCGTGAGTCAGGCCACCATGGCCCGACTTTCGTGCTGACGGTAGTACAGCTCCTCAAACTCGGCCGGAGAGGGATAAGTGATTCAAACCGCGAAACCGAGCGCGAACCTGCGTATCGACTCCTGAAGTCAGCTCTACGGCGCCACTCAGACCTCGATATCTGTACAGCTTCGACAGAACTTTGCAGCTGGACGGCACGCCCCAACCGGCTCTCAGCGGGACTACCCGGACGTGCCAGTGCTCGCGAAGCTCGCGGGGTTCCCGCCGAGCTGACGAGCTGGCTGAAGGGGCGCGGCGCGGCGGTGGAGGACCAGGCTCCGGCGAGCCTGCAGCTGCCGACGCCGGGCGACGACCTCGGGCTCGGCGCCATCTTCGGGAAGCTCGACCTTCGCCAGCCGCGCTCAGCCGAGGGCTACTTCAAGTCGATGCCGGTGGTGCTGCCGTGGGCGCCGACCCAGCACTGGGTCGCCCACACGGCCTTCTTCTGCGACGGCGTGACGCTCGCGATGTACGTGCCGACGTCACCGGCCGAAGTCCCGCTGCTCGAGGCGTGGCTCGCCGAGCGTGGAGTCACCGGAGCCCGCATGCGGCTCTGCGAATACAGCGACGCCACGAAGTTCGCGTCGATGGCCTCGGCACGGTGTTCGGCTTGTCAGCGCGACGAGACACTCCGGTACCTCGTGCCAGACCGCTTCGGCCTGGACGACGAGCAGCTGTGCTGCACGACCTGTGGCGCGATGTTCAATCTCTCGGCGCTGAGTCCAGGGTAACGAAAGCGGCACAGCGACCACTGGACGAGATGGAGTCCCGCTACAGTGGATGCTTCATGCGTTCAGCCCGTGTCGTCGCGCTTCTGGTCGCCGTCTCTGCCTGCAGTCCTTCGCACCTCGAGCCGCTGACGCCACCAGCACCGTTGACCTCGCTCGGCACGACACGGCTGCTGCTCGAGCTGGAAGTCGATGGCACGCCCGTCGTGCTCGACCTCACCCGCAAGACCGACCTCGTCAGCCCCGACTTCAAGGTGCTGATGGTCGACGGCGACCAGGTGACCGAGCGTGGCCTCGGCGACGTGCGCACCGACTGCTTCTACGACGGTGAGGTGCGGCTGCGCTCGGGGAGCGCGCAGAACTCGTGGGCGGCGGTGAGCACCTGCGACGGGCTGCGCGGCATCGTCGTACTCGAGGGCATCGCGTGGTCGGTCGAGCCCGGTGCGACTCCCAACGACGTGCTCGTTCGCCCTGCAGTGCGTGAGCCTGGCGACCCGGTGCGCTCGGCCGTCACGCGAAAGCCCGTTCCGGTTGGCGCGACTCGCGAGGCCCTGCTGTCGCCGAGCAAGTACCTCGAGCTCGCCGCGTACGCCGACACGACGTTCTCCACGGCGAACGGCGCGAACACCCAGCTGCGCGTGCTCGAGATCGCCAACGTCGCCGACTCCACCTACCGCCGTGGAGCGCTCAACCCCGTCATCTCCCTCACGGTGAAGAGCGTCGTCATCTTCTCGACGTCGATGCCGTTCACCTCGACGACGAACTCCTCGGCCCTGCTCGCCAACTTCAAGGCGTGGCTCAACACCTCGGGCTCACCGCTGGCGCTGCCGGGCGACTCGCGCTCGCTGCTCACGGCGCTCGACTTCGACGGCACCACCATCGGCCTCGCCGGCGTCAGCACGATGTGCACGAGCGAGAGCGGCACCGTCTCGCAGCACACGTTCAACAACACGGCGTTTCACGGCAACACGCTGGCCCACGAGCTGGGTCACAACCTCGGCATGCAGCACGACACGGGCTCGGCGGGAACGGCGTGCGACAACGCGGCGTACATCATGGCGGCCGTGGGTTGTTCGAACTGCGGCTCGGTGCCGACGACGTTCTCGTCGTGCAGCCAGGCCAATCTGGCGCAGTGGGTCGCCAGCTCACAGCAGACCTGCCTCGACAACCTGCCCACCACCTTCGTCGCCGCGCGGTGTGGTGACGGCATCGTGCAGGCGGGCGAGCGCTGCGACTGCGGAGACACGAACTGCACGGTGAACGACCCCTGCTGCAACGGCGCGACCTGCCAGCTCGTGGCCGGCGCGACGTGCGCGACCCTCGACGGCTGCTGTGACGCCTGCCAACTGGCGACGACGGCCCGCAGCTGTCGCCCGGCGGTCGGCGCGTGTGACCAGGGCGCGTTCTGCAACACCCTCAGCTCGTACTGTCCGCCTTCGCTCAGCCAGACCGCCGGCACGGTCTGCAACGACGGAAACTCGCCGACGGGTGGCAAGTGCTACCTCGGCCAGTGCCTCAGCTACCTCGACCAGTGCCGCGACCTCGCGTCGCTCGGCTTCCCTGTCAGCGGACTGACGACCTGCCAGAACCAGGCTTCGATGAACGGTGGCAACTTCTGCAACGTTCTCTTCTGCGGCGTGAACAACAACCCGCTGAGCTGCACGAGCTTCGCGCTGAGCTCGGGAAACAACGTGCGGGTGGCCAACGGCGTCAGCTGCGGCACGAGCAGCCAGTGCGTGAACCAGACCTGCGTTCCCAGCAACACCATCGACCCGGTGCGCACGTTCTCGTTTCAGGCCGGGCCGTTCAGCACGTGCTCGGCGACGTGCAATGGAGGCACGCAGACGCGCACGGTGGTGTGCCTCGACAACCTGAGCCGGCTCGCCCCTGACGCGTCGTGCGCGGGCGTGAAGCCGCCGACCTCGCAGGCCTGCAACACCCAGCTGTGCCCCGTGTACGTGTGGCAGCCGAGCGCGTTCAGCACGTGTTCGGCGCTCTGTGGCGGAGGCACGCAGACGCGCACCGTCGTGTGCTTCGAGCAGACGGGGGCGACGGTGGTGGCAGACGCTTTGTGCAGCGGGAGCGGCACGAAGCCACCGACGAGCCAGGCGTGTGGAACGCAAGCGTGCAACTACCAGTGGGTGAGCGGCGCGTTCGGCACGTGCTCCGCGATTTGTGGAGGCGGGACGCAGACGCGGCCGGTCACGTGTGTGGAGCAGTCGACGATGACGACGGTGGCCGACGGGCTCTGTGCTGGCGCGGGAGCGAAGCCGGCGACCTCGCAGGCGTGCGCGACGCAGGCGTGCAACTACCAGTGGCTGACCGGCGCCTTCAGCACGTGCTCGACCGTGTGCGGGCCGGGCACGCAGACGCGCTCGGTGACGTGTCGCGAGCTGACGTCGATGACGACTGCAGCCGATGTGGCCTGTTCAGGCGCAGGAACGAAGCCGGCCACCTCACAGACCTGCAGCGCACAGTCCTGTACGTATCAATGGGTGAGCAGCGCGTTCGGCATGTGCTCGGTGCCGTGCGGCGGTGGAACACAGGCGCGCACGGTGACGTGTGTGGAACAACCGACGATGGTGACGGTTGCCGATACGCAGTGCTCGAGTGCGGGGCCGAAGCCGGAGACCTCGCAGACGTGCAACCCTCAGGCGTGCCCGACGTGGGAGTGGTTGGTTGGCAGCTTCGGTGCGTGCTCTGCGACGTGCGGGAGTGGAACGCAGACTCGCTCGGTCGCGTGCGTGCTGACGGGCACGACGACGCCGGTGGCAGACACGTTCTGTAGTCAGCCGAAGCCAGCGACGTCGATGAGCTGCGTTGGCTCGGGGTGCGTCGATGCTGGCAGCGGTGGCGGCTCGGCCGGTGGATCCGCGTCGGCCGGTGGATCCGCATCGGCAGGTGGAGCCGCGTCGGCCGGTGGATCCGCGTCGGCTGGCGGATCCGCGTCGGCCGGTGGATCCGCATCGGCAGGTGGATCCGCATCGGCCGGTGGATCCGCATCGGCCGGTGGATCCGCGACTGCTGGTGGAAGCACGGCTGGCGGCGCGGCTGGTGGTGAAGCGTTGGCTGGTGGATCCGCAGGTGGCGGAGAAGCCACGGCTGGTGGATCCGCAGGTGGGGCGCCTTCAGGTGGCGGCGAAGCAACGGCTGGTGGAGAAGCTGGCGCGACGGGCTCGGTGGGGTGTTCGTGCAGCGCCTTCGACAGCTCGACCGCGTGGCTGCTCGGGTTGCTCACACTTCAACTGGCGCGCCGCCGTCGACCTGAATGACCGTGGCATCCCGTCGCAGCTTCTCCGCGACGACTCGCGTCCGCCGACTGAGCTCTGAGGACAACGACCGTCACCGGAACTGGCCCGAGGCCACGTCGAGCGCGCTGCTGGCGAATCAGAAGCTGACGTTTTCACGCAAGTTCCCGCAGACTCCTCCCGTCTCACTGGGCGAGGGTCTGGGTCATGCGACGAATCACGCTGGCGTTGATGCTGGTCGCAGCCGGCTGCCGGCAGGGCTCCGTCTCGGGTCTCGAGCTCGAGCCGCTCGGCGTGTCCACCGATCCGCTCGCCTTCGACGACACCTTCATCAGCTTCACCACCCAGCGCACGCTCACCATCACCGTTCCGGGCAAGACGACCCGTGAGGTGCGCCTCTCGGTCACAGGACCCTTCGAGGTGCCCGCGCTGCTGCAGCTCGCCGGCAGCGAGAGCACCGACCTCGCCATCACCTTCCGCCCGGTCACGACGACAGCCGCCGAAGGAACGCTCGAGCTCCTCGACGTCGCGCTCCAACAAACGTTCTCACTCGCGCTCTCGGGCCGCGGTCTCGCCGTTCCTGTCTGTCAGGCCAGCAGCCCTTGCGTCACCAGCCGCTTCGAGCTGAGCGCGCGCGGCTGCGTCGAGACGCCAGTCGCCGATGACACGCCCTGCACCAGCGCACTCTCGTGCTTCTCACGCGCCTCGTGCGTCGCCGGCGTCTGCAAGGGCACCACCGTCACCTGCGACGACCACGACCCGTGCACCCTCGACGTCTGCTCCGACCTGGGCTGTGGGCAGGTCGAAGGCACGCCGTACTGTCCTGGCTCCGACAACCCCTGCCTCGTCCCGACGTGCTCCCGCGACGCTGGCTGCGGCCTCGTCGAGGTCCCTGATGGAACCGCGTGCGGAGAACGCTCCTGCACCACCGCGCTCATCTGCGTCTCGGGCACCTGCGTGCAGCGAACACCGCCGAAGAGTCAGGCCTGCGCCGACGTGCTGGTAGGTGTCCCCGCAGGCAGAGGGTTCGTCGACGGCCGCGGTGACGACGTGCGGTTCAACGGCGTGCAGTCGATTGCCGTTCAGGGTGAAGACATCCTCCTCATCGACGACGCCCGCGTTCGGCACCTGCGCCGTGGGCAGGTCACCACCATCGCGGGTCGCTCACCGGCCACCGGCACCATCGACGGCGTCGGAGCGAACGCCAGCCTCGGCTCCCTCAGACCATCGCTCGCGCCCACCACGACGCCTGGCCTCTTCTTTCTCGGCGACGGCCAGACGATTCGGCTCGTCTCGACGCGCGGCAGCGTCACCACGCTCGCAGGCCGCCCCGACGCTGGTGGTGCGCTCGACGGCATTGGCAGCGCCGCGCGGCTCTCGGTCAGCTCACCGCTCACACAGGGCGGCGCAGGCGCGCGCTGGGTGCAGGTTCCCCACGACACGCTCGCGTTGTCTCCGTTGCTGGTCCGTGAGGTCAGCGCCACCGGAACCGTTCGAACGTTGCACTCATTCGACCTCACCCACCTGCCAGTCTTCGACGCTGGCGTGAACGATGTGTGGCTCGTGTACAGCACTGGCGTCGCCGAGGGCGACCCGCTGACGGCGTACGTGCGCGTCTCGGACTCGCGCACGTCGGTCGCCTACAAGCTCATGTGGTCCGACGGTGGCGTCGTCGTGTCGCCGGCCAGCGAAGACCTGCGCTGGTCGAGCCCGAGCACCACGGTCACCCACGACGCCTGCCGCCTGACGTTCAGGACAGACGCTGGGTCTGTCGTCGTTCGTCCACCGGCGTGCATCAGCAGCGCGACGTTCGATGGAGACCAGACCCTCTACGCCGGTTCAGGCGAGTCGGTCATCTCGGTGACTGCCAGCGCATTGCGCGTGCTCGCCGGGCCCATTCCCGACCGGCGCCTGGTCGACGGCGACCGCGACGCAGGCCGCGCGTCATGGCCACGCAGCCTCAGCCTCGCGCCCGATGGTGTGTACTTCCTCGACAGCACGGCCACCCTCGACCGTGCCCGGGTGCTTCGTATGGGGCCGACGGGTCTTCGAGCGCTCGTCGAGACCGTCGACGCGGGGCTCACGTTTCAATCCAGCCTCGCCTTTCACCAGGGCCAGCTGTGGCTCAACCGCGATGACAACCTTGGCCTCGTCACCGTGCTCGAGCCCTCGGGCGCCCTCGTCAGGCGCTTCAGACCGTCGGTTCCGAACCTCGGGCAGCTCATGTCGAACGGCGCCGTGCTGCGTGCCTCGCTGTTCTGGTTTCAGGAGCTCTCGTCCGACGGAGGCGTTCGCCAGCTTCCGGGCGTGATGAACGCGCGGTCGTCGGCGCCCGGGCCGAACGGGGTCTGGTACGTCTTCGCGTCACGTGAGCCGGGCGACGGTGGGTTCAGCTCTGGGCCGCCCCAGCTCTTCCGCCTCGAGACCGACGAGTCGCTCACCCTGGTCGCGGGAGACGTCTCGAAGACCATCGACAGCGATGGACCTGCGCTCACCGCTGGCATCACCTCGATGCAGCAGCTGACGGTCGCTCCCGATGGAACCGTCTACTTCCTGGGCGCGAACAACCAGCTGCGGCAGGTTCGCAACGGTCAGGTCTCGACCCTGATGACGTTGAGTGACACGCCGCTCGGTCTGGTCGCGCTCCCTGATGGAAGTCTGGTGGTCTCCGTCGACGCCGCGCTGCTGCACGTGTTTCCGTGATCAGCGCACCCAGAGGTAGCCCCAGGCCGCGGCGTTGCGGTCGCCGACGCCAACGCCCATCGCGTTGACGGCTCCGAAACACCCGCGGTTGCCGGCCGAGACGCCGACGCCACCGCCACACTGGTTTGGAGCCTGTCCACCAAGGCCGATGTACGAGTCGTGGCCGCCGCAGCCACCGTCGTCGGCGATGTGGCCAAGCCGAACGCGCGCGAAGCTCGAGTAGTAGCCGACGCTGCCACCGGTGTTCTTGCTGGCGCCGCTCTGGTTGCAGTTCGGCTGCAGCGCCGCGTTCGCCGACAGCGACATCCACGTGGCGCGATCTCCGAAGCTGGCGCCGCTCGTCACCAACGACTGGGCGTGCGGAGCGACGGCGCTGAAGGTGGCGGTTCGCAGGTCGACGCCCTCACGGAGGCCGACGAGAATCTGCGAGAAGCCGACCTCGTTGTAGGCCTGCGACTTCATCTGCGTGTCGCTCAGGTTCGTGGAGCCCGGGTTGAACGTTGCGGCGTCGCTCCAATACGAGCTGTCGTAGTTGAACGTCTGCGCCGCGCCGTCGATCTTCATGACGAGCGTCCACCCGCCACCGCTCGTCATCATGTCGCAGTACACGTCGTAGGTCGTCGCCGCGGGTCGAATGGGAAACACACCCGACGGGAGCGCCGGATACGCGGTGTGCCACGCATTGCACGAGGTGGGCGTCGCGACGCACAGAATTGACACATTGGTGACGTTGGCCGTCGCGGTGCCCGAGCCGTTGGCGACAAGACAGAGCTGACCTGCGGGCTGCGTGACGATGGTGACGGCGTACATCGTACCGGTCGGGATGCGGGGCGACAGGGTGAAGGGACCAGAGACGTTGTTGGCCACGCCGCCGTTGACCACGAGCTGAAGGCCGGTTCCCGTGAGGCCGGCGACGGTGCCTCCGATGGTCCAGGTGTTGACGCAGGTGACGGCGATGCTCGTGACGTTGGCGCCGGCCACGGTGCCGCTGGTCCCGACGGCGGTACACGACTGGGTGGCTGGCGAGCTGGTGACCGAGGCGGTCCAGCCGGTGCCGGTCGCGACCAGACCAGGGAAGGCGAACGAGCCATCGGCGGAGGGGCTGACGTTCTGCGTGCCGCCCGCCGAGAGCGACAACGAGAGGCCCGTTCCGACGAGGCCCGTGACGGTGCCGCCGACCGTGTACGCGTTCAAACACGTCACCGGAACGCTCACGTCGGCGCTCGTGATGGTGCCGGTCGGATTCGTGAGGGTACAGAGCTGTCCCGTCGGTTGCTGAGCGACGGCGACGCTGTACGAGGCGCCACTCAGCAATTGCGGCGTCAGCGAGTAGCTCGTGCCGCTGACCGCCTGGCCCGCTCCGCCGTTGACGCGCAGCTGCAGGCCCGTACCCGTGAGCCCGGTGATGCTGCCGGTGACCGAGAAGCTGCTGGTCGTGCACGAGACGCCGACGTTGGTGACGTTCGCGGTGGTGACGGTGCCCGTGGCGTTCGAGAGCGTGCACACCTGCGTCGGCGTGGACGGCTGCGTGTCGACGGTCACCGTGTACATGGTGCCGCTCGGAATCGCGGGGAAGGTGAAGCTGGTGCCGGTGACGGGGAGGGCCGCTCCACCGTTCAACTTGAGCGCCAGACCCGAGCCGCTCAAACCAGACACCGTGCCGCCGACCGTGTACGGATTCGTGGTGCAGTTCACCTGCACGTTCGAGATGTCAGCCGCTCCGATGGTGCCGGAGGCATTCATCACGGTACACGTCTGCGAGGGTGACGTGGGGTTGGTGACGACGGACACCGTGTACATCTGACCGCTCGCCACTTGCGGGGTGAGGGTGAAGCTCGTTCCGCTCACGGGCTGGGCCACGCCTCCGTTGAGCCCCAACTGCAGGCCGCTGCCGGTGAGGCCGGTGATGGAGCCGCCGACGTTGGAGGTGTTCGTCGTGCAGTTCACCGAGACCGAGGTGACATTCGCGCCAGCCAGGGTTCCGCTGCCGCTCGTGACGCTGCAGGTCTGACTCGGCGAGGTCGGCTGGCCCGTCACCGAGATGCTCCACATCGTGCCGCTGGGAATCGCGGGGAAGGTGAAGGGCGACGTCGTCACCGAGAGCGGCGTGCCGTTCATCGTCAACTGCAGGCCCGCGCCGACGAGGCCCGTGACCGTGCCGCCGACGGTGTAGTTGTTCGTGGTGCAGGAGAGCTGCACGTCCGTGATGTCGAGGTCGGCGATGGTGCCGCTTCCGTTCATCACGGTGCAGGTCTGCCACGGCATCGTCGGCTGCTGCGCGATGGTGACGGCGTACGTCTGCCCGCTCGCGATGTTCGGCGTGAGCGAGAACGACGCTCCGGTCACGGCCTGCGCAGGTCCACTGTTGAGGCGCACCGCCAGCCCGGTACCGAGCAGCCCCGAGATGCTGCCTGCCACGCGATACTGATTGGTGGTGCAGGCCACCTGCACCGTCACGTTCGCGCCCGCGACAGTGCCGCTGCTTCCCATGAGTGTGCAGGTCTGTGCCGGAGAGGTCGGCTGCTGCACGATGGTGACGGCATACGTCGCGCCGCTGTCGAGCATGCCAAGCGAGCCCATCGCGGCCGAGATGGGCTGGGCAGCGCCACCGTTGAGGCTGAGCTGCAACCCCGTGCCCTGGAGCCCGGTGACGGTCGCGCCGATGGCGTACGTGTTGGTGGTGCACACGAGGGAGACCTGCGTGACGTTCATCGCGCCAGCGGTGCCCGAGCCGTTGCTGACGACGCATGTCTGATGCGGGCCCGTCGGCTGCTGCGAGACCGTGACGGCGTACATCGCGCCCTCGGCGATGGTGGTGGGGAACGAGAACGAGCCGTTCGCCGTCAGCACGAGCGAGTCACCGCCGTTGTTCAGCAACGTGAGCCCCGTCCCGACGAGCCCCGAGACCGTGCCGCCGATGACACGGCGGCCGGTGGCGCAGTTCACCGAGACCGAGGTGACGTCGTTGGTGGCGATGGTGCCCATCTCTCCGCCGAGCGTGCAGGTCTGCATCGGGTTCGACGGCTGCGTTGCAATCTCGACGAGGAAGGGCTGGCCGCTCGGAACCGGCGTCACAAAGGAGAAGGCGCCGTTCATCGAGACCACGAGCGGCGCACCGCCATTGAGCCGCAGCGCGAGCCCAGCGCCCGTGAGGCCCGAGACCGTCCCGCCGACCCGATAGGCGCTCGTGGTGCACGCAACGGAAACGGAGCTGACGTCGGCCGACGCGACGGCGCCGGTGCCGTTGCTGACAGTGCAGCTCTGCGTCGGCGTGGTCGGCTGCGTGCCAACGGTGACGTCGTAGGCCGCCCCAGTGAGCAGCCTCGTCGCGAAGGTGAAGGTGCCCGCGTCTGACACGGTGAGGTCGTCGGTGCCGTTGTTGCGCAGCACGAGGCCACGCCCGACGAGCCCGCTCACCGAGCCAGAGACGGCGTACGTCGGAGCTCCCGCGTCCAGCACGCCGGCATCCTGCGTGCCCGCATCGGTCGTGGCGCCCGCGTCGACGCCACCGTCCTGCTGGGTGGTGCCACCATCGACCACCGTCGACCCGCCATCGAGGGAAGGCGTGCCCTGGACGCAGAGGCGCATCTGGCAGACCTGGCCGCGAGGACAGTTGTCGTCGGTGTCGCACGCAGCGCCCACCAACTGCACCTGGCAGCCGACCAGCGAAACGACTCCGAGGAGCGCGGCCAGCCGCACCATCAGGCTCGAAAGAGAGTGCATGGTTTCCTCAGCGGCCTTCGACGAAGAAGAGAATGGCGGCAGTGACGAGCGCTGCGCCGGCCACCCCGTACGAGACGTTCGCGCCCATGTTCAGGCCGCTCGCCGAGTCATGGAGCGCCTGGGCTTCCTGCTGCGGGCGCACCGTTCCATCACGCAGCCGCTGTGAGCTGCTCGTGGCCGCCACACCCATGCCGACCGCCGCTCCCAGCGCCGCGACGCCGACGCCTCCGGCCACCCAGGTGAACACGCGCGCCTTCGGTGCAGGTTCGACCGCGACGGGCGCGACGACGACGGTGGCCGCGGGTGTGAGCACCGGCTCCTTTGGTGCGTCAGTCACGGCCGGTGGCGGAGGTGGTGGTGCGAGCGCGGCCTCGAGCGTGATGGAGAGGTCGACCATCGTCGCCGTGTTGACGACGATGCGGCGGGTCGCCACGGCGTAGCCCGGCAAGCGTGCGGTCACCTGATGCTCGCCTCCCGGTAGCTCGATGGAGGCAGGCGCAGGGCCGAGCGGCTTTCCATCGACTTCGACTTCCGCAGCGGGCGGTTCGGAGAGCACGAGCAATTGCTGCACACCGCGCTCGTGTAATTGTTTCTGCAGCTCGACCATCGCCTTCGAGACGGCTTCACGCTCGGGCGCTTTGGGGCTCAGCCGGAGGAAGTCACGGTAGGCGCGCAGGGCCGGAGCAGGCGCTCCCAGTCGTTCGTGACAGCGAGCGGCGTTGTACCGAAGCAGCGGCAGCGGCTTGAGCGCGTACGCCTCTTCGAAGCGCGCGAGCGCCGGCTGGTACTTGCCTTGCGTGTACAGCTTTTGTCCTTCGGCGAAGACCTTCTTCGCCTGCGCCGTCGCATCGGGACCGGGCGCGGCCGCGAGCGCAGTGGCCAGCAGGAAGGGGACGAGGCTCATGGAGGGTCTCCAAACGGGTCGCGAAGGTCGTTGGCTTCGGGCGCCGCGAACGGGTCTTTGATGTCGCTGGCTCGACCGCCGGTCTTCTTGAAGACGAGCTCGACGATGCCGGCGTCGGTCGCGGTCAACGGCAGCGTCAGCTCGCGGTAGCCCTCGAGCGTGGCCTTCAACGTGTGTGGGTCTGCGATGGCGCCGCTCCAATCGAGTGGCGTCTTGCCCACGAGCGTTCCATCGATGGTGACGAGCGCACCGGCGGGCTTCGAGACGAGGTGCCAGGTCATCGTGGTCAGCGTCGGTGGCAGGTCTGGAGGCTTCACCGCATCCGCGATGGGCGGCGGTGGCGGCTTCACGACCTCGACCGGTGGCGGAGGACTCGGAGGCGTGACGGGCTCGGCAGCCCTGGGGCCGCTGAAGAGCGTGACCACCACCGCGCCGAGGACGAGCGCTCCGACACCACCAAGCGCGAACAGTGGCGCCCGGCTCTTCTGAATGACGAACTCTGGCTCGAGCGCCGGGGTGAGCTCGGTCACCAGCGGCTTCACGGCCGGGTTGGCCTCGGTCGCGGCAGGCAGCTCATCCGTGGTGCGTTTGACGACGGCAGCGGCGCCCGTGTTGATGACGACCTTCGGCAGCAGCGGCGACGTCGGCATCTCGTCACGCAGCGAGGCCGGACGTCGCGGACGGTCGAGCGCGAACTCGATGTCCTCGAGCGCCTCGATGACCTGCCGCATGGTGGCGGGGCGTGCAGCGGGCCGCTTCTGCAGCATCATCAACACCAGCGCCTCGAGCTCGGGCGGGACGTCACCCAGCGGGCCTCTGCCGAACGTGGGCGCCGGCGTGCTGGTGTGATGAAGCATCAGCTCTGACGCCTCTTCTCCCTGGAAGACGGCTCGGCCGGTGCAGAGCTCGTGAAGGATGAGGCCCAGCGCGTAGACGTCGGTGCGCGCGTCTGCCGGCTGCCCCACGCACTGCTCGGGCGCCATGTACTGCGGGGTGCCGATGATGACGCCCACGCCGGTCTGATTCACTCCAGCCGGTTCCGTCGTCGTCACCTTCGCGACACCGAAGTCGAGCACCTTCACGAAGTCAGGGTCGCCTGGCCGCTCGAGCACCATCACGTTCTCGGGCTTGACGTCGCGGTGCACGACGCCCTGCTCATGAGAAGCAGCCAGTGCGCGGGCGACCTGCAACCCCAATTTCAACACCCGGTGTGCCGTCATCGGGCCAAACCGGTACACGAGGCTCGCGAGCGTCTGCCCGTCGAGATACTCCATGACAAAATAGAACTGCCCGCCCGGCAGCTGTCCGAAGTCGACGACCTCGATGATGTTCTGCTGTCCGATGCGCGTGGTGGCGATGGCCTCGCGCTGGAACCGCGCGACGAAGTCGGGGTCCTTCGAGAGCTCGGGCTTGAGCACCTTGAGCGCGAACGACTTGCGCAGGGTCGCGTGCTCGACGCGGTAGACGTCGCCCATCGCGCCCGAGGCGAGCCGCGCGACGACTTCGTAGCGGCCGGCGACGACGGTGCCCGGTGCGAGAATCGAGGTGGTAGCGGTCTTCTCGTGCCCGTTGCCGGTGGGCCCCGTGCGCTGCCGAATCGTCTGGGGGCCGGTGCTCACCCGACGCAGCAAGAGCCCCGCGGTGCCCAGGCGCACCACCTGCCCGAGCCGCACCGGGCTGGATGTCGTCGCCACGCCGTCGATGGCCAGCGCGCCACGAAGCGCCGTCACCACCACCTCACCGTTCGCCGAGACCTCGACCCGAAGCGCGAGGTCGGCCTGCGCACTTCCCGGCAACTTCACGTCACACGACGCCGTGCTTCCGAGCGTGAAGCCGGCCGAGGGGAAAGGAAGCACCAGCTCGGTTTGAGCGTCTTCGGTGCTGACGAATTCGTAGGAGTCCACGAGAGCGGAGGGGAGCAGCGTATCCGATGTGGGTGGTACCCCCGACCGAAACGTTAGCCGGAGCGATCAGCACCCCCTGTCGCGGGTACTGGAGGGCAAGGCGGCCTGTGAACCGTGTGTGATGGAGCCGCGGCACGGGCCGACAGTCATGATGGAGCCGCCGCTCCTCAGGCTCGCTCTCGGCTTCGTCTCACGCAGCACGCCTGAGTCACGCGCGTCGACGGAGCAGCGCGGCCAGCGCACCGAGCGCGCCCACGAGTCCGAAGGGATTCGCGCCACACCCACACCCGACCGGAGTCTGGCCATTCGTCATCGGCGCTCCACCGGCGGTGTTGTTCGCTGCGCCACCCGCGGCTCCGCCAGCGCTCGCCTCGCCACCGCCTGCGGCCGTGCCACCTCCAGCACCGGCGTCCATCACGGGCGAGCCCGCATCGACCGGCGCCTCACCGACGAAGACCCCCGAGAGGTCGACCACCACGTGCGTGCGGCCGGTGCTGGTGAGACAGAGCCGTCCATCTCCCTGGCCGACGAGCACTGCGTTCGCGATGGTCTGCCCTGCGCGGTAGTTGAGGTTCGAGGTCGCTGGCGGAGCGTTCGCGCACGGGTACACGGTGACGAAGCCATCATCGACGGGGCTCGTGACCGTGACGTTGAGCGAGAGCGCGCCGGTGCGAGCGGGCAGACCCTGCAGCTGTCCTGTGCGCAGCTCGAGCGGAGCCTGCCGCATCGTGCGGCCCACCCACGGACTGTTCGCGTCACGCGTATCGACGAGCCGAACCGGCGCGATGGGCTGAAACGCGAGGCCACCGAGGGCTTCGAAGCTGCCCACCGTGTCGACGATGAGGTGCACGTCGACGAGCGCGTCGGCGCAGAGGCCCATCGGCCCCATGCGCGCGATGACGGCCGAGCCGATGGTCTGCCCCGCCGCGAAGTTCACGCTCGACGCTGACGGCACCGGCTCACCACACGGGAACACGGTGACGAAGCCTGCGAGGGTCGAGCCCACGACGGTCACGTTCAACGCGAGCGCGTGCGGCGCCGGCGTGCTCGGCGGCACGATGACGCGGCTCACGCGCGCGACCAGCTTGCCAGCGGCGTCGGTGCGCGTGTCGAGCAGCCGGCGCGCGGGAGCGGGCACGAAGCCGGCTCCACTCGCGGCGAAGAAGCCCTGCAGGTCGCCGATGAGCTGCGTCGGCGCGTTGGTGCTGAACGAGAGGCTGCCCGACGTTCCGACGCCGACGAGCGAGGTGTTGGTGATGGCGCCCGCGGCCGCGAAGTTCACGTTCGAGACGTTGGGCGGCGTGAGCCCGGTCGGCCACACGCGCGCGAAGCCACCGCCCGACATGTCTGCCGCCGTGAGGTTCAACGCCACCGCCGTCGCATCAGCGGGCACTCCGAACGCGCCAGCCACCGTGAGCGAGAAGGGACTCATCGCCGCCACGCGCCCAGCGGTGTCGCGCACCACACCCGAGAGCGCCGCCGAGCCGGCACCCGTGCGCGTGTCGAACAGCCGCACTGGCGTCAGCGCGTTGAAGCGCCCAGGCCGGCCGAACGGCGTCACGGGCGGCAACACGGCGGCCGCGTTCACCACGGTTGGCGGCTGCACGCAGTGCGCGGGCGCTCCGGTGCCGCTCGCGTAGATGGCGAGGTGATTGCCGACGACGCGCTCACTGCCATCGGAGGGATGGTTGAGCACGCCCTGCCCTTCGAACCACATCGTCGACGAGCCGCCGCTGTCGAGGCCGGTGCCGCGGTCTGCGCCGAGCTCGACCATCAGGTTCGCTGCCTCGCGACATGTGAGGCCGCGCCACATGCCACGTCCATCGGCGACGACCATGATGAGCTTCGTGCGGTCTGCCGAGAGGCCCACTGCCGTGCGCGGGTCGATGGGGCAGTCGTAGCCGTTGGGCGCGCCGTTGATGACCGACGAGAAGTGCCCGCCTGTGCCCTCCTTCATCCACGTGGCGTCGAAGGGCTGCATCTCGCCGTTGTCGTAGAGCTGCGCGCGGTCGGCACCGAAGGCGAGCAGCGCGTCGCGGGTGAGCGTGCCGGGCCACTCCTGGCCGTCATGAATCGCGATGCCGTAGGTGACGTAGGGCACGTGACCGACGCAGGGAGGAAAAGGACTGTTCGCGCCCGTGTCGATGGGCCGGCACGAGAAGTCGGCGTTGATGGCGACCTGCGCTCCGACCGAGGTGGCGAAGGCTGACGTGCGCTGTGCCCGCTCGGCGTACGCGGTCGTTCGCACCGAGACTCCGGGCGCGCAGAGGTCGACGACGGTCGCGTGAATGTTGAGGTTCGACGGGCCGGTGCGGTGGAGGTGCCTGACGCCGGGGAACGGATCATCCCAGACGTCGGCGGCGAGCGCCGCGTGACTGATCAGCCCGACGATGATGACGAAGCGATTCACGGCGCCCACGTTGACGGAAGTGCTCCTGACGCACCATGGGAGCCGCGCGTTGCTGTCACCCGCAAGAGACGCTCAGCGCGACTTCGGCGTGCACTCGCCTTCGCCTTCGAAGTGCCCGACGGTGCGCATGTTCTGGCTGATGAACTCGCGCAGGTTGCGAATGCTCGCCGCGCCGGTGGTGCCGTACTGCCCTTGCGGCAGCGCGGTGAGCTGCACGGTGGCGAGCTCGTCGAGCGTCACCTTGTTGTCGTTGTTCGCGTCGGCGTTGGCGATGGGGTCGAAGCGCAGCTTCGCGTCACCCGAGAGCTGGTCGTAGAAGAAGTGGTCGCCGTGCACGGTGAGCTGCACCATCACCTCTTTGCCGGGCACGAGCGTGATGCCTTTGACACCGCCCGCGCGCTCGCACGCGTCGTAGAGCGTGTTGCTGGTGAACGACCACTCGAAGCTCTTGGTGACGCCCGCCTTCGTGCCGGTGCCGATGGCGATGAGGCTGGCCGTGCGCGACTTGAGCAGCGCGAGGTCTGACGCCTCGATGTTCGTCGCGTCGGCGTTCGAGTCAGGCGCGATGGCGTAACGCACCACGTCCCACGCTTTGCCCGGAGCCGCCGCCGCGAAGACCTCGACCGGCCCCTTCTTCACCAGGTCGAACGCCTTGGCGCCAGGCTGCTGCGCGCCGACCGCTCCCGTCGTGTCGGCGATGGCCGTGTCGCGGAGCACGATGAGGAAGCGGGAGAACTTCACGCTCCAGCCGTCTTCGAACTTGTCGGCGGGAATGCCGGTCTCGATGAAGTCTTCACCCCACGTCGTGAACTTCACGACCGAGATGGGCGGCTCGCAGGCGGTGATGGTGAGCAGAGCAGCGACGAGCAGTGTGATGCGCATGACGGGAACGTTCCTCAGTTGGGCTGCCAGGTGAATCGGTAACTTCCAGAATCCGTGACGCCGCGGTCGAAGCCGTTGAAGGCCACGCCCGCCGGGTCGAGGGTGATGACGCCATCGGCTCCGGCAGCGCTGCCGTGTTTGTCGAACTCGATGCGCGAGAGCAGCACGCCGAGGTCGACCTCGAGCCGAACGCGGCCTGACGACGTGTCCATCTCGTGTTCGAACCGGATGCCCTCGAGCGGCGCGGCGAGCAGGACTGGACCCGTGTCGAAACGAATCGTCTGATCAGCCTTCACGGCGGTGCCACGGAGTCGAACGGCGCCAAGGCCGAGCCTCGCCGAGCCATAGGAGCCCGTGACCGCGTTCGCTTCGCCCCACGGCAGCGCGTCTCGTTTCGACAGGTCCAGCTCGAGCGGCGTGAGCACCTCAGCCATGGACGAGCCCGGAACGTAGTGGCCCGGGTGGGCGTGGGCGGTCGAGATGATCAACTCCATCGGGCTCCACCGGGCGACCAGCACACGCCCCTCGTAGAAGCGCAACTCGGTGAGCGGCATCGCGCCGGTGAGATCCGTCACCATCCACCCGGTCTCGAGCGGAGCCGTGGGCGCCGTCACGACGACCTCGACGGGAAACGTGCGGCGGGTCTGCTGGGTCGCGACGTCGCAACCGACCAGCAACAACGAGAAGAGGAGCGTTCTCACAGGTGCATCTCCACGGTGACGAAGAGGGAGCGCGGGGCTCCGGCGGTGAAGTGTCGCGACGGCAGCTGGCTCGCGGTGCGCGACGGGTCCCAGCTCGAGGAATAGGTGAACTCGCCGTCGCGCCAGCGGCTGTCGAAGAGGTTCTGCACGTCGACGACGAGCTCGAGGGCCCGCCAGCGAAGCGACGCGCGCGCATCAGCCAGGAAGACCGCGCGAGAGAAGTCTCCGAACGGGAGCGGCCGTGGCCCGATGAAGGTGAGCCCGACTCCCGCGTGGGCCGTGAAGGGCCCGAGCTGCCGCGTGTAGCCGGTGTCGAGCCGGCCGACCGTGGGCGCGAAGTACGGCAGCAGGGCTCCGGTCTTCACCACGCGCGCGGTGGCGGCCGTGAAGCTGCCGCTGATCAACCAGCCCTCGAGCGGCTTCGCGGTGACGATGAGCGAGGCGCCACCACGCAGCGACGCGCCCAGCGCGACCGTCGAACCCACCGTGTGGTCGAAGAAGAAGTCGTTCGCGACGTGCGAGCCGAAGAGCGAGAGCTTCGTCACCACGCGCGAGAACTCCACCGACGTTCCCACCTCGGCGCCGCGCACGTTCACGAAGGGCGAGAGCTCTCCATCGGCCAGCTGCCGCGCCTGCGGAGAACGGAACCCATCGCCGTAGTTCGCGTATGCGCGCACGTGCTCGCCGAGCTGCCGCTCGACGCCCGCCTTGAGGCCCCAATGCACGCCGAACGAGCTGGTGCGCGGCCGAACGCCGAGCCGGTCGACGACCTCGAAGCCCAGCGCGTCGGCGCGCCCTCCGAGCATGAAGCGCCACCGCCCGGGAGCCATCGACACCTCGCCCCACGCGTTCCCGGCGCTCTGAATCACCTCGGCGTCGATGCTCGCCGGCAGCACGGTGGAGTCGTTCTCGCGATAGCGCCGCTGCGATTGCTCGATGCCATCACGCCGACCACCCAAGCCGAGGTCGAGTGAGAGCGTCTGCCCGAAGAGGTGCAGGTGGCGGTGATGCTCCACGCGCGCGCCGAGCAACCCGTCGTGGTGCGTCTGCTCGAGCCCATCGCCGCCAGGCCCCGAGGTGTAGCCGGTGAAGTTGTTCTTCAGGCGCAGGTCGGACAGCACGCCGAAGACCTCGATGGAGGTCTTGCCGTCACCCATCAGGTCGACGCCGAGCAGCAGCTGATGCCGTGAGGAGGAGCCGCCCTGATCAACTCCGAACGCGTCGAAGAAGCCCGCGCGCGCATCGTCGCGAACGACGCCGGGAGAATCGAAGCGCCCCACCGCGCTGCCGACGACCGCGCGCAGCTTCACCTTCTCCAAAGGAACGACGACCTGTCCAAGCACTGACGCGCGACCGAACGCTCGCTGCGGACCGAAGCCGTCACCCCGCACCAACTCGAGGGCTGCGAACGTCTCGGGTGACTCGAACGGCCGCACGCCGGCGAAGAGCCTCGCGCGACCGAACGAGCCGTAGCTGCCGGCCACCGTCACGCCCTGCTCTTCCAACCCGAGCTCGTAGCGAACCGTGCCGGCGACCGCGAAGTCTCCCTGCCAGGCGCGGTAGCTGCCTTCGGTCACCTTCACCTCGCGCACCGCATCGGCGATGAGCCAGTTCACGTCGGCGTACCCGAGCGCGTGAATGTGCGAGACCTCGTTCACCGGCAGGCCCGCGACGTTGAGCTCGACGTCCTGGCCGTGCACCGCGTCGAAGCCGCGCAGGAAGAGCTGATGCGCTTTGCCTTCGCCGGAGTGTTGCGAGGCGACGAGACCAGGCACGAGGCGCAGCAGGTCGACGGCTCCGGTGCGTGGCGCCGCCTGAATCACCTCTTGCGAGATGGTGACTTCAGAGGCGCTGCGCGCGAGCCGGCTCGAACGAACGGTCGTCTCACGCCTTCTCGGTTCGACGCCGCCGTCTCGAGCCACTGCAGCGTCGACGGGCGCAGCGGCTTCTCCCGCATCGGGACGCTCTGCTTCGACGAGCTCGTCGTCATCGACGCCGCCGTCGTCCTCGTGGGCAGACGCCTCCGTCGCGCCGAGCACGCAGCAAGCGATGATGAACCGAAGCCAACGCACGGAGGACCGGACCTCTGAAGGTGACGTGAACCAGCGAACGCGTGAACGGCGCACACCCTCCTGATGACGGAGCGCGAGAACCCGCGAGTTCGAAACGGGAACGACGTCGGGTCGCTACGGGCCCTGCGGCTGTTCAGCAGTCCAGCGCGGCGAGCGCTCGGGCGAGTGCCGAGACGTCGAAGCCGGAGCTCCCAGCGCGACGGCGAAGAAGGTCGGCTCGACGACGGCGGCCGGAGCCGAGAACGCGAGCGACTGATGCTCGAGCGAACCGGCTCCATGACGACTCTGCGACGGGCCGTGCGAGTGCGAGTGCCCGTGGTCGACGCCGTGCAGGAGCGGCGCGATGAGCAGACCGAAGGCCAGGAGCATCAGCCCCAGCCACGCTCCGTCTCGCCGGTCCCGCCTCGTCACGTGGGCTTTCTCCCTCTGCACTGACTGGAATTCCACCCCTTCGGACGTGGGCCTCTGACGGATTCGACCTACAAACACGCCATGGCTGCCTCGAAGCCGCTCTCCCTCGCGCGCCGTGCCGAGCTGTTCATCGTCGAGACGGTCGGTGAGCAATTCACCGACGCCGGGTTTCGCCGCAAGCGGCTGATCTTCCGCCGCGTTCATGGAGCCGTGCTGCAGCTCGTGCAGGTCTACGTCTCGGTGACGGTCAGCGGCGGAGCCTCGCCACCAGAGGGCTTCTTCCGGGTGTGGATTGGCTGCGCTGGGGCCTCGCGAAGAGCGACCGTCGAGTCCGAGTGCGACGTGCACTTCGAGCTGAAGGACGTCGTGGAAGGCATGGGTTCGTTCAAGGTGCCGCCCACCCGCGGGCCGAGACGTGAGGCGGTGGCGAAGGTGCTGGGTCCTGCGATTCGGGCCCTGCTGCAGCACCTCGACCAAATCGACACGCCAGCCGACCTGAATCGTCCCGGCATGCTCCGACTCAGGTGACGGTTTCGTCACAACCTCCGACGTCGACGCACACGATTTCGTGACCACTCGACGACGACGCAGGTCACACTCCGTTCCCCTCAGTTCGTCTTCGAGCGTTCAGGAGTGCTGCCATGCGCCTGCGTCTGGAGTTCCCCGACAAGTACCGACTCTGGGCTGAGCTGGCGAAGGCCCACACCGACCGAATCTTCGTCGAGACGCCCGTCACCATCGCGAAGCTGGGCTCGCGCGTGCCGCTCGAGCTGACCGTCGGTGGCGTGCTGCTCGTCACCGTCGCCGAGGTCATCGGGCTGCGAACCGAGGGCGGTCGCTTCAAGCAGGGCGTGTGGGTTCGGCTCGACGACTCCGAGGTCTTGAAGGTGCGGCGGTTTCTCGGGCTCGAAGAAGAGCCGCTGCGCGCCATCACCGGCCGCACGGCCCATCGTGAGGCGTGCTCGCTCGTCGCGACGCTGCGCAAGCCCGAGCTGCCGCACGCCATGAAGGTGCGCAACCTGTCCGAGACGGGCGCGCTGCTCGAGACCACCGCTCCCCTCAAGGCCGGGCAGTTCATCGAGCTGTCCATCACCTGCGACGACGGGCAGCGCATCGACACGGCCGCCGAGATCACGCGCGAGCACCACGACGCATACACCGGCGTGCAGTTCGTCGAGCTGAGCAGCGCAGCGTTCGGCGCGCTCAAGGCCCAGATGGAGCGCCTCTCGTCACGGCCCGCGAAGGCCCGGCAGCAGCTGCTGGTCGCCGATGACGACGCCGACATTCGCGAGTTCCTCACGCGCGCGCTGTCGAAGCATGGGTTCGAGGTGCTGAAGGCGTCAGGTGGCAACGAGGCCATGTCGCTGATCCGCGAGACGCGGCCGGCCCTCGTGCTGCTCGACATTCTCATGCCCGGCATGGACGGCGTCGACATCTGCAAGGCGATGCGGGCCGACGTCGAGCTCGTGGGCATTCCCGTCATCTTCGCCTCGGCGCTCGACGCGGGCCGCCTGCACGTCATCGCCGACGAAGCCGGGGCGACCGACTACCTCTCGAAGCCCCTCACGCTGGGAGACCTCCTCAACGTCGTCGGCCGCTACCTCAAGGCCTGAACCCTTCCGGGTGGGTCCTGCCTCTCACCGTCACCATGGCTGACGCGAAAGAGCTGATCATCACCCTGCCCGGAAACCGCCGTGTCGACGCGGCCTTCGGCCATCACATCGTTCACACCGACCAGCCGTTGGACAACGGCGGAGAGGACACGGCGCCTTCGCCGTTCCAGCTCTTCCTGGCCTCCATCGGCGCGTGCGCGGGCATCTTCGTGCAGGGCTTCTGTGCGAAGCGCAGCATCGACCCGACCGGCGTGCGCATCATCGAGCGCCCCGTCTACGACGAGCAGGGCACCCTCAAAGACGTCACGCTCGACATCGAGCTGCCGGCGGCGTTTCCCGAGAAGTACAAAGAGGCGCTGCTGCGCGTCGTCGAGCAGTGCTCGGTGAAGAAGGCCATCGCCGCGCAGCCGACGTTCACCGTGCGCGCAACCATCGGCGCGCCAGTCTCGTCAGCCGCCTGACTCGCGGTCGGCGCTCTTCTATTCTCGGGGGCGTGCTCCGACTGTTCGTGCTGGTGGTCGTCCTCGCGACCCAGAGTGGCTGCTTCGCTGAGCTGACTGCAGGGCCAGGCTTCGCGAGCGGCGGAGCCGGTGGCGTCGGTTTCTCCGTCGGCGTCGTCGCCGGCGTGAACTACGACTTCGGCAGCACTGTTCGGGTTGCACTCGCGGGCGAGTACCGCGGCAACAAGACCGTCGCGAACCAGGAGACGTTCGTTCACAACCACCGCGGGTTGAGTCTGCTCACAGACACGGCGCTGCTCGCTGACTACGAGAGCCACAGCCTCAAGACCCTGCGCCTGCGACTCGGTGGTGGCTGGGCTCCTTCGACGACGCTCTCGTTGACCCCGGCGCTCACGGGAACCACGTACCACCCGCCGCTCATCGTCCCCACAGGCGCTGACACCGCTCGCGACGCCATCGAGCAGCCGCACACCACCTGGAGCGCCACCGCCGGGCTCGCCTGGGACGTGACCCAGGGGCCCATCGGCTACGCGCTCGGTGTCGACCTGCGAGTCGACCACGTTCCCAGCAAGTGGATGGGCGACGTCACGTTCCTCACGCCGCAGGCGCGGGTCGCGTTCTTCGTGACCGCTGACGGACTGATGCACGTGATGGATGGGGTGAGCGTCTCTGCGGTGAAGGTGCCTCCACCCCCCGCGTGGCTGCGGCCGCTGCCGAAGAAGCCCGACACGAGCCACAGCGACGACGACATTCGAAAGGCGGGAGAAGAAATCGAGCGGCAGCGGCGCGAAGACAAGAAGCGCTGCCAGGGAGGCGGGCCGTGCTCCAACTGAGCCGCCGACTCTCGGTGTTCCTCCTCTGCGCGGCCTGTGGTGGCTCGCGGCTGCGCGACTTCTACACGGTCGAAGAGCGGGCTTCGGTCATTCCAGTGACCACCGAGGTCGACGGTGGCGTCGTTCAGCCGCCCTCTGACGCGGGCTCCTCGGCGACCGAGGTCGGCGTCGAGCGGCTTCAAAAGCCCTGCCCCACGGTCGCGACGCCGATGCCGCTGACCGGCGCTTCGTACCGCTGCATCAACAAGACAGATGGCTTCGTGGGCTACGAAGGCGTTGCCGACTCGACATGCGACGACGTGAGCGCACCGCTGCGGCAGGTGCTGGGGCCCCGCAGCGACACCACCTGCCAGCTCAACCGCGGCATGCCGACGAAGGTGGTGCGAATCACCGACTCGACGACGCTCTTCTACTTTCGCACGACCTCGAGTACCGGAACCCTGGTCGTGGAGTAGCGGACGACTGCCTCACGCAGAGGTTACTTCCCGTCGAGCCAGGCCTGGAACGCGTTGAACTCGTACGGCCGCCCGAGGAAGTCAGCCACGAGTGCGCCGGCCTCTTTCGTGCCGCCGGGCTCGAGCACCTTCTTGCGGTACTCCGTCGCCACCTCGCTCGAGAGCATGCCCTTCGCCTTGAAGCGGGTGAGCAGGTCCTTCGCGATGACGGTGCTCCACTGGTACGTGTAGTACGCGGCCGAGTAGCCATCGAGGTGTCCGAAGCCGAGCTCGAAGTGCGTGCCCTCGATGTACTCGCGGCGGAACGGCTCGAACTTCGTCTGCAGCTCCTTCAGCGCAGCCGAGGTGTCGAAGCCAGGCGCGCGGTCGTGGTACCCGAGCGAAACGGCCGACAGGAAGAACTGCCGGCGCATCTGCAAGCCGACGCCGAACTCCTTCGCGGCCTTCAGCTGCGCGACGAGCGACGGAGGAATCACGGCGCCCGTCTGGTGGTGCTTCGCGAACGCGGCGAGCGCCCCAGGGTCGAGCGGCCACTCCTGCAGCAGCATCGAGGGCACCTCGACGAAGTCCCACTCGGTGCGAATGCCCGACACGCCGCCCCACTGCTGACGGCCCGCGAAGAGCTCGTGCAAGAGATGCCCGAACTCGTGGAAGAACGTCTCGACGTCGCTGTGCTGCAGCAGCCCGCCCGGCTTGGGGAAGTTGCAGACGAGCACCGCTTCAGGAAGCTCCCTGCCCTTGCGGCCCGTCGTCAGCCCGAACTGCGCCGCGTGTTTGTACTTGTTCTCGCGCGGGTGCATGTCGAGGTGGAAGCGGCCCAGCAGCGCGTCGCCCTCGTACACGTCGTACGTCTCGACGTCCGCGTGCCACACCTTCGCGTCCGTCACCTTCACGTAGCGAACGCTGAAGAGGCGCGAGGTGATGTCCATCACGCCCTGCTTCACGGTGCCGTACTCGAAGTAGGTGCGCAGCGTCTGCGAGTCGAGCCCGTACTGCTCGTTCTTCACGCGGTCTTCGTAGAAGTCCTGCTCCCACGGCTCGAGCGTCTTCGCGCCAGGCACGTCCTTCTGCTTGCGGGCCAGCAGCACGGCCATGTCGGCCTTCGCGCGTGACTCGGTGGCGGCGCGGCCCTTCTCGATGAACTCGGCGGCGGCCTTGCCCGTCTTCGCCATCTTCGTCTCGAGCGCGTAGTCGGCCCACGAGGCGTAGCCGAGCAGCGTGGCGAGCTCGTAGCGTTTGGCGAGGAGGGTCTTCAGCACCTCGACGTTCGGAGGGAAGGCGCGGTTGCGGTACGCGCGCCACAGCTCTTCGCGCACCTTCACGTTCTTCGCGTACACCATCACCGGCACGTAGTCGGGCGGGTTGGTGGTGACGCTGACGAGGCCATCGGCGCCGGGCGCGTGCCCGTCGAGCCAGTCTTTCGGAACGCCCTCGAGGTCGGCCGGCTTCGCCTTCACCGTGCGCACGTCGTCGCGAATGTTGCGGCCGAAGGACTGGCCCAGCTTCACGAGCTCTTCGTTGAGCCGCTTCACCTTCTCGCGGGTCGCGTCGTCGCGGTCGACACCGGCGCGGCGGAACTCGCGCAGCGTCTTGAAGAGCCAGAAGTTCGTGATGGCGTCGAAGGCCTTGCCGTCGATGGTCGAGAGCGCGGCGTAGAGGGCCTGGTCCTGCGCGAGGTCGACGTTGAGGGCCTCGATGCGCTGCTCGCACGCCTCGGCGGCTTCGCGGAACTTCGCGTCGGGGTGCACCTCGCGCGCGAGCCCGCTGCGGGCGCCGGCGTTCGAGAGCGCCGTCATGGCCTCGTCGTAGAGGTGCAGCTTCTGCTCGTCGTCACCGGCTTTGAGGGCTTCGAGCTGGGCGATGTTCGACTTCGCCTTCGCGAGCGCCGCGTCGCACATGGCGGTGAACTCGGCGGGAGCGCTGGAGAGCAGCGTCGCGGCCTTGGGCAACGAAGCCACGCTCGATGCAGGAGCGACGGGCATGGGGTCGGCCTTTCTGGCGGGGGACGAGCTGGTGCACGACATGACGAGCACCAGGGCAGCGAGGGCGCGACGGGTCACTTCTTCTTCCCGGCGGGCTTCTTCTTCGGCGCGGGCTTCTTCGCCGGCTTCTTCTTCGGCGCAGGCTTCTTCGCGGCGGTCTTCTTCGCGGGCTTCTTCGCCGGCTTCTTCTTCGGCGCAGGCTTCTTCGCCGTCACCTTCTTCACGGCGGGCTGCTTCGCGGGCTTCTTCGGCAGCGCCTCGGTGGGCAGGCCGTCACGCGCCAGCATCGCGGCGCGCATCGTGTAGTCGAGGCGCAGCTCGCCGGACTTCACCAGGCCCGAGAGCACCGTGGGAATCGCCGAGGTCGCGATGGCGGAGTTGCCGGTGCCCGTGACGAGGGTGGCGTCGAGCAGCTGCTGCAGCCCTTTGCGGGCCGCGGCGGGTGCTCCGTCGACGGCGGCGCGCACGGCGTGGAACTGCGCGATGACGGCAGCTCCCGAGCGGCGGCGAATCTCGGCGACGCTGGCCTGCGAGAAGCCACCGTCGTCATCCGTGAGGTCTTCGAGCTCTTCGAGGAGCGGTCCCGTCCACCCGGTGGGGGCGGCGGGGTTGGCCTGGGTGGCGATGCGACCCATCGCGAGGTGGAGCGTCGAGGCGGATTCGAGCTCGGCGCGGAGCCGCTGCAGCGTCTGCGTGTGCATGCGTCGCGTTGTGCCAGCCTCGCAGCGTCGCGTCACCCGGGAAAAGCGGACTGATCAGCCGACGCCCACGTCGTCTTATGGTCCGAAGTGCCTTGACGCCGCCCCACACCGTTGGCCGCTACCGCGTGCTCTGGCCCATCGGAGAGGGCGCGACCGGCCGTGTGCTGCTGGGCCTCGAGCTGGCGACGGGCCGGCATGTCGCGCTGAAGCAACTGCACAGACACCTCGTGGAGGACCAGGCAGCGCTCGAGCGGTTCCAGGGGGAGGCGCGGGTGGCCGAGCGGCTCAGACACCCCAACGTGGTGCAGGTGCACGAGCTGCTCGAAGGCGACGGTGGCGTGCCCTTCCTGGTGATGGAGTGGGTGCGTGGGCGCAACCTGCGTCAGCTGCTGGGCGCGACGGGCGTGCTGCACCCTGCGCTCGCGACGTTCATCGTCTCCCAGCTGGCGGCGGGCCTCGCGCACGCGCACGCGCACGGCGTCGTCCATCGCGACGTGTCGCCCGAGAACGTGCTCGTCTCACACTCGGGCGAGGTGAAGCTGGCGGACTTCGGGTTGCACGGCGCCCGTGTCGGAAAGGCGGGCTACCTCGCGCCCGAGTGCGTGGAAGGTGCCGCGGCGGTTCCTGCCAGCGACGTCTTTGCAGCCGCCATCGTGCTGCTCGAGTGCACCAGCGGTGTCGTCGCGCGCGTGGGCCCGCTGCACCCGAAGCTCGAGCCGGTCGTGTCGTGTGCGCTGGCGCCAATGGCAACGCGGTACCCGACGGCGGCTCCGTTTCACCGCGCGCTCACCGAAGCGGCGCGAGCGCCCGACCTGCACGCCACGGCGGAGTCACTGGCTGCGCTGATGCGCCGCCTCTTCGACGATGGCGAAGCGCCGGCCGGCTGGTTGCGCGAGACCGACCGGCTCGAGCGATGAAGGCGAGAGATGCACGCCAGGTCGGCAGCTGGCTCACGCCGCTTGCTGCTTGTTGACGCTCCGGCAGGCGGTGATGACCGGGGCGAGCGAGTGCAACGGCAACACCTGCTGCGCGGCGCCCAGCTTGATGGCCTCGGCCGGCATGCCGAAGACGATGCTCGTCGCCTCGTCCTGCGCCACCGTCATCGCGCCTGACTGCCGCAGCGCCAGCAACCCGCGCGCGCCGTCGTCACCCATGCCGGTCATCAACATCGCGAGCGTGCGTGAGCCGACCAGCTTCGCCACCGACATGAACAACACGTCGACGCTCGGTTTGTGCCGGTTCACGTGAGGAGCGTCGAACACGCGCGTCGTCAACGCGCCGCCCTCCGAGACGAGGCTCAGGTGCCGTCCGCCCGGGGCGATGTAGACGTGGCCACGCTCGAGCACCTCGCCGCCCTTCGCTTCGCGCACGCGCACCTTCGTCAGGCTGTCGAGCCGCTGCGCGAACGCGAGCGTGAACTTCTCTGGCATGTGCTGCACGACGACGATGGGCGGCACGTCGGCAGGCAACGCGACCAGCACCTGCTCGAGCGCGATGGTGCCTCCCGTCGAAGCGCCCAGCGCCACGAGCGACACGTCAGGAGTGGAAGGCGCCGGGACAGGAGCTGCTCCGACGATGGGCTTCTGCCCGAGCGCGCTCAACCGGCTCGCCGCGGCCTCGCGCACCATCATCACCAGCGCCTGCTGCACCTCGGGCGCGCCTTGCGACCCCTTGAGCTGATTCTTGGGAAAGACGGAGACTGCTCCAGCGGCCATCGCCCGCACCGACGCCTCGGCGCCCTTCTCGGTCAACGTCGAGCACACCACGATGGGCGTGGGCCGCTCGGCCATCACCTTCTTCAGAAACGTCATGCCGTCCATGCGCGGCAGCTCGAGGTCGAGCACCACCACGTCGGGCCAGCGGCGCTTCATCTTCTCGAGCGCGAAGAGCGGGTCGAGCGCGGTGTCGACGGTGAAGTCGTGCGCCGTGGCGAAGGCGGCCGTCAGCATCTGCCGCATCAACGCCGAGTCATCGATGATGAGCACGGAGGTCATGGCGAGGGCTCGTAGCGAAAGACAGCGACGGCGATGGACTTGAGCTCGGGCGTGACGTCACGCACGTGCTCGGCGTGGCCCGGCAACAGCAGGCCGTTCGGCTTGAGGTGCGTGAGCGCGCCCTTCACCGCCTGCTTTCGGCGCGCCTCGTCGAAGTAGATGAGCACGTTGCGCAGGAAGATGACGTCGAAGCGGCCGAGCGAGGCGGGCAGCTCGAACAGGTTGGCCACCTCGAAGCGCACCCGCGCGGCGAGCGCCGGTTGCAGGCGAAAGGTGCCCTCGGCTTCTCGCGTTCCGCGCAGACAGTGACGGCGCAGACGCTCGGGCGAGAGCTGCGTGGCGCGCTCGATGGGGAAGAGGTTCTGCTGCGCGCGGCGAATCGTCTCGGGCGCGATGTCGGTGCCCACCACCTCGAAGGACAGCGACGGGTCGACCTCGGCGAGCGTCATCGCGATGCTTGAAGCTTCTTCGCCGGTCGAGCACGCAGCGCTCCACACGCGCAGCGGCTTCTGGCGCTGGGTCGCGAACTGGCGCAGCACCTCGAAGTGCGACGGCTCGCGGAAGAACGACGTCTCGTGCGTGGTGAGCGCGTCGACGATGGCGGCCTGCTCGTCGAGGCCGGCCCCCGAGCGCGCGAAGCCCACGTACGTCGACAGGCTCGAGTGCCCGAGCACCCTCGCCCGGGAGAGCAGCCGCCCCCGCACGAGCGCTTCTTTGTCTCCCTTGAGCGCGATGCCGGTGCGGTGCTCGAAGAAGGCGCTCAGCCAGTGGAACTCCTCCACCGAGAGGGTCTCGTCGAGCTCGAGCGCGCTCAGCATGTGGCCTCCTTCGCGCGAACTCTGGGCGCGGCCACCCTGCGCACCAACTGGCCGACGTCGAGAATGAAGCCCACGTCTCCGGTGCCGAGAATCGTGGCGCCGCCGACGCCCTCCATGTGCTGGAAGAGCGGGCCCATCGGCTTGATGACGGTCTGCACCGCGCCGTGCAGGGCGTCGACGACGAGGCCCACGCGTTTGTCGGCGTGCTCCACCACCACGACGCTCTCCTTCGCGGGCCGGTCGCCAGACAGCGCGAAGAGCTCGCGCAGCCGAACGAATGGCACCACCTGGCCCCGAATCGACAAGCGGTGATGCGCCTCGCTCTCGACCACCGTCGCGAAATCGAGACATTCGTGTATCGATTTGAGCGGAACGACCCACCGCCCCGTGCCGACCGAGACCCCGAAGCCGTCGATGATGGCGAGCGTGAGCGGCAACCGAAGGCGCAGGCGGGTGCCTTTGCCATCTTCGGACGACAGCTCGACGGTGCCGCGCAGGCTCTCGATGGTGCGCTTGACGACATCCATCCCCACGCCGCGGCCAGAGAGCTCACTCACCTGCTCGGCCGAGCTGAAGCCGGGCAGGAAGATGAGCTCGTCGATGTCTTCGGTGGCCAGCTTCGCGCCGGCGGGCACCAGGCCCTTCTCGATGGCTTTGGAGAGAATGCGGGGCCGGTTGAGGCCGCGCCCATCGTCAGAGACGTCGATGACGACGCTGCCGCCTTCGTGCATCGCCGAGATGCGCAGCGTCCCCGTCGGGGGTTTCCCCGCAGAGACGCGGTCGGCTTCGGTCTCGAGCCCGTGGTCGAGCGAGTTGCGAACGATGTGGGTGAGCGGGTCGACGAGCCTGTCCACGAGTGACTTGTCGAGTTCGGTGTCGGCGCCGCTCAGCTCGAGCTGAATCGACTTGCCCAGCTGCTTCGAGAGGTCGCGCACCACGCGGTGGAACCGGGAGAACGTCTCGCCCACCGGCACCATGCGCAGGCCGAGCGCCGTGTCGCGAATGGCGCCGACGAGCTGGTTGAGTGTGGCGAGGGACTCGAGGGCAGCGGAGTCGGTGTTGCGTGACGCGACGGCCTGGTTCGCAGCAGTGGCGATGACGAGCTCGCCCACGAGGTCGATGAGCTCGTCGAGGCGGTCGGCGGGCACCTTCACGAGGCGGCTCTCGACACGCGGCGTCGAGCTCTCGAGCAGGTTGGGCGCAGGTGGTGGCGGCGGGGGAGGCGCTTCGACGACGACTTCGGTCACCACCACCTGCGTGCTGTCGAGAATGAACTCGAACGTCGACTGCACCGTGTCGGCCGAGACCGAGGTCACCAGTTTCGCCTCGACGTGCAGGTAGCAGCTCGTCGGGTCGAACCCGTCGCCGGCCGGCAGCTCGGGGAACGTGGCTTCGCAGTCAGAGAGCTCGCCCAGCGTGGCGAGGAACCCCATGAAGCTGATGGGGTCGAAGCCCTCGCGCATCACCGGCGCGCCGAACCGCACCGTCACCGTGTAGCGGTGTTTCGCGGGCGCCTGCGCGACGGCCGCGGCCGGCACCACCGCGCCACCCGCGCGCGCGAGCAGCACCTGCACCAGCTTCTGGTCGCCCTGCCCTTCCCGGCCCTGCGCGACCTCGTCGATGAGGCGCTCGAGTTCGTCGTGCGCCTCGAGCAGCGCCTTCACCGTCGCGTCGTCGAGCGCCACCGTGCCTGAACGAACGGCCTCGAGCACCGCCTCGGCCGCGTGCGCGAACTGCACCACGCCCTCGAGCGAGAACAACCCGGCCGCGCCCTTGAGCGTGTGCGCGCTGCGGAACAACGCGTTGATGGCTTCGGCGTCACGCGCGCCACGGTCGAGCAGCCCGCGCTGGAACACCTCGAGCAGGTCTCGGGCCTCGTCGAAGAAGATGGGCGGAAGGTTCGGCGTCATGGCGACACCATCGCCTCGAGGCCGATGAGCGCGAACGTGCGCTGCACCGCTTTGGGCGCGCCGACCAGCGTGAGGTCCTTCGCCTGGTACGTCTTGAGCCAGTGCAGCAACTGCACCCCCGCGGTGTCGATGAGCTCGAGCCCCGAGAGGTCGAAGCGGCGCACGCCGGTGGCGCACGCGTTCGAGAGCAGCGGCTTCGCGTCTTTCATCGCGCCGATGTCGAGCGTTCCGGCCAGGCGGGAGCAGGTGGCGTCGATGGTGACGAGCGAGAGCATGTCAGTGGCTCGTTCGCTCGCCATCGAGTGACGACAGCTCTTCGACCGACAGCACCTTCGCGACGTCGAGCACCACGAGGAACTGGTCCTTGTGCCGCGCGATGCCCGCGATGAAGGCGTCACGAATCGAGGCGCCGAAGCTGGGCGGCGGCTCGATGGCCGTGGGCGGCAGCTCGACCACCTCGGACACGGCGTTCACCATCACGCCCACGAGGTGCTTCGAGTCGTCGGCGCTCACCTCGGCGATGACGACGCTCGCGCGTTTGCCAGGCGCAGTGGGCGCGCGCCCGAAGCGCACCGAGAGGTCGACGACGGGCACCACGCGGCCGCGCAGGTTGATGACGCCTTTGAGCACCGGCGGCATCATCGGCACCGTCGTCACGCCCGCGTACTCGATGATCTCCCGCACCTGCGCGATGTGCACTGCGAACGTCTCTGCCCCGAGCACGAAGAGCAGGTGCTGGGTGGTGACTTCGGCGTTCTCGTCTTCGATTGGCGTCATGTCGGCACCTCACGAGAAGGGAACGAAGCGGTCGTCAGCAGGAGCAGCTCGCACCGGCTTGCCGAGCGCCACGGCGTCGACGACCGAGGTGGGGCCAGGGCGCGCAGCGGCTTTGCCCCCGTTCGAGAAGAAGCCGATGACGGCCTCGAGCCGTGAGGTGGCGGCCGCCATCTTCTCGCTCGTCGCCGAGAGTTCTTCACTCGCCGCGGCGTTCTGCTGCGTCGTCTTGTTCATCTGGTTCATCGCGGCGTTGATTTGCCCGACGCCGGTGGACTGCTCTTGTGAGGCGGCGGCGATCTCCTGCACGAGCTCGCTCGTCTGCGTGATGGCCGGCACCACTTCTCCGATGAGGGCGCCCGCGCGCTCGGCGTCCTTCACGCTGCCACCCGCGAGCGTCCCAATCTCCTGCGCGGCGACCTGACTGCGCTCGGCCAGCTTGCGCACCTCGGCGGCGACGACGGCGAAGCCCTTGCCGTGAGCGCCGGCCCGCGCAGCCTCGATGGCGGCGTTCAGCGCCAGCATGTTCGTCTGGTAGGCGATGTCGTCGATGATGCCGATGCGCACCGCAATCTGCTTCATCGCCTCGACCGTCTGCCGCACCGCCGAGCCGCCTTCACTCGCTTCACGCGCGGCCTTCTCGGCGCGGCCGCTGGTGAGCTTCGCGCTCTCGGCGTTCTGCGTGATGCTGGCGGCCATCTGCGAGACGCTCGAGCTCGTCTCTTCGACGCTCGAGGCCTGCTCGGTGGCGGCAGAGGCGAGCGACTGACTGGTGGCGCGCACCTGCTCGGCCGCGGTGGCCAGCTGGGCGGCGGTGGCCACGACCTCGCTGATGGTGGTCTGCAGCTTCTCGCTGGTGCTGTTGACGGCGACGCGCAGGGTCTCGAGCTGCCCGCGGTAGGGCGTGTCGACGCGGCGGGTGAGGTCGCCCTGGCCCATGGCGCCGAGCACCGTCATGGTGGCGTTCACCGGGCCGATGATGGCGTCGAGCGTCGCGTTGACGCCCTCGACGATGCGCTTGAAGTCACCCTGATGCCGGGAGCCGTCTGCGCGCACCTCGAGCCGCCCTGCCACGCCGGCGTCGGCCAGCATCGCCGCGTCGGTGACGAGCGCCTTCACCGAGGCCGTCGCCGTGTTCAGGTTCTGCTTGAGGCGGTTGAAGTCACCACGCCACTCGTCGCTGATGGGCTCGGGCAGCCGGCCCGCGGCAATCTGCTCGACGTTCGCCGCGGCAGCCGTGAGTGGCCCCACGACGGAGTCGAGCGTGGAGTTCACGCCCTCGATGATTCGCCGGTACTCGCCCTGGTGTTTGGTCGGGTCGGCGCGCACCGTGAGCTGCCCTTCGACGGACGCGCGCGAGAGCTGCCGCGCGTCTGACATCATCGCCTTCAGCGAGGACTGCACCGAGGCGAGGCGGTCGATGAGGTTGCCGAACTCGTCACCCGACTGCACCGCGAAGGTGGTGGTGAGGTCGCCGGCGGCGATGCGGTCTGCCGCCTCGGTCGCGGTGCGCAGCTTCTGGGTCAACGGGCGGAGCAGCGACGCGCCCAACAGCAGCAGCTGGAGCAACACCGCCGCGAGGGCCGCCACGCCGAGCACGAGCTCGAGGGAGTTCACCTCTCGCTCGAAGGCCCTGGCGCCTTCGGCCGTCTTCGCTTCGAGGGTGACGACCGCCGACTGTGCTGCCTCGTGCACCTGCCGCTCGAGCGCCGAGAGCCGGTGCTGCATCGCCTGCACCTCGGCGTCGACCTTGCCGCCGTTCTTCTCGAGCCGGGGCAGCAGCTCCTGCTGGGTGAGGGCCACCATCGCGTCGAAGCCCTTCGTCACCTCGGCGAACGAGCCGTCCGTCGGGTTCGCACGCGCGAGCGTCGCGCGACCCGCGGCGATGACCTTCTCCACGTCGGCACGTGACTCCGCACGCCAACCCCCGACGAGCGCCGACGAGATGGCAGACGACAGCTCGACTCCGACCTGGCCGGCGTGCACGTCTGCTGCGACCTGCGCACGCGCGGCCACGAGCTCGGCCTGGCGCGCGCTGAGGCGCTCGACCGACGACCAGGCGAAGAGGGCGAGCAGCACCACCGAGCCGATGGCGGCAGCCATGCCCGCGAGCAGCCGGGTGCGCATGCTCACCTTCGCGAGCGCGGCCGAGAACGCTGACTCCTTCAACGGGTTCTTGATGCGCCGCGCGTTGATGTCGGCGTACAGCTTCGACGAGCGCTCGACGTCTTCACGAGCTGGCCGCGTTCGCACAGACCGATACCCAATCAGCCGCGAGCCCTCGAGAATCGGCGCCACGTCGGCCTTCACCCAATAGAAGCCGCCCTGCTTCGTGCGGTTCTTCACGAAGCCCATCCACGTGCGGCCCTTCTGCAGCGTGTGCCACATCGACGCGAACGCCTCGGGCGGCATGTCGGGGTGACGGACGAGGTTGTGCGGCTGGCCGATGAGCTCGGCCTCGGTGAAGCCCGAGAGGCGGATGAAATCGGGCGAGGCTGAGACGATCATGCCGCGCGGGTCGGTGACCGACACGATGACGTCATCGGCCGAGAGTTCGACCTCGTGGTCGTTGACGGGTTGGTTGTTTCGCATGGGGCTCCAGAGCCGAAGAGGTTCTGATGCTGAGCAACCGATGCGCCATGTGCGAAGGTCAGGCTTTGCAGTGGCTTCGAACGATTTCAGCCCGGTCGATCGACGCCCGCTGGTTCAGAGTCGACTCGGATCACACGCAGACCCCACTTGACCGAAATCAGGCCTCAGTCATTTCACAACCTTCATGGTGGGCTCCTTTCGACGGAGCGTGATGAGCGTGAGCTCTGGTTCAGAATTGACCCGAGGGAGCCGCGTTCCGCGACCGAACCCGATGCCACGATTGACGTACAGCTGATTACCGCGCACGCGGTAGTGGCCGCGATACCAGGGCTGGCCGGCCCGCTTGAAGACGCCCTCGGTGAGCCGGGGCACGTCCCACTGGCCGCCATGGGTGTGGCCCGAGAGACAGAGCACGTCTTCCCACGCTGGCAGCTTGCTGGCGCAGGCCGGCGTGTGGGTGAGCACGAGCCGCGAGGTGTTCTGGCGGGTGCCGCGAAACGCGGCGGCGACGTCGTCGTTCTTCGTGGTGCTGTCGTCGATGCCAATGATGGACAAGTCGACGCCGCGCACGCGGACGTTCGTGTGCTGGTTTTGCAGCACGCCGATGTTTGCCTTTCCAAGGCCGAGTGAGACGGCGCTGGCGTCGCTCCAGTGGTCGTGATTGCCGAGCACCGCCCACGACTGCGGCTCGATGCGCTCGAGCAGCTGGGGCACGCGCTCGTAGGGGTCGAAGCGGGTGGTGACGAAGTCTCCGGTGAGCACGGCGAAGTCGGGCTTCTCTTCGTTGAGCGCGTTCACCGCCGAGATGATGCGGCCGTCCGGCACGCCCGAGCCGATGTGCAGGTCCGACAGCTGCGCGAGCCGCACACCATCGTGTGCAGGGTCGAGGCTCTCGAGGAAGAGCTCGACGCGCGTGACCTCGAACGACTCACGGCGCTCCTGGCGGCGTTCGGCGCGCACGGCCGAAGGAGCGAAGACGGCAGCTGACACCGCGGAGAGGACGTTTCGTCTGGTCATTGGGGGCATTGGAAGGCGGCGACTGTAGTGAGCGGCACAACGAGGCCGCCAGTCGTCGAATTCCGGACAGGCAGGCTGCGCAGGTTCGTGCGCAGTCACGCCCGTGATGTCACGGCTACACTCGCGCGCTGGGCGGGCTCTTCTCAGAGCACCCGGACCTCGAGGGGCCGCGTTCGCGCCGTTCTTCCTGCCGCTGCTGCTTTCTCGCCATTCTGGCCGCGGGCCTCGTGAAGCTGCTCACGAAGCCGCGGCGCAGGTTGGTCAGCGACGCTTTCGCGCGAGAGCGGTGACGAAGAAGAACGCTCCGGCGAGGATCATGGCCGGGTCGGTCGTCGAGCAGCCACAGCCGCCACCGCCGTTCATCGCCCCACCACCTGCAGAGCCACCAGCGGTTGCGGATCCACCAGCGGTCGCAGCTCCACCAGCGGTCGCAGCTCCACCAGCGGTCGCGGTTCCACCAGCGCTCGCCGTTCCACCAGCGCTCGCCGTTCCACCAGCGGTCGCGGATCCACCAGCGGTCGCAGCTCCACCAGCCGTCGCAGCTCCACCAGCCGCTGCAGTTCCACCACCGGCCGAACCGCCTCCCGACGAACCGGCGTCGCTGCCCGAGGCGGTTCCGCCACCTGCGCTCCCGCCGCCCACCACGAAGCCACCATCGAACGGCACGAACCCACCATCGGTCGACTGCGCGCGCCCCACCACCACGGTGTCGACCTGCGCCCGACTCTCGACGACGAAGAACACCGTCTGGCCTGCAGAGAGCGAGACGAGCGTAGCTCCGTAGTCGAGGAAGCCGCACGTGCCGCAGACCGGCGACGCGGCCACCAGGGAGTTGGGAGCAACGAGCGCGTACGTGTCAGTCGACGGTGCGGTGAACGAGAACGTCAGGTCGCTGTAGCCGTCGACTCCACACCCGCCATCGAACGGCTGTGAGACGCCGGGGAAGTCGTCGATGGCGTCACCGAACTGCGCCGTCACGGGCGTATCGAGCACGAGCGCGCGAGGCGCCGTGCACGTGTCGTTCGCCTGCGCCGCAATCGAGCTCACGTTCAGCTGGAAGTTGGAGCCGGGGTAACTGGTGTCCACCACGATGAAGTACGGCGTGCCCGCGGTCGCGCGCAGCGTCGGTGTGGCCGAGAGACAACCGCCGTCACACGAAGCCGTCCGCCAGCCCGTCGACACGCCGCCATCGGTTGCCACCGCCGCTCGATAGACGCCCGAGGCCGAGGGCGTGAACTGATAGACGACGTCAGGCCCATAGCCCGTGAAGTTGCACTGGAAGTCGTCACTCGCGCCTCGCGTGCTTCCGTTGACGGGCACTCCCGCGGTCACCGTTTGCGGCTGCTCGCAGCGGTCGTTCGTAGGCACCATGAGCGGGTCGACCCGAACGAAGCCCGTCAGATAGGCCGGGCCCTCGGCGATGAGCCAGTACGTGCGCCCGCCAGCGAGGTCGACGATGAGGCTCTGGTAGCCGATGCGGAAGCAGCTCTCACCACAGGCGCCTTCGCCGAGGTGCAGCAGGCTGGGGCCCTGGAACTCGAACCGGCCACTCGTGGCAGGCGTGAACGAGAACACCACGTCAGGGTCGGAGTAACCGCACCGACTCACCGAGCCGCCGTCCACCGCCTGGCCTCCATCACCCGTCGGCACGAAGCCACCGTCAGGCAGCGTCGTCGGCCTGCCCGCGTCGACCTCCGAGAACGGGTCGTCGAAGGCGTTCGCGAACGAGACGCTCACCGGAGTGCCCGCCGTCAACGCGAGCGGAGATGCGCAGGTGTCGTTCGAGGGCGGCGTGATGGAGTTGACGACGAGCTGAAACGCGCTGCCCTGGAAGCCGGTCGAGATGACGACGTTCAGCGGGTCGTTCGCCATCGCGCGGAAGTTCAGCTGACCCGAGTACGTCGTGTCGCAGTCGGCGGGCCTGCCGGCATCGGCAATCGACCCACAACCCCGAACCACCGAGACCGAGCCAAACCCGGCATCGTTGGACAGCCGCACCGAGTACGCGCCAGTGGTCGCAGGCGTGAAACGATAGAAGACGTCGGTGCCTGTGAAACAGATGGAGTCGGCGCCCGCGCCCACGGTCGTGCCGTTGGCCGTCACACCAGCCGCGATGGGCGTCGCGTTGATGCAGAGGTCGTTCGGCGGCACCACGAGCTGGTCGATGCGAATCGAGCCCGACTGCGAGAAGGACGACTCGACGAGGACGAACGCCGTGACGCCGGCGGTGAGGTCGACGTCGATGAACGACGAGCCACCCTGCTGACAGGTGCTGCCGCAGTTACCGCTGCTGACGAACATCGAGAACGGGCTCTGCACACGGTAGCGACCCGTCGTCGAAGGAAGGAAGGAATAGACGACGTCGGGCACGCCTCCGTAGCCACAGCTCGAGACGCCAGCGTCGATGGGTCCACCACCGCCACCAAAGTCGTCGAGGGCGTCGGTGAGGTTCACCGCGACAGGAACCCCGAGCGAGAGCTGCGTCGGCGCACTGCAGCTGTCGTTGACTGGCGGGGTGATGGCGTTGACGACGACCTGGAACGGAGATTCTCCATACGGCGTCGCGACCGAAATCGTGACGGGCGTGCTGGCCGTGGCGCGGAACGAAAGCCCCGTCGAAGAATAGGGGTCAGCGCAGGTGGTGGGCCCCGCGTCGGCTCCACACGTGCCAGGCCCCACGCCGAAGGTGAAGTTGTTCGAACCGCCGTCGAGGGAGGGAGTCGTGGCCGTGACGCGATACGCACCCGTGGTGGGCGGCGTGAAGCGATAGAAGACGTCGGGGCCGAGGTAGTAGCTGTTGCAGAGCACGTCGAGCTCGGCGCCAACCGTCGTGCCCTGCGTGAGCGTCGCGAGGGCGAGGGGCGCGGCGTTCGTGCAGACGTCGTTCGCAGGGACGACGATGGCGTCGGCCCGCAGCGAGACCGGCGCGACGGCGCCATCGACGATGAGGAAGACGGTCGCTCCAGCGGTGAGGTCGACGATGTGCGTTGCGAGCGGTGCGGTGCAGGAGCTGCCACACGTGCCGCGGCTGACGCTCAAGGCTCCGCCTGGCGCAGAGAAGCGGTACCGGCCGGCAGTGGCCGCCGTGAAAGAGTACACGACGTCGGGGAAACCTTCGTAGCCGCAGCCACCGTCACCGCTGAACGAGTCATCGAGCGCCGCCGAGAAATCGACGGGTACGGTCGTGCCCAATGGCAACACAGCCGGAGCGGTGCAGGTGTCATTCGCAGCGGCCACCAGGGGTCGAACCTCGAGCGAGAAGGCTCCGCCGGTCGCGTTGAACATCGTGTCGACGACGATGAACTCTGGTGTGCCCGAGCTCGCGCGGAAGTTGACGCCACTGGTGCCTTCGAACGAGCGACAGAGCCCCGCATCACAGCTCGCGCCCACCACGTAGACATAGGGACGGAACGCGTTGAAGCACCCGCCGTCGCCACAGACGAAGCCACCGTCGTCGAACGAGCCGCCATCTGGCGAGCTGGCCAGGGCGCGGAAGGTGCCCGAGCTCGAGGGGGTGAACGAATACACGACGTCAGGGCCAACGAGGTAACCGCAGTTGAAGTCATTGGCCGCTTCAGCCGTGGTCCCCGGGACGCGGGTGTTGAGCGTGAGGGCCTGTGCCGCATTGCAGCGGTCATTCGGTGGAGCGAGTGCCTGGGTCGTCGTGCCGACCTCTGCCGGAGCCGAGACGTCCTGCGCGCAGCCGACCATCAGGCCCGCGAGCGCGAGCGTTTTGAGCATGAGCTTCATGTGTTGTTTCCTCTCCCCACCTCGAGCGCTGGTGTTGGACACGTGAACCTCGTGCCCTGAGACACCACCTCGACCACTTCCGGCCCCACCACGGCGCATCAGACCATGAGTGGCCGGCTCGACCGACTTCCGTTTGGCTCACTCGAGACCGCGACGCAAAGCAGCGAAAGCACGGCCCAATCGGCTGGCCGGTGCAGTGGAAAATCGACGGTCGCGCGGGTGATGAGCGCGATCAACCCCGCCGCGGCGAAAGGACTGTTGGAGGCCTTTCGAAGACGCGACACCAGCCACAGCACCAGCGCCCCGAGGCCGATGGGCCCGACCTCGAGCCAGAGCTCGAGCCAGTCGTCATGCACGTGGTTCTGCAGCCCGTTGAACCCGAAGTCGGGGTGGGCCTGAACGCAGGCGGCGTCCTCACCACAGCGCTTCGTCCAGAGCTCGAGCTCCCAGTGGGGCCAGTGCAGCTCGACCGCTCCGGGGCCGAGGCCGGTGAGGGGCGCGTCGAGCACGTGCGGCAGCGCGACCTGGGTGAGGTACCAGCGGCCGCGCGCAGAGGTCATGAGGTCGCGGCTCGAGACGCCCAACGCCAGGACGGCCATCACCACGAGCGTTGCCACGAGCAGCCATCGACGAGGCCCGACCCGCAACACCAGCAACCCACCCGCCGCCATTGCGAACGAGAGCAGCGATGCAAATGATTGCGTGAGCGCGAGCGTGAGCACCGAGAGTGACGCGACGAGCAGCAACCAGGGGCGCTGGAGCGGCCAGCACAGCCAGACTGCGGCGCCAACGACTGACGCGACGAAGTCAGGGTTCCCCAATGTCGAGGAGCGCGTCATGCGACCCGCGCCACCAAAGGTGAAGACGCCAAACGCCTGCAACACGGTCAGCCCGCAGACGACGACCAGCGCGAGGCCGATGAGCTTCGCCGTCAGCGCGGTGTCGGCCTCGAACGTCGAGAACGCGGCGACCGTCAACGCCCCGGCGAGCAGCACGGCCGTCGAAGGGGAGCTCCAGCTCTGATGGAGCGAAGCGCTCACCCCGACCGCGCCCGCAAACACGAACATCGAAACCGGCAGGCGCCGCCAATTCCTGTACACCGAAGGCAAGACCAGCAGCAGGCCCGCGCCCAGGACGAGGAGCTTCGCCGTGTGAAACGCAGACTCGAAGGACGGCGCGACGACGACGAGCACCAGCGCGACCACGACGGCCGGAAGCCACTTCACGGCGCCGGCACGAACTCGTACGCCAACGCGCCACCCGCCTCGCGCACGACCCACTGATAGTCGCCGCTCGTCAGCGCCTGCGATTGCTCCTTCGGCAGGTGCGTTCTGACGTAGCCGTCACCGGCACGGCCTTCGAGGCCGTCGAACGTCGAGGGCAGATCGAGATCGATGGGCACGCTCTGGCTCGTCTGCCCGGGCGCGAGGTCGCCGATGCGCGTGTTCCGGCGAAAGTCGCTGCCCAGGTACAGGTTGAGGAACGGCGTCGTCGTCTCGTTGCGAACGGTCACCGATGCGGGGCGGCTGCGGTGATTCCAGGTGAGGCCGAGCGCCAGCACGCCCATCAAGACCAGCCAACCTGGTGCCGAGACCGCCAGCAACGGGCCTGTTCTCGTCGCCAGCCAGGCGAGCGTCGCGGCACCCGAGAGCCCACCGAGAAACGCGATGGCCGGCACGATGAGCACGGTGAGGTACGCCTGCGTCTCGCGCGAGCTCGTGAGCAGGTTGGCGACGGCGTACGACGAGAGCCCACCGACGAGCAGCCCGGCTCCCGCACCCAGCACGAACCCGAGGCAACCAAGGCCGACGCGCTTGTTCATGAGGTCTTTCGCATACCGCTGTCGTCCCAGTTGCCGAAGCGCTTCTTCGCTGCGCAGTTCTTCACGAGGGTCGACAGCCGCGTCGTGAACTCCTTCGGCTGCTTGCGTTGCTCTTCGATGTTGCCCGCGCGCACCCGTCGATAGAGCGGCGGGCACGACTCGAAGAACTCACGGGCTCCGGGTTCGGTGTCGAGCGCGGCGAGAATGTCTTTCGCGACGACGAAGCCCTTCGTCGAGAGGTCTGGCAGCACCTTCTCGCCTGCAGGCGTCATGAGGCCGGCCTTGATGAGCCGCCTCGCGCGCTCCTTGTTCAGCTCGGTCCAGTTGCTCTTCGGGCGCCGTGGGGAGAAGCGCTGCGCGCGACGGGTGGCGTCGAACTTCTTCGCGATGCCGTCAATCCACCCGAAGCAGAGCGCCTCTTCGACGGCGTCGAGGTACGAGATTCCTTCGCCCTTCTCCTTCAGCTCGGCCACCAGCCAGATTTCGGTCTTCGTGGCGTGGTGCTGCTCGAGCCAGGCGCGCCACTGCTTGCGCGTCTTCGCTTGGATGGTCTCGGTAATCTCCGGCACGCCGCGGAGCGTATGCTCTCGCGCATCATTCATGAGGCCCTTTCAGCTCGTCACCTGCACCGTGCTGGCCGCGTCGTGCGTTCACACGCCCGAGATGGATGAAGAGGTCGAGCGCGGCGTGGCGGCGGCGGTGAGGCCGTACAAGCGGCCCAGCGTCGGCGCGCCGAGAATCATCGGGTCTACCGCGCTCGAGCAGGCCTACTGCCCGCCGCCGCGCAGTCAGCTCACGTGGGACCAGATGCTCGACTGCGCCGACTACGAAGACAGCTCAGGCGACCCTCGCGCCGCGGCGGCGTTCTGGGTCAAGGTCGCAGCGGTGGGTGCGACGCCAGAGCAGCGATGTCTTGCGCTCTCTCGACTCGAGCTGCGCACCGACGGGCGGCTGCTGGGGCTCGTGCCACCTTCGACGATGACCGAGTGCCAGGTCGCCTTTCAGGCGCAGGCCGACCGCTGTGCGGCCACGTGCACGGTCGAGCTGGCTGCGTGCCGCCAACGCCAACTGGAGCAGACGCCCAATCGCATCTTGTCCTCGGACATGGCGCTGTTGGCCCGCGGCCTCACCGACGAAGTCATCCTCGTCGAGCGCCCCGACTTTCCACGCTGCGGCGCGGAGTTCACCGCCTGCTATCGAAGCTGCACCATTGTACGCTGAGCGCCCATGAAGACGGCCATTCGCATTCGCGGCGCCGAGCACCTCGACCTCATCGCCGAGCAGTCGCTGCAGTTGCTGGTGCTGCTCTTCGGCAATGGGCTCGAAGGAGACGTGCGGCTCGAAGGCGAGACGGCCGACGCCGTCGACGTGCTGCGGGGCCTCGCGCTGAAGGTGGGCTCGTGCAAGCCCATCGACCCGCCGACCGACTCGCCGCTGTATCAACCTGGCGACGAGTGTTTTCGGCAGCACAAGGACGCGCGGGTCTTCCTCTGCCCGGTGCCCGTTCTACTGTCGCCGGCGAAGTGAGCGCACGAGCGCGAGCAGCCCGAGACCGAGCGCGCCGCCGGCCGACTCACACCCTCGAGACAGCGGCCCCGAGGGTGGCACCGCAGCAACGGTGACACTGGACGCAGGCGCGATGACCGTCGTGTTGTCGATGGACACCTCAGGGCCTCCCTCTTCCCGCAACACCTCGATGCGCAGCGACGACGGCAAGGTGCGCACGTCGACGTCGGGTGGGTTGAAGCGCCCTCGGGAAAACGGAATGACGAAGCCCTGCTCGGTCGTCAGCACCGCGCTCGTCTCGGGGCCCGAGTTCTTGCACGACACCTGCATCTTCGCCCGGTGCACGTTGCTCACGCCGGGGAGCGAAGCGTTGAACGAGAACGCCGGGTCCTTGTTCATGTCGCGGGGAGAAATGGTCGTGTACAGCCGGGTCAGCACGGGGCTCTCGTCGAACAGCGCCTGCGCGTCTTGTACTGGTTTGACGACGCGCTCCCAGATTTCATCGGCCATGGCCTGGGGCTGGAAGTTGGGGGCGGGAGCCCGGGTTCTGTAGAAGCGGTAGCTCTGGAAGAACGTGTCGGCGGTGACGTTCGCGGGCTTCGGCAGGTACTTGAGCAGAATTGCCTTGAGCGGGCCGGGCAGCGCGAACCCCTGTGAGAAGGTCGGCGCGACGTAACGATTGGAGAAGAGGTAGTCGATGAAGTCCTCGGGCGTCGTCGAGGCGGCGAGCTGGGCCTTCGTGCCGAAGCGCAGGGGTGGCGCGAGCACGTTGCGCATGACGATGCTCGAACCTGCATACTCGGTGACGAAGCTGTGGCGCCCTGGAGCCTCGCCCACGGCGGCGATGACGACGTCGTTGTAGTTGCTCCCACTCGACTGCCAGTCGATGCGCGCGTCGTTGAGCACGGTGTGGTGGTAGTTGCGGGGAATCGCGCGGCCGTTGCCCAGCATGAACACCTGCACGCCCATGTTTGGTTTGGCGCCCACGCCGGTGAGCGTGATGGGAATCGAGCCGACGTCGCTCTGGTAGCGCAGCACCACCGGCTGCAGGTCGCCCGTGGTGTTGCCGGCGCGCAGCTTGAGCGCGAGGAAGTAGCCGCCGGGCCTGATGTACGGGTCGACCGCGCCCTCGGTGCCGTCGGGCACGAAGAACCGATTGGTGCGCAGCCAGTCGAGCATGTCGGTCTTCGAGTCGGCGCGCAGCACCGCGTAGTCGTAGGGACCGACCGAGTCCTGCACGACGACCACGGGTGGGCCCGCCGAGCCCGCATCTGCAAAGCCGGCGTTCCCACCGCCGGCGCTCGGGAAGGCGCTCCCACCACCGGTTCCGCCCGAGCTTGCGAAGCAGTTGGCGTCGAACGTGGTGTCGACGCGATAGCGCGGCTGCGTGGTCGAGGTGAGCTGCACGAACAGCTCGTCGGACCCCAGCTCGAGCGTCGGCACCGCGGGCATGGGCAACAGCCAGCCGAACTCCGAGGCGTTCGCGCCATCGTAGACGACCTGCACGTGCGCGGTGACTTGACCGTTCTTCACGGCGAAGAGAATGCGCTCTCCCGCCTGCACGACGGGCACGGTCGGGTCAGGGGGAGCGAAGCAACCGCAGGCCTCGGCTTCCGAAGCGCCCAGCACCACGAGACAGCTGATCAAGAGGCAGGTCTTCACGTCGTCTCCAGGGAATGAGTCGGCCGCGCGTTCGACACGCGACCTGCGATTCCTGGGACATTGGCCATCGCAGCGGCTACGAATGAGGCGTGTCCGAGACCGCCGAAGTCTGTCTGCTGAACATCGGGCCGAAGCAGCGTGCGATTCGCATGCGCTTCGGCGTCATCTCGTTCGTCATCGCGCTGGGAGTCGGAGCGGCGCTGGTGGTGACGCAGGTGCCCTTCTGGTGGCGGCTGACGCTCTTCCTGCCGTTCGCGATGGCGACGACGGGCTTCTTCCAGGCCAGACGAAAAACCTGAATCAACCTCGCGTCGCGCGGTCTGCGCGACCTCGACACCGGAGCCGAGAACGTCGCTGACGAGCTCGAGAAGCGCGCGTTGGCGGCGCAGGGGAAGAAGGTGCTGACCGAGTCACTGGTGTGGGCGGTGGTGCTGACGGCGCTGGTCACCGTGCTGCCGGTCTGACGAACCTCACGGAACGCCGCCGTCGGCCAGACAGACGCCGACGGGGTACCAGCAACCGAAGCCGCATTGCGCGAGCGTTCGCCCGAAGCAGGAGCGCACGCCAGCGTCGACGCCGGCGCAGTCCTTCGACTTCCACATCAGTCCGCTGGGGCACGAGACGGCGCCGCCATCGTTCACCATCGGTGGGAAACACGGGCCGTCAGAGCGCTGCACCCAGCACGCTGTTGCATTGGGCTCACAGGTGAACAACGTCCCCGAGGCGGGCGCTGTGCAGAACTCCACGCCCGCGTACTCGCTCGTGCAGAAGACCCTGGGCGCCTGAACGTTGCCTCGTACCGGCTCGCAGACCGTCGAACCGCAGGAACTGCCCACCACCAACATCGTCATGACAAGTGCGCGCAAGGGATGTCCCATCGAGCGTCAGACACCCGACCCTGACGGCCAGGGACATCGTCCTTGAAGTGCAAGGTGGCTTCACCTTCTGAAGCCTCACCTCAGCTTCCGGTACACCTCTTCGTAGCGTCCCACGCGGTGCTTCCACCCGAGGGGCAGCTGCATGCCGTTACGCATCAGCGCCTCCCATCGCGTTCGATATTCCCCGTTGCCGCTGCCCCACACCTCGAGCGCGCGCCTGACCGCCCACGAGAGCCCACCCTCGTCGAAGTGCTCGAACACGAAGCCGGTCCCGCGACCCGAGCGTGGATTGTATTGCCAGACGGTGTCCGCGAGCCCGCCAGTCTTGTGCACGAGCGGAATCGTTCCATACCTCAAGCTGTACATCTGATTGAGCCCGCACGGCTCGTACCGCGACGGCATGAGGAACACGTCACTGCCGGCCTCGACCAGGTGCGCGCGCGGCTCGGAGAACGCCGAGTCGTAGGCCACCTTCTGAGGGAACGCGCGGGCCAGCAGCCGGAAGAACTCCTCGTACTTGTGCTCGCCCTTGCCCAGCACCACGAGCTGGAACTTGTGATGCCGCAGCAGGTTCGGCAGCGTGCTCTCGACCAGGTCGATGCCCTTCTGCCAGACGAGCCGGGCCACCAGCGAGAACACCGGCACCTCGCGTTTGTACGGCAGCCGAACCGCGTCGAGCAGCGCCTTCTTGCAGACCTCTTTTCCCCGCAGCGACTCGGCGTTGAAGCCCATGGGCAGGTGTTTGTCGGCCGCGGGGTTCCACTCGTCTTCGTCGATGCCGTTCAAGATGCCCGACAGCACCTCGCTGCGCTGACGAAGCACGTGGTCGAGGCCGACGCCCTGCTCCCGCGTCTGAATTTCGCGCGCGTAGGTCGGGCTCACCGTCGTGATGGCGTTCGCGTACAGCAGGCCCGTCATCAGGAAACCCAGTCGCCCGGCGTTCAGCTCGTCCTGATGGAAGAGGTACCAGGAGTCCTGCAGGCCGGTCTCGCGCATGATGCTCGAGGGGAACGTGCCCTGGTGGCCGAGGTTGTGAATCGTCAGCACCGTGCGCGTGTTCGCGAACAACTTGTCCCACGAGAAGCGCGCGCGCAGCAGCAACGGAATCAACGACGTCTGCCAATCATTGCAATGAATGACATCGGGAGCGAAGCGCAACACCTGGCAGAGTTTGAGTGCCGCCCAGTTCAGCACCGCAAAGCGCAGGTGTTCGTCGGGTGAATTGCCGTACAGCGACGGGCGGTCGTACAGCGGCGGGCAGCGCACGAAGTAGACGGGCACCTTCGTGCCGGGCAGCGGGCTCTCGTAGATGGAGACCTTCACCCGCGTGCCGCCCAGGTCCATCCACAGCTCGGGGACGACCTCGGTGAACTGGCGGCCGCCGCCCTTCACGCGCGAGTACATCGGCATGATGACGCGAACGTCGTGACCTTCAGCTGCCAGCGCGCGGGGGAGCGCTGAGCCGACATCGCCCAGGCCTCCCGACTTCGCGAAAGGAGCGACCTCGGACGAAGCAAACAAGATGTTCATATCGCGCGGTGCAGCGTAGCCCCGATGCCCTCGGGCGCCCTCGCTCAAATGCGGACTAGGCTCGGCCTCGTGACTCTGCGCCTCGGTGTGATGCTGTGCGCAGCGGCCCTCGCAGGCTGCACGTTTCGCAGCGATGTCCCCGAGAACGCCCTCGTGCGGTGCGGACCGGCGGGCGAGTGTCCCCGGGGGTTTCGCTGCAACACCGACTTCGACGAGTGTCGCCGCGACTCGGCGAACGCAGACCTGCTCCCCGCGCTGACGGCCTCGCTCACGCCTTCTCGCATCGCACGCCGGGGCGCGCGCCTGATGCTCGTGGTCGAGGCCGACAGGGCGCTGCGCTCGGAGCCGCGTGTGCGCCTGCAGTACCCCGGCGGCAGCCTCACCCTCACCCCGGAGTCGACGTCGAGCGACTTCAAGACCACCAGCTACCCCGTCGAGCTCACCGCCAGCTTCAACGAAGGCCTCGTCGTCTTCTTCGGTGACGCCATCTCGACGACGGGCGCGCTCGCCACCGGCGTTCGCCTCACCGACCTCGTGCTCGACGACACCGCGCCCCAGCTCCTCGACGGCACCACCGTCACGCCCAGCCACGCGCAGAAGGGCACCCGCGTCAGCGTCAGAGCCGAGTTCGACGAGCCGGTGCGCGACTCGGTGCGCCTGCTGCTGTCACGCCCGGGAGCGCCCGACGAGGTCTTCGCGCCCACCAGCAATCGCGCTGGCGCCACCAGCTTTCAGGTGGCCCTCGCGCCCACCGCCCTCGACGGCGTGGCCTCGCTCTCGTTGACCGACGTGGTGGACGAGGCCGGCAACCCGGCGATGGGCCCGTTGCCGTTGCCGCCGCTCACCATCGACTCCACCCCGCCCATCGCGGCGCCGCTCGCGCTCGACGCTGGCCGCTTCTCGAAGCAGCCAGGCCACGACGTGCTGCGCTTCACCGTCGCGTTCGAGGAGCCCGTCGACGACGTGCGCTGGTGTCTGGCCAACCGCTGCGCCTCCCTGCTCTCTGCCCCCGCGTCCGTCTCCGTCGACCTCGCCGATGCAGGCTTCCCGGAAGGCCCCGCGCCGCTCGTCGTCACCGGCCGCGACCTCGCGGGCAACGTCGGCACGCGCACCGAGTTCATCACCCTCGACTACTCGGCGCCCTCGCTCGCCAGCGAGCCCCTGGCCATCACCTCCGCGAGGCCCGACTGCCCCTTCCGCGCCGTGAACGCGGTCGGCATCGGCGGCAGCCACGTCATCTCGTTCATCGTCGACGAAGCGCTGGGCGAGGAGCCGCTGGTGAACCTCGCGCCTGGCCAGACGCCGGTGTGGCAATCGACCGGCGCCTTCGGCGGCGGCACCTCCTCCTCGTTTCTCTACCGCGCGATGGCCGCGGGCGCCGACGTGTCGGGCTCGGTGGTGGCGCGCGTCGTCGACACCGTCGGAAACGAGGGGACGCTCACGCTGGTGCCGTCGCTGCGCATCGACCTCACGCCGCCGCTGCCCCTCAACGCCGCTGGTCTCTCGCAGTTGCGGTACGAGCGCGTGCCGTGGGGAGCCGAGCGCACGGGTGGCGTGCCGCGCTTCTCGGTGGAGTGCGGCGGCTGCGTGCTTGGCTCTGATGACGTGATGGTCTTCTACGAAGAGGCCAACGCCACCTCCTTCGTGCTGGGAGAAGGTCGCCCGACGGCCACCGGGGCCCTGCCTCGAGTCGAGTTCTCGCGCACCGACCGCCAGCAGGTCTGGTTCACGAGACACGACGAGGCGTGCAACCCCGCCACCCCGACACCTCAGCCCGTGAAGCAGTCGACGTGGGTGGCCAGCGCACTGCGGCCACCTGGCAGTCCCGTGAACCCGCACACGCTCACGGCCGCCGAGTCCGCGACGCTGCCGCCTGTCTCGAGCCGCCGCGCGCCAACGCCCTCCACGCAGACCGTCAGCCTCACCGCGCACGGCGCCTGGGAGTCCCGCCTCGCGAACCCTCCACGCCTGCCACTGCTCTCGCGCTCGGGAGACTCGCTGTTGGTGGCCGACCCGCTGCGAGGCCGCACGATTCTGCTCGGCGGAAACGTGGTGGCACCATCGCAGGTGGGGGTGTTCGACGGCACCACGTGGGACTCGATGGCCGTGCCCTCGACGATGTCTGCGCCCTACAGCTGGACCAGCGGGGTCTTCGAGGCGCACACCGGCCGCATCATCTTCTTCACGGGCAACACCACGGCGGGCCTCGACACGTGGGCCCTCGATGGCGACACCCTCGTCGAGATTCCGACGCCGCGGGCCCTCGCCATCAGCGACAACCCGTCAATCGCGTACGACGCGGCGGGGCGAAGGGTGGTGGCGGTGGGCGGCTCGGGCAGCACCCGAACGTGGACGCTCGCAGCCGATGGGTGGCGTGAGCTGCTTCCCACCACCACGCCTCCTCTGCCCGCCATCGAGCGCACCTTCATCTACGACGCGGCCGGCCAGCGCCTGGTGTTGCTCTCGAGGCCCTTCTCGAGCTGGCAGTCGTGGGAGCTCGTCGGTTCGAGGTGGCGGCTGTTGGGCGCGCCGCTGCACTCGCAGACCGGAGCGGCCATCACGAGGGACGACCGGCTCGGCGCGGTCGTGATGATGGGTGGTGTGACCTTCTCCACTCCCGCCATCACGCTCACCGCGAAGCTCGTGGGCGACGTGTGGGTGCCCATCCCCGTGCCGACGCAGGTGCCAGGCCGAAGCAATCACGACCTCGCGTACGACCCCGAGCGGCGAAGGCTCGTCGCCTGCGGTGGCTTCAGCGGCAGGACACCGCCCTTCACGCTCGACTGCTGGGCGCTGGACGACGCGGGCTGGCATTCGCTCGAGCCGCCGTCGGCCGAGCTGCTGATGGGCAGCACGTCGATGGTGTTCGACCCCGCGAGCCGCAAGGTGATGCTGATGGGCGGCGGCAGCAGCGACACCTGGCTGCTCGACGGCGACACCTGGCTTCGTCGCGTCGCGCCACCCGACCTCCAGCCCCGCACGAACCTCGCGCTCGCGTGGGAGCCGAGCCACGGCCGCATGGTGCTGGCGGGCGGCCTCGCGATTCCCGACGGCGGGCAGCTCACGTACCTCAACGACGTGTGGTCGCTCTCGACGACGACGACGCGGCTGGCCGACGCGCCCTTCGCTGCGAGAAACCAGCACACCATGGTGGCCGACCCCGCGCGCTCGCGGCTGGCCCTCATCGGTGGCCGCAACCAGGCGGGCGTCTACCTGCCGATGGAGACGTGGTTCTTCGACGGCCAGTGGACCTCGCTGCCCGCACCTTCGGGCATGAGCGGCCGTGGGCTCTCGTCAGCCGCTGCAGACCCGGTGACGGGACGCCTGGTGTTGTTCGGTGGCACCTTCCCAGCCAACGCCGCACGCGAGGTGTGGATGTTCGACGGCGCAACGTGGGTGCCACACCCCGGCTTGCCCCTGTCTTCGTGGAGCCCGCAGCGACGAGTCACCGTGGCCTTCGACCGTGCGCGCTCCAGCTTTCTCTCGTTCACCGCCTCGGCGACGGCCCCGCTCCTCGATGGGGGCAGCGTTGCCCGGGCCGAGGCCTGGCGCTTCGACGACGCCACCTTCACGCCACTGCCCTCGATACCGAGCCGCGCCTCGGCGGCCTCGTCCATCGACCCCGCGACCGGGCGCCTCGTCACCTTCGGCGGCTCGCTCGAGACGTCCGTCGTCGTCGCAGAGACGTGGACGATGGAGGGCTCGCAGTGGACCCAGCGGCCCACCCCCGCAGCGCTCGCTCCGCGCACCAACGCGTCGATGTGCTTCCACGCGATGTCGGGCCAGCACGTGCTCATCGGCGGCGGGCCGACGGCGTCGAACTTCACCGATGACTCGTGGGTCTTCGGGGATGACGGATGGACCCGGGTGTCGGTGCCGAATTCCTTCACCAGCCGCACGGGCCTCGTCTGCGCCGTCGACGAGACGCGCAACGTGCTGCTGGCGCTCGGCGGCCTGCAGCACGCCGACATCGTCGAGTTCGGCCTCGACCCACGCTCGGGCCCGGCGCTGATGTTCTCAGTCGACCTGACGAACGTGCTGCCCGCGGGCGCCACCGAGCTCGAGTTCACGGCCAGCGTGCGCGCGGCCGGAGACTCCGTCGTCGTGACCGACCCGCTCGGTGGACGCGCCTTTCTGCTGCTCGATGGAGGCGCCGAGCTGCTCGACGGGGGCCTCATGCCGACCGACGGAGGCTCCTTGAGGCCGTCGTCGCGGCCAGCGCCCGGCGCAGCGCTGCAGGTGTGGGACCTGTCACGCGGCAGCTTCGTGACACTGGCGACGACGACGCAGGCGCTCGATGCGGGCCTCGGCACGCTCTCCGCGGTGCAGACCTCAGACGCTGGCGCTGGCGTGTTGCTGAACGCGGACGTGTTGCGGTTGCAGGTGACGACGCTGGGCGGCTCCGACGTGACGAAAGCCCCTGGCCTTCGCGCGACGGTGGTGACCGAGCGGCCCGAGCTCGAGGTGCGGTACGTGGCACCCTGAGCTGCGCGAGGCTCTAGAGCTGCGGGAAACCCGCGCGCACCCAGTCGTTCATCGAGTCGCGGGTGAACTTGAGGTTCGTGGCCACGCGATGCCTCGCGACGTTCTCGCCCGCGTCGTCGACCGCCGTGAGGAACGCGTGCGGCTCGTACCCGTCGGGCACCAGCTCGAAGCTGACCTCGTACCAGCGGCCCTCCCACGCAATCGACAGCTTCTTCTTGAGCGCGGCGTCACGCTGGCGAGTGGAGCGGTCGAGCACCTCTGACGCCGTCTTCACGAACGTCGCGAACGAGGGCCCATCGAAGGGCTTGGGGTTCTTCTTGTCGCGGCCCATCACCCAGGGGCTGATCAACACGGGCTCGGGGATTCCCTCTTTGCGGATCTCCACGGCCCAGCCGTCGTCGTCTTCGTTCTTGATGACCTTCGCGGTCCAGCCGTTCTTCCGCCACAGCGTCGGCTCCATGATGTCGTCAGCCATGCGCCGGGGTGTACTCCCGATGGAGCGCTCACGCCTTGCGAATGAAGTCGTGCAGCTCGCCGCGGCGGCTCTGAATCGCGTCGCCTTCGAGGGTGAGCGCACCACCCAGCCGCAGGGACGAAGGCTTCGCGAAGGCGAGGAGCGCATCGAGGGCCTTGATGAAGCGCTCGCGGTCGCCGAGGGGCAGCCTGGCGTTCGTGAAGTACTCCGGCGTGCGATGCAGCGGAAACTCGGAGGGCGTGCCCTTCACCTGCAGCCGCAGGTCGTGACACCGCTTGTTCTGACACCACGTCGTGAGCCGGCCGACCGGGTCGTTGCCGAGCGCGAGCCCACCGCGCACGTCGAGTGAGTCGAACGGAACGCCGAAGTCTTCGCTGAGGATCTTCCAGAGCGGCGCGAGCTTCTCGACCTCGAACAGCGCCACGCCCGTGAGCGAGAATGCGAGGTGCGGCGGGTGCTGCTTCGGCGCGACCTCGACGAACGGCAGCTCGAGCCGCGTGAGCTTCGGCAGCCGCTTCGCCGTCGTCGCGAGCTGCGCGAGCACGCCCGGCTGCACTTCGGATGGTTCGAGCCCTTCACTCGTCAGCTCGACGATGGTGAGCGGCAGCAACTCGATGAGGTCGTTCAGGTACGCGGTCGAGAGCACCTTCGCCTTCGTGAAGGGGCCGCCGCGTGCCTCGCGGGTCAACAGCACGCGGGTGCGATGAAGGTCGAGCTCCACCGCGTCGACGTTCATCGTCTCGAGCGGCGCGAAGTCGAGCGGCATGGTGCGGTCGAGCTGCAGCACGAGTCGCTCCAGGTGCACCACGCCGGGCGCGAAGACGCCGAGGTCGCGACCGTGAATCGAGAGCACCTTCAACGCGCTCAACGCGCCGATGGCTCCACGCGCGAGGGGAGGCATCTCCATCGCCCACGTCAGCTCCAGCCTCGTGAGGGGCGCCTTCGTCGCGAGCAACGGGCCGAGCTCCTGTGGAGAAATGTCGAGCAGCGCCTTCACGTTCGCGAAGCGTGGCGCGCGCATCAGGTCTGCGGCGGAGATGATCTGACTCCAGAGGCGCAGGGTTCGAAACGTCGTCCACTCGGGCCGGTCGACGACCTTGCGAAACGACTCCTGCACGTCGCGATAGGTGGAGGCATCGAGGTGCCCTTCGACGGGGAAACCCGCTTCGAAGCGTGGCGGCGACTTCAGCCAGTCTGCGATGGGACCCAGCCACGTCTTCCAGTGCTTCTTGATCAACGCCTGCTGACGGTTGAGCGACTTCGGTGACGGAGCGCCGAGCTGCAGGCTGATCAATTCCCCGCGTGGATCATTCCGCTCCGAGAGCCAGTCACCGTACACGGCGCGCGCGGTGAGGTCGTCGGGGCGCGCGTAGACTTCGGCGAGCAGCTCTTCACCCGACCGCTTCGTCGACGTCTGCGTGGCGGCGACGGCAGCGAACGGAGCCTCGAGCGCCTCGACCAGCGCCTCGTCCTCGGTCGTGAGCGGCTTCACCTTCAGCGCGCGGTGCCGCTCGACGGCGGCCTCCTCGAGGGCTCGCATGTCACGCTGGTAGTAATAGGACTTCGTTCGCGACAGCTGCGCCTCGAGCAGTGGCCACTGGCGCACGTCCTGGAGTGCGTTGAGCCTCGCGAAGAGCGGCCGATAGAACGCAGACGACGTCCACGTCTCGAAGCGGGTGGCGTCGACCTCTTTCGCGAGGTGCGCTGCGACGCGTGGGTCATCGGGCAGCTTCACCACGGCCATCAGCACGGGGAGCGCCGATTGCCACGTTCCCGGCCACTCGGCCGCGAGCACGCGCGCCACGTCGACGACGTTCCCGGTCTCGCACGACGCGACCATCGCTTCGGTGCGCGCCGCGACGGACTTGCCCTTGATGGGCTTCGCGCCCTCGAGCAGCCGCGCCGTCAGCCGGTCGATGAGGTCGGCGATGCGCGGGTGACGCAGGTCTCGCCAGGCCTCGAGCAGCGCCTCCAGCCGCACCGCGCCTTCGCTCGCCTGCGCACGCTCGAGTCCCCCATTCGCCATCGTTCGACGATACCTGCGCGCTAAGAAGTCGCCATGTCGACGACTCCTGCGCTCCGCCGTGCGCTCGCTGCGAAGACCGAAGAGGCCAGACTCGACGCGCTGCTGCTGGCGTGGCGCGCGAACCGTCAGCCGAGAATCGCCGACCTCATCGACCGCGTGTCCGAGCCGCTGGTGAAGGCCGCCGGCAAGGTGAAGGGCGCGTCGATGCCCGAGCGCACGAAGCAGTGCCTTGCGCTCTGCAAGACGAAGAACGCCGTCGCCCTGGGCCAGGTGCTCGCGACCGAATGGCCGGGCACGTGGCAGCCCGCGCTCCCGTTGCTCGAGGCGGTGCTGAAGCTGCCCGATGACCCACGCGTCGCCGCGCACTTCGCGAAGCAGGTCGACGCCACCCGCTACGACACGTGGACCTCGAAGACGTACTGGAAGCCGCTCTTCCGCCGGCTCGCGAAGCTGGGCGACGTCAGACAACTCCCACTGCTCGAGCAGCAACTGCAACGCGCGAAGGGCGAGTACTACGCGCGCGACATGCGGCCGATGGAGGAGGCCGTGGTGAAGGCGCTGAAGGCGGTGAAGGTGAAGCCGCTGTCGAAGCTCGACGACGAGCTGATCACCGCGCTCGAAGCTCCGTTCGCGGCCACGTCCGCTGGAGAGAAGCAGAAGGGAAAGAGCGGCGAAGCGCTGCTCGCCGCGGTGTACGCGAACCCGTCAGACCTCTCGGCGCGCGCGGTCTACGGAGATTGGCTGCTCGAACACTCGGATCCCCGCGGTGAGTTGATCAGCCTGCAGTCGAACGCGCCGACGCCGAAGTCGGAAACCCGCATCCGCTCGTTGATCAAGAAGCACTGGAAGACCTGGCTCGGCCCGCTGTGCGACTGGTTCTCGAAGCCGCCCGAGTTCACGCTCGGCTTTCCCAGCACCGCGTCCCTCGACGAGCCGAACCACAAGCAGCGCGACGCGTTTCGTGCGCTCATGGAGCGGCCCGAGTGGCGCACCATCGAGACCATCACCTCGTGGCCGTACTGGATTGACGTGACGCCGGCTGAGGCACTGCGCCACCCGAACTTCGCCTCGGTGCGCTCGCTGTATGTGATGGACAAGTTCCTTCCCGAGCTGCTGACCGCGTCACCACCGCTCACCGAGCTGCGGTTGCAGCGCCAGGCTGAAGGCGCCGAGCGGCTGATGACGACGATGCCGACGCTGAAGTCGTTGCAGCTGTTCGCCAACGAGTTGCCGCGCTTCGAGAAGCTGTTGCCGCGGCTCGAACGCCTGCACCTGCTCGGTGTCGATGACGACGAACCTGTCGCGTCGTGGGCCATGCTCGAGCGCTCGCCGCTCGTCGAGGTCGTGCTCTATGACTTCGAGACGCCCCTCGTGCGCTTCAGCCGTGCCCAGGGCGCGCCGAAGTTCACCACGGTCGAGTTTCTTGGAGACTGGCCTCCGATTCTCGCGGCGAAGGTCGAAGCGGCAAAGGGCTGCACGACGGGCGTGACGCAGCTCGGTCCCCGTTCGGCCTCACTCACCGTCGACGCGAAGACTGCCGCCCAGTTCGAAGGCCTGCTCGCGCTGTTTCCGAAGCTGAAGGCCGAGGTGATCAGCACCACGAAGCTCGATGAGCGTCCGCACCTCGACACCCACTTTCGCTCGAAGCCGCTCTTCGACGAGAAGAAGGTCGAGGCAGTCTGGAAGCTCGTTCAGAGCTCCGGCGCCACGCTCGACCAGTTCGCCATCGGCATCACGCCGCGCCCGCTCGGCGCCGAACCAGTGGAGCGGCTGAAGGTCTGGGCTCAGAACAAGAAGGCCCGCGACATCACGCTCACGGACTCCGCTGGGAAGTCGAAGGTGCGGCTCACGAGAGCTGGCTGGTCACACTTCGAACTGCCGGCCGACGACCTCGACCGCTACTTCACGGCGCTCAGAGCGCTCATCGACTTCGCCAGACCGACCGAACTGTGCCTCGACTTCGAAGGCAACCGCCACACGGCACTGCCCGCCTTCGAGAAGGCCGTGAGACGAAGCCGGAAGCGAGCCTGAGGAGCGGCGGCTCCTTCATGACTGCCGTGATTCACCAGCAACGGCGAGCACTTCCAGCCTCCATGCACGCTCGAGCGGCCTGCCCGCATCAGGGCGGCATGAACCACGAACTCCTGGTGCTCTGCGGCCGCGACCTTCCCGTCGCCCACGAGCGTCCTCTGGCTTTGAAGCTCGGCTCCATTGAAGGCATCGAGGTGCACGAGCTGATTCACGGCAGCGAAGTCGACGCGGGCTTCGAGGCGAGGGTGGTGTTGAGCGTGGCTCCGGCGACGATGGTGGGCCACTCGGTCGCGGTGCGGCTCGCCAGCGCGCTCGATGGCGTCGTCTTCGATGGCCGTCAGGAGCGCGTCTCGTTCGATGGGCGGGGTGGTGTTGCCGTCGACGACCTCGAGCTCGTCGCGAGGCAGGCCTTCGACGAAGCGACCCGAGCGTGGCGCGCCATCGAGCTCGCGCACCTCGAGCAGGAGCGAACCCGCTTTGCCCTCATGGCCGTCGTCGACCCCATCCTCGAGGCGGAGAACGACTGGTCGAGCCTTTGAGCGTGGAGGATATGGTCGGCGGCCATGAACAAGCTGGCACTCGTTGCGCTCGCCTTCACGTCGGCATGCAGTGCACCGAGCACCTCGGCCGGGCCCTGCGAGCGCGCACAGGCCGCCCAACGCAAGGTCTTCGGCGAGCGCACCGACTGCACGTCGATTGATGACGGTGGCTTCACCCTGGTCGCAAAACCCGACCTCGCGCCGCTCGCTGCCTGCACCATGACGGCGCCGAAGTGCACCGACGCACAGAGCGCAACCGTCGCCACCTACCTCGACTGCCTCGAGCGCGCGCCCATCTGCACCGCAGGAGAAGAGCCGCGCGCGGTCAACGCAAACCTCGCCTGCTCCCGGCTCCTCTCGGACCTGCCAGAGGGCTGCAACCCGCGCGGTCTGTGCGACCGCATCAACACCGCCACCACCAACTTCTTCGGCGGGAAATCGCAGTGCACGTTCACCAGCGGAGGCAGCACCGCGACCGTGAAAAAGGGCCGACCCGCCGTCTGCACGGCGCTGCCCAACTGTTCGGCGGCCGACCTCGCGCTCCTCGAAGGCTACGCGAAGTGCATCGAGGTCGCGGCACGGTGCACCGCCGGAGGCGAGAAGGAGGCGACCGACGCGTACACGTCGTGCGCGCTCCAGCTCGTCACCATCTCGGGCGCCACGACCATGTCGAAGCTCTCGGCCGGCTGCTCCATCGAAGGCTGATGGGATTTCGGGCGGGGAAACGGTGAGCCTGACGTACGCTTCGCCGCATGCCCGTCGATGTCATCTTCGTCGAGCCGTGCTTCCCAGCGAATCAACGTGAGTTCGTGCGCGCCCTGCATGCCGTCGGCGCACGCGTGTACGGCATCGGAGAGCGCCCCAAAGAGGCCCTCGACGACGGCCTGCGCCAGTGGCTCACGCACTACGAGCAGATTGGCAACGTCACCGACGAGGCCCAGCTCGAGCGCGCCGTGCGCTTCATCCAGTCGAAGGTGAAGGTCGACCGGCTCGAGGCGGTGGTCGAGGCGCACGTGATGAGCGCGTCGAAGGTGCGCGAGCGCTGCGGCATTCCCGGCACGAGCGTGCGCTCGACGTTCCTCTGCCGCGACAAGCCGGCCATGAAAGAGGCGCTGCGCCAGGCGGGCGTCGCGTGCGCGCAGTCCATCGGCTCGAGCAGCCCCGACGACATCAAGCAGTTCGCCGCGCGCGTGGGCTTCCCGCTCATCGTGAAGCCGCGTGACGCCGCCGGCGCCTCGGGCACCGAGCGCGTCGACAACGGCCCTGAGCTCGACCGCGCCCTCGCCCGCTTCGGCGTACCCCAGGGTCGCAGCGTCGCCGTCGAAGAGTTCATCGAGGGCCACGAAGGTTTCTACGACACCATCAGCATCGGCGGCCGCGTGGTGCACGACTTCGTCACGCACTACTACCCCAACGTGCTCGATGCGATGCGGCACCGGTGGATCAGCCCGCAGTTCATCGTCACCAACCGCATCGACACCGCGCCCGCGTACACCGAGCTGCGCGACATGGGCCAGAAGGTCATCACCGCGCTCGGCCTCGAGACGACGGCCACCCACATGGAGTGGTTCGCTGGCCCGAAGGGGCTCAAGTTCAGCGAAATCGGCTGTCGTCCTCCCGGCGTGCGCGCGTGGGACCTGTACGCCGCAGGCAACGGCTTCGACATCTACATCGAGTGGGCGATGGCGGTGGTGCACGCCAAGAAGGCCCAGCACCTGTCGCGGCAATACTCGGCGGGCATCATCGCGCTGCGGCCGACGCAAGATGGGCGCATCACCGGCTACCAGGGCCTCGACGAGGTGCACCAGCGCTTCGGCAAGTGGTTCATCGACGAGTACCTGCCGCCGGCGGGCACGCCCACGCAACCCGTCGAGGCCGGCTACATGGCCAACGCGTGGATGCGGCTCAAGCACCCCGACTACGACACCCTGCGCGGCATGCTCAATCTCATCGGGCAGACCGTGAAGGTCATCGCGCAGTGATGAGTTGATCAGCTGCGCTCGATTTCGCAGCGCATTCGCGCTCTGATTGAGCGCTCATGAAGACCCCTCTTCGCCTTGCCCTCGGCTGCCTGCTGGCGACCGGGTGTTTCGTGTCGTTCGACCCAGGCGCCCTCTGCCGCACCAACGAAGACTGCCCCGACAAACAGTTCTGCGTCGCCACGGGCGCGGGTGACGAGCGGCGATGTGCGCGAGAGGCCCCGAACGGTGGGGGCGCAGCAGGGGGAGGCAGCACGGCGGGAGGAACTGCTGGTGGCAGCAGCTCGGCTGGTGGTGGTGGTTCGGCCGGCGGTTCGACGGCTGGCGGCGCAGCGGGTGGCGGTGACGCGGGCGGCACGGCAGGCGGTGACGCGGGCGGCTCGGCAGGCGGTGACGCAGGAGGCTCGACCGCTGGTGGCATGGGTGGTGGTGACGCGGGCGGCTCGACGGGTGGCGGCGACGCGGGCGGCGACTCCGACGGTGGCCTGCTCGACGATGCCGGCGTTCCCGACGCGGGTACGGCGCTCATCTCGCTGAGCCGCTCGAACATCGACTTCGGCGCACTCACCGTCGGTGGCACCAGCGCGCCCGTGACGGTCGTCGTGCGCAACCAGGGCTCTCTGGCCACGGGCACGCTCTCGGTGACCCTCTCGGGCGCGCAGGCCACGGCCTTCGGCATTCAGTCCACGTCGTGCACCGGAGCCCTCGGCCCCGGAGGAAGCTGCCAGGTCGACGTGGTCTTCGCGCCAGGCATGCAGGTCGGAACGTTGAACGGCTCGCTGCTCGTCGATGGAACGCCAGGCGGCATTCAGGCGGTGACGCTCACCGGCCGCAGCGTCACCGTGGCCGCGCTCTCCATCACGCCCAACATGCACCCGTTCGGCGGCGTGGGCCTCGGCGCCAGCTCGATGCCTCAGTCGTTCCTCATCACCAACACCGGCGGCTCGGTGAGCGGCATTCCCAGTCTTTCCATCACCGGAACTGACGCCAACATGTTCAGCATTGGCAATAATCTCTGTACAGCAACGCTGGCGCCGGCTGGCACGTGCACGGTCGACGTCACCTTCACACCCGTGAGCACGGGCATGAAGACGGCGAGCCTCGAGGCGAGCACATCTCCGGGCTCGGGCGGGTCCGCGACGTTGACCGCGAGCGGGCTCAACCCTGCGGCTCTGAGCGCGAACCCGGTGGCAGGCACTTTCGCCAATACGGTCGTGATGTCGAACAGCACTCTCGACATCGTCATCACGAACAATGGCGGCGTTGCGACATCGCCCCTGACCACCGGCATCACTGGCGCGAACGCTTCGGAGTTCACCAGCTCGACTGATGGTTGTGTGACGCGGGTGTTGATGCCGGCGGGCACCTGCACGATGACGCTGCGGTTCTCGCCACAAGCGACAGGCTCGCGCACGGCGCTGCTGACGGTGAGCAGTGTCGGCGTGGCACCTCTCACGGTTCAGTTGTCTGGTCGCGGCGTGCGGGACGCTGAGTTGGTGGCATCGACCAGTCTGGTCGACTTCGGCTCGGTTCTCACCGGAGGGAACGGGAGCGCGACCTTCAACATCAGCAACCTCGGCGAGGTGGTGTCCGGTGCGCCCTCGTTCCCGGTGAGTCCCTCTGGGCCATTCCGCGTCAGCAACAACGGCTGTACCGGCCCGATTGCAGCCGGCGCGACCTGCCTTCTCACCGTCGCCTTCTCTCCAATGGCGGGTGGCATGCAAAGCGCTGTTCTCAACGCCCAGGCGTCGCCGGGCGGCCTGGTGCCCATTACCCTGCAGGGCGTCGGCATCACCCCTGGCGCGCTCAGCATCTCTCCTGCAGGTCGCGACTATGGAAGCGTGCTCGCCGGCCAAACTGGCCCTTTCCAGGACTTCACCATCTCCAACACAGGGGGGGTGCAACTGCCGGTTCCAACGGTGCTGGTCGGCGGTGGGTTCGCGTCCCATTTCCAGCTCCTGAGCAATGGCTGTACTGCCGTACTCCCCGGCGGCGGTGCCTGCGTCGTCCGCGTCGGCTTTCGTCCTCTCGGAACCGGCAGCATGAGCGCCTTCGTGCGCATCTCCTCGGGAGGAAACACGGCGCAGGCGTCACTGGACGGGGTCGGCCTGGGGCCAGCGCTCCTCGGCTTCACCCAGCCTTCCACCAACTTCATCCCAATCGTCTTTGGCCAATCTGCGACCCAGAACTTCACCATCGCCAACGAGGGCGATGTCGCCTCGGGAGTCGTCACGCTGGGCTTCAGTGGAGCTGGCGCCAGCTCCTACTCGATTCAGAGTTCGAACTGCTCGGGGATGAGCGTGCCGGCACATGGCTTCTGTACCGGAGTCATTCAGTACACACCTGTTGGTGCGGGAACCCATGCAAGCACTCTGACTGCATCAGCGACACCTGGGGGTGCCCCCGGCACTGCCACAGTCTATTCCATCACTGGGAGCGCAATCTCTCCGGCCGCGCTCACGCTCGTGGCCGCGGCAGGATCGAACGCGAACTACGGCAACGTGCTGCTCAACACCACGCAGACCATGAGCTTCACCGTCACCAACACGGGCCAGCAGGGATCCGGGGCGCTCAGCCTCACGCTCACCGGAGCCAATGCCTCACAATGGCAGCTCTCGGGTGGTCCGACCTCGTGCCAGCTCGGGCAGCCGCTGGCGGGCGGTCAATCCTGTACCACCGCCATTCGCTTCACCGGCTTCACGGCCAACGGCAACGGGGCGAAGACGGCGACGCTGACGGCCTCGGCAACGCCGGGCAGCGCTCCTGCGCTCACGCTCACGGCCAACGTGCAGAACCCGGCGACGCTGTTCACCTCGACGACCAGCCGCGACTTCCTCGGCCAGGAGGTCGGCGTCGCCTCAACTCCGGCCTTCACGTGGACGATTCAGAACACCGGCGACCTGCCCACGAGCACGCTCTCGTTCGCGAACTCCAACCCGGCCGAGTTCGGCGTCAGCGCCAACACCTGCACTGGCACGCTCGCCGCTGGCGCCAGCTGCTCGATGAACGTCGTCTTCACGCCCAACGCCGGTGGGGTTCGCAACGGCACGCTCACCCTCAGCGCCACCAGCGGAGGCTCGGTCTCACTCGCCGCGACGGGCCGTGGGCAGTGGCGTCTCACCATCTTCACTTCCTTCGCGACGGGCACCACCGTCTCGACCACCGACAACCGCTTGATGGGCTGTGGCACCACGGGCTGCTTCGCGCTCTACGACGACGGAGCAGCCGTCACCGTGCGCGCCAACCCGACCGCGAACGGCGCCAGCGTTCACTTCGGCTACTGGGTCTCGCCAACGCCAGCCTCGTGCCTCGACTACGGCAACGGCAACTTGTGCGACGTCACGATGACCGCCCACACCACGGCGAATGCCCGCTTCGTGCCGAGCTCGGACAACATGGTCTTCGTCTCGTCGACCACCATCGGCGCCAACCAGGGCGGCTCGACGGCGGGCTTCGACACCCACTGCAACACGCTGGCGACGGCAGCCGGCATCAACAACGCCGCAGGGAATGCCTACGTCGCGTGGGTCTCGAACGACACGAGCCTCGTCACCGCCACCACACGTCTGGGAACTGGCAAGGGCGCCTTCCGCCGCATCGATGGCCTGCTCTTCGCCACGAGCGAGACCGCGCTGCTGGCTGGCAGCGTGCTGTCGCCACCGAACCTGGACGAGTACGGCAGACTGAGGAACGTCGGTATCTGGTCGGGCACCTATTCGAACGGCACCGCCAACGCGCCGAACGACTGCACCAACTGGACCTCGACGGCTGGCACCACCGAGTACGGCATCACCTACGGCGGCCCGGCGCGCTGGTCGAACGCCTACGCCGGCATGAACTGCTCGGCGCTGAACCGCGTCGTCTGTCTTGGAAAGGTCTCGACGACGGCCGCGACGGTTCCGTCCGTGCCCTCGGGCAGCAAAATCATCTACGTCACCGCCGCCTCGTTCACGCCGTCGACGCAGGGCGCGGGCCTCAACAGCCTCGACAACTTCTGCAACGCCAACAAGCCCACCGGGTACAGCGCCCGCACCTTCGTGGCGTTCGCGGCGTCAGGCGTGCAGGCCGCCGGCGTTCGGCTCGCGCAGGCCAGCAACTACTACCGCCCCGACGGCCTCTTCGTCGGCACCGGCGCCGACCTGCTCAATGGAAGGCAGGTCAACGGCATCTGGCAGCAGAACGACCTCGCCTATGCGGTCGGCGACTTCCCCGTGTGGACGGGTGCCGTCAGTGCCTCGAGCACCACCACGGTGGCCTGCTCGAACTGGACGACCTCGGGCACGACGGGCCACGCAGGCCGCACGAGCTCGGTGACCAACGAGTACTTCTACTCGTACAACGGCCTCGCCTGCACCTCGGCCCGTCGCATCAACTGCGCCGAGCCCTGATCGCCGAATCGCCGACCCATGCGCTCAATCGTCGCGCCCTGACGCAGGGCGCTGTACACTCGCCGGGCTTCTTCGCCGCATGCCCGACTCCACCCCCAGCGCCACCGCCGTGCTCCTCGGAGCCCAGCGCTTCCAGCCCACCCTCTCTGCCGCCGTGAAGGAAGCGGGAGTGCAGGGCCGCATCGCCGTCGTCACCGCCGGCTGGCAGGAGCGCGAGGACGAAGACGAAGAGCTCGCCAAGGACCTCGACGGCAACACCGTCAACCTCATGCTCTACAAGCGGGGCGAGCAGCTGTTCCGGCAAGACCCCGAGTTCGCGCAGGCCCACAAGGAGCGCCAGAACCACCTGCGCGCCCTGCAAGACGTCTATCGCCTTCGCCTCGACCACGCGCTGGAAGCCGAGCGGGTGGTGCGCGAGTCGAAGCAGCCCGAGTCGATTCGGGAAGAGGTCGAGCAGGCCTGCATCGACGCCATTCGCGACCTCGACGCCTGGCACCTGTACCAGTGCGCGAAGGTGCGGGCCGAGTTCAACGAGAAGTGGAAGCCGCTGCATCGCCCCACCATCGCCAGGCACCGCGGCGACCTCATCGAAGAGCTCTCTGACTGCGGCGCCATCGCCATCGCGGGTGGCCACGTGGCGGTGCTCGTGAACCGCCTGCTGCTGTTCGGCCTCGAGACGCTGGTGGGCGCGCGCACGCTGTTCGCCTGGTCGGCCGGCGCGATGGCCGTGAGCCAGCGCGTGGTGCTCTTCCACGACGACCCTCCGCAGGGCCGCGGCGCGAGTGAGGTGCTCGACGCGGGCCTGGGCCTGGTGCCGAACCTGGTCGTCTTCCCCGAGCCCGAGCGGCGCCTGAAGCTCGACGACGTGCCGCACGTGCACCTGGTCGCGCGCCGCTTCGCGCCCTCGCGCTGCATCGCGTTTCCGGCGCGGTCGTCGGTGGTGATTCAGAACGGGCGCGTGACGCGCTCCAACGGCGTGGTGAACCTCACGCACGCGGGAGACACGTTGCCGCAATGACGCAGCAAAAAGCCATCGACGAGCTGATCTCAGCGTGGGGCGACGCCAGCAAGCTGCGCTCGTTCTTGAACGCCCACACGTTCCCTCTCGTGGAGGACTCGCACGTCACCTTCGTGTGGATGGGCCAGGCCGAGGCCGTCAACGTGCGGCACTGGGTCTACGGGCTCGAGTCGTCCACCACGCTGACGCGCGCGCCAAACACAGACATCTGGCACCTGACGCTCGAGATTCCCGGCAACTCGCGCGTCGAATACAAATACGAGATTCACCGCGAGGGCCGCGGGGAGTGGATTGAAGACCCCCTCAACCCGAACCGCGCGAGAGACCCCTTCGGCGCGAACTCGGTGCTGCAGAGCGCGGGCTACGTCAGCCCCGAGTGGACGCAGCCCGACTCCACGGCGCGGCCCGGCATCATCGAGCGCGTGAAGGTGCCCAGCCGCGTGTACGGCCACCGGGTGGTGCAGGTGTATTTGCCAGCGCGCTACCGCAAGACGCGGCGTTACCCGCTGCTCGTCGTGCACGATGGCAGCGACTACCTCAACTACACGGGCATGAAGACGGTGCTCGACAACCTGATTCACCGCCTCGAAATCCCCGAGCTGGTGGTGGCCTTCACCGACTCGCCCGACCGCCTGCGCGAGTACGCGGCCGACGAGAACCACGCCTCGTACATCACCAACGACCTGCTGCCGTACATGAACATGAAGTTCCCGCTCGTCGACGAGCCGCGCGCGCGCTGTCTGCTGGGCGCCTCGTTCGGCGCGGTCGCCTCGTTCTCGACGGCGTGCCGGCACCCGGGCGTGTGGGGGCGGCTGCTGCTGCAGTCGGGCAGCTTCGCGTTCACCGACATCGGCCGGCGCAACCGCCGCGGCCCGCTGTTCGACCGCATCGTCGAGTTCGTCAACGCCTACCGCGAGAAGCCGCTCGCCATGAGCCAGCGCGTCTTCGTCAGCTGCGGCGTGTACGAATCGCTCATCTACGAGAACCGCTCGCTCGTTCCGCTGCTCGACTCCACCGGCATGCAGGTGCGCTTCGTCGAGGCCCGCGATGGGCACAACTGGCAGAACTGGCGCGACCGCCTGCGTGAAGGGTTGTCGTGGTTGTTCCCCGGTCCTTTGATGTTCGTGTACGAATGAGGAGCTTCCGTGGCTGAAGTCACCCGACGTATCGGTCTGTCGCTGGGCGCCGACGTGTGCTGGCCGTTGTGCTTCGAGCACCTCGTCAAACGCCTCAACCTCAAGCTGCCCATGGGCGGAGACACGATTCGCTTCGAGGTCGAGCGCGTCGCCATTCAACCCTTCAACCTGCGCGACCCCGTCGGCTACGACGTGGTCGTCGACCGGTTGACCCACTGGATGCACAGCCAGCGCGAGTGGATCAAGAAGGGCCTGTTGATGGACGGTTTGTACGTCTTCAACAACCCCTGGAGCGTGCAGAGCAACGAGAAGCACACCAGCTACGCAGCGATGATGAAGCTGGGCCTGCCGGTTCCCGAGACCTGGATGTTGCCCGCCAAGGAGTACTCGGAGGACCAGGTCGACGCGAAGGTGACGCTCAAGCGGTACGCGAAGCTGTTCGACCTCGGCAAGATTGGCGAGAAGCTGGGCTGGCCCTTCTTCATGAAGCCGTACGACGGCGGCGGCTGGCGCAACGTCACGCGCGTGAAGAACACGAAGGACGCGTGGACGGCGTACGACGAGAGCGGCAAGTCGGTCATGCACGCGCAGGCCTCGGTCGAGGGCTACGACGCCTTCGTGCGCACCATCGGCTTCGGCCCGCAGACGCGGCACGTCTCGTACGCGCCCGACGCTCCGCTGCACGACCGCTACACGCAGAAGGTCGATTTCCTGCCAAAGGCAGAACAAGACCACCTGCGAAAAGTCACGCTCACCATCAACGCGTTCTTCGGCTGGGACTTCAACTCGTGTGAGTCTTTGCGGAAGAACGGCGTCTGGCACCCCATCGACTTCGCGAACCCCTGCCCCGACTCGCAGGTGACGTCGCTGCACTTCCACTTCCCCTGGCTGGTGAAGTCGTACCTGCGGTGGACGTTGTTCTGCGCGGCGACGAAGAAGCAGTTCCGCAAGAACCTCGACTGGGCGCCCTTCTACGAGGTGGCCGCGAAGGACCTGCCGTACGCCGAGAAGCTCGACCGCTACGCCGCCATCGCCGACCAGCGCTTCGAGACGGCGCGCTTCGAGGAGTTCTGCGGCACGCACTTGAAGCACCTCGACGCCGAGGCCTACGAGTTCTTCGCCACGCCCGAAGCGAAAGAGGCCGTGCGCCAGAAGGTGGCCGCGCTCTTTCCTGCACACGAGGTCGAGAAGTTCACCGAGCTGTTCTGGCAACGCATTCAGAGCTGGCGCTCCGCCGGCTGTCCCTGAAAGGCACGCGTGTTCCTCAAGTCACGTTGGTATTCGCAGCGCCTGGGCCAGGAAGCGACGCTCGCCCGCTGGGGCACGTTCGGTCAGCCCGTGCTGGTGCTGCCCACCGCCGGCGGCGACGCGGAGGAGATCGAGCGCTTCCAGATGATGAAGGTGCTCGACCCGCTGCTCACCGCAGGGCGCATCAAGGTGTACTCGTGCGACAGCGTCGGTGGCCGCGTGTGGTTCAACCGCATCGGCAGCCCCGCCTACCGCATGAAGATGCAGGACCAGTTTCATCAGTACATTCGTGAAGAGGTCGTGCCCGCGATTCGCATGGACTGTCAGAGCCCCGACATTCCCATCTGGACGACGGGCGCGAGCATCGGCGCGTTCCATGCCGCGGCGCTCGTCTGCCGCTACCCCGACGTCTTCACGAAGGCGCTGCCGATGAGCGGCACCTTCAACCTCATGCGCTTCATCGAGGCCGACCACCCGACCGATGACTTCCGGCGCGCGTCTCCGCTGTACTTCGTGCCGCACCTGCACGGCCGCCACCTCGAGCTGTTGCAGTCCCGCTCCATTCACATCGTGACAGGTGAAGGAAAGTGGGAGTCGCTGAAGGAGAGCTGGGGTCTGGCGAACGTGTTGGGGTCGAAACGAATCCCCAACTACGTCGACTCGTGGGGCCCCAAGTGGGACCACGATTGGGTGACGTGGCGTGCCATGCTGCCGAAGTACCTCGACGAGTGGACGAAGCCGACGCCGACGACCTGAGAGCTGAGCCGCCGCTGCTGTTTGTTCTTACGAGAGGGTTTCCATGGCCGAGCTGGAGACGACGCAGCGTCACAAGGAAGTCGACGGAGAGCTGAACGGCGAATCGCGCCGCGACTACATGCACGCGCTGTTGAGCGAGCTGCGGGCGCTCGAGCGCATGGTGAAGGGCGGCGCGTTCGAGCGTGGCGTCTCGCGCATCGGCGCCGAGCAGGAGATGTTCCTCGTCGACTCGGCGTTCCAGCCGACCGGCGCGGCGATGCCGCTGCTCGACAAGCTCAAAGACCCGTCGCGCTACACGACCGAGCTCGGCGCCTTCAACCTCGAGATGAACGCCTCGTCGCAGACGTTCGCGGGTGATGGCCTGGCGACGCTCGAGGCCGAGCTCAACCAGCTCTACGACCGCGTGCGTGAAGCCGGCGCGACGATGGGCGTGGTGCCCGTGCTCGCCGGCATTCTGCCCACCATTCACAAGACCGACCTCGGCCTCGAGAACATGGTGCCCAAGCCGCGGTACCAGGCGCTCAACCGCGCCATGCAGCGCGCGCGTGGCGAGCACTTCGACTTCTCGATTCGCGGCATGGACGAGCTGGTCGTGAAGCACGACTCCGTCATGGTCGAGGCGACGTGCGCCAGCTTTCAGGTGCACCTGCAGCTGACCGAGCCCGAGCGCTTCGCGCAGATGTACAACCTGGCGCAGATGCTGACGGCGCCGGTGCTGGCCGTCGGCACCAACTCTCCGCTGCTGTTCGGCCGCCGCCTCTGGAGCGAGACGCGCATCGCCGTCTTCGAGCAGAGCTGTGACATTCGCACGCCGGGCCTGCACCTGCGCGACTCCATCGGCCGCGTGTCGTTCGGCCGCGGTTGGCTCAAGGGCAGCGTCGTCGACTTGTTCAAAGAGAACGTCTCGCGCTTCCGCCCGCTCGTCGGCACCACGCAGGACGGGCCTGATGGGCTCGAGGCGCTCGAAGCCGGCCTCGTGCCGTCGATGAAGGCGCTGCGGCTGCACTCGGGCACCGTCTATCGGTGGAATCGCCCGTGTTACGGCATCTCTGACAACGGCAAGCCGCACCTGCGCATCGAGCTGCGGTGCCTGCCCTCGGGCCCCACGATTGCCGATGAAGTGGCGAACGGCGCCTTCTGGCTCGGCCTGATGAGCGAGCTCGGAGCCACCATCGACGACGTCGCCGAGCGCATGAGCTTCGACGAGGCGCGCGTGAATCTGTACGCCGCCGCGCGTGACGGGTTGCGGGCGCGCTTCATGTGGCTCGATGGTGAAGAGGTGCTGGCGCAGCCGCTGGTGCTCGACCGCCTGTTGCCGATGGCGCGCGCCGGCCTCGACCGCGCGAAGGTGAACCCGAAGGACATCAACCGCTACCTCGGCATCATCGAGCGGCGCGCGCGCAGCCTGCACACCGGCTCGTCGTGGCAGCTCAACTCGCTCTCGCGCATGAAGGGCCGTGGAACGCCGGGCGCGCGCGCGACGGCGCTGGTGGCGGGCATGGTGGCGCGGCAGAAGTCAGACACCGTCGTCGCCGACTGGGAGCTCGCCACACTGAGCGAGAAGGACGCCGCCAGCACCGACTTCCAGAAGGTGTCGCAGTTGATGGTGAGCGACATCTACAGCGTGAGCCCCGATGACCCGGTCGAGCTCGTGAGCGAGCTGATGGCCTGGGAGCGCGTGCGCTACGTGCCAGTCGAAGACGAGAAGGGCCGCCTCGTGGGGCTCGTGTCGTCGCGCGGCGTGATGCGGCACCTGACCGATGTCGCGCGGGGAGCGGCTCCGCGTGGTGGCGCCGTCTCGGCCATCATGAAGACCGACCTCGTGACGGTGACACCTGACACGTCCACCGCGACGGCCATCGCGCTCATGAAGCGGCACAAGGTGGGCGCGCTCCCGGTGTCGGTCGATGGACACATCGTCGCGATGCTGACCGAGAACGAGTTCGTGGACGCGGCGACCAAGGTGCTCGAGTCGCAGGGTACGGGAGCCTCGAAAGACGGGGCCTGAGGTCCGTTCTGGGTGAAAGCGGAGCTCCTGATTCCGCTGCTCGTTGCGATGGTCGGCTGTGCTCCGGCCAACGTCGGTGAGGCGTGCGACCGCATCATGCGAGCGCAGTGCGAGCACGCTGGCCGGTGCCTTTCCTTCACCGCAACCGAGGTCCGCGACTGCATCTCAGTCGGAGTCCGCACCTGCTGCGCTGATCAGGGCGTCTGCGGACGACCTCTCGTGGACCCCGAGGCCACCGGTCGATGTGTCACCGCGACGGCGGATCAGGACTGTTTCGACTGGAAGGCCTGGGCTGCGGGTCCCAGAACCACGGCGCCACCCGTTGCGCGAGCGTGCGTCGGAGCTGCTGCGGTCGGGAATTGACGGCACCAGCCGGGAACTTCCCCGCGCACCTGGGTTCTGGAGGGCCATGGTCCGCACGTTCAAGTTCCGCTGGTGGAGCTGTCGCGAAGTCGTCGTGGTGCTCCGGGGTCCGTGCTTGCTGGCAGCGCTCTGCGCCCTCGAGGCGTTCGCCCAGCCTCGTGGTGACGCGGGCATCGAAGTTCCCCTGCTCCTCCAACGTGTTCGCGATGACGGCGCTGCCGGCCTCAGCTCGGGGCTCAGGCCGGGGCAGACGCTGAACGGCGAGCTGGGCCTCGAGGCGACCGCGTGTCCTCGAGATGAGCACGGCGCTGTCTGTGCACTCGTCTCCGATGAGATGACGGCGTTGCAGCAGGAGCTCGCCGCGCTCGAGAAGGGTGAGTCGACCGAGGGCCTGTGTCTGGTCCTCACCGGCCTGCCGCCACCGCAGCCGACGCTCGAGGTCACGCTCTCGTCACCCGACGGAGCGGCCGACGTGGGCCTGCAGCCCTCACCACAACGCGTGCAGGTCTCGGGAGCGACGACGCTGCGCCGCGAGCAGGTGTTCGGCGCCTGTGCGTTGCTCGACGGCCGGCCCGCGCGTGTCGAAGTGAGCCCCGTGCGCGATGGCCGTCAGACGGTGACGATTCGCCGCCGGCCCTCGACGCCGCTCATCGTGGTGGTGAAGACGAACAGCACGACACCGGTCACTGGCTGGCTGCACGCGATTCCGCCGTACGATTGGCCAGACACGAGCGCGCGCACGGTGCCGCTCTCGTTCGTGGGCAATACCGCAACGGCGCCGGAGCGAGTCCCCACCGAACCGAACACGGAGTTTGGCGTGTGGTCCGTGGTTTCGGTGAAGGTTGGAAAACTCGTCGCCGCGAAGCTCGTGGCACCGAACGCGCGGCAGGTCGTGCTGACGCCCGCGCCGCCTGCGAGGCTGCGGCTGCAGGTGAAGGCGATGAAGACGCCGCTGCCGCTCGCGCGCGCGTGGTTCGAAGACCTGCTCCCCGACGAACAGGGGAAGTGCGCTGCACGCCAGTCGTGGGGCCGCTGGGGAGAACTCACCCTCGATGGCTCCACCGTGGCCACGCTCGAGGTGCCGCCAGGAAGTCGCCGCTGTGTGTTCGTTCAGACGGCGAGCGGCGAAGTCGCAGGCACTCCGGCGCCGACCACCCCGGGGACGACCGTGAAGACGCTCCAGCTGGCGGAAGTGGAATGACGCAGCCTCAGAACAAGCCCTGCGTCACGAAGTGGTACGGCCACGGCCCGAAGTCGTTCGCCGGGTTGAGCGGGTACACCTCGAACACCACCCGTGACGCGCCTCCGCCCGGACACGGCGTCGAGGCCGGGTGGCAGTACAGCGAGCCCGACGGTGCGTTGACCGTGCCAGCGAACGCTCCGGTCGCCGCATCGTAGAAGTGCGCGCGAAACGCGTACTGCACCGGCGCCCAGCCAGGCACCGAGAGCCGCGCCGAGACGTAGCCCGAGCTGTCGCTCCAATAGAAGTCGCGGTCGTTGCGTTCGCCAATCAACCCGAAGAGCTCGCGTGTCCACCCGCTGCCCGACTGGAGCGTCAACTGAAACGGCGCCAGTGACGCCGCGCGCGTCGTCTGGACGACGGTGCTGCGCGTCAGCATCGAGACGTTCACCGACCTCGCGCCCGGGTCGTTCGGCTCGAGCGGGTCGAGCGCCCGCGTCAGCATCGAGCCACGGTTCCACCCATCGAAGCCCATGCCCGCGACGCGCATCGGCGACCAGGTGTCCTGCCCGAACTGCAGGCAGTGCACGCGCTGGTCGGCGCTGCCCAGGTAGAGCACCTCGAGCGTTCCATCGAGGCTGAGGTCGGCGATGGTGGGCGTCTGGCCCGGCGAGCCCACGGGATAGCCCGGCAGCGGCTGGCCTCCCTGCGTGACGATGAGCCCCGAGCCTCCGACGGACAGCACCTCGAAGCGGCCGTCGGCGTTCAAGTCGACGGAGGGACCTCCAACGCCGCGCAGCACGCCGTTCGCTGAGACAGCCCCCATCGCGTCGATGGGCGCGAGCGTCGTGGTGTCGAGGCTCTGCGCGCCCATGAGCGTGGCGTGCACACCGCCGTCGAGCTGCCACACGTACGTGCCCGAGCCCGCGCCAGCTTTGTTCGTCACCGGTATCGCGAGCTCAGCGACACCGTCGTGGTCGAGGTCAGCCACGATGGGCCAGTACCCTTCTCCACCATGCCCCGTGTTGCGGAACGGGACCGAGAACGTCTGCTCGGGGTCGTTCGCGCGCCCTCCATCGGTCGCGATGGCTGCGATTCGAAACTGACAGTCGGTGCCCACGGTGCAGCCCCACCCGCCGGTGTTCCAGGCCGACTCCGCCTGACCGTCGCGGTCGAAGTCCCACACGAAGGGCTGGGCGAGCGTCATCGACTGCGCCGCGGGAATCGTGAGCGTCAGCTGCGAGCGCACCGTGAGGTTGCTGTTGAGCAACAGCGCGCGCGCCGTGGCGCCGTTGCCTTCTCCGATGAGGTCGATGACGCCGTCGTTGTTCAAGTCCGACGCCAGCACCGGGCCGTAGTACGCGCCCTCAGGGCCGCCGGGGAACGAGGCCATCGTCGCGCCCGTCTGGCCATTGAGCACGTAGATGGTGCCCGAGACGGCGTGCACCACCTCGAGCCGACCATCGAGGTTCACGTCGGCCACCGAAGGGTGCGAGTAGTTCGTCGCCAGCGGCCGGCTCCACTTCACCTGGCCGGTGTGGCTGAGCACCTGCACCGTGGCGCCACCCGAGGTGAGCACCTCGAGCTCGTTGTCCGATGGGTCGAGCTGCGCCACCAGCACCCGCCCGCTGCTCGTACCGACCGGCGCTGGCCACTGTCCGGGGCACTGCCTGGCGCAGGTCTGATCAGCCACGGTGCGCAGGCAGTTGTTGAGCAGCCCATCACAGAGCTCGGGTGCGCCGGGATAGACGGTGATGTTCGAGTCATTGCAGTCGTGGTCGGGCGTGCCGTCGCCGTTCACGTCGCGGCGCTGGGTGTAGCCGATGGGCACGCGGCAGGCCTGGTACTGGGTGGCGTTGGTCGCGGCGAACCCGTCTCCGTCGAGGTCGAGGAAGACGTTCAGCTGCGTCAGGCCATCGTCCACGAGGCCGTTGCAGTCGTCGTCGGCGTTGTTGCAGGTCTCGCTCGCGCCGGGCCGAATGGCCGCGTTGGTGTCATTGCAGTCGAAGCCCTGCAGCTGAGAGAAGGGCCGCCAGATGGACGAGGGAGCCGTGCAGGCGACGTGCTGGGTCGCCGCGTTCGCGTAGCCGTCACCGTCAGCGTCTTGAGCGAACTCGGTGGTGACGCCCTCGTCGATGAAGCTGTTGCAGTTGTCGTCGATGCGATTGCAGGTCTCTGCGGCGCCGGGGTGCACGTCACGCTGGGTGTCGTCGCAGTCGCGGGCAGCCCAGAACTCGCAGGCGAAGTAGCGGTCGCGGTCGGCGTCGACGTCGTCGATGAGGCCGTTGCAGTCGTTGTCGGCGCCATCACACGTCTCGTTCGACACGGTGCACTCGCAGCCGTTGGCAGCAGACCGGTCGAGGTCGACTTTCCCGCTCGGGCACGCGACGCCGTCGAACTGCACGGGCAGGCAGGCCGTCTTGGGCCCGGCCTCTCCACGAAACGCGACGCACAGCTCGGAGGGCGGCTGAGCGCCGACCGAGAAGGGCTCGAACGAGACCTCGGCGAAGAAGCGCGGAGCAGCCACCACCATGCCCGCCTCGTCGATGCCGAACGGCTGCAGCACGACGGGGAAGCTCTGCAGGCGGCTGAGCGCGGCGTCGCTCAACGAGCGCACCTTGAGGCCGGGGGGACCGGCGTTGAAGTAGAGGTCGTTGCGGTCTCCGATGGTGAGCGGCTGGTTGCCGCTGCCGCAGTCTTCGAAGACGACCGTGCGGGTGCTCTTGCTGCCCAGCGTCCCTGGCGGGAACGTGAGGCGCTGGGTCGCGAGGTCGCAGGGCAGCGAGGGCACCACGTTCGACTCGATGACGCAGCCGCAGAGGTTGGCCGTTCCCTCCTGGCGTGACGTCAGCGCGATGCACGAGTGCACGTTGGCGTCGTCGTTCGAGTCGAGGCAGAGCCGGCCGGTGTCGACGTGCTCGTCTTTGGGCGAGAGCGCGACGGTGATGGGCCGGCTCTCTCCGGGCTTGAGTGACCACGCCGCAGCGCCGAGGTCGGGGCTGGTGAACTCGAGCTGAATGCCTGGCACCTCGATGGAGACGAGGCTCACGGTGAGCGTGCCGCTGCCCCGATTCGTCACCTCGACGGTGCGAGACACCTTCGAGCCCACCAGCGGCGCGCCGTAGTCGAGCCGCTCGGCCGAGAACGCCAGCTGCGCGACCGAGGCGACGACTGGCGTTCGTTCACACCCAAGCAACAGGACTCCGACCAGCAGACCGCAGAGCGTTCGCACCCGGGCACAACCCCCGAGGCCACCTCCTTGCGCAAGCGGTTCGGATCAGGCGCCTGGAACGGCGCGCCAACCCAGGTCAGATTCGGGCTGTGTCACGGGTCTCCCAGTTCGACTTCGCCTTCGCGAACCCACGCGGTCGTGAAGGGGTCTTCGGCGCGGCACTCGTCCTCCTCTTGCTGGCAGCGTGTACGCGAGACCCACCGGCGAACACGGTCGGGAAGAGCCGCGCCGAGCTCGGCATCGAGGCCACCCAGCCGCGACAGGCGTGGTTTCCCGCGCAGGACTTTCCGGTTCAGCAGTTTGGAGGAGCGGTCGTCGCGCAGGGCGACCACTTCACCGGCTTCTGGCCCGGCACCAGGAACCCGGGACCGAGAGGGTTCTTCTTCACGACGCTGTTCGCAGATGGAGGGCTGGCTCCCGTCGGGTTCGCGACGCCGAACGACTTCGAGCAGACGCAGCTCACCATCACCCCGCTCGACGACTCGCGCTCGGTGCTCACGTCATCCTGGGGCGAGCTCATCGTGTTGGGGCTTGTCGACGCTCGAGGGCTCATCGGCAGCACCCTGAGCGTGCGCGCGGCGCAGCCCTTCAGGGTCGTCTCGCATCGCGGCGCGCTCCAGCTCGCGGCGTCGGTCTACAACGACGCCGGCTATGCCTCGGTGACGGCCATCGACCTCGAAGACGGTGGTCTCAGCGTGCACCCCACCCGGTTCTTCGCCGTCGGCTCGACGCCGGTTGATTTCGCCATCTCGGGCGATTCGCTCGCCGTCTCCACCTCCGGAACCTTCACCACGCCTCCGCAGGTATCGCTCTTCAACGCTTCGACGCTGACGCTCCTCGCCACCGTCCCGCTCAGCGCGAGCCCCGTGAGCGAAGTCAGACTCATTCCCGAGCAGGGTGGGTTCCGCGTCGTATGGGTGAACTCACCCGCCATGCTGCAGCGACGTCTGAGTGAGGCAGGCGTGTGGCTCGAGCCGGCGCCTTCATCATTCTCACCCGGCGCCAACGCGCACTCGCTTGGAGCCTGGGCGCGCGACGCCGACGGTGGAGTCGTCATGACGTGGACGGAGAACAGCACCGCCTTCGCCGGCCCACCGGGAGGGCCTCATTTCAGCCTCGGCACCGTCAGGCTCGGAGAGCTCGCCTGCGGGTCGCTCGAGTGCGTCATGCTCGACGTCCCAGCAGCGGTGCTCTTCCGGCCTCGAGGCCCTGCGGGCGTTCGTTTCGTCTCGATGCTGCGAACGACCCCCGACGTCTGGCCTGTCGGCTTCGGGTGGTCGCGACGTCTCTGGGCCATCGGGCGCGAGGGGATGACAGGCGGATTCGGCCGGCAGCGAGTCTTCCGCGTCGACCTCGACGGCGGCTTCAGCCCGACGGCGCTCGACCTCGGCACCATGAACTTCACCGACGTCGTGGGAACCGAGACCGACAGCGCCGCCATTCTGGAGCGCCGGTCCCCGGGCCTGGCGCTCCGCATCTTGACCGAGCGCGACGGAGGACTCGTGCTGTCGGGGTCACGCATGGTCACCAACACGGGAGTGCATGGGCGCCTCTTCGCGCACGACCATCACTACCTCGTGACGTGGGAGAACCAGTTCTACGCCGTGATGGACGCGACCGGCTCGGTGCTGACCAGCG
>CALRPN020000011.1:0-198342 GCA_943370055.1 Archangium gephyra
AGGCGGTGCGTGATGGCTTCACGAACCACGACCGCGTCATCGATGAGCAGGCCGATGGCCAACGACAACGAGATGAGCGTCATCTGGTTCAGCGTGTAGCCGAGCACGTACATCACGAAGAACGTGCCCATCACCGACGTCGGCAGCGCGAGCGCGCTGATCATCGTGCCGCGAACGTCGAGCAGGAAGATGAGGATGATGAGGATGGCCATCAGGCCGCCGAAGAGCAGGGCGATCCACACCTCTTTGGTGTTCTCTTCGATGACCGTCGAGTTGTCGATGATGAGCGAGGGCTTGAAGCCCTGGCCGATGACGGGGGTCATCTCCTCCATGCGGGCCTTCACCAGCTTCGAGACCTCGATGGTGTTCGAGCCGGGCTGCTTGATGACCTCGACGACGACGGCCTCTTTGCCGTTGAGGCGTGCGATGGAGCGTCGGTCGCCGACGCCGTCGCTCACCGTGGCCAGCTCGTCGAGCCGCACCTGGGTGCCGTTCTGGTTCCTCGCGATGGGCAGCGCGCGCAGCTCGTCGAGGTTCTGGAACTGCCCGAGCGAACGCACGTTGAGCTCGGTGGGCCCGAGGTCGAGGCGGCCCGAGGGAATGTCGAGGTTCTCCATGCCGATGCGCTCGGCGACCTGCGCCGGCGCGATGCCCGCGGCCTTCGCCTTGTCGAGCTCGATGTCGACGCGAATCTCACGCACCTCACCGCCGATGACCTTCACCTGCGCCACGCCGTCGAGCTGAGCGAGCGCGGGCTCGAGCTTGTCCTTGAGCAACTGCCGCAGCTGCGACGACTTCATGTCGGCCGACACCGCGTAGGTGACGATGGGCGCGGCGCCGAAGTCGATGCGCGCCACCTTCGGCAGCTCGGCGTCCTTCGGCAACACCTGCTGCACCGCCGAGACCTTGTCGCGCACCTCCTGCACGGCGCGGTCGAGCGGCACCGAGAGCTTGAACATCACGAAGACGAGCGAGAGGTTCTCGCGGCTGATCGACTGAATCGTCTCGACGCCCGCGATGCCGGCGACCGAGTCTTCAATGGGCTTCGAGACCTGCTGCTCGATCTCCGACGGGCCTGCGCCCGGGTACACCGTCGTGATGGCGACGAAGGGAAACGACACGTCGGGGAACAGGTCGGTGCCGAGCCGGTTGAGGCCCAGTACGCCGAGCACCACGAGGCACAACGACATCATCGTGGTGAAGACCGGTCGCTTGATGGAGACGTCTGAGAGCGTCATGGCGGGGGGGCTTTCTTCGGCGCTTCAGCGCTGGGTGACCTTGGTGCCTTCGACGAGCGCGGTGGTCGGGTAGTCGACGACGGTGTCGAGCGTCTCGGAGGCAGAGACGACGACCTCGGCGCCACGCCGCTCGATGACGGTGACGAAGACCTTCTTGAGCGTGCCGTCGGCACCCACGGCGTACACGTGGTCGCCGCCAGTGCTGTTCATGGCCGTCGAGCTGATGACGAAGGCGAAGCGCGCCTCTCCGACGGGAAAGATGACGCGCGCGAGCGTGTTGGCCACGAACTCGCCCTTCGGGTTGGGCACCGAGACCTCTACCGGCACGCGGCGCGTCTGCGGGTCAGCCGATGGAATGACGACCTTCACCACCGCCTCATCGCTCGTCGCGCTTCCGCCGACGGCCTCGACGCGCACTTTGTTGCCCGCCTTGATGGCCGCGCGCAGGTTCTCGGGAATCGTCACCTTCACCGTGAGCGGGTCGAGCTGCATGACGATGTAGACGGGGTTGCCGGGGCCGACCATGCCGCCCACCGTGTCGGGCGCGTCGATGATGGTGCCCGCGAACAGGGCCTTGAGGTCGTGACGGCGCCGGCCCGCGCGCGCTTGAGCGAGCTGCGCCTTCGCGAGCGCGAGCCCCGCCTGCGCCTGCTTCGCGCTGACGTCGGCCTGGCGGTTCTGCACGTCAGAGACCGAGCCTTCGGCCTTCAGCTTCTCGTTGCGCGCGGCGACGTCGAGCGCGAGCCCGGCGACGGCCTCGGCCTGCGCGACGCCTGCTTCGGCCTGCAGCACCTGCGCGTCGGAGATCTCTGCGTCGAGTGAGCCGAGCAGCTGCCCCGGCTTCACGACTTCACCCTTCTGCACCTTCGACACCGAGAGCCGCCCGCCGAGCTCGAAGCCCATCGGCAGCATGCGGGAGGGGAACAGCTGGCCCGTGACCGTCTCCTTCGACGACGACTTCACCTCGCGCGCTTTCACGAGGCGCAGCTTCGCGGCGGGCGGGGGCTCGGCGGCGAACGCTCCCACGGCGATGAGCGACGACAGCAGCAACAGGCGGTTCATGGAGCCTTCCTCGTGCGGACACTGCGGGGGGTACGCCTTCGCGCGACGGGAACGCGCGGGGCAGAAGACGATTTCTGTCGGGGTTTCGTGACAGCCGGCGGAATGAGGCCCTCGCCGACGACCACGTTGAGCTCGGTGATCATGGCCAGGAAGTCGGGCTTCTCGGTGCGCGACACCATCTTGCGCATGGTGAGCACCCACGCCCCCATCAGCACCATCGCGATGAGCTCGCTCGTCAGGTCGGTGCGAATCACGCCGAACTTCTTCAGGCGGTCGCACGCCACCACCACGCGGTGCTCTTCACGGTCGATGGTGTGCCAGATGACGCCGTCGAAGGCCGTGCCCTGGGAGCCGTTGATCAGCACGTGAATGACGTCGCGCATCTCCCACATCAGCTCGAGGGTCTCGACGTCTTGCCGGGTCTGCAGCTCGTTGAGCGCGGCGAGGCGCTCGGAGCCGCTCCTGAAGTCGTTGCTGCGAAACGGGCCGCCCTTCGAGAAGAACGCGTCTTCTTCAGCGGTGCGCCGCTCGAACATCTCGTCCATGCGGCGCTCGAAGTCCTTCACCAGCTCGGCGAACAGCGCCTCTTTCGACTCGTAGTGCAGGTAGAAGGCGCCCTTCGACAGCCCGCAGGCGGCGGTGATGTCTTCGATGCGCGCGCGCTGAATGCCGTGCTCACGGAACTGCGCCCGGGCAGCAGCCACGAGGGCGCTCTTCGCGTTGGGGTCTGCAGGTCGGGCCATGGCGTGCTGATCAGCGGGGGAACGGCGCTCATTTCTAAACGCCGGGTCAGAAACTGCAACCCCATTTCTGAACTGCGGGTCAGGAAAGAAACTGCAAGGGCGAAAAGTTGCCCTCATGCGACCTCGCCGTACGGTCGGCGCACCATGCGATACATCGTGCGACACGCAGGAATCGGGCTGTTTGCGGTGCTGGCGGGGTGTGGCGACACCTCCCTCACGCAGGGCCCCCGCTGCCTGAACCTGAACGCGCCCGACAGCCAGGAGTCCCTCTCGGTCGCGCCGCCTGCCCGGGTCTCGCTCTTCTTCAGCGTCGACAGCTGCGATGGGCAGCCGGTCGCGGGCTTGGCGGCCGACGCGTTCGAGGTGCAGGAAGACGGCAGGCCGCTGTCGGCGCTCGAGAGCAAACGGGCGGTACGCGCGAAGGGGCAGCGGTATCGAATGGCCTCCATCCTGTTGCTCGACCTCTCGGGCAGCGTGCTGCGCACGGGAGACTTCTCGTTGCTGAAGGACTCCGCGGCCCGCTACGTGCGCACGGTGCTCGGCTCGCGCGACGACGGCCAGCGGCTGGCGATTCTCACCTTCGACGGCCGAGAGGCGCCCGAGGTGCTGGTCGGCTTCACGGCTGATCAGGCGACGGCGCTGCGGGGGCTCGACTCCCTCGAGAGCCGGCAGTGCTCGTCGAACGTCGACTGCGCGGGCTTCAGCGACCGTCGCACCTGCGCGGGGTGGCGCTGCGTGGACGACTCGACCAACTTGAACGGCGCCGTCGTGAAGTCGCTCGACCTGCTCGACGAGACGCTCGCGCAGGAGACCGCAGCCTGGAAGGAGGGCGCGCTGGTGATGTTCACCGACGGGTCTGATCAGGCTGCGCGCGTGGGCACCTCCGAGATGCTGCAGCGGGCGTCGAAGTCGAACGTGCGGCGCTTCACGGTGGGGCTGGGTGGAGAGATCGACGAGACCGTGCTGCGCGCGCTCGGCAGTGATGGCTCGTGGCCGGTGGCGAAGGCCTCGAACCTGTCGGAGGCGTTCGACGCGGTGGCGGCGAAGGTGACGGCGCGCGCGAACCGCTTCTACCTGCTCGAGTACTGCAGCCCGAAGCGCTCGGGGCAGCACACCGTGAAGGTGGTCGCGAAGTGGAACACGCCCGCAGGCGAGACGCTGGTGGGAGGCCTCTCACGGACCTTCGATGCGACCGGCTTCGCGAGCGGCTGCGAGCTGTCCGAGTGACGCTCACCTGACTGCGTCACGCCCGCGCGTCGGCCCGCTTTCCCGCATGGACGGGTGAACGACGGGTCGGTATGGCGCCCGCATGACCCCCACCATCGTCGACGACATCGAGACCTCCCGCGAAGGCAGCACGCTCATCGTCCGCTTCGCGCGGCCGGCGAAGAAGAACGCGCTCACCATCGCCATGTACGAGCGCCTCAACACCGTCCTCGCCGACGCGGCCGCCGACAGAACGGTGCGGGCCGTCGTCTTCGGCAGCACGAGCGAGACCTTCACGGCCGGCAACGACCTCGCCGACTTCATGCAGAACCCGCCGAGCGGCTCCGACTCGCCCGTCTTCCGCTTCATCATGGGGCTCGCCTCGTTCGAGAAGCCGCTCATCGCCGCGGTCGACGGCAAGGCCATCGGACTCGGGCTCACCATGCTGCTGCACTGCGACTTCGTGTACGCGACCGAGCGCGCGTCGCTGGTGGCGCCCTTCGTGAACCTGGGCCTGGTGCCCGAGGCCGCGTCGTCGCTGCTGCTGCCGAAGCTCATCGGTCACGCGCGCGCTGCCGAGGTGTTGTTGCTCGGAGAGCCCGTCTCGGCGCAGCAGGCCTTCTCGTGGGGCCTCGTGAGCGCCATCGTCACGCCTGATCAGCTCATGCCCCGCGCGCTGCAGACGGCGCAGAAGCTGGCCGAGCGCGCGCCCACCGCGGTGAAGCTCTCGAAGGCGCTGATGAAGGACACGGGCCTGGTGAAGGAGCGCATGCAGCAGGAAGGCGCGCACTTCGTCTCGCAGCTGCAGTCGCCCGAAGTCGCCGAGGCCATCGGCGCGTTCTTCGAGAAGCGCAAGCCCGACTTCTCGCAGTTCTGAAGCAGCGCTACGCGAGCGTGACCGGCTCGAGGTCGGCCCAGTTCTTTCCGGCCTCGACGCCCACGACGAGCGGCACCTCGAGCTGAAACGCGTTGCGCATGGTGTCGGCACACAGCCGCGCCGCGCGCTCGAGCTCGTCTTCCGGCACCTCGAACAACACCTCGTCGAGGATCTGCAGCAGTGGCACCGTCTTCAGGCCTTCACGTCGCAGCGCCTTGTCGACGTCGAGCAGCGCGCGTCGAGACACGTCCGACACCGAGCCTTCGTGCGTCGCCCGCCGGGCGAGCCGCTCTGCATACGAGAGCAACATGGAGTCGAGCGACTCGAGGCCGCCGATGGGCCAGCGCCGCCCCGAGATGGTGACGATGAAGCCGCGCTCCTTCGCGAGCCGAAGCTGCTCGTCCTGAAACGCGCGCACCTTCGAGTAGTGCTGGTCGAACCGCGCGATGTACTCCTTCGACTGAGCGGGCGTGATGCCGAGCTGCATGCCGAGCGAGCTCGCGCCCTGGCCTGCGAACGTGGCGAAGTTCACCACCTTGCCAACCTGCCGCTCCACGAGCGTGAGCTCGGCCGCGGGCTTCTCGAGAATGGCGGACGCAGTGAGCCGGTGCATGTCGGCGCGCGTGCGCAGCGGCCCGACGAGGTTCGGGTCCTTCGTCAGATGCGCGAGCACGTAGAGGCCGAGCTGATTGAAGTCGACCGACATGAGCAGCTTGCCCGGTGGTGCGACGAAGGCGCGGCGCACGCGAGACATCTCGGGCGTTCGTCCCGGCACGCGGCCGAGGTCGGGGTTCGTGTTGATGAGGTGACCCGAGAAGGAGCGCGCGAGGTGGAAGCGTGAGTGCACGCGGCCGTCGGTGTCGATGCAGCCACGCAGCGAGATGAGCCACGAGTCGCGCAGCCGGCGCAAGCCTCTCCACCGGAGCACGAGCGGCACGATGGGGTGCGCGTCGGAGATGCGTTCGAGCGCCTCGTTCGCGGTGCTCCAGCCCGTCTTCGTGTGCGAGACGATGGGCAGCTTCAGCTCTTCGAAGAGCACCGTGCCGAGCTGCTTCGAGGAGTTGATGTTGAAGGTGTGGCCGGCGAGCGCCTCGATCTGGGTGTCGAGCTCCTTCTCGATGGTGGCGAACGAGGCCTCCGCGCGCTCCAGTTCGGCGCGGTCGACCATCAGGCCGGTGAGCTCCATGCGCACGAGCGTGTCCTCGAGCTCGAGGTACTCGGTCAGCAGCGCAGGCTCGGGCGTGAGCTTCGCGCTGATGGCGGCGGACGCATCGGCGCGTTGACCCGCGACTTCGGCGGCGCGGTCGAGGGAGAGGCCGCTCCACTTCTTGCGCGCGCGACCCGTACCGAGCACTTCGTCGTCGTCGGGCATCGGCCGGCCCAGCACGTGCTTCGCGACGAGCGTGAGGTCGTGCGGCGCCCAGTTGCTCGGCTGCGTGAGATGCGACGCACACGCGGAGTCACTGACGACGCCCGCGAGCGTGAGCCCCATGCGACGCAGCGCAACCATCAACGGCACCAGGTCGTGTCCCTGCTTCGGCGTGGACGCATCGGTGAGCCAGGTCACCAGCGTCGCCCACGCGCGGCCCTCGACCGGCACGTAACAATGTTCGCCGTCGCCGATGGAGAGCCCGATGCCGACCAGCTTCTCTCCTGACGGCTCCGGGTCCTCGAGCAGGGCCTGCAGCGCGACCGGCTTGCCCTTCCACTTCGCGAGGAACACGTTCAGCTCCGCCTCGTTCTCACAGACCTCGGAGCGCCTCGGCGTGTCGTCGGCGACGAGCAGCTCGGGAAACGCGAGCGCGTCGTAGAGCGTGTTGAGCGTGGCCGCGTTTGGCGCCTTCCACGGCAACTCCTTCAGCGGAAGCGGGAGCGCCCGGTTCGTCGCGAGCCGCGCCTGCAGCAGCTTCGCGGGCAGCTCGTCCTTCGAGGCCTTCAGCGCCTTCGCCACACGACCCTCGAGCTCGTCGAGCTTCGCGAGCGCCGCGTCGATGCCACCGTGCTCGAGCAGGAACTCCGTCGCGCCCTTCGCGCCGATGCCCTTCACGCCGGGCACCTGGTCTTCGTCACCCACCAGCGCCAGCCACTCGCCCACGAGAGGAGGGAGCACGCCGAAGCGCTTCTGGACGATCTCGATGGTGTACCGAACGTCTTTGTTTGCGTCGAACCACCACACGTTCTCGCCGACGAGCTGCGCGTAGCGCTTGTCGACCGCCGCCACGAGCACGTCATCACCAGCATCGAACGCGGCCTTTGCATAGCTCGCACAGAGGGAGAGTTCGTCTGCGCTCTCGACGACCGTGAGTCCCAGCGCGCGGCAGAGCTCGGGCAGGCGAGGCAGCTGCGACTTCAAGACGTCCGGCCAGGTCGAGTCCTTCGCGGTCGGGTGGATGACGGCTACCGCCCGAGTCGGCGCCTTGAACGCGATGCAGCGGGTCAGGGCGCGCGCGACGGCGTACAGCCCATTCGCGGGCGAACCATCACGTGCCTTGCGGTCGAGAGGCACGACCTGGAACCCACGCCACAGCAGGTTCGTCGCTGACGCGATGAGCGTGCGTTCGGCCATGCACCGTTTGTAGTTGAGCGACCGCGACACGCCACTTCACGGCAGGCGTGCCAGAGTCCTGCCGATGGTCACCCTCCTGGGAGCGCTCATGGTTCTCGCTTCGGGGCCCGATGGCGGGGCGCCCGTGAAGAAGCTGCTCGGCGAGCAGTACGGCGTTCCCGTGTACGAACCCGACCAGCCGTGGACGCGGGAGCTGCCAGGTCGTGAGGGCTCGTTACGCAAGGGCAGCGTGAAGCAGTCGAACTGGGCAGACGGCACGCTCAGCTACGAGGCAGACCGGCTCACGCTTTCGGGCGCCATCGAGCTCGAGGTCGCGACGAAGAAGGTCCCCACCAGGCGTGCGAGCGTTCAGCTCAAGGTCGAGCAGGGCCGGGTTCGGGTGTTCCTGAAGTACGCGCTCGACGTCGCGGTCTTCTGCGAAGCGGCGGCTGGGGCGACCTGCTCGCTCGAGGGCGTGCCGTGGCAATCGGTTGGGCTGAAGCCGGCGGTGTTGCTGCAGTCGCTCGAAGGAGAGGCCATCGTGAGCGGCTTCTCGGTGAAGTCGAAGTGACGGATTCACGGTGAGGGTTGCGCCTCGCCACGTGCGAACGAAGGACCGCTCCACCTGGACTCGGCCACGAGCGCGGCCAGCGACGTCCACCGGTCGGCCATCGTCCCCGCGTCGAAGGCGGGCCGGCGAGAACGCTGGGTGAGGCTCTGCTCGCGCCACGTCTCGCACTGTGACCACACCCACCGTTCGTAGCTCGCGAACCACAGCAGGAGCGCCTGAAGCGGGATTGGGTCTGCGCCGCGGAGCACCTTCGCCATCGGGTCGCGATCGAGGAAGACGGTACGCCCCTGCGTCGTCGCGCGAACGCCGAGAGAGCTCAGCTCGAGCACCAGTCCGTTTTCCTCGAGTCGCCAGAGGCTCGAGGTCGCACCGGGAATCGGCGCAGGCCCACGCTCGAAGCCCCGTCGCGCGAGCAGGTTGCCGTCAGGCCTCGAGACGTCGCGCCCGAAAGCCCACATCTGCTGGTCGAACAACCGCTGCAGTTCCTGGAGCGCGCGCGGAGGCAGGTTCATGATGCAACAGTATTGCAAAAGTATCCTGCTGGCGATAGCGATCGGGCCATGCTCGAGCCCGTCACCCGTCGTGCACGCTCCACCCGTGGCGCCCGTCATGCCTTCGTCGACTCCGCCGCGGGGCTTTCGCGCATCCACCGCGCCTCCCTCGACGTCTGTGTCTGGCGGCGAACTGTCGACGCGTCGCTGGCCCGCTGGCTCGACGAGGTCGCGAAGGGCTCGGCGCTCTCCATCGACGAACGCAACCTGCGCGCGCGTGACGTGAAGTTCGATCGCTGGCTCGGATCGCTCGCCGCGTCTGCCGAAAAGCAGGCGTTCGTCGACGACCTCGAGCTCGTGCTGGCGGCCGCGGTTCGAGTCAACGGAGACGTTCCTTTGCGCGTGCAACTGTCGACCATCGACAGCCGCAAATGCCCCCGCTTTCACATCGACAACGTCGGCGTGCGGTTGCTCTGCACCTACGCAGGCGCAGGCACGGAGTGGATTCCCGAGACCGCGGTCGATCGTGAGCACCTGCGCACGTGCTCAGCCGACCATGCACCGCTCCGCGCAGGTGGAGCCGTCGAGCACCTGAAACGCTTCGATGTCGTGCTGATGAAAGGCACTGCGTTTCCGGGAAACGCCCGCTTCGGCGCCGTTCACCGTTCGCCGGACGTGCGCGGCGCGCCACGCATCGTCTTCACCGTCGACACGCAGCACCCTCCCACCCGCTGATCAGGAGTCGCCATGCCAAAGGGCTTCGCAGCCACCTCGTTTTCGAAGAGAAGACCAAGCTCTGATCAGAGCAGGTCGAGCGTCATCACGAGGCGGCGCTCATCACCTGCGGGGCTGCGGTGCACGATGCCGCGGCCCTTGTTCTCGGGCCAGGCCTCTCCCTTGAAGAGCCCGACCTCGAAGGCCGCGAGCTGGTGAATCGCCGCGCCGTCGCGCTCCACGGCTGACTCCTTCGGGCCCAGCAGCTTGCGACGCACGTCGTCGTTCGAGAGGAACTCGCTTCCGATTCCGCAGAACGTGACGACCAGTCGGCACACGACGTCATCGACGTGGAAGCGCGGGCACATTGGCTTGTTCGACAACGTGAGCCGCGCGCCGAGACGATCGGCTTCGAACAGGTCGCTGAAGAGCCCGACGAGCCCTCGTGCGTGGCGCAGCCAGACCTCGCCCGCGGCATGCCCCTCCATCCACGGGAGCGCGAACTCGAGCGTCTCCGCCGCAGGCGACGTCTCCTTCGCGAACTCGAAGAGCGGAACCGAGGCCGCGAGCGACGCCAGCGCGTCACGGTCGGCTGGTGGAACCTCGAGTGGCGCCGAGGCCAGCGTGAGCCCGGGCTCGTAGATGCGCACCAGCTCGTCGAGCGAGTCGACTCGCTCAGCGTGCGCTGGCCAGAGCGGCTGTGGTGGGAGGCGGAGGTCGGGCATCGAAGGCGTGAGGTTCACGCAGCCTCCGCTTCCGACGACTCGACCACCACCCATTTCGGGAACGGATCGGGCAGGTCAGCCCAGCCAGCGGGTCCGCGCTTCAGCTCGGCGTCGGTCAACAGACAGCGCTCGAGCTGCTTCTTCAAAGCGGCATGGTCGCGGCCCCGGGTGATGATGACGATCTCCTGCTTGCGGTCGCCCCAGGTCGCGTCCCAATCGGCCTTCACGAGCTTTCGAATGGCGCGGTCTTTCGGCCAGTGGGCCTTCGGCACGGCAGCCCACCACATGCCGCTGGGCTCGAAGCTCGACGCGCCGCCGGCCTGCGCCCAGACACCAGTCACGTCGTTGCGTGTCGCCAACCAGAAGAAGCCCTTGCTGCGCAGAATGCCGCGCCAGCTCTGGTGAATGTGTTTCCACAGCCGGGCCGGGTGGAACGGCCGGCGCGCACGGAACACGAAGGACGAGATGCCGTACTCCTCGGTCTCGGGCACGTGCTCGCCGCGCAGCTCCTTGAGCCAGCCCGGTGACTGCTGCGCCTTCTCGAGGCTGAAGCGCTTCGTGTTCAGCACCTCTTTCAAGGCGACGCGGCCGCGCTCGCTGTGCAGGAGCTTCGCGTCGGGGTTGAGGCGCTTGAGCACGCCCTCGACCGCGCGCAGCTCCTTCTTCGTGACGAGGTCGGTCTTGTTCAAGATGAGCACGTCGGCGAACTCGACCTGATCCACCAGCAGGTCGACGACGGTGCGCTCGTCCTCTTCGATCGCGGCGAGCCCACGGTCAGCGAGGTAGTCGGCCTCCTGCCAGTCGGTGAGGAAGTTCTTCGCGTCGACGACGGTGACCATGGTGTCGAGGCGCGCGACATCACCGAGTGAGACGCCATCTTCGTCGGCGAAGGTGAACGTCTCGGCGATGGGCAGCGGCTCGGCGATGCCCGTGCCCTCGATGACCAGGTAGTCGAAGCGCCCCGACTCGGCGATGGCCCGCACCTCGGTGAGCAGGTCTTCACGCAGCGTGCAGCAGATGCAGCCGTTCGACAGCTCGACCAGCTTCTCGTCGACGCGCCGCAGGGGAGACGCTCCTTGCTTGATCAGCTTCGCGTCGATGTTCACCTCGCTCATGTCGTTCACGATGACCGCGACCTTCAGGCCCTCGCGGTTCGTGAGCAGGTGATTGAGCAGCGTCGTCTTCCCTGCGCCCAGAAAGCCGGAGAGCACGGTCACCGGCAGCTTCTTGATCGTCTTCTTCATGACCACCCCTTGTGAGCGTTGGGCTCTTACTGTATCAGTGTTGCAACTGCTGCGCGGGTGTAACTACATCGCAGCCACAAGTCGAGGGTGCATGATCGAGTCGGCGTTGAGGCTGGGGTTGACGTTGGGGTTGGCGCACGCGTCAGACGCCGATCACGTCTGCACCATCGCGGCGTTGCTTCGCACCGAGCGTGGTCCGCTGGGCGCGCTGCGTACGGCCCTGGTCTGGGGCCTCGGCCACTCGGCGGCGTTCTTCGGCGCAGGCGCGCTGCTGGTCGCGGCCGATGTGCACCTTCCCACCTGGTTGGCGCCCTTCGCCGAGGTGTTGGTTGCGGCGAGCCTCGTCTGGCTGGGCATCACCCAGTGGTGCCACGCCGAGTGCCCTGCGCCCGCGCATGGCCATCACCACCGCGGAGAGGCGCGCACCTTCGTCCTCGGCATCGTGCACGGACTCGCGGGTTCTGCCGGCGTCGGCCTCGTCGCCCTCACCACCATATCGACCCGCCCGCAGGCACTGCTCTTCCTCGGGCTCTACGGCGCTGGCGTCGTGTTCGGCATGGTGCTGGTCACGTTGGTGCTCGCGTTGCCGCTTCGGGCGGTCGCTCGGCGCTCCCTCGTCTGGCGCAGCCGGCTGATCCGCAGCGCGGCGCTGGCCTCCATCGTCGCAGGGCTCTGGTTCGGTCTTCGTCTCGTCGTCTCACCCGTCTGAGGTCACTCCATGTCCAACGCGCCCGTTCCCGTCACCGTGCTCACCGGCTTCCTCGGCTCGGGCAAGACCACGCTGCTCAACCGCATTCTCACCGAGCAGCACGGCAAACGAATCGCCGTCATCGAGAACGAGTTCGGAGAGATCGGCATCGACCAGGCCCTCGTCATCAACGCCGATGAAGAGGTCTTCGAGATGAACAACGGCTGCATCTGCTGCACCGTGCGTGGCGACCTCATTCGCATTCTCGGCAACCTCATGAAGCGCCGCGACAAGTTCGACCAGGTGCTCGTCGAGACGACCGGCATGGCCGACCCTGCGCCGGTGGCTCAGACGTTCTTCATGGACGAAGAGGTGCAGCGGCACTTCCGCCTCGACGGCATCGTGACGATGGTCGACGCCAAGCACATCTCGTTGCACCTCGATGACAGTGACGAGGCGCAGCAGCAGGTGGCGTTCGCCGACGTGCTGGTGCTCAACAAGCTCGACCTCGTGAGTGCCGAAGAGACCGACGCGCTCGAGAAGCGCATTCGCTCGATGAACGCGATGGCCAAGGTGCTGCGCACGACGAACGCGCAGGTGCCCATCGCCGACGTGCTCGACGTGGGTGGCTTCGACTTGAAGCGCGCCGTCGAGAAGAAGCCCACCTTCCTCGAGCCCGAGTACCCCTTCGAGTGGGGCGGCGTGTACGAGCTGGCCGAGGGCATCTCGCAGCTGAAGCTCGCGGCAGGGCCGGACGCGTCGATGCAGGTGCTGCTCGTGCCCGTGGACGACCTCGCGACTCCGCTGAAGGAGGGCCCCGAGCGTGGCCTGCGGTCGTGGTCGAAGCAGGCCGCGCTGGTGAAGCCGGGTGGCCTCGTCGAGCCGAACGCCGCGACGGCCCTCGACGTGTCGTCGGGCTCCGAGACGCTGTTCGGGGTGCGCGTGCCCCGCGCCGGAAAGTGGATGTTGCTGACCGAGCACGGCGGTGACGAGTACCAGGTGAAGCTGGGGACGACCGCGCCGCTCGCGCAGAAGGTCTACGGCAGCCACGAACACGACGAGACGGTGACCTCGGTCGGGCTGCACTTCGAGGGCGACGTCGACGGCAAGCGGCTCAACGCGTGGTTGTCGGGGCTGTTGCAGGAGAAGGGCGTCGACATCTTCCGCATGAAGGGAATCCTCTCGGTGAAGGGGCAACCCGACCGCTTCGTGTTCCAGGGCGTGCACATGCTCTTCGACGGCCGGCCCGACCGACCGTGGGGCCGTGACAAGCGCGCCAACGACCTCGTCTTCATCGGCCGCAAGCTCGACCGCGCCGAGCTGACGGAGGGCTTCAAGCGGTGCCTCACGTGAGCCGCGCCCACCTGCTCGACGTCTTTCGTCTGCCGACCAGCGACTACCCACGAGGGCTCTCGTTCGACCGGCACGGCGCGTTGCTCGCTTGCGGCGCCGCTGATGGCACGGTGACGGTGGTGAGTGCGGACTCGGGAACGCTGCGGTGGCAGACGCGGCTTCCTGACAGCGTGTCGCGCGTCGCCTTCAGCCCGCTCGACGACCTGCTCGCCGTCGCGTGCTTCGACGGTACGACACGGCTCTTCGACCTCGCTGGCGTCGAGCGCGCGAAGCTGCCGGGTGCGAAGGGTGGCTGGGTCGAGTGGCTCGCGTGGTCGAAGGCGGGCCTGCTCGCGACGGCGCACGGCCGAGGCGTTCGGGTCTGGTCGGCGCAGGGCACGCCGGTGCTCGAGACGCCTGCCCACGAGAGCACGGTGTCGGGCGTGGCCTTCTCGGCCGACGGCAATCACCTCATCACCAGCTGCTACGGCGCAGTTCGGCTCTTTCCGCTCGAGGCGCACGTCGAGTCGAAGCTGTTGCCGTGGAAGAGCTCGCTGCTGTCGCTGACGCCCAGCCCCAACGACAAGGTCATCGCCGTCGCCACGCAGGACAACAGCGTGCACTTCTGGCGGCTCGACACCGAGAAGGACTCCGAGATGAGCGGGTACCCGGCCAAGCCCATGCAGCTCGCCTGGTCGCCAGACTCGAAGCTGCTCGCGACCGGTGGCGGCGAGGTCATCTGTGGCTGGCGCTTCGAGGGCAAAGGCCCCGAAGGCACGAAGCCGCTCATGCTCAAAGGCCACGAGAAGCCCATCTCGGCGTTGACGTTCTCTCGCGCGGGGCTGCTCGCGTCGGGTGCGCTCGATGGCGATGTGCTCGTGTGGGAGCCGGCGAAATCACCCAAGCCCATCGGCATCGCGCCGATGAAGGGCGAGGTGGCTGAGCTGTGCTTCAGCCCTGACGGCACCCTGCTCGCGGGCTGCGACTCGACGGGTGTGGTCACCTGGCGCGTCACGCGGGTCTGACGGCTTCGTCTGGCGGCTTCTCAGCCGTACAGTCGACGAGATGTCTCCAGCCGGTTTCGTTCGCGTCTATCGGGAGAGCCGGCTGCTTCGGGCGCTCGAGTTCCTCTTTCTCCCGCTCGAGCTGCTCATCGCGTTGGGCGGCGGCGTCGTCTTCGTGTCGGTGCCGGTCGCGGTGCTGGCTGGTGGGCGCGCTCGAGGCGCTGGCGACGATGGCGGTGGCCGGAGTCTTCGCGTGGTGGGGCGGCAGCACGTCGTATCGACTGGTGGTCGACCTGCTCCGTCGCCCGACCGAGTTCGATTGCACGCTCGACGACGTCGTCATGACGAAGGAGCGCGCTGCGAAAGGCGGCTGGCGCGACGTGCTGGTGCTTCAAGCAGGCGCGCGGTCGTTTCGCGTCTCCGGGCCTCCCAAGGCCCTCTTCGGGTCGTTGCACAAGGGCGACAGCGTGCGAGTCCTCGAGACGCGCGGGTCCCGGACGGTTCGGGAGATCTGGGTGCTTCGCCGCTGAGGGCTGGCGCGCGGCCGTCAGGTCGTTACCTGCCCGGGCATGGCCGGCTCGTCACTTTTCGCGTTGCTCGACGACCTGGCGGCGCTGCTCGACGACGTCGCGGCGATGACGAAGGTCGCGACGAAGAAGACGAGCGCGGTGCTGGGCGACGACCTCGCGCTCAACGCGGAACAGGTGTCGGGCGTTTCGACGGACCGTGAGTGGCCAGTGGTGTGGGCCGTGGCGAAGCGGTCGCTGCTCAACAAGGCGGCGCTCGTGCCGACGGCGCTCGCCATCAGCGCGTTCGCGCACGCGCTCGTGCACCCGCTGCTCATGCTCGGCGGCGCGTACCTCTGCTTCGAGGGGTTCGAGAAGCTGCTCACGAAACAGGGGAAGGCCCCTGCGCCCGTGCTGACCGAGACCCAGCGCATCTCGGGCGCCGTGCGCACCGACTTCATCCTGTCAGCGGAGATCATCGTCATCGCGCTCGGTACGGTGAACGAGGCTCCACTGCTGCAGCAGGCCTTCACGCTGGTCGCGTTGTCGGTGCTGATGACGGTTGGCGTCTACGGCCTGGTCGCGGGCATCGTGAAGCTCGACGACGTGGGCCTCGCGCTGTCGAAGCGCCGTGGAGTGTCCGCGTCGCTGGGCCGCGCGTTGCTCGTCGCCGCGCCGAAGCTCATGAAGGGGCTGTCGATTGCCGGCACCGTGGCCATGTTCCTCGTTGGTGGCGGCATCATCAGCCACGGCATCGCGCCGGTGAACGTGTGGCTCACGCCGATTCGGGAGCCGCTGGCGTCACTGCTCGAAGGGCTCGTCGGGGTCGCCTCGGGAGCGCTCCTCGTCGGGGGAATGGCGCTGTGGCGGAGCCGCGATTCACTGCCGAGCAGGTGAACCACAGTCAGGCCGGAACTCTCCCGATTCGCGCGCGGACCAGCTTGCGCAGCAGCGGCATCTCGACGAGCCCGCCCACCAACAGGACGATGACGCCGAGCCACTCCACGGCACCGACTTCGACCAGGTGCCCTGCGACGACCAGCACGCTGCCCGAGAGCGAGACCGCCAGCGGCCAACGCCGGCCCGACCGCACCGAGCGCCACGCCGAGACGAGAATCGACGACGAGACCGCGATGGCCATGATGACGGCGTGCTGGGTCTCGGTGAGCAGCAGCCCGACGCCGAAGGCAGAGAACACCTTGGCGTAGGCGCTCAAGCACGCTGGGCAGACGGCGCAGGCAAGCAGCGGCAATACCGAAGCCAGCCACCCCGACTTCGAGTCGGTCGCCGCCTTCGGGGTGTGGTCATGGCCACAGTCACAGTCCACGTGATGCTGGTGCTTCATCTGGGCTCCTTCTGCATTGCTCAGTTCGACTTCGCCTGCGCGAGCCACATTCGCCGTGGCACGGACTCATCGTGATTTAGGAGCCACCGCTCATCAGGCTCGCTTCGGCTGCGTCTCACGGGTGCTCAGTTCGACTTCGCCTGCGCGAGCCACATTCGCCTCCGACGTGATTCAGGAGCCACCGCTCATCAGGCTCGCTTGGGGCTGCGTCTCACGGGTGCTCAGTTCGATTGCGCCTGCGAGAGCCACCTTCGGCCGTGGCCCCACCAGCATGACGCTGGCGGGGCGACGACGAGACGTCACTGCGGCGAGGGGTACTTGCGCTCGACGACGCACAGGCCTTCGCCGGCGTTCGCGTGACCGAACGTCGACAGGTTGTAGGCCATGTAGTCGGCGAGGTCCTTCAGGCCGGCAGCACCACCAGCGGGGTTCACCGGCACGCCCTTCGGGTCGAGCGTGAGCCCGCCCATCGTGCGCTCACCCATCTGCACCGCGCCGCAGTAGCGGAACGGCACTCGGTTGCCCTGCGCGTCGTTCACCGCTTCGAAGTCGACGCCCGTGATGTCGGCGTTCGTGACCGACACCATGGCCGGAGCGGCGCCCGAAGCGACCGACTTGCGGGCGGCGATGGCGTCGAAGCGCAGCGGCGCGTCTTCTTCGAGCGCGTCCCAGAACGGGTGGTCGTTGTGCAGCGTCATCTGCACCGTCGCCTCGGCTCCGTTCGAGCCCAGCTGCACGCCGCGGCTGTCAGCCGGCATGAGCTCCTGGTTCAGGCAGTTCTTGTATGAGGCAGGCACCTTCCACCCGAACGAGAAGTTCACGACCTTCGGAACGCGGTTGAAGTCGTAGCTCGCGTTGGTGGAGCGGCACGCAGGCGTACCCATCGCGCCCTTCCACGTCGCCGTGCCCTTCACCCAGTACGACCAGCCGTTGGTGCGCATCAGCTGGTAGGCAGCCTTCGCGTCGGCGTCGAGGTTCACGTCGATGGGGTTGGCCTCGGCCTCGACGAGGTCGAAGCTGAACGCGTACTTCGTGGTGCCGCCGAACGCGGGCGTCCCCGTCTTCAGCGTCTGGTTCGAGAGCCGCGCGAGGGGAAACGCCTTGCCCTCCATCTCCTTCGCGTCGACCGGGCCTTCCTTCGCGAGGTCGACCGCCCACGGTCCCGTCGCGCGTGCCACTGCGGCGCCCGTCATGCCCGGGTTGCCCGGCGACATGTCAGGGTTCTCCGAGAGCGTGATGTTGTCGACCGTGGTGAGCATGTGCTCGTACCGAATCTCCCAGCCGTCGATGAAGAACGGCTCCATGCCGCCCGCGGGAGGGGGAAACGAGAAGCCCTCGGTCGCCGAGGCCTCACCCGTGATGCTGAAGAGAAAGGAGCCGTTAACCGCCGTCGTGGAGGGCGCCGTGAAGGTGCGGAACGTGACGGTGCTGCCCGTGCCGCCAGCGCTCCCGCCGCCAGTCGCCGAGCCGCCGGCAGAGCCACCTGCGCTGCCGCCATCGGTGCCCGAAGGCATCTGTCCACACGCGCTCAACATCGCCATCACTGCAACGGCACTCCATGTCTTCTTCATGAGTCGTCTCCTGGTGAACTACGGGGGTTGGTGCAGGGTCATGGCGCCACCTCGAGCCGGTACGGACCGGCATTGGCGCGCAAGGCGTTGAAGAGGGCGGTGTCGGCCTGCTCGGCGGTGGCCGCGTCGTCGCGGAACCGGTAGCGCGGCGGCGTCATCGAGACCTGCTCGAGCGTCGCGAAGTTCACCGACGTGAAGAACGCGCGGGGGTCGACGAGCAGCTTCACCGTCGCGCCCTGCGAGAGCGTGGTGTCGAACGCGATGGGCGTGACGAGGCGCTGCTCGCAGATGGGGTTGCTCGACGGCAGCGCGGGGTTGCGAGGCGGCGAGACGCGGTTGTTGCCGATGCGGAAGCTGGCGGTGAACGGGTACGTCTCGGTGCCGCGGGTCGCTTCGCCTTCGACCTTCAGCACCACCGTTCGCTCGTCGCTCGCGTTGACGTCGCCGTTGGTGAGCCAGAGTGAAGCGGAGCGCGTCGGCAAGTCACTCCCGAGCCCCTGCACCGGGAACGGTTGTGGCGTCGGGTCGAGCACGTCGAGTTCGAGCCCGCCACGCACCTCGCCCGTCGTGATGCCTGGCGCGACGCACGGTGCTTCGAGCGAGCCTGAGGCCGTCATCGGCTCCACCGTCGAGAAGTACAGCGCGCCGACGAAGACGCGCGCGGTGGTGAGCGTCACGTCGAAGCCGCGTGGCGTGGTGAAGCGCAGCGGCTGGCCCTGCACCGCGCCGATGTCGGGAGCTGCAGCGCCCGTCGCCTGGAACGTCACCAGCGCGTTGCCTGTGGAGTTGATGCAACCCGAAAGCAGCAGCAGCAGGCCGATGCGCTTCACGTTCCACCTCCCACGTTGAACGCGATGGTGAGCATCAACGCCCTCGGCGCGCCGGCCGTGAAGTGACGCACCGGCACCAACGTGGGGAACGGCGGCGTCGTCTGGAAGTCCGAGGCGAAGTTGAACTCCGAGAGCCGGTAGCGGTTGTCGAAGAGGTTCGTCGCAGACAGGCCCACCGTGACGAAGCGCCACGAGACTTCACCGTTCACGTCGGTGACGAAGATGACGTCGCTGCGCTGGCCGAAGGGCAGGGCGCGCCGGCCGACGTACGTGACGCCGACCCCTGCGCTCGCGCGCACCGGTGAGTCGAACAGCTTCCACGGCAGGTCGTGAAAGACGGCGCCATCCATTCGCAGCACGACGTCGGGCACGTAGGGAACGAGCAGGCCCGTGTCGTCGAACTGCGAGCGCACGAACGTCGCGTGGCCCTGCACGTCGAAGAACGAGCTGCGCGCGCGAGCCTGCAACAACGCTCCGAGCCGCGAGGTGCTGCCGCCGATGACATTGCGGCCCTCCTGCTCGCTGAAGACGAGGTCTTTGTCGACGCGGGTGCCGAAGACGACGCCGCGTGCGCTCACGTCGAGCCAGTCGTCGAAGAACTTCGACGAGTACATGACCCCGCCTTCCCACGCGCGAATCGAAGCGAAGGGCGTCTCTTTGTTCTCGGTGACGAACTGCGGGTCGATGCCGCGCACGCCGTCTCCGAAGCTGCCGGTCAACGTGATGCCCTTGAACGGGCCGATGAGCAGCGACGCACGCGGCATGACGGCGAGGCCGAAGGCAGAGACGCGCTCCGAAGGCTCGCGGTACTGGCCGAAGTCACGCTGCGACAGACAGCTCGCGTCGCCGGGTGGGTTCGAGGCCGCGGGCCGGCGCACGTCGTCGACCGCGCAGGCGTTGTTGACGAGATACGTCAGCAAATCCGCGCGCACGCCACCGCGCAGCGACAGCCACGGTGTGAACGAGAGGTTCGCGTCTCCGTACAGACCGATGTCCGAGAGCCGTGAAGAGAGGTCCCACTCCTTCTTGTACGGCGTGTTCACGTCGGCGCCGGCGAGCACGCGTTGCTGCTGGCCCGAGACGACGTCGTAGCGGGCGAAGTAGCCGAGCTCGAGCTCCTGGCTTCGCTCGAAGAGGGCCTTGCGGAGCTTTCCGTAGCCGCGCGCGGTGAGGGTGAGCGCCTCGGTGTCGCGGTCGATGAGGTCTCCGCGCTGGCCGTGGGGAGACTGTCGCGCGAGCTGCTCGTCAGAGAGGAAGCCCGTGAAGTTCTCGCGCACGCGGCTCGAGCGGAAGATGACGGCGGCCTGCTGGTGCGCGGTGAAACCGCCGAGGTGGTAGTGCACGTCGCCCGACAGCGAGGCACGTGATGCTTCTCCGCCCTGCCGGGTGTCGTAGGTGTCGAAGAAGCCGACCCGCCCCGCCTGCAAATCGTCGTCACGCAGCACGCCCGCTGAGCGGAAGCCTGCCGTGTAGCCGATGGCCTGAATGCGGAAGCTGGTCGTCTCCGAGAGCCGGCCTTCGTAGCCAGCCGCTGCGCGGGCGCTCTGCGAGCCACGATTGACGCCGAAGCCGTCGGAGCGCTGCACCGACACGCCACCAAACGTCTTCGACGACGCTGACTCGGGGCTCCACAGCAACACGAGGCGCTGGGTGTTGAAGGAGCCGTACGTGCCCTTCACCGTCAGGCCCTTCTTCGTGAGGCCCAGCTCGTAGTCGGCGCTGCCCGCGACGGCGTAGTTGCCCTGCCGTGGATCGAATGGACCCTCGATGACGCGCAGGTTCTCGATGAGCTCGGGAATGATGAAGTTGAGGTCTGCGTAGCCGTTGCCGTGCAGGTTGCCCGAGTCGTTCACCGGTACGCCGTCGACGGTGAGCTCGATGTCCTGGCCTTCGCGCGCGTCGAAGCCGCGCATGAAGATGCGCTCGGGGTGACCATCGCCGCCCTCGTTGGTGAGCAGCACGCCGGGTGCGAGCTTGAGACGCTCTCCTCCGGTCGCGGCGGGCACCAGGCTCAGCTGGCCAATCTCGATGTTGAGGTCGCTGGCCCCGCGCGACTTGGGAATGAGCCGGCCCGTGATGACCGTCGACATCACGTGCTCGGCGTGGCCTCCGTCGAGGCTGTCTTCCATCACCTCAGACGGGTGCGGCGGGTGCTCGGGAACACCGGCGTCGACGTCGACTCCGCCATCGTCACCAGCATCGGCGGGCATGACGATGGAGGGCATCGCGAACGACAGCCGCGTGCGGCTCGCGACGAGCGTGCCTTCGTGCACCGCAGGCTTGAACGTCCACTTCGAGAGCGCGTCCTTCGCGGCCGCGTCCCACACGGGGCCTGCCGACTCGAGCACGACGATGTCGCCCGCCGTGCCCTTCTCGGTCACGGTGAACTCGAGCAGCACGTGGTCTTGCGACGGTGGTGGCGGGTTCTCGGGCATGCGGGCTTCGACGCGAGACAGGACCTCGGGAGGTGTCACCTCGCCTGCGAGCACCGGCCCACCGAGGAGCACGGCAAACCAGACGAGTGGTGTGAAAGACGAGCGCATACGACCCCCGAGAGATGGCGTGACGACGACCGGAACGGACGACTCCGGTCATCGGGACTGGGCTGTATCGGAGTTGAGCGCGGGTGTGGCGCTCAGACGTGCGCGGGCGGTGAGGCCTTGGGAGCCATCAACCACAGCGCGAACGGTGCGACGTGCTGCTGATCAGCGAGGTGCAGCGCGACATCGAATTCGAGGCTGGGCCCCGCGGCCTCGCTGGACTGACCGAGCGAGAGGGTCTCTGGCGTGCCGTGGCACGGCGCGTCTGCTTGCGACGAGTCCGCGGCGCCATCGGTCTCACACAGGCTGCGGTCTTCGTGCGCGTGCCGGTCGAGCGAGGCGTGCAGTTCGACCACCGTGCCCGACGTGCTGACCGTGTGCCGCTCGAGCGCCATGTGCCCGACGAGCAACACCTCGAGCGCAATCATTCCGAGCGCGAGGGCGGCGCGGTTGATCCGAACGTGGCGAAGGGCAGTCACGACGCGCCGTCAGATAGGAGCCCACTGCGTCGCTGTCAAGCCTACCTGTAGCTGTGTTGCAACATCAACGCGTCAGGCGAGTGGGTTCCGGCAGGCATGACACGGTAGATGGCGACGCATGCGGCTGCTTCTGGTCATCGTGTCGTCTTCCATCACGGCCTGTCAGTGCTTCGTGCCGGTCGACGAGCGGCCAGACGCTGGAAGGGTCGATGCGGGCAGCGTCGACGCAGGGCTGATCACTCGAGACGCGGGCTTCGTTCCCGATGGTGGCTTCGAGTGTCTGACCGCTGCTGACTGCACAGGCACGCCCTGGGCACGGCGGTGGTGCTTCGGCATCGACGCGGGCTTCACCTGCGTCGTGAACCGCTGCGTGTCCCAGTGTGAAGGAGAGTCTGGTCGCACGTGCACGCCTGACGCCGGTGGTGACTGCCTCGAGTGCAGCGGCACACCCGCGCTGTGCGCAGCAGACACGTGCCCGACCGACGCGTTCAGCGGCACCATCTCATTGGTGGAGTGCAGGCCTGGCGTGATGGCTCCGTTCGCCCTGGGGGACTCGCTCTCGTTCGTGCCGATTCGCGGGGCGAGCTGCGAAATGTCGGTGAGCGGCCCGGCTCGCGGCCTGGGGCAGGTGGTCCGCGATCGCTTCGCCGCGAATCACTTCTGGTTCATTCGCGAACTCGGCGGAACGTGCGTGGGCGCGGCACTGCCGACTGGCGCGATTCGGTCGTCGGTCGCATGCCCGCTCTGCAGCTTCACCGTCGAAGGCTTCTGATGCGCGCCGACTGGGAAGCCCAGGAGCTTGCGAGAGAAGCGTTCGAGAAGCGGCGGCAGCGGCGCACGTGGATCATCGCGTTCGGCATCGTGCCGGTGCTCGCGACCCTGGGGCTGATGGCTGCGGGGTTGCTCCGCTTCGACAGCGCCGGCCGCTTCAGCGAGGGCCAGGAGTTGCTCGAGACGCTCGCGCAGCAGCAGGTCGAGCATCGTCAGAAGACGGGACGGTGGGCGAGCCACTTCGCCGACCTCTCGTTGCCTCCGTCGGAGTTCTTCACCTGCTTTCTCTCGGAGGAAGACGTGCTGCGGCCGACGTCTCCCGAAGCGACCGCCGTCGAGTTCAAGGAGCTACCCGGTGTGGCCGATGAGCTGGCGCTCGGAGTGACCTGTGACGACGGCTCTTCGTGCGACTACCTCGCCGCCTGCGCGGCGCGGTGGGAATGGAACGGCATGATGACCGTCTGGTTCGTGACCTCGCGCCCGCTGCCAGATGGCTCGCGAAAGGCGCACGTGCCCTTCAGCCCAGGAGCGGTTCCATGATTCCTGCATCGCATGCCGGGTTCCGGTGTCCTGTCCGTATGAACTTCAAGTGGCTGTTGGTGTTGAGCATCGTCGCGGCGTGCGGGCCGAGCGTGCGTCCGTGTGGACCGAGCACCTGTTCGGGGTGTTGTGACGTGACGGGCGCGTGTCGACAGACGGGTTCTGCTTCGGCCTGCGGCACCGGTGGAGCGCTCTGTCAGCAATGCGCTGGAAGTGCCTCCTGTGTCACGGGCGTTTGCACGACTCTCGGTACCGGCGGCGGGTTTGCTGGCGGAAGAGCGAACGCAGGCGGAAGTGCCGCCGGTGGAAACGCAGCCGGTGGAAACGCAGCCGGTGGAAGCTCAGCTGGTGGAAACGCAGCCGGTGGAAGCGCAGCTGGTGGCAGCGCGGCCGGTGGAAACGCAGCTGGTGGAAGCGCAGCTGGTGGAAACGCAGCCGGTGGAAGCGCAGCCGGTGGAAACGCAGCCGGTGGAAACGCAGCCGGTGGCAGCGCAGCCAGTGTGGATGGCGGGACCTCGAGCTGGACGAGGGTCTCCAGCCCGACCACCAACCGATTGCGCGCCGTGTGGGGCACCGGGCCGTCTGACGTATGGGCCGTCGATGAAGACGAAGGCTCGATCCTCCACTGGAACGGCACCGCGTGGAGCATCTCGCTCCCTGGCGCGGTCGGCACTGCGTTCTTCGACGTTTGGGGGGCCAGCGCCAACGACGTCTGGGCCGTTGGCACGAGCATCAGACACTGGAATGGCACGCAGTGGTCACCGCCGTTTGTCCACGGCGGGACGTCGCTCTTGAGCGTGTGGGGCTCCGGTTCCAGCGACGTGTGGGCCGTCGGTCACGGCACACGAGCCCACTGGAACGGCTCGGCGTGGACCTTCACCACGGAGGGACCCGGAAGCACGACCTGGTTCGGGCTGTGCGGCACCGGCGCGAACGACGTCTGGGTGGTGGGGTATGGAGGCGCCGCCAGACATTGGAATGGCTCGACGTGGACAGCGGTCACCACCAACACGTCGAACAACCTGGCGAGCGTCTGCTGCAACAGCCCCTCTGACGTCTGGGCGGTGGGATTGTCTGGCACCATCATTCACTGGAATGGCTCCGCCTGGACTCAGAGCTCGAGCACCACGTTCGAGTTTCTCGGAGGTGTGGCAGGCGGCAGCGTGCTGTGGGTCGTGGGAATGAACGGGGTTGTCCTTCGGGGACAGAATGGCGGGTGGTCGTCGGTGGCAAGTGGCACCACGCTCCGGCTCAATGACGTGTGGGCGAGCGGTCCGTCCGACGTGTGGGCCGTCGGAGAAGCGGGCGTGATCCTCCATGGTCCGTAGCAGATGAAGCTGCATCAACGTCAGTCGCGCACCACCGTCTCGAGCGTGCCGTTGCCATCCTGGTCCGATTCGTAGACGCCTCGCTTCGAGGTGCCATCGAGGGTGGTGGTCGCCCTGAAACCGAGCGCACCGGTGCTGGAGTTCGCGCGCTCGTGCACGATGCGCTCCTTCGTGCCGGGGCCGTACTCGAAGTGCGTGTGGCTGAAGACGTTGCCGCTTTCGCCGGGCCGAGTCGCCCAACCGGACTTGCCTCCGCTGACGAAGGTGTCGACCGGTCGGCCCTTGTCATCGATGAAGCTGAGCGTGTCGCGAGTGCCGTTGCGCTTGTGCGTCCACTCGGTGTGGCGGGCATCGACGGTTCCGTCTCCGTCAAGGTCGTACTCTCGAGTCGTCGGACGGCCGAGGATGCTGTTCGAGGCGCCCGTCTTCTCGGAGACGAGGCGCGCGGTCTTCACCTTCGAGAGGACGTCCTGAAACGGGGTGCCAACGCGGGTCGTGGTCATGCCTGATTGTCGAAGCCCCACGAGCTCGCGATGACGGGTGCTTCTGTCAACGCCAGAGCGCGCGCCGCTCCTTCGTCTCGCGCCCAAACATCAAGACTCTCGGCTGTTTGCGGCGCCGGTCAGGACGCCGGTGCTTTTCCATGCGACACATTTGAGCGGCTGGCGTCTCGACGTTCGTGATGCCCAACACCTGTCCCTGAGGGCATAACGCCGCCGTGGCCCGCTCCGCCCGTCAGCGCGCAACCGACTGGGTGTACGCGAACGTGTTCGCGCCGGCGGGAGCGTTGTTCCTGAAGCTGCTCTGCTCCACCTGGCGTTGGGACGTGAGCGGCCTCGAGAACCTGGTGCCGTTCTGGCGCGAAGGCCGGCCCGTCATCGTCTGCTGCTGGCACGGCCGCCTCATCATGTTGCCGTGGGCGTGGATGAAGCACGGCGGCGGCGACGTGTACGTGCTGATGGGCAAGAACCGGAACGGCGAGCTCATCACCCGCGTCGTCAGCCGCTTCAACATGAAGGCGATTCGTGGCGGCAGTCGCAGCGGCGGCAAAGAGGCGCGCGACGAGATGGCGAGGTTGGTGAAGGCCGCTCCGGGCACCACGCTCGCGCTCACGCCCGATGGCCCGCACGGCCCGCCGTTCGTCTCGAAGCCCGGCACTGCGCAGGTGTCTCGGGAGTGCTCGCTGCCCGTGGTGTGGGCAAGCGCGGCCGCGTCCTTCGCCGTGCACGCGCCCACGTGGGACTCGTTCACGCTGCCGTTGCCCTTCAGCCGCGTGAAGGTGCACTTCTCGAAGCCGATGTTCCCCGAGCCCATGAAGGACGCGCCGCTCGAGCAGTACCGCGACGCGCTCGATGCGTTCGGAAGAGCCGAGCTCGCCGCCGCCGACGCGTCGGTGCGCTGATCAGTCGAGCAAGAGGTGCGGCATCACTGCGAGCAACGCTGCGCCACGCGCGACCGCCGTCTGGGGATCCGACTCGATGTCGAGCGGCACCGGCAGGCGACGGCTCACGGCTTCACGCACCTGAGGCACGAACGTGGTGCCGCCGATGAGCATCACCTTGCCCAGGTCCTTCGCCTCGAGCCCCGCAGCGGTCACGGTGTCGCTGGTCACCTGAATGGAGCGGTCCACCAGCTCCTTCCACGGCCCCGTCACGTGGTCGCGGTTCACCATCACGTCGAGGTTTCTGCGATGGCCGGGAATGCCGAGCGCGTCGGGCACGAAGAAGCGCGCCTCTTTCGAGCCCGACAGCGCGCGCTTCACCAGCTCGCACTGCCGCTGAATGCGGTCGAAGAGCAGCGCATCTTTCGTCACGTCGATGCTGGCCATGCCCCAGATGGCGTCGGCCACCCAGCGCGCGAAGGAGAGGTCGAAGTCGTTGCCGCCGAGACAATCGTCCCCGCCGACCGAACGAACGCTGATCCGTTCTCCCTGGCGCTGCACCACCGTGGTGTCGAGGGTGCCGCCGCCGAAGTCGTAGACGAGGGTGGGTGCTTCGGTGCCTGACGCTCCGGCGAGGCCACGCGCGAGCGCACCGGCGACGGGCTCCGAGACGATGCGCAGCACCTCGAGGCCCGCCATGCGGCCGATGCGCACCATCGCTTCACGCACCGGCGCTCCGGCCGCGACGGGCATCGTCATGAAGCACTTGCTGATGGTTCGGCCGAAGCGGGCCTCTGCGCGCTCCTTGAGATGTCTCACGATGAAGCTCGCGACCTGGCTCGCGGTGTACTCGCCCGAGCGCGTCACCACGCTCACCTCGCGTGGCCCGCCACCCTTCAGCTTGAACGCCGAGCCCGCGTCGAGCACCCGCGCCGCAGGGCTGTCGAGGGGCCGCGCGATGACGCGCTTGATGCCCGCGATGGTGTTCACCGGGTCGGTCGCGCGCATGCGCTCGGCTTCGGCGCCGACGAGCACCGGCCCCGACTTCGGAAAGTGCACCACGCTCGGAATGCAGGAGTCGCCGCGCCCATCGAGCGCGTAGTGAAAGCGGCCGTCGATGACGAGGGCGGCGGTGGAATAGGTCGTGCCCAGGTCGATGCCCAGGATCGCCTCTGACGAGACAGCCATGATGATCAAGTCATCGGCACGCGGCCCTGGTGCCAGCAGATCAGCGCCGTCAGAAACGTGACGCCATCACTTCGTGCGAATGCACTGGCCAGCACCGCCGTCGACGCGCACACACACGAAGCCGGCGTCGGGCAGACACTCTTCACCAGCGCGCGCGCTCGGGTCGCAGGGCAGGCCTTCGAGGTTGTAGTTGCCGAACAGCGAGCAGCCCGCCGTCAGCAATCCCGCCGCGAAAAGAACGATGCCCAGCGCGCGCATGACGGCTGTCTATCACCCTCGCGCCCTTGAATACCGCAGCAGTCGTGGGCTCTGGTGCAGCCCATGCGTCGCCACCTTCCCTTCGTCGTGGTGTTCGCCCAGGTCGGCTGCCTGTGCTCAGGCCTCGGGCTCGAGCACGACCTGCGGACAGTGGAGGTCTCGGCGGCCGTGGACGCGGGACGAACAGCCGACGCAGGGGCTTCGCCCGATGCTGATGCTGGTGTCGTGGACGCCGGCGTGCGTGATGCTGGCTTCGTTCCCCGGCCCTGCATCGCGGGCACGTTCACCGTCTTTCCTGCAGAGCCCGTGGTGATGTTGGTGCTCGACCGCTCGTCGTCCATGGCGGTGGCCGTCTCGCCGACGCAGAGCCGCTGGGAGGCAGTCATCTCGTCGCTGGTGGCCACGCTGCCCGGGCAGGACGCGACGATGCAGGTTGGTGGCATCGCGTTTCCCAACCTGGCGCAGGGAGCCGGGTCCTGTCAGGGCGGTGAAGTCATTCCTCCCCAGCGCAACAACGCGCGTCGCTTCCTCTCCTCGGTCACGAACCGGCAGCCAGAAGGAGAGACGCCGACGGCTGGCGCCGTGTTGGTCGCGACCGAAGAGCTCAAGCGCCGAAGAGCGAGCAACGTGGCCCGCGCGATGGTGCTGGCGACCGACGGAGAGCCGGGCTGCACCCCCAACCCGCTGGCGGTGGTGAACTCGCAGCTGGAGCGCGCGGCCGCAGCCGGTGTTCCAACGTGGGTGGTGGGCCTGACGGGAGACGCGGGTGACGAGGCCGCGCTCAACGAGATGGCGAGGGCGGGCTCGCGGCCACTGAGCGGAGCGCGCGCCTTCTATGCAGCGCAATCAGCGGCCGAGCTCGAGCTGGCGTTCGGCTCCATTCGCGACCAGGTGCGGTCGTGCTCGTTCCTGACCGAGTCGGTTCCCGATCGCGACGGAGGCATCATCATCTCGTTCGCCGGCACCGAAGTTCCGCTCGCCGACGACGCTGGCGTGAACGGCTGGCGGTGGACCGACCGCGAGAACGGCGAGTTCGCGCTGCTCGGCTCCGTCTGTGCGCAGGCCATTCGCAACCCGTCGAGTGCGGTGGTGACGGTGACCTGCGGCAGGTGAGTCACGGCCCGACGGTCACCAGCGTCTCTTTGCCGAAGTCGAGCACGCGGCGGGCGACGGCGAGCACGTCTTGCGCGGTGACCGACTCCATCTCGTCGGCGTAGCGAAGGTACTTCTCGGGCCCCAGGCCGTAGCAGGCGTCGAGCGCCATGGTGGCCGCGCGCGCGCCGTTTCGTTGCAGCCCAATCTGCTGCGTGCCGACGAGGTACCGCTTCGCGCGCAGCAGCTCGTCATCGCCGACGGGAACGTCCTTCAACTTCTGCAGCTCTTCCCGCATGCCCGCGAGCGCTGCGTCGACCTTCTCGGGGCTCGTCGCCATGTAGACGGCGAAGTAGCCCGGGTCGACGCCCTCGAGCGTGGTGGACGAGACCGAGTACGCCATGGACCGTTTGTCGCGCAGCTCGATGAAGAGCCGCCCGCTCTGGCCCGAGAGCAACGTCGACAACACCTCGAGCGGCCTGCGCCAGTCGTCCGTCACGCGCGCGCCAGGAAAACCGAGCACGAGCTGCGTCTGCGCCTTCGCGAGCGTGCGCTTCACCTGCCGAGGCGCCTCCACCACCGGCTCCACGGGCACCGACGGCGCGGGCGGAGCTCCTCTCGACTGCCCGAACGCCTTCGTCGCAGCCTCCAGCACGGCCTGCGTGTCGACGTCACCCACCACCGCGAGCGTCAGCCGTGACGGGTCGAACCACGTCGCGTGAAAGTCCTTCAGCATCGCGGGCGTGAGCGACTCGACCGACGCCTTCTCTCCCGAGAGCGACATGCGATACGGGTGCTTCGTGAAGAGGGTCTTCGAGAACAGCTCGAAGGCCACCGACGACGGCCGGTCTTCTCGCGCGGCGATGTCCTGCAGCTGCAGGTGCCGCTCACGCGCGACCTCGCCTTCTGGGAACGAGGGGCGATTCATCACTTCGGCGAACAGGTCGAAGCCGCGCTCGAAGTGCTTCGAGAGGAACTCGCCCCGCACCGACATCGAGCTGCGCCCGCCCATCGCGTTCAACGAGCCGGCGAGCGAGTCGACGAGGTGGGAAATCTGCTCGGCCTCGTACGACGCGGTGCCTCTCGTCAGCGTGCGCGCGAGCAGCGACGTGATGCCGTTGGTGGCCTCGGTCTCGTACCGCACGCCACCCTGGAACGCGGCGCGCATGCTGAACAAGGGAACGGAGCGCTCCTCACGAACGATGAGCGTCGCGCCAGACGGGAGCTTCTCGACCGTGACGCCAGGCCGCTCCTTGCGGCTCGAGCCCACCGTGCGCAGCGGCTTCGAGGCCGCCAGGTTTCTCGCGGGCAGCGGCGCGGGCCGCTCCTTCGCCACGCGGGCCAGCACTGCCTTCGCGATGGTCTCGTCGAACGCGGTGCCCTTCGGCAACAGCCCCGTCACGGTCGCGCGGTCGAACGTGATGTAGCGGTGCGCCACCTCGCGCACCTTCGCCGTCGTCACCTGCGAGATGGCCTCGTAGTACTGCGCCTCACGCTCGATGCCGCCCATCGTCGACTCGTAGCTGCCGAGCTTTCGCGCCACGCCCTGCACCGTCTCGCGCTGGTACACGGCGTCGGCCTCGATGAGCGACTTCACCGTGTCGAGCTCGTCCTGGCCGACCTCGGTCGCCGTCATCGTCGCCAGCACCTGCGCCGTCGCTTCGAACGCGGCCTCGACCTGCGGCGTGCTCACCACGAGCGACGCGGCGAACAGGCCCGGCTCCTTCGGCGTCCACGACCAGGCGTTCACGTCTTTCACCAGCGACCGTTTTCGCTTCACCTCGAGTGACAGGCGAGACGAGTCGCCCTGGCCCACGAGCATCGCGAGCACGTCGAGCGCCGGCGCATCGGGGTGGTCGACGCCAGGCGTCTGAAACGCGAGGTGCAGCCACGACTCCTTCACGTCGTCACTCAGGAGCCCGACGCGCACGCCGTCGAACGCAGGCTCGAGCGGGCGTTCACGCCGCGGCTGCAGCGGCCGGCTCCAGTCACCACCGAGCAACTCGTTCGCCCACTCACGCACCTGCGCCTCGGTCACGTCGCCCACGGCCGAGAGGACGATGTTCGAGGGCGTGTAGTGCTTCGCGTAGAACTTCAGCACGCGCTCGCGGGTGTGGCTGCGCACGTCGGCCTCGAAGCCGATGACGGGGCGACCGTACGGGTGCGCGCGGAAGCTGGCCGAGAACAGCTCCTTCGAGGCGCGGCGCGAGGGCATGTCCTGGCTGCGTTTGATCTCTTCGCAGACGACCTCGATCTCCCGGCCCAGCTCGTCGGGGTCGAAGGCCGAGTTCCGAATCGCGTCGGCCAGCACGTCGAGGCCCTCGCGCGCGAACCGGCTCGCCATCACCACGTGGTAGACGGTCTGGTCGAAGCTCGTCCACGCGTTGATCTCACCGCCGTGCGCTTCGATGCTGCGCGCAATCTCGCCCGGCCCGCGACGAGACGTGCCCTTGAACAACATGTGCTCGTGCAGGTGCGCGAGGCCGACCTCGTCGGGCGCCTCGTCGGCGCTGCCGACCTTCACCCAGAGCTGAAACGCGGCCACTGGAGCTGCGTGGTTCTCTTCGAGGACGACCGTGAGCCCATTGGGCAAGCGGAATCGTGACGCCATGGCGGGCACGCTCGCATCCTCGCTCCACTGAAGGAAGAGGGTTAGGTTGTGGGCCGTGGCCGTGAACGATGATCCGCTCTTCGAGCTGCGCGAAGAGCTGAACGACGAAGACGAACCCCTGTTCGGTCCTGCGCCCGCGAAGAAGCCGGCGACGGGGGGCTTCGCCGTTCCACCGAAGGGTGCGTCACCGGCCAATGGAGTCCCCTCGGCGCCGCCGCCACTGCCGCCGCCACTGCCGAAGAAGCCGACCACGGGCCAGACGGGCGCGTATCAACCGGCCACTTCACCGCCGACGCCATCGCGCGCGCCAACGACATCACCTGCGCGTGGGCTCCCTGCGGCCCCCAAGCCGCCGACGGGCCAGTACGCCAGCGCGCCCGTGCAGTACCAGGTGACGGGCCTGCCGACGCTGCCGGCGATGGTGCAACGGCCTGCCGGTGGAGATCCGTTTCAGGAGCCGCCCGAGCCCCGCCTTCCGCCCGGCGCTGATCCCGAAGAGAAGCTGCGCAGCTTCCGCTCCGTCATCAAGGGCAAGGACGAGGCGCTGGGCCGCGGCCGCTCGCTGTACCAGGCCGTCGACGCCGAGTCGCAGCACCTGCGGGTCATCGCGACCCAGCTTCGCGGCCAGCTCGAGTCGGCGGCCATCGAGCTTCAGAAGGCGTCCGAGTACCCGCAGCAGCTGCAGCACCTGCGCGAGCTGCTCGAGAAGGACACGATTCGGGCCGACGAGGCCGAGCAGAAGATGCAGGACATCGTCGCCCGCATCGCGCAGGTCGATGCCGAACGACGAGACCTCGCCAACGCGGTCACCGAGCTCGAGGCGCAGAACCAGCAGCTCACCGCCCGCGTCGAAGAAGAGCGCAAGACGCGCGAGATGCTGGCCGACGAGCTCATCGGCGCGAAGGAGGCCCTCGGGCTGGCGCAAGACCGCGTCGCCGACCTCGCCAACCGCCTCACCGAGGGCAAGGGCCTCTACGAGAACGCGAACGCGCAGGCGCAGTCGTTCGCCGCCGAGAAGCAGCAGCTCGAGACCGACCTCGCCGCCGCGCGCGCCGACCTCGCCGCTGCGACGGGAGAGCGCGACCTCTTCAAGGGTGAGCTCGACGGCACCCAGCTCGAGACCGAGTCCCTGCGCCAGCGCGCCGAGACGCTCGAGAAGCAGCTCGCCGAGGCCACGCAGAAGGTCGCGACCTTCGAGAGCGAGCAGGAGTGGTCGAAGAGCACGCTCGAGCAGTCGACCGGCCGCACGCAGGACCTCGAGACCCAGCTCGCCGATTTGAAGGGCCAGCTCGACGCCGTGCAGGGGCAGCTGCAGGAGCGCACCGACTTCGCCGACCAGCTCTCCGTCGACCTCGACCGGGAGCGCACCGAAGCCAGGACTCGCATCGAGTCGCTCGAGGCGAACCTGCGCGAGGTTCAGGGCGTCGCGCGTTCCGCCGCGGGCACCCTTCAGGCGCAGCTGCAGCAGGCGCAGGCCGAGGTGCAGCGCCTCAACGCCGCCATGGAGGAGCAGGGCAGCCTGCTCCAGACGGCGCAGGACGACGCCGCGACGCTCCACGCGCGCCTCGCCGACCTCGATGGGCAGCTCGCCGCCATCACCGAGGTGAAGGACCAAGCCGAGGCCCGACTCGCCGAGCTCGAGGCCACGTACGCACAGCTCCAGCCGCGCGCGCTGGCGGCTGATCAGGCCGAAGCCCGGGTGGCGCAGCTCGAGGCCGCGTACAGCGAGCTCGAGGGCTCGCTCGCCCAGCTCCAGCCCCGTGCGCACGCCGCCGACGAAGCCGAAGCCCGCGTGTCCGAGCTCGAGGCGCAGCTCGCCGATGCCGAGTCGCGCGTCGTCGCCGCCGACACCCGCGCCGCCGAGAACCAGGGCTCTGCCGAAGCAGCGCAGCAGGGCATCGACCAGGCTGAAGCGCGCGCCAACGACCTCGAGCAGCAGATTGCCCATGCGCGCACCCAGGTCGCCGAGGCCACGCGCCGCGCCGACGCCGCCGAGGCGAAAGCGAAGAACTACGAGCAGCAGGCGCGTGACGTCTTCGGCAAGGTGACCGACGCGCAGTCGCAGCTGCAGGAACTCGAGAACGCACGTGGTGCCGCCGAGTCGCGCGTCGCCGGGCTCGAGGCGAAGGTGAAGGAGTCGGGCGAGAAGCTGCGCGCCGCCGAGACCAAGGCTGCCCAGAACGAGGCGCGTGCCGCTCAGGCCGAGGCCCGCGCGAAGGACGCGCAGAACCGCGCGGAGCAGTCTTCGCGCAACGCCGCTTCCGGGGCTGACGCGAAGGCGAAGGAGCTCAAGAATCAGCTCGACACGTCGCTGGCGAACGAGCGCGTGCTGCAGCAGGAGATCGCCGCCATGCAGGCGCAGGAGATCACCCTCAAGTCCGACCTGTCGGCGAACGAGAGCCGCGCCCAGGAGCTCGAGCAGGAGCTGTCGTCGACGAGCGCGCGCGCCCAGGCGCTCGAGCAGGAGCTGTCGGCGACCACCTCACGTGCGCAGTCGCTCGAGCAGGAGTTCTCGCTGAGCAGCCTGCGCACCCAGGAGCTCGAGCAGGAGCTCTCGGACATGCAGACCAAGCTCACCGCCGCGATTCAGAAGGCGGCCGAGGCGCAGGTCGCCGCGAAGAAGCCTCAGACGACGCCTTCGGGTGGAACCGCGAGCGCGGCCGAGCTCGAGAAGCTCAAGGCCGACAACGCGGCGATGAAGAAGAAGCTGATGGCTGCCGAGAACGCCATCGAGCTGGCTGCGAGCCTGAAGGCCAAGGTGGCCCGGCTCGAAGCGCAGCTGAAGAAGTAATCAGACCGGCGCGGGCTCGACGAGACCGGCTTCGTACAGGCGCAGCAGCGAGTCCTTCACGCTCTGTCGCGAGATGCCCAGGTCGGTGAACGCCTTCTCGATGTCTTCCACGCGCAGCGGCGCCGGGGCGAGCTCGCTCACGTAGGTCGCGTCATCGGGGCTGATCTTGAACGACTTCGCCCAGTCACCCTGCGCAGTGTCGAAGGCCGACTTGCCGTGGTTCTGCGCGGCGGCGAGGGCGGTCTTCCACGAGGTGTGTGCCTCTTCACCCCTGGCGGTGAGGCGGAAACGCTGACTGCGGGCCCACTTGAGGCGTGGGCGGGACTCCTCGGTCGTCATGCCTTCGTCCCTAGCACCCCTTCCCCGAAGAAAGGGAGATGGACTTGCGCGGCCCTGCCCGGTGGAGCAACAGACGGTCCGTGGCTTCATCTCCCCGCGCGCCGATGGACGAGCTGACGAACCTCAGCGCTGCGCGGTTCGCCGTCTACGTTCACTTTCCGTACTGCCTCTCGAAGTGTCCGTACTGCGACTTCGCCTCGACGGCCGCGAAGCAGGTGCCCGAGGAGCGCTACACGAAGGCGATTCTGCGCGAGCTCGAGCAGCGCGCCGCCGCGATGGAGCGCCGCACCGTCGACGCCATCTTCATCGGTGGTGGCACGCCGTCGTTGTGGAACCCGAAGCACGTGAACGAGGTGCTGAGCGCGCTGGCGAAGCGGTTTCCGCTCGGAGACGGCTGCGAGGTGACGCTCGAGGCGAACCCCGGCGCGAGTGATGAAGCGCGCTTCTCGGGCTTTCTGGCTGCTGGCGTGAATCGGCTCTCCATCGGCGTGCAGTCGTTCACGGCGGCGACGCTCGCGAAGCTGGGCCGGTCGCATGACGGCGAGGCAGCGAAGCGCGCAGTGCGGGCAGCGAGGGAAGCCGGCTTCGGCAACGTCTCGATGGACTTCATCTACGGCGTGCAGGGCCAGACGGTGGACGAGGTGCGGCGCGACGCAGAGACGGCGGTGTCGCTGGGCACCGAGCACCTCTCGGCCTACGCGCTCACGCTCGACGCGGAGTCGCTCGCCGAAGAGGTGCCACTCGCGAAGCAGTTGTCGCGCGGTGAAGTGCAGCTACCTCCCGATGACACGGTGGTGGCGATGCAGCGCGTGGTGCGTGACGTGTATCGACAGGCGGGGCTGCACCGGTACGAGGTGTCGAACTACGCGAAGCCGGGCTTTCACTCGCGCCACAACGCGACGTACTGGACGGGTGGTGACTGGCTCGCGCTTGGCGTCGGTGCGACGGGCTCGCTGGGAGGAACGCGCTATTCGAACCAGCGCAGCGCCGAGAAGTACCTGATGGAAGTGGAAGCAGACCGGCTCCCTCAGAAGTCGGTCGAGGCGCTCTCGGTGGCCGAACGTTTCGAGGAGCGTGTCGCCATGGGCCTGCGGCTGACGTCGGGCCTCGCGCTCGAGCAGGTGTGCCGCGAGGCAGGCCAGTCGTACGAACAGCGGCGCGCGTTCGTCGAGCAGTTGCTGCGTGAAGGCCTCGCGGTGATGGACGGGCGGAGGCTGAAGCTCACCGACGAAGGGCTCGACGTGCACAGCGCCATCAGCGCCCGCCTCATGTGACCGGTCAGGGGTCGACGGTCGTGACGAAGGGCTCGGCGAGCAGCTCGCGCAGCGTGTCGGTGAGCGGTCCCAGGTCCTGCTGGTGAAGGTCGTCGTCGAGGCGCACCTCGTTCGTGCCCTCGGTCAGCACCACCTGCTTCGAGACCGCACGGAGTGGCTGTTGCTGCCGCTGCCAGAGCGCAACGATGGTCACAGGCCCGGGCACCGCTGAGAGTGTGGCGAGCCCGGCCTGGGCTCCGATTCCGAAAGCGCTCGAGACGGCGCGCACGTCGGCCAGGCCCTCTGGCAGCTTTCCATCTGATCCTGGCAGGACGACGACCAGTGTCGGGTGCTGTGCATCATGCCGCTCGTTTCGAAGGACCAGCGTCGCCGTCGGTCCCGGCGTCAGAGTGACCAGCGCCGCGGCGCCAGGGACGACGTCGACGTCGGTCGGAGCGAGGGCCTGGCCGCGCGACCAGCCACCCACGGTGTAGCGACCCGAGAGCAGGGGGCCACGGGTGGTCTCGCGCTGCACGTCGATGCGGGCAGGCGGCAGCTTCGGGTCAGCCGGCCGCACCCACAGCTCGGCCAGCCCCTGTGGGGCGTTCAGCTTCAGAAAGCCGGCGGTGGGAAGCGAGAGCTCGATGATGCCGTTGCGCACGGCGAGCCGGGTCAGGCGGAAGGCACCACCCTGGCGCGCTGCAGGCCGCACGAGGACTTCGCGTTCACCTGAAGGCAGCCTCACGAGACCACGACCCACGCGCCAACGACCAGGCCGCGTGACGGGTTGGACCTCGAGGGTCGCGTCGAGCGCGACGCCGCTGTTCCCCACCACCTTCAACATCCGCTCCTGGTTCGCGGTGAGCTTCACCTGCGGGAGCGTGAGGTCGGCGGGCTTCCGTGGAAGCTGCACGACGGCGTCAGCGCCGCGACCATCGGCGACGACGATGGAGGTGACGGAAGGCCCGGTCTCGACCCAGCACAGCCCCGAGGTGCAGTTGGCCGGCACGCCGTCGACCGTCACTGAGTCGAGCGCCGCTCCGTCGGGTCCGACCGCCCTGAACGAAACACTGCGCGCGCGCTCGACGACGAGAGTGACCGTCACGTCGGCAGGCTCGAGCGTGCGTCGTTCGACGTGGACCCGTTGGGGCATGCCGTGGCTGAGCCGAACCTCGATGTCACCGTCGGGAAGCTCGGCGTGCGCGCGCCCCTGCGCATCGAGCGTGACGCTCCACACAAGGGTCGCGAGGTCTTCGGCTGCGCTGAACACCGCGAGCTTTCCCATCACCGCGCGACCCCACGAGTCCTTCACCACGAAGGTGCGCTTCGCTTCGCGGGGCACGGTGAGCTGCAGGGCGCCCGTTGCCGGCACCGTGAACCGCGAGGTCGCGCTCCAAGAGGGGCTGCTCAGCGGGTCTTCCTCTTCGAACGCGACCCCCGACGCCCTCGCCAGCCACTGCCCCGGTTCGAGCGGAGCGCAGAAGCCTCCGTCCTTGAGCTCGACGGTCCGTCTGCGGCTCGCGTCGCGGCCTGGCTGAAGAGCGTAGAGCTCGACGTCGCCCTCGACCTCGCGGGTGCTGCGCAGCACGGCGCCACACGTCTGAGGAACAGAGCCGCCATCCTGCGCGAGAGCCATCACCAGAATCGTCGCAAGCATGAGCGGCTTCTAGCGTGAACGACTTCGAGCCGCAGTCCTGCCCTCGGCTATGGTCCGCCGCGTGGGCTCGTCTGCCTGGCTGCAGTGGATCATTCTCTCCGGTTTGACCGGCTCGCCCGTTGGCTCGGCGCTCTTCCTCATCGTCTTCTGGTTCGTCGTCGACCGGTTCACGCTCGGCCTGTTGCCTGACCCGATTCGGTTCGTGATGCGCTGGCGGCGCGCGTCGATGCTCGAACGAACGCTGCTCGGCAACCCGCACGACGGCCGCGCACGCCTCGAGCTCGCTGGCCTGTACGTCGACCGCAAGAAGTACACGCGCGCGCTCGAGCTGCTCAAACCGAACCTCGAGAAGGGCGACCACGACGCGCAGACGCTCTTCACCATGGGCGTCGCGTGTCTCGGCGCAGGGTACGTGGAGCAGGGTGAGAAGTTGCTCGAGAGCGTCGACGACGCGGCGCCGGGGTTTCGCGTGAACGAGGTCGACCTGATGCGCGGGAAGTTCCGGCTCGCGCGCAAGGACTTCAAGGGCGCGAAGGTGGCGCTCGAGAACCTCGTGAAGTCACGCTCCGGCACCATCGAAGGGCGCGTGATGCTGGCGCAGGCGCTCGAAGGGCTCGGTGACGACGGCGCCGGCGCGTTGATGAAGGACGCGGCGTGGAACGAGTACGTGAGCGCGCCCGGCTTTCAGCGTCGCAAGGAGCGCTTCTGGGCGTGGCGTGCGCGCCCCTCCCGCCCCGCGACATATCTCTTCGCGCTGGTGCTGGGCCTCGTTCTCTTCGTGACGTTCGGCGTGCCGAAGCTGAACGCGTGGGCCGCCTCGATGAAGCGCGACCGCGGTGGCGCGTACGTCGACCCGGGCCTGCAGGATCCCGACGAATAGATGCTCGACGCCTTCGACGCGTTGGTGCGGGGACTCGGGCCGTGGGGCGTGGTGGTGCTCGGGCTGGGTGCGCTGCTCGAGTACGTCTTTCCTCCCTTCCCCGGCGACACGGTGACGCTGCTCGGCGGTGCGTATGCGGCGCGTGGCGATCATCCCGTCTTGCTGGTGCTGCTCTCGCTCATGGTCTTCAGCATCGGCGGAATGGCGGCGATGTGGCGGCTCGGCGTCAGCCTCGGCACGCGCCTCGACCACGCGAAAGAAGGCCCGCTCTTCTTCGGCATCACGCACCAACAACTGCGTCGCGCGCAGGACACGATGCGAACGCGCGGCACGTGGGTGCTCGTGCTCAATCGGTTCATGCCCAGTTTTCGCGCGGTCGTCTTCGTGGCAGCTGGGGCGAGCGGTACGCCGTTGCCGAGGGTGCTGTTGCTCGGTGGGCTCTCTGCGCTCGCGTGGAACGCGCTGCTGCTCGGAGTCGGTGACGCCATCGGCGCGAAGGCCGACAAGCTCGAGGACTGGTTGTCGCAGTACCGGCTCGTGGCGATCGTCGTGACGGCGGTGGTGGTGCTGGTCCTGGTCGCACGCTGGGCCCTTCGTCGAAGGAAGTCCTCGTGAAGGGGAAGCACTGGGCCGTCCTCCTCGGAGCTGTGGGTGTGTTCGGCTGTCTCGGGTTTGGTCTGCTCGCATCCTTCTTCGCGCGCACGTTCGACTCGCACGACCCGGAGTGGAACGAGGTCTCTGTCTTTCGTGCCGAGGTACCGAACGTCTTCGGGGTGAAGCTGGTCGACACACCGCTCGTGTACCGAAGCCACGCCGAGGGCTTTCAGGACGGCTTGTGGAACGTGGTGGCGCGCCTGCCAGATGGTTCGGCAGACCACTTCCTGAAGTCGAATCAGCTGAAGCGCGAGCCTGCACCGTTCCTCGACTCCCGCGCGACCGAGGCGGTTGGTCAGTTCGCTGCCGATGCTGGCGCCTTCACCGTGAACGAGCTCGAGCTTCCCCAGGGCCCTGCGGCTGACGGAGGCACCGAACTGCACCGTCGTGGCTTCCTCTTCGAGCGCGGTGCCGAAGTGTGGCTGTGGCTCGAGGCTTTCGAGACGTGACGCTCCCGGCCGTGAGAGGATGCGGGCCTTCCGGCCGAGGGTGGCAGACGAGGCGATGGTTCGACGCAGCGGAGTGATGAAGGTCGCGGCCCTGCTCGGCGCGCTGGTGTTGGCTGGCTGCCGCAACTGCGGTGGTGGCACCAGCATGGTCGAGACGCGGTTTCGCGTGGCGCCCGAGACCCAGTCGGTCGACTTCGGCCGCGTGCTCGAAGGCACGATGGTGACGAAGCAGGTGACGCTCATCGCCGAGACGCGCGCGAGCGTGTCGGTCGGCGCGACCACGATGCCGCCGTTCTCCAGCGCGCCGCTCGTCGACATTCCCGGTGGCAGTCAGGTCGACCTCGACGTCGTCTTTCGCGCGGGCAACGGCGAGTCGAACGGCGAGCTCGTGTTGACCTCTGGCCGTCAGGAAGTGCGCGTCGGGTTGCGTGGTGTCGGCGTGCGCCCGCCCGTGTGCATTCCGAGCGCGACCTGTCGAATGTCGGCGTACTCGCTCGAGCTGGACCGCTGCGTCGAGACCATGTCGCCCGACGAGACCGCGTGTGAGCCGACGAGCCAGTGCCTCGAGCAGGGCCGCTGCCGAATGGGTGAGTGCCTGGGCGTCGCGCGCCGCTGCAACGACAACGACGCGTGCACCAGTGACGCGTGCTCGATGGACGCGGGCTGCATCAACACCCGCATCGTGTGCCCTCAGCCGACGACGCCGTGCCGCGTTCCCACCTGCGACGCTCGCATGGGCTGCGGTGAAGCGATGGCTCCAGACGGCATGCCGTGCGGCACGTCGAACTGTGTCTCGTCGAAGCTGTGCATCAGCGGCTCCTGTCAGGAGATTGCAACGCCAGACGGTACCGAGTGCGCGCCCGCCATCGCCTGCTACGGCATCTCTCGCTGCAAGAGCCAGAAGTGCGAGCGCCCAGACGCTGGCGAGTGGCTGCCGGCCTGGAGCGCGCGAATCGAAGGTCAGCCGCTCTCAGCGCCACCTGCGCTGCTCTCGTTCGGCGGCGGAACGGTCTTCTTCACGGTGTGTGGTTTGACGCCGCTCCCGGTCGATGCAGGGCTGATGGATGCGGGCGCCGTGGACGGGGGCGTGGAGGACGCGGGGGTCGACGCTGGTGAACTCGATGGTGGTGACGCTGGCACCGACGCTGGAGTCGATGCCGGCTTCGATGCCGGCTTCGATGCCGGGCCCCCGACGGAGTGCGCGCTCGTCTCGTACACGGGCACGGGCTTCGAGCGCTTCACCGCGCGCTCCACCGTCGTCGAGCAGTTGTCTCACGTCGGCCCTGCTGGGGTCGTGCTTCGAGTCGACGGCGGCATTCTGTTCCGTGCGCGCGCGATGGGCAGCCTGCTCGGTGGTTGGGAGACGGGCTCCGTCAGCGCGTCACGTGTCGCGATGCTGCGCGATGGTGGCGTGCTGGTGGCGATGCGCGGAGACGGCGGCACGCACCTGGTGATGACCTCGACGATGTCGGCCGAGCAGCTCGCGTTCCTCCCCGCCGACATCACCCACGTGGCCACGGGCCTCGACGACACCGTCTTCGCGCTCTCGAGCAGCGCTTCGCTCACGCGCCTGGGGCTCGGCGCTGATGGTGGCTTCCTCATCACCACGCTTCAGCTCGACGCGGGCCCGACACCGATGCTCGCCACCGCTGGAGAGTCGACCGTCGCCTTCGACCAGCTCGTGCAGTGGAGCGCTGCAGGCTTTTTGCCGCCACGGCCCTTCGAAGCGCCTCCCGACGCCGGCCTGCAGTCGCGCGACGTCGTCATCACGCCCTCGACGGTGTTCCTCTTCTTCAAGGGCTGCGTGTCGCTCGCCATGTCGTGCCTGCCCGAGGACGAGGTCGGCTGGGTGCGCGCGTTCTCACGCAACACGGGCGCGCTGCTGTGGGAGGACCTCATCTTCCCCGCGCGCGCGCGAGGCCGCCTCGTCGAAGCGACCGCGCTGCGCATTCCCGGAGGCATCGAGAGCGCGCTCGCAGCAGTCATCGAAGGCGAAATCGACGGGGGCGTGGTGAACGGCCTCGTGGTGAACGTCGACGGTGGCCGCGCGCTCGAGTGTCCGTTCCCCGAGGGCACCGGTCGACTCATCGCCGGAACGTTCGCGGGGGGCCAGTTGGTGACGCTCGCCACGCGACCCGATGGTGGGGTGACGCTCGAGGGGTGGCCGCTGGGTGCGCTGCCGCTCGAGACCTCGGGCTGGGTGAGCGCCGAAGGAGCATCGGGCCAACGCCGGCCCACGCCGTGACGAAGGAGTCGAAGGCCTCAAGCTGGGCCGCGCCGTCGCAGAGGTCTCGTGGGCGCACCACGGCGTTGTTCGAAGGCCGTTCCGCGCCCGAGCAGAAGTGCCCGTGAACGTCAGTCGTCGGCGTACACGCGAAGCAGCTCGTCCGCAGCGCCTTCCGACAGCGTCTTTCCGCGTTCACCTCGAAGAAACGCGACCTGCGCCGCGCGCCATTCGTCATGGTGACTGAGGTGCTCCATCATCTGGTGAAGGCGGCTCGCGAGCTGCGACCAGCCCCGCTCCCGATAGAAGTCGAGCAACACGGCGCCCTGTTCGTCGCGTGAACCGCGATTGCGCGCGGCGTGAACGGCGTCGAGCCACGAGGTCACCAGCGCTCCGTCTGCGCGCGCTGCCGTGGGAGGCCGGAACAAGGTCTCGAGTCCCTCGCCGCGTTCGCGCGAGGCGTCCTCTTCACCTGGTGGCAGCTCGTCATCACCGGCGTACTCCGTCAGCACCGCAGACTCCGCGTCGATGAACTCGAGGGCGGCGCTCAGCCTTGACGTCGCGATGGTGAGCGCACACACCGAGTGGTCGTTGGCGAGACCGAGCTCGAGCGGGAGCTCGGGGTGCACCATGAAACCAATCGACCAGCCGAACGCTCGCATGACGGGCACGAAGGCCGGGTCGGCTGGCGGGGTGAGGGGCGGAGCGTCGGTGAGCGGGCTGCTGCGCGCGATGAGCTGCTTCACCGCGTCGGGGAGTTGGCCATCGAAGAGCGTCTCGAGGGCCGGCTGCGCGGGGGCGGGGTGCTGCTCGAGCCAACGGGTGTCGAACGCTTCGACTGCTTGTTCGGCGTTCCTCCGTTCGGTCTCGAGCGCTTCCCGCTGCCGCGCCTGTTCGACGCGCAGATGGTCGACGGCCCAGCTGCGGTCGAGCTTGGCGTTCCGATCGAGGCGCTGGCCGACGACGCTGAGGTCCGTCGCGCGAAGACCGCCCTTGTGGAACGGCTCGGTCTTGCGGACCTCGACGGCCATGCCGACGGCCGGAGTCACCGCCGCAAACGAGTAGCGGAAGAAGACGACCTCGCCGCCATTGTGGAGGCGGATGACGCCCTGGGACCCGTCGAAGCTCGTGATGGTTCCGCTGCGAACCTGCTGTTTGCGCCGCTGCGCCATGGGTGCGCTTTCCGATGCTCTATCTGCGCGTCGGCCGCAGACGAATTCCTTCAGCGAGCCCCAGCGCGATGACCTCTGCCGGAGTGGTGGGCCACGCGCCCAATTGCAGGGGCGTCAGCACTTGAACGACGACGCGCTCCTTCACCGCAGCGAGGGCCGCCTGCTGCAACCCGGCCGTCAGCTTCAGCAACGCGCCCTGCTTCGACGGCCCCTCGACCTCCAGCTCGGCGCCCGTCACCAACACCGGGTCCGCGTCGAAGGGCAGCAACACCAGCACACGGCTCTCGGTCGTCGTCTTCCAGCGCAGGTCGACGTAGGCAGCGAGCTGGTTGAAGACGATGCGGCGAACGCGCAGCGGCGTGGTGAGCTCCGCCACCTCTGGGAACATCGCCACTCTCGTCGCGCGCTCGACGGCGGCAGCCCGTGCTCCCGAGACATGCCAGGCCTGAACGTCGACCGCCTTCGCGTCTTCGACGAGCCTGTGCGCCTCGGCCTCGTCATCGGTCGTGAGCGCGCACACCGGCAGCGGCGTCTGCAGGGCGGCGGGCTTCACGTGCAGGCGCGCAGCCGCGAGGAACTGCTGGTCGCGGGAGAGGTGAGCGCCCGAGGCGAACACGCACCGGGTGGTCTTGAGGAAGGGGCGAGGCGTCACGACCCGCAGTCTCCCATGACTCGAGTCGTTTCGATTGAACGCGAGCCATCGGCGCGAGAAGAAGGCGGGCCTTTGCTGCACCCAACCTCCGAGGAGAATCGATGCTTCGTCGTGCCCTGACTGCGTTTGTCGTGTTGTCCGCCGCTGCTGCGTTTGCCCAGAAGCCCGCGGCACCTGCGCCCGCGCCCGCCGCTGCCGTGAAGGACGCGGGAACGCCTGCGCCTCCGCCGAAGCCGACCGCGGCGCTCACCATCACCGAGGGCCTCTCGACGCCTGAGTCGGTGCTCTACGACGCCGAGACCGACACGTACCTCGTCAGCAACATCAACGGCTCGCCGCTCGCGAAGGACAACAACGGCTACGTCGCCGAGTTCTCGCCCGACGGAAAGGTCGTCGCCGCGAAGCTCGTCGAAGGCGGCCAGAAGGGCGTCACGCTGAACGCGCCCAAGGGCCTCGTCATCTCGCAGGGCACGCTCTACGTCGCCGACATCGACACCGTGCGAATGTTCGACCGCAAGACGGGCGCGGCGAAGGGTGAGGTGAAGGTGGCCGGCGCGACGTTCGTGAACGACCTCTTCGCGAGCGCTGACGGCAAGGTCTATCTGACGGACTCGGGTCTCAAGATGGGCAAGGCCGGGTTCGAGTCGACGGGCACCGACGGCGTGTACGTCATCGAGCCGGGCAAGAAGCCGAAGCTGAAGACGCTGCTCAAGTCGAAGGACCTCAAAGGCCCCAACGGCGTCTTCGTCACCGCCGACGCCATCTACGTCGCGCCGTTCAACTCGAACGAAGTGACAGTGCTCGACCTGAACGGCAAGAAGAAGGGCGACGCGTTCAAGCTGCCCAAGGGCGGCCTCGACGGCGTCGTGATGATTGGCGACAAGCTCTTCATCTCGTCGTGGGAAGGCAAGTCCATCTCGTCGGGTAAGCCGGGCGAGGCGTTCACCGAGGTGTTCACCGAGCTCGAGTCGCCGGCCGACATCGGCTTCGACAGCAAGCGCAACCGCGTGCTCGTGCCGCACTTCATGGGCAACAGCGTCGCTGCGTGGGACGTGAAGTGACGTGACGAAGGCGCTCGTGCTCGCGGTGGCCGAGACGGACTCGACGTTCGAGTCCCTCGAGGTCGATGGCCGTGAGGCCTGGCGGGGCAAGTGCCTTCACTGCAACACGCCGCTGCTGGTCTTCGTCGACGGCAGCGGCTCTTCCACGGTGACGCTGGAGCACATCGTTCCGCGCACCGCTGGAGGCACCGACGAGCTCGGCAACCTCGGGCTCGCGTGCCCCCGCTGCAATCACGGCAAAGGGGTGCGCCACGACCGAAAGGCGTTGACCGACGCGCGCAGTCTCGAGGTCGTCGAGCAGCTTCTGGAGAAGCGGCGCAAGCGCTGGCGGGAACCGAAGCCGTGGACGCGCCCGCGCAAGCCGCCCATCGATTGAGCAGCAGGCTGCGCAACGCTGCCCCGCGTCCTCAGGGCGTTCGGTGGAGTGCGAGTGGCTGTCCGGTTGCATCCCGCGCGGCCATGACTCGCCTGGTTCTCCTGCTGCTCGTCGGTTCGCTGGCCGCGTGTTCGGGAGTGGGTGCGACGTGCGACGCCGACACTGATTGTCCTGCCGAGCTTTGTTGTCTTCGGGTGGCTGGGTCGACCAGCACGGCTCCGATTCGGCAATGCACCAGCACCTGTGAAGGCGTTGCCCTGGGAACTTCCTGCTCGACGCCGTGTTCGCTCTGTCTGCCCAACGACGAGCGGGTGCCGACGTGCAAGGTGTACTCGGAGCTCGAGTGCCGCAGCCCCGTCGTTCCGCTGTGAGGCTCACTCCTTCTCAGGCTCGTCGGTCGGGGGACTCACCAGCGAGGGGAGCGACAGCTCGAGGCCTCCGACGAGCGTCTGGTTCAGGCTTGCCAACGAGGCGGTGCTGACGTCGAGCGTCGTGCGAAGCCGCTGCTGAACGAGCTCGAGCACCCGCTCCCGCGCATCGACGAGCCAGCGCGTCGTGGTCGCCCGGTGCACGCTGTACATGCGCCCGAGCGCCTCGGCCGAGATGCCCTCGACATAGTGGAGCCTGAGCACCGTGCGCTGCCGAACCGAGAGCGCAGCCATCGCCTCGGTCACCGCGCGGGCCGCGTGGGGCTCGAGCTCGGCCCACTGCAGCTTGCCCTCGGGCCCCGTGTTCGAACCGGCAATCGACGCGAGCTCGAGCCAGCCATCGCCGATGTGGTCTTCGCGTCTTCGTTCATCGCTCCGCCGCGAGTCGGCGAGGCAGCGCATGGCCATCACCATCACGAAGGCCTTGAGCGGGCCGACCCCGGTGTAGTCGGCGAGCCTGGGCGGGCGCGCGCCTTCGGCCACCAGCAGCTTGATTTGCACCTGGTGAATCAGCTCGTCGGTGTCTTTCGCGTCACGGCGAACGGCCAGCGCGATGAGCGGCCTGGTGAAGCGCTCGAAGGCAGTGAGCGCCTCACGCTGCTGATTCAGGCAGGCCCACGCGAGGAAGAGGTCTTCGACGTGCAGCGAGGTGAGCCCGTGGCCTTCGACGGCGCGCTCCTCGAGAAAGGCACCGAACGAGGTCCCGTCGAGCTCGAGCTGCGGCCAGCGCTCCCCGATGACGCCGATGATGCGGGTCGCCTCGACGAGGTTGGGAATGAGCCCCTTCGTCGCAGCAAGGAGCGCCTCGGCGTGCGGCCCCGTCATGACGCGCTCCTGACAGCCATCGAACGCCAGCCGCCGGCGCGCCAGATGACGACCAACAACGTCAGCGCCACCACCACCGAGCCCGTAAAGAAGCGCTCCGCGAGTTCGGGGAGCCACAGCGCCAGCACCTGCCCGGTCGCCAGCACGAAGGCCGCCACGCCCATGCTCCAGTGATGAATGAACGCCGCCACGCCCAGCGCGACGGCGATGAGCGGCAGCTCGAAGACGATGACCTGCCAGCGCGAGAGCTCGAGCCACGCGCCGGCTGCGCGCACCAGCACCTGTCCGAGGGTGACGACCAACGTCAACGCCACCAACTGACGGCTCAGCGCCGACGAGCGCAGCGCCGCCCTGAAGGCGAACGCGAGCCCGCCGATGGCCAGCAGGAACAACAGCGAGGCGATGGCGAGCGACCAACGGCCCGACGCCAGCGCGGGGAAGCTGAACCGCAGTGCATAGAACCCAAGGGTGGTGAGGAGAATCGCGCTCAAGAGTCGAATGCGTTTGTCCCGCCCCACGCCCGGGTCGTGCGCCTCGGCGTACCGCTGCAACAGGCGCTGCTCTTCGATGGCGCGCTCCACCCGCTCGCGCAGCTCTGGCAGTGGCGTCGGGCTCGCTTCGAGCGCCTGCGCTGCGACCGCGGGGTGTCCATCTTCCAGCGCGCACTCGACCTGAAACGTCGTCAGCTCGCGCGCCACCGAGCGGCCCGCCTCGTGGTCGGCCGCGAGCTCGAGCGCGGTCAGCAGCGCGAACGACGCCTCGTTGGCGGTGCGGGTGGCCGTCTCGGACTTCGCGGCCCGCTGGTCGCGCGCGCGAGAGAGCAGTTGCTGCGCCCGACGTACGAGCCGCGAGGCGTGCTGCGTTCTCTGACAGGCCTCGATGGCGCGCAGGAATTCGGTCGCGCTCGCGTGGCGTGCGTTCGGGTCTGGCGACAGCGCGCGCCGGGCCACCTCGACCAGCTCAGGGCTCTCGACCTCTCCGTCGAACGAGGGCACGTCCGTCTCCGAGCGGTGGGCCACGCCGATGAACGGCGGGCGGCCGAAGAGCAGCTCGTAGAGCGCGGCGCCGAGCAGGTAGACGTCGGTGCGCGCCGAGAGCGGCGTGTCAGCGCCCGGCAGCGTCTCGGGTGCCTGGTACGCGGGCGTGCCGGCGCCGTCACCCGCGACGACGTGCGGCAGGCGGCCGCTCGGGTCTTCGTCGAGCAGCCCGCCGATGCCCCAGTCCATCAGCAGCACTTCGCCGAACCGGCCGACCATCACGTTCGCCGGCTTGATGTCGCGATGAAGCACGCCGCGCTCGTTGGCGAAGGCCGTCGCGCTGCAGACGGTGGCCAGCACGCGCAGGTTCCACTCGAGCAGCTCGGTGCCGAAGCGCCGCTGCACGGCTTCACGGTCGCGCAGCAGCGTCGACCACGAATCGCCCTCGACGCGCTTGAGCACGACCTGCAGCTCACCCTCTTCACTGGTGGCGAGCGAGTGCACGGGGACGATGGCGGGGTGCTCGAGCGCACCCGTCAGGCGGGCTTCGCGCAGCAGCTGGTCTCGCGCGCCCTGACCGTCACTGCGGCGCGACATCTTCACGGCCACCTCACGCTCGAGGCCGTGCTGCGTCGCCAGCATCACGGTGGCCATGCCGCCCCGCCCCAGCACCCGGCGCAGCGAGAGGCCGTCGGAGCGGTCCGTCACTTCGGGTTCGAACAGCGGGCCGCGGGCAGGGCGCTCGACGACCTCGGCCAGCGCGCGGCGAAGCGTGGGGCTCTCGTCGAGTGCCTGCTCGAAGGCTTCGAGCTCGGCGCCGGTCAGTTCCCCCCGCGCAAACAGCCGCAGTCGCTCGTCGCTCGACATTGGCGACAGAGAACCGCAAAGCGCCCCGGCTTGTCGAGGACGGCCGTCACTCGGCCACGCCAATCAGTGCTTCAAGGGCGTCGCGGTGGTTGCCTCACAGCAGGCCCTGCGCGCTGAGGTCGGCAACGAGCAGCTCGGCGGGCGTCCCCTGGGCGCGACGTTCCTCCCGCATCGCGTCGACGACTCTCATCTCGTACGAGATGTACGGCAGCCCCGGCTCTTCGAGTTCGAGCGCCCGCATGCGTGCGTCTCGCTCGGCCGGGTCGATGGCGTCTCCGTACACGCCGGTGTCGAGCGGAGTGCCGCTCGCCAGCACAGCCAGTGCTTCGTCGAGGTGGTCGGTGCGGGCGAGCGCCGCAAGGTCGGCGCTGCTCAGCCCGGCGTTGGCCAGAATGCCCGCCCTCTGTCCCATGATCTCTTCGGTCTGGTCAGCGGTCAGACCATGGGTCTTCGCGAGCGCCTCGCCGATCGCCGCGCGGTACTCGTTGTCTCCGGCGATTTGACGGGTGATGAACTTGCCGGCCAACGCGGCAGCACTGACGACGCCTGCCCCGATGGCGATGGGCCCCGACGAGGCGAAGATCGCCGTGGCGGCGGCGGCCGTGCCGAGCGCTCCGAAGCCGGCAGCGCCGAGGCTGGCCGGGTCTCCCGTGCGCATGAAGGCCGAGAGGTCAGCGCCCGCGCCGATGGCGTTGCCAATGGCCGAGAGCGCGGGAGTGCTCCTGGCGAACCCCGCGGCCCCCAACAGGCCTCCGATGGTGCGCACCGCCTGGTCCGGGTCGCCGCCTGCAGAGAGGTCTTCACGCAAGCCCGTCAACGCTGCGCGCTCGGCGACGCCCTGGGTCTCTTCGCGTGGCAGCGGGGCATCACGACCGCCGCCGTACCGGCCAGCGAGCTCGATGGCCTGCGCGTACTCGGAGGAGTTCGCCAGAGTCTCGAGCCCCGCCAGCATCGCCATGCGGTTGCCGACGTTGCCCTGCGTGATGCCATCAGCGCGAAGGTGCGGTTCGCCTTCCCGCAGGGCCGTGGCCAGGTCGCGGGCCGCCGTGCGCTCGGCCTCGTAGACGTCGGCGTGTTCGCTGACGAACTCGGTGCGGAACCGCTCGGCCGCTTCGGGGTCTCGCAGCGAAGGCTCGGTGCGCAGCGCACGCTCGAGCTGGCCGTTGAGGCGCGCGACCTCTTCGCGGGCCGCCGTGTAGTTGGTGCACGCGGCGACCACCTTGTCGGCGGCTTCGGTGGCGGCCGCACTGGCAACCGGCCCGAGCGCCACCGGGGCTCTGGGCTTCGCGGCTTCGAAGGTGCTCATGTCTTTCTGGCGCGCACGGGCTTCGGCTGCGGCCGCCGCGCGCTCGCTGGCTCTGGCTTCTGCGGCGCGCTCTGCTGCGGCCCGCTGCGACTCCGACGTGCGGTCGCTGCCGCCACTTCCACCGACTCCACCAAGTCCGGCCATGTGTGTCCCCGTTCTGAAAAGTGAGTTCTCAAGCGAGGACGCTCGCGGCGGCAGTCTGTCGCACCGACCTCGCCCACTGTTCGAATTGGCAGCGAGATTCAGGGGGTTGGCCCGAAGGAATGACCAGGGTCTGAGTCAGTTCACTTTCCCGATGCAGGGTCGGGTCGAACGACCTGCTTCTGAATCGTCCCCTTTGTTGTGGTGGGCACGACGATGGGCTGGGTGACGGTGGGCACGTTGTCGACGGGCGCACTGACGACCGCAGCAGGGCCCTTCGGCGTCGAGAACATGAGGTGTGGAGGCCCGGGCGTGTACTTCACGCTGGCTGCCTGGCTTCGCCGGCTCAGCACGTGGATCATTCGGTCTTTGAGACAGCGCGCGACCTCGCGGTCGTCTCCTGCGGCCACGGCCACCAGCTCGTTCGCCTGCCGGGAAAGCTCGACCACGATGGGCGTCTTATCGGTGGGGAAGCGCTCGAGGTGCCGGTCGAGACAGGTGTCCATCGGGAGCTTGTTCTGCGAGCTGCGCCAGACACAGCGCTGCTGCTCACAGATGGGAATCGAAGAGCTGATCTTCCCCAGCCACTGGCCGGGCAGGCCGTCGCGCAGCCGTGTTGTCTGATCGCCAACGCTTCTGGCAGGCGCGCCTTCGAGATGACGAGCTCCCAGCAATCGACGCCCTCGACCGAAGTGCAGTCACTGTCCTTCACACACGCGCTGACGACGCTCCGAAACTCGAAGCACTTCGCCTGCGCCTGAGCATCACGCTCCCGGACCATCGCGCGTTCTTCGGCCAGCAGTCGTCGCTGCTCTTCCATCGGGTCGGGCCTGCTGTTCGCACACGAGAGGAGCGCAAGGGCTGCACACGCGAACTGCACGCCGGTTCTGTCGAAGGGCACGAGGTGAGTCTGCAGAGGCCGGCGCAAGGAGTCGAGTCGTGAAGCCGGCCGTCACGAGGTTGGAACGGAGTACGTTCGCGCCATGGCCGAGCGCAGCGCAGCCCTCGCACTCGTTCGTCGCGGCGCCTCGGGCGTCGCCGAGGTGTTGCTCGTGCACCCGGGAGGTCCCTTCTTCGCGAAGAAGGACGCCGGCGCGTGGAGTCTTCCGAAAGGCCTGCTCGAGCCGGGCGAAGACGCGCTCACCGCGGCGCGGCGCGAGTTTCACGAAGAGACGGGCATGGCCGCTCCCGAGGGCCCCGCGACGCCGCTGGGAGAAGTCGTGATGAAGAGCGGCAAACACGTGATCGCCTTCGGCGTGGTCGGCGACTTCGACGTGACGACGCTGAAGTCGAACGAGGTCGAGATGGAAGTGCGCGGAAGACTCGCTCGCTTTCCCGAGGTCGACCGCGCCGAGTGGGCGTCGCTCGAGCGTGCGCGCGTCTCGATCAACCCGGCCCAGCTTCCGTTGATCGAGCGCGCCCTCTCACTCGTGTGACCGCAAACGCCGCGGTGCGCGTCGTATTCCGCTCGCCAGCACGTCAGCGCGGAGGCCCCGCTCGAGTGACACGTTGTCATCGCCGCTCCTGCTCACGGCGCTACGCACGCGAAAGCACGAGCTGGCACTCGACTCGCAATGACGGAGCAGATGCTTCGAGTCATCTCGCTGGTCGTCCTCGTGTCGTTCCCCGTCTTCGCTGAGCCCCGTGAAGGCTGTCAGGAGGTTCGAAAGACCGGTCGCTTCACCGTGTACTTCGAGCGCGTCGAACTCGACAAACTCGTGCAGACGGTGAGCGACGCCACGTGCAAGTCGTTCATCGTCGCCGACGGCGTGAAGGGCCGCATCAGCATCGTCGGACCCGAGAACGGCAAGCTGATGCTCGACGCCGAGCAGTTCTACGCGGCGTTCCTGGCGGCGCTCGACGCGAATGGACTGGCGGCGGTTCCACAGGGTCGCTTCATTCGCATCGTCGAGAAGCGCACGGCGCGGCAGTTCCCGGTGCCGGTGCTGCAGACGGACGATGAGGTGCCCGGAGGGAACGAGGTGCTCACCCGGCTCCATCGGCTCGTGCACGTCGACGTCGAAGCGGTGCGGCCGGCGGTGAGCGCGTTCGTGAGTACCGGTGGAGACGTGGTGACGGTGCCGCCCGACCTGATCATCGTGACGGACCTCGCCTCGAATCAGCAGCGCATCGCGAAGGTGCTGGTTCAGTTGGATGTCGTGCGGCCGAGCACCGAGGTCACGCGCCTCGTGAAGGTGCAGCACGCGACGGCCGACGACCTGCTCGACAAGGTGACGAGAGCGCTGACGCCAAAGCCGGGACAGAAGACCGACCCGCTCACGGCGCTCTCCGATGACAGGACGAATCGCATTCTGCTCGTCGGCTCTCCGCTCATCGTCAACCGCGCCGAGGAGCTCATCGGTCAGCTCGATCTCGAGGTGCCGGGTGATTCCCGCGCACGCGTCGTGAAGCTGAAGAACGCCGACGCGAAGGACATCGCGGCCACGCTCGAGGCGATGACGGGCGCGCAGAAGAAGCCGGGCGTTCCGAACGGCGGCACCTCTGGCGACGTGCGCATCAGCGTGAACGAAGCCATCAACGCGCTGCTCATCGTCTCGGGCGCGAGTGACTTCCGCACGCTCACCGAGGTCATCGATCAGCTCGACCGGCCCGTGCGCCAGGTCTTCATCGAGACCGTCATCATGGAGGTGAACCTGCAGCGTGACTCGAAGTTCGGCGTCTCGGTGCACGGCATGAGTGGCAGTTCTTCCTCCGGCATCGTCTACGGCAGCCAGCCCGCAGGCGCTCCGTCGTCACTCGGTCTCACCTCGCTCGCAGGCTCGAACGGACTGCTCTTCGGGTTGCAGGGGCCGGTGCTCACGCAGGTGGCCGACCTGCTGGGGCTCAAGGTGCCGGCGTTCGGGCTCACGATTCAGGCGTCGCAGGGCACCTCTGACGTGAACGTGCTCTCGATGCCGCACATCCTCACGGCGGACAACAAGGAGGCGGAGATCGCGGTCGGCCAGAAGGTGCCGTTTCAGCTCGGCGTCAATCAGTCCCAGCTGGCGACGGCGATCGCTTCGGGAAACTCGAGCGCTGCCAGTCTGTCGCAGCTCACCGGCAGCATCTCGCGCGAGAAGGTCGAGCTGCGGTTGACGGTGAAGCCGCACATCGGCGACTCGGGAGACATTCGGCTCGAGATCAACCAACAGGCCGAAGAGCTCGCGGGCACGAGCAGCTCGGCCGGGCCCATCACCTCGACGCGCAGTCAGAAGACGTCGGTGGTGGCGAAGAACGAAGAGACGCTGGTGCTCGGCGGCATCATGCAGGACCGCGAGATCGAAGAGGTCTCGAAGGTGCCGCTGCTCGGCGACATTCCGGTGCTCGGAGCGTTGTTCCGCAACACGACGAAGACGAAGACGAAGGTGAACCTGCTCGTGTTCCTCACGCCGCACGTGATTCAGGGCGCACAGGACTTCAAGCGGCTCATCGAGCGGAAGATGGCCGAGCGCGCGAAGGTGTTGGACCAGCTGACGGCGACGCGGGCCGAGGCTGATCCGAACTCGGTCGACTATGCGAAGCGCCCGGGTCCGCTCGCGGCCATCGCGCACGCCATCGAGTCGGAGGAGCGATCGGTCGTGGAGCCGCGGTGAGGCGTGCTCACCGGGACATGAACCCCATCCAGCGCTTCGCGGTGGACGCAGCACCGAACCGTCGCCAGAGTCGAAGGCATGCCCATCAAGAAGAAGCAGCTCGCGAAGGGAATGCACGTCAACCAACTCGTCCTCTCTCGTGATGGCCGGTTTGCCGTGGGACATCAGGCGCCGGGCCTGCAGACCCAGGAAGTCTGTGTGGTCGACGTCGGGAAGGCGACGGAGCGGAGGGTCACGCTCGACGCCCCGATCGAGCGGATCGCGGCAGCCTCCTTTCTCGGACCTGACCTGGTCGTCGCTGCGCTCGAGCCGTTGAAGGGCGGCGAGGAATACAGCTGGCGTCTGCTCGTCATCGACCCGGAGGGGAAGGTGGTGGCGTCTCGCGCAGTGACGAAGTCGAAGATCAGCGGCGCACTCGCGGTCGGCGCAGAGGGTCAGGTCGCACTGCTCGTCTCGACGACGTTGTTCGTCTGGAAGCCGAACGAGCTGAGGCAGGGGAAGGCGCCACGCAAGCTCGAGGTGCCAGCGCTGCCAAACACGATGGGGCATCTCGTGTGGTCCGACGCCGGTGAGCTGGTGACGTTGGGGCGCGATTGTGTCGTCGTGCTGTCGTCAGCGCTCAAGGTGCGAAAGATCCCGCTGCCTGGCATCGAGCCACTCGATGCCCTCAGCTGCACTGCGGGGACCGTGGCGTTCCACGGCTCGAACGACACCGAGTTCGAGTTGATCGTGCTGGTCGATTTGAAGACGGGTCGGGTCACGACCTGTCCGAACTGGCTCTTCAACCAAGCCCAGCTCAGCGGCGGTGTGCTGCTTGGCGCCAGCGGTGGGAAGACCTGGTTGAAGAAGCTCGGGTGGAGCGGCGCCTCGCGCGAGCCCGTGCTTCAGCAGGGCTACGTGATGCGGCTCGGGCTCGACGGGAAGAAGAAGGACGTCGTGGCAATGAAGCTGGGCCGGGTCGATGCCTGCGCGGGCATTGGCGACGTGGTGCTCATCGGCACCCATCAAGGCATCACGTGGTACTCGGGGGTCTTTCCGAAGTCGTGACGGCAGGGCTTTCGACGACGCGGTTCTTGCCCGAGCGTTTCGCGCGGAAGAGCGCCTGATCAGCTGCGTCGACGAAGGAGTGCACGGTCATGCCCGGCGAGAGCGCGGCGACGCCGAGGCTGCAGGTCACCGCGCGTCGCGTGCCGCCGATGATGAAAGGCTCGTCAGCCACCGCGAGGCGAACCCGCTCGGCGATGGCACTTGCGGTGACGAGGTCGACGCCGGGCAGAACGAGGGTGAACTCCTCGCCGCCGTAGCGGAAGGCCATGGAGCCCGTGCGCGCGTGCGCTTTGATCCGTGCCGCGAGCGCCGCGAGCAGTTCGTCTCCGGCCAGATGGCCGAACTGGTCGTTCACGCCCTTGAAGTTGTCGAGGTCGATCATCACCAGCGACAGTGGGTGCCCGTTCGCACGGGCCTCGGCGACGGCTCCGGTGAGGCGTTCCATGAGCGCGCCGTGATGACCCAGGCCCGTGAGCGTGTCGGTGCGGGCAGCCTGGGCTTCGCGCTCGAAACGACGGGCGTTCTCGACGGCCCGGCCTGCGTGGTCGGCGACGAGCGCGAAGATCTGCGCGACCTCGGCTGAGCACTTTCGCTTCGTGAAGCGGTTGTCGGCGTAGAGCACGCCCAGCGTTCCGTTCACGCCCTTCAGCGGAGCAGCGACACCGGTCGAGAGATGGAGCAGTCCATCGAGGTCGTCGTCGGCTTCGGTCGTCTCGACGAGCCGGCCTTCGCGCAGCGCCGTGGAGAGCACGGAGGCGTCATCGAGTTGGAGCGCGCGCACCTGACGATCGAGCGGAGCGTGCGCGTCACGAGCAGCGAGCCCTGATTGATACAGCGCGGGCAACGAGTCCTGCCCACGCTCGATGGCGCGCCACACGCGATCGGCTTCGACTTCGTCAGCGGGACCAACGGCCATCATGCCGACGAGCCGGGTCGGATCCGCGCGATCGACCTCGAACAGCATGGCGCGGTTGAAGCCGAGCCCGACGCCTGCGGTGACACCCGTGAGCACCGCGTAGCAGGCGGCTTCGACCTCGAGCGAGCCGTGCAGCAGGTTCGAGACTTCGTGGAGCAGCACGATGGCGTGACGAAGCGCCGCGTTCTCACGCTCCAGCGCCTCCAGTCGCTCGTCCGTGGATTCCACGCTGCACACCGTACTCCACCGGCCTCACAGCACGAGACGTGTCAGCGCCATCACCACGCCCGTCACGCTCTCACCCGCGATCAACCCCGAAGCGATGGGCGTGAGCGTCTCTTCACTCCAGCGTCGTCTCGCCAGCGCGCCGAGCGCTGCGCCCAGCACCATCGTCAGCGTCGTCGCGGCCGGCAGCACCATCGCGATACCGAGCGCCGCGGCCGAGGGCAGGGTGCGGCTCCGCTCCGGGAACAGCGCCTCGACCACCGTCAGCCCCGCGCCGAGCAACGCCGCGATAAGCATCGCCTCACGCGCTCCGACCGGCAGACCAGCGGGCCCCAGCGCGAGCACCTTCGACACGCCGGCCCACACCATCACCGCGGGCGCAGGGAACTGCTCCGACCCGAGCACGCTCGCCTCGGGCACCAGCAGCGTGAAGGCCGGCACCACCACGATGGCGCCGACGACGAGCCCGAGAAACTGAGCCCACACCTGCTGCCGTGCGTTCGCCTTCAACACCCAGCCCGTCTTCAGGTCGCTGAGCAGGTCGGCCGCGTGCAGTCCCACGCCTGCCGTCACGTTCGCGCTCATCACGTTCGCCACCACGTTGCCGGGCAGCGCGAAGCCCGCGATGAGCTGCGTGAGCGGGCCCATCGCCTTCGTCGGCGTCACGTCGGTCTCTCCCGTCACGCGCGCGCTCACCACGCCAACCACCAGCGCGAGCGGCAACGCCAGCAGCGCGGCCCACACCGGGATGCCGAACAGCAGGTTCATGAGGAAGACGAGCGGTGGCGACAGCGCGAGCACTCCCGCCACCGCCCACCAGGTCGGCACGGCGTTCTCTTCGGCCCCGGAGTCGTCTTTCGTGAGCTGCCGCCGTCGGACCGCGCGCCGCGACAGCTGTACGGCCTGCACGACGAAACCGGTCAGCGCCGAGCTCGTCAGCAACGCCGCCGCTGGCCACAACGACAGCTGCACCATCGCCTTGAACTCGAGCGACGGGAGCATGTCGTGCTGATGCGCGAGCGGCGCGAGCACGCCCCACGTCAGCAGCGCGCCCGCGAACATCGACCACGCCGTGCGCGGCTTCATCAGCGAGCCACCGCCCAGCAGGACGAGCGACGCGTCGAAGCCGAAGCCCCACGTCGACAGCGGCGCGAAGGTGAGCCGGCCCGGCAGTGAGAAGGCCAGCTTCAGGTCTCTCCACACCGTGAAGAACGCGGCGAAGCCACTCGCGCGCAGCAGCAGCATGGCCGGCCGCGTGTCGCCCGAGCCGTGCATCGCGCGCACTGCTTCCGCAGTCGCCACCGACATGGGGAAGGGCAGCCGCTCACGGTCGATGAACTGCTTCTTGAGCGGAATCGCGATGAAGACACCCAACGACGCGATGACCGCGAACCACGCCACCATCGCCACGCCGGCTGGCCGCTGGCCCGTCAGCAGCAGGAGCGCAGGAAGTGCCGCCATGTTTCCGCCGCCCGTCATCCACGCGCCCGACGACGCGATGGAGGCCACCATCACGTTCTCGAGCGCCGTGAAGGGCCGCTTCGTCGCGCCGACCCGCTCCATCGCCCGGAAGAAGCCGAACGCGACGATGGTGGCGGTGATGGTGACGCCGAGGCTCCACCCCGTCTTCAACACCACGTACAGGTTCGACAGCGCGAGCACCGCTCCGAGCGCCATGCCCGAGAGCGCCGCCCGCACCGTGAGCTGAGGCGTCACGCCGCCAGTTCTTTGGCCAGCACCATCGAGGCGATGGTTCCATCGGAGACGGCCGTGGTGATTTGCCTGAACTTCTTCGCAGCCACGTCACCGACCGCGAACACGCCGGGCACGCTCGTGTGCATCTCGTCGTCGATGGCGATGTAGCCCCACTGGTCGAGCGTGAACGCGCTCTTGAAGAGCTCGAGGTTCGGCACCATGCCGGCGAAGACGAAGACGCTGTCGCAGTCGATGATCTCCTGCTGCTTCGTCACGAGGTCCTCCACCAGCACGCCGTCGACGCCTTTGCCCGAGCGCGAGAGGAACTCGCGCGGCTGCGTCGAGAGGCGGAAGCTGATCTTCGGCTCGGCGCGCGCCCTGGCCTGCGCCTCCTGGTTCGCCTGCAGCGTGGGGAACTGGTTCACGATGGTGATGCGTGAGGCGAAGCGCGCGATGAAGAGCGACTCCTCGATGGCCGAGTTGCCGCCGCCGATGACGACGACGTGTTTGCCCTCGGTGTACTTCGCGTCACACGTCGCGCAGTACGACACGCCCTTGCCCTTGAACTCGCGCTCGCCCTTCACGCCGATGACGCGCGGTGAAGAGCCGGTCGCCACGATGATGCGTTTCGCGCGAATCGTCTCGAGCCCGTCGAGCACCACCGTCTTCTTCGCGAGGTCGACCGACGTCACCTCGGTGGCCAGCCGCATCGAGACGCCGGCGTGGCGGGCCTGCTGCACCATGTGGTCGGCCAGCAGGTAGCCCGGCATCACGGTGGGAAAGCCGGGGAAGTTCGAGACCTGATGCGTGGTGGCCACGTTGCCGCCGCCGAGCCCGAGGTCGACCATCACGGTCTTGAGCCTCGCCTGCGCGCAGTAGATGCCCGCCGTCACGCCCGCAGGCCCCGCGCCCAGAATCAACACGTCTGCATCGGTCTCGGTCGGTATCGCCTGGTGCGCGAGCGTCTCGAAGCGCTGTGGCGGTAACAGCTCGCTCACGCCCGCGAGCAGCTCGGAGCGTTTGATGGCGCTGGTGACTCGCGGCGCCACCTCTTTCCCGTCCTTGAGGAACAGCACCGTCGGAGAGCCCTTCACGCCCAGCTCGTTGGCCAGCTCGCGGTTCTGTTGGCGGAACACCTTCACGAACTCGACGTCGTCGTGGAACAGCCCGGCCACCGCTTCGTACTTCGGCGCGAGCGCTTCGCAGGGCGGGCACTCGCTCGAATAGAAGTCGACGACGACGGGCTTCCTCGAGGTGAGCAACGCCGGAAACTCGGCGGCGGTGATTTCACGAACGGCTTCACTCATGGCGTGACTCCTGAGGGGTTCTGTTGCTCCGAGAGCGCGGGCTGGCCGTACAGCGCACCACCCAGGCTCAGCAGCTCCTTCACGGGCCGGCAGTCAGCTGCGCGAATCTGGCCCTTCCAGCTCTTCGAGACGGCGCCACAGCCGCCGCCGCACGCGAGCTGGTTCGAGCAGGTGCTGCAGCTCGCGATGCTCGTCACGTCGCGGCCGTGCCAGTCCTTCACGAGCTCGGCGTCGAGCGTGCGCGTGGGAAAGAAGGTGCCGAGCGCTTCGCCGGTTTTTCCGACGTTCGCGGTGCACGGGTAGATGGCGCCGGTCGCGTCGAACGCCCACTCCGTCTTCGTCGCCGGGCACGCGTCGAACAGCGGCTCGGGCAGCTGGCCCTCGTCGAAGAGGAACCGCGCGACCGAGTACGCCGGCCGGTAGAAGCGCAGCACCTCGGGGTCCTTCTGGATGAGGGTGAACATGTCCTCCCAGAGCGAGAGCCGCGTGTAGAGGCGGGTGTTGTTCGTCTGGCAGTGGTGCAGCTCGTAGTTGCGGCCCACCTGCGTCTTGAAGTTCTTGCGGCCAGTCCACCCGCGGTCGATGGCGAAGTGCGCGAGGTTGGCGAAGTCGGCGAGGTTCTCTTTGTCGAGCACTGCGCGCAGGTTGACGGTGAGGCCCGCCTCGAGCGCCGCGTCGATGCCTGCGACCACCGGGTCGAACGTCTTGCCGCCACCCTTGAGCGAGCGTCGCTTGTCGTGAAGCTCGCGCGTGCCGTCGAGCGTGACCTGCACCTCGCGAATGCGGCCCGTCAGCAGCAGCGGCACGTACTTCGCGAGCGAGTAGCCGTTGGTGATGACCGCCAGGTCGAGCCCGCGCGCCTTCGTGCCCGCGATGAGGCGCTCGAGCACTGCGCGGCTCTTCGGCGTGTCGAGCAGCGGCTCGCCTCCGAAGAGGGTGACGTACTTGCGGCGGCCCGCGAAGGTGTCGTCGACGTACGAGAAGAACGCGTCGACGACCTGCTCGAGGTCGTGCGTCTGCTGCGGCGCGTACTCGTCCTGGAAACAATAGGAGCAGCCGAAGTTGCACGCGTACGACGGCACGAAGAAGAGCTGCACCTCGTCGTCCTGCTGGCCCTTCGCGAACTTCGCCCGCGCCGCCTCGTAGCGTGTGGCCTCTTCCGAGGGGTCGACGAGGTAGCCCTTCGAGGCGAGCTCGGCCGCGTTGGCGAAGTCGCCACGCTGAAACCGCTGCGCCGTCTCGTCATCGAGCAGGTCCGCCTGCCCCGAGAGAATGTTCACCAGGAGCCACTGCGTGCTGCCAGCGACCTGCGTGAGGATGTTGTGTTTCGAGGGTTGCATGGCGGCTCGGGGAGAAGGGTGCGCGGCCGACCGTGAGCCGGCGCGCGCAGGGGAAACGGGTGAATCAGTCGTGACAGCCAGCCACGTTCTTCGAGATCTTCGCGCAGCACTGGGCGACCTTCTCGGGCGCCGGAGCGCAGCAGGTGGCTGCGGGCTTCTTGATCAGCGATTTCATCTCATCACCTCCTCGATGCGGGCTCCGCGCCGTCGGGGCCGCGGGCGGGTCTACGACCTGACAACGTGAAGCTCGCGAGCAGTGCCTGCGCCTTTCGATACGGCGCGCGCTCGGTCTCGATTCGAACGTCGACCAGTCCCGCAGCGGCGACGTGGGCGAGGTACTCGGGCTTCGTCTCGGCGCCGGCCCAGCACTCGGCGACCGCGACGGGGTCGTTCCTGAACTCGGCGGCGATGGCCTCGACGGCGAAGATGTCGCTCACCACGAAGCGCCCGCCGGGGCGCAGCACGCGGAAGATCTCCCGCCACACGGCGGCCTTGTCGGTGGCGTGGTTGAGCGCGCAGTTCGACACCACCCAGTCGACCGACTCGTCACCAAGCACCAGCGCGTCGAGCGACGACTGCCGCAACGTCACCTGGCCGACGCCTTCGTTCGCGGCGCGCTGCTTCGCCGTCTCGATCATCGTCGCAGACGCATCGAGGCCGATGACGTGGCCAGTCGCGCCAACCTTCCGCGCGAGCTTGATGACGTCACCGCCGCGACCGCAGCCGAGGTCGACGCAGACGTCGCCGCTCTTCGCGTCCACCAGCTCCGCTGCGCCACCGCACGAGAGGCTGACGGGTTGGGGCGCCAGTGCCCCGTATCGATTCTCGAGCGCTGCAGCGATGGCCGATGTCGAGCTCACGGCCCTACGAGCCGACGTGCCGCCGCTTCGATTCAGCTGCCGTGCCTGAACCTCACCGACTGGCGGTCCGCTCCCATGCGCCTATGGCAGACGACCAACATCCGCCTCACAGCGCCTGTGCGACGTGTCACACCGCAGCGTCGTTTCGCGGAGAGTGCGCGCGCATGCCCGAGGGCTGCCCAACGCTCGCGAACCCGGCGCTCACGAAAGACGTCGGGAGCTACCTCGAGCCAGAGCGTGCGCAAATCATGCGGGTCGCCGACGCGGCGCCGTTCACCGCCGAGCGCACGAAACGAAACCGCGTCGAGGAGCTCATCTTCTACGCGCACGAGCGCGGCCTCCGACGGCTGGGCGTGGCCTTCTGCGTGTCGATGACGAAGGAGGCGCAGGAGCTCGCGCGTCGGCTCGAGGCAGCGGGGCTCGAGGCCGAGCTCGCATGCTGCCGGCTGGGCGCCGTCGACTTCACCGAGATTGGGCTCGAGAAGGCGCACCCCGAACGGTTCGCCTCCATCTGCAACCCCGTCGCGCAGGCGAAGCTGCTGAACCAGGCGGGCGCGCAGCTCATCGTGCAGATGGGGCTTTGTCTCGGGCACGACCTCATCCTTCAGCAGGAGGTGAAGGTGCCGGTGACGACGCTGGTGGTGAAGGATCGCGCCCTCGACCACCACCCCATCACTGCGTTGAGGCCGGGCTGATCAGTGACCGCCGCCGCGCTCGGTCGGCGTGGCGAGAATGCCGTCGTAGGTCGCGCGTGAGATGAACTGCGGCTGGTAGGCGCCGCCAAGCTGGCCCACATACGAGCGCAGGTGGTTGCGGCTGCCGCGAGCGAGGGTGTCGTAGACCGCGAGCACGTCGGCGCGAGCCGTCTTCGTGGTGAGGCGCTCGAGGTCGAAGAGGTCGAGGTCTTCGATGGTGGCGCCGACCGAGAGCGCGTCGGTCTGGCTCAGCGAGCCCTTCTCCACGAGGTCCGTGTAGAGCTGCTGCAGCGTCGCGTTCTCGAACTGCCCCGCGCCTTTGCCTGCCACCGGGTCGTCGATGCCGAAGGTCGTGAGCAGCCCGAGCACGGCGTCGGTGTGTGTCTGTTCGCTCGAGGCGATGTTGCCGAACGTCTGGAGCGACCAGCGGCTCTGCAGGGCCACGTACACGTCGTGCGCCAGCTTCTCTTCTTCACGCAGGAAGCGCAGGTCTTCGCGCAGCGAGTCGTCGACGACCGCAGGCTCCGTCATCGCCTCGGGCCCGCAGGCCGTCAGCAGCGCCGCCACCATCCAGAAGGACTGTCTCATGAGCGTCTCCGGTGTCACCCGGCGGGAATGTCGAGTGTGCTGCCTCTGGGAACCCGGCCGTCTCGCAGACGATGCTGCGACACGTTGTCGCAGGCTCAGTGCACCAGGGCTTCGGCGCGCGCGTCGGCGTCGGGGAGCCCGCGTGGATGAAACGGGCACTCGAGCTTGTGGCAGTCGGGGTTCATGGCGCTGAACTCACAGCGTGCGCCCTTCGCCTTCATCGGCGTGTCGAGGTGTTGGCGCGCGAACTTCGCGGCCGTGAGCGCAGCCACCCAGGTGTTTCGTTTGCAGCAGCGTGGCCCGCCGAGCTTCGCGTACGTCGCCAGCACCTCGCTCGTCATCGCCTGGGCCATCGCCCACGGCTCCCGCGACCGTGGCGTCGCGCCGGTGACGATGCTGACGAAGATGCCGGTGCCGACCGCCGCTCCGCAGGCGCCCCAGTAGCCACAGGTTCCACCTGGCACCTGCACCGCGCGCTTCTTGGCTTCGGCCAGCATCGAGGCTTTTCGCTCGAGGGGCTCGTCGCGCAGGTTGCAGTACGCGGTGAGTAGCGCAGCGGGCGTGAGGTAGTGGTGTTCAGCGCCGTGCATCTTCACCTTCGGGTGGCGCATCGCCGTGAGGGTGATGGTGACGGGGTCGGTCTCGCGCGAGTCGAGGCAGAGGCGCTCGATGACGTCGACCGTGTCGGCGGAGTGGCAGACGTCGCAGAAGAAGTGCCCGTTGGCGCAGCGGGCGTTGCTCTGGTGCACGCGGCTGCAGCCGGCGCACGTCATGGCTTCGGCGCGCTCCAGATAGACGAGCTCGGCCCCGCACGTGAGGCAGCCGCTGAAATGGGTCTCACCCATGTGCGGTGAGAGCGAAGCAGGCTGCCCGGCGGTTCAGCTCACTGACCCAGCACGTCGAACGCCGCGTTCACGACACCCGAGTACTGAACCTGCCAGAGGTGGGCGAGCGGTGTGTTGTGCGGGCCTTCCATCAACACCGTCTTCGCGCCCGGCATCGCGAGCTGCGCGCTCGGCATGTAGCCGTCTCCGTCTTCGAAGATGCCCTTCTTCGGCCCGAGGGTCGGAGTGCCCGTCGTGCCGATGATGGTCACTCCGCCCGGCAGCTGCCCGCGCTGCTTGTCCCAGCTGTCGTTCAACTTCCCGACGAGCTTCGAGCCGACCGCGAGCTCCCGCGCCGCATCGTCGACGTTCTTCACCGGCTGACCGACCGTCGCGCCGATGTTGCCTACGTAGGTTCCATGCGACGCGGGACCAATCATCACCGCGCGTTCGATCTTCGGACCCTTCGAGGCATCGCGGCCATCGAGGTACAGGCGGAAGTCGGTGCCGCCGGCGCTGTGCGTGACGACATCGAGTGTCTGGCCCGTCGCCGCGCCGATGCGCTCCATTGCCTTCGCGATCTGCGGAGCCTTCGTCGTCGGCGCGCCCCACGGGTCTTTGTATTCGAGCTCGAACAGCTTCGCGTTCTTCAGCTCGGCGGCCGTTGCTTCACGGCCTCCCTTGTCGCCGATGCGGAAGGTGTCTTGCGACGCGACGTAGACGACGACCGGTCCATTGGCCTTGTTCGTCGCGAGCTGATTGCCCATGCGGTCGAACGACTGCGCCGGCATCGTCAGCCCGGGAATCATCACCACCGGCCGCTTCAGCGTCGGCGGCTTCGCGAGCGGGCCGTACGCAGTCTTCTGCGCGGGCGTCATCTTGTCGGGCCCCGAGCGCGGACGGAGCGACTCGAACACGCGATCGCTCATCCAGTCCTTCGTGGCGTTGAACGGGTCGATCTTCGGACCCTCTCCACGCCGGAAGGCCTCGGGCAGCAGCTTCGTCATCGACGCCTTCGGGCCCCAGCCCGCGCTCTTCGGCGCCGCGGTCTCGACGGGCTTCGGCGCAGGCGCGCTGGGAGCAGTGGTCGCTCGGGGGTTCACGGCAGGCGTCGTCGGGCTGCTCACTCGGGTCGGCATGGTCTCTCCAGGTTCAGATGTGCGTCATTGTCGTCGAGTGCCCTCGCGGCCGCCTTGCCCAGCGGCGCCAAAGGCATGTGCAGAAGACGACAACGCTGGTCAGTTGGTGGTGACGCGCTCGCGGAAGGCGCCCGGCGTCGTTCCCGTCCACCCGCGAAAGGCGCGCACGAACGCGGGCACGTCGACGTAGCCGACCTGCTTCGCCACCTCGGTCACTGACAGCTCACTCGCTTCGAGCAACCGCTCGGCCCGTTCACGCCGCACCTGGGCGAGCAGCGTCGCGAAGCTGAGCCCCTCCACCGAGAGGCGCCGCTGCAACGTACGGTCTCCCACGTGGAGCCGCTTCGCGACCGCCGCGAGTGACGGCTGGCCCTTCGGCAACGTGTCGATGACCGCCGCGCGCGTGCGCTCGAGCACGTCGTCGACGTGACAGCTCTTCATCATCGCGGCGCCGTGCACCTCGAGCGCGCGATTCAAGTCGGCGTCGGCTTCGGCAGGCGCGCGGTCGAGATCCTTCACCGAGAACGACACGCCATTCGACGCACGACCGAAGCCGATGCGGCTCGTCTTGAGAAAGCCCGCCAGCTCGGGAGCGACCGTCTTCTCGTCATGCGCGAACCACGCACGCCGCGGCGTCAGCTCGGCTCCCAGCATCTCTCGCGCAATCTGCAGAATGCGGGTCACCGTGAACACGTTGCCCTGCCGTCCCACGCCACCACGCCGCGGCGGACGGTGGCTCACCGAGACTTCGTCACCGTCGACCTCGACGCTCCAGCGCACGAGCGGGTTGATGATGGCGCCGTAGCGCGCGAGCTGTTCGATGGCCTTGCGCGCGGTGGGAGCGCAGCGGAGCGCGAACTCGAGCAACCCGTAACTGCCCCGCGGCATCGCGAGCGCCGCGTGCAATCCGAAGAGGGGATCTTTCGTCAGCTTCGCGGCGTCTTCGAGCACGCCCTCGAGCTCGGACAAGCTCACCTCGGCGCCCTGACCCGTCGCGGTCTTGAGGTGCAGGTACTTCTTCTCGAGCGCCGCAGGGTCGAGCCCCTGTTTGCGAACGAGCGTGAGCACGAATGGAACCAGTGACGACGAGAAGCGCTTCGCAGCGAGTGAGGCCATGGAGGCGCACTCTTTCACGCGACGGCGGTTCAGCCCATCACGGCAGCGCTGCCTTCAGCCAAGGGCCTCAGCCACCTCGACTGCTTTGGCGAGCACCTTCCGTTCGCCGGCATTGAAGGGCGCATGGCGCTCGAGCAGCGGAACCGAAGCGGCCCCCTGCGACTCGACGAGGTCGAAGATGGTGTAGATGTTGGAGCCGACGCTCCCGGCTTTGTCGGCCGCAGCGGTCGCGAGCGCCGTGTCTGTGGTGCCCGCGACGAGCGGCCCCGGCTCAGGCAGGTACTTGCAGCGGCCGCCGACGAAGTCGCGCAGGACGAGGTCGACGAGGCCCGCCCGGTCGAAGGCGAACGCCATGAAGTCGCGCTGGCGCAGCTTGTCCCAGTCCTCCGCCTCGGTGAGCGCGTGAAAGGTGTCGAACACGGGGCGAACGCGCGACAGCGCCAGCGCGAACTCGGCCTCGCTCGCGGCGCGAAGGTAGCGACGAACGGCGTACCAGGGCGCACCCGGGTCGGCCTGGCGGAAGGCCTCTTTGAGTTGTCCGTCGGGCTCGAGCAGGCGGTCGAAGACGAACTGCCAGCCGGCGCGCGCCACCCAGAGCGCGACGAGCGCGTTCCACGACTCATTGGCGAAGGCCCGCCCCGTCGACCCCTTCCACTCACTGAAGCGAAACCGCATCGCGCGCTCGTCCTCCTCCATGACGGTGAGGGTGGCAGGAGCAGGGCCCTGGTGCTGCAGCAGGCTGGCCGCCTGGTCGGCGTCGAGGAAGAACCCGGGCGGTTCGACGCCGTCCTTGCGGCGGCTGGCCGTCAACTTGAGCCGCAGCGCCGGTGTCCACGGAGCCCACGAGGGTTTCGCGACTGATGCCTTCTTGGTGGCCATGAAAGAACCACCCGCCAGCCGTTCCCGAAGTGCAAGACAGCGCAGGAAGCGCGCGTCAGCCGGCGATCCACAGCTCTTCGTAGCGAACCTGCGGCGGCGTCTGATGCAACCGCAGCCCCTGCACCGAGGCCGTCGAAATCGCGTGGAAGCGCTCGTGGTACAGCGGCACCAGCACGCAGTCTTCACGCACCAGGTGCTCGACCTTCCGGTACAGCTGCTCACGCAGACCCGGGTCGATGGCCACGCGCGCTTCGTCGGTGAGCCGGTCGAGCTCGGCGTTCTGGTAACCGAGCCCGTAGTAGCTCTGCGCCTTCGAGTTCAGCAGCAGGTGCAGGAAGTTGTCCGGGTCGGCGACGTCGGCGATCCAGTTGCCGCGGAAGATTGCGAGCCGGCCTTCACGCACCTTGTCCCAGAAGCCGTCATGCACCGGCTGGTGGTCGAGGTCGACGAGGCCCGCTTCGATGAGCGGCCCGAAGAGCACTCTGTCTTCTGCGCGCGTGTCGCGGTCGGGTGGGTAGGGCAGGGTGATGCGCAGCCGCGTGTGGCCTGCCTCGTTGAGCAGCCGCTTCGAGAACGCCACGTCGGTGCGCGGCTCGTGAATGCGGTCGACCTCGAGCAGGTTCGGCGGCGTGAGGCTGCGCGCGACACGTGCGCCGGGGTGGAATCCATCGACGACTGCGCGCACGTCCAGCCCGGCCCGAATCGCGCGCCGCACGCGCACGTCATCGAACGGCGCCGTGCCCGCGTGAAAGCCGAGGAACCAGCTGTTCGGCGTGTTCACCATCGACGAGTCGGTCGGCTCGATGCCCGCGCCCGTGAGGTCCTTCGCGTGCAGGTTGCTGACGAGCTGCACTTCACCAGACGAGAACGCTCCGACGGCGCCGACCCGGTCGGGCAGCTGCTTGAACTCCACGCGCTGGAGCAGCGGCAGCCCCGGCTTGTAGTAGGCGGGGTTTCGCTCGAGCACGAGTGACGTCGAGCTCGCGGTGTCGTCGATGCGGAACGGGCCTGTTCCCATGACGCGGCCCTGCACGACGCGCGTCACCCCGGTCGAAGGTAGCGCCAGCAGTCGCAGGAAGAACGCGCGCGGCTCGTCGAGGCGAATGTCGAGCGTGTGCGAGTCGAGCACCTCGATGCCCGTCACCTCTTTCGCCTGACCCGCGAAGTACGCAGGCGCGCCGCTGATGTCCTTGAAGAGCGCCGCATCGGGAGCGCGCGTCGCCGGGTCGAGCAGCCGCTCGAGGTGCCCCTTCACGTGCGCGGCGGTGAGCTGCATGCCGTCGGGGAACATGACCCCGCGGCGAATCGCGAAGCGGTAGCGGCGCCCCGTCGGGTCCGACTCCCACGACTCGGCGAGGTCGGGCGCGATCATGCCGTCTTCGAGCCGAACGAGCGTCGAGTACAGCGAGGCAGACACCTCGGCGAGCTGCAGCTGAATGACGAAGAGCGGGTCGAGGCCCTTGGTTCGGTCCCATTGAAGTGGCTGGTGCAAGCCCACCGACAACGAGCCACCAGCGCGCGGCTGCGGCAGCTTGAAGCGGAACACCTCGCCGTCGAGCGTCTCGGCCTCGTGCGCGAGCTGCTCCACCGTGCGCGAGAGCGCGTCACCGATGCGAACGACCGTGCGCGCGTCTTCTCGCACCTCGGCGACCTCTTCTCCGATGGCGGAGTCACCCTGCGTCAGCACCAGGTGCGCGGCGCGAATCTCGTCGATGGCCGCAGTGAGGCGCAGCACCGAGTCAGAGAGGTCGCGACCCACGTCGACCTGACCCGTCGCGCGCATGGTGGCGTCTTTCGCGCTGCGCGCCATCTCGTGCATCTGCTTGGCGAGCTCGCGGCCCCACTGCGCCTGCTCCTGCGCGAGGCGAACGACCTGGGCCACGCGGTCGGCGGTCTGCCGGCTCGACTCTGCTACCAGCTGGCCCTGCTGCTCGAGGCGCTGCGTCTCGGCGCGGGTCGCTTCGACGGCTGCGAGGGAGCGGGTGGAGATGCCGCGAATGTCCGTCAGCGCCTGCGCCGCCTTCTCACCCAGCGTCACGCCGGCGGTGGCTTCGTCTCGGGCGCGCGTCACCAGGCCGACCGCGCGCTCGGTGCCGTCACGCACGGCCTTCACCTTCTGACCGATTTCCCGTGTCGAGTGCGCGGTCTTCTCGGCCAGGTTTCGAATCTCGCTGGCGACGACGGCGAAGGCCTTGCCCGACTCTCCGGCCTGCGACGCGATGATGGCGGCGTTGAGCGCGAGCAGGTTCGTCTGGTCGGCGATCTCCTGAATCACGTCGACGACGCGCCCAATCTCGGTGCTCGAGGAGCCAAGCGCGTCGACCAGCCGCGCCGCGTGGCGAACCGTGTCGTCGATGCGCTGCAGCCCGCGAAGGTTGTCGTTCACCAGCGCCACGCCGCGCTCGGCCATGGTGGTGACTTCGTGCGCGAGCTCGCCCGTCTCGTCGGAGCGCCTGCGCACGGCGTTGATGGCGCCCTCGGCCGCGGAAACGGCTTCTCTGGTCTGCGAAGACAGCCGCACCAGCGCTTCACCCTCGGTCGACACGGTGATGGCGCGGTGGCTCAGCGCATCGGCGCGCTCGGCCAGCTTCAGCGTCGCTTCGTTGAGCCCGCCGAGCGTGGTGGCGACCTGCTCGATGCTCTCGGTCATCTCTGAGAGGGCGGCGGTCGTCTCTCGCGCGAACGTCTCGAGCTGGCTGATTCGTTTGCCTGCACCGACGAGCGATTCGCCCATCGACTCCACGGCCTTCTCGCTGCGGTCGACGGCGCCGCCCTGCCGACGCGCGGCCTCGAGCAACGAACGCGCGCGGCCTTCGACGTCACGACTGGTGCGGTGAAGGCTCGCGGTGACGCGCTGCACCTGCCAGATGGCGCGCCGCAGCGAGAGCGCGAGCTGCTGCAGCTCGGGGTCCGACGAGTCGCCGGTCGCGGGGAGCGCGGTGAGGTCGCCAGCGACGAGCTTGAGCATCTCGGTGCGTCTGGCTTCGGCCCGGCGCTCGAGCACGCCCCACTGCGCGACCCACAAGGTGAGGCTGATGCCCGCGATGCACGTCAACAGCAACAGCACCCAGGCGGTCGGGGTCGAAGGGTGGCCCGTCAGCGCGAGCAGCACGAGCCCCGAGAGCGTGCCCGTCGTGAGGCCTCCCAGCGTGCCTGCGATGACGAGAGAACGGCGGCTCTCCATGGGGAGCGCGACCGTAGCGCACCCGCACGGCCACGGCAGAAAACCGTCGGCTCGACGAGCGGGCATGGTGAGTGGAGACTCGCCCCGTGACGCTTCTGCTCTCGATGCTCATGACGGCGGCCCCGCTGCGGCTCGTGCAGTCGGTGCAGGGCGTGCCCGTCGGCGTCATCGAGCTCGTGCAGGAACGCGACACCATCACCTACCGCGCCGAGCACGTGTTTCGCGGGGAAGCGCGCCGCTTCGAGCGGTCGTGGCCGGTGAACCCGAAGGACCTCGAGTCGGAGCTGCAGGTGCTCTCGCGCCGGCGTCTCGGCTGCTTCGAGGTTCGTGAAGAACGAACGCAGAAACGCGAGCGGCTGTGTGTGGATGAGCGTGGTGAGGGCTCCATCGATGACGTGCGCATTCGCGTGACGTGGGACGGTGCGGGCTCGCTGCAGTCGGTCGACGTGCTCGGCGTCGGAGACAGCGTGGTGAGCCGGTTCGAGCGCAGCAACGCGAAGCTCGACAGTCGCGTCGACGTGTTCGGAGCTGGCTTCCCCGTCAGTGGAGCAGGCCCGGTCGTCTCTCTCGAGCCGCGTGCCGACACGAAGGTGGTCGCCGTCGAAGGCGTCGCGTCGAGAATCGATGCGTCCTGTCTTCCCGCTGCGCGCGCGTGGGTGGCGAAGCATGAAGGCAGCTCAGTGCAGCTGGGGCTCGTGCTCGAGGCGGAGCGCGCGTGGCCGCACGCCTGGGTTCGTCGCGCCGATGGTTCGTTCGTCGACCCGACGGTGGAGCGCGAGGCCGACGTGCTCTCCCACCGCACCTACGTCGCGTTCTCTGGCGCTTCGCTGTTCCTCGAGCTCGCAGCTGGCGCCCGTCGAGTCGTTCGGAGCCCGAAGTGACGTGGTGGTGGCTGGTACCACTCGCTCTGGTGGCGCTCATGCTGCGAGTTCATCTCTTCGGCCGCCGCACCTTCGATGATTCACCGCGTGACGCCCTCATCGTGCTCGGCGCTCGCGTGTTGCCCGACGGCACGCCCTCGGAGGCCCTCGTTGCGCGCGTCGAACGCGGCGTGCAGTTGTTTCAGCAGGGCCTCGCGCCACGACTCGTCATCTCAGGTGGCGGCGCCGGCGAGACCTCGGAGGCGGCCATCGGTCGCGCGCTCGCGCTTCGTGCCGGTGTTCCCGAATCGGCCTGTCTCATCGAGACGAAGAGCGGCTCCACCTTCGCGAACGCGGTGCACTCGGTCGAGCTGCTCCGGCCGCTCGGCGTCACGCGCGTGTTCGTCGTCACCGATGACTTCCACGCCTTTCGCGCAGCCGCCCACTTTCAGCGCGCCGGCTTCGACGTCGAGGTCGTTTCCGTTCGGCGCGCGCTCGCCTTCGACTCACGGCTCTGGTGGACGCTTCGCGAAGTCGTGGCGGTGCTCCGTCGGCCGTGGCTGCTCCACTGAGCGTCGTCAATCGGCCTGTCGCACACGTGCCGACACGCCATCGGATGAACGGCCGCAGAAGCCCTGATCCGCACGGTGGGGGCTAGAGTCGCAGGCCGAATGCGATTCCACGTCCGCGTCTTCCTCTCCTCCATCGCGTTGTGGGTCTCGGCATGCAGCAGCTGCGGTGGTGGCGGCCCTGCCGGAACTCCGTGCACCTTCGACAGCGAGTGTCCGGGCAGCGAAATCTGCGGCCCCACCAAGCGCTGCATGGCGAAGCCCACGTGTCCCGAGACTGCGTGTGTCGAGGGCCAGGCCTGCGTCGCTGGAGGCTGCTACTCGCGAGCGTGCGCGAATCGAACGTGTGGCGATGGCCAGGTCTGCGCGGGTGGCCAGTGCACCGATGAACAGTGTGTCGGCAAGAGCTGCAGCGGAGGCGGCTCGTGTGTGAAGGGCGGCTGCTACACGCGCGGGTGCGACGTCGACGTGTGCACGCAAGCGGAAGTCTGCGTCACGCAGGAGTGCATTCCGAAGAAGTGTCTCGGCGTGACGTGCCCCGGTGATCAGCGCTGCGCTGCAGATGGCAAGTGCTACGACCGCGGCGGCGCAGGTGGCGGGCCGGGCACAGGTCCTGGCCCCGGTATGGTTCCTCAAGCGACCGGTGGTGGTTCAGCAGCAGGCAACGCGGGCGCAGGCAACGCAGGAGCAGGCAACGCGGGCGCAGGCAGCTCGGGTGCAGGGAGCTCCGGTGCAGGCAGTTCGGGAGCAGGCAGCTCGGGTGCAGGCAGCTCGGGTGCAGGCAGCTCCGGTGCAGGCACTGGCGGTTCCGGTGCGGGCACTGGCGGTTCCGGTGCGGGCACGGGCGGCTCCGGTGCAGGCACTGGCGGTTCCGGTGCAGGCACTGGCGGCTCCGGTGCGGGCACGGGCGGCTCCGGCGCAGGACCCGGGACGATGGCGTGTCAGGGACGCTGCAGCCCAACGCAGGTCTGCATCAACAACGTCTGCACTGAAGCCCGCTGTGTCGGTGTCACGTGCCCGATGGGCCAGGCGTGCGCTCAAGGTTCCTGCGTGGCGACGGGCTGTGGGGCGAGCGGAGCGACGTGCCCTGCCGGTCAGGCGTGCGGCTCGGCTGGAACGTGCGTGTCCACCGCGTGCGCGACGGTGACATGCCCGAATGGCTACGGCTGCTCTTCCGGCCTCTGCATTCCGGCGCTGCCTGATGGCGGCACGCCGCTGCTCCCTGATGGTGGCCCCGCGGTCGTCATCGGTCCCGACGGCGGCATCATCGGTGTTCCGTTGCCCGACGGCGGCCTCGCGACGCTGCCCGATGGCGGCGTGGTCGGTGGCCCCTGTCTGCCGTGGCAATGCACCGAGGTCTCCTGCGACAACGGCATCGACGACAACCTCAACGGCCTCGTCGACTGCGCTGACCCATCGTGTGGCGGCCAGCGGTGCAACGACGGCAACCCGTGCACGTACAACGAGCTCTGTCAGGTGGGCTCGTGCAACGCGCAGACACAGCTCACGTGCAACACCCCGCCCGCCGGCCCGTGCTGGCAGCAGCAGGGCACCTGCATGCCCGACGCGACGTGTCTGTACTCGCCCAACTTCTCAGGCACCTGCCAGACACCGGGTGAAGTCTGCCGGCCGGGCGGAATGTGCGGTCCCGCTCCGGGCATTCAGTTCGGCTTCACGCCCGCGAACGTGAACCCCGCGATGCTCCCGCGGCCCGTGCAGGGAATGGTCAGCATCTCGGGCAGCGCGAGCTTCAACAGCAACGGCAACACGTTCGCCGGCGGCTGGAGCGGCCGCCCCGTGGTGCAGGACATCTCGACGCCGACCGGTCCGGCCGTGGTCCTCATCTTCGACCAGCTCCTCCTGAACGCTGGCAGCAACCTGCGGCTCGTCGGCAACAAGCCCGTCATCTTCCTCGCGTACACGGGCATCGCCATCAACACCGCCACCATCGACGCCTCGGGCTACGGCACCACGCCCGGCCCCGCAGGCAACCTGAACTGTGGAACCTCAGCGGGTGGCAATGGCACCACCAACAACCAGACGGCCGCAGGCGCAGGTGGAGCAGGCAGCTTCAAGTCCGCCGGCGCTCCTGGAGGCGGTGGCAGCACCTTCACCACGGGCGGCGTCGCAGGCACGTTGCGCTCACGTGGCCGCTTCGACCTCGTCGGTGGGTGCCCGGGTGGCACGGGCGGCGGCGCTCAGGGTGGAACTGGTGGCGCAGGTGGCGGCGCGTTCCAGCTCATCGCACGCTACGGCATCATCATGGACGACTCGCGCTTGCTGGTGAACGGCGCGGGTGGCTCTGGGGCCGGTGGTCAGAGCACGCAGGGCCCAGGTGGTGGCGGTGGCGGCGGCTCGGGCGGCTCCATCGTCATTCAGGCGCCGTACATCATCGCCACGCGCTCGATGATCGTCTCGAACGGTGGCGGCGGCGGGGAGGGTGCTGGCATCGTCGACCTGGGCTTCGTGTTCGGTGGCGGTCGCGACGGGCAGAACGGCAACGTCATTCCCGGCTTCGCGGGAGCGGCGGGCGGCTCGGGCTCTTCGTACAACGGTGGCAACGGCGGCAACGGCGGCGCGCTCTACTCGACGCCCGGAGCCGGTGCTCCCGGGTCGAGCTACTTCGACAGCGAGAACAACGGCCGCTACGAGGCGGGTGGTGGTGGTGGTGGTGGCGCAGGCGGTCACACGCTCATCGACCTGGTCACCACGTCCATCGCCGGCTTCTCGACCTGCGAGGTGGACCGCAACGAGACCGTGCTCAGCCCGACCCGTGACGTGCCCCTCATCTGCGGTTGAGCGACCCTCGACGAATCACTCCGGGCTGATGGCGAGCCCGGTCTCGTCGAGCAGCGGGTCGTTGACGCCGTTGCGCTGCACGGCGAACAACTCCCACGCCGGCCGCGCGTCGAGGCGGAGGTAGCTCCTTCGCGCTGTCTTCGCGTTCGCGGTTGGGTGGATGCGCGAAGTGCTCGCGCTGCTGCCACGAGCTGGGTGTTCGCTGGTCAGGGCAGCTTGATCGACGGCTGCCCCTGCGCCCCGTCGACGACGATGTTGGCTCCGTTGACCCAGCTCGCGCGGGGTGAGGACAGGAATGAGATGACGTTCGCGATCTCATCGAGCGTGCCCATGCGGCCCCACGGAAACTCGCGCGCGACGAACTCGTTGATGACCTCGGGCATCGTGGTCGACCGTTTGTGCCACGAGCCGCCCTCCCAGAGGATGCTGCCCGGGCTGACGGCGTTCACCCGAATGCGCTGCGGAGCGAGCTCCCGCGCGAGCGAAGCCGCGAGCTGAATCTCTCCAGCTTTCGCGACGCCGTACTGGGAGCGCGGACCCGGCCTCGAACCCGAGATGCTGGCGACGATGACGACGCTCGCCGAGTCGCTCTTCGCCAGGTGTGGCGCCGCGGCCTGAATCACCCGCACCGCGTGCACCAGGTTCACCTCGAACGTCTTCACCCAGTCTGCCGCGCTCGTCTGAAGGAAGTTGCCACCGAAGGTTCCACCGACGTTCGCGACGACGACATCGAGCCTGCCGAGCGTCTTCACCGCCTCGTCGACGAAGCGCTCGACGCCGCCCGCTTCGATGAGATCGACCTGCGTCGGGCTCACCCGCCGGCCCGTCTGCTTCAGGGCGGTAGCGGCGTCATCGAGCGTCTCTTTCGTGCGCCCGCTGATGGCGACGTCGCAGCCTTCCTTCGCGAGCGTGAGCGCCGTGTGCCGGCCGATGCCGCGCGTGCTGCCAGTGACGAGCGCGACTTTTCCGTCGAGTCCCAGGTTCATGGCGACGGTGTACCAACTTCACCGGCAACACGGCGTGACGTCGACCGTTCGCACGCTCGCCTCGCTGCAAGGCTCGTTCGTCGCCAACAAGGCGATGGGCTGATCAGCACTGCCGGGTTCGCCGGAAATACGGCGCCGCGATGTGAGGGTGCGGCCCTCGATGACGCGGATCAGTGGTGCGGGTTCACCGGCAACGCGAGCGCGAGGTAGCGGCCATCGAGCTCGAGCAGGAGTTGGCGCTCGAGCATCTCCTCCAGCGTCGCGTCGAGCCACACGCGGTCTTCCCCGAACTGCTCCACGACGTCGACCGTGCGGCGCGCATCGGCGCAGAACTCGTACAGGTCGGCCGCGCGGTCGTCGAAGCGCGTCGCGACCCGCTTCCCGTGACGCTCGTCGTGAATCGACAGGCTGCCCGGCGTCTTGAACGAAGTCAGTGACGGGCGCTCGGAGTCCTTCCAGCGCTCGGTCCACTCCTCGACCAGCGCGAGGCACTCGTCGTAGGTCTCGCGAGGCGGCACGTCAGTGCGCGTGTCGTCGAAGTAGTACGAGATTTTCTTCAGGTCGAACTCGGGCGGGTACAGGTGCTGGTACACCGCGACCGGAACGAGCGTGCCCATCTTCTGCTCGGTCGGCTTCTCGTACATCGGAGAGCCGCGATCGGGCCGCGCCTTCACCATGCCGTACGGCGGTTGGTAGTGGAACAGCTGCGGAATCACCTTCGCGTGCAGCTTCGCATCGTCGACCGTCTCGCCAGGGAAGCCGTAGAGCAGGTTGTAGGCGTTGGAGATGTGGAAGTACGCCGTCCACTTCAGCAGCTCGACGTTCTTGATGCCGGTGGTGAACTTCTTCATCAGCGTCAGCACGTGGGTCGAGAAGCTCTCGACGCCGGGCTGCACCGAGATGAGGCCGCCGCGTCGCATCGAGCGCAGCTGGGCCCGGCTCACCGTGGGACGAATCTCGTAGTGCAGCTCGAGGTCGGTCTTCGCCTCGGCCAGCACGCCGAACAGCGCCTCGGCGTATTCAGGCGCGAGGATGTTGTCGATGGCGTTGAAGTGCCGCGTGCCGTAGCGCCGCGAGAGGTGCTTGAGCATCTCGAGCACCTGCGCCGGAGACTTCGACCGGAACGCCATGCCCTGCCGGTTGAGGCCACAGAAGGTGCAGTGGTTCTTCATGCCGTACCAGCAGCCGCGCGCGGTCTCGATGGGCAGCATGAGGGCCCCGGTTCGCTCGAGCTCGAGCTCGTCGCGCAGGGCGATGAACTCGTCGAAGTCGGGCATCGGCGTGAGGTCCATCTGCTCGAGGTTCGGCGCGCGGCCGTTGAAGCGCACCGCACCATCAGCCCCGCGAAACATCGCGCCCGGCAGGCCGTCGAGCGGCAGCCGCTTCGACACGCGGCGCGCGAGCTCGGGCAGGGTCTGGTCGGCGTCTCCGCAGTGCACCACGTCGACGAACGAACAATGCGCCATCACCTCGGCCGCGATGTCGTCTTCGAACGTCGCGCCGCCGAACACGATGGGCAGCGACGGGTACTTCTGCTTCAGCGCCTTCGCGAGCGCGAGCGAGGCCAGCATCTGCTGGAAGACGACGGTGAATCCGACGAATGCGTACTGGCTCCAGTCGTGGTCTTCGACGAGCCGCTCGATGAACTGCGGGCAGCGCTCGTCTCGCAGCTCGACCAACACTTCGGGGCCGACGCCGGCTGGCTCGCAGATGTTGACGAGGTCGTGGTGAAACCGGTCGAGGTACTCGCTCGAGGGCTTCACTTCGCCGAAGGCCGCGCGGCTCCAGATCCACTCGCCGGCGAGCGACATGTGCACCTCGGCCAGCGCCTGGTTCAACGACGAGCCGATGAAGCTCGAGAACTGCAGGAACACCGAGTGCGGCACGACCGTGTAGCCAGCGCGCTCCAACGTGGGCTTCAGCAGCGCGAGCTGAAACGACGGAATGTCGTCACGCAGCGAGGGCATCGAGACGAGCGCAATCGGAGCCATCACGCCTCCTGAGTGAGAGTGAGCAGCAGGTTCACGAGGTGGCCGACGAAGTCCAGGCGCACCTGCCCCGAGACCTCTGACTGTCGCACGCCGCCGAGCGCACGCGTCGGGCTGGGAAGAATCGGCACGTCCTTCTGCTGGTACACGAGCGAGTCGACGAACCGCAGGCCGTGCTCGAGCGCCTGACGAAACGCAGGCGTTCGTTTCGCGCGATACACCGCCGCAAGCCCTTCGAGCGGAACCACCGACGTGCAGCCGGGACAATCGTCCTGCTGGCCGGTGAGGAAGGCGCCGTCGACCTTCGACTGAAAGCGCAGCGTCTCGTCGGCGATTTCGCGCGCCTCGTCGTGACGACCGAACGCGGTCAGCGCCTGCATGAGCCACGGCCCGGCACCAAACGAGTGGTTGAGCCGATAGCGACGCAGGCTCCAGTCGAGCGCGCGGGGAACGACGGCCCAGGGGTCGGTGACGATTCCCGCTCGAAGCGCAGCGCTCAACGCGAGCAGGGCCTGGCCTGGCGCGTAGTCGAAGTCCGCGTCGTCGGCGTCGGAGCCGAGGTCGAAGCGGCCGTGCGCGTCGATGGCCTCGATGAGCGTCAGCGCGGCGGCGCGCGAGCGCTTTCCCGTGTCGCCAAGCTCGAGCCTCGTGAGCAGCGAGAACGCGAGCGCCGGAAGCGACGTCTCGGTCTCGAGCCGCGCGAGGTCTTCGCGAGCCTGCCGCGAAAGCCCGACCCGCGCTTTCTGCCAGGCGACGAAGGCGAGGCGCACCGGGTCGAGGCCCGCTTCGAACGTGTCGAGGAACGGGTGGTACGTGCCGTTCAGCTCACCGCGTCTCTGGTGGTGCGCCGCGAGGTATGAGGTCGCCAGCGCGAGCAGCTTCTTCTGCGTCGCAGCGAACGACGAGGGCTTCAGCGGCGGCAGAGACTTCACCAGCACCGTCACGGTCTTCGCGGTCGCGAGCGCCGACTGACACTCCGAGCGGGCCCAGTTCAACTCGCCTTCGGTGATGCCGGCCTTCGCCACCAGCGCCTCGGTGTACTCGAGGGCGTCGAGGTCGTGCGTGAGCGGCACCGACGGCAGCAGCAACGCGCGCTTCTCGCCCTGAATCACCTCGAGGCACTGCACGCCGAGCAGCAGCGGCTTCGACATGAACTCTGCGTCGGCGACGTCGGTGAGGAAGCGGTCGGTCAACAGCGAGACGCCGACGGTGATGGTCGCGCCCTTCTTGCGGCGTCGCTGAAAGCGCTCGTCTTTCCAGACCGCGGTCGAGAGCGTCTCGAGCGCAGCCTCGACGTCTCCACCTTCGACGTCGGTGCCGGTGCAGCCCGCGAGCGCGCCGTCGAGGTAGAGCGAGACGTAGACCTGACTCACTGCCGCGAGCTTCGGAGCCTGGACTCCGCGCGACTTTCCGGACACGAGGTCGAACGCGCGGCGGGTGACGGCCAGCACGTCGGGGTTCGCGAGCCGCTGCTTGCGCGCTCCGGGAACACCCGAGGGCTGCCACTCACCATCACCTTCCACGTCCTTCGCGACCGTGTGGCGATACAGCGTGTACGGCTCGCCCTCGTAGAGCGCGGCGTTTCGCGTGTGCGCGTGGCGGAACTGCTGAAACGTGTTCCTGATGCCCGGCATGTTCGGCAGCGCGCCGCCCATGATGCGCTGCCGCAGCGTGCTCCGCGCGACGATGCCGAACTTCGACGCGTCGAGCTCACCCACGTCACTCGCTCGCAGTGGACCGAACGCCGTGGTCGCAATCGAGCACTGCGCCAGCGTGTCGAGGTCGTGCCCCGCTTCTGAGAACCGCTGCGCCGTCTGCACCGCCGCGCGAATCACACCTTCGGGCGTGGGCCACACTTCTTCACCCGGGAAGTTCCAGTACCCGTCGCGCGCGAGCCGGTCATGGAGCGCGTCGCTTCGGCGAAGGCTCACGTAGAGGCCTCCGCGGCCATCACGCATCGGCGTCACGCGCGCAGGTGCTTCGAGCATCACGCCGTCACGCAGGTACGTCTCCATCGCCAGGCGCGCGAGCTCGGGCGGTGACAGGTCTTCGGGCGCCCGGCTTCCCCGCTTCGGCCACGCGTCCCACTTCGTCGGGTTGAGCGGCCCCGCGTCAGCACCTTCGGGCACGTGTGGATACAGGTCGTCTTCCAGGTCGAGCACCGCCTCGACGCGAACGCCGCGCTCCTCGACGCGCGAGACACCACCCGCGCCGTAGCGCACGAGACAGACGACCCCTTCGACGTCGAGGCCTTCTTCCGAGAGCGCGGTGATGGCGTTGAAGACCGACTCTCCCGTCGCGAGCGTGTCGTCGACGAGCACGACCGGCTGCGAGAGATCGATTGGCCCTTCGACGAGCTTCGCCTTGCCGTGGCTCTTGCGCGTCTTGCGAACGAGCAGCCCGCGCCAACCGTCACCGAGCCGCAGCAGACTCGACTGGAGGAGCGGAACGGCCGTGGTGCCGTACGTCGCGAGCTGCTTCGACTGAAACGTGCGCAGCAACGGCTCGAGGCACGCGGCGGCCAGCGACGCGCCGTCTGGCGTCAGCAACACCTGCAGCGTGTCGAGCATCCACGGCGCGGGCCCACCACCGTTGGCGTAGAGCGGGCGCTCTGGCGTGGAACGAATGAAGCTCCTCGACAGCAACAGGTCGAGGAGCTTCTTCCGGTTCTCTTCATGGCGGGGGCCGAAGTGGCCCCGCTCGAGACCGTTCACTCAGCTGACTCAGCGAGGCTTCGGCTTCACCGGCGGAGCGATCTCCATGATCACTTCGGGGCGCGGCTTGGGCGGGCGAGGACCGATTTCAGGAATGAGCTCGGGCTGCGGCTTTGGCTTGGGCGGGCGCGGACCCACCTCGCGAATGACCTCGGGGAACGGCTTCGGCGGACGAGGACCGATCTCGCGAATCACCTCGGGGAACGGCTTCGGCGGACGAGGACCGATCTCGCGAATGACCTCGGGGAACGGCTTCGGTGGACGAGGGCCGATCTCGCGAATCACCTCGGGGAACGGCTTGGGCGGACGAGGGCCGATCTCGCGAATGACCTCGGGCTTCGGCTTGGGCGGGCGAGGGCCGATCTCACGAATGACCTCGGGCTTCGGCTTGGGCGGGCGCGGGCCGATCTCACGAATGACCTCGGGCTTCGGCTTGGGCGGGCGAGGGCCGATTTCACGAATGACCTCGGGCTTCGGCTTGGGCGGCCGAGGGCCGATTTCGCGAATGACCTCGGGCTTCGGCTTGGGCGGGCGAGGACCGATTTCGCGAATGACCTCGGGCTTCGGCTTGGGCGGGCGAGGACCGATCTCGCGAATCACCTCTGGCCTTGGCTTGGGCTTCTTCGGCGACGGCGGGTTGATGGGCAGCTTCGGCAGCGACGGCAGCTTGGGACGGATACGCACGGTAACGACCCCCGAGGTTTGACGAACCCCTCGGTTGTAGGCGTGACGCCCACGCGCGGGCAAGCGGCGGTCCGCCCCATGTCACCTCAGCGACTCTTGTCAGTTGGCGTAGTCCCAGCGCAGGGCCACGTTCGCGCAGGCGTCGATGTCGGCGGCGAGTCCGTTCTCGGGCATCGCGGCGTTCATGTCGGCCGTCGAAGCCGTCAACGCCACCGTGTACGAGAGCACGCCTGACTCGAGGTACGGCGCGAGCTCGAGGTCGTCTCCGCTGAAGCGCAGCATCGAGGGGCTCGACTCGAGGTCCTTCACCACCACGACCGGAGCCAGCTTCGACTTCGCCGGCGGCTCGAGCGTGACCTTCGCGGCCTGAATGAAGCCGAGGTTCACGTTCTGTCTCGCGGTCAGCGACATGCGGTCGAGCGCGATGGTGAGCTGCGCGCGGTCGAGCTGCGTCGGCAGCTGCGCGGTGATGTCGAAGTCGAAGTGCCGCTCGAGCGTCACCAGCGGCGGCAGCTGCACCGAGCCTGGCAGGGGCGGAACGCGGAAGTTCTGCGCCGGCAACTTCTGGCAGAGCTGATTGACCGAGCCCTCGAGGAAGAGGACGTCGCCGCAGGCTGAGAGCAACACGACCAGCGGGAGGAGGGCGGGGCGCATGGGGAGGCTCCCTTCTTGGAAAAGTGCCCGCCCGGGTGCGCATGGGGGGAGGGGGACAAGGCGCACCGGGCGAGCGAAATCGATCACATGAACGCGAACATGAGGCCTACCCGCGCTGAGGGGACGACGCCTCGCAACGACATCGACGAGGCGGTCAAAGAAGCGCCTCCCACGTCAAGGCGTGGGCCGGCGAAGGTGAGGTCGACGTACGAGAGACCGCCTCGCACGACGAACGCGAAATGTTGGGAGCCGAACTCGAACCCCGCCTGCGCCGAGCCCCAGCCGTAGCTGACCTGTTCGAGCGCGGTGGTGAGGTACGAGAGACTCCCGAGAAACGGAATCCATCGGGCGCTGCCGGTGAACGAATACCCGGCTTCCACGCCAATCATCGGGCGCACCGGTTTGCTTGGAAACGCGAGCAACGTCACCCCGGCCCGAACGCCCGACCCAGACAGGGTCGCCAGACCGCCGACGTGCACACGTACCCAGGAGACCGGCATACCCATCAACGAAGCTCCGGCGCCGTCGGGGAGCCCAACGTCGGCCTGCACCGCGATGAGCGGGTGGTCGACGGGAGCGCCTGCGACGTCACCTTCCGAAGTCACGAGCGGCGCTGAGAGCGACGCCTCATCGGCGGCGAGCAGCAGTGCAACGGTGACGGAGAGCGACAGCACGAGCAGAAGTCTGTGCAAGGCCGAAGCCGCCGGGTTCTGCGAGGGAATCGGCACCTTTCGCCGGGGGGACGGCGGGGTCGACTGCGCCTCCTGAGGAGATCACGACTGCTTCGCGGTTTGCGGCGGGTCCGAAGTGAGTGTGGCACGCACGTTTTCGAATTTCGGTGTCTCTCACCTGTGTCCACCTGAACAGGAGCGGTCCATGTCGGTCTCCCTCAACCCCATCGCCATCAGGCATCGCCCCACCACCACGTCACAGTCCACCACCGGCGGGAGCGCGACCACGGCGAGAACGACGACCTCGACGGGTTACAGCGGTGAATCGACCTTCGAGACCAACAGCGTGGGGAAGCCCGCGCACACGACCCCGACCGGCGCGCGCCTGGAGAAGCTGATTCGCCAGACCTTCAATTCCGATCTCGCTGTGTGGAACCAGCGGGCGCTCGCCAACGGAGGACGTCAAATCACGCTCTCGAGCGGAGCGACCCGAGTGGTGGCGCCGCAGCCGAAGCCTGCCAGCTGGGATCGCCTCGTTGGTGATGCGCCGCGCCTCAACGACTACAAGAAGGGCGGCCCGAAGTACCCGTTGCGCGACTTTCACAGCAGCCGGCCGGTTCGCACGACGCCGACGGGGCCACGCCCCAACTCGCTGGAAGCTGCGCACCAGAAGATCTCAGGCCTCAAGGCCGACTACCTGAACGGCACCTTGCGCGGCTCGACGCTCACCACACTCGTCAACCGCGCGTTCGAAGGGATCGTCGGAGACGACCACCCGAAGTACGACGAGTTCGTCCCGCTGATGAACCAGCTCGGTCGTGCAGCCAACGCACCCAATGCGAACCGCGCCGACGTGCTGAAGGCTTTGAACGATCTGCTCGCGTTCCGTCCCTGACGGCGGTTGTCTGGTAAGCGCGGGTCGTGGCTTTCCCCGGCATCATCGAGCTGACGCTCTCGGGTCGCGGTCCGTCGCGGGGGTTTCTTTTCGACCCGCACCGGCTCGCGTTGCCGTGCTGGGGCCTCGCGGCGCCGAAGACGCCCGCGGTGTTGATCACCTTCGATCGGCACTTCGATCTCGTTGCGCCGATGGCTCCTCCAGCACGAGGCCTCGACGCGAAGGCGCTCGATGAACACGCGCGGACGCGGCTCGATGAACGAAACGTCGACCACATCCTCGCGGCCATGGAGTGCGGGCTCGTCTCCGATGTCATCGCCATCGCGCGCGCGTGGCCGGTCGGAGCGGTGAAGCAGCCGACGTGGACCTCGAGCGATGGGGTGTTGCATCGGTTGATCACCGCACCGACGCTCGAACGGTTGCTGGATGATCGGCAGGCGCTCGAGGTGATCAGCTCGGCGAACGACACCCTGCTCGACTTCGATCTCGATTGTTTCGTCACGCCGAGCGACGCCGATCCATTCACGCTCGTGCCGTGGCCGCGGACGTTGATCAGCGACTTCCTTCGCCCGCGCGGAAGCGACGCGTTCTGGAACTCGGTGCTCGAACGGTGCCGTGCGCTCACGTTCGCGCGCGAGCCGAATCACTGCGGCGGCGTCGTCGCGAGCAATCGCCTGTTCGAAGCGGCGAGCCACGTGATCTTCGAAGACCTGCTCGAGACCGACCTGCCCTGATCAGCCGAGTCGCTCGAACGCTCCCGGAGCGCCGGTGCTCTTGAGTGGGGTCGTGAGCAGCAGGGTGAACTCGACGACGAGCGCCTCCGGCTGGCGCCATGTTCCTGAACGAGGCGCGCTGTCGCTCGACGACTGCTTCGCGCCGCGGAACGTCGAGGCAGGCCCACCGCCAGACAAGGCGAGGGCCTCGAGGTCAGCGGCGAGTCTGAACGCGGTCGATCACTCCGGCTTCGGCGCTCGCTTGATGGTGATGAACGTCGCAGGGGCCTCGGGTGCTGCTGCAGGAGGCGTCTCGGCAGCAGCTTCGGCCGGGGCCGCAGGCTCCTCATCGTGCGACTCGTGCGTCTCACCGCTCGTCGCTTCGTGCGAGCGCGACGAGATCTCCGTCTCGGACAAGAAGCCGACCGCCGCGCCGGGCGCGTTGAGGAACCGCACCGCCTTCGGGTGATTCGGCAGCAGCTCTCGCGCGACATCGGCCGGAATCAGCGCGTGCTCGATCTGATCAGGATCCGGCCGCTCGACGACGGCGAGCTCTCCGGTCTCGAGCTTCTTCGCCTGGTCGGCCGACAGCTCCAGCCGGCGCAGCTTGTTCTTGCGCGTCACGAAGTAGAACGGCGTGTCACCGGTCTCCTTCGCGACCTGCGTCGCCAGCACGCGCTCGCGCAGGTTCCGGTCTGACTCGAGCTGCTTCTTCGCCTGCAGCCGGTGCGCTTCTTTGCTGCCGGGCAGCGGCGCGAACTTCGGCAGCCGCGAGGTGTCTTCGCGGGGCGTGTACGGGCGCTCGTCACGCCGCGGCGGAGGCGGGCGGTCGTCGCGACGCGGAGGCGGGCGATCATCGCGACGCGGTGGTGGCCGATCATCTCGACGAGACGGCGCGCTCGACTGCGGCGGAGCCTTCTTCTCGCTCTCGGCTTTCTTCGCCGCCTCTTCACTGACGAGGCCGGCCTTCAACAGTTTGTCTCGGAGGCTCTGCATGGCGCGCGGGCTTGTAGCGGGTTGGGCGCGGCAGGTCACGGCAACAGCGTGAACGACACCGGCACCTGCGCGTTCGGCTGTGCCAGCACTTCACAGACCGCGCCCCCGAAACGCACCGTCGAGGGGTTCTCGGCCTGCCACCCCTCGGCGCCCTTCGACACCACGAGCCCGTTCACCCGCACCTCGAAGCCCGGCCCGTCCGCGACGGGTTGGTCCAGCGTCCACCGGCAGGCCTTGCTGCGCTTGATCAGCTCGGCCACCCGGTCGAAGCCCGCCCCGAGCTCGTTCGAGTACGCGCGCGTGCAGGTGCCGTCGGGCCGGCAGGGGTTGTTCGCGCCACACTCACTGCGGCCGGCGGTCGGGCAGGCGAGCGGCGCTCCAGCCCGGCCGAGCTCGTCGAACAGCTGCGGCCCACTGCCCAGATTCACGTCGTTCGCGAAGCCGATGACGAGGGTCCGCACGTCCTTCGCGCGGGCGAGCACGAGCGCGTCGAGCGTCTCCTGCCGGTCGAGGCAGCCGAGCGTGCAGCTCTGGCCCGAGCACTGGCCCGTCGTGCACCGACAGTTCGGTGTCATGCAGGTGTTCGCGTTCATCGGGTTGCAGTTGGGCAGGCCGTCGGTGACCAGCACGAGGAAGTGGTCGCGGTTCGTCTCGTTCGCCAGGCCCGTCGTCGCGAGCGAGAACTGCAGCGCGGGGCTCGTCGGTGTGCCTCCCGAGAAGCTGGCGGAGCGCAGCTGCGTCATCGTCGCCGCCGCCATCATCGAGAGCACGCTCGGGTCGTCACTCGTCGGCAGCGGCGAGGCGACCTGCGTCGGCGGGCCACATGAGCCGTTCGAGGGAAACAGCACCAGCCCGTAGCGGCCGGCCGTCGTGTTCGTGGTGAAGAAGCGGTCTGTGTTCGACAGCAGCGCCGTCGAGCGCAGCGTGCAGCCCGCGGGACAGTTCGTCGTGCAGCCGCGGCACATCGGGTCGGCCGGGTTGAGCGGCTGCAGCATCGAGCCCGAGCGGTCGACGAGGAACAGCACGTCAGGCACGAACGTCGAGGCAGAGACCGACATGGGCCCGACGCCTCCAGCCACGCCACCACCTGCAGCACCAGCCGCGCCGCCACCAGCCGCGCCCCCAGCACGAGCAGCGCCTCCGCCTTGCGCACCACCGCCGCCTGCGGCCAGCCCACCCATGCAGAGCCCCTGCCGGCACGCGGCGCCCTTCGCGCAGATGACGCAGCCCTTCGCGCCCGCGCCGCACTCGAAGTCGTCTGTGCCCGGCTGGCAGTTGCCCAACGCGTCGCAGCAGCCCGAGCACGTCGTCGGCTCACACGGCAGGGTCGTGCGCCCGCAGGACAGGCCCGACAGCAGCAGCACGAAGACGGTCGTTCGCATGGGGAATGGAGCCGTCAGAAAGCACGTTCGCGTCAGGGCGGCGAGCGTCGCCACAGTGATCGACTCACGCCCACCGAGCGAATAGGGTGCCCGGCCTTCGATGAAGCGTCTCGTCTTCGCCACCATTCTCGCGCTCACCGCCTGCCCCGACCCCGTCGACAAGGCCGCCAAGAAGCGCATCTTCTCGAGCGAAGACCCGCCGCAGGCTGTCGCGGCCGCGCAGGAGAAGCTGCCTCCCGAAGACGTCGCCTCGAATCCTCTCGTCGCCCGCCGCGTGCTGGGAATGGGCGCCGCCGAGACGACCGAGCGCATCGGCCCGCACACGTACAACGCGACCGTGAAGTGGGAATGGAGCGTCGGCCCGAAGTCGGTGCGCCTCACCGAGACGCGTGAACTGCTCGCAGGCCCGGGCGGCATCTCAGGTGACTTCCTCGCGCGGCTCTCCAACACCACGCCCACGTACGACCAGGGCCTCGAGGTGATTCGCGCGGGCGGCCACGTCTACGCGCGCACCACGTACGGCCGCGACGGCGCAGGCCAGTTCCGCGAACGCAAGCGTGACCGCGGCATCGCCGAGCGCATGCGTGAAGAGGCGTACGGCGCGGTGCGTGACTTCGACCAGCTCTTCCGCGGCCGCCTTGCGCTCGCGGCGAAGGGCACGCAGACCATCGAGGGCCGCGTGTGCTGGAAGTACGAGGTCACGCTGGGCCCGCCGCTCGCTGAGGCGTCAAAGGCGCTGCCGCCGCTCGCGTCTCCGAAGAGCGGCGCCGACGAGACCACCCTGCGTCGCCGCATGTTCTTCGAGCTGCGTGAGCCCACCGTGCTGCAGGGCGACGTCTACGTCGACGCCGAGAAGTCCGTCGTGATGAAGACGAGCCTCAGCGGCCGCATGCGCGTCGCTGCCGATGGTGGAGATGCCGAGCTGCGCCTCTCTCTCGAGTCTTCGCTCACCAACCTTGGCAAGGCGCCCGACGTGAAAGCGCCCGCAGAGTTCCTGCCCGACGAAGACAAACCGCAGGGCATTGCAGCAGCGCTCAAGCGGTTCGGCATCGAGCGTGGTGACGGTGGAACGCCGGCTCCGACCGGTGGACCCGCCGAGCCCGAAGACGAGTAGCAGGCTTCAGTTCGGCTTCATCTTCACAGGTCAACTTTTCAGGCCCGTCTTTGGGTGCGGTTGCCCTCAGCCGTCGAATTCGTCAGCCGTCTGGATTTTTCTTCTGCGAGTGCGCTGCTCTCCCACCTCGGCAGACACGAAAAACCTGAGCAAATCCCGTTCACTGGCGTGTGTTGCAACACCCCACATCAGGCTTGCAGCAGCTCAGGCCAAAAATTTGCGGGTCGAGGGTCGATCGCTACACTGCCCACAGGTTGCGGATTTGCCGCATCGTACATGGCCGGTTGTTCAGGTTCCGAAAGGGCATCAACCATGGAGCGGAAGGGCGGTAGCACGGCGGTGGTAACGACTCAGACGGTAGCGCGGGCGTTGACGAAGACCACCACCACGCCGACGGAAGAGAAGGCGCTGCGCATGCGGTACGGCGCGCCGGTGGAGCTCGATGCTCCGCTTCCGAAGGCACACGGTGACAACGAAGAGCTCGGAGACGAGCTGCTGCTGCTCGAGATGCGGTTGCTCTCGGCGCTCAAGCGGCAGCGGGCCATCGCGAACGGCAACAAGCCGGCCCCGGTGGCGAAGACGCGCAGCGCGGCCAAGTCGAAGGTCGTCGCGGCGCTCAAGTCGAAGAAGAAGTGACGGCTCCCTGAGGGGATGCCGTTCAACCCCGCCTCGAGGTGAGGCGGGTACGTGTCGGAGTCGAGCCTCGTCGAGGCTCCTTCGACGCCCAGGAGAATGTGAGTCGCAGTCATCGGGCCAGAGATGGCGTCGACCCGCGCACGTCCGTTCCGGTGCCAGAGGTCGGCGCGGCCGTGGTTCGTCCCTTGTACCGTCGCCGTCGCGTCGCGAGCGTCGCTCAGGCGCCCATCACGACGACCCGTCGGCGCGAGGCGTTCGTCAGCTCGAGCGCCGGGCCGCCCAATGAGGTCGCCACCGTCGCCGCGTCTTCCGTCGAGCCGCGCATCGCGAGGTCGCTGAGAAAGCGGCCAGCCGCGGGGTTTCGCCACCAGTCTTCGTTGAAGCGCTCGCGAATCAGCTGAAGCAGGTGCGCTTCGAGGGCCCAGGCGTCGAGCGACTGCATCGTGGGCGTGAGCGGAGCGGTGTCGACCAGGAAGCGGCCGCGCTCGGGTTGAACGACGTGGGCGCGCTCGATGGCCGTGAGGTACGCATCGGCCAGCCCTCGCACGGCGCCGCGCTCGAGACCTTCACGCTGCACCGGGAGCAAGGCTGCTTCGGCCCGCATCGCCATCACCTGCCGCCACGCGAACACGCGCGCGACCTCTCTGGCCTGGGCCGTCGTCGCCCGCACGTGCCGCTTGAGCCACGCCTCGTCGAGCAGCAGCGACTCGAACAAGCGGCGAACCGCGAGGGTGAGCGCTCCGTCACCAATCACGCGATCGATGAACGGTAACGTGCGCGGCGTCGCAGAGAGCAGCTGCGCTTCGCCCCACGCGCCGAGCCAGCCCGCGTACCCATCGAAGCCCGGCGCGGCCGTGAAGATGAGCCGCAGCTGGTCGGGAACGTCGACGCGAACGAGGTGCGCGCCCGGCAGCCTTCCCTGCGACTCGCTGTCGATGAGAATGCGACCGAACGCGTTCGGGTGAAGCGCGAGCTCCTGGAGCGTGCGCGTCACCGCGTGCGAGAGGTCTTCTTTTCGCAGCACCTCGAAGAACCACGGCGCTGCGAGGGCGCGTGCGAGGTCGGTGCTCTTCGCGTTCGTCGGCTTGAGCTGCGAGTCGAGGCGCTTGAGCGCGAACGCCGAGAGGTCTCGCGACGGGTCGTCGGAGTGTTCGAGCAGCGCTTCGGCTTGCGGCTCATGTTTCTCGAAGGTGCGCCGCTGCAGCGCCTCGACGAGCGCGCGCGACGAAGGCTGGCCGAAGGCGACCGCCGCCTCCGAGAGTGCATCGAGTCGTCGCGCGAACAGCGGCTGCTCGTCCCACAACGCGGCGGAGCGGTCAGTCGATACCAGCGAGCGCGCTTCGGGCGTCGACAACGTCCATGCGTCGGAGAGTGACTCCGCGAGCGTCCACGTGCGGCCGGCCGAGGCGATGGTCTTCGACGAGAGCAGCGTGGTGATGGCGTCGTCGTGCGGCGCGAGGCGGGCGCGGGTGGCGAGCTCGAGCAGGTACGCGTGCAGCCGCTCGACGCGGCCCTTCTTCGTGGCGTCGATGCGCGAGCTCGTCGTGAGCTCACGCACGAAGGCAACGGTCTCGGCGTGCGTGATGTCTTCGAGCAGCGCGAAGAGCTGAACGTTGGTCGATTTCGCCTCGAGGCCCGCGAGGGCTCGGTGCGTACGAGTCCCCGACTCCTTCAGGAAGTCGTCGATGGTGGCGAGAATGGCGTTGACGCTGAGTTCCACGGCCCCTTCAGTGTTCCCTATGGGCGCCCGGCGTCAATGCGACATGCATCCACATGGTCAGGCCGGGTGGCGTTCGTGAAACGGCGCACGTTCGAAGTGACGACGTCGACGGGCCTGATGAAGGCGCTCATGTCGGAGCTTCAGGAGTCGGCGGAGGACGTGAAGCAGCGCGTGACGGCGGGCGCGGTGTACGTCGATGGCAAGCGCGTGCGTGATGGCGCGGCGAACGTGAAGCCGGGCAGCCGGGTGAGCGTGGTGCTCGAGGCGAGCGGTGAAGCGACGAACGTGGAGCGTGCCGCGACGAGCTTCACGTTGACCGTGCTCTTCGAAGACGCGGCGGCGCTGGTGGTGAACAAGCCCGCGGGCATCCCCGCGCAGCCGACGCCCGATGGAGAGGTGAGCCTGCTCGACCTCGCGACGAAGCACCTGGGACGTGAAGCGGGGCTCGTGCACCGGCTCGATCGCGAGACGTCGGGCGTGACCGTGTTCGGAAAGACGAAGGCGTCGACGAGCGCGCTGGCCGAGGCGTTTCGCGAAGGCCGCGCGAAGAAGGAATACGTCGCCATCGTGAGCAGCGCCTTGCCGGAGCAGGGCGTCATCGACACGCCGCTCCAGAAGGATCCGTCGCGACCGGGGCGATGGCGCGCGATTCGAACGGGCAACGGCATCGAGGCGGTGACGAAGTACCGGCGCGACACGGTGAGCGGCGCGTTGTGTCTGGTGCGCCTGTTCCCCGAGACGGGACGTACGCATCAGCTTCGCGCGCATCTGGCGAGCATCGGGTTTCCGATTCTCGGTGATGACTTCTACGGCGGCGCGAGCGGGCCACGGTGTCTGCTGCACGCACGCCGGCTCGAGATCGACGGCGTCACGTGGGAAGCGCCGATGCCCGACGATTTCCCGCTCAAGCCGATGGCGTGAATCCGCATCGCGAACCCGAATCCGACCACCTCTGTGGTGGTCGAAGTTGTGCTGCGGAGCTGGCGGGCGAACCCGAATGCAACCACCTCGGCGGTGGTCAGAGTTGTGATCGCTCAGTTCGCGACGACGTCGTCACCAGCGGCGCGTGAGAGCGCTTCATTCAACGACGGCACGGCCTCGGTGCGCGGCGCCGGCTTCGGTACGGGCAGGAAGTCACCCGTCATCTGGAAGCCTGCTCCAATCAACGGCAGCGCCTGCGTGATGCCATCAGGGTTGTTCGCCGTGCCCGTACGATTCCGGTTCTGCAGCCACCACTGAATCAGGATGAACGCCGTGGGGTTGTTGAACGTCGCGCCGTCTTCAATCTTGAACGTGTACCCGACGAACGGACCAACCCGGTGCAGGTTGTTCTTGTTCTCCTGGGCCTCTCCGCTCGCGAAGTGGCGCTGGTCGTAGAACATGAACGCCTGCGTGTAGCGGGCACCGCCGACGAAGCGCTTGTTGGGCGTCTGGTACAGCAGGTCGACGTCGTTGACGAAGTACCAGCCGCGGTTCGGCGCCATGACGTCGTAGAACTGGTCGTAGAAGACCGTGTCTCCGGCGCGCAGGTTCATGTCGGGCCGAACGAGGCGGGCTTTGCTGCGCAGCACGAAGTCGAGCACCTTGATTTGAAAGTCCGCGCCGATGGTCAGCTCGGTGCCGTTGCCCAGGTAGTTCGTCTTCGCGCCCGGGCTCGCCGGAGTGCCTGCTCCGAGCCGCGTGATCTCGGCGTCGGAGTAGTTGCTGCTGGCCGACTGGAACGACTGGAACAGGTTGAACGTGCCGAAGTACTGCACGAACGTGTACGAGGCCCAGAAGCCCAGCACCGTCAGCGGCTGCACCTCGACGTACGCGCCCGCACGAATGAACGCCGGGCTCGCGATGGGCGTGAGCCCGATGCCGATGAAGTTGTCGCGCAGCGCCATCGAGTCGCTCTCGTAGAGCCGCAGGCGGTACATGAACCGGCCCTCGTAGAGCAGACCCAGCGGGTTCACGCGCAGCGCGAAGGTGTTGCGGTGCACGATTCGGTGAAGTGGGGGCGCCTGGTATTGGAGAGTCTGGGCAGAGACCGTCGTTGCCCCCAGCACGACGGCGAGCACCAGCAAGGCGCGTTTGGACATGCGGGGCGATTTAGGACGTCAGCGAAGTTCGACCACTCGATTTGCATGACGCGAATCGTCGTGAAGGTTTCGACCTCACGCCGCGACGGTGAAGTGCTCGCCTTCCACGAAGCCGCGGGAGTCGAGGTACGCCCGAATCTCGGCTCTCGCGCCATGCGCACCGACCGCCGCGATGACGTGCTCATCACCCGGAGTGCCCACGTCGTCGGGCCACACCACCCGCGCGCCGTGAATGCGCTGGCCAATCTTCCGCGTGTTCACGTCGATGAAGCGCTCCACCGACACACCGTTCGCCCGCAGCGCCTTGAACAACGCGATGCCCGTCTCGCCTGCGCCCCAGATGCAGAGAGAACGCTTCGCGAACCGCGCCGCCAGCACGCTCGCCCGCAGCTTCGTGTGCCGGTCTCTCCGGTAGCGCGTGTCGGTGCGCGTGAGCCGGCTGTCATGGTCCGTCCACACGTGGAGCACCTCGGGCAGACACACCAGCCGCTCACCGCGCTCGAGCAGGCGCAGCCACAGCTCCCAGTCTTCGGGGAAGTCGCCGTCACGCCAGCCGCCGCGCCGCTCGAGCACGTCACGTCGCAACATCACCGACGGGTGACACAGCGGAGACTCGATCAGCCGGTCGGCGAACAACCGCTCGGGCGTCGTGAGCGAGCTGAGCCAGCGGCCGTAACTGACGAGCGACGGAGACGGTGGCTGGTCGTGCCGAACGATGTCGACTCCGGTGCCCACGCCCGCCAACGAGGGCTCTGCCTCGAGCCGCTCCACGCTGCGGGCGAACCGCTCGGGCCGGCTCACGTCATCGGCGTCCATTCTCGCGAGCAGGGAGCCGCGCGCCTCGGCGAGGCCCAGTTGCAGCGCACCCACCAGGCCCACGCCTCCGGTCGAGAGCACTCGCACCCGTTCATCGTCGCGCGCGTGACGCTCGAGCCGCGCTCTCGTTCCATCGGTGCTGCCGTCATCGATGGCCAGCAGCTCGAAGTCGCCGAAGGTCTGCGCGCGCACGCTGTCGACCGCCGCGTCGATGGTCGCCTCGGCGTTCCTGGCTGGGAGCACGACGCTCACCTTCGGACTCACGGCGGGCTGCATCGGTCAACCTCGAAGGGTCGTCAACGACCGTTCCTCCCCGCGCGGCATTCGCTACAGTCGCCCTCCTTCCATGGCCGCTGGCGCTTCACCCCCGCGAGGTCCAGACGCATCGCCGTCTGAGGACGACAAGCGCCTCGAGACGGTGCGCCTCGACGCGCTCACGGCGACCACCGCTTCCCCTGAAGTCACCCATCGCTCCATCGCGCGGCGGCTCCTTCGCACTGGCCAGCCCGACAAGGCGGCGGCCGAGCTGATCCGCTTCGCGCGCGAGCAGCCCATGACGGCGCGCATGGCGCAGGCGCTGGTGACGATGGCGCTGGCCACCAACAAGATGGGGCCGATTCTCACCCTCGTCACTCAGGGCGTCGACGAGGTGGAGGGGCGGGAGCGCGTCGGCGTCTTGCGTGCCCTGGCGCGACTGCAGCGGCGCACGGGCCAGGAGCTGCCCGCCATCGAGACGCTGACGACGTTGCTCGCCGAGGCTCCCGAAGACCGGCGCTCGCGGCTGGTGCTCAACGCGCTGCTCGAGCGCTTCGCGCGATGGGACGAGCTCGATGCCTCGCTCGACAAAGAGACGCGGCTGCTGCTCCGCCGTCGCTACTTCCGCGCGGCGTCACGGGTGGCGCTCAAACGCGCGCGGTTGTGGGGAGAGCGGCTGCAGGAGCACCCTCGCGCCGCGCTCCGGTACGGCCAGGCCGCGCAGTACGCCGAGCAGGGGCAGGACCCGCACAGCGTCTTTCTGCTCCGCATGTTGTGGCTGCGCGCGCTCGTCCACGCCGACTCTCCTGCGCGCTCCATCGACGAGGCCTTGCGGGTCGTGCTCGACGTGTCGGGCCGCGTGGGAAAAGACGCCCGGGCGCGCGCCTTCATTCGTGAGCTCGGCCTGCAGGTGCCCGCCCCGAAGGTCGTCGTCGAAGTGCACGACGTCACCTCGTCGGGCGAGGAGGAGCCCACCGCCGCCATCGTCATTCCGCCCTCGACGACCCAGTCGGACATGGAGGCCGCCGAGGCCGAGCCTGCGCCGAAGGGTCAGGTGGGCGAAGCGCTGCTGGTCGCCGCGGCGTCTTCTCCTTCCGCCTCGAACCGCGCGCTGACCAGGCTCGAGGCCCGCTACGTCGCGCGTGGTGCGTGGCGGGAGCTCGCGCGTTTCTACGAGGAGACCGCGGCGGCCCGCGTCGACCCGAAGGAGCGCGCGGCGTGGCTCGAGAAGCTGGCCGAGCTGCTCGAGAGCGAGCTCGACGATGCCGTCGGTGCGGCAAAGGTGTGGGCCGAGGTGGCGCAGCTGACGGGCGACACGCAGGCCGTGTCCGAGCAGGTGCGCATTCTCGACGAGCGCCAGGACCAGGCGGGCGTGAAGCAGGCGCTCGATGCCGGCGTGGTGCGCGCGCAGGACCCTCAAGAGAAGGCGCGGCTGCTCGTGCTGCGCGCACAGGAGGCCCGCACGCGCGGTGACGCGAACCAGGCGAAGGCCGACTTCGAAGAGGCGCTCCGCGTTTCACCGACGTCACTCGAGGCCGCTGCCGGTCTCGCCGAGCTCTCGGTCGCGCGCGGTGATGCGGCGCCCGTGAAGATGTTCGAGAAGCTGCTGCTCGCAGCCTCCCGTCGCCTGCCCGAGCGTGGCGCGCTCTTCCGTCGTCTGGCGAAGCTGGCCGACCTGGTGAAAGACGCCCGCCTGGCGCTCGCAGCGTGGGTCGAGGTGCTGGGCGTCACCGCGCAGGACGACGAGGCGCTCTCTCGGCTGTGGGTGCTTTCGAAGGGCCTGCGCGACGACACGCGGCTCGAGCAGGTCTTGAAGGCGCTGCTCGCGAAGGACCCGCGCGGCGAGAAGGCGCGGCCGGCGTGGCTCGACCTCGTCTCGGTGCTCGAGCGCGGTGGCCGGTTCGACGAAGCGCTGACGTCACTGCGCGAAGCCGTGAAGGCCGAGCCAGGGCATCTGCAGGCGTGGTTGTCGCTGGTCGACCGGTTGCTCGCGCGGCGCCTCGACGAAGAGGCGGGCTGGGCGCTCGAGCACGCGGCCACCTCGGCGCCCGAGGGGCCGCAGCGGGTCTCGTTGTGGCGCAGGCTCGCCCGTCACGCGCGGGAGCGGCTCAACGAAGAAGAGCGCGCCGAGAAGTACGAGGAGCGCATCGAGCGGGTGCGCGTCGAACAGGCGCCTGCAGCGCACGCTGCGTCGAAGCTGCCCGGTGGCCCGCTCGTCGTTCCCGCGCCGCGGGCGTCGAGGCCGAAGCCGCCCCCCGTGATGGCCGTCGCCGCGAAGACGCTCACCGACGAGGTCGAGAGCGAGGCCTTCGCGAAGGCCCTCGGGGCCGCGCGTGAGCCCGAAGACGCCAGGCCGCCGCTGCCGCCGAAGCTGCCGGCCCGCCTGCAGCGCGTGCTCGAGCCCATCGTTCAGGAGTTCACGAACCAGGTCGAGACCCGCGAAGCGCCAGCGTCGGACTTCGTCGACGATGAGGACGTCGATGACGTGATGGAGGTGCGCAGCGACGAGGTCGTCATCATGGGCCCCGAGGCCGGCCCGTCGGTGGTGGTCGACGCGTCGCTCGTCGCCGAAGCGCGCGCTGCGAAGGACGCGGCCGCCGCACCTCGTGCCGCGAAGCCTCCAATCGCCAGGGAGGCCGCAACCGAGGCTCCACCTCGCGCCGTGAAACCTCCGGCTGCGAGGGAAGACGAAGACGCGCCAGCGCCTCGTGCCATGAAGGCTCCGGCCGCCAGGGAAACCGAGGCTCCCGCTCCTCGCGGCGTGAAACCTCCGGGTGCCAGGGAAGACGAAGAGGCAGCCGCCGCGCCTCGCGCCACGAAGGCTCCGGTCGCCAGGGAGCCCGCATCCGAGGCTCTCGTACCTCGCGCCGCGAAACCGCCGGTTGTCAGGGAAGACGAAGACGCAACCGACACGCCCGCGCCTCGTGCTGCGAAGCCTCGCGAGGCGGCAACGGAGGCTCCCGTCCCTCGCGCCGCGAGACCTCCGGTCGCCAGGGAAGAGGAAGACGCAACCGACACGCCTGCCCCTCGCGCCGCGAAGCCACCGGTCGCGAGGGAAGACGCCGACACGCCAGCGCCCCGCGCCGCGCACGTGCCAGCCTCGGAGGACGACGAAGACGCGACCGAGGCTCCAGCGCCTCCCGAGGTCGCCGTGGAAGCCGACGACGAGCCCGACGCGCCAGGCACGACAGAGGCGCGCCGCACGCAGGAGCTGCCCGCCGTGGCGCCCGTCGAGCTGGGAGACCCGCTCCAGTCGATTCCGCCCAGCTTCGGGCCGTCGCCCTCGAAGCAGCTCAGCGAAGAGCGTCAGGCCCTCTTCGAGCGCGTGCGGGCCAGTCCGCTCGACCCCGACGGCTACCGCATGCTGGCCGAGCACTTCGACACCGCGAACGACGCGAACCGCTCGTCGTTGATGCTCGAGCTCGCCCGCGCGCTCGAAGGCGACCCGAACGCTGCGCCCCGTACGCCGCGACTCATTCTCTCGGCCACCGACCGCGCCGGCCTGCGCCACCCGTTCGTGCGCACCGAGGCCGCCGAGCTGGTGACGCTGACGAGCCCAGCCCTGTGCCGGCTCTTCCCCGCGAAGGGCAAGGACGCGCAGGCCACCGAGGAGTTCTCGCTCGAGAGCGGCAAGGGCGCGAAGGGCGCGGCCGATGCGCTGCTCGCGTCGGTGCGGTTGCTCGGCATGCGCGCGCCCGACGTCTTCGTCAGTGACGAGGCAGGCCCGCCGTTCTCGGCGCTGCAGACGACGCCGCCGCGGCTGGTGGTGAGCCGGCTGACGGTGAAGAAGCCCGTTGCCGACGCCGAGCTGCGCTTCTACGCAGGCCGCGCGCTGTTCACCTTGAGCGCCGAGCTGCTCGCGCTGCGCACCCTCAAACGAGACCAGCTGCGGGCAGGCCTCGAGGCCGTGGGGCAGATGCTGCGCGGGCAGGCCAGCACCGAGGCGCGCATCATTCGCGAGGCGCTGCCGGCGCGGTCGCATGAACGGTTGAAGGTGCTGTGGCCGAAGGTGGCGAAGACCCTCGACCTCTCGGCGCTGATGGAGGGCGCACGGCACAGCGTCAACCGGGCGGGGCTCGTCGTGTGCGGCGGCATCGCGCCGGCCATCGCGTCACTGCGCGCGAAGAAGGCGCTGCCGGTCGAGGTCACCGAGTTGGTGCGCTTCGCCGCGAGCGAGCGGTACCTGCAGCTTCGGAACCGCCGGCTCGGGAAGAAGTAGTCGTCAGAGCTGGCCGAGCCACCCGACGAGGTCGTGCTGCTCCTCGGGCGTGAGCGTGGCGTAGCCTCCGTGGTTGCGCCCGCCACAGGCGACGTTGGTGAAGCGCTCCTCGAGCGTCCTGGCGCAGCCATCGTGCATCCACGGCCCCCGACGGCCGAGGCCCACCAGCGACGGCACCTGCAGCGGCCCACCCGACCCCACGTCCATCGTGTGGCCATTCGTCATCAGCGCGCCGCCGTGGCAGGCGGTGCACGTGGCCTTCTCGAAGGCGGCTCGTCCACGGACGGGGTCGATGGTCTCGGACCGGGTCGGCGCCCTGGGCGCGGGAATGCCTGCCAGCATCGCCTCGAGCGAGCGCACGACGGTCGGCTCGGGTTTCGTGCCGCCCATGCGTCGAACGAACGTCTCGTCGAGCACGGCCTCGAGGTTTCGCAACGAGCCGTCCCAGTGGAACGGGGCCGTCTTCAGCAGCCCACCAGCCAGGGACTGCGTGCGGCGGCGTTTGCCTTCGAGCGTCCACACGTGGCCGTCTTCGAGCCCTTCCGGGTGACATGACGCGCACGAGATGCCGCCGAGGCCCTGGTGGAACAGGCGCTGGCCAGGCGTCTCGACGGTCGAGCCTCTGAGGGCGATGCGCACAGGAGCCGCGGTGCGTCTGGAGATGACGAAGAGGCCGGGCGGCTCCCGGCTGTGCACCAGCAAGTCACCCGAGGGCGTGAAGGCGACGCCAATGGGACTCCCGAGCAGTGGCGGGAGCGGGGCGCCCTGCGCGTTGACCGCCGGCGTCGCGCTGACTGGGGCACAAGCGGCAGGCGTTCGTCCCTGAATCGTCGAGACCGGCAGACGCACGAGCTCGGAGTTGCCCGCGTGAATCACCACGAGCTCCTGGCCATTGGGCGAGACCGCGGCGTCGATGGGCAGCACGCCAGGCAATTGCAGGCGGCCCACCACGGTGTTTCCCGAGAGCAGCGTCACCGCCGACCGAACGACCGCGCCGTTGCAGGGCGGCACCACCGGCCCATTGCCGTAGTAGGCGGGAATCGGGGCGCTCGGCGGGGTGGTTGCGGTCGGGGGCGTGGCTGGGGGCGGCGGCTGCTGAACGTTGTCATCCGCAGCGTCCTGATGCACCACGATGGTGACGTTGGCACCTTCGAGCATCCGGTAGGCCGCGGTGGGGCTCATGGGCCGGTCGGCGACCACGGCTGGCAGAGAGAACGGCGTGGCGTCGAGCTCGAAGACCCGGGGCGCCCGGAAGGCGGACAGCTTCACGCGTCCGTCTTTCACGGTGACGTCGCGCAGGTCGGCGTCGAAGTGGCGCACCTCGAGCTCGTGCTCGCGCATGGTCACCAGCTCTCCAGTGGCGCAGGCCACCAACGTCGCCTGGCGCGTCGAGTCCCAGGCGATGCCCCTGGGCTCGGGACAGACAATCTGGGTCGAGACCACCGTCGCGGTGGCAGGGTCGATGGTGGCCACTTCACCGGTGCCGCGCAGCACGACCTGCACCAGGCCCTGCGCGTTCCAGGTCGCTCTCGAGGGTTGAGCGCCGGCCGCCAGCTGAACGTACGAGCTGACCAGGTTCCTCGTCAGCGAGATGAACGACACGGTGTCGCGTTCGGGGTCGCTGACGACGGCCTGGGTTCCGTCGGGGCTGACGAGCACGGTGCCACCGATGAGGGGCCTGGTTGCTCGACTGGAAATGCCCACAGAACCGCCACCGCCCGTGAAGGCGCCACTCGTCGCAGGCGCGTCTTCCTCGGGCGGCGCACAGGAGACGACCGTCAGTGCCAGAACTGCTGCTCGACTCAGCCGCATGCGTGCTCCCCTCAGGTTTGACGTCAGGCAATTGGAGCCGCGGCGTGCCAAAACCAGCCCATTGCGGCCGTGTGGGCCGTTTTCTGACCCCGGTGGATCGAGCCCTTCAGTGAACCGGAAACCCCAGGCTCTCGTGACGCTCCCTGAAGGGGTCCCCGTCGACGACGTGGTGCGCAGAACGCTCGCGGGTGACCGCACGGCTGAAGGGCTGCTCTATCGCCGGTATGCGCCGATCATGTTGTCGATGGCGACCCGACTGCTGCACAGCGTGCCGGCTGCAGAAGACGTGGTGCACGACGCCTTCATCATCGCGTTGTCGCGGCTCTCGCAGCTGTCAGAGCCGGCGCAGTTTCGCGGGTGGCTGTCGACCATCGTGGTGAGCCTGGTGCGCCGTCGCATGCGTCGGGAGCGGCTGTTGCGCTTCGTGGGCTTCGAGCCCGAGGCCGAGAACACGCTCGAGGCGCTCGCGAAGCCGGGCACGAGCGTCGAAGCGCGCGGTGAGCTGGCGCTGCTCGAGGTGACGCTGCGCGAGCTGCCCACCAACCTGCGCCTCGCGTGGAGCCTGCGCTACATCGAAGGCGAGAAGCTCGAAGACGTGGCGGCCCTGCTGAACAAGGGCCTGTCGACGACGAAGCGCTACCTGGCTGCGGCCGAGGAGCGAATCGCGCAACGGGTGGCCATCGAGCCGCCCGAACGAGAAGAAGAGGTGAAGTCATGACGTTGCCGAGAGACGTGAAGCGGTTGTTGGACGAGCCCGAGGTCGAGGCGTCGGTGGCGCGCACGTGGGTGCGCATGGTGCAGACGCGCTCTGGCTCACGGCCGGTTGGGCGGTTGGTGCTGGTGTCGGCGGTCGTGACGGCGCTGGTGGGGTGGGGCGTCTTCGCGATGATGCGTGAGCCCGTGCCGGCGTTCGAGTCTGCGGTGGCGCTCCAGCCCGTGGTGGTTCCGTCCGTCGCGACGCCATCGTCGAACCTCGCGAGCGTGATGATGCAGGGGCGGTCACGCCGGCTCGCGAGACCGCCGGAGCAGGACTCAGGCGCCGACGTGGTGGGGGAGCTGCTCGAGAGTTCGGTCGAGGCCTTCGTCCAGGGAGACGCCCAGCGTGCCGCCGTGTTGCTCGAGGAGACCGTCACGCATCACGCCGAAGACGCGCGCACGACCGAGGCGCTGGTGACGCTGGGGTGGCTGCAGGTCGAGCACCTCAATCAGCCGGAGCAGGCCGTGCACACGCTGAACACCGCGCTCGAACGGCACCTGTCGGATGATCTGTTCGATCGCGCGTGGCCGCTGTTGCAGACGGCGCGAGCGAAGGCAGCAGCGAAGCCGAAGAAGCCCTGAAGAGCTACTCCGACTCGGTCTGCACCATGCCGTACTTGTGCAGCAGCGAGTACAGGTGCTTGCGGTCGAGCCCGGCGTCGCGCGCGGCCTTGGCGATGTTGTTGCGCGTCTTGGCGATGAGCCGCGTGAGGTACTCGCGCTCGAAGCCGCGAATGAGCTCGTCCTTCGCTTCCTTGAAGGGCGACGCGTAGTTCACCGGCAACGTCTCGCCCTGGGGCTGTGACGGCCCGTTGTACTCACGCAGGAACGACTCGCTCGCGAGCTCGGGGATGTCGGCGACGTGGCGCAGGCGCTCGACGGCGTTGCGAAGCTCACGCACGTTGCCCGGCCAGGTGTGGCCCTGGAACTGGTCGCGCTGCTTCTCGGTGAGGCGGTTCCACAGCGGGCCACCGGCCATCGCGTCGACGAGCAGCGGAATGTCTTCTTTGCGGTCGCGCAGGCTGGGCAGCGTGAGCGTGAAGACGGAGAGACGGAAGTAGAGGTCTTCTCGGAAGCGGCCGCCTTGCGTCTCGCTCCAGAGGTCTTTCTTCGAGGCGGCGATGACGCGCGTGTCGAACTTCTGCGCGCCTCCCGACTGGCCGAGCCGGCGGAACTCACGGTCTTCGAGCGCGCGGAGCAGCTTGGGCTGCAGGTCGAGCGGCAGGTCGTCGATTTCGTCGAGGAACAGCGTGCCGCCGTTGGAGCGCTCGAGGCAGCCGACGCGCTGGGCGACGGCTCCGGTGAAGGCGCCCTTCTCGTGGCCGAAGAGCTCGCTCTCGATGAGGTTCTCGCTGACGGCGGCGCAGTCGAAGACGACGAACGGGCCGGTCGCGCGGGGAGACTGTTTGTGAATCGTGCGCGCCGCAGCGCCCTTGCCCGAGCCGGTCTCGCCGATGAGCAGCAGCGTGGAGTCGGTCGGCGCGATGCGCTGAATGAGCGCGAAGATCTGCCGCATCGGCACCGACTTGCCGACGAGGTCGCCGAGGCGGTCGTTGTCGGTCGGCGAGACTTCGAGCGCCTTGACCTGCGGCTGGAAGCGCAGCTGCACGTCGCCGACCTCGAGCAACGCGCCCGCGCGCAAGAACGCCTCACGTACCTGCGCGCCGTCGATGAAGGTGCCGTTGGTGCTGCCCAGGTCCTGCACGAGGAACTGTTCGCCCTGGCGGCGCACGACGAGGTGGTTGCGGCTGACGGTCGGGTGCTCGATGACGACGTCGTTGTTCTCGGTCACCTTGCCGATGCGCAACAGCTCACCCAGCGGGTAGCTCTTGCCGGCGTCGGGCGTGTTGATCAGCACCAGGTGGTATTCCTGCGAGGCGAAGCGCTCGAGGTTGGCGGCGCGCGCGCCCAGCACGGTGCGTTGCGGAATCGAAGGACCTGACATGGACCGCGGGAGTGTAGGCGGGAAAGAGGCGGGCCGTCATGAGAATGCTCAGGGGCTCCAGCGGGCGAGGCGCCTGATCTTTCACGTGCCGCGTGGAAGTCGGCGTCGACCAGTCCTCCGAGCGCGATCGCCAGTGCCCGCGTTCCTGTCAGGATGCGGCGTCATGCGTGCGCTCCTGCTGGTGCTCGTCGTCTCGTCGTCGTCTTTCGCCGGGCCGGTGTTGGTGGACCGGGTCGCAGCAGCAGTCGATGGCCAGCTCGTGTTTCAGTCACAGGTCGAGAAGCGCGTCATCACGCAGAAGGTCTCCCCTCGCGTGGCGCGTGCCGAGCTCATCGACGCATTGCTCATCGCGAAAGACGCTGGCTTCACGCCCACCGAGAGCGAGATCGACGGAGCGCTCGACACCATCGCGAAGGGGAACGCTGTGGACCGCACGGCGTTGGAGGCCGAGGTGAAGCGGCAGGGCCTCACCGTCGCCGAGTACCGCGAGCAGCTGCGCGGCCAGTTGCTCGAGATGCGGTGGATTCTGGCGCGGGCGAACGGCGCTTCATTGAAGACCGACGAGGAGCGCGCGGCCCTTCGAGAGAAGTTGCTCGCCCCGCTTCGCAAGCGCGCCGTCATCGAGGTGTTCGAATGAGCCGCGTCGCCGTGCTGCTCCTGCTGTCGGCGTGCGCGACTCAGCAGGCCGTGGTGCGTGCGCCGCCGCCGTCGACGCCTCCTCCTCCGCCGTCGGACGCGTGCCCGACGAACGCGCCTTCGGGGGCTGCGTTCGCGCCCGAGACCGTCTTCGGTGCGCGCGTGGAGAAGCTCTGTCTGCTGGGCGCGGGAGACGAGACGTCGCTGCGACTGCGTGAGGCCGTGGCGCCGCGGGAGGGCACGACGCTCGACGCCGATGGCGTGCGGAGCGATCTCACCGCGCTCGTCGACACCGGGTTGATCAGCCAGGCATCCGTCTTTGCGGAGTCTCTCGACCCCAAACGCGTCGTCGTCACCTACGTCGTCGTCGAGCGCGCGCTCATCAGCACCGTGCGCATCGAGGGCGGCACGTCGCTCTCGGCCGAAGTGCGGCAATACCTCGAGGGGAAGAACTTTCGCGACACGCTCAGCCAGCGCAATCGCCGCCGCGATCTCGCCCGGGCGTTCTATGACTCGCAGGGCTTTCACGACGCCACCATCGACTTCAGAACGGCCGGCACGGAGTTGATCATCGCCATCACCGAAGGCCCGCGCTTCATGGTCGAGGCCGTGCGCTTCGATGGCGCGAAAGCGGTGAAGGTGAAGGATCTCGAGAAGGTCGTCGAAGCGAAGTCCGGCGCGCCGGTGCGTCCCGAGCGACTCGAAGACGACGTGGTGCGGCTCACGGGGCTGTACTTCGACCGTGGCCACGTGGCGGTATCGGTGAAGCAGCAACAGGTGCCGCGCAGCGGAGCGCCAGGCCCGACCGACATCGTCTTCACCATCGTCGAAGGCCCCGTCTTTCGCGTCGGAGTCCTCTCCATGAAGGGCCTCTCGCTCGGCGCAGACGCGCTCGCGGGGCTCGAGACGAAGAAGGGAGCCGTCTTCTCGCGCGCCGTCATTCAGCGCGACCTCGAGAAGTTGCGTCTTCGCGCGCAGAAGCAGGGCAAGACCGTCGACGTGGAGCCGTTCAGCGAGGTCGACCAGGCGAAGCACACGGTCGGGCTCACCTTCGAGATCACCGAGAAGCCCTGAGTGCGGGTCTGGTACTCCGACCCGTTCGAGGTGCCGTTGCCCGAGGGGCACCGCTTCCCCATGGGCAAGTACCGGCGGCTGCGCGAGCTGCTGCTCGAGCGTGGCGTGCTCACGGCTGATCAGCTGCAGGTGTCAGAGCCCATCGCGCGCGAGTTCCTCGAGCAGGTGCACGGCCGCGCGTACCTCGACGCGTGCTTCGACGGCACGCTCGACGAAGCCGCGCTGCGCCGCATCGGCTTTCCCTGGTCGCCGGGCCTGCTGAAGCGCTCGCTCGCGTCGGCCGGTGGAACGTTGTCTGCGGCACGGTGGGCACTCGAACACGGCGCCGCCGGCAACCTCGCAGGCGGCACGCACCACGCGTACGCCGACTTCGGCTCGGGCTACTGCGTCTTCAACGACCTCGCGGTCACCGCCGCGACGCTGCTCGAGGAACGCAAAGTGGAGCGCGTGCTCATCGTCGACCTCGACGTGCACCAGGGCGACGGCACGGCGAGCATCTTCACGAACGAGCAGCGCGTGTTCACCTTCTCGATGCACGGCGCGAAGAACTTCCCGTTTCGCAAACAGGTCTCGACCCGCGACGTCGAGCTGCCCGACGGTTGTGACGACGCGCACTACCTGGGGCTGCTCGATCAGCACCTGCCCGAGGTGTTCGAGGCGTCGGCGCCGTCACTGGTGCTCTACCAGGCGGGCGTCGATGCGCTGCGGGAAGACGCGCTCGGGCGGCTGCATCTGTCTCACGAAGGGCTGCGCCAACGAGACCGCCGCGTCTTCGACCTCTGCTGGAGCCGCGCGGTGCCCATCGCCGTCACGCTCGGCGGCGGGTACGCGAAGCCCATCGAGGCGACCATCGAGGCGTGCGTGGGCACCTACATCGAGCTGCGCCGACGGTACGGCTGAATTGTCCTTCTCTTCGCCCGCAGACATACCGTCGCCATGATGCGCATGGCTTCCTTCGTGCTCGTGTTGCTCGCCGCCTGTGGCCGCTCTGATTCGCTGTTGCCTGACCCCGTTCAGGACGCAGGCCAGGTGATGGTGATGGACGCGGGTTTCTCCACGCGCCCAGACGCTGGAGTTGACGCGGGAACAGCCGACGCCGGCCGCTGGTGTGCCGCCGAAGCAGCGAGCTGTCTGGCCGACGGGTGGCGCTTCGACGAGCCAGGCCGCTGCTGCAACTCGCGCATGACGTGCAAACGCATCGACGCCGGAGTGCCCGGCGTCTGCGAGTACTGATCAGCCGTTCGACATGTTCACGGTGTACGTCGTGCACGTCGGCGCTGCGTTGGCGCGCCGGTAGATCTTGATGTCGAAGTCGGCGCCGTCTTCCGAGCCGATGCTGCCATCACGGCGGAAGCTGCGAATGCCGCAGGTCTCGCCCTGCATGTAACAGCTCGAGTCATGCGAGGTGCCGCTCTTGCGGTAGATGCACATCTCGATGCTCGGGTCGCTCGTCGTGAGGCTGATGCGCACGTCGAAGTCGTCGCTCAAGAAGTTCGTCGCGTCTTCAGCGTGAAAGCGAATCCAGTCGACGTCGTCCTGCTCGGGCAGCATGCCCTGGTGCTGTGCGGTCTGGCCCGAGGTGTCCTTCAGGTTGCCCTTGTATTCGCCCATCGAACAGAAGCCCGAGGGGTCGCTGCCGGTCTCCTGGCACTCGCAGCCGTTCGAGGCCATGGCGTCGGTGTTGAAGTAGCCCGCGTTGCACGCCGCGATGCCGCACTGGCCGTTCATGCACGAGGGCGTCGCGTTGGCGACCATGCAGCCCGAGGTGCAGCTCACGCCCGTGGCGGTCATGGGAATCTCGACGATCTGCTGCACGGGGTCGTCGGTCTCGATGCTGACGCTGCCGTTGAACGCGGCCATCGCGTCGGCACGGAACTCGATCTCGATGTTGCCACGCCCTGCAGTCGCCAGCGTGAAGGGCAGGGCGGGCAGGTTCTTGAACGAGTACAGGTTGCTGGTTCCGCCGACGAAGGTGATGCGCTTCACCGTCAGCGCGCCGAAGCCGACGTTCTTGAGCTCGAGGTTCTTGGTGACCTGCCAGCCGAGCGGCGTGTTGCCCCAGGCAAGCGTGGTGGGCGTCACCTCGATTCGCGGCTCGGTGACGACGCCACGGACTGGAATCTCGAGCGTGGGCCGGGTCGCGTCGGTCGAGGTGATGACGAGCATCGCGTCGACGATGCCGGGCTGGCTCGCGTCGAGGTCGAGCGTGAGGGGAATGCGCTTGAGCGAATCGAGCGTCGCCGTCATCGCCATGTTGGGCAACGACACGCGCACGTTGTTCGACAGGTCCCGCACCGTGACGTTGCTGATGAAGAGGGCGTTTCCGCCCAGGTTGGCTGCCTGCACGGTCACCTGCCGGCGCTGCCGTCGCGGCACGTCACCGAAGTCGATGGCGCGCTCCTCGGGCTCCACCGCGATGACGCCGTCGATGAAGCTCGTCCCTTCGACCTCGAAGGTGACCGGGTTCACCGCAGGGGTGGACGAGCCGATGATGACGTCGCCCTGGTAGTACCCGCGCGTCGTCGGTTTGAAGATGACGGGAATCGACAGGCCAGCGTCGGGCACCAGCGCCGAGAACGTGGGCAGCGTCACCGACACCCACGGGTGGCCAGCGTCGACCTGGTCGACCGCGAGCGCGATGTTGCCGAAGCCCACGTTGCGCGCGATGGCCGGCAGCGTCTTCATCTCGCCCTGGCGAACGAGGCCGAAGTTCAAGGAGCGCGGCTGCACGTCGAGCGCGGGCTCTCCGACGAGGCGGCGCACCAGCGGAATCTCGAGCTCGCCCGGTTCGAGGCGGTCTGGGTCTTCCGAGTCGGGCGACGCGTCGGTGTACGTCACCAGCACGCGCAGGTCGTCAGCCGCCGGCGCCGACTGGGGCGCGTACTTCACGTCGATGGAGAACTCCGACGCTGCTCCGAGAATGAAGGGCGTCGCGATGCTCGGCGTCAGCGTGTACTCGCCGCTGTCCTTCGAGAGCACCACGCGCTTGACGGCCACGCGACGGTTCACGGTCGACTGCACCTTCACCGCCAGCGTCGTGTCGCAGCCGGGCGTCACGCAGGTGAAGGCCAGCTGCCGGGGAATCGCGCGCAGGCCGCGGAACGGACCGATGCCGTTGCTGTTGGTGACGCTGGTGGGCGGCTTCGTGCCACAGCCAGCCGCGAGCGAGAGAACGAGGAGCAGGTGGAAACGCATGGTGGGCTCCATCACGGCACCGAGAAGACGCCGTTTTGCCGCACGAGGTTGAGAATGTACGCGCTGTCACCCTTGCGCCCGAGGCTGGTGTTCTTCTCGGAGACGAGCATGCCGTTGACGAAGACCTTCACGTTCACCGCAGAGCCCGCCTTGTTGAGGCAGACCTGCTCGATGAGACGGCCGACGTCCTGTCCGGGAATGGGAATCGCTCCGCCGGTGAGAACGTCGACGAGAATGTCGATGGAGATGCCGAGAATGCCCGCCAGCAGCGCCGTCGGGAGCGACTTGCAGTCCTGCTGGTAGTTCACCATCACGCGGTAGGTGCCGTCGGCGCGGGCGTCGGCCAGCACGATGCGCTCGGGCTCCTCTTTCGGCGGAAACGCGAGCCACGTCGGGGTGCCGTACATGCCCCAGTTCATCGGCGCCGGCGTGCGCTCGTTGCAGATGTAGCCGAACGGGTGCTCGAGCGTCATGTCGACGTCGCGCACGTCGTTGTCGAAGGCCGAGTCGCTGCCGTTGTCGTACGTCATCTCGAGCTTCACGACCTCGGGGCCGGGGCCCATCACGCCGTTGGCCGTGACGGGAACGGTGATGACGGGCCGCGCAGGGTCGTTCGAGTCGAGCTGGAGCAGCCCGGTGATGGGGCCGGCAGCGGTCGCCGTGACGACGACCTGCAGCTCGCTGAAGGTGCCGCCGGCGATGGCGGGGATGATTTGTGGCGCGGTCGACAGGTCGGTCGAGGGCCGCGTGCCGCCCCAGCTCGCGCGCACGGTGAGGGGAGCGCCGCCGCTGTTGGTGATGGTGAGGGGCCGCGAGAGCGTGGTGCCGAGCCGCACGTCGCCCAGGTCGATCATCATCGGCGTCACCGAGATGACCGGCGGCGTCGCCGAGTTGCCCTGCATCGGAATGCGCAGCTCACCTTCGCTGGTCTGCAGCACGAGGGTGCTGAGGGTGTCTCCGCCGCCGTCGGGAGCGCCCGAGGAGCGCGGCGTGAAGCGCGTCTCGAAGGTGAAGAGCGCCGTGTTGTCCTGCGTGATGGGGCGCATCGTCTTCGGCAGCGAGCCCATGGGCAGCACCACCTCGAAGTCCGAGTTCATCGCCGGCTCGACCGCGATGGCCGTGATGGTGACCGGCGCCGTGCCCGTGCCGCGGTTCGAGAGCGAGACGTTGCGCTTCGACTGCCGGCCCACCGCGACGTAACCGAAGTTCACCGGGTTCGGCGCGGCGGTGAGGTTGGGCTGGCCGATGTAGTTGGTGCGAATCGGCAGGCGGAAGGTGGGGTACTCCTTGTCGTCAGAGAGCACGCGCAGCTCGTTCGACTGCGGCGTCGGGTCACCGGGCGCCCAGACGATGGAGAGCTCTTCGCTGCGGCCGGGGAAGATCTCCTTCGGGAAGTTCGAGCCGCAGAACTCGCAGCCGATGCCGCCGTCGGGCTTCGCGAGGTTCGCCTCGAAGAGGGTCAACGTGCAGTTGCCGATGTTCGAGAGCGTCACGGTCTTCGTCTGCGCCGCGTTCGAGGTCGTCATGCCGAAGTCCACCGTGTGCGGGGTGGGCTGCAGAATGGGCGTGCCGTCGTTGACGTTCTCACACGTCTTCGCGTTCTTCGGCACGCACTCGAAGGACTCACACAGGTAGCCAGTGGGACAGTCGACGTCCATGCGGCAGTAGGTGACTTCCATCACGCGGGTGGTCTTGTCGCAGCCCGTCGCGCAGACGAGGAGCAGCACGACGCCAGCGAGGGCGGGAGCAACGGTTCGCTTCGAGTCCATGGGGGTCCCCACACACTACCATCTGGCACCCCTGGGCGAAGGAGGTGCGTCTTTCCAACGACGTTCATCGGTTCTACCGCCTGCACGGCCGTCGCGACAAATCGCGGCGGGCTATTGGCAGACGAGGGGCAGTCGCCACGCGGTGCCCCCGGGGAACGAGACGAGGGCGCCTCCATCCATCGCGATGAGCCGTGCCTGGTCGAAGCGAAGGCCGGCGTCGGTGGTGAAGGGCCCATCGATTCGACGCCACAGGCCGGTGCCTCCGTCGGGGCTCTCGAGCCGGAAGACCCCGGTCGCGGTGAGCTGGAGCGTCGAGTCGCAGGCGCTGATGGCTTCGGTGGCGACGTCACGGCCGGGCAGCTCGGCCAGCGTGAGCAGGCCTGGCAGCGAACGCACGGCGCCGCTGCGCATGAGCAACCTCCCGCGTCGCGCTCCGCTCGGGCCGTCGAACCAGACCTGCACCGGATCATCGGCCGCCGTGAGGGGCAGCTCGGTGAGGTTCACGCGGTTCAACGTCGGCGCGTCGACGCTGAAGAGTCGATTGGCGCTGACGGCGAAGCCCTGGAACGCCCCGCCGCTCGGGTGCGCGTCGAGCGCGATGGAGGTGATGGGAAAACCCGGCAGGGACCGCGCACGCAGCTGAAGGTAGGTCGGGGTCGCGGGGTCGAGCGGCGCCGTCCACAGCCCATCGGAGGCCGTGACGACGAGCGCGTTGGGCGGCACGAACACCGCGCCCGAGATGGAGCTGCCCTCGGGCATTCCAGCGAGGAACGTCACGCCACCATCGACGTCACGGTCGACCACCAGCCCGCTGCGGAGGATCGTGGTGTTGCGCGAGAACGCCAGCCGGCCGAAGACCATCGAGCCGGGGTCGTTCGTCGTGAAGTACGCCTGCAGACCGAGGGCCGCTGGGTAGAAGTACGTGTTGCCAGAGACGAAGAGCGACAGCCTCGACACCGGCTCCTCGAAGACCGCCTCGATGGGCCCTGCGGCCGCGAGCGGAGCTGCTGACACCGGGGTCGCGCCAACTCCCAGAACGCCCGAGACGGCGACGCCCGCAAACGAACCCACGCTTTGCGCGGTGAGTGACCGCGGCTCGACACGCACGCTCGAGCCCCGGTATTGAAATTCGATCGCTCCGCGGCTGCAGCTGCGAACGAGGTCGATGGGCTGGCCCTGGCTCGCCCTCGCCCAGGTCGACTTCACCTGTGCGCCCGGTGCGCCCTCACAGGCCTCGACGTCGGTCACCAGGCCCACGAGCCCACAGCCCAGTGGCGCCACCGCAGCGACGCGAACGCTGGCGCCACCGGCCGCGAGGGAGCCACCGTCTGAAGCCCCCGGCTGCTTCTGCTCGTAGGTCACCACGAACGCGCCGTCGCCGCTCACGACGTCGAGAATCGACCGCTTCGGAGGGACGGCGCGGTCGTCGGTGACGATCTCGACCAGATCGTCGACCGCGAGGTGCTCGAGGTCGCGGCCGGTCGAGGTGGTCGTCATTCCAGTGGTGAAGCCCGCGTCGGGACGCCAGAGGTAGAGGGTCGTCGCACTCCAGCCGATGACCGACGGCGCGCAGCCTGGAACGGAGTAGGTCGTCACGCCCGCCAGCCGAACCCCTGAGTCAGGCACGAACTGCAGCTCGTCGGTGCGACCGGGCGTGATGACGAAGGCGCTGGTCGAGGTGCCTCCGTCGAGCGCGAAGCCGAACCCGAAGGTCAAGCCCGGGCCGCCCAGGGCGCGAGCCGAGATGACCTCACGGCCCGCGTCGAACGTGGTGACCCCGGCGTCTGGCGAGAGCAGCACGACGTCGATGAGCGAGCCCTTCGCCTGCACCATGGTCGCAGGCCCGAGCGCCACCTTCGCGCCTGGCTGCAGCGGCATCGCGACTGGAACGGGGTTGATCGAGGTCGTTCCCCGACCTGTCTTGATGAGGAACAGCCCCGGCCCATCGCGGAACACGACCCGTTGTTCGAAGCCGCCATCGACCGGAATGGGCGGCGACACGAGCAGCAGACCTCCGCCGTCACCGAAGAAGTCGACGAGCGGGTTCACCTTGATGGGAGCCAACGGCGCGCGCAGCGGCAGCAATTGTTCGTCTCGCGGGTCCAGGCAGCGTTCACCGCCGCAGCGCCACCCCTCGTCGCAGTCGAAGTCGCTCACGCACCGGTTGGGTCCGCCCACGCGCGCGCGGCACACCGCGTCGAGCCCACACCGCCAGCCACCGAAGCAGTCGACGTCTCCGGCGTCGGGCCGGCAGCGAAAGGCGCGGGCTTCTCTGGGCTGGCAGACCCCTTCGAAGCTGCAGCTCGAGGCGGGGCCGCAGTCGGAGTCACCAGCATCAGGCCGGCAGCGGAACGCGCCCTCCTGGTCGACCGGCCGGCAGCGCAGCACCCGCATCGAGTCTTCCGTCGGCAGGCACCGATGCTGTGCGGGGCAATGAACGTCGGCTTCACATTCCCGGGTCGAGGGCTTGGTGACGTCGCGGCAGAACCCGTCGAGGGCGCAGTACCAGGTGCTGCTCTTCGTCGAGCGGCAGTTGCTCTGTCGAACGGCCTCTTCGAGCGAGAGCCCTTGCGGGTCACACTGGTAGGCACGCGGGGCCGAGAGGTCGACGCAGCCAGCCAGCATCAACAGCAGCGCCGCACGCTTCATGGGAAGGCTCCGACGATGGCGAGCCCGCCGGCCGACGGCACGAGCGTGGCCTGCACCGGTGCGTCTTTCGGCAAGAGGAGCACTCCCGTCACCGCGAGGCCTGCACCTGCGACGAGCGCGCCCACGGCGATGAGCTGCTGCGTTCTCAAGAGGCGCAGCTCGGCTTCGTAGTCGCTGATCAACCGCAGCCGGCCCGGAGTCGTGGCGCCGCGGTCGAGCTCGGCCGCGAGCTGCTGTTCCGCCGAGAGCTGCAGGGTGCCCCACACGAGGCCGAAGAGCGTGCTGGCGGCCCCGACGGCGATGAGGGTGAAGGGCAGCACCTTCGAGGGCGGCGCGGGTGGCGGTGTGGCGGTGGCTTCAGCGACCTGCAGCCCGAGGGTTGCGCGCAGGGCTTCGAGCTCGAAGGCGACGCGGGTGGAGCGGCCCAGCGCCTGGCCCTTCTGCGTATCGAGCGTGGTGACCGTGAGCTGCCACGCGGTGCCCAGCCGCGACAGCGACCCCGAGAGGACGAAGCGGGCGCCAAGGGCGGCAGACAGGTGAGGCACGACGCGCCATCGTCTGCACAGCCCACCAGCTGCTTCTGGCGCTCGAGGCCGAGCAGGGTCTGGATGTCCTGCTGGGAGATGACCTCGAAGAAGCCTCGCGCCTGCAGCTCGGCGGCGATGGCTTCGGTGAGGCTCTTCGCCGACGAGGCCTCGACTCCGCCAGCGGTCGTGAGCTCGATGAGCGCCATCCGTGGCTTCTCGACGGGAGCTGCAGCGAGCAGCAGCGCGACGGTGAGCGACATCATCGCGTGACGATATCGCGACTTCGTCGATTCCACCGATTCGCGCCGCTGTATCGTGTCGACCGTGCGTGCCTGGGTGCTGCTGCTGTGTGTCGCCATGCCGGCGCTGGCAGAGCCCGAACACGTGACGGTGGGCTCGTTCCTGCGAAACGTCGAGGCCATCGACCTCGACCAGAACGCGTACCACCTCAGCGCCGTCGTCTGGTTCAAGTGGAAGGGCGAACGAGACCCGACGAAGTCGGTGCGCTTCGTGAACCTGCTCGAGGCCTGGGCGTTGACGCAGGTGCCCGTGTACGAAGAGCCGCTCACGCTGCCCGATGGGAGCCGCTACCAGCGCCTGCTCGTCGAAGGCCGCTTCTTTCACAAGTTCGCGCTCGGCACGTTTCCGCTCGATTGGCAGAAGGTGATGCTCGAGCTCGAAGACACGCAGCGCGGCGCTGATCAGCTGATCTTCGACCTCGACCCGGCGAGCGGCGTGGTGCCAGAGCTGTCGGTGCCGGGCTGGGTGGTGAAGGCGCCCATCGTCGAGGAGAAGCGCGTCGAGGTGCCGGGCAGCTTCGGGCTCGTCGGCAAGCTCGAGCACTCGCGCGTTCGGTTCGGCGTGCTCCTGCAGCGGCCCTTGCGCGTGCTGTTCACCACCATGCTGCCGCCGATTCTGCTGGTGCTCATGTGCTGCTGGTTCGTGTTCTTCTTGAAGCCCGTGCACGTCGAGGCGCGCGTGGGCACCGTCATCACCGCGCTGCTCACCATCGTGTTCCTGCAGCTCGCGTTCACCGATGACCTGCCGTACCTCGGCAGCACGGTGCTGCTCGACCAGCTCTTCAACCTCTCGTACATCGTCATCACGGCCATTCTCTTCGAGTGCGTGACGGTGACCCGGTTGTTCGACAAGGCGCAGACGCTCGAGGCGCGGCTGGCGGGCCTGGTCGAAGGCGACAAGACGAAGGCTGAAGCCGAGCTGCTGACCGTGCGAGGACGCGTGGAGTCGCTCGACGCGCGCTCCCGCCGCTGGTTCCCCGTTGCCTACCTGCTGGGGTGTGCGCTGATCATCTTCTTCGCGCGTGGACCCGAGGTGTTCTCGATTCCTTTGTAAGGTGTTTGAGCAGTCCCGCGGTGCTCGCCGAATTCACCTGGCGCGTCTGTATCGGGTGCGCATCTCGGCTCCATACCGCTGCCTCATGTTGGTGGCCCTGTTGGGCTGCTCCCGCGTGTGGGCGCAGGAGCATCTCATCCATCGGCCTGAACCAGGATGGACTCTGGGTCATCACCCTGCGCGTCGATGGCGGTGAGGCACTGGCGGTTCCCGAGAAGCCCGAGCGGCTTCTCACCGATGCGGACCGCCGCCTCAACGAGCGCATGATGAAGGAGTGGGTGCCTCAGCTACTGGTGGCTGCGGACGGTGGGGCGCAGCCTGCGCAGTGGCTGTCGGGCATGTTCCTGCTTCGCGGCTGGTACGCGGTCTCGGTCGACGTCACGGCCGCCGAACGAACGCTGTGGACTGCTCCGGCCGAGAAGCACCGCGTCGTCGCGTTTGCGCTGGGCGAGCAGGCCTTCGCGGCCGATGACGATGCCCGCGCCGAGCGGCTGCTGACCGAGGCCCTCGACGCAGGCGTTCTCCCCGCGGCGCGAGGCCTGTGCTGGCGCGCGCGGTCACTGGCCCGCAAAGAGTCAGCGCACGCTGAGCAGCTGCTGTCGATGGCGCTGCCGCTCAGGGACGACGACCCGAATTGTCAGCTGGCGATGGCCGAGGTTCGCATCGAGCAGGGACGCTTCGACGACGCCTACCGGCACGCTGTGAAGGCAGAAGCGGTGGCAACGCCGGGCGACAAGAAGACCCAGAGCAAGGCGTGGTGGCTTCGCGTTCAATCGGGCCTGAAGTCGGGCGAGCTCTCGAAGCTCGAAGCGAATGAGCTGCGCGACCTGCTGTTCCGCCCAATCGACATGGTCGCGCCACGTTTCAGGCTCTTGATGTGGGGCGTTCCGCTGGTGGGGTTGCTCGTGCTGCTCTGGCGAGTCTGGGCTGGCCGGGCAAAGGCGATGGGCTTCTGGTTCGCCTGGCTGTGGAGCGGAGTGCCCGCGTACTTCGACGGCCTCGGCTTCCTGATTCCGCCAGTGAGCGGCCCGTTGGGGTGGTGGGGCGGCACTGTCGTGTCGGCCGTCGCCTGTCTCGCTGCCCTCAGGTTCCGCTCGGTGCCCACGCCCTACGGCAACGTCACCCGGCCCATGGAGCGCCGAATGCTGCTGCTGGCCGGCTCGATGCTGGTGGCCACGCTCTCGGTGGAGTTTGCCTGGAGCTCGATTCGCCTGGCCCTGTTCGGCTCGGCGCCGCTCGAGCAGCTGGTCGCGAGCCTGATGCGGGTGAAAGGGCCGGTGGACTCGTTCTGGACGCTGCTCTTCGTCGCCGGGCTGGTGCCCTGGGTCGAGGAGGTCTGCTTTCGGGGCTTCCTCTACGAGGGCCTCGAAGGGCGCTGGGGCACGAAGGCGGCCGTGCTCGGCTCGTCTGCCATCTTCGGCCTCGCCCACCTGGACCCCACCAGCCCCGTCACCCACGTGCTCATGACGGGAATGATCGGCCTGCTCCTCGCCGAGCTGCGACGACGCTCAGGCGACCTGCGGCTCGGCGTCCTGCTCCACTCGGCCAACAACGCCCTCGCCGTTCTCCTTCTCTCGTTCAGCTGAGGGTCACGGCTTCGGGTGGTCGACGAAGAACTGCAGCACGACCTCGCCCCACACGAACGCGTTGGGCGGTGCGCAGCTGAAGAACATCGTCTGGCCGAGGGCTCCGTTGGCGCGCAGGTCGTTCCCACCGGGAATGCAGTGCCCCACGAGCGGCACCGGCACGTACGGCGTGGTGACTGCGTAGGCGTGCTGCAGGTACTCGAAGACGAGGCCGCTGCTCGAGGTGTAGCGGGTGTGCGTGTGCTGCGCGTCGCTCGACACCACGGTCGGCGTGCCGAGGCTCCACGCGGCGATGACGGCGTCTCGCTGCTGCTGGCCCTTCGCGATGGGCACCAGGCCATCGGACGCGCCGTGCATCTGCAGCACCGGCACTTCGCGCGAGGGCGACCGCGCGGCCGTGAAGGGACAATCGAGGACGAAGGGCGCGGTGTTGCTCGACAACGACTGCGCGTCGGCAGCCGCGATGGGCGCGACCGAGGCGAAGACGTCGGCGTGAGCACAGAGCATGCGCCACGTCATCGCGCCGCCCTGCGAGAAGCCCGTCATGTGCACCCGCTTCGGGTCGATGACGAGCGCACGCTGGAGTTGCTGGAGGAACGCCCAGACCTTCGGGTCATCGGAGCCGGGCGTCCACGACGGGCCGAGCGCGCTCGAGGGTGCCGTGGGCTGGGCGATGACGAAGCCGCGCGGCGGGCCGAGGCTGCGTAGCCTGGTGCTCTTGTCCTGCGAGTTGCCGTTCATCGTCAGCCCGTGCACGTCGACGATGAGCCCGCAGCCACCGCGCGCGCACGCCGCCGAGAGCTCGAGCTCCCAGGTGATGCCATCGCAGCGCAGGGCGTGGTGGCCCGCGGCGACGGTGGTGACGCAGCCGACCGGCATGGGCCCGCTCACCCCGGCGTCGACCAGCGAGCCCGCGTCGGGCGTCAGGCCTGCATCGACCATCGTGCCCGAGTCGATGAAGTGCCCCGCGTCAACCTGCAGGCCCGCGTCGGTGCCTGCGTCGCTCCCTGCATCGAAGGCGAGGCCAGCGTCGTCGGCCGTGCTCCCCGCGTCAGCGGAGGGGAGCGCAGTCATCGGTGCTCCGCAGCCTGCGAGCAGCACCACCATCACGCATCGGTCGAATCGCTCCCGCATCGGCGACGCGTGTAGCGCGGGCGCACGCTGCTCCGAAAGTGTGCACCCCGCTTCACACCCGCGGTGAGAATCACCTCGGTCGAGGCCGACGCCCGTTTCCCGGCCGTTCATCTGGGCGCGTGTTGGAAAGTCGCCGTGCGCGCCTGCTCTGCGTAGAGTGGCAAGCCTCGTGAGCAGCTCTTCAGAAGCGACCTACACCATTCCCAACGCCCTCGGGCTGCACGCCCGCGCTGCCGCGCAGCTGGTGAAGGCGGCGAACAAGTACGGGTGTGAAGTCGACGTCGAATGCGAAGGCCAGACCGTCAACGGCAAGTCCATCATGGGCGTGCTGATGCTGGCGGCCGCGCAGGGCATGGTGGTGAAGGTGTCGTGCCGCGGCGACGGCGCGGAAGACTGTCAGAAGGAAATCGGCGCGCTCATCAACAGCAAGTTCGGCGAGCCACGCTGACCGTCACGCTTTCTTCGCCGCCCACCAGCGCTTGACGTCTTCGAGGCGCGAGAACCGCGTCGCCGGTGGCAGGCTCGCGACCAGCTGCTTGCCGTAGCGCTTGGTGAGCACGCGGGTGTCTCCCAGCACGACGATGCCGTGGTCGGTGCGCGTGCGAATGAGGCGGCCGAAGCCCTGCCGCAGCGAGAGCGCGGCCTGCGGCACCTGGTACTCGTCGAAGGGGTTGCCGCCCTCTTTGCGTACGGCCTCGATGCGCGCGGCCTGGAGCGGCTCGTTGGGCGGCGCAAACGGCACCTTGTCCATCACCACCAGTGAGAGCGCGTCACCCGGCACGTCCACGCCTTCCCAGAAGCTGTGCGAGGCGAAGAGGACGGAGGGCTTCTCCTTGAACTGCTCGAGCAGCACCGTGCGTGGCGCGTCGCCCTGCTTGAAGACGGGCACCTCGACGTGCGGCGAGACGAGCCCGTGCACCTCGTCGAGGTGTCTGAGGCTGGTGCACAAGACGAAGGCGCGCCCGCCCATCAGCCGAATGAGCCGCAGCACCTCGCGCGAGAACTGCAGCGTGAAGTCCGGCGCGTTGGGCTCGGGCAGGTGTGACGGCACGTAGAACGCCGCCTGCGAGGGGAAGTCGAAGGGTGACTCCACCGAGACGGTCGCGGTGGCCTTCGGGTCGAGCCCGAAGCGGCGCGCGACGTAGTCGAACGAGCGCTCCTGCCGGCCCGAGGACGAGGTGAGCGTGGCCGAGGTGAAGATGACGGCGCCGACGTCTTCGTAGAGGAAGCGCGCGAGGCTCTCGCCGACGTCGATGGGCGCCGCCCTCAGCGCGAGGAATCGCCCACGCGTCTCGGCCCAGTACACCTGTCGAACGTCGTCGGCCTGCACCACGTGCTCGAGCGCGGAGGCCGTCTCGACGGCTCGGCGGTGGAGCGCGCCCAGGTCGGGGTCGTCGTCTCCCGTGAGCGCGGCGATGGCGGCGAGCGTCTCGAGCGTCGCGGCGGCGGGCGGCCGAAGCTGCTCCACCACCTCGGGCGTCAGCGTGAAGTCACCCTGCCGGCGCTGCGTGTCGAGCGGCTCGACGGGGAAGGCGAGGGAGAGCTCACGAAACAGCGCCTCGCCGCGGCTGCGCAACGTGACCGAGAGCGCCGCCAGATGACTCGCGCGGCCGTCGGTCACCGGCAACACGCCCAACAGGTCCTGCGCGAGGCTGGTGAGCCGGCCCGACGAGACCGAGACGCCGAAGTGCTCGGTCGCCACGTCTTCGAGCGCGTGCGCCTCGTCGAACACCACCGCGTCGTACGGCGGCAGAATGCCCAGCTTCTCTTCACCGCCACGGGAGCGCAGCGAGAGGTCCGAGAAGAAGAGCGCGTGGTTCACCACGATGATGTCGCAGTCGGCCGCCGCGCGCCGGCCTTTGGTGACGAAGCACGACTCGTACAGCGGGCACTTGCCACCCAGGCACGCGTCGCTGGTGGTGGAGACGAGCGGCCAGCCGCTCCAGTTCTCAGGCACGCGCGTCTCACCGCGGTCGCCAGTCTCCGTCTCCATCGCCCACCGGCGGAACTCGGGCCAGTAGGACGCGTCGTCTTGCGTGGCGAAGGTAGGCGCCTGGTCGAAGGCCTCGAAGCGGTGCGCGCACAGGTAGTTGGAGCGCCCTTTGAGCAGCGCCGCCTCGAACGGCAGCCCCACCACGTCGCGCAGCAGGGGAATGTCCTTCGTGAAGACCTGGTCCTGCAGGGTGCGGGTGGCTGTGGAGACGATGACGCGTTTGCCCGAGAGCACCGCAGGCACGAGGTAGCCCAGCGTCTTGCCCGTGCCGGTGCCGGCTTCGGCCAGCAGCGCGGTGCCTGTCTCGAGCGCGACCTCGACCCCTCTGGCCATCTCGAGCTGCGCAGGCCGGTGCTCGTAGCCCGAGAGCACTGCCGAGAGCGCGCCACCCTTGCCCAGCACTCCATCGACCGTCGCCTGGTGGAGCTCGCGCCGCTTCGAGGTCGTCACGTCTTGAGCAGCCGGAACATCGCGGCGAAGGCGCCGAGAATGACGACGAGCGCCAGCGCGCCCACGAGCACCCGCACCAGCAGCGGCGCCTGCGCTGCATCTTTCTGGTCGCCGCGCGGCATCATCACCGACGAGGCCATGGTGAAGACGTCGTCGCGGCCGCGCTGGGCGATGGGGTCTTCGGGCATCGCCGCGAGCCGCAGCCGGTAGAGGCGGGCGAGGTCTGGCAGCTGGTTGCGCTCCGAGGCGAGGCGGCGCACCGCGGCGTGTCTGGCTTCGTCACCCCACTCGCGCAGCAGCTCCTTCCACATGGCGGCGAGGTCGGCGGCGGGCTTCAACGAGTCGACGTCGACGCGGTCGAACGAGAGGCCACACGTCGGGCAGGCCGACGAGCCGTCACGCCTCGAGATGCACTTGGGGCACAGGCCCTCGGGCACCTCGAACGGGTCGCTGTCGGCGAAGGCGCGGGCTGACTCGACCGCCGCGGCCGTCGGAGCCCTCAGCATCACCACGTTGCTCGCCTCTGCCGACGAGGCCAGCACCAGCGCTCGGGGCCCGGGCGTCTTTCGCGAAGACATCGGCAGGGGAGGCGCCGCTCGTGGCGTCTCGGTGAGGGGTGGCAGCGCCTCGGTCGTGATGGGCAACGACGACTCGACGCCGCACTTCGGGCAGCCGACGAAGGCGTCGGTGCCGACGACCTTCACCGCCTTCACCTCGATGAGCCGCTCACAGCTGGGACAGACCGCCTTCATGTGCTGCGCGATAGTAGCCCGGCGCGGCCCCCGACGGACTTCTTCTGACACCCGCCCCACTGCCTGGCCTTGTGCGCCTTCGAGCCCGGGGTACGGTTCGGTCGTGTCAGCCACGGTCTCGTTTCAGGGCATCGGCGCCAGCCCGGGCGTGGCGGTCGGCCACGCGTTCGTCATCGACGCACGCAAGGTGCGCACGCCGAAGGTGAAGCTCAAGCCCACCGACGCCGAAGCCGAGGTGATGCGCTTTCGCACGGCCATCACCCTGTCGGACAAACAGCTCGAGGACCTCAAGACGAAGCTGTCGACGGGGACCGCCGAGAACGAGCACGCGCTCATTCTCGAAGCGCATCGCATGATGCTGCATGACCCGATGTTCCTCGTCGAGGTCACCCGGCTCATCAAGGAAGAGACCATCAACGCCGAGTGGGCCGTGCGGCGCGTGTGCCGGCGGCTGCGGCACCAGTTCGACAACCTCGAAGACGAGTACTTTCGCGAGCGGAAGAGCGACATCGAGTTCGTCGCCGACCGCCTCGTGCGCAACCTGATGGGCGAGGTCGTCGACCAGGAGCTCGAGGTGCCGGTCGGCGCCATCGTGGTCGCGCACGACATCAGCCCTGCCGACGCCGCGATGCTGGTGAAGACGGGAAAGGTGGGCGCGTTCGTCACCGACCTCGGCGGCCACACGAGCCACACGGCCATCGTCGCCCGCGCGCGTGACGTGCCCGCGGTGCTGGGGCTGGGCAAAGCAGCGGAGGCGATTCGCAACGGTGACGTGGTGGCCGTCGACGGCCGCCGCGGGCTCGTGCTCGTCAACCCGACCGAAGAGCAGCTCGCGCTCTTCCGCGAGACGATGCGGCGCCAGCTGGCGACCGAGGCGCTCGCGCTCAAGACGGCCGAGCTGCCCTCCGTCACCATCGACGGCGTGCGCGTGCGGCTCAACGGCAACATCGAGTTCGCCGACGAGATTCCGTCGCTGCTCGCGCACGGCGCCGAGGGCATCGGCCTGTACCGCACCGAGTTCCTCTTCCTCGACCGGCCGGCGCCGCCCACCGAAGAGGAGCACTACCAGGCGTACCGCGCCGTGCTCGAGGCCATGGGCGACCGGCCGGTGACGATTCGCACGCTCGACCTCGGCGGCGACAAGGTGCCCAGCAACAAGAAGTGGGAGAAGGAGACGAACCCCGCGCTCGGCCTGCGCGCGATTCGGTACTGCCTGCAGCACCGCGACCTCTTCCGGGCGCAGCTGCGGGCGCTGCTTCGCGCGAGCGTGCACGGGAACCTGCGCGTGATGTTCCCGATGGTCTCGGGCGTCTCGGAGCTGCGCGAGGCGCGCAGTGAGCTCGAGGCGTGCCGCTCGGAGCTGTCACGACAGGGTGTGCCGCTGGGCCGCCGCGTGCCGGTGGGCATCATGGTCGAGACGCCGAGCGCCGCGTGGATCGCCGACCGCCTCGCGCAGGAGGCCGAGTTCTTCAGCATCGGCACCAACGACCTCATTCAATACTCGCTGGCCATCGACCGGCAGAACCGCGACGTCGCGTACCTCTATCGTCCGATGCACTTGTCGATTCTGCGCATGGTGCAGCACATCACCGACGCCGCGAAGAAGGCCGGCATTCCCGTGTCGATGTGCGGCGAGATGGCGGGCGATGCGTCGCTCACGGTGGTGCTGCTCGCGCTCGGGCTCGACGAGTTCTCGATGACGAGCGGCCAGATTCCCGTCGTCAAACGCATCATTCGCAGCGTGTCGATGACCGAGGCGAAGGAGCTGCTGACGAAGGCGATGCAGTTCTCGACCGCAGAGGAGATCGAGCGCTTCGTGAAGAACGAGATGGACAAGCGCTTCGCCAATGAAGCGTGAGCTGATCAGCTCACCACGTCAGAATCGCGCCCGCTCCCAGCCCTGCTGCGACGACGCCTGACGCAATCGCGGCCGCCGTGAGCCCGTTGGCGGTCGACTTCGTGCTCTCGGCCTGCGCGGCCGTCATCGTCGACAGCTTGAGGCCGTCGGGCCCGGGCGTCACCTGATTGAGCGCGCCGGCGGTGACGACGCTTCCGATGGCGAGCCCCACTGCGGCGGCCGCGGCGACCCCGGCACCGACGAGCAGAATCTTCGGCAGCGGCTTCGAAGGGGCAGGCTCCACCACCACGAGCGGCGGAGGCGGAGGTGGTTGCGGGTCGAGCTTCGTCACCAGCGGCGCGTCTTTCTGAACGGGCTTCACCAGCGGGGCGAGCCGGTCGGCGAAGCGCACCACCGGCACCGAAACGTCGGCGTTCGCCTCGTCGAGCCAGTCTTCCCGGGCGAGCTGATTGCCGCTCGACACGTCGAAGGCCGCCAGCGCCCACGCGCGATCGCGCCCGACCTTCGAGACCGACAGCAGCACCACGTACCGGGCCTGCAGCTTCTTCGACAGCTCGAGCAGGCAGGCCTGCTTCCCGCCGCACGTCGAGGCATCGGCGAGGCCGGCTGCTTTGGCGCGCTTCTGGGTCTCATCGAGCGACCACGCTCCGGCGACCCGCGACAATTCGGTGTCGATGACGGTCGCCGCCTTCTTGAACTCGTCGACCGAGAGGCCGCTGCGGGACTGCACGACGACCGCAGTCGGGTCGGCCGAGAGAACCGCGACCAGCATCACGAAGGTCACCATACGGACTGGACCATGCCACGCACGGCGCGCTCAGCGCAGCGCCTTCTCCACGGCCTTCTCGAAGTCGTCGAGGTCGCGGCTGAGCGCTGTGCGGTCGCTGTCCGTCTTCGCCTTCTGCAGGACCCCCCGGTACTTGGGAAGGTAGAGCCCCAGCGAAGGGTCCTTCGCGACCGCCTTCGCCACACGCGGCTCGAGCTTCTCGATTCGCTGCTTCAGCTCTTCTGCCGTCGGCACCCGCGGCGTGACCTTTTTCACGTCGGGTTTGCCCGAGCTGACGGGCTTCGGGTCGGCAGGCTTCGGGTCCGCAGGCTTCGGGTCCGCAGGCTTCACGAGCGGCTTCGGCTCCACCGGCTTCGCAACCACGGGCATCGGGTCAGGGGGCTTTGGCTCGACCGGCTTCACCGCGACGACGGGCTTCGGGTCGACCTCGACCGGCTTCACGGGAGGCGGCGGCTCGACTGGCGCCTCGACCTCTTTCGCCACGACAGGCTTCACTTCGGGGACTTCGGTGACGACGGTGCGGTTTCCGCCGAGGAGGACGACTCCGAGGCTGAGCGCGATGACGCCCACCAGGCCACCGATGATGAACGGAGTCTTCGAGGTCGAGGGCTGGGGCTCGGCGTCTTCGGTGGGGCGAGCCGCGAGCTGATCAGTCGAATCAGGAACAGGGCCATTCTTCGACTCTCGTCGACGCGCCGAAGGCCTGGGCACGGCGATCTTCTCGAGCGACATCGCCGTGTCGGCCGTACCCTCGTCGGCGGAGCGCGCTTCTGGCTCCGAAGGAATCTCGGCGATGACGGTGCGGTCGGCGCGCGCGACGGTCGGAGGCGGGTCCTCCACGAGGCCCGGCTTGCTCACCCGCGGCAGCGCCTCGAGATAGACGGGCGTCGCGCGGCTCATCGGCGGCATCGGCGAGGTCGGAAAGCCGTGCGGGTGCTGCGCCACCAACTGCTTGAGGAGCGCGCGGATCGGCTCGAGGGTCGGGGGACGGCTCGCCGGCTCCTTGGCCATCATCTGCTCGACCAGCTGCGAGAGCTCGAGCGGAATGGCCACGTCGGCGTCGATGAGCTTCGGCACCGGCGCGGTCAGGTGCATCATCACCAGGTCGACCGAGGTCGCCGCCGTGAACGGCAACCGGCCGGCGAGCAGCTCGTAGGCCAGCACGCCCAGCGCGTAGATGTCGGTGCGCTGGTCGGTCGGTTGGGCGCGTGCCTGCTCGGGCGCCATGTAGTCGGGCGTGCCGACGATGAGCGACGCCGACGTCATCGTCGAAGACGACACACCCGGCGCGGAGCGCTTCGCCAAGCCGAAGTCGAGCAGCTTCAAGAACTTCTCGCCGTCGTCGTCGACGCAGAGGAACAGGTTCGACGGCTTGAGGTCGCGGTGCACGATGCCCGCTTTGTGCGCGGCGAAGAGCGGGCCGGTTGCTTCGAGCAACAGCTTCACCGCGTCGAGCTGCGACAGCCGGCCCTCCCGATGGAGCAGGTCGTAGACGGTCTCGCCCTGGAGCAGCTCCATGACGAGGTACGGCCGGCCGTCGGGCGTGAGCCCATGCGCGTGAATGTCGACGATGCCGCGGTGCCGAACGGCGTTGACGGCCTGGGCCTCGGCGAGCACCCGGCGAACGAGAATCTGATCAGCCGCGAACTCGGGCTTGATCACCTTGATGGCCACGCGCTTGTTGATGACCGTGTGCAGGCCTTCGTACACGACGCCCATGCCACCTTCGCCGAGCGGCCCGACGACCTGGTAGTCGCCCAGCTTCGTGCTGAGAAGCGGGTCGCGCACCGAGGTCGCGTCGTCTTTCGCTGGCGAACCGGCCATGGAGTCCCTCGACGCTAGACCGACTGCGTGACCTTCGCGAGACGACTGTCAGCTGACGGTGGTTCCCCCACCTGTTGGTGCAGCGCGGCCCGTCGACCGCGGCAGCGCAGAAATGCATTGCAGCGCGCGCCTCGTCGCCACTAGTCGGCGGATCACCATGAGCCGCATCTACCGTCAGCTGCCCACCGCAGGAACCCGCATCGGCCTCGCCTTCTCGGGCGGCCTCGACACCCGCGCCGCCGTCGCGTGGATGACGAAGAAGGGCCTCGACGTCTACGCGTACACCGCCGACCTCGCGCAGCCCGACGAGAAGAACGCGTCTGACATTCCGCCCATCGCGACGAAGCACGGGGCGAAGGCCGCGCGGCTCATCGATTGCCGGGCGCAGCTCGCGCACGAAGGCCTCATGGCGATTCAGTGCGGCGCGTTTCACCTCAGCGTCGGTGGCCGCAAGTACTTCAACACCACGCCGCTGGGCCGGGCCGTCACCGCGACGGCCATCGTGCGCGCCATGAAGCACGACGGCGTGCACGTGTTCGGAGACGGCTCCACCCACCGCGGCAACGACATTCAGCGCTTCTACCGCTACGGCATTCTCGTCGACCCCGACCTGCGCATCTACAAGCCGTGGCTCGACCAGCAGTTCGTCAACGAGCTCGGCGGCCGCACCGAGATGTCGAAGTTCCTCGAGTCCGTCGGGCTGCCGTACTCGATGAGCACCGAGAAGGCGTACTCCACCGACTCGAACATGCTGGGCGCGACGCACGAGGCGAAGGCGCTCGAGCACCTCGACAGCTCGATGCACCTGGTGGCGCCCATCATGGGCGTCGCGCACTGGAAGCCCGAGACCCGCGTCGATGCCGAGACCATCACCGTCACGTGGGAGGCGGGGGTTCCCGTCGCGCTCAACGGCAAGCGCCAGCCCGACCTCGTGCAGCTCTTCCTCGAGGCGAACGCCATCGGCGGCCGTCACGGCCTGGGCATGTCTGATCAGATCGAGAACCGCGTCATCGACGCGAAGAGCCGCGGCATCTACGAGGCGCCGGCGATGGCGCTGCTGCACCTGACCTACGAGCGTCTGCTGTCGGCGGTGCACAACGAAAACACGACCGACCTCTACATGACGCTCGGCCGCCGCCTTGGCCGCCTCTTGTACGAGGGCAAGTGGTTCGACCCTGAGTCGATGCTGCTCAAGGAGTCGCTGTCTCGCTGGGTGGGCACGGCCGTGACGGGTGAGGTGAAGGTCGAGCTGCGGCGTGGTGACGACTACACCATCCTCTCCACCAACGCGGCGCAGTCGGCCTACGCGCCCGAGAAGCTGTCGATGGAGAAGACCGTCGGCGCGTTCTCGCCGGAAGACCGCATCGGTGCCCTCGAGCTGCAGAACCTGTCGGTGGGCGACAACCGCGCGCTGCTGCTGCACTACGCACAGGCGCTCGCGCTGCCCACGGGCTCGACGAACGAGCTCAAGCAGCTGGTCGGTGGCGACGACTGAGTCGGAGCGCTTTGAGGTCCATGGTTCTCCGCAGCCGGGCCTCGAACTGAAGTCGACCCCGAACCGCTCAGGGTCATTGGGGCACATGCGGCTTTCACCTTTCGGGCGCTGCGGTGTCCTCAGCGCATGGAGCTGATCAGGAACCCGGCCGGCCTGCTGGTGCTCGCGGCGCTGTTCGTTCCGCTCGAGCGGCTGTGGCCGGTGAGGAAGGCGCCACTGCTGCGTCGGGGATGGAAGACCGACGTCGCGCACTTCTTCTTCTCACACACGCTCCAGCAGCTCGCCCTGGTGCTCACCATCGGGTTGATCGTCTCGGTCGTCGACCCGTTCGCGGCGAGCGTCGTGCAGACCCAACCCGCGGCGTTGCAGGTGGTCGAGGCGCTGCTGCTGGTCGAGCTCATCGGCTACGGCATGCACCGCGCCTTTCACGCCGTGCCGGTGCTGTGGCGCATTCACGCCGTCCATCACTCGAGCGAGCAGCTGGACTGGCTGGCGTCGCTGCGTGTGCACCCGCTCGACCAGACGCTGACGCGCTCGGTGCAGTTCCTGGTGCTGACGTTGCTGGGCTTTCCCGTCACCATCTTCGCCGGAGCGACGGTGCTGCTCGGGCTCTGGGCCATCTTCCTGCACGCGAACGTTCGTTTTCGCTTCGGCGTGCTCGAGCGCTTCATCGCGACGCCTGCCTTTCATCACTGGCACCACGCTCGAGCCGCGCGCGGAAACTACGCCGGCCTCTTTCCATGGGTCGACACGCTCTTCGGCACCAACGTCACGGCGGCGCAGTGGCCTTCCGAGAGCGGCACTGATGACGCTCTGCCGGAGCGGTACTGGGCGCACCTGCTGCTTCGGCGGGCTCCTCGTTCCTGAGCACTGGACGCAGCACCGCGCCTGATGCCTGATGCGCGCATGTCTCAGCACCACGTCGCGACCCAGGCCGAGCTCGACACGTTTCTCTCGAAGCACTCCGCGTGGAAGGTCGAAGGCGGCATGCTCGTGCGCACCTACGAAGCGCCCGCCTTTCTCGAGGGCATCGTCTTCGTCGACCACGTGGCGAAGCTCGCCGAGGCCGCCGACCATCACCCCGACATCGACATTCGCTGGCGCAAGGTGACGCTGCGCTTCATCACCCACGACGCGGGCAACGCCATCACCACGCTCGACACGCGGCTCGCGGGAGAATGCGACGCGCTGTTCTCGGCGCATCTGAAGCTGGGCTGAGCCGATGCGCCTCTGGGTGCTCGGCCTGCTGGTCGTCGGCTGCACCTGCAAGGAGGCACCGCGCTCCGATGCCGGCGCACGCCTGCGCAAGGTCGACGTGCACGTTCACGCGGAGCCCTCTGCCGTGCCGCACCTCCTCTCGTTGATGAACGCGCACGGCATCGACGTCGCGTGGAACCTGTCGGGTGGCTGGCCGGGTTCGGGCCTCGAAGAGTCGCTCGCTGCCGCGAAGGCCACGAAGGGCAGGGTGGTCGTGTTCGTGAACCCTCCGCTCGGCGCGCTGCGAGAAGGCGTCGACGTGCAGGTGATGGCAGAGCAGCTGCGGCTCGCGCACGACCTCGGCGCGCGTGGCGTGAAGTTCTTCAAGTCGCTGGGGCTCGGTGCGCGCTGGCCTGATGGCAGCCTCGTCGCGGTCGATGACCCGCGGCTCGACCCGTTGTTCGAACAGGCCGGAGCCCTCGGCATGCCGGTCGCGATTCACACGGGAGACCCGAAGGCGTTCTGGTTGCCAGCGACTGAAGCGAACGAGCGCTTCGATGAGCTCTCCGTTCACCCCGGCTGGAGTTATTCGGGCCGGCCCGTGCCGTCGTGGAGCGTACTGTACGAGGCCTTCCTTCGTCGCGTCGCTCGACATCCCCACACCACCTTCATCGGCGTGCACTTCGGCAACGACCCGGAGGATCCAGCGGCGGTCTCTGCAGCGCTCGACCAGTACCCGAACCTGTTCGTCGACACCGGAGCGCGCGTTCCCGAGCTGGGACGACAGCCGCCCGAAGTGATGCGCGCGCTGATGGTGAAGCACCCGACGCGCGTGCTCTTCGGCACCGATCTCGGCGTGGGCGTGGGCGAGTTCGATCTCATGCTGGGCTCCGCTGGCGCGACGCCACCAGGCCCCTCTGACGTCGAGCACTTCTTCTCGTCGACGTGGCGCTACTTCGAGACGAACGACCGCGACTTCGAACACCCGACACCCATTCAGGGGCGCTGGCGAATCTCGGGGCTCGGCTTGTCGCGCGACGCGCTCGAGCGGCTCTACGCCGGGAACGCTGATCAGCTGATCAGGTCGTCACCTGCACGCTGACGAGCTCAAGGCGTTGCGCCGAACTGCACGTTGTCGAGGCAGCCCGTGTCTTTCGGCCCATCGACGAACTCGCCACGAATTCGAAACGCGGTGAGGTTGCGCAGCACCGAGCGCACGTCTTCGTCGGTCGCTGGCAGTTCGGTCTCGTCGACCACCCACCCTGACACGCCGTCGAGGAACACGCGGCGTGGCGTCCAGTCGGTGCCGGGCGCTCTCGGGTAGCTCTTCGACAGCGACAACCCGTTGCCGGCGATGATCACGTCGCGGCCATACTGCAGGTTGAACTGCTGGTTGGTCTTCACCTCGAAGGTGATCATCAGCCCTGCGGCGTCGCTCTTGTTGCCGAGGTAGGTGGGCGGCGCCACGAAGTACCAGACGTCGGCCGGGTCCGCGTCGGTGGCGCAGATGTTGGCGTTGGGGCTGCCTCCAGTCGGCTGGAAGGTCGGGCGGGTCTGGTCGCCGTTGCCCGAGATGAGCCACCCCTCGTCGTCGCCCTCGAAGCCGGACCCCGGCACTGGAGGCGTGCACATGCATGCCGTGGCGTGGAGGAGCAGCAGCGGGAGGAGGTGCCGCACGACCGGGCTCATAGCAGACCTCGCGCTCACCGCAGCCGCGCTGGCGCGCCACACGCGTCGTCGGGAAGCTGGGCGATGTCTGGACCGCCAGCGACGAGGGCTGCAGCGTTGACTTGCCCGGCCTCGAGCAGCAGCGCGGTGAGCAGCCGGCGTGAGGCGCCGAGCCCTTCAGGCCAGTCGCGCCAGTCCATCTCGAGCGAGGCCTCGAGCATCGCGCGCGCTTCGAGCCGCCGGTTCTGCAGCACCCGCACCCGCCCGAGCGCGAACCACGCGGGTCCATCGGAAGGGTACGTTCGAATCAGCCACTCCAGGGTCGCGCCCGCGAGGTCGAGCTCGTTCAGGCGAAGGCTCGCCTCGGCGCTCTCGAGCGCGATGCGCGCGTCCAACGGAGCCAGCCTGCGCGCCCGCTCGAACGCTTCATGGGACGACGCTGCGTCCTGTCGTTTGCTCGCCACCCGGCCGACATTCGCGAGTGACACCGCCATCGTCGGAACTCGCGCCACTGCCGCTTCGTACGCGGTGCGGGCCTCGTCGAGTTGCCCGCGCTCCTCGAGCGAAGCTCCACGCAACGCCGGCCACGTCGCGTTCCACGGCTCGAGGCGCGTCGCCGTCGCGAGGCCGTCATCGGAGCGCGCGCTCACCGACGCTCCAAGCATCACGAGCGCCACCGCCAGCACGGGCGCAGCACTCCATCTCCACCACGTCGGCAGCGGCCTCGCGTCGTCAGCGTCGAGCGAGCGCACCACCACCATGAGCAGCAGCGCCGAGAGCAGCACACCGAGGAACGTCACCTGCGCCGCGGCCACCAGCGCCAGTACCACCGCGAGCTCGGCTGGCGAAACGCGATGGGCCGCGCGCCGACGCCACGCAGAGAGCACCACCGCGACGGCCGCCACCATCACCAGCGCGCCCACGAGCCCCTGCGTCGCCAGCACCTGCGCAGGAAACGAGTGCGCGTGCGCCGCCGTCACGCCCCACTCGTACTTCCACGCTTCGGGCTGACGGAGTTGCTGGTCGACGAGGAGGAAGGTGTCGAAGCCCCACCCCAGCAGCGGGTGCTCCCGAAAGGCCGCGAGCGCCGTTCGCCACGATGCGAGCCGGGTCGGGGCGACGAGCACATTCGTCACCCGCTCCAGCACGGCGTCGAGGCCGACGATGGCGACGACGATCGACGTCGCGAGGCTGATGCCGAGCGCGCCTCCCAACACCTGCCGTGGCGTCAGCGCCTGCCGCGCGGCGACGAGCAACCCATACGAGACGGCGCCCACCAGCAACGCGAGCCAGCCAGCCCGGGACAGGGTCGAGACACAGACGACCGCTGTGAGCGCCGCGATGACGTAGAAGCCCCGCGAGCGTCGCCGCCCGAGGTCGAGCGCGAACACCGTCATCGCCGCCATCCACACGCCAAGCTGCGTCGGGTGCCCCAGCGTCGCGAAGGGCCGCATGCCACCACACCAGCTCGCCACGTCGGCCCACGCGAAGACGTCATGACCGGTCGCCTGCAGCAGCGCCCATGCCGAGACGGGCACCGCTCCCACGACGAGCAGGCGCGGCTCGACGCTCGCAGCCACCGCCGCGAAGAGGAGCAGGCCGCACAGGGTCACGAAGCCGGGAACGCCCAACGCGATGGAGGTCGAGGTGAGCAGCGACACGAGCGCCGCCCCGAAGACGAGCGCCAGCATCAGTCGGGCCGTGCGCGACAGCCTCGCGTGAGTGGTGAGCACCACGCCGACCAGCAGCACCACGAGGTGTGGCAGCTCGAACGCGTCCCTCGCGAAGGGGAAGAACGAGACGCTGGCGACGGCGAAGGCGAGGCCCGCGCGGCTCACTGCACGACGATGGTGGCGAGCGCGTACTGCGAGCCGGCGCTTGCTTCCACCAGGTAGACGCCCGGCGACGAGGGCGCGGTGTACGTGCCGGTCGCGCTGACCGCTCCGGTGCTCGCCGAGATGACCCGCCAGATGACCGCCTCGCCAGACGACACCGTGGCCGTCAGCTGCACGACGCCGTTGGGCGTGGTGGTGCTGACCGCCGGCGTGATGGCGATGGCCTTCGTGTTCGTCGCCGTCACCGTGACGTCGGCGCTGCTCCACAGGTTCGTCGAAGGCTCCCGCGCGTAGACCCGCTCGTCGGTCGTCGCGGCCGTCAACGTGCCGGTGCTGTCGATGGTGCCGGAGGGCCAGACGAACCACTGCAGGCCGTTCACTCCCGTGACCATCGAGGTCGGGCTCGGCGTGGTGGGAATGCTGATGAAGCGCGTGCCCGCGAAGGTCTGCTTCGAGCCGGGCGGCAGCGGCAACGCGTTGCTCGAGGGTGACGTGGGCGCCACGTTGAAGGCCTCGAGCGTCGGGCTGACGTTGAGGTCGATGAAGCGGCTGACCGACGAGTTCTGCACCGACGTCGCGAGGATGCGCACCGTCGAGGTGCCGGAGGCCGAGAAGTAGACGGCCGTCGACGCGCTGGTTCGAGAGAGGCTGCCGCCGCCCTGCGCGAGCGAGAAGGCGACGCCATTGTCGACGCCACCCACGACGCGGCCCGAGAGCGTGAGGGAGTCGCCACGGGCCACCGTCGCCGACGAGGGCATCACCTCGAGCTGTGGCCCCGACGAGCCGCCGCCCGTTCCGGTGAAGCCGCCACCAGCTCCCGTACCGGCGCCCGAGTTCGAGCCGATGCACTGGCCCTGCGCACACGTCTGCGTCACCGAGCAGACCGAGCACGAGGCGCCGCCGATGCCGCACGCCGCCGAGAAGCTGCCGCTCTGGCATCTGCCCGACGAGTCACAGCAGCCGACCGCGCACGTCGCCGAAGAGCAACGCGCTCCGCCACTGCAGCCAGAGGCGGCGGCGATGACGAGGAGCGAGAGGACCGCCAGGAGAGTCGCGCGCATGGCGCGGCTTCTGGCACACGAGCCAGCCGTCGTCACCGCACCTGCGCGCGCTCGAGGTGCAGCGTCAGCATGAGGGTCGAGGGCTGTTTCAGCGCCGGAAGTGTGAGCTCGCGGAGCCGGGACGAGAGGCAATCGACGCCACGCAGCTCGCCAGCGTCGCCGAGCACCTCGACTCGAACGGAGCTCACCGCGCCAGCTGCAGTGACGACGAGCGTCGCGGTCACATCGCCGCTGTGGAAGACGCAGGGCTCGACGCCGAAGCGGGTCCCCAGGTGCTGGCGCACCTTGCGTTCGACGACCTCTCGGGACTGCGGGCCCGACACCTTCACGTCGACGAGCCTCGGAGTCGGCGCGACCAACTCGCCTCTCGAGCCCAGCCCGCCAAACCCGGGTGGCGTCACTGGTGCTCCGAAGGACTTCGAGCCCGCCATCGCGTCTCGGTCGGGTGGACTGCCCAGCAGGTCCATCAGCGCGCGGCCACTGCCCGCGTCGTCACCACCATCGCGCTGTCCCGGTGGAGCCGCGCGCACCGAGAACGCGAGCGTGGCGGCGATGACGAACCCCGTGAAGGACACGACAGTGAGCAGCCGCAGGAGAGTTCGCATCAGGGCCCCAGGTTGACGTTGTCGATGGCGAACGAGGTGCGGTCGCCGCCAGGCTGCGCGGGATAGGAGGCCTGGGCGCGCAGCACCATCGAATCGAGCGCTTCGGCGTGCGCGACCGAGTGAACGGTGGTGAAGGTGGTGGTCGTCGCGGTGCGGAAACGGACCTGCCCCGAGCCTTCTTCGATGCGCAGCCACCGGGGCCACGTGGTGGTCGCTCCAGCTGCGATGACCTGCGCCCCGACACCTCCGTCCGAGAGAGACCACGCGGCGACGAGACCTCGACTGTCCATCTCCCAGCGAAACGAGGGCACGGGCGAGGCGGGCCGGAAGAGACCGACCTGACCCGTGAAGTTGTTGGTGAGGTCGGGCCTGGCGACGAGCTCGATGGTCACGCCGCACCCGCGAACGGGCAGCGGCGCAGGGACCTGGGCGCTCGACGTGTCGGCCATCGTGTTGCGGCTCATCACGCTCAGCACCAGCTCACCGGCTGTGACCGTCGCCTGGCTCAGGGTCCACTGGGTGGCGCCGTTCGAGAAGTCGTCGGTGAAGGCAGACCAGCAGCGTACGCAGGTGGTGTTGACGCAGCTCGCGCCTTGCGCGCAGCTCCCCTGAGTGCAGGTGGTCGGGCAGGTCGACGACGTGCCGCTGCAGAGGAAGAGCCCACAGGTGGTGGCGGACGACGAAGGAACACACCGGCCGGGCTGCGGGCCGTTGCACCGTTCACAGGCGGCGGTGCACGCGCGCTCGCAACACACCTGGTCGACGCACGAGAGCCCGCTCGCGCAGGTGGAGGTCGACTGACACGCACCGCCCAGTGCGCTTCCAGCATCGGAGCTTCCACCAGCTGACGCCGAGCCGCCCGCCGTGGCCGAGCCACCTGCTGTCGTGGAACCACCCGCTGTCGCGGCTCCACCTGCTGACGCGGATCCACCTGCCGACGCGGATCCACCTGCCGACGCGGATCCACCTGCTGATCCGGATCCACCTGCTGACCCGGATCCACCTGCTGATCCGGATCCACCTGCTGATCCGGATCCACCGGATCCACCTGCCGATGCTGACCCGCCGCCCATGCTCGCCTGCTCACACTTCCCCATCACGCAGGTCCAGCCGTCGGCGCACTCACCGCTGCTCGCACAGGCGAAGGGCTCGTCCTTGAACGTTGGCGTCCGTTGGCACCCGACGACCACGAGGCCGAGCAGCAGGGCGCGGTTCATCGAAGCGCTCCCACGGCGAAGTCGGCATCGAAGGGCACGAGCAGCGAGGTCGCCGAAACACGAACGGGACCAATCAGGAAGAGCGTCAGTCCGGTCGCGAGGGCGATGCCTCCGGCGATGAGCAGCACGCCTGCTGCCTGCCAGGCTGCGTTCGCGCGAACGTCGAGCTGAAAGGCCTCGCGCTGCGTGAGTGACGTGATGCGACCGTCGGCGTCACGAGTCGCAGCGGCCAGCGCCGCGCGCGGCTGGTCGGCCTGGGTCAAGGCAAAGAGTCCGCCTCCTGCGGCCGCGACACCGACCGCGGCTGCGATGACTCCCGCGATGGCCATCGTCGAGAGTCGGGCCGGAGCGGCCGCTGGCGTCGAGCTCGGCGTGAGTGTCGCCGGGCCGAGGTGTCTCGGGTTTGCCGCCGTTCCCCACTCGAGCAGCACCGCGTCTGCAGGGCCGAGCAGGGTGAGCCACACGTCGACGAGCTCGGTCGCGCTCCACGGCGGGTCGATTCGGTTGGCGATCGGCGCCTTCACCGACTTCGTCCCCGCCTGGGTGCGCCACGAGATCGAGACCGACTGCGCCAGGCCAAAGGCGTCTCCGCTGATCACCACGGCCCCCGACTCCACGGCGAGGGTGAGCGGGCCCGCGCGACTCACGGCGTCTTTCGCCTCGAGCACCAGCGTTCGCACGCGCGGGCCGAACTGATCCGGTAGCTGCCACCCGGGCTCGAGCGCCAACAGCTGTCGGAACGTCAGGCGTGCGTCGTCGTCGCGCTTCACCGACGCCAGACACAACGCCCGCAGCGTCAGCGCGTGCACGACCTCTTCGCGCGAGAAGCCGCTCCACCTGGCCGGTACGGGCGTCAACGCGAGGGCGCGCTCGAACTGAAGCTCGTCGAAGGCCCGTTGTGCCTCGACGAGGGGATCGACGGACTGGGCGAGGAGCAGCACCGCAACGAGGGTCGACACCGCCACACCTTACCGCTTGCTGCGTTCGCGAGGCCCCAACACTTGACGGGTCCAGCCGCCGTGCCGAAGCTGCCTCTTCTTGTCCTTCACGCCCTGGCACTCTGGAGATCGCGTCGGTGCCTACACGCTGGTGCGAATGGTGGCGTCGGGCGGCATGGCCGAGGTGTGGGAGGCGAGGCTCGATGGGCCGGTGGGCTTCGCCAAGCGCGTCGCCGTCAAGCGGCTGATGCCCTCGTTGTCCGATGAGGCGCAGTTCGTCGCGCTGTTCCTCGACGAGGCGCGGCTGATGGCGAGCCTCACGCACCCGCACATCTGTCAGGTGCTCGAGCTCGGCGAGAAAGACGGCTGCTACTGGGTCGCGATGGAGTTCCTCGCCGGGCACACGGCCTACCAGCTCATTCGAGAGACGCTGAAGCGCGGCTGGAGGCTGCCCATCGAGCTCGGCGTGCTCATCGCGCGCGACACCGCCGAGGCGCTTGCCTACGCGCACGCGAAGACCGACGAGGCTGGAAATTCGCTCGGCATCATTCACCGCGACGTCTCGCCGCAGAACGTGATGGTGACGTACGAGGGCGTCGTGAAGCTGGTCGACTTCGGCATCGCGAAGGCCGCGACCCGCACCGTCATGACCGAGACGGGTCAGCTGCGCGGGAAGATGGCCTACATGCCACCCGAGCAGGCACGGGGAGAGCCGCTCGATGGGCGGGCTGATCAGTTCTCGCTGGGCGCGACGTTGTTCGAGCTCGTCACCCACACCCGGCTCTACGGCACGTTGAAGGAGATGGACCTGTTCCGCGAGGTGGCGGCGAAGGACGAACCGCTGCCGCGAGGTCGGTCGCGGGCGCCCGAGCTGCCCGAGGTGCTCGACGAGGTGCTCGCCCGCACGCTCGCGCGCGACCGGGAGCAACGCTACGGCTCGATGATCGAGGTGCGTGATGCCCTCTCGGCCTTCCTGAACGACAACTCCCACTCCCTTCCCACCACCGAGTCGCTCGCGCGGTACATGGCGAGCTGCTTTCCGCCCGAGTCGAGACCTGCCTTCACCACCCAGAGCAGCCGTCCGACCGCGGTGAGGGCCGAGCCTCGCGGTGGTCGCCGCTTCGCCGTCGCGGGCCTCGTCGCGGCGCTGGTGGTCATGGCTGCAGTCTTCTGGGGATGGTCGTCGAGGGCGCCTGCTGTCGCTGCAGTCGAGCCGATTCAACCTGCTCAGCCACCTGCTGCTCCGCTCGTCGTGGTCGTGCCGCCCCTCGTCGAGCCGCCGGTCGAGGCCAGCGTCGATGCCGGGCTCGAGCTCGAGCTTGCGCCCATCGCTCCTGCTGCTGTCGACCCGAAGCCGAAGAGCGCAGCGGCCAGACGGGCGAAGCCGGGGTTCTTGTCGCTGCAGACCACCCCGTGGACGCTGGTCTTCTTCGGCAGGAAGAACCTCGGAGAGACGCCGCTCGCGAAGGTGCCGCTGCCCGCCGGCGTGCATCGCCTGAAGCTGGTGAATGACGAGAAGAAGCTGTCGACGACCATCGAGGTCGAGATCAAGCCGGGTCAGACGACGACGAAGCGCCTCACGTTCTGAGACTCAGGGCGCCACCGCGCGCAGGGGGAACTGAAGCGTCACTGCCTCCTCGGCAGCCACGGCCACCCGCTCGGTGATGGACTCGAAGCCCTCTGCCCAGACCATCACGAGGTGGGTCGACGCGCCGACGTTGGTGAGGTCGAGCGGCGTGTAACCGACGGGCAGCCCATCGATGAACACCTGCGCCCTGACGGACGCCGCGATGTGCAGCGTCGAGCCGCCCGCATGGTGGCGGCGCTGCACCGCGACGGGGTTGTGCGGCTTCGCGACCGGTGGAGGCTCGAACAGCTCGGGCGGAGGGGTCGATGACACGGGCGTGGCGACGGGCTCAGCTACGGCCAGCGGCGCGGCTTCGGCCGCTGTCGATGTCGTCACCGGGCCCTCGGGTACCCGGGAGCGCCGCGACGACACGCGCGTGACGCCGGCATCGACTTCGACGGCTGCGACGACCGGCGTGCCCGCGTCCACCTCTGCGGCGAGGCGCGCCGCGCGGGCCCTGGCGGCTTCGACCTCTCTGAGCTCCTTCGCCAGGGCGACCGCGCGTTCGTCGTTCGCCTCGAGGCTCATCACCGTCTGCAGCAGCGTGCTCGCGGCCTCGAGGTCTCCCGCTGCGATGGCTGCACGCGCCGCCGCCACCGAGCGTGAGACCCGCAGGTCTGACTCCAGCCTCGAGAGGCGCAGCTCGTCGGCCTGGGTTGGCTCGGGCATCGCCGAGACGCGGCGCGCGAGCTCTTCGGTGCGGCCGAAGTGACCCTGCGCCAGCTCGCGCTCGGCCTCGTCGAGGAACGACGAGCGCTCGGCCTGGCGACGACGCTCCTCCACCACCTGCGACCAGCCGAGGCCCACCGCGCCCAGCCCCAGCAGCACCGCGAAGGCGAACGCGAACACGCCCCAGCGCCGATTGGAGCGCGTCGTCATCGTCGTCAGGCCCGAGACGACAATCTCGACGTCAGACGCCGCGAGCTCTGCTTCGACGAGGGGCAGCTGCGAGGTTGCCAGCTGCAGCGACGACACCTTCGAGCCCAGCGCGTCGGGCGGCGGCGGTGGCGGTGCGTCGGCGGGCGCGCTGGTCAGCACCTTCACCCACGGCGCGAGCTCGGCGTCGGTGCTGCCCGTCGTCGCAGAGAGCCACTCCCGCAACGCCTCCGCGGCGGCGAGCGCCGAGGGACAGCGGCGCTGCGGGTCGTGCTCGAGCAGCCACAGCACGACGCGCTCGAGGCCCTTCGGGTAGTCGGGCACCAGCTCGGAGGGCGCGCGGTAGGTGCCGAGGTTGATGGCCTCCATCACCTTCAAGTCGGTCGAGCCGCTGAAGGGCGTCTGCCCCGTCGTCGCGACGTACAGACACACCCCGAGGCTGAAGACGTCGGTGCGCGGGTCGACGCAGTGGTCGGGGTCGACGAGCAGCTCGGGCGCCGTGAAGCGCACCTTGCCTTTGACGATGCCCGACTTGGTGTGCGTGAGCCGGCCTTCGGCCTTCGCGACCCCGAAGTCAGCCACCTTCGCGACGCCGTCGAGCGTGACGAGGATGTTCTGCGGGCTGATGTCGCGATGAATGATGTGCAGCGGCCGGCCCTCGGCGTCGCTCGCGTGGTGGGCGTGGTGCAGCCCGCGCCCGGCCCCTTCGATGAGCCGCGCCATGTGGCGATGGTCGAGCCGGTTCGACGTCTGCGCGGCACGAATGAGCTGCGCCATCGACGGGCCCGAGACGTACTCCATGACGATGTACGGCACGCCCTGCGCGTCGGCCGTCAGCTCGAACGTCTGCACGATGTTCTGGTGCGAGAGGTTCGCGGCGATGCGCGCCTCGTCGAGGAACATCTCGACGAAGGCCTGTTCGCCCAGCAGGTGCGGCAGAATTCGTTTGAGCACGACGAGCTTCTCGAAGCCGCCGAGGCCCGTCTGTTTGCACTTGAAGACCTCGGCCATGCCGCCGGCACCGAGACGCTGCAGCACGGTGAAGCGGTCGAGCGGGGAGGACATGGCTTCGCCTGCGCATCGGAGTGCAACGCATGTGCGCGCTCGTCAGGCGAACCTCACAGGGGGCCCCGTCAGCAGCCGCGAGTGACCGCGCACAAGTTGCGTTGCGTGAGGCAGAGGAGACCGTCGGTGCGCGAGTGATGTCGAGTGTCAGGTTGTCCTGACAGGCTGCTGATCAGTCGGCGGGTGGATCAGTGTTTGGACGTTCGAGGCCCGAGCGCTCCGCCGACGCCGATCGTCGCGCTTGTCCGGAGTTGTCGCAGCGCCAAGGCACGCGGGGCCGCGAAGGGCAGTGCGCTCCGAAGCCTCGAGAGACTGGAGTCCTGATGGAACGTGTCGGGTCTGGCACGCAATTCAGGGCCGAGATGCTTAGATAGTCTCTCTAACCATCCGTGGTCTTGAATGGTCGCTCCGGCCTCTCGTGCTTCTTCGCCGCTCAACCGCCAGGCGGCGACCAGCGCTTCCCCGTCTCACAATCGACGTGATGCAACGACACGCCAGCCTCGGTGATGCGCATCACGCCGTACAGAATCGGTAGCGTGAACCGCCGCGGCCCGATGGAGCCGGGGTTGAACACCGTCAGCCCGCGGTCCTGTCCGAAGAACGGCACGTGCGAGTGCCCACACAGAATCAGCGAGGCCTTCTCCGCCCGCGCGAGTCGCGCCGCGTCGGCTCTCACCTTCGGTCCCGCGACCGCGATGTGCGTGAGCAACACTGTCAGCTGCGTGCGCTCCTCGTGTCGCAGCTCGAGCACCAGGGCATCGGGCAGGTCATGCAGCCGCACGTCGATGTTGCCTCGAACCGCGTGCACCGGAGCGATGGCCGAGAACGTCTCGAGCACCGAGAGATCGCCGATGTCCCCGCCGTGCACGATGGCGTCGGGCTTCAGCGCCGCGAGCTGCTCGAGGCCGCGCGGGTCAGGCTTCGAGTGCGTGTCCGCCACCAGGCCGAGGGTCAACGTGCCGTCGGCCCGCAGACTCCGCTGCGCCCGCGCCACCACGAAGGGCGGTCCACGTCGGGCCTTCGAGCTCGCCTTCATGGGTGAACGTCTCCAGACATGACGAAGCCGCCGCAAGTCCGAAGACCCACGACGGCTTCACGGGAACGGCGGGAAGAAGTCTTAGACTTCGCCTGCGCGCTCGAGCTCGGCGTACACCTTCTCGATGCCGCGCTTGTTGATGATGCGGAGCGCGTGCGCCGAAACTCGCAGCGTCACCCACTTCTTCTTGTTGGCCAGCCAGAACCGGTGCTTCTGCAGGTTCGGCAGCGAGCGGGTCTTCGACTTGTTGTTGGCGTGGCTGACGTTGTTGCCAACCATCGGGCGCTTGCCCGTCACCTGACATACGCGGGACATGGTGTTTCCTTTGGTCTTCGAAAAGAGGGTTACCAGCTCGCCTTGACGACGCCGGTGAGCTCGCCCGCCAGCGCCTTCTCACGGAACTGAATGCGCGAGAGGCCGAACTTGCGAAGGTTGCCGCGGGGACGGCCGGTGACCAGGCAGCGCGCGACGACGCGAATCGCGCTCGCGTCACGAGGCTGCTTCTGCAGCTTCACGATGGCCGCCGCACGGTCCTCTGCCGAGGTCGAGGGGTTCTTGATGGTCGCCTTCAGCTCGAGGCGCTTCGCGCGGAACTTCTGCGACAGCGCACGGCGGCGGTTGTTCTTGATGATGGAAGAGGTCTTGGCCATGGAAGAGGTGCTGCCTTTACGGAAAAGATGGTGAACCGGAACGGAAGGCGAGCCCCTTACACACAAACGCCTGTTGCGATCAAGTTCGATGGCTGTCGCGGGTTGCATTCCCCTCGCACGTGGGGCAAGAGGGCCGCCCTTTCCCGATCAGACCGTCATTGGTCCGTCACTTCCAGGAGCACGAGTTCGCATGGGCACGCTGAAGAGCTTCCTCGAGTCGAAGAAGATCACCACGAAGCAGGTTCACACCACCTCCAAGCGCATCGAGTCGTCTGACGCGGCTGCCCGCGTTCTGCTCGTCAAGCGCGTCGCCAAGCGCGCCAACAAAGAGCTCGCGGCCAAGAAGTACGCCGAGCTCGAGCTCGCCAAGCCGACGTCGATGGGCCGTGGCGTGACCGTGAAGCAGGTCGAGGCCGCCTCGGCCGAGGTCGCCGTCTCCCGCAAGGTGCGCGCGAAGATCCTCCGCGCCGTGAACACCATTCTCACCTCGAAGAAGGAGACCGCCGTCGACATGAAGGCGCTCTTCGAAGGCACCAAGGCCAAGCCGGGCCGGAAGCCGAAGGAAGAGGCGAAGAAGTAATCGTCGTTTCGTCTCGCTGAAGCACGAGCCCGCCTGTTCCCTGATGGGAGCGGCGGGCTTCTTCATGCCGGGCGTTTTCGCTTCGCCATCAGCGGCGGCGCCCGCAGACTCCGCGGGCCGTTCAACCAACCAACCTCAAGGGGAACCTCCATGAAGAAGATGCTCTTCGTCGCAGTCGCGTCCGCAGCGCTCGGTGGTCTGGCCACGCAGGCGTTTGCCGAACCGCAGCCCAACATGAAGAAGGCCCTCGTCTCGCTCGAAGACGCGAAGAACCACCTCGAGAAGGCGACCGCCGACAAGGGTGGCCACCGCGTGAAGGCCATGGCGCTCATCACTGACGCCATCAGCGAGGTGAAGGCCGGCATCGAGTTCGACAACAAGCGCTGATGCTGCGGGCGTGCGTCATCGCTCTTGGCGTGTTCTTCGCGGCCTGCGAGTGCGGGCCGCGTTGTGACGTCGCCACCTGTGGCGGGTGCTGTGACGCTACGGCCTCCTGCCTGCCCGGCAACAACACCAAAGTCTGTGGGCGCATGGGCCAGGCCTGCTTCGCGTGCCGACAGCTCGACGTCTGCTTCGAAGGCCGGTGCGTTCCTCCGACTCCAGGCGGGCCAGGTGGAACGGGTGGTGGCTCCGCCATCGCCACCGCCGGTGGTGCTGCGGCAGGCGGCTCCGTCTCCTATCCCCCACTGCTCGAGGTCGTCGGCCAGGCCTGTTTTGCGCTCGCCGACTCACCTGGTGGTGAGTGCCGCGAGGACCTGTGGTGCTTGCCAGTGCCGGGCACGACGCGGTTCGCCTGCCAGTACAAATGCGAGAGCAACAACACCTGCGCTTCGGACGCCGGCGTGTGTTCCCAGGTGAATGAGGGCAGCCGCTCGTGTCGCGAGTGCCTGGTTCCGTGCACTCCAGGCAATCCGGGCTGTGGCTCGAATGAGCTGTGCGTGCCGAGAGGTACGGGTGGAGTCTGCACGCCCGACTGCCGGCTGGTCGGAGCGCAGTGCCCGTCGGGCCAGCAGTGTGTGATGTCGACTGGTCGCTGCTCGGGTGGCGGAGTGGTCTCGTACTGCCTGAGGTTCTGACTCTGGCGAGCGCCCTCCAGTCGCTGCGGCTGAGGCTCGGCCTCGAAGGGAACCGCCGGCCCGTGGAGTCGTTCTCGCTCCCCTCGCTCGGCCGTGCGCTGCTCGTGTTCGCGCACATGGACGATGAGATCAACGCCGTCGGGCTGGTGAGCCGCCTGCGTGCTGCGGGCGTCGAGCTCGACCTCGTGGTGTTGACCGATGGCGCGGCCAACCCGTGGACCGACGCACGCGTCGTGGGCACCCGGTCTCACTTCGAGTGCCGTCGTGACGAGCTCCTCGAGGCCACGAAGCTGCTCGGGGTGAACGAGCCCGTGCTCCCCGGTCTGCCCGACTCGAAGCTGGCGCAGCACCTCGACGACGCGACGGCGGTGGTGCAGCGTGTGCTCGAGCAACGGAGCCCAGGTCTCGTCATCACCTTCGACCCCAGGGGCGTGAACGGGCACCCCGACCACATGGCCGCGCACGAGGTCACGCGGCGTGCCCTGGCCTGGTCGAACCACGACGCGGCGTTGGCGATGTTGCTCCCGCCGCCACCGTTCTCGTTCGTGCTGGGGGCTGGCTTCCGCTCCGAGGCGGCACCCGCGGTCGCGACGCTTGGACTGACCGATGACGAGCTCGAGCTCAAGGCCCGCGTCTTCGACGGCTATCGCTCGCAGCAGAAGACGCTGAAGCTGCTCACCGCCGGCCTCTCACCTCGCTCCTTCTTCAAGCTGTTCCGGGCCGAGTGGTACCTGTGGCTGGCCGCTGAGCAGGCGCGCGCCTGGGTTCGCGCGGCCTGATCAATTCACGACGATCGTGAAGGTGGTGGCACTGGAGAAGGGCTCGACGACGAAGAAGTACGTCTGGCCTGCGGTGAGGGTGAGGCTGAGCAGCTCGGGGTCGTCGACGAAGCCGACGCAGGTGCCGTTGCAGGCCGTGCCTACCCACATCACCACGTCGGAGCCCGTCGTCTCGCTGAAGGCGTAGGTGCCAGTGGTCGCAGGCGTGAAGCTGAAGATGACGTCGGGCTGGGTCGAGAGCGCGAACGAGCTGTTGCAGGCGACGGTGGGCATCACGTCGTTGACGGCGCCGCTGAACGTGCTGCTGATGGGAACTCCCAGCGTCAGGGCGGTGGGGCTCGAGCAGACGTCGTTCGGCGGCGCGGTGATGGGCGCGACCGTGATGGCGTGTGGCCCAGACTGCGCCGTCGTGTCCGAGTCGACGGTGAAGAAGACGGGCGTCGAGGCCGTGCCGTGGAAGTTGACTCCCGAGCCGCCGCCGAGGGCGGTGCACGACGAGGGCAGCCCGCACGTCGACGAGGCGTAGAGGGTGGGCGAGAAGTTCGGAGCCGTCACGCTGACCCGGTAGTTCTGAGTGGTCGCGGGCGTGAAGGAGTACACGACGTCAGAGCCTGCGTAGGTCTGGCCGGCGCAGACGGCGCTGACCGGGCCGCTGTAGTCGTTGGCACCGCCAAGCGAGTTGCCGTTCGTCGCGACCGAGACCGTGAGCGGAATGACGCCTGCGCAGGTGTCGTTGGGCGGCGCGACGACGGGCTCGGCGACGATGGTGAAGGTGGTGGCGGTCGAGTACGACTCGACGGCGAGGAAGTACGGCTGCCCGCCGGTGAGCGAGACGATGAGCTGCTCCGGCTCGTCCACCAGACCCACACACGAGCCATCGCACGCCGTGCTCGCCCACATCACGACGTCGGAAGACGTCGTCTCGCGGAACACGTAGGTGCCGGTGGTGGCGGGCGTGAAGGTGAAGAAGACCTCAGGCTGCGTCGAGAGGGCGAAGGTGCTGCTGCACGCGGCAGTGGGCATCAAGTCGTTGACGGCCCCGGTGAAGGTGCCGGTGAAAGGCGTACCGGCCGACAGCACGGTCGGGTTCGCGCAGAGGTCGTTGGCCGGCGCGGAGATGGGCGCGACGCTGATGGTGTGGGGACCGGCCTCGGCCGTCGTGTCGGCGTCGACGGTCAAGAAGACGGGCGTCGAGGCCGTGCCGTGAAAGTTGAACCCGGTGTTCCCCAGCGTGGAGCACGACGAGGCGACGCCGCACGCCGACGACACGTACACCGTCGGGGTGAAGCTGCCCGTCGTGGTGACGCGGTAGTTCTGCGTGGCCGCGGGCGTGAAGGAATACACGACGTCGAGCCCGACCAGGGGAAGCCCCGCGCAGATGGGGCTGAGCGCGCTCGAATAGTCGTTCGTGCCGCCCAGCGAGTTGCCACTCGTGGCGACAGACACGGTGAGCGGAATGGCTCCAGCACAGGTGTCGTTGGGCGGCGTGACGATCTGCTCGACGCTGACGGTGAAGGTGGTGGCGGTGTTGTACGGCTCGACGACGAAGAAGACCGTCTGCCCGGCCGTGAGCGGAACGATCAACTGCTCCGGGTCGTCGATGAAGGCGAGACACGAGCCGTCGCACGCCGTGCCGACCCACATGACGACGTCCGACGAGGTCGTCTCGCGGAAGATGTAGTTGCCGCTGCTCGACGGCGTGAAGGAGAAGACGACGTCGGGCTGGGTCGACGAGGCGAAGGCGCTGTTGCAGGCCACTGCCGGCCCCACGTCGTTGACGGCTCCGGTGAAAGTGCCGCTGACAGGCGTCGCGAGCGAGAGCGCGGTGGGGCTCGAGCAGAGATCGTTGGCAGGCGCGACGACCGGGGTGACGGTGATGGCGTGGGGGCCAGCCTGCTGCGCCGTGTCCGAGTCGAGCGTGAGGAAGACGGGTGTCGACGCGGTGCCGTGGAAGTTCACGCCTGAGCCGCTGCCCACCGCAGTGCACGCCGACGCGACGCCGCACGTTGGCGAGGCATGGACGACGGGCGAGAAACCCGAACCGGTGGCGGTGACGCGGTAGTTCTGCGTGGCGCCTGGCGTGAACGAATAGACGACGTCGGGGCCCGCGAACGACCGCCCGCCACAGAGAGGGCCCAGCGGCCCCGTGTAGTCATTGATGGCGCCCGACGAGCTGCCATTCGTGGCGACCGAGAGCGTCAGGGCAATCGGGGCCGCACAGGTGTCTCCGTTCGGCGAGCAGGTGAGGCCGTTGCCGGCGAAGCCCGGGTTGCAGGCGCAGGCGCGGCTGCCGGTGGTGTTGGTGCACGTCGCGTTCACGCTGCAGCCGCCGTTGTTGCTGGCGCACTCGTTCACGTCGGCGCAGGTGAGGCCCGTGCCCGTGAAGCCGCTGGCGCACGCGCAGGTGCGGCTGCCGGGCGTGTTGGTGCAGACGCCGCCCGCCGCCACCGCCGCGCAGCCGCCGTTGTTGGTGGCGCACTCGTCGACGTCGGCGCAGGTGAGGCCGGTGCCGGTGTAGCCCGTGTTGCACGCGCAGGTGCGGCTGCCGGGCGTGTTGGTGCAGACGCCTCCCGCTGCGACGGCGGCGCAGCCTCCGTTGTTGGTGAGGCACTCGTTCACGTCGGCGCAGGTGAGACCTGTTCCAGTGAAGCCGGTGTTGCACGCGCACGAGCGACTGCCTGGCGTGTTGGTGCACACGGCGTTGGTGTCGCAGCCTCCGTTGCCGGTGAGACACTCGTTCACGTCGGTGCAGGTGAGGCCGGTGCCCGTGTAGCCCGTGGTGCAGGCGCAGGTGCGGCTGCCCGGCGTGTTGGTGCACGTGGCCTGCGCAGCGCAGCCGCCGTTGTTCGTCGCGCACTCGTTGATGTCGGTGCAGGAGAGGCCCGTGCCGGTGAAGCCGGTGTTGCATGCGCAGGTGCGGGAGCCCGACGTGTTGGTGCACGCGGCGTTGGTGTCGCAGCCGCCGTTGCCGGTGAGGCACTCGTTGACGTCGGTGCAGGTGACGCCGTCGCCCGTGAAGCCCGTGGTGCAGGCGCAGGTGCGGCTGCCGGGGGTGTTGGTGCAGGTCGCCTGCGAAGCGCAGCCGCCGTTGTTCGTCGCGCACTCGTTGATGTCGGTGCAGACGAGGCCGGTGCCCGTGAAGCCGATGATGCACGTGCAGGTACGGCCTCCCGGCGTGTTGGCGCAGGTGGCGCTGGTGCTGCAGCCGCCGTTGTTCGTCGCGCACTCGTTGATGTCGGCGCACGTCAGGCCATCGCCCATGAAGCCGGTGTTGCAGGAGCAGGTGCGCGCGCCGGGCGTGTTGGTGCAGGCGGCGTTGATGTCGCAGCCCCCGTTGTTGGTGAGGCACTCGTTGACGTCGGTGCAGGTGACGCCGTCGCCCGTGAAGCCGGCGTTGCACGCGCAGGTGCGGGAGCCGGGCGTGTTGGTGCACGCGGCGTTCGCGCTGCAGCCGCCGTTGTTGGTGAGGCACTCGTCCACGTCGACGCAGGCTCCGGCGTTCTCGAGGTAGCCCTGGCTGCAGGTGAAGCCACACGCCGAAGCGGTGCAGGTGGCGGCGCTGTTGGCGGGTTGCGCGCAGGCGCTGCAGCGCGTGCCGCAGGACGAGACGGCGACGTTCGACACGCACGACTGGCCGCACGCGTGTTCACCCGCCGGGCAGGAGCAGGTGCCAGCGCTGCACGTCGCGCCCATGGGGCAGTCTCCCGTGAGGCGGCAGCCGGTGAGGCAGTGCTTCGTCACGGGGTCGCAGAAGTAGCCGGCGCCGCACGCGACGCCGCTGGTCGTGCAGTCGTCGGGCAGCACTGCGCACTGGCCGCGGTTGCAGACCTGCCCCTGGCCGCAGAGTCGGCCGCACGCGCCACAGTTCTCGGGGTCGGCGGCGAGGTCGAGGCAGCGCGTGGAGCAGAACGTCAGCGTGCCTGCGCACGGGTTGGGCTGACCGGCATCGACGACGGAGCCACCGGCCGAGCCACCAGCCGCCGCGCCTCCGCCGAGTCCACCGTCGCCCGCGGAGCCGCCTGCTGTCGCGCTGCCGCCCGCCGACGCTCCACCAGCGGCTCCACCGCCGGCCGAGCCGCCCGCCGTCACCACCATGCCGCCGCCCTGGTTGAAGGGCCCCGTCGGCGTGCACTTTCCGAACGAGCACGTGTCACTCACGCTGCATTGAGCGCAGCTGGTGCCGGCGCTGCCACAGGTCTGTGTGGTGAGCCCGGCCTGACAGGTTCCGCTCGAGTCACAGCAGCCCGTGCAGTTCGAGGGGCCACACGGTGGCGCCGCGGTCGGGCACCCAGAGAGGACCGCGATGGCGAAGGCGAGGGTGAACGAGCGCATGGCATCTCTCCGGGAGTGAGCCGCAGGAGAATGCCACGACCCGTCACGAGGAAGACGAGATCACGCGCTCCGCTTTTGCGCGGCCCACCGTCGTCGAGGGCTAAGGTGCCTGCCCTTCTCGATGAAGTCCCTCGGGCTCGCCAGCTGCTTCATCGCCTCCGTCGCGCTCTCGCAGGAGGCCGCGCCACACGAGGAGCGCCGCGGCATCGCGCTCTCGGACCGGCTCGTGCTCGACGCCGACTCCATGTCGCGCCTGCCGTCCGAGTCGTCGACCAGCAACGTCATCTCGCGCGTCTTCCTGCCGGCGCTGTTCGCCCTCGAAGAGAGCATGGGCTTCTCGGACCTCGAGCACGAGCGCTTCTCCATCGCCGGCAACTCGGCGCTGTGGAGCGAGTTTCGCCTCGAGGACTTCAACGTCACCGACCCGTTCTTCGATGGCGCCTCGGCCTTCAAGGTGCCCGCGGCGTTCCTCTCGGAGCTGGAGCTGGTGACGGCCGAGTCTGCCTTCAATCGTTTCGGCGGCGGCATCAGGTACGGCGTCACGCCACGCAAGGACGCGTTCGCTCGTCGGGCGCGCGTCTCGTTCGGTGTCGGCGGCGTGGGCGGCACCATGCCCGGCGCCGAGCCCATTTCGGACTTCATCACCTCGAAGCACACTCGAAATCGCGCGACCAGGCCCGAGGAGGACCGGCGCCGGTTCCTCGGCCGGCTGCAGGCGAGCCTGCTCGACACCGAGAGCGTTGGAGCGCTCACGCTCCGCTCGGCGCTCGAGGTCGACGGCAACGTTCGGCGCCATCAATCGTTCCCCACGGCCGTTCGTGAGCAGCCCGGCATTCCGTTCGACGAGCGCGCGCTGCGGGTGTCGGGCATCGCAGAGCTGGCTCCATCAGACCGTGCCTGGCGCGCGTACCTGCTCTCGGAGTTTCGCCAACGCGACAACCTCTTCACCGAGCGGCGCTACGCCCGGGACGAGACGCTGGGCCTGCGCAGCGGCGGCGTGCTGCTGGGCTTCACCTCGGGCGGCTTCCGCGCGGGCCTGACGTGGAAACACGACCGCCTCGCCTCGAACGCGTGGAACTTCTCGCGCGAGCTGCTCGACGTCGACGGCGAGGGCTTCTTCCCCTTCCACCCGACGGGCGCGATGAACTCGGTGCGCGTCGACCTCGGCTACAAGGTGCACGACGCCTACGTCTCGAGCGACACGCGCGTGCTCGCGTGGACGGGCGGCAGCACGCAGGAGCACGCGCTCAGTCTCGGCGGCGCTCCCATGGGCAGCGTCACCGTCGGCTCGAGCGCGACCACCACCGTCATCGGCTCGCACCGCCTCGGCTACGCGCGCGCGTTTCGCTGGAGCCGCTTCGAGCTCGCGGTCGATGGCTACGCCGTCGTCAATCACGCGAACGCAGCCGGCACCTCGGGCCTGTTCTTCCCTGACGTCGGCGCGAAGGTGATGGCCATCGGGCACGTGGCGCGCTGGTTCCAGCCGTTCCTCGCCGTCGGCCGCACGCCCATCGGCATCACCTCGCAGTCAGCGCTCGCGCTCACGCCGGGGCACTTCACCGCCACGCAGCGGCGCGCGGATGGGCGTGTGCTGCAGACGCTGGGGGGCGACGTCACGACCATCGGGCAGCTGCAGGGGCCGAGCATTCTCTCGGCCACGTTCGGCATCACCAGTCAGCTCGGGCCGAAGTGGAAGGTGAGCGGGCAGGCGATGGCGAAGGCCTGGCATGGGCTCTCTCGGCTCACCTTCGATGGCGCTCCCGAGCAGTTCGGCCACTTCAGCGGTGGCGTCTTCTTCTTCGACGCTCCGCCCCGCTATCGCCTGGTGAACGACCCGCTCAACGAGACACCGTACGGAGGGCAGGTGCAGCTCGAGGTCTCCCGCGTTCGCGACGAGAACGGCTTCTTCAGCGCGGGCTTCTCGGCGGCGAACTTCTTCGGGCACCCGCCCTTCGGCAACGGCGCCTTCGGCAACGACATCGGCCTCGTCGACTGGCTCGGCGCCAACCCCAACGCCCGCTACCGGAGCGTGTCGAACACCGACGCCGACCGCGCGTTCATCTTGAAGGTGGCGGGTGGGCTGAGGCTGTGGCGCGCGCTGTGGGGGTCGTTCGCCGTCTTCTACAAAGATGGGCAGCCCTTCGGCTTCTTCGACACCTTCGTCGAGGACGGCCAGGTGGCGACGCGGCTGCGCTCGAACCGCGGCTCGGCCATGCAGATTTCGTCACCACTCATCGGCTGGCGCGAGGACTACCAGGTCGAGGTCGACCTGCGGCTCGGCTACGACTTCGAGCTCGGTCGTGGCTGGCAATTGCGCGCTGGCGCGGTGGTGGCGAACGTCTTCGACCTGGGCAACGAGGTGAGCGAGCGGCACTGGGAGCCGTACGACCGGTCAGCGCTCGAGCTGCAGCTGCCCCGCAGCGTGAACCTGAGCCTCGAGCTGCTTGGGCCCTGAGCTTGGGCGAAGGCTGCGCGCGTGCGCCGCATCGCTACGCAGGAACCCAACGACCCTGTGCGTGCGCGAAGAACTCGAGCACGTCCCTGGTTCTTCGGGCGCGCGTGAACAGCCCTCCATCGTACAGCTCGCGCTCCAGCCGCTGCAGCAACGCATACGGAAGCGGCGCCGCGCCCGGGTCGAGGCGCTGCCGCAGTTCGTGAATGGCGTCCCGGCTCACGTCGACGTGCTCACCGTTCTCGTCCGGCTCGTTGAAGAGCGCGATGGCCTCGTCGACGCGCGCCCACGCGTCCGACGCGGGCGCGGGAGCTGCTTCACGTGCCTGCTCCAGCCACACACCGAGCAGGTGCGCGGTTCGTTCGAGGAAAGCGGTGAAGTCAGGAGCGTCGCCCTGAGACAGGGGCTTCTCGCTGTAGCTGCGAATGGTGTCGGGCCGCTTTCCTGAGGCGCCGCGTTTCGCCGGTCGGGCGAGGAGCACGAAGGCGCGGCCTGGTCCGCCTCCGATGACGAGTGAGGTCTGCACCTCGCGGTTCGTCTTGTTGCCTCGCCAGGCGCGGAAGCCCTCGACGAAGCGCGCCGTCTCGGGCGAGGCGAAGTCGGCGCACGAGAACAGGTTCGCGCGAGCGTCGTGGCCGGGAAAATTCTGCCAGCCGTCGTGCAGCGAGAGGAACGCACGGTACGCCTTCGGGAGCGGGCCGTGCATTGCCTCCAGTGCACGAAGGGCAGACTCGGAGGCAGGCCCACCACGAGGCCCGACCGATGCTCCACGAAAACCAGCTGGGGCTGATGGGAGCTCACGCAACAGCGCGTCGCGTTCGTCAATCAGGGTGATGAGCCGCTCGAGCTGCGTCGCCATGGAGTGACCCTGCACTGCGCCGATTCGCCGTCGAGCGTGTCCCAAAGGCCCTTTCCCTGCCAGCGCGACTGTCGGTAGGAAGCGCCATGCGCCTCCACCTGCTCGTCGTCGTGCTCGTCGTCGCCGCGTCCTGTTCACCGCCGCCGCGCGTGTGTTCGCCGGGCATCACGCAAAGCTGCTCAGGCATCGGTGGCTGCCTGGGCTCACAGACGTGTTCGGCGTCGGGCGATGGGTTTGGCACCTGTAGCTGCACGGGCTCGGGTGGCGGCATCAGCGGCGTCGGCGGCGGCAACGTCGGAGGAGGCAACACTGCGGGCGGAAACGTCGCGGGCGGAAACGTCGCAGGTGGAAACGTCGCAGGTGGAAACGTCGCTGGTGGAAGCGTCGCAGGCGGAAACGTCGCAGGCGGAAACCTCGCGGGTGGCAACGTCGCGGGTGGAAATGTTGGTGGCGGCGATGCGGGTGGCAACGTTGGCGGGGGCAACATCGCTGGCGGCAACGTCGCTGGCGGCAACGTGGGAGGCGGCAACGTCGCAGGCGGCAACGTCGCAGGCGGCAATGTCGCAGGCGGCAACGTCGGAGGCGGCAACGTCGGAGGCGGCAACGTCGGTGGCGGCAACGTCGGTGGCGGCAGCGCTTCGTGCATCCTCTCGTGCAACGGCTGCTGCCTCGCGAATCAGTGTGTCGGCGCTCCGAACAACGCCAACAACACCGCCTGCGGTCCCATCGGTGGCACCTGCACCGACTGCTCCGCGACGGGAACGCTGTGCAGTTCGTCCACCTTCAGCTGCACCTCACCCACGGGCGGTGGCTCGGCGGGCGGGTCGAGTGGTGGCGGCTCTGGTGGTGGAGTGACTGGTGGCGGCGCCGGTGGTGGCTCGGCCATCTGCGACGGCTGCAGGTTGGCGAACGGCACGTGCATGCCGCGGGGCTCGAGCGCTCAGAACAACAACATCTGCGGCAGCGGCGGTCAGGCCTGCCAGGCGTGTGCTGGTCTCACGCCGGTCTGCGACAACGGCGTGTGCATCGCTCCGCCGAGACGGGTGGGCGATACGTGCCAGCAAGACACCGAATGTCAGGCCTCGCTCGGGCCTGGCGGACGCTGCAAGCAGTCGAACCTGTCGGGCTCCATCACGTACACGGCTGGCCACTGCACCCTCATCAACTGTGCCTCGAGCGCGGGGCTCGATCTCTGCCCGACTCAGTCCGCCTGCCTCGATCTGCCCCGAATCTTCGGCGAAGAGGTGCCGATGTGTTTCCGCACTGGCTGCAGCGTGGCGGCGCCCTGCCGCAGCGGCTACACCTGCTTCTCGCTGGGCGCGTCGCTCACGGGCTGTCTGCCGAACGACCTTGGCAGCCCGACGCTCCAGGTCGACACGACCAGCGTGACTCACGCCACGTGTACGACCAACGCTGACTGCCGAGCCCCACAGCCCGGCGCTCCGTTCGCGGGTGGCGCCTGCCTGGCCGAGTTCGTCACCCAGACCGACGGCGGTCTCGTGCTCGATGGCGGCGCGCCGATTCCCGCGGGCTTCCCCGGCGGCTCCTGCACACGCAACTGCCGCATCGACGACGACTGCACCTCGACGGGCTTCGAAGACCTCGCCGAAGGCGTCTGCCTCAGCATCAGCAACCGGCTCGCGCTCTGTTCACGCGGCTGCAACGGGCCGGGCCTTGGCCAATCGACCTGCCGGGCCGGCTATGTGTGCGATCGGCTCTTCACCAATGACGGTGGCGTGCTGGCGACGGGCTACTGCAACCCCCGCTGCGACGTGCCGCCAAACAGTTGTGGCACCTTCGCCGACGGTGGCGCGCGCGCCTGCTTGAGCACGGGCTACTGCCAGTTCTGACCAACACCATGAAACCGCTGGCCTCCAACACGTTGAAACAAGGGCCTGAATAGCTCCGAGACGCTGACGTCGATGTCATGCCGGCGCGACACCCTTGCCGGTCTGGAGGTCGAACTCAGATGCAGCGGCTCATGATGGCGGCAGCGGTGCTGGTGACAGGCTCGGCGTTCGCGTTGACGCAGCCGGTTCCGTTCGGGCCCGGCGAGCAGGCGACCTACGAGGTCAGCTTTCTCGGCGTGCCGAGCGGCATCGCGCAGATCACCGTCGGGCTTCGCACTGATCAATACGGCGCGCGGGTGTTGCCGCTCGTGTGCGTCGGCCAGACGACCTCGGTCGCGAACGTGTTCCCCATCAAGGACCGCTTCGTCAGCTACTTCGACCCGGCCCAGCGGAAGTCCGTCGGCGTCGACTACTTCATCGACGAGAACCGCGTGCGCCGCAAAGAGCAGTTCCGCTTCAACCAGGAGCCGCAGAAGGTCTTCGCCCACAAGAAGAAGGAGGGGCAGGGCCCGTACGACGTCACCTACGACGTGCCCGAAGGCACCATGGACCTGGCGTCGGCGTCGTTCTGGCTGCGCTCGCGCGACATCGTCGTCGGCGCGGTGCACGAGCTGCCCATCTTCACCGGCGCGAAGTGGTACCAGATGCGGGCCACCGTCGAAGCGAAAGAGACCATCACCACGAAGCTCGGTGAGCTCAGCGCGTACCGGGTCAGCATCACCACCGACTTCCAGGGCGACGCGGCGACGAAGAGCAACATCCTCGTCTGGTACACGGCCGACGAGAAGAAGCTGGTGGTGCGCGCGCGCGCCGAGTTCGTGGTGGGCAGCGCGACCGCCGACATCGTGCAGTACCTGCCAGGCAGCTCGATGCTCTGACGAAAACGAAGGAGCGGCTCCATCACAGTGATGGAGTCGGCCTCCTCGCTCCACAGCGCCGCGACGGCCCGGTTGTTGCGACCGGCGCTGGTCATGAAGATAACGGCGCTCACGAATGGTCCGCTGCTCGTTCAGGGTGGGGCCATGCTCGTCGACCAGACAGGCCGCGAGTTCCCGAAGAAGGACGAGTACGCGCTCTGCCGCTGCGGTGGCTCTGCCTCGAAGCCACTCTGTGACGGCACGCACCTGAAGAACGGCTTTCGCTGTGGCCCGTTCGACTCGCAGGAGTTCGCGAAAGCGGCGCTCAGCCGGTGGGAGACCGAAGGCGGTCCCGCGAAGGCCTCGCAATGACCCGCGCGTTGGTCCTGCTGCTCGTCACCGGCTGCGCGAGCAGCACCGCTCGGCTCAAACTCCCTCCGCTCGAGACGGTGCCGCACGTCGAGCTCTCGCGCTACCTCGGCACCTGGTTCGAGATCGCCAGCATTCCGCAGTCCTTCCAGCGCGGGTGCACCGCCACGAAGGCGAACTACGCGCTCCTGAAGGATGGAGAGATCGAGGTCGTCAACCGCTGCAACAAGAACGCGCTCAACGGGCCCGAAGACGTCGCGACGGGCCGCGCGCGGGTCGTGGACACGACCACCAACGCGAAGCTCGAGGTCAGCTTCTTCCGCCCCTTCTGGGGGCCGTACTGGGTGATTCAGCTCGGCGACGACTACGAGTACGCCGTCGTCGGCCACCCCGGGCGCGATTCCCTGTGGATTCTCAGTCGCACGCCGACGATGGACCCCGAGCGCTACGCCAGCATCGTCGCGAAGCTGACGGCTGATCAGTACCCGCTCGAGAAGCTCGTTCGCACGCCGCAGGTTCCATGAATCGCGAGCCTGCCCTCACGTGGGCCGTGCTGGTGCTGGTCGCCATCTCGGGTTTCGTGTTGTGGCCGCTGTGGCCTCCTCTGGTGCTCGCCGCGTGGACAGCGGGGCTGATGAGGCCACTGCTCGCGCGCTTCGAGAAGGGCCTCAAGGGCAGGCGTCGTGCCGCGGCCGTGCTGTCATTGTTGCTCTTCGTCGCGCTCGCGCTGCCGGTGGGCCTCGTGGTGCTGGGCGTGGTGTCGGGCGCGAGCGAGCTGATCCTCACGATTCGGAACTCGTCGTCAGCGAGGAGCGCGCTCGAGACGTTGTTGTCGTCGTCGGACGAAGCGTCTGGGCTGCCCTCGACGTTGAACGAAGCGATGGCGCTGGCGAAGCGCTCGGGCACGCAGGGCTTCGACCTGCTCTCGATGGTGGCAGGCGCTGCCGTCACCGGCCTCGTCGGGCTCTTCATCTACTTCGCGGGCGCGTACACGTTGCTGGTCGACTCTCCGCAGCTGTGGGCGTGGCTCGTCGCGCGGGCCCCCGTCTCCCCACGCACCTCGGAGCGCTTTGCCTCGGCGTTTCACGAGACGGGCCGCGGCCTGCTGGTCGGCGTCGGGCTCACCACGCTCAGCCAGGGCCTCGTCGCGACCATCATCTACGCGGCGCTCGGCGTGCCGCGCGCGTGGGTGCTGGGGCCCATCACGGGCCTCGCCTCCATCTTTCCCTTCGTGGGCACGAGCCTCGTCTGGGGCCCCATCGCGCTCGGCCTCTTCTTCACCGGCAAACCCGTGCGGGGCACGATTCTGGTCGTGCTCGGCCTCACCGTCATCGGCACCGTCGACAACCTGCTGCGGCCCGTGTTCGCCAGATGGGGAGCGCTTCACCTTCCCCTCTTTCTCCTCTTCGTCTCGGTGTTCGGCGGGCTCGCGGCGTTCGGCACGTGGGGCGCGCTGATGGGGCCGCTCGTGCTGCGGCTGACGATGGAGGCGTTGACGCTCATCACCGAAGCGCGCGCTCCAGTGTCTTCAACGAGCTGACGGCGCGGCGAGTGGCTTGCACTGATCAGCCCTCATGACGGCTCCTGCGACGAACGGTCTGACGCAGGTCGAGGCTTCCGCGAGGTTGGCGGCGGACGGCCCGAACGCGCTCACGCAAAGACCGGGCACGCCCTGGTGGAAGTTGCTGCTGAACCAGTTCGTGTCCCCACTCATCTGGCTGCTCATCGTCGCCGCCATCGTGTCTGGAGTCTTGAAGGAGGTCGTCGAAGCCATCGCCATCATCTCCATCGTCTTGCTGAACGCGACGGTGGGCTTCGTGCAGGAGTTTCGTGCGCAGGCCTCGGTGCTGGCGTTGCGTGCGTTGACTGCGCCGAGAGCCCGGGTGGTTCGCGACAACGCGACGGTGCAGCTGAACGCCGCCGAGGTCGTGCTGGGTGACGTGCTGTTGCTCGAGTCGGGTGACGTCGTCGCGGCCGATGCCGAGCTGCTCGAGGCGCACCGCTTGTCGACGGTGGAGGCGACGCTGACCGGTGAGAGCCAGCCGAGTGAGAAGTCGATGGAGGCCGTCGCAGCAGGCGCTCCGCTGGCCGAACAGTCGAACCGCGTCTTCATGGGCACCGCCGTCGCGACGGGGACTGCGCGCGCCGTGGTGACCGCGACAGGCCAGCGCACCGAGCTCGGGAAGATCGCCACGCTGCTCGACAGCGCGACCGACGTGAAGACGCCGCTCCAGCTGCAGCTCGAGAAGCTGAGCCGCGTGTTGATGCTGGTGTGTCTGGGCGTCGTGGGCCTCGTCGCGGCGATGGGCGCGCTGCGCAGTCTGCCGTGGCTCGACGTCTTCATCTCGTCGGTCTCGCTTGCCGTCGCCGTGGTGCCCGAAGGCCTGCCTGCAGTCGTCACCATCGCGCTGGCCATCGGGGTGCGACGCATGGCCGTGCGGCACGTGCTGGTGCGCCGGCTGAGCTCGGTCGAGACGCTCGGCAGCGCCACCGTCATCGTCACCGACAAGACGGGCACGCTCACCACCGGGCAGATGGAGCTGCGCGAGGTGTGGGGCGACGAGCAGCAGGTGCTCGCGAGCGCGGTGGCCAACGTCGAGGCCGCGCTGGACGGAACGGGCACGTGGGGCGTGGGCGATCCCACCGAGCTCGCGCTGCTGGTCGCCGCGAAGAAGCGTGGGCTGTCGCTCGAGACCGACCCGAAGAACCCGCGCGTGCACGTGAACCCGTTCGACGCCGAGCGAAAGCGCATGAGCGTGCTGCTCGCCGATGGTGTGTTGAACGTGAAGGGCGCTCCGCTGACGGTGTTGCCGCTGTGTGTCGCTGGCACCGACGGCGCGGCAGAGGCCGCGAAGGCGCTCGCGTCGAAGGGCCTGCGCGTGCTCGCCATCGCGAAGGGCAAGGGCGAGAAGGAAGAGTCGCTCACCTTGCTCGGCCTCGTCGGCATCGCAGACCCACCACGGCCTGAAGCCATCGTCGCGGTCGCGGCGGCACGAAAGGCCGGCGTGCGCACCGTGATGGCGACGGGAGACGCGCGAGAGACGGCCGAGGCCATCGCGAAGGAGATGGGCCTGCTGCTGCCCGGTGACGACCCGAAGGACATCGTGCACGCGCGCGTGACGCCCGAAGACAAGCTGCTGCTGGTGCGAGCGTTGACCGCGAAGGGAGACGTCGTCGCGATGGTGGGCGACGGCACCAACGACGCGCCCGCGCTCAAAGAGGCGCACATCGGCATCGCGATGGGCGTGGGCGGCAGTGAGGTGACGCGTGAAGCCGCCGACCTCGTGCTGGCCGACGACAACTTCGCGAGCATCGTCGCCGCGCTCAAAGAGGGCCGCGGCATCGCCGACAACATTCAGAAGACGCTCAGCTACCTGCTCGCCGGCAACGCAGGGGAGCTGCTGACCCTCTTCGTCGCCGCCGCCATCGGGTGGCCGTTGCCGCTGCTGCCCCTGCAGTTGTTGTGGGTGAACCTGGTGACCGACGGCTTCCCGGCGCTCGCCCTCGTGATGGACCCCGCGGGTGACGAGGTGCTCTCACGGCCGCCGAGAGCGCAGTCACAGCCCATGCTGGGCAAACGGGAGTGGCTGGCCATCGCCGCCGTCGGCGTGCTCATCGCGGCCGTCACCTTGAGCGTCTTTCGCTACGAACTCACCAGCGACACCCTCGACCACGCGCGCACGGTGGCCTTCTCGACGCTCGTCTTTGCGCAGGTCTTCAACGCGTTCGGCGCGCGCAGCTTCACCCGCACGTTCCTCGAGGTGGGCTCGTTCACCAACCTGCGGCTCATCGCGGTGGTGCTGGGCACGGCGCTGCTGCAGGTCGGCTTGATGGCGCTGCCACTGACGCAGCGGCTCTTCGGGCTCGGCCCCTTCAGCTGGAGAGTGCTCGCCATCAGCGCCGTGGCCGGCCTCATCCCCCTCGCGGTCGTCGAGGTGGGCAAGCTGGTGCGCCGGCTGGTGACGACGAAGCGCATGACGCTCACGGAGGCGTGAAGTCAGTCGAGCGTCGAGCCACGCCTCGTCTTGCAGCACCTCGGCCATGCGAGTGATTGGGAATGGTCGGTCGATTCCATCGCGTGCCATCATTTTGACCGACCGCACCGAGTGGCTCGGCGCCTGCAGCCCCGCCGGCATGAAACGGTTGCTCGGCTGGTCGGTCGTCGTCTTCATCGTGGTGCTTGCGCTCGTGTTGGGGCTCGCCAATGGACTGCTCGCGACGGGCTGGCCGATGGCGTGGATGAATGGAGATCCGGCGCACCTGCGCATCAGCTACCGCTCCGCGTGGACGTTCTGGCCGCCGCTGGCGCTGCACGTCAAAGACCTCGACCTCTCGTTTCAGGACCCCGACACGCAGGTGCAGCTGTCGGCCGAACACCTCGACGGCTACCTCTCTCCCTGGGCGCTGCGCTCGTTGCGCCTCGATGCCCACGGCATTCGCGCGTCGGGCGTCGTCTTCAAGTTGCGCCCGCGCGTGCTGCCCGAGGACCAGACGGTGCGGCGCGCCTTCCTGCCTGACATCGACGGCTTCCCCAGCGCTGACAAGGTGCCAGGTGAAGTGTGGCCGGCGCTCATCACCTTCGACCTCTCGGGTCTCGAGCTCACCGACGTGCGCGAGGTGTGGGTGGGCGAGGTGCACTACCGCGGCGCGGGAGCGGTGTCGGGCGGGCTCGTCTTCGAGCCGCTGCGCTCGCTGCAGCTCGACGACGTCTCGCTGAACGACTCGAAGGGCGTGCTGACCCGGGGAGACGAGACGCTGCTCACGCTCTCGGCGCTCACCGCCCGCGTCGACCTGCAGCGCCTCGCCTTCGAGGGAGTCAGCGCGCTCGACCTGCGCAAGCTGACCGCCAACGTCTCGCTGCGGGGCGTGCTCGACTCGGCCTCGCTCGCGAACTTCATGGTGCGCAGCGTGCCGGGCCTCTCCGTGACGGGCGCGACGGGAGCGGTGAGCGCAGACGTCGACATCGTCCGCGGCGTGCTCCAGCCCGGCGGGCACTTCTCGTCGAAGGCGCCGGCGGTGACGTTGCAGACCCGCCTGGGCTCCCTCACGGGAGAAGGCGAGGTGCTGCTCTCGTCGACCGACACCGTGCGCCGGCTCGAGCTGGTGCTGCACGCTCCCTCGGTGAAGGGCCCCGATGACACGCCGTGGGCGCAGGCCGAGCGGTTTCGGCTCGTCTCGAAGGGGCCTGTCGACCTCGCGGCGCCCGATGCGTTCGACGGGGTGTTGACGCTCACGGCGGCCCGCGCCACCGACCTGCGCATTCTCAACCGCGCCATTCCCCGCGCGTCAGGCGTGACGCTCGTGAAGGGCCAGGCCCTGGTGAACGCCACGCTCTCGCTCGACAGCAGCACCTCGAAGGGGTCGGGAGAGGTCGAGCTCACCCTCAGCAATCTCGAGCTCGCCAGCCGGGCCTCTCGCGTGGTCGGGCAGGTCGTCGCGAAGGCCCACGTGCGCTCGCTCGACCTGAACACGGGCGCGATGCGGCTCGATGGCAGCTCGGTCGAGCTCACCGAGGCCACCGTGTTCGCCGACCGGGGAAGGGCCGATGGTTTCTGGCTGAAGCTGCGCGCGCCGCAGTGGACGCTCGAAGGGCCGCGCACCCAGGCCTCGGTGGTGCTCGAGGTGCAGCACCTGCAGCCGGTGATGGGAATGATTGCCGCGCAGGTCGAGGTGCCGTTCCCGCTGCGGCTGATGTCGGAGCATCACGACGTCACCACCACGGCAGACCTGCGCGTCGAGCCGCAACACGTCGAGGTGACCGACGTGCGCGTGCACGCCGCCAACCTCGACGTGTGGGCCGACCTCGAGGTTCGCGACACGCAGGGCGTGTGGGGCGCGGCGCTGGTGAAGTCTCCGCCCGTCGTCGCGGCCCTCGAGCTTCGCGGGGTGTCGAGCGAGGTGGTGCTCGCCGACGCGTCCCCGTGGTTTCAGAAGTGGCGCGCCACGCAGGCCGCGAAGTGCCTCATCGCTCGGAGTGCTCAGGGGCCTTGTGCGCCGTCCGCCCGATGACTTCGAGCGCCGCGATGAGCGTCGCGCGCTCCTCTGCAGACAGCACCGCGTCGTGGTGCAGCGGCAGGTAGATGGCCATCGGCATCTTCTTCTCCCGCAGCTCTTTGGCGGCTTCGTCGGCGGCCTTTTGCGGCTTGTCCCACTCCGAGAAGTTGAGCTCTTTGCGGCCCTCCATCGTGTCGCGGAAGACGAGCCACGACATCGGCGCGACGTGCGAATACCAGGGCCACACCGTCTGGTTGCTGTGGCAGTCGAAGCACGCGCGCTCGGCCAGCACCTGCGCGCCTTCAGGCCAGGCCGGCTCCTGCGTCACCGGCGGGTTCGTCTGCGGCCGCCCATAGGGCACCAGCTGCAGCAGGCCGAACGTGATGGCTCCCAGCACGACTCCGCGAAGCACCCAGGTCTTCCACATGACACACGTCTCTTTCGTCGCCGGCATTGGCGTGAAGGGCACCGATGCATGGAGCCGGCCATCACTCTGATGCTGGCTCGTGCAGTGCAACGAGCCGGTGCAGGAGGCTTCATGGACGACACCGCGACCGACGAGGCGTTGATGCAGTCATCGCAGGAGGGTGACCGCGACGCGCTGGGGGTGCTGCTCGCGCGACATTCACGCGGGCTCCACAGTCTGCTCGCGCGCCTCGTCAGAGACCGTGCGCTCGCCGACGAGCTGCTGCAGTCGACGTTTCTGGCGGTCGTCGGCGCGAACGGCAGCTTTCATCACGGCCGCCCCGTCGTGCCCTGGCTGCTCACCATCGCAGGGAATGCCGCGCGCGATTCGTTGCGGCGGTCGCGCATGCGGGAGCGCGCGCTGCGCCTTCACGTCGTCGAGCGCTCCGTCGAGCCTTCGAGCGACGACCCGTGGCTGCGCGCCCGGCTGACCCAGGCGTTCGCCGCCCTGCCGCTTCGTCAGCGGGAGTGCGTCGAGCTGCACAAGCTCGATGGCCGTTCGTTCGCACAGATCGCCGAGCAGCTGCACATCACCGAGTCGGCAGCGCGCCTGCGTGCCCACCGTGGCTATGCCCAGCTGCGCGAGCTGCTCGCCGACGTGCATGGCGCCGGGGCGCTCCGAGTCGCAGCGGCCTGATCCGTGGTTCGTCTCACGTCGTTCGAGGGAGGCCGTATGGAAGAGAGCACTGGGCAGGGCATCGAGCTGTGTGATGGCGGTGGAGTGCTGGTGGTGGAGTGGGGCGCCGCGACGCCGCTCGTCTTTCCACGACTCAAAGCGAGCGAGCGCGCCGAACGTGGCCCGCTCAGAGTGAAGCACCCGCGCGCGCTTCTGACGGAGCCGCCGCTTTCGCCCGCTGCAAGGTGACGGAGTTCGTGGTGCAGGTGAGGTGGCACCTCCGTTGCGATGGGGCGGTCGTCACCCTCTCACTTCAAGGAGTCGTCATGCATTCACGATGGATGTTCGTGTCTGCGCTCGCCCTGTCGGCGTGCGCCACCACCCAGTTCGGCAGCGGTCGCCTCGAGCGCGCCGAGGCCAGCATCAAGGCCGCAGAAGAGATTGGAGCCAACGCCGTACCCGACGCGCGGCTCTACGTGCAGCTCGCGAAGGACCAGACCACCACGGCGAAGCGGCTCGCCAGCGATGGCGACGACCGTGCGCCGATGATGCTCGCCCGCGCTCAGGCCGACGCCGACCTCGCGCTGGTGATGGCGAGAGAGAGCGCCGCGCGCGCCGAGGCCGTTCGTGCCGGCGCCGAGCTCGAGACCGTTCAGCAGCGAGGCACGCCATGAACCCCACCCGAAGGAGTCACCCCATGTCTCGTCTCGTCGCTGCGCTCGCCCTCGCTTCCCTGCTCATCACTGCAGGCTGCACGGCCATCGCGCCTGCCCAGCTCGTCGATGCCCGCCGTGCGTGGGACACCTCGAACAAGGGCCAGACGGGCCGGCTCAACCCGACCGACCTCTACGAGGCGAAGAAGTCACTCGACCAGGCCAACGCCGAGTTCGAGGCCAACGGCGACACCATGGTGGCGCGCGACTACGCGTACATCGCGATGCGCAAGGTGCAGCTCGCCGACGCCGTCGCGAGGACGACCATCGACCAGCAGACCATCACGGCGGCGGCGAAGCAGGGCGTCGTCGTGCGTGACGCGCAGGCGCTCGAGACGAAGGAGGCCCTCGCCAACGCCCGCGGCCAGCTGAAGGAGGAGCGCAGCGCGGCCGAGACCAACAGCCTCAAGGCGAAGAACGCCGAGCAGGGCAAGGCGCTCGACGCAGCGGCCGAGCGGTTCGAGACGGAGCGCGCCGCGCGGCAGACGTCAGACGCGAAGCTCTCGGCGGCCATGCGAGACCTCGCGACGGTCGCAGCGCTGCGTGAAGAGTCTCGTGGCCTCGTCATCACCTTGAGCGGCAGCGTGCTGTTCGCGACCAACTCGTACACGCTGCTCGAGACGGCCCGCGCACGCCTCGACCAGGTCGCCGTCGCGCTCAAGGCGCAGGCCACCGAGCGGCAGATGACCGTCGAGGGCCACACCGACAGCATGGGGCTCGACTCGAGCAACCAGTCGCTGTCGCTCAATCGGGCCATCTCGGTGCGCGACTATCTCGTCGGGCAGGGTGTCGACCCGGCGCGCATCTCGGCCACGGGCCTGGGCTCCAGACGCCCCGTCGTCAGCAACAGCAGCGCCGAGAACCGCGCGAACAATCGCCGTGTGGAGATCGTGCTCTCGCCGATGCCGGTGACGGCGCGCTGACCCATCGCGCTGAGCGGGTGACTCCATCGTCTCGATGGAGCGCCCGTCTGGTTCCGGGGCGAGGTGCTGGCTCGCGAGGTGCAACTCGAGACGGCATGCGCTCCTTCTGGTTGGCCCTCGTGGTGGTGACGTCGTGCACGCATCTCAAGGCGAAGGAGCAGACCGTCGCCGAACATCGCAGCGACGCCGTGCTGCACCAGCAGCGGTCGCTCGACGAACGCGCGCAGTACGACGCGACCGAAGTGAAGCGGGTGCCGCCGCGCTCTCCGATGATGGGGGCCGAGCTGGGCGGGCAGGCCGTCGCCGAGACGTACAACCCGACGAGCGACCACCTCGCGAAGGCCGACCGTGAGATGCGGCTGGCGAACGAGCACCTCGCGGCGGCGAACACGCTGCGGGCGTTCGAGAATGAGGCCTGTGCCGGGCTCGCAGCAGGGGAGCGCGCCTCGTGTCCACTGCTCGCCTCGTCCGTGAGCCGGGTGCGGAGCACGCCGCGCGGCTTTCTGCTCACCATTCGCGCCGACGCCGATGTCGGCCTCACCTACCGCCGGCTCAACTGCCATCTCGCCTACGCCGTCTCGACCGGGTTCGACCGCCCGTCGTGTCCGCTCTTCGTGAAGGGGCTGACGCTGTCGCGCGATGGCGAGTCCGACATCGTCTTCACCGGCGACAACCCGGTGGTGGCCGAAGCGCTGAAGGTTCAGGCGCGGCGCATCTTCGTGGGCGACGTCATCAGCGTGAAGTGAGCGCCTCGCTCCGACGCATGACGATGCGCGGAGCAGGCTCCATTCTCTGGAGTACCCTCACCCGACATGAGCCCGTGCCGGCTGTGCGGCCCTCTCGGAGATTCCCAGTACGCGAACACGGGCCGCGACGAGTCGCTCCCCGCGAGCGTGGGCACGCTGAAGCCGCTCTGGGGCTCCTCGGGAAGCAACGCCCACGACCTGCTGCTGTGCCCGACGTGCGGCGCGTGGTTCGAGTTCGAAGACGACACGGCCTTCACCGGCAGCGGCAACAACGACTCGCAGACGCTGAAGCGGCTGAAGCCCGAGGCGTGGGTCGTGCTCGAGAAGCTGCTGCACGGTGACGTGTCGGAGCCCCGCGCCCTGCTCACCGACGCGAGAACGCACCTGTCGAGCGACCTCTTCTTCAGCGTCATCGGCAAGGTGCCGCTCACCGCGTTCGAGGTGCTGCTGCCCTTGCTGGTGGAGCGGTTCTTCACCACGCCCGTCGACTCCGAGAACCACGCGCTCTACGGCACGCTGAACCGGGTCATCACCAACGCCACGCTGCGCGCGACGTACCTCGAGCTGGCGCGTACGCACGGCCCGCTGCCCCCGGGGCGCGCGAAGTTCCTCGTCGAGCTGTGTGAGAAGGAACTCGCGAAGGCGCGGTGACTACTTCTTGCCCGGAGCCGGGGGCGGTACGTCTTCCTCGTGCAGCAGGCCCTTCTCCTTGAGGAACTGCCGGAAGAAGTCCTTGTCGACGGCCTTGTCGAGCGCGTCGTGGTGGTCGACGAGGTCGTCTTCCACGAAGCCCTTGAGCGTCTCGTCCATGGCAATCATTCCGTCTTTCTTGCCCTGAGCGATGGCGCCGTTCACCTGGTGCGTCTTGCCTTCCCGAATCATCGAGCTGACGGCGAAGTTCGAGAACATCACCTCGACGGCCGCGATGCGCCCGCCCACCTTCTTGCGGAGCAGTTGCTGCGCGAGCACGCCACGCAAGACGTTCGAGAGCGTGTTGCGCACGCCGGGCTGACGGTCTGACGGGAACGCGCTGATGAGGCGGTCGATGGTCTTCGCGGCCGAGTTCGTGTGCAGCGTGCCGAAGACGAGCGTGCCCGTCTCTGCAGCCGAGAGCGCGGCGTCGATGGTCTCGAGGTCTCGCATCTCGCCGACGAGCACCACGTCGGGGTTCTCGCGCATGGCGGCCTTGAGCGCGGGCGCGAAGCCCTCGGTGTGGGTGCCCACCTCGCGCTGCGACACCATCGACTTCTTGTTCTCGTGCACGAACTCGATGGGGTCTTCGATGGTGATGAAGTGCATCGGCCGCTTCGTGTTCATCTCGTTGATGATGGCCGCGAGCGTCGTCGATTTGCCCGAGCCGGTGGGGCCGGTGACGAGCACGAGGCCCGAGCGCATCTCGACGAAGCGGTGCACCTGCTCGGGCAGGTTCAAGCGGTCGATGCTGACGAGCGTGGAGGACAGGTTGCGGAAGACGGCGGCCATGCCGCGCTGCTGGCGGAACAGGTTCACGCGGTAGCGCGAGATGCCAGGCAGGTCGTACGCGAAGTCGACGTCGCCGGTGCGCTCGTACTGGTTCCACAGGTGGGGCGGCGTGATGGGCTCGATGAGCGTGCGGAAGTCACCGTCGGTGAGGCTGCGGTAGCGCACCTCGCTGATCACGCCGTCGACGCGGAAGAGGGGCGGCCGGCCGACCGAGAGGTGCAGGTCGCTCGCCCCCCAGTCCTTCATCAGCTTGAGGAAACGGCCGATGCGGTCGTTCACGCGCACCTGCCGCTCGCCGGGCGTCTGCCGCGCGAGGTTCTGTCCGGGAGCGTTGCTCATGACGGCCTCCGCACGCCCGCAGGCGCAGGCTGGCCAGGTTTCCCGGGCGCTGCGGCAGGCGCTGATGCGGGGGCCGCCTGTTTGCCCACCGTGATGTTCGCCAGCTTCGAGAAGTTCTCTTTGCTCTGCGCGTACTGCATGGCCGTCTCGAAGGTGATGTCGCCGGCGCGGTAACGCTCCTCGAGCGAGCCGTCGATGGTCTGCATGCCCACGCCGCGCCCAATCATCATCGCGCTCGCCAGCTGCAGGGTGCGGCCGTCACGAATGAGCGCGCGCACCGACGACGTGCTGGTGAGCAGCTCGAAGATGCCGATGCGGGCCGTGCCGTTCGCGTGGGGCACCAGCACCTGCGACACGATGAGCTTGAGCGACTCCGAGAGGCTGGTGCGCACCTGCTGCTGCTCTTCCGAGGGGAACGACTCGACCAGCTTGTCGATGGTGGCCGCGGCGCCCGTCGTCTGCATGGTGGCCACGACGAGGTGGCCCGTCTCTGACGCGAGCAGCGCCAGGCGAATCGTCTCGGGGTCGCGCATGTCGCCGACGACGATGATGTCGGGGTCTTCTCGCAGCGCGCCGCGCATGGCCGACGCGTAGGTCGCCGAGTCCTTGCCAATCTCGCGCTGGTTCACGAGCGCCTTCTTCGAGATGTGCACGAACTCCACCGGGTCTTCGAAGGTGAGCACGTGCGCGTGGCGTGACTCGTTGATGAGGTCGATGAGCGAGGTGAGCGTCGTCGTCTTGCCGCAGCCCGCCGGCCCGGTGACGAGCACGATGCCCTGATGCAGGGTGCCGAGGTCAGCGAGGCGCTTCGGCAGGCCCAGCTGGCCGAGCGTCGGCGCGACGTTGGGAATGCAGCGGAACGCGCCTGCGTAGCCGCGCTTCATCTTGAAGACGTTGGCGCGGTACCGGCCCACGCCGGGAATTGGGTAGCAGAAGTCGACCGAGCCGTGCTTCTCGAGCATCGGCGCGCGCACCGGGTCGAGCAGGTCGACGAGCATCACGCGCACCTGCTCGTTGTCGAGCTTGGGCGACTCGAGGCGCACCAGCGCGCCGTTGATGCGCATGAGCGGTGGCTCTCCGGGCGTGAGGTGCAGGTCGCTGGCGCCCTTCTCACGCGCATACGCGAGCAGCCGCTCGATGGGCTTGGTGAGGTCCTTCGAGGCGACGACGGCGCCCGAGCCCGGCCCTGCGCCTTTGAGCGCGCGCAGCACCTCGACGGACTTGAGCTTCACGTCGACCGAGGTGTCCGTCTTGGCGACGTCGATGAGCGCGGCCTCGACGCGCGGGTCCTTCACGCGGCCCAGCGCCGTCACCGTCGCGCTGCGCACCTCGGGCATCGGGTCCTTCAGCAGGGGAATGAGCGAGGCCGCGGCGTCGGCTCCACCGATGGTGGCGACCGCGTCGATGGCGGCCCAGCGCGCGTCGGCGTCGAGCAACATGCGCTGCAGCGCGGGCACCGTCTTCGGCTCCTTCAGCCGGCCCATCGTCTCGCAGGCGACGATGCGCACCCACCAGTCCGGGTCGTTCAACATCTGCAGCATCGGGCCGATGGTGGCCGGGTCTTCGTAGGCCTCGAGCAGGTAGACGGCCTGCACGCGCAGGTCGGCGTCGGAGTTGCTCAAGAGCTGCACCGCGAGGGGAATGAGCGACTTGCCGACCGTCTGCAGCGACTCCATGACGGTGCGGTGCTGCTGGCCCGTGAGCGTCTTGCAGAACGCGAGCACGCCGAAGAGCAGGTCGGCCGGGTTGCCCTGCGAGAACATGCTCTTCACCAGCGTGGTGCGTTGCTCGGGTGTGCCAGCGAGCAGCAGCTTGCCGAGCACCCGCGGGCGCACGTCGGGCGGCGCCTTGCTGATGTAGCGCTGCAGCCACGCTCCGGCGATGTCGCGCAGCTCTCGGCTGTCGTCGGCGCCGAGGCGCTCGAGCATCGCCGCGAAGACGTCGTCGCCTTCCAGCGTCGCCAGGTGCGTCATCGCCTCTTTGCGAACCGAGACCTCGCGGTTCTCTGACGCTTCGAGCAGCAGCGGCTTGAGCGCGGGAACGCCCTTCGCCTTGATCATTCGCCTGATGGCGATGACGCGCTGCGGGCCCGGCGCCTCCTTCACCGCGCGCTCGAGCAGCGGGTCGCTCACGCCGGGCTGCAGGTCGAGGGCGAGCTCCCACAGCTTGCGGGTGAGGTCGGCGCGCGGCCGTGCCATCGCGTTCGACAGCGTCGCGGTGACCATGTCGTCGCGGCACTTCTGAAAGACCTTCGAGACGACGGTGATGGCGTTCTTCCCGAGCGCCTCGTCGAGCAGCGTGCCCATGGCCGAGGGCGTCGCCTTGGTGACGAAGATCTGCGCGCCGCGGCTCTGCACGGTGCTGTCGTCACAGAGGATGAGGGGAATCACCTCTTCGGCCGACGGAGAGCCCAGGTTCGCGAGCAGCTGCTGCTTCTCCTGGTCGTTCTTCACCTTGCCGGAGGCGAGGCGCTCGATGGGTGTTTCTTTGCTGCCGAAGAGTCCGAAGGCCATGGGCAGAAGGAAGTGTAACGGCCCTCCAGCGCCCGTAAACCATCGGTGGAAACTTCCGCTGTCAGAAGATTCCGACAATCACCGTCGGCTGCCCACCTCTTTCACGCGGCGAACGAGGGCGAGCATCATCTGGTGTTGCAGGGCAGGGCGGGTGGCGAGCAGGTCGTGCAGGTCGTTGGCGCGCAGCTTGAGCAGCTCGCACGACTCGTCGCAGATGGCGTCGGCGCTGCGCTCGTCTCGAGAGAGCACGGCGAGCTCACCGAAACACTCGGGCGCCGAGATGGTGACGAGCAGGCGGGCGCGGTCGCGAATGGCCACCTTGCCGCGCACGAGCAGGAACATCGAGTCGCCCGGGTCGCCGGCGCGGAAGATGGTGGAGCCCTTCTCGACCGAGGCTTCGGTGAGCTTCGCGGCGATGAGCTCGAGGTCGGCATCGGACAGGCCGCTGAAGAGCGCGAGGCTTCGCAAGACACGAACGCGTTCGGCGGCGGGGAGCATGTTCGCGCAGTGTAGCCCGTCAGGCCGTCAGTCCGAGCCCCTGCGCTGTGGCCCACGCCTCGAGCTTCGCGCGGTCCTCGGCGTCGAACCGGTCGCCGCAGCGCACGCTGGTGAGCATGCCTTTGGGCGCCCGCGGGCCGAGCAGCTGCTCTGGTGGCCGCTCCGACCCGAGGTTGTCGACCGTGAGCGTGCTGCCCTCGAGCTGAAACTCACCAAGGTCGCTGCGAACGCTGACGGAGCGGACCTTCGTCTTCGTGATCAGCTTCTGGATCACCTCGAGCGTCGCCCACTCCGGGCTGGAGAGCTCGAGCTTCTCGACGTTGGGCAGGGCTGCGAGACCGGCGGCGACCTGCTCCTGCTTCAGGAAGTTCGCGCCCAGGACGAGGGTTCGCACCGTCTTCGAGACCGACGAGAACAGGTCACCCAGAGGCAAGCGCGATGCAGCCCACACCTCGAGGCCCTCGAGGGCGGTGAGTGGCTTCAGCAAGCCGGAAACGGGAGGCGAGCCATCGAGCCCGAGGCGAAGGCGCTTCAGCTTCGGCAGCGCAGCCAGGGCGGCTGGCGCGAGCAATCGGTCGTCGACCCCGAGCTCGACGAGCTTCGTCAACGGCGCGAGGACTTCGGCCGTGAGCTTCGGCTGCTCCTCGTCGCCCCACAGCTCGAGCACTTCGAGTGAAGCCCAGCTCGTCGTCTGTTCCACCGTGGGCGTGAAGTCGGCTTTCAGCGAGGTCCATGCACGCGGCTTCACCTCGAGCAGCGCGGCGAGGTTCGGCTTGAGCGTGCGTAGCTCCCGCACACGCGAGAACGCAGGGTGGTCGACGAGCTCGGCGCCCACCTTCGCCGAGACGGCCTCGAGGCCATCGACGCGGCGAATCGTGGCCCACGCAGGGTCGCCGATGATTTTCTTCGCGGTCGCGGTCTTGAGCGTGATGCGCTCGGGGAAGCCGCGCTCGAGCGTGCAGTCGCCACCATTCGCGAGCGGCAGCGCCCACGCCGTGCGTCGCTTCTTGTCGAGCGAGAGGTCCTCTTCGCGCGCGAGCTGTTCGGGAGTGGCCCGGCCCTGCGCCCGTGCAATCTGCAGCGAGATGAACTCGCCGCGCTCATCGCCGCGTTCGCTGAGCGCATCGGCGAACACGAGTCGCGGCTGATCATCATCGGGTGACGCGTAGATCAACGACAGCAGCTCCTGCTCGTTGCGGCTCTTGCCCTGCTTCGGCTTGACCTTTGCTGCGGGGAGCTTCGTTTCGATGGCCGCCAGCTTCTTCTCGTCAGCGGCCGAGAGTGGCTTCGGCTCGATGGGCTCGAGCTCCTTTGCGGCGAGCGCCAGCTTCGTGCCGACGAAGTCACCGACGCTCGACTCGATGATGCTCTTGTAGCGGGGCGCGAGGTCAGCGAGCACTTCTCTGGCGCGCACGTCGCGAGACTTCACGATGATGGAGAGCGCCTGCGTGACGAAGCCCTTGAACACGTTCGCGCGCCACGGGGGCGCTTCGAAGGCCGCGAGGATCAGGGTCGTCAGCCGCGGGTCGTCGAGCTTCGCGAGCACCTTGAGCCGGTCGGTGGCCTCTTCGGCGTTCGTGGTGAGCGTGGCCGCGAAGAGTCGGGGCAGGTCGCGCACGTCGGCCTTCTTCGCGAGCGCGCTCCACGCGGCGGTGTCGGGCTTCTTTCTTCCTGCGCCGACGAGCGGACGCTCGGGCTCCTGCTTCGCGAGCAGCTCGACTGCCGCTGCCCAACGTGGGTGCCGGGTCTTCCGCCAGCCAACGAGCGCCTGGTCGAGCGTCATGCGTGCGAACCTCTCGCGAGCGCGGTCAGGAGCAAAGGCAAAGATCGGTCGCTGACAGCGCTCGTGTCAGAGTCCGCCGCGCATGATGTGGCTTGCGGTGTTGGCGGCGCTCAGCCTTCCCTTCGTCGTTCGCGTGGTGCGAATCGTTCGTGCCGCCCGGTGGATGGGCCACGTGCGAACCACGGAGGCTCCGGCTCGCACGCTGGTCATCACGCGCACGAGCGGAGCGCTGGTCGAGCAGAATCTTCGGACGGTGCAGCTCTTTCAATCGGAGCGGGACATCGTCGACTTCGCACGGCGTGAAGGCTTCACGCGGCTGGTGCTCTGGCCAGGTCATTCCGCCATCACCTTCGAGTTGCCTGCCGACGAAGGCGTTGGCGCGGCGACCGTGCGGCTCTCGAACACGTTGCTCTCGAACGCCGAGGAGCGACTGCCGGGTCTGCGGTTCGCCGACGTGGCTCCGTTGGTCGTCATCGTCGTCGCGGCAGGCCTGGTCATGCTGCTCACCGTGGCCGACCCCTTCGAGCGGCGGCGCACGTACTTCAACCTGCCTCACGCGCAGCAGGTCGAGGCGCTGCAAATGGTGTGTGAGACCAGCCTCTGTCCGCTGGCGACCGAAGTGTTCGCGAAGACCGAGCAGCGCACGTGTGCTGCTGCCGAAGCCTCAGCGGTGAAGCTGACGGAAGCGTTCGAGCGTCTGCCCGAAGCGGAGCGGCGCCCAGAACTCGCCCACGCGGTGGACGTGCTCTGCGGCTGCGCAGAGGTCTGTCGTATCCGCTGATGTCGCAAGCCAAAGATCAGGGCTTCAGTCGCTTGCTCCGTTTCCACAGCACCGCGCGAGGAGCGCGCTCGATCTTCAACGCGGTCATGCACTGCTCGAGGCGGGGTTGAACGCGCCGCAGCGACGAAGGGCCCTGAGAGAAGTTGCACTCCGGTGGCACCTCAGGTGTCAAAGCCCGTGCGCCACATCTTCTTTGCAGCCGTTCTCCCCGTCGTCCTTTTGCTCGGCGGGTGTTCGCCAACGGCTCCGGCGTGCGGACCGTCGAGCTGTTCGAACGGCTGCTGCGACACCTCAGGGCAGTGCATGACGCAGCAGAGCGATCTCGTCTGCGGCACCGGCGGAAAGACCTGCGCCGCCTGCACGGGTGCAACCAGATGTGTCGTCGGCACGTGTCTCGGCTTCGGCGGGGAGACGGGCGGTGGCTTCGCAACGGGCGGCGGCTTCGCGACGGGCGGTGGCTTCGCAACGGGTGGCGGCTCCGTGACGGGTGGCGGCTTCGCGACGGGTGGCGGCTCTGTGACGGGTGGCGGCTCTGTGACGGGTGGCGGCTTCGCGACGGGTGGTGGCTTCGCGACGGGCGGAGGCTCTCCGACCGGCGGTGGCGCTGCGACGGGCGCCTGTGCAGGCACGCTCGCGCTCTGCCAGGGCGTCTGCGTCGACACGCGCGCGGACGAGAACAACTGCGGCAGCTGTGGCCGGTCGTGCAACGCAGGTCAGGTGTGTGACGAAGGGACCTGCGCGCTGTTGCCGATGGACTGCGCGACCTCGGGTGGGTGTCCTCCCGGCTTCGGCTGCAACCCGACGACGCGCCGCTGTGAGGTGGGCTGTCAGTTGACGGCCGACTGCCCGATGGGCGCCAGCTGCGGCGGCAATTCCTGCTCGTGTCCGGCCAGCCAACACGCGTGCGGCCAGCAGTGCGTGCCCAACTCGAGCCCCACCAGCTGCGGCACCTCGTGCACCACCTGCGTCGCTCCGGCCAACGGCGTGGCGACGTGCAATGGCACCAGCTGCGGCTTCACCTGCAACGCGGGCTACCTCGCCTGCGGCCAGAGCTGCGTGGCCTGCACCGCGCCAGCGAACGCCACGGTCACCTGCGGCGTCGGCAACAGCTGCGACTTCGCCTGCAACGCGGGGTACCGCCGCTGTGGCTCAGGCTGCGTACCGACGAGCGCGGTGACGTGCGGCAGCTCGTGTACGCCCTGCGCGACGGACCCCAACGGCGCGGCCATGTGCAGCGGCTCGTCGTGCGCGATTGCATGCAACAGCAACTACCGGCTGTGCGGCTCGGCCTGCGTCAGCTGTCCCACCGCTCAAGCGACGTCCTTCACCTGCGCGGGCAACGCGTGTCAGGCCGCGACGTGCGCCGCGGGGGCGCGCGTGTGTGACGGGCGCTGTGCGACCTGCCCGGCCAACGCCACCACCACCACCTGCCAGGCCGGCGCGTGTGTGGCGACGGCGTGCGCGTCAGGCTCCAACCTGTGCGGAGGCACCTGCGCCTCGGCCAGCGACATCAGCGCCTGCGGCCCAAACTGCGCGGTGTGCAGCGCCAGCTCCGGCATGACGGCGCTGTGCACTCAGGGCCGCTGCGACTCGCGCTGCACGGGCACCACCACCTGCCGCGGTCGATGTGGCGCGAGCTGCACGTGGACCGCACACGCCTCGAGCACCACCGCCACCTTCGTCGATGTCTTCGTCGACGCCTCTGGAGGCGTGCACGCCGCCTCGGTGAGAAACTTCAGGCCCAGCTACCACTCGGCGGCCGGCGCGGGGCTGACGACCGAAGCGCTGACGACGACCAACGACTGCTTCCTCGACAGCGGCGGCTTCTCGGTCGACAGCGAGCCGATGCTGGTGGTCGACCCCACGTCCACCAAGCCGGGCATCGCCTGCCCGCGCGGCAACACCGCCAACGGCTACCAGTGGAGCACCACGAGCAGCAGCTGGGCGGGCACGTCGATCTTCTCGAGCACCACCTTCAACTCCAGCGTCTCGTCGGTTCATCAGTCCAACGGGGTGGCGGCCTTCACGCGCTACTACGGCTTCAGCACGCCGCAGCGGTACCTGGACCTGCTCAAGGTGGACGCGACGGGGTGGAACCTGTGGAACATCGGCCAGCCGTCGGCGTACAGCGGGGTGAGCAGCGTGTCGTTGTTGCGCTCGTCGCCTCCCCGCGAGCGCGTCGCCTACCGCTCGCAGTTCATCGTCAACTTCAGCCTCATCGACGCCGGGTCGGTGGTGGTGGGGAGCGCCGACGACGCGGGCGTCTTCACCTTCAGCCAGGAGCCGTGGGTGGTGGCCGAGCAGTTCGCTCAGGAGCCCGACGGCACCGTGCTGGCCTTCTTGCGCGACCTCACCGTGCGCCGCCTCGTCGCCGGGGTCTGGTCTGCGCCGACCTCGTTCGCTTCGCCGTCGGGCAGCGTGACCTCGATGGACGTGCTGGTCGACCCGCAGGGCGTGGTGCGGGTGGCGTGGGGAGACAGTAGCGGCGTGTGGCTCGCCAGCCGCTTCGGAGGCACGTGGATCGTCGAGCGGGTCTCGACCACCCAGGGCTTCGGAGTGAAGGTGGCGGTGAACGCCTCGGGCAAGGTGGCCGTGGCCGGCATCGTGAGCGGGGCCGTCGTCACCGTCTGGGAGTGAGCGTCGCGAAGGAGCAAGCCAAGCTCAGGGTCTCAGGCGCTTGATCCGTTTCCACAACACGGCTCGAGGAACGTGACCGATCTTCAACGCCGTCATGCACTGCTCGAGGCGCCCGTCTCGTTCGCCAAGTCGCGTGATGGCCTTCGAGAGGTCACGCTCCACGGACGAGCCATACGCCAACGTTGCTTTCGCGATGGCGCGGCTCAGCGCAGGTCTGGTCAGTTGAAGCATCGCGAGATCGATCAGGTCGCGGCTCGAGACGGCGTCGTCTGCCCATCGGTCACTGTTCGCGAGGAGTTTCGTCGTCGCCATGTCGGCCCGCGTCAGGCACGCGAGACCGCAGATTCGGTCGTTCGGTCCAGGCGTCTCGAGGTCGATGCGGCCTTCAGCGACGAACTCGAGCTTGATCTCCACGCGCTCGACTTCGACCATCGTTCGCACGCCGTACTGATCAGCGCGAAGCTCGGCGGCCGACTTCAGGTGCGCGCCGGGTCGCGTGATGGAACCAAGCCGTGCACGGCCTGTCAGCTTCTGACGAAGCGCCGAGTACCCAGCGCGGTCCGAGACGAGGAAGTCGATGTCGAGCGACTCCCGAAACTCACCGCACGAGAGTGCGATGGCCGTTCCGCTACCGAACAGGCAGCCATGCGCCGCGAGCCACTCGGCGTCGAGGGCCTCGAGGACCGTCGCGATGCGCACGTGATGAGCACGCTCAAACAAGCAGGCGCTCCCTGCCGAACTTTGCGAGCAGGGCGTCGATGAGCGCACGCTCCTTCGCCGTCAGCGCCTTCTCGTCGACGTGCCGCCAGTTTCGCTCGTAGAGCTCGAGCGCTTCTTCGTGACTCAGGGTCGCGTCACCACTGAGTTGCCACGCGAGGCGCTTGAGCTGCGGCCACGCCGACACCCGAATCTTCGCCGGCAGCCGAACCGCAGCAGCCGACTTCTTCCGCGCAGACCCGAGGTCGATGGCGAGCCCGAGCGCATCGAGGGCGCTCAAGTACGCCCCGACCGCGACCGACGGCTCTCCCTTCTCGATGCGAAAGAGCGTGACGCGAGACATTCCAGCCGCCTCGGCCGTCGTGACCGAGCTGAGCTTCAACCGTTTGCGTTCGGCGCGAATGCGCTCACCGAACTCGCGAAGCGTGCGCGTCACCGCGATTCCGACAGGTGGAGCAGGAGCCGGCATGATGCTTCTCATTCTAGTCAAAATCAGCCGATTGACCAGAATGAGAAACAGTTCTCGTCAGCTGCGCTCGAGCTTCCGGTACTTGATCCGCCGGGGCATCAACGCATCGGCGCCGAGGCGCTTCTTCTTGTCTTCCTCGTAGTCCTGGAAGTTGCCCTCGAACCACACGACCTTCGAGTCACCCTCGAACGCGAGCATGTGAGTCGCGACACGGTCGAGGAACCAGCGGTCGTGGCTGATGATGACCGCACAGCCGGCGAACGACTCGAGGCCTTCTTCGAGGCTGCGCATGGTCTCGACGTCGAGGTCGTTGGTGGGCTCGTCGAGGAGAATGAGGTTGCCGCCCTCTTTGAGCAGCTTCGCGAGGTGCACGCGGTTGCGCTCACCACCCGAGAGATCCTTCACGCGCTTCTGCTGATCAGCGCCCTTGAACGCGTACCAGGACAAGTACGCACGCGACGCGACGATGCGGCCGCCGAGGTCGAGCTGGTCGAGCCCGTTCGACACTTCCTGGAACACCGACTGCTCGCCCTTGAGCGCCTCACGCGACTGGTCGACGTACGCGAGCTTCACGGTTTCGCCGACGATGAGCTCTCCGGCGTCGGGCTTCTCGAGGCCCATGATCATGCGGAACAGCGTCGTCTTGCCCGCGCCGTTGGGGCCGATGATGCCGACGATGCCGTTGGGCGGCAGCTTGAAGTTCAGGTCGTCGAACAGCAGGCGATCGCCGAACGCCTTTCGCACGCCCTTCGCTTCGACCACCTTGCCGCCGAGCTTCGGGCCGGGAGGAATGAAGATTTCACCGGTCGACTGCTTGTTCTTTTCGCGCTCGTACTCCTCGCGCATCTCGTCGTAGCGCTCGAGGCGGGCCTTCGACTTCGCCTGGCGGGCCTTCTGGCTCGACGACACCCACGAGAGCTCTCGCTCGAGGAACTTCTGGCGCGCGCTCGACGACTTCTCTTCGAGCTCGAGGCGCTTCTTCTTCTGGTCGAGCCACGACGAGTAATTGCCCTTCCACGGAACGCCTTCGCCGCGGTCGAGCTCGAGGATCCACTGGCAGACCTCGTCGAGGAAGTAGCGGTCGTGCGTGATGCACACGATGGTGCCCGCGTAGTCGCGCAGGTGCAGCTGCAGCCACTGCACGGACTCGGCGTCGAGGTGGTTGGTGGGCTCGTCGAGCAGCAGCAGGTCGGGCTTCTCGAGCAGAATGCGGCAGAGCGCGACGCGGCGCTTCTCACCACCCGACAGCGTCTTCACGTCGGCGTCGCCCGGAGGCAGGCGCAGCGCATCCATCGCGATCTCGAGCTTGCGGTCGAGCTCCCAGCCGCCGGCGGCGTCGATGGCGTCTTGCAGCTTGCCCTGCTCGGCCAGCAGCGTGTCGAAGTCGGCGTCGGGTTCACCGAGCTTGTTCGACACCTCGTCGAAGCGCTTGAGCAGGTCCTTGATGGGCTTCACGCCGAGCTCGACGTTGCCCTTCACGTCGAGGGTCTCGTCGAGCACGGGCTCTTGCGGCAGGAAGCCGACCTTGGCCTTCGGGTCGGGGCGTGCGGTGCCCATGAACTCCGGGTCCTGGCCGGCCATGATGCGCAGCAGCGTCGACTTACCGGAGCCGTTCGGCCCGATGACGCCGATCTTCGCGCCCGGGAAGAAGGACAACCAGATGCCTTTGAGGATTTCTTTCCCTCCTTTGACCTTCCGGAGGTCCTGCATCGTGAAGATGAAGTTCTCGGCCATGCGCGGCACGTAGTCCGTCGGCGTGCACGAGGCAAAGCGTTCGTCAGAGCGTGAGGGTGATGGGCGGTTCGGTGGCGACGAGCAGCTGCGTCTTGTCGGGAGAGAGCGCGAGCGGGCCCGACTCTTTCCAACCCGGCTTGCGTGAACGTTCACGGCCGGTGACGAGGTCGATGCGCACGATGGCGTCGGTCGAGAGCAACACAGCGTCGCTGCCGACCATGACGAGGTCTGAGTAGAGAAACTCGGGCTTGCCGATCTTTCGCTGCGTCTGGCCCTCGAAGACGACGAGCTGATCGACCGCGACCGCGCCGAGCGTTCCATCGGGCAGGAAGAACGGCCTGCGCAGGTCGCCCTTGAACGTCTCGGCGCGCGCCTTCTTCGCGTCATGGAGGAACAGCGCGTCGCCTTTGAGGGTGCCCTGCACAGCCCAGCGCCCGCCGTCGGCTGTGATGGCTGCGGAGTAGTACGAACTCGCGCGCTTCTCGGTCTTGAGCCACTTGCCGGTGGTGAGGTCGAACAGCTGCGCCTGCAGCTGCATGGCGACGATGAGGAAGCGTCCATCAGCCGAGGCGAAGAGCTTCTCGGGCACGCCACCCGAGTCGAGCCGCTTCGTCTTCTTCCCCGTCGCGAGCGAGTAGAGCTGCACGGCGCCGTCCGCGTGCTGGCAGGCGACCTGATCACCCACGAACAGCGCGCGCTCGGCGTCGGTCACCGTGAAGGAGCGCACGGCCTTTCCGCTCTTCGGGTCGACGAGCGTGACGCTCCGCGAATCGGCGAACCACCAGCCCTCGTTCGTCCACGCTGCGGCGATGACGCCTTCGCAGGAGAAGTGCGCCTCGCTGCTCTTCGCGGGAGCAGATGCAGTTGGAAGAACCGCTCCGCCTTCGAGCTTTGCCGCTTGCAGCACCTCGACAGGCAAGGCCGCGAGCTGGGCCGTGAGCAGCTTCGGTTCCTTGAACTGCTCGATGGTCAACGCGTCGCGCGTCTGCACCCAGCGTGATTCGTCGTTGCACTCGAGCTCGAAGCGCTCGAGCCCGAGGTGCTTCGCGTTCGCGAGCCAGCCTGAGGGATCCGCCGCGGTCGTCGGGTTGATGTGGAGCCGCAGCTCCTTCACTGCGACGCGCTTCACGCCACCGAGCCACGATGGATCCGCGAAGCCGCTGCCGTGGTTCCACGACAGCTCGAGGCGCCGCAGCTTCGGGAACAGCTTCGAGGCGAACAGGGCTGCGAGTTCGTCTTCATCGACGACGCTCGTCACGAGGTGCTCCATCGAGAACGTGCCGGTCTGCTCGAGCAGGCTCGAGGCGTGACTCACCGACAACCGGCTCGCCGCGCGCACCGCTCTGACGAACGCGCACGTCGCAGGGAACTTCGCGAACTCGTCGAAGCTGTACTGCAGGTCGTCCAGCGTCGCCCACTCCTCGAGGTCGAGCGCTGACGGGAGCGCCTCGCTCATCACGACGCCGCCCGCCACGAACCCGCGCGCGAAGACCGGCTTCCGGAGCAGCTTCAGTTGAAACGGCCCGAGCCATTTCTTCCCGTGCGCTTTGAGCAGCGTGTTCTCGCGCTTCGGGTCGCGCGGCGACGCGAGCTGCAGGTTGATGAACTCTCCGCGCAGGTCTTCGCGCTCGAGCAGAAAGTCGGCGTAGACGCGGCGAGGCGCGTCGTCTTTCGGCCGTGAGGAGATGGCCCGCAGCAGCCCAGCCTCATTCGTCGCCATGTGCTTCCCCCGAGCTGCTCAGCGCTTCTTCTTCGGTGCCTTCAACCTCCACAGATCCTCCGCCAGCACGGCCCCACTTCGCGCCCCTTCGCCATCGGCGCAGTCCACTCGCGCGTTGCGAATTGTCAATGCACGCGAGCGCACGCTCCACCACGGTCCGCGCTCCCTGATCACCCCGGAGCCCGCTTCGCATGATGCTCGATCACCGTTCGTTGTACCGCCTGCCGTGGACCGCCTCTGACAACGTGCTCTCGTGGCTCGAGCCGACCAACAAGTGCAACCTCGCGTGTGAGGGCTGCTACCGGGCGAACGACGGCACCCACAAGTCGCTCGCCGAAGTGCAGGCCGACCTCGACGTCTTCAACAAGTGGCGCACCTACGACAGCGTCTCCATCGCCGGCGGAGACCCACTGCTGCACCCAGACGTCGTCGAGATCGTCCGCATGATCGTGCGCGACGGTCACAAGCCCATCATCAACACCAACGGCGTCGCGCTCACGAAGCCGCTGCTCGAAGAGCTCAAACGCGCGGGCCTCGTCGGGCTCACCTTTCACGTCGACTCGCATCAGGGGCGCGCGGGAAAGTGGCGCAAGAAGAGCGAGCTCGAGCTGAACGAGCTGCGCCTCGAGTACGCCCAGCTCGTCGCGAGCGTCGGCGGCCTCTCGTGCGCGTTCAACGCGACCATCTACGAAGACACGCTGCAGTTCGTGCCCGACCTGGTGCAGTTCGCGGCCGACCACATCGACCTCATCAACTCGGTCATCTTCATCATGTACCGGGCGGCCATCACCGAAGGTGACTTCGAGTTCTTCCGCGACGGCAGGAAGGTCGAGGCCCAGCCGCTCGTGTACGCGGTCGACCAGGCGAAGCAGCGCACCGACATCAACGCGCCCGAGATGGTGAAGCTCATTCAGGGCCGCTTCCCCGACTTCTCTCCGTCGGCGTACCTCGGCGGCACCGAGAAGCCCGACAGCTTCAAGTGGCTCTTCACCGGGCGCTTCGGCTTCCCGAAGAACGGAAGTCCCAGCCAGGTGATGGGCTACGTCGGCCCGAAGTTCATGGAGCTCGTGCAGAACGCGCACCACCTCGTGAAGGGCACGTACCTCGCGTACGCCCCGCAGTGGACGCTCGAGGCCGGCCGCTCGGCGCTCGCCATGGGCCTCATCGAGCCCGGCGTTCGCCGCATCGCGAAGCAGTGGCTCAAACACGTCGCGCGCCACCCGCTCGATGCGCGCAAGAAGCTGCACTTCCAGTCGGTGATGATGATTCAGCCCATCGACCTGCTCGCCGACGGCCGGCAGAACATGTGTGACGGCTGCCCCGACGTCACCGCGCACGACGGGAAGCTCGTCTTCAGCTGCCGCCTCGAGGAGTACCGCACGTGGGGTGGGCTCGTGACGTCGGTGCCCAGGGCGCGGTGTGGCGCGTCGGCTCCGTGTGCGGGTGACTGCAAGGCGGCCAGCTGATCAGCGCGCGCCCCGAGCGACCTCGGCCAGTGCCGCCTCGTCGATCACCTCGAGGCGGTCCGCTCCGATGAGCCCCTCTTCGGACAGCTTGCGCAGACACCGCGAGAGCGTCTCGGGCCTGATGCCGAGCAGCGCCGCGACGTGCGCCTTCGAGAACGCCGACTTCTTGCCCGGCTTCACCAGGCGCGCAGCCGCGACGAGGAACTTGGCGACGCGCGCCCTCGCCTGGCCCGCGCGCAGGTCGGCGTCGCGCTGCGTGTTCGCGTGCTCGGCCAGCACCAGCCCGAGGAACGAGCTCGTCAGGTTCGACGTCGCGTCGAGATCGGTCTCGCGCCGCACCTGCAACGCGCTCGCAGAGCACACCGTCGTGTCTTCGAGCGCCGTCACCGTGAACGGGGCAGGGCGCTCCTGCAGCGACTCGAGACCCAGCACCGTGTTCGGCCCGCGCACGCTCGAGAGCACTTCTTCTCCCGTCGCATCGGTCGCCGTGAGGCCCACCACGCCGTCCTTCACGAAGTGCACGCTGCGGTTCACCTCGCCCTGGTGCAGCAGGCCCGAGCCCGCCTTGAACGCGCGCGGACGAAACAGACACGGCCCGTTCTTTCCCAGCGCGCAGCGGTCGCACGACTCGATGGGGCTCGCGAACATGGGCTGTGGCTCTACCACGCGCTTCACGAACGCGAGTCGAACCGCGCCACGCCGCAGTGATCGTGATCACGCCAACACCAGGAGCCTCGGCACATGACTCGTCCCCGCGTGAAGTTGATCACCCTGCCGTGGGAGCTCGAGGTGCCGACGCTCGGCCTCGCGTCGCTCGCGGCGGTCACCCCGCCGCAGTTCGACATCGCCATCGTCGATCTTCTCCGGGAGCGGTTGCACCTCGACGAGCCCGTCGAGCTCGTCGGCATCACCGCCAGCACGCCACGCATCAAAGCGGCGTACCTGCTCGCCGACGTCTTCCGACGGAAGGGCGTGACGGTGGTGCTCGGTGGCCATCACGCGACCGCGATGCCAGAGGAGGCGCTCGAGCACGCCGATGCCGTCGTCGTCGGAGAAGGCGAGACCTCGTGGCGGCGTCTGTGTGAAGACTTCCTCTCGTCGCCCTCGAAGGTGCGTGGGCTGTACCGCGACCCTGCGCCCGACCTCTCGACGCTGCCGCAGCCCCGGTTGGACCTGGTGCACCTCGAGCGGTACGGCGCCTGGTACTACCCGCTCATCGCGAGCCGCGGCTGCCCCGAGGCGTGCAGCTTCTGCTTCGCGAAGCGCATGACGCTCGGCTACCGCACGTACCCCATCGCGCACGTGCTCGAGCAGGTGCGGCGGCGGCCCGAGTGGGTGCGCGGCGCGTACTTCGTCGACGACAACCTCACCGCCGACCCCGACTACGCGCGAGAGCTCTTCAAGGCGCTCGAGCGCTTCGGTCTCACCTTCGGCATGCAGTCACGCCACGAGTTCTCGCGCAGCGCCGACGACCTCGAGCGCGCCCGAAGAGCCGGCTGCATTCTCGTGTCGTGTGGCTACGAGTCCATCAACCAGCACTCGCTCGACGGCACCGGTAAACGCGCGCTCGCCGAGGTGTACCGCGAGACGACGAAGGCGCAGTTCGAGGCCGGCCTCATTCCCTCGGGGAACTGGATGTTCGGGTTCGACTGGGACGGCCCCGACATCTTCGAGCGCACGCTCGAGTTCCTCGACTCCACGCACCTGCTGCACGCGAGCTTCACCAGCGAGATTCCGTTCCCCGGCACGCAGGCGTGGAAGAAGTACAGGCTCGAGGGCCGGCTCGTCACCGAGGACTACGACGAGTACGTGGGGAAAGACCACGTGCTGGTGCGGCCGAAGCAGATGACGCCGACGCAGCTGCGCGACGGTATTCGCTGGCTGGCGACCCGGTTCTATTCGGTGGGCCGCTCGGCTCGACGCGCGAAGCTGGCGCTGAAGAACCCGAACCTCGCGCCTCTCGGAGTCACCCGCGTGCCCGCGCTGCTCGGCCTGCAGGCGTACCAGATGTGGCAGTGGCGCTACCGCATGGTGCCGTCGCTGCAGTGGCTGTACGCGCGGCTGCTCTCGGTGAACAAGTACCAGTACGTGCGCGACGCGCTGCGGGGCTCGAACTTCTGGCGCAGCGACCACGTGGCCGTCGGAGGCCCCTCTGATGACGAGGTGGGCCTGGGTGGGCCATTCCGCCGGCAGCAGGGCCACAAGTCGAGCCCCGCGCGGCCGCTCGTCCCCTTGCTCGCTGGCGTTCGGAATCCATCGCGCTGACCGCAGCGCCTAGAGTCGGGTGCTCATGCGAATTCTCACGAACCCGGGCTCGAACCTGACGGACGAGGTCGCGCACTCGCTCGACGTCGACCTCACGCCGCAGAAGATCGTCGTCGACGGCATCTCGCACGACACCCGCAACGCGCTCGACTTCTCGACCGTCGACCGCTGGGTGAAGGCCGCCGCGAAGCACCCGTTCGTGCAGGGCACCACCGAGGCGGAGTTCGCCGACCACTTCGCGCGCCTCGTGAAGAAGGACCCCGAGGTGCTCACCATCATGACCTCGCGGCAGATCATCGGCTCGCACGACGCCGCGGTCGCCGCAGCGAGCAAGCTGAAGGACGCCCGAATCGAGATCGTCGACACCACCGTCACCGACGTCGGCGCGGGGCTCGTCGCGCTGGCCGCAGTGCAGTGGCGCAAGGCGGGGCTGCCGATGCCGGCCATCGCCGCAGCGTGCAGGGCCTTCGTCGGGTCGGGTCGCAGCCTCGTCACCGTCGCCACGCTCGAGAACCTCATCAAGGGTGGGCGCGCGTCGTTCCTGCAGGGCTGGGTCGCCAACTTCCTCAACGTGCGCCCGCTGCTCAGCTTCGAAGGCGGCAAGCCGGTGTCGGTGGGCCGGGTCAGCGCGAGCGACTCCGCCAAACGCGTCGACGACTGGTTCGCAGACCGCTTCGAGCCGAAGGAGCGCGTCTGGGTGGGCATCGCGCACGGTGACGTCGAGCCGCTCGCCAACCGCACGGTCGCACTCTTGAAGGAGCGTTTCACCGTCGAGTTCGCGCTCGTGCGGCCGCTCTCGCCGAGCATCTATCTGCACGTCGGCCGCGGCGGCATGGGCGTCTTCGTGCACTCGCTCTCGAAGCTGCCGCAGCCACTCACGGCGCCGGTGCTGTGATGCGTCGCGCGCTCTTCATCGTGTCGGCGTGTCTGCTCGGCTGTCGTCCCGTGCCTGCAGCGGTCGCGGTTCCCGAGGTCGGTCCGTGCGCGGTCGTCGATGGACCCAACGCAGTGAAACGTCGCGCCGTGCTCGCGCGCCTCGAGGCGGCCGGCACCTCACCCCGCTTCTTCTCGGGCCAGAACGTCGGCCACGCGAGCTACGACGTCGATCGCTCCTTCCTCACCGCGACGAAGGCGGCGACCGGCCAGACGCCCGTCGTGATGAGCCTCGACCTCGGCTACGGCGGGCTCTCGGTCACAGATGCCCAGCTCGATTCGTTCGTCACGCTCGCCGTCGAACACTCGGCCGCGGGCGGAGTCGTCACCGTCAGCCTGCACCCCGACAACCCCATCACCGGCGGCGACGTTCGCGACCTCACCTTCAACCACGTCGGCAACCTGCTCACGCCCGGCGCGCCCGGCTTCGACGCGTGGCAGCGCGTGCTCGAACGCACCGCGCAGTTCCTCACGACACTGAAGGAGCAGGGCGTCGTCGTGCTGTTCCGGCCGCTCCACGAGATGAACGGTGACTGGTGGTGGTGGCGGGTGCAGTCCCCCGACGACTTCAAGGCGCTGTGGCGAGGCGTGCATCGCGACTTCGAAGCGCGCGGCCTCGACAACCTGCTCTGGGTCTACGCGCCCAACTTCCGGCAGTACGACGCGCAGTTTCCCTCCGACGAGCTCGCGCCGTACCCGGGAGACGCGTGCGTCGACGTCGTGGCGCCCGATGCGTACTTCGAGGTGGCCTCGGTGGTGAACGCGCAGGGCTCCATCGACAAGCTGCTGACGCTGGGAAAGCCGTTCGGGTTCGCCGAGACGGGGCCGTCGAAGCAGAAGGCTGACGGGTCGTTCGATGGACTCGAGGTCGCGAAGCTGAAGACGCTCGTGCCGCGCGCGGCGTACTTCGTGATGTGGCACAGCTTCTGGAACGGCAAGCTCGCCATCGTCGACGTGAAGAACGGCCGCGAGCTGATGGAGCACGACGCCGTGCGAACCCTCGAACGTCCCTGAGGCCTGGGCGTCAGGGCACGACCGCTTCGACCATCGTCGGCCCCAGGCGAGCGCTGCCCGTCGCGTCTTCGAGCCCACAGACGGTGAGCTGCCAGCGCCCGCTCGGCAACGGGCCGGTCGCCACGCTCAGCGTCCTGCCATCGTTCGACACCAGCAGCTCGCCGTTCACCGACAGGTCGACCCCTTCGAGCAGCACTTTCGGAGTCAACGCCGCGTTCATCGGCCGAGAAAGGACGAGGTCCACCCAGCCGCCGTGTCCGCTCGCCAGCATCCGCCCCAGGCTCGAGGTGACGCCGACGACGTCGAAGGTGACGTCGAGCCCGTCGGTGTCGTTGGCGAGGGTGAAGGTGGCGCCGGTGCCTGCCGAGGTCGCGTTGGCGGTGAGGGCCGGAGTGAACGTGTAGAGGCTCGTGTTCTGCGCCGAGGCGCTCACGGGCAGCGAATAGAAGACCTGCGCCTGATGGAGTCGCGCCGAGAAGGCCTGGCTCACGAAGAAGGAGTCATGGCCCCAGAACCTTGCGGGAGGCAGCGCTCCTGCGGGGCCTGCGACCGTCAGCGTGTAGATCGTGTTGGCCGTCAGGGGCTGTGTCGTCAGCCGAACGTTCGTGGTGTTGGCGATGGGCGTGACGGCGAGCACGGAGAGAGGAGGCGTGAACGAATACACGCCTGCATCGAGCGCCTCGGCCCCGACAGGCTCGTCGAAGGTGACGGTGAGCGAGGTGGGTTGATCGGTGCTGATGCCGAAGACCGAGCGTGCGCTCGTGGTCGATGGCCCCTGCGTCGTCGCCGTGCGCAGCTCGAGAGGCTGGCCCGCGAGCGTCACCACTGCCGGCGACGCGGTCACGACGTGCTGACCCGGCGGGAGCGTGCGGTCGAGCCGCAGCCGCGCGCTCTGGGTCGAGCTCGAGCAGGCACCGAAGAAGGTGACGGCGAGGACCTGGCGGCCCGGAATCGAGAAGCTGGAGGGGACGAGCGCGGTGCAGGGAACAGGCTCGGAGAAGATGAGGGCGACCTCACGCGCCGTCGCGCTCGGCCCTGCGGCGATGGCCTTGAAAGAGGACTGGTAGCCGGTGAAGGCCAGCTGCGCCGTCGGGAAGACGCGCTGGTCGCTCGCCGCCCGCACGCCGCTGACGTTCAAGACGTAGGCGCGACCCGGCACCTGCTGGTCGGTGCTGATGGTGACGAGGGTGGTGCCGCCGTCGCTCACCCCAACCACGCCGAGCATCGGGGTGAGTGAAAAGTCGGTGATGGTGGGCTGCTCCGTCGCGCGCGAGAAGAAGACATCGAGCCGCGTCGGAGAGCGTGGGAACACCGAGTTCACCTGGAAGGGTGGAACCGAGAAGCGGCCCTGGTTCGCTCGGCGCGGGTTTACCTGGGTGATGGCGAAGCCGCTCCCGAAGGACGGGCGGAAGCAGAGGTCGTTGGGCGAGCCGCCGTCCTGGGCGCCGGCGTCGCTCGAGCTGCCCGCGTCGCCAGTGCCCGCGTCAGCGCCTGCATCGCTCGGGAACCCCGCATCGGAGCCTGCGTCAGTCGACGCGCCAGCATCGGTCGCCACGCCTGCATCGGTCGCCACGCCACCATCGGAGACGAGCCCTGCATCGGAGATGAGCCCTGCATCGGAGACGAGCCCTGCATCGGAGACGAGCCCTGCATCGGAGCCGAGCCCTGCATCGGAGACGAGCCCTGCGTCCCCGAGCGGCTGGCCTGCGTCTGGCGGAAGGACGGCAGGCCCGCAGGCCGCAACGAGGAGGCTGACGACGAGGGCTGCGAGGCGCATGCAGCTTCATATCGCCACCCGGGCTCGTGGATCACTGCTGCGGAAACGAGGGGGGCGGCATCACCGCAGGTGGAGGTGGAGGAGGCGGCGGCGGCGGTGGCTCGTTGCGTCGCGGCAGCTCTGGCGGCTCTTCGGCCGGTTGCTCTTCGATGGCGCCACGTTGCTTCCCGAACATGACGCCCAGCTTGAACTGCGTCACGAAGCCACCGAGGCCAGCACCCGCCGAGGTCGCACCACCGATGCTCGAGACCGAGCCGATGACTGGCACCGCAAAGCCGATCTCGGGCATCAGCGTGAAGCGCTCGCCGAGGCCGAGCGCGATGCCGATGGTGGCGCCCGGGCCGAGCACGAGAATGCCTCCGCCGCTGGTCGTCGAGCTGCCCGCGAACACGTAGTAGCCCTGCAGCCGCGGCCCCAGCACGAGCTCGTTCGCGCCGAACTTGAAGCCGATGAGCACCGGCGCCGCGAAGTGGAGTGACCCGATGGTTCCAGAGCCGAGGCCGAGCGCGATGCCGCCGAACGTGGGCGCGATGGACACCGCCAGCTTCGGGTCGCCCGGCTTCGTCAGCAGGAACTTCGCCTGCGCCTCGAGGAACGACCAGCCCGCCCGCAGGCCGAGATCGATGCTCTCGGTCACGCCGTAGCGCACCGAGCCGTCCAGGTGCGGGTAGGGGGCGAAGAGGCCTCCGGCGCTCACGGCCTGCACGCCGGGCTCGAGGGACGCCTGCACGTTGCCTTTGCCCAGCGTGTCGGCGCGCTGAACGTTGCCGACCGACGCACAGCCAGCGCTCAGAGACAGGAGCACCACCACGCTGGCGCGCATCACCACCTCCGAAGTTCGCATGGGGCGCATCAGAGTGCAGTGCCCGCGACGTGTCGATCTTTCAGGGGCAAGATGGCGTCTCGTGATCACCGAACATGACGTCTCGCTCGACGGAGTCCGGCTTCACTACGCCACCGCTGGCTCGGGGCCGCCCATCGTGCTCGTGCCTGGCCAGTCGTTTTCCTGGCAGAGCTACTCGAAGGTGATGCCGCTGCTGGCGGCGAAGCACCGCGTCTTCGCGCTCGATGTTCGCGGCCACGGAAAGAGCGAGCACACACCCGGCCAGTACACGTTCGGCCGCTGCGGCAAAGACCTCGTCGGCTTCCTCACCGAGGTGGTGCGTGAGCCGGCGCTGCTCAGCGGGAACTCCTCAGGTGGGCTCATCTGTCTGTGGGCGTCGGCGAACGCTCCCGAGCGCGTACGTGGTGTGCTCGCTGAAGACCCGCCGCTGTTCTCGGCCGAGTGGCCGCGCATGCGCGACGAGACGTGGGTGCACGACTTCTTCACGCACGTGGTGTCGACGTTGCCCGACCTCGCGGGCTTCTTCTCGACGCTCAAGCTGCCGACGAAGCCCGGCAAGAAGCTCATGTCGTTTCCGCGGCCGCTGGCGTGGGTGCTGGGTGGCGCGATTCGCCGTCACCAGCGCCAGAAGCCCGGAGCGCCCGTCGACCTGCCGTGGTTGCCGATGCACGTGCGCCTCTTCGTGCGCGGGTTGTCCGAGTACGACGTCGACTTCACCCGCGCGTGTGTCGATGGCTCCATCTGCGACATGGACCACGGTGACTGTCTGGCGCGCACGAAGTGTCCCGTCGTCTTGCTGCAGGCGTCGTCGTTCACCGACCCCGAGCTGGGCCTGGTGGGCGCGATGGATGATGCCGACGTCGCGCGCGCGCGGTCGCTCAAGCCGGGCCTCGTCGTGGAGTCGTGGCCGAAGCCCCACGTCGTGCACCTCGCCGCGCCGAAGCAGTGGCTGGCGTTGATGGACCGGCTCGAAGCGATGGCGTGACGTCAGGCGACGCTCCCCGTCGACGTGAAGGTTCGCGTGACGACGATTGCGCCGGCTGGCCGGGGAAGTCGCGAAGCAGTGCGCGCGGTGCTCTCGCTGTTCGAGCAGCCCACCTCAGAGGAGCTCGAGCTTCGACTCGTTCAGGCGCTCGATCGGCTGGTGGCAGAGATGCATGACGTGCGCTTCGAGTTCGACGACACGGACTATCCCGAGGCTCCCGGGCTCGCGTACGAGGTCGCGCGCAGGCTCGTCCTCTCCCGTTTTCCGGACTTTGGTCCGTACAGCGTGCCCGCGTCGGTGCTTCCGGAGAACGAGGAGCTGATGCTCGGTGACTCGGTCGATGATCTCGCGGACGTGATCATCGAGCTCCGCGACGTCGAGTGGCGCTTCGAGCACACCAGCGAAGCCGACGCGCTCTGGTACCTCGAGAACGGCTTTCGCACGCACTGGGCCGCGCACGTTCGGTGGCTGCAGGTGTTCCTGCACGAACGTCAGCTCGGGTGAGGATCAGGCGGAGCGCTCACCTTGGTCGCGTTGATGAAGCGCGCGATCGTTCACGCGCAGGTGCTGGCTTCTTCCGGCAAAGCACTGATCAGGTCGAGCGCCCGTCGCGAAGTGTCGCGCGGCGAGTCGGCTGCTCATGATCGATCTGTTCGCTTCGGTCGCGTCGAGCGAGGGCTGATTGCAGCTGGTGCTCCGCCGCCGCGAGTTCGGGGCCCTGATCAGAACGCAAGCCCGAGTGCCACGTGCGGCCCGGCGAGGGGAGCGCTCGTGAAAAGAGTGCCTGCTCCCGTCGCGTCGAGGAAGCGTGCGCGATAGCCCGCGTGCAGCTCGAAGATGCCGCCACGCAGAATGCCCTCGGCGCGCAGGTCGAGCTGTTGAAACGCTCCGAACGGCGTGAGCACGGCCGCCGCTTCCGCGCCGAGGAACGACCAACCGACACGCACGTTCGCGCCCACCGTCGGAGCCAGACTCGTCGTCGCCGTTCCGCTCACGCCACCGAGCAGCCGCAGTCGCGCCCACTTGTTCACGAGCACCGCGTAGCCACCGAGCGCCGTCCACTGCTGGCTGCTGCTCAACGAGAAGGGCGTCGTGCCTGCCTGGTCGACAGTGACGAGAACGCCAATGCGCCAGACGTCGAGCTCGGCGCGCGCTCCGACGAGAAACGCGCTGCCATCGAGCGCCGTCGGCAACGTCGCCGTCCCGAGCGCGCTCGCCTGCCAGAGCGGAAACTCGGGCTCCGGTTCTTTCGCGGGCGTCGCCGTCTGCTGGACTTGCGGCGTCGGAGCAGGCGTCACGCCCGGAGCAGCCGTCACGGCGGGTGCAGGCGTGATGGCGGGTGCAGGCGCGACGGCGGTTGCTGGCGTGATCGCAGGCCCAGGCGTGGGCGGCGGCGGAGCGACGGTTGCGGGCACGAGCGGAGGTGGAGGCAGTGGTGCCTCGACGGCCTCGGGCGCGGGCACCATCGGTGGTGCAGACCACTCTTCGGCAGCGACGACGGACGACACCAGCAGCGCGAGCATCATGCTCGTTCGTCACGGCCGCACCGCCGCCAATTCATTTGGGCCTGAAGTGATCGGTTTCTGCGAGTCGCGGCAACCAGACGTTCAGGGCTCGACGCACTCGCCCTTCGCAGGTGTCCACCGCTCGGCGGAGGCCTCGGTCATTCCGGCCGACGCTCCGCCTGCGAACAACACCGAGCCGTCTTTCAGCAGCGTCGCGGTGTGGGCCTTGCGAGACGTCTTCAGCTGCCCGGCCAGGCACCACTTCTCCTGCTCGTGGGCCCAGCGCTGCACCCGCGCAGTGTCGACGGCCGAGGGCGGCTCGCCACCTGCGATCAGCACGTCACCCGACGGCAGCACGGTGGCCGAGTGGCCTGCGATGGGAACCGAGAGGTGACTCTTCGACTGGGCCCACCCGTCGCCGCCGGGCTCCCACCACTCGACGTAGTTCGTCGACATCGTCGTCGTCTGGCCACCGAACACGATGACGCGATTGCCCGCGCTCACCACCGCCGTGCGCTGGCGCGGCTCGCTCATCTCGGGGACCTCGTGCCACACGCCGCCCGACGCATCGAAGCGCTCGACGCTCGCCACCGCAGTGCCGGACTTCGGCATGGGCGTGCCGGCATCACCCGCGCCCTGATTGGAGCGCCCACCCAGCACCACCACGCTGCCGTCTTTGAGCACCACCGCGTCGTGCAGCCAGCGCGCGCGAGAGAGCGGCCGGCGCGAGGAGAAAATGTTCGTCTGCGGGTCGAAGCGCTCCACGGTGGCGAGGTGTTGATGCACCGGTCTCGCGCCGCCGATGACGAGCACGCTGCCGTCCTGCAGGCGGGTCGCCGTGTGCCCGTTGCGCGCGTCGGTCAGCCCACCCACCGTCGCCCACTCGTTCTTCTTCGGGTCGAAGACCTCGGCCGACGCGAGCGAATCGAACCGTGAGGAGCCATCGGCTGCGGGCGCCGTTCCTCCCACCACCAGCACCCGCCCGTCGAGCAGCGCGGTCGCCGTGTGGCCGGCGCGCGCCACGTTCATCGGTGGGCCCGGCTTCCAGGTGTTCTTCACCGGGTCGAACAGCTCGGTGCTCGCCAGCGTCTCCGTGGCGGTTTGACTGCGGCCTCCAGCCACGAGCACCCGGCCATCGAGCAGCAGCGTCGCCGTGTGCTGCGTTCGGGGCGTCGTCAGCGCGCCAGCGGGGCTCACCCGCCCCTGCCCGAGGACCAACGTGCACAGGAGCAGAGCCAGCGGCATGCCGGACTTGGAGATAGCAGGGAAGGGTGTCGTCAGTCCCGCGTCAGCCGTCTGTGTACGTTTCCGTGGCGTCTGCCGCGCCCGTGCTACCGTCCGTTCGTCCGTGCGCCTGTTCGCCCTCGTCTTCGTGCTCGCTTCGAGCGCGCTTGCTCAGCCCATTCGCAGTCTCCACGACGATCAGTGGGTCCACACCCGCGTGTCGTTGCTGGGTGGCGTCGCCAACCGTGGGCTGGTTCAGAACGTCCCGGACATCGCGACCACCATCAAGGCCGGCTCCCTGACGGACACGCCCTCGGCGCAGCTGCTCGCCGCCTTCTTCTTCCGGCCCTGGCTGGGGGCCCAGCTCGAAGTGCGCACCGACTTTTCGTACGTGCAGCGGGTCGGAGAGACGAAGAAGGTCGAGCAGATCGGCCTCAAGGCGTCCGCAGTGGCCACGTTTCGCTGGCAACCCAGCCTGCTGTTTGCGGTGGAAGGGCAGGTCGGCTTTGCAGGGGGTCGCGTCGCGCGGCTCGATCCCGTGGCGCAGAGCTCCATTCCCAGGGGCCTGTTTGGGCCGGTGCTGGGCGCGAATGTTGTGCTCGAGCCGCTCGCGCAGTTGTCGTTGCTGGTCGGAGGCCGCTTCGACTACTCGCTCATCACCCAGACGACCATCGGCCTGACGTTCACCGGTCAGGTGCGGTACGGGTTCGTCGACCTCGGGCCCTTCAACCTCGGCCTCGGCGCCGCAGCAGAGTGGTCGAGGATTCAGTTCGTCACCGGCAGCCAGGTCGACACGACAGAGACCGTCACGCGGCTCACGTTTGGGCCCTCTCTGGTGGGCAGACGTGAGGCACCTCCAGGCGAGAAGAAGTCGGTCGGTGAGGCGCCCTCCGTCGTCGGCAAGGTGACCCGCACCGAGGGTGGCGCCATCACGGGGGCGAAGGTGAGCGTCGGCTCCCTCACCGTCTCGAGCGACGACTCGGGCGCGTTCGAACTCTCGGGCCTCCCTTCGGGCCCGGCGACGGTCAAGGCGACGGCGAACGGCTTCAAGCCCGCCACCAGAGACATCATCGTCACGCCGGGCACTCCAGTCGTGGTGACGCTCGAGCTGCAGACGCCCACGGGCCCGGGCCGCATCACCGGCGTCGTGAAGTCGAAGGCTGACAAGCCGCTGGCCGGCGCCAAAGTCGTGATGGGCTCGGTGACGGTGATGACCTCCGCGAGCGGCAGCTACACGCTCGAGCCGGCTGGCCCTGGCCCCGTGAAGGTCGTCGTCTCGCTCGACGGCTACGCCGCGGCCGATGAGTCGGTGCAGGTCATACCCGAGTCGACCGCGACGCTCGACGTCACGCTGGAGCCCCTCGCCCAGCGCACCAAGGCGAAGATTCGCGGCGTCATCAGCAGCGCGGCCGGCCCGGTCGCGAAGGCCACCGTGCGAATCGTCGAGCTGAAGCTGAAGCAGGCGGTCAAAGCAGATGGCCGCTTCGAAGCCGACGTCGCGGGCGGCAAGTACACGCTCGTCATCGAGGCGCCGAAGCACGTCACCCAGACCCGCATCGTCGAGGTCGCCGACGGAGACCAGGCCATCTTCCAGATCGAGCTCGAGAAGGCGCGATGAGCCGGGCCCGTGCCATCGTGCTCGGCGCGCTCCTGGTCGTCAGCGGGTGCCCCGAGCCGCAGGAGACCCCGACCGAGCCCACGAGAGTCGTTGCTCCGCTCGAGCCGCTGGCGCTGCCTCCCGCCGCGACGCTGGTGACCCTCGAAGGCTCCGTCGAGCTCGAGCGTGACGGTGGCGTGTCGAAGGCCGTCAAGGGACCGCTCTTCGAAGACGACGTGGTGGCGACGGGCGCGAAGAGCCGGGCCGTGCTGCGCGACCTCGGCGGCCGCGAGCTCGAGCTGGGCGAAGACACGCGCTTCAAGGTGGGCGCGAAGCTGAGCAGCGTCGAGGTGCTCGCCGGTGACATCTCGTTCCTCACCGATGACGACGGCGGCAGCGGGTGGAGCGGGCTGTCGGTTCGGACGCCCTTCGGTGTCGCGCGGCTGAGTGACGGCGCCACCGGCCGGCTGCGCTTCGTCGACGGCGGCGTGTCGGGCGACGTCACCTTCGGCACCATCGAGTTCGAAGTGCCCGACGCGGGCCTGCGCACGGCGAAGGCCGGTGAGTCGTTCGGCGTCACCTTCGGTTCGCTCGAGTTCGAGCAGCCGCCCGTCGAGCCGCCTGCGCCGCAGGTCGACCCCGTCTCGCTCGTGGTGGAGTTCGGCAAGCCGCAGGTCAAACGGCCGGGCGAGAAACGCTTCAGTGCGGCGAAGGCGAAGCAGGCGCTCGAGCCCGGCACCGCGTTTCAGCTTCCAGCTGGCGCCTCTGCCCGCATCGAGACGGCCGAGGTCAGTGCCGTCATCGGCGCCGGCGCGAGCGGCGTCGCCGAAGGAATGCGCACCGAGCGAGGTCAATCGGTGCTCGCCCTCTCGAAGGTCGTCGGCCCCATGACGCTGCACTTCGCGCAGGCAGGCACCGCCGAGCTCGGCGACGTGAAGGTCACCAGCGCGGGCCAGTCCTCGGTCGCCGTCACGCAGGTGGGCAAGAAGAAGCGGGTCGACGTGCGCGCCGGCGAGGTGACGCTGCTCGTGAACGGCAAGCCGACGACCGTGAAGGCAGGCGACGCGGTGCTGGTCGACGCGAGCACAGCGGTGGCTGCTCCGGTGCCGAGGCCCGGCCTGGTGGTGAACGCGCTGCCTCGCACTCATGTGCACGCCGACGGCATGAAGGACCTCGCCATCGCGCTGCCCGACGACAGCAACCGCGTGCAGGTGGCGAAGGACCCCGGCTTTCAGTCGCCCGTCGTGCAGGGCGCGGTCGGCAAGCAGGTGGTGGTGCCGTTGACGACCCGCGCGCCGCTCTACTTCCGTGTGCTGGACGACAAGGGAGAGGCGACGAAGTCGGGGCGCGTCGACTTCCTCGCCGACACCGCCTCTGCTCGCGACACCACGACCCGAACCGACACCGTCTCGGAGTCGGGCCAGAAGGCGAACGTCTTCTTCCAGTCGAAGGTGCCTGCCCTGACGTTCGTGTTCCGTGAGCTCCCCGAGGCGAAGGCGTACCGGTTTCAGCTGTACAGGCAGGGAGTCGCCGCGCCGCTGGTCGATCGAAAAGTGACGGAGCCGAGGCTGGTGCTCGAGCCCGGCGTGCTCGTCGAAGGCGAGTTTCAGTGGTCGGCCCTGCCCCTCGACGCCAACGGCATCGTGCTCGGGAGCAAGCCCTTGAACAAGCTCTCGGTCGAGTACATCAACGCCCGCACCTCGTTGCTCATCGAGCGGCCGCTCAACCAGGAGCGCGCCACCGCCGAGACGATGGCCATCGGGGCGGCGCCGAAGAATGCCCAGCTCTTCATCAACGGAAGGCCCGTGAAGCTCGACGAACGCGGCCGCTTCTCGGTGAAGGTGGGTGCCGTCGACACGGTGCTCTTCCGCATGGTGCAGGGCGACGTCGACTCCTACTGGTTGCGGCGCCTCAAGCGCTGAGCGATTTCCGTGGAAGTGGCCGCTGCTCCGCTAGACTCGGGCACTCGCGATGTCCGACGGCCGCATCACCCTCGAAGAGAGACTGAAAGAAGGCCCGCTCTCGCCTGACGAGGCCGTGCGCATCGTCTGGGCGTTGTGCGACCGCTTCGAGAAGCAGGGCAAGGCCGAGACGCTGGGTGACGTGTCGCCGCAGCGGGTGACGATGTACGGCCGGCAGATTGAAGCGGTGGTGCCCGACGCGTTGCCGGTTCGCGGCTACTCGGCCCCCGAGCGCGTGTCGTCGGGTCCCACGCCGCGCTCCGACGTGTACGCGATGGGCTCGCTGCTGGTGCACCTGCTCACGGGCAAGCCCTACGACGGCTCGGCGCTGCCCAACAACGCCCTGCACCTGCAGCCCGTGCTCGAGAAGTGTCTGCAACGAGACCCCACGGCCCGCTTCGCGAACCTGTCAGAGCTCAAGCGCGCCCTCGTGCGCATGGACAAGACCCTGGTGTCGGGGCCGAAGCTGGTCGCCGACAAGTCCTTCGCGCGCACCTCGCTGGGCCCGTGGAACCTCGAGGGCATTCTCGGCCAGGGCTCGATGGGCACCGTGTACCGGGCGAAGCACCAGGCGCTCGGCCGGCTCGCGGCCGTGAAGGTGCTGCGCGCCGAGCAGTACCAGAACCCCGAGCTCGTTCACCGCTTCTTCCAGGAAGCGCGCACGGTGAACCAGATCAACCACGAGCACATCGTGGAGATCAGCGACTTCGTGCAGGAGCCCGGCCCGAAGGGGCCCGAGGTCGTCTACTGCGTGATGGAGCTGCTGCAGGGCCGAACGCTGGGCGACGAGCTCGACGCAGCGCCCATGCGCCTCGAGCGGGGCCTGCGCATCATCGAGCAGCTGGCTGACGCGCTCGCGGCGGCCCATCGCGTCGGCGTCGTGCACCGTGACGTGAAGCCCGACAACATCATGCTCATCGAGCGTGGTGGCTCGAAGGACTACGTGAAGGTGCTCGACTTCGGCGTCGCGAAGCTGACGCACACCGACGGCAAGGCGATGGTGTCGACGACCGAGGGCGCCATCATCGGCACGCCCATCTGCATGTCTCCCGAGCAGGCCCAGGGTGACGACATCGACGCGCGCAGCGACGTGTGGGCGGTCGGCGTCATTCTCTACCGGCTGCTCACCGGCGTGTTCCCGTTCGACGCGGCCACCTTCGTGAACATCGCGGTGCAGATCATCACGAAGCCGTACGCGCCCCTTCCGCAGAAGACCGGTGCGGGCGAGGTGGTGCCCGAGCGGCTCGCGCGCCTGGTGGAGAAGTGCCTGCAGAAGCGGCGCGACCTGCGCCCCGCCTCGATGGACGAAGTGCGCGACGAGCTGCGCGCCATTCTGCAGAACGACGGGGCGCGGGCTCCAAAGCGCAGCGTGCTGCCGCTGGCCGTGGCGGTCGTGGCGGTGCTGGGCGTCGTCGCTGGAGGTGCGTTCTGGAAGGTGTCGGGCGCCGACCCGAAGCCGCCTCCGCCCGTCGTCGTTCCGCCGCCCCTCGTGCTCCCGCCCGTGGTGCTCGAGGTGGACGCCTCGGTCGCGCCAGACGAGGTCGATGCGGGTGCCACCGAGGTCGACGCAGGCGTCGCCCAGGTCGAGCCCGTCGATGCCGGCACCAGCAAGCCGAAGCCCGTCGTCCGCAAGGCCGTGCCGCTGTCCGTCGACCTGCTGCTCTCGGAGCTGAAGGACCTTCGCCCGAAGCTCAACGGCTGCGGCACCAAGTACGCCTCGGAGCGCGCGCTCGTCGTCGGCAAGGAGGCGAAGCTGCACTTCGAGATCCAGAAGAGCGGCCGGTTGACCAACGTGTCGCTCGCGCCGCCCGTGCAGGGAGGTGCGCTGGAGAAATGTGTCGCAGGGGTGTTGGCTCAGAACCCGTTCCCGCCGAATGATGGGAACCCGAAGTTCTCGAAGCCGACCCTGGGGGTTCGCTTCTCGGAGTGAGTGGGCGGAACGAGGGCGTGATGCGCTTCAGCGAGTTGGTCGCGAGCTGGAAGAGAGACCCGCGGGGCACGACGCTGCAGCTCGCCACGCCGGTGCTGCTGCTCGAGCGGCTGGGTGAAGGCGCGGCCGAGAGCTGGGAGCGCACCGGCGCGTTCTTCGTCGGTCAGGCGCCACAGTCGAACGACCCGGTCGTGTTCTTCGTCGAGAAGGTGCCCCGCACGGGCAACGCGTTCGCGCTCGGCGTCACCATCGGCCGCGTCGAGTCGAACGACATCGTCATCGACGACACCAGCATCAGCCGGTTTCACGCGTGGCTGCAGAAGGACACGAAGAGCGGCGGCTGGCTGCTCTGCGACGCCGAGAGCAAGAACGGCACGCAGCTCGACGGCGAGCCGGTCGAGTCGGGCTCGAAGGTGGCGCTGCGTGATGGCGCCGTCATCATGCTCGGGCAGGCCGCGCTGCGGTTCCTGTTGCCGCAGACGGTGCTCGAGCTGCTCAAGCAATGATGCGCTGGACCTGCGCGGTGCTGCTCGCAGCGGCGTGTTCGTCGGCCGACAAGCAGGTCTCGGTGCTCTCGTTCGAACCACCGAACGCGTGCTCCACGGTGGGCCGCCTCACGGTCGTGAACTCGAGGACCGCACCCGCTTCCATCGACTCGGTGGTCAGGCTCTCTGGCGTCGCGGTCAGTGCTCCACCCTTCCTCGACGACCCCAGTCCCATCTTCACGCTCGCCCTGCCCGAGCAGCTGCCGCCGGAGCAGACCGCCATTCCCGTCCGATACACGCCTTCCGGCAACGACCCGCGCCACGTCTCGACGGCGTCCTTGAAGGTCGTCATCAGCGGAGTTCCGGTGCAGCTGAACCTGAGCAACGGCCCCATCGGTGAGGAGCTGGCCGGTGTGCCTGCCTTCGTCGACCTCGGAGCCATTCCACCCGACGGCGTGTTCGCGCCTCTGCAGGTTCCTCCGGGAGGGAGCGCCAGTCTCATCAAGCCAGCGTTCGCTCCGTCTGGTTTCTCGGTTCGGCAGCTCGGCGTTTCAGCGCTGTTCGTGCAACCGTTGGACGCGGGCAACTTCGAAGGACTCGTCGAGACCCGCTTTGCCTGTGTGAGCACGACGACGCGGTACCTCGCGACCGGTGTCGACGCGCTCCTCTCGGCCCCATCGACACTCGACTTCGGGCCCGTTGCCGTCGGACTGACTCGCACGCTGTCGTTGCGAATCGAGAACGCCAGCTTCGACGCGGTGTCGCTCGCTCCCGACGTCGGCCCCTCGGTGGTTCACTCGATTCTCGCGCCTGATGCAGGGCTCGTCGTGCGCGGTGCCAGGCGCGATGAGGCCGAGCGGCTCATTCCGGGCGCTGTGGAGCTCGCCGTGCGCTTCGCGCCCAACGCAGTCGGTGCGTCTTCGTCGACGGTGACGCTCGGGGTTGCGAACAGTCTCCCGATTCAGCTTCTGGGGAAGGGCGCGGGGCCCGACATCGAGGTCGACGCAGGTACGCTCGACTTCGGGGCGCTCACGCAGCCCGCCAGCGCGTCGATCGGGATTCGCAACGTCGGGGTGCAACTCGAGCCGCCCAGCGTCGCGGTCAACCTGCACCTCGGCGTCAATGGACAGCTCCCCACGTACGACCTGGTTCGCGTTTCAGGCGCAGCAACGGTCGCAGCGACGCTGGTCACGCCCTACGACTCGGCCGTCGGCCTCGCGCCAACAGAGACAGCGGTGCTTCGAGTGGACGCGGCTCCGGGCGCGAGTGAACACCTGCTGCACCTCTTCTCGGACGACCCAGATGAGCCCGAGGTCACGGTCAGAATCGTCGTGCGCTGAAGTGGCGCTCAGGGACGGCTCGCGGTGCTCTCGAAGGACAACGGCCACCGCGTCACGGCTTGTCCCAGCCGTTCACGAACTTCGTCTGACACGAGGCTGGCGGGTTCGAGCTGAACGATGAGCCTTCGCACGGAGGGCATCGGCTCGAGTTGAGCGAGGCACCGCGCGAGGATGTCGAGGTGGTTGGCAGTCGGAACTTCGAGCGGCGGGGCCAACTTCAGGGTGACTCGAAGGTCTCCACTGGCCACCTGCAGCTCGAAGCAGATGGTCCACGTCCCGACCGAGTAGCCCACGTCCTCGGTCGTCAGCGTCAACGTCTGCCATCGGTATCGCCTGGCCACGGTTCGACTCGAGGCGGTCTCCGCTGAGCTCGTCTTCTCCGAGTTGGACCAACAGATTCTGAACGGCTCGATCGTCTGTGTTGCCACTCGCAGTCCCACTGGTGTCTGGGACTGGAGCAACCCCACGCTCGCCATCCATGACGTCTCGGGCCGGGTCTCGGTGCCAGTCGCTCCGAGGGAGATCGACGCCATCTCCATCTACGTCGACCGTGGCGATGTGAGCACCATCACCCTCGAGCTTCGCCAGTAGGGCACGAGCCTGCGCCGGGTCAGTCCTTCACTTCGTACACGTACGGCCCCGAGCCGAGCGGCAACGGTGGCCCCGGTGGAGGACGCAGCCGCACGAAGTCAGCACTCTCGTCGAGCAGCTTCCGCGCCGGCAGGTACCCGCAGATGACGTACTTCGCGCCGAAGGTCGTCGACACCAGCGCCTTCACGTCTTTCACCGAGCCATCGAGCAACGACAGCCGCGCGAGGTGTCTGGGTTTGTCGAAGCGCTCGAGGAACGTCGGGTCGAGCACGTCGACGAAGCGCACGTCGGGCCTTCGGTCGAGCAGCACCTCGCCTTCGGTGAACGTGCAGTTGAGCACCTTCTGTCCGCTCGCCTCCTTCGGCAGCGCGTCGACGGCGTCGAGGATGTGCATCGTGTAGCGGTCGAGCTGCGTCACCTGCGCGGCCTCGTGCACGAGCGGCACGTTCACCAGGCCCAGCACGAGCAGCAGGCCCGAGACCCATCGCACCGGCAGCAACGGAGCGACCGCCGAGAACGACGCCACCGTCATCGGAATCGCGTACTCCGACGCGCGCGCGCTGCGGAAACACAGCACCCAGAACAGCCCGGCGACGGCGACGAGGAGCAGCCGAAGGCGGGCGCCCGCTCGAGCCCGCTCCCGCACCACCAGCACCACGCTCGCTGCGAACAGCGCGAACGGCACACGGTAGTTGCCGAACAGCTCCGCGACCTGCAGCGGAAAGAGCTCGCCGCCGAACGTGTTCCCCTCGGGCTTGCTGGCCGCGATGGTGAGCGTCATCCACGTCGTCTCGAGCGTGCCGGGAAAGTACGGGTTCACCACCGTGCCGAGCGCGAGCCCAGCGACGCCTGCACCGACCGCCTTCCACGACGAGCGGCCCAGCACGACCGCCGTCAGCCCCAGCACGGCGAGCGGCACGTAGAGCGCGTGGTACGCGAGCGCGAACGCGAGGCCTGCCGCCAACGAGAGCTTCCACGACAGCCGCACGAGGCCCAGCAGCAACAACAGCGTCGTCGCGATGGCCAGCAGGTGCGGCCGCACGAGCGCGAGCCGATAGAGGAACATCGGGCAGCCCACCGCCGCCGCGACGAGCAACGCTGACTCCCGCGCCTCGAGGAACTGGCGCGCCAACAGGAACAGCAGCAGCACGATGCAGGCGCCGAGGAGCGCAGACACCGCGACGACGCCCGCTCGTTCCCCCGCCACCCAGCCGAGCCAGGTGACGACGTGAAACAGGAACTCCTTGTCGACGAAGCGCTCGTTCCACCCGATGCCCTCGGCCTGCGGCAAGGCCTTTGGAACACCGCCCTCGGCCCACGTGCGCGCGATGGCGAAGTGAAAGTGCCGGTCAGGGTCTGCAGGCGTTCGGCCGCTGAAGACCCACAGCCCGGCCGCGAACGCCGCGAGCAGTGCGATGATGGCCAGCAGGTCGAAGCGAGCGCTGCGCACGGGTGGACCGAGCGCATCAGAAGAGGTGGTGAATGTCAGCCGTCTCCTTCCGTCGAAGGCGCTCCGTTTTCCCCAGGGGTGCTCTGGTGGCTGTCTCCGTGCTCGTGATGTTCGTCTCGCTGCCGGTGATGGCCCAGTGCGACCCGGCTGGGGTGCAGCCTCCGTGGTTCGACGAGACCGAGGTGCCCATCGAGCTCGAGCTCTTCAAGGACGAGGTCGCCTCGCGTGGCGTCTGTACCTCGGAGTCTGGAGTCGTCCGCTTCAACGACCAGGTGCAGTCGATGCTCGAAGCGTCGGAGCAACAGAGCGCGTCGCTTCGCTGCAGCGGCGTCTGTGAACCCATGCACCAGAAGCTCTCGCCGCTTGGTGAGACGCACGACCTCGAAGACCGCACCTTCCAGAAGGAGTGCAGCGCCGCCACGAGCGCCCTGCCTGTCGACGCGCGCTCAGGGTGTCAGCGGGTCTGTGTCGTCGAGCGGCGGCGCCTGTCGGCGAAGGCCGTCTGGGCTCGCACGCTCAGGTTGCTCGAGCGCACCCTGCCGTATCAGGGCCACGCCTTCGACCTGAAGGCCGCGAAGGCGACCTTGAAGGAGCAGGGCTGGGGCGCACCGCCGTCATCGATTCGGTTCGACGTCGTTGGTGAGAACGCCACCCGCCACGTGCGCGCCGAGGGGTGGCTCTACCCGGGAGGACGCCAGCTGCGCCTCAAGACGGCTCAGCTGTCGGCGGGCTGCGGGCTGGTGGCCTGGGGCGTGACGACATGGTGAGGCTCTCGTTCGCGGGGCTGCTGCTCGCCGGGTGCGCCACGTGGGTTCCCACCAGCACGGGCGCGGTCATGACGGCGCCGAAGAAGGCCGCCAGCATCGACCCGAGGCGCTTTCAGCCATGCAGCGAGCTCGTCGACGCGCCCGAGTCCTCGGCGCCCAGCTGGGAGCCCATGGTGCTCGCCACCGACATGACGACGTGGTCGAGCGGTGCGTGTGAACCGCTCGAGCGCGCGCTGACTCCGCTCCCTCAGGCGACGCTCGGCAGACAGGCGCTGCGGGACGAGTGTGACGAGAAGTCGACGGTGTTGCCTGCTGCAGTGCGCTCGTCGTGCCGGGCCGTCTGCGCCGCGCGCCGGTGGATGGATGGCCGCACGCTCGCGCGCCAGCGGGTGCTGCACACGCTCGAGTGGGCGCGCGACGAGTTCGACTCGCTCTTCGACCGCATCGAGCAGTGCCCCGCCACGAAGAAGCACGGCAACCAGCTGGCCGATGCCCAGGTGCGCGCGCTGCTCGAGTGCGCAGGGAAGGGCCCGATGCCGAAAGAGGTGACCTTTCTCTTTCAGTACGTCACCGAGACGGTGGAGTGGCGCGAGCAGGGCTCGGGAACCATCACCAGTTCGCGTGCCGTCGAAGCGCAGTTCCTTCAGGCCGGCGATGCTGACTCGAACTTTCCGTGGCGCGCCATGGTGACGCGCTGCCGGAACGGGAAGGTGCTGGAGCGCGTCCTGGTTCGGCCCTGAGCCGGTTCACGCCTTGCCGAGCACCATCGCCAGCAACGCCATGCGCACGTACAGCCCGTACTCCATCTGCCGGAAGTAGGCGGCGCGCGGGTCGGCGTCGACGTCGGGCGAAATCTCTCCCACGCGTGGCAGCGGGTGCATCAGCGCCATCTTCGGCTTCGCCTGCTTCATCGTCTCGGGCGTGATGATGAACGCGTGCTTGAGCGACTCGTAGAGCGCGAGGTCTTCGAAGCGCTCCTTCTGCACGCGCGTCACGTAGAGCACGTCGCTCTGCGCCAGCACGCCGTCGAGGCTCGCGTGCTCGGTGTACGAGATGCCGCGCGCGTTCAGCTCGTTCGTCACCTTCTCGGGCATCTTGAGCTGCTCGGGCGAGACGAAGTGCAGCTTCGCGCCGAACAGCGACAGCAGCCGCGACAACGAGTGCACGGTGCGGCCGAACTTGAGGTCGCCCAGCATCGTCACCGTGAGGCCCTGCAGCGTGCCGAGCTCTTCCTGAATGGTGAACAGGTCGAGCAGCGCCTGGGTCGGGTGTTCGCCGGGGCCGTCGCCCGCGTTGATGATGGGCTTCTTCGCCGCTTCGGCTGCGACCGCCGCCGCTCCCACTTCGTGGTGCCGCAGCACGATGACGTCGGCGTAACACTCGAGCGTGCGCACCGTGTCGGGCAACGACTCGCCCTTCGACACCGACGAGTAGCGAACCTCGCTGATGGGAATGACCGAGCCACCGAGCCGCTGCATCGCGGCCATGAAGGACGACTGCGTGCGCGTCGACGGCTCGTAGAAGAGGTTCGCGAGGATCTTGCCCTTGAGCAGGTCGATGGTGCCGATGTGCTGAACCATCGTGCGCATCGCCTTGGCGACGCCGAACACGTACTCGAGGTCGTCCCGGCCGAACTGCGAGACCGAGAGAATGTCTTTTCCGTAGAAGCGGCCGGTGCGCTGGTCGCCGAGGGGCAGGTGCGCTGAAGACGAAGGCGTCATGGCGAGAGCGGTGTTTGGTCCCGCGCCCCGCGTGAAGCAAGCAACGTCTCGATGGCTTGTCCGAAGTCAGCAGCGCCGTCGCTCGCGGAGATGCGTGAGGAGCCGCTCAGAAGTCTTCGAGGTCCCGCAGGCGCTGCTCGAGGTCTGACTGCAGGCTCAGGTCGCGCTTCGCGTGCGGGGTCTGCAGCGCGCGCTGCCACGTCGCCTTCGCCTCGTCTCTCGAGCCCTCGCCGACCTGCGCGTCTCCGAGCGCGACCCACGCGGCCGAGTAGTCGGGGTCGAGCTTCACCGCTTCGGCCAGCGCCTTCGCGCTCTCGGCCCAGCGCTTCTCGTCGAGGTACAGCCGGCCCAGCGAGAAGAAGCCCATCGGCGAGTCGGGGAACTCGCGCGTCATCTCGAGGAACATCGCTTCACGGTCGCTCGGCATGGAGCCGCCTCTTACTCAAAACCGCGCGGGACATGCCGTTCCACGGTGAGGACGGGCGCGGCACCCAGCTCATGGATAGAGAGAGGCCATGTCGAAACACATTCTCGATGTCGCGAAGTTGGGCTTCCCCTGGCACACGGCCGACCCGTTCCTCTTCTGCGTTCACCACGACGACGCGTACCCGAAGGGCAACGACGAGCTCGGGCCTGCAGCGTCGCTGTCGGGCCGGAACCTCGGCAGTGACTTCGAGGGCAAAGACGGCTGGCGCATGTACCACGGCGAAACGGTGCCCGGCTTTCCCCAGCACCCGCACC
>CALRPN020000012.1:0-194771 GCA_943370055.1 Archangium gephyra
CAACGCGACGGGCGGCGGCAACGCGACGGGCGGCGGCAACGCGACGGGCGGCGGCAACGCGACGGGCGGCGGCAACGCGACGGGCGGCGGCGCTGCGGGTGGTTCGACCACCCCGATGCCACCTGCGCGGCCGACCAACCTGACCGCGATTCCCGGTGATGGGCAGGTCACCCTCACCTTCACGGGCTCACCAGGCGCAACGAGCTACCGCTTGTACTGGGGCCCGCAGGCGACCGTGTCGAAGACCTCTGGCACCTCGCTGGGAAGCGTCACGAGCCCAGCCCTGCACCAGGGGCTCACCAACGGCACCACCTCCTTCTACGTCGTCACGGCGGTGAACAACGCGGGAGAGAGCGCCGACTCCCTCGTCGCCTCGGCGATTCCCTCGCAGATGGCCGCGGCGATGAACCCCCAGGTCCTGTCACGGCGGCCCGATCTCGGCGCGACGGCTGTGCGCGTCGGCTCACGTGTCGACGCCCGGTTCGATCGCGATCTCCTGGGAGCGTCCGCGACCACCGCCAACGTCTCGCTGCAGCTGACCGATGGCGGCGTGGTGCCCATCTCGGTGGCCTCGGCAGGCCCACTCGTCACGCTCACGCCCTCGACGCCGCTCGCCTTCGAGACCACCTATCGCGTCACGCTGGGCACTGGCCTGCGTGATGGAAGCAATCGGCCCCTCGCGCGCGACGACACCTGGACGTTCACGACGGGCTCTCCGCCGCCCGTCGCGACGGGGCACGTCGGCGACTCGGCAGCGACCCTCACGTGGACCGAGGTTCCCGGTGCACTCTTCTCCGTCGTGACGCGCAGCCGCCCCGGCGTGCCGAACTCGAGCCAGCAGTACACGGTGCACGGCAACACGTTCACCGACTCCGTGAACAACGGGGTGCAGTACGCCTTCAACGTTGCCGTGTGGACGCCGTTCGGGCTGAGCGCGCCCTCGGCAGATGTCCTCATGACGCCGCAACCCTCTCGTCCCGGTCCGCCTGCAGGGGTGCGCGTCGTCACTGGCCGAACCACGGCCCTGCTCTCGTGGAACGCTGCGACTGGAGCGACTGGCTACAGCGTCTATCGAGCCAACCGCTCGGCTGGGACGTACACGCGCATCGCTTCGTCCTTTCAGAGCACGACGTTCTTCGACACGGGCCTGCCCACTGATTCCGTCGTCTCGTACGTGGTGCAGACCGAGTCGTCGAACGGCACGAGCGCCTGGTCGGACGAAGCAGTCGATCGCACTGACGCCACCCTGCTTCCAGCACCGGCCACCTTCACGGCAGCGCCGGGCAACACCTGGGTTCGCCTGACCTGGAGCCCCGTTCCCGGCGCCACTGGCTACGTCGTCTGGCGCGCGCTCTGGCCGAACGGAGACGTCGGGCACTACGCGCTGATCAGCGAAGGCACGACCTTCGACGACCTGAGCGCGGCCGTCGGGTCGACCTATCGGTACTTCGTCGGAGCCATCACCCAGAACACCATCAGCGATCTCGCAGAGGCGACCGCCTCACCGATTCCAGGGCTGCCGCTGCCTGCGCCGGTGCTGACGGCGCCGTCGGTCGAGGTGAACCGCGTGAGCGTTGGCGCAACGGGGTCGTCGGTGAGCGGCGTCACGCTCGAGCTGTTCCGCTCGACCAACCCGGACGCGGGCTTCATGCCGGTGCCCGCCTTCGACACGACTGCCATCGGAGGTACCCGCTACTTCTACATGGGGCGCTACACGCTCGGAGCGGCGAGCTCGGACTTCTCGAACCAGGTCGAGATCACTCCAGCGGCGGCCGTCACGCCTGCGATGCCACAGAACGTCGGTGTCACGGTCGCGAGCGGAGGTGCGGACGTCACCTTCGACGTCGTGCCCAACGCGACCAGCTACCAGGTCGGCTCGGCCACTGCGCCCGGCGGAACTCCAACCGTGCGCTGCAACAGCTTCGAGTCCTTCGAGAACCGCTGCGTCACCAGCCTCATCGACAACCAGACGGTCTACCTCTCGGTGCGCGCCCTCAACGGGTCGACGACGGGGCCCTGGAGCAACGAGCTGCAGGTGCGACCGACGAACCTCGGCGACACGGCAGGGCTGCCCACTCCGATCGTCACGGAGAGCGAAGGCTCGAACTTCGTCACGGTGTCGTGGGCGCAGGTGCCTGCCGCGACGCAGTATCGGGTGTTCAGACGCACCCGGGTGACGCCGTGGGTGCTGATGTCGACGACGCCGCTCCTCTGGTACCAGGACCCGACCGCGAGGAACGGCACCGAGTATCGCTACGCCGTGCAGGCGACGAACCTGACGCCCCCCAACAACCGGTTCTCGGTGCCCGCCCTGGGCGCCTTCGTGAGGCCCTCGGCGCTGGCGCCTCCTCGTCCGCGGATCCTCTCCATCGTGCCCACCAACACCGGAGCGCTGGTGACGTGGGCGCCGATTGCGGGAGTGCGCTCGTTCTCGGTTCGTTCGGCGTTCAATGCCGGAGGCGCGCCCTCGAACAACCAGAGCTCGTGCTCGAGCTTCGATGCGTGGGAGCCGACGTGCGAACTTCCCCTCGCCAACGGCACGCAGTACTTCGTCGCCGTCTCGGCGTTTGGGCAGACCGCCAACGGCTCCAGCGCGTGGTCCGACGAAGCGACTGTCACGCCGAACCCTGCCGCCCCGCCTCGGCCGAGCGGGGTCACGATCGCGGCAGCCAACGAACGCCTGGTGCTGGCCGCCACCCCGGAGCCGAACACGACCTATCGCCTGACGCGGCGACATGAAGGCAGGCCCATGGTGGATCTGGGGCCCATCGCCGCGCCGTGGATCATCGACAGCCAGCCCAACGGCATTGGGTACGTCTACTCACTGCAGGCCGAGACCGCTGCAGGCCTGAGCTTCCGCACGCAGACGACGCTGACGGCGGCATCGGCGCTCGCACCTCCACCGCCTGCGCTGCTCGAGCTGGTCGGAGGCCCGGCGCGCCTGACGGCGTGGTGGGCACCCGTCGTCGGCAGCACGCACTACCGGCTGCGCACTGCGCCTGCGCCGACCGGCCCGTGGACGGTGGCCAGCAACATCTTCGAACCGTTTCGAACCGTCACCACCATCAACGGCGTGGCGAATGGACAGGCGCTGTACCTGACCGTCGACGCCGTCTCGGCTTCGGGCGCGAGCGCGCCCTCTGAGCCGCTGGACGCCACTCCGAACGCCTCGGCGCTGGGCACCCCTGCTCCGTTCTACGTGAACGGGAATCAGGCCGTGCAGCTCTGGTGGGCTGCGGTTCCCGGCGCGGTGGGCTACCAGGTGCTCCGGCGCAGCACGTCGTCTCCGTGGGCGCTGCTCACGTCACTCACGTCGCTGCGGTACACCGACTTCAACGTCGAGAACGGTGAGTCATGGATCTACCAGGTGCGCGCCATGGGAGCGACGCAGCCCGGCTCGTGGAGCTCGGAGTCAGGCGAGCAGGTGGTGCTCGCCACCGTGCCGCAGCAACCGGCGCCACCGTCAGTGCGCTCCGCCAATGGCGGCGTCTTCGTGGAGTGGGCGCCAGTGGCGTTGGCGACGGGCTACACGGTGCTGTTCAGCTCGCAGACCGATGGGGCCTTCACCTCGTCGATGTGCACGACGACGGGCCAGTTCGAGACCCGCTGCCGCGGCGGCACGTCGACTCCCGTCTTCGTCGTGGTGCGCGCCAACAGCGCCGCGGGCCCGAGCGTCACGTCGACGCCAGTGACGGGAGGCCCGAACGGCGGGCTGCCGACACAACCCTCGGTGACGCTGACACCGCCGGGCGGTGCGGGCACCCTGCGCGTCGCGTGGAGTGCCGTCGGAGGCACGCCGACCTTCCGCGTCTACCGGCGCCTTCCGAACGGGGTCGCGACCGAGGTGAACCAGACGACGACCTTGTCGTTCGTGGACACGGGGCTCACCAGCGGCCAGCAGTACACCTATTACGTCGAGGCTGAGAACGCGGTAGGTCGCGGCGCCTGGTCGACTCCCGAAACGGCAACGGCTCCCTGACAGACACCTCGACATGACGACCGATCTCGACCGCCTCGCTGCAGGCCTCTTCGTGGTGGGCTTCCCCGGCACCACGCCCGACGACGACGTGAAGCGCCTCATCGATGATGGGGTCGCTGGCGTCATTCTCTTCAAGCGCAACGTGGGCACCCTCGAGCAGACCCTCGAGCTGGTGCAGTCACTGAAGGCGCACGCCGGGCGCTTGCTGCTCGCGGCGGTCGATCAAGAAGGCGGGCGGGTCGCGCGGCTGCGGGGCGCGCCCTTCACGGCCCTGCCGCCGATGCGGGCGCTCGGGAAGACGCGTGATGCGGCGCTGCTCGAGCGCGTGGGCCGGCTGCTGGCGATGGAGACGCGCGCCGCGGGCTTCGACTGGGACTACGCGCCCGTGCTCGACATCGACACGAACCCGGCGAACCCGGTGATTGGCGATCGCTCGCTGCACCACGAGCCGGCCGAGGTCGCGAGGCTCGGCGTGGCGCTCGCGAAGGGCATGGAGGCGGGCGGCGTCGCCTCGTGCGCCAAACACTTCCCCGGGCACGGTGACACCACGAAGGACTCGCACCTCGACCTGCCCTCGCTGCCGCATGCGATGGAGCGCCTCGAGGCCGTCGAGCTGGTGCCCTTCAAGGCGTACGCGCAGGCGAACCTCGCGTCGGTGATGACGGCGCACGTGGTGTTCGACGCCCTGGACGCGCGGGTGCCGGCGACCATGAGCCGCAAGGTGATGACGGGCCTGTTGCGTGAGCAGCTGGGCTTCAAGGGCGTCATCGTGTCGGACGATCTCGAGATGAAGGCCGTGGCCGATCACTTTCCCATCGAGCGTGCGGTCGTCGAAGGCCTCGACGCGGGGGTCGACTGCTTCCTCGTGTGTCATCACGCCGAGGTGCAGCGAAAGGCCATCGCGTCGATCGTCAACGCGGTGCAGAGCGGGCGGTTGAGCGAGGCGCAGCTGCGTGCGGCCCATCAGCGGGTGGCGTCGATGACGCGGCGGTTCGCGCGTGGGGCGGACTCACGCGCTCCGGTGCTGGGGAGTGAGGCGCACCGCGCGCTGGCCGCAGGGCTCGATGCCCAGGCGTTCGTCGGGAAGGACCCGACCGAAGTGCTGCTCGGCTGAGAGCGCTGCCGAAAAGAAGATCGCGAAGTTTGACGCTGGCGGCCGTTCAATAGCTGACGCACGGTTCTTTGACTCACTCGGATCGCGACCACCGCAGATCTGTTCGCTTTCAGTTGGGCATTGGGCGCAGAACAATGTTCCCGTTCCGGGCTTCCCGCCGTCCCGGGCTACACTGCTCGCATGAAAAAGGCGGTGAGGGGGTTCCTTCTTCTTCTGCTGGCAGGATGTCCGGAGCCGATTGGTGATCGATGCGGCGACGAGTTGCCTCAATGCCCATCTGGCTTCGCCTGTGTTGTTTCCCGATGCACTGCGGTCGTTGGTGGCGGGCAATCCGGTGGCGGGCAATCCGGTGGCGGGCAATCCGGTGGCGGGCAATCCGGTGGCGGGCAATCCGGTGGCGGGCAATCCGGTGGCGGGCAATCCGCTGGCGGGCAGTCCGGCGGCGGGCAATCCGGCGGCGGGCAATCCGGCGGCGGGCAATCCGGCGGCGGGCAATCCGCTGGCGGCCAATCCGGTGGCGGCACTGTCCTGGTAGTGGTGCGCGACGCCGATGAGCACGTTCAACTGGACGGCTCGGTGGCGGCCTATCCGCGCAACGGCCAAGTCATCAGCCTCATCGAGTTCTTGGGCGATGGAGGCCTGATCCGCCTGCCAATGGCAACGGATGGGGGTGGTGTCTTCTTCCGCGAGGTCACTGGAAGTGGAACAAGGACCATCGAGGCAATTCGACCTGGAGAGGTCCCCCTTCTGGTTCAGTCTCCCGTCGACCAATTCGACATTTCAGATCTCCAATATTCGGGGCGTCCCGGCACCACCCTCATGTCCCAGAATATTCCACTCCAGCTCAGCTTCGCAGCGTGGCAACCGGACGACTATCTTCACGGCGTCTCTCTCAGCGCAGGAACAATGTTCGAAGTTCGCTTGTCCGCGCCCGCTTCGAGCACTTCGTATTCCGGCTCTGGCAGTCTTCTTCAGCAGGCTGGACCAGAAATTCTCCGAACCGACGAGCTTCAACTCCGGCAGTTTAGACCCGAGAGGTCCGATGCAGGCCTTGTCTACGACTGGCTCGTTTCAGCCGGAACTGCGCAAGGCCTTTCCCTACCTGGCGACAACATCTCGATGACGCTCAGCCCAACGCTTCAGACCGGGTCGATCAGTGTTCCGGCGAACATGTCTACAATTGTGACTCTGCTTGGCGGTGCGGTAAGCTCATGTTCGCTTCAGGTGCACGAACCAGTCGCTGGCTGGTGGCCGGCAAACGCACCAAGGCTACTCATTGCATCAATCGACCCATCGTCGAATGCGACTTTCCCCGTGCGGCATTTGGGAGGATCGACAGCCGTAGCATCGTACCTCTGTTTTCGAGTGCAACAATCAACTATTCCAACTGTGGATGGTGGGGTCGAAGACGGTGGCGTGCCGCTGGTCAACGTCGTGCTGACCCGCAATCTTGTTGGCTTGAACGGTGGTGCCGTTGTTGGACCACAGCTAGGCGTACCGAGTGCCATTGCCCTCGACGGAGTTTCGTCTGGCGTGGTGAGTTCCCCGAACCCTGTTGCGAGCTGGGCCGCTCCCGCCACCGGTGCTCCCAACTCGTATGGCGTCACTCTTCTCGAAGTACGCCAAGGACCCTTTGGCTTCGACAGAATCCCCGTCGCAGGATTTCGGACAACGCAGCTCAGCATGCGGGTTCCGTCGACCTACCTCGTTCCTGGCCGTCGCTACGCCCTCGAGGTTGTCGCAAGAATTGCTTTCTCGCCACTCCGCGCCTTCGACGGTCGAATTCCCATTAACGATTCGATTGCCCAGTCACCTGTCTTCATCATTCGATGAATCGTGCAGCGATACCTTCCAGCGTCCGTCGGTCGTGGGACCATAGCTGCACCCAGCTGCATGATGCGGTTCTGACACGACCGGCCACAGAGCTAACCCGGACCGAGCTGGGGGCCCTCTTGTGAGGGTAGACTCGACGCGTGTCACGGATCGCGATCTTCGGTGGCAGCGGAAAGCTCGGCAGCAAGCTCCTCACCCGCGCGTTGGACCACGACCATCGGGTCAACGTGCTGACGCGCGACCCCGCGGGCATCAAACGCCACGCCGAGAACCTCACGCTCATCAAAGGTGACGCCGAGACCGGCGAAGGTGTCGCGGCGACGGTGCGCGGCTGCCGGTGGATCATCTTGTCCTTGAGCTCGACGAAGCCCGTCATCGCCCAGTGCCTCTCGCACATCGTCCGGGAGCTGCAGGCCAGCCGCATCGCCGAACGAATCATCTTCGTCTCGCGAATCGGGGTCGGCGACAGCAAGGACCAGGGTCGCAAGGTGTCGGGCCTCATTCAGCCGTACATGCCAGTCGTGAAGCGCCCGCTCTTCGACGACCTCGCCGAGGCCGAGGAGCTCTTGCGCATCAGTGGGCTGGCCACACTCATCCTCCGCGCGACGCTGCTGACCGACGACGAGAGCCCACGCCCCGTCGTCACCGCGAGCCCGACCGACGCACCGCCGCACCGCATCGGCCGCACGGCGCTGGCCAACACGATGCTCGAGCTGCTCGAGGCGCCGACGTGGTCGCCAGGAGAGCTCACCGTCGGCTCGGCGAAGTAGCGCCTTCACCACGCAGTGCCATGCTGTCGCCTCCGCCCGTGACGCTCCTCCGTTTCCTCGTCGTCGCTGCCCTGCTCTCGAGCACCGTGTCGCTCGGCGCCGACGTCATCCTCGCGGGCTCGGCCTCGCTCGACTACCGGCTCGTCTCGGGCGCAGCGCCTCCGACGAATCCCTCTCCGCTCGGCATCAGCGGCATGACGTTCGAGCTCGCCCAGAAGGTCGTCGTCGACGTCGGCCATGGCGTCTCGTTCACGGTGAAGGCGTGTGGCGGCTGCCACGGGCTCGAGGTCGACCAGGGGTTCGGCGAGCTGCACGTGCGCCGCTTCTTCAACGTGCGCGCGGGGCGCCTCAACGTGCCGGTCGGCGAGTTCACCGTGCGCCACGACCCGACGAACTTCTCGACGCCGTCGAAGCCGCTGCCATTCGCGATGGGCGACATGCTCCAGTACGGGCGCACGGCCTTCAACCTCGGCATCGTGCCCGCACCGGCCGTGGACAACGGCGTCGAGGTGTTCGGCTCGTTCGGCCTCGGGAAGCACGTGTCGCTCGACTACACGGTGAGCCTCATCAAGGGCCTCGCGGGCGACAACGATCTCGACTTCGCGCGCTCGCGGGTGTGGGTCGACAACAACCGCACCCCGGCCGTCGCCGCGCGCGTGGTGCTGACCGGGCCCGATTGGTCCTTCGGCGCTTCGGGCACCGCCGGTGCGTACGATTCCAAAGACTCCCTCTGGTACACCATCGCCGGTCTCGAGGCGTACGCGCGGCTGGGCATCGTCACCCTGCGCGCCGAGGCGCTCGCGCGACGCACCGATCTCGACCCGACCGCCACCGGCTACCCGTTTCAGCTCATCGACGCGTGGTTCCTGAAAGCGGGCTGGTACGCGCAGGCCGACGTGCAGCTCCATCGGCTGGTGACGCTCGTGCTGCGCAGCGACGGCCTGCACCGCTTCGGCATACCGCTGCCTGACAGTGAACTGACGACGACGTCTGCGGGCGTGCAACGTCAGACCGTGGCTGCCTTCGTGCGCGCGAACGACTTCGTCGCCTTCAAGGCCGACTACGAGCTGTGGACGTTCACGGGCACCACGTTTCCTCTTCGTCACGTCGGGCGTGTCGCCCTCGTCCTCGGGTACTGACCGATGCTCGCGCTCCTCGTCACCTTGAGCCTCGCCGCGCCACCCAGCACCCGGCTGCTGTACGAGCAGAAGTGTCTGTACTGCCACTCCGAAGAGGTCTCGGAGCGCGTGCGCCTCACCGAGCCGCAGTGGCGCCGCCTCATCGAGCAGATGCGCCAACGCGCTCCCGTGCTCATCACCCGCGGCGACGTCTTCACGCTGAGCCGGTACATGGTGAACGGGCTGAAGCTGGTGCCTGCGCAGAAGCCAGTGGTGGCCGTGACGAAGCCTGACCTCTTCGGGCCCGAGCTCAGACCCGCCGCGCCCGATGCCGGAGTCCCCCGCGACGTCCCGCTGCCGACGCCGATCGATCCGCTGCCAGCGGAGCCGAATGCCGACGAGCTGGTGCTGGCGGAAGAAGGCTTCGCGCTGATGCAGACGAGGTGCTCGCGCTGTCACACGCTCGGCCGCGTCTACGGAAAGCTCGACACGCTCGAGCGCTCGCTCAACGTCATCGAGCGCATGTCACTCAAGACGGGCTCGGGCATCACCGAAGACGATCTGCGGGTGCTCGAGGCGTACCTGCGCTCGCAGTTCGAGCGGCCGCTCCAGAGCGCTGCGGAGCCCGACGTGAATCGGGCCACGGTGCCGCGGTAACGAGCAAAGGCGCGCCTCGCTGGCAGTTCGAGCATCCGCTCCAGCGGCGACGAGAGCGGCCGTGCAAGCAAGATGGCCGTCACATCACCGCGAGGTGAGCTGCCTCCTCCGCTTCGCAATTCGAGCCCGCTCGCAGAATCACGTCGCAGCTCGCAGTTCGCGCACTCCACGCATCGGCAAACCGCTGCTCGCCCGTGCCGCTACAGACAGCAGCGGAACCCGAGGTGGGTCGAGCCACCCTGGCCGGGCAGGGAGTAGTCGCGCACGTCACAGGCCAGCTTCGAGTCACTCTGCAGATACGAGCCGCCACGAATCACGCGCTGCGGCTTCCCCTCCGTGAACGGCGTCGACGTCCACTCAGCGACGTTGCCGACGAGATCGGCGACCCCGGAGGGACCGACACACTTCTTGAACGAGCCGGCCGGCGCAGGCCCCTTCGCGCCCTTCGTCACGCAACGCTTCGGCCCCGGAGCCGCGTCGCCCCACGGAAACTTCGAGTGCGCTGCGCCCGAGCACGCGGACTCCCACTCGGCCTCGGAGCACAGGTGTTTGCCCACGCCCTCGCACAGCTTCACGGCGTCGTCGTAGTCGACCTTCGTCGCAGGTCGCATGCCTTCACGGTTTGGGTACTCGAACCGATCGATGAAGACGGCGCCGACGTGCACCATGTTGGCGTGGAGCGCGGTCGAGAGCCGTTTGCTCTCTGTCACCAGCGCGTCGTCGTCCGGCAGCGCGCCCAGTCGCTTGAGCGCCTCGAGCCGAGCCGTTGCGTCGTCCACCGAGTCACGGGCCAGGGCCTGCTGGGCTTCCGCTCGGAGGCTCGTGGTGAGCCGGCCCTTGAGCGCGACCCACTCGGGGCGGTTGGGAAACGAGACCTCGGCCGAGAGCAGCGCGTCGACAGCCGTGTCTCCAGGCCGGCCCGCGAGCACCCCGGCATCGAGCCGCGCCTCGACGCCGTCGACGGCCTGCTTCACCGCTTGCGCGACGGGGTCGATGGAGGGCTCGACGACGGGAGTCACCACCGGCGGCGGCGGACGCGTCGCGAACCAGACGAGTCCAGCGACGAGCAGCAACGCTCCGCCCCCCACGGCCACCAACGGAACGCGACTGCGCACGACCGGCGCCACGATCGGCTGCTGCGAGAGCGTGCGCTTCAGCTCGAGCAGCTGCTCCCGCACCACGGCCGCCGACGCAGGGCGGGCGACGGCTTCGATGTCCATCAACGAGCGGATGAGCGCGTCGAGCGCCTCGGGAACGTCGGGGCGCAGCGTCTTCACGTGCGGCCGCGGCTCGCTCTGATGCATCGAGATGAGCCGGTTGGCGTCGGCGTTCGCGAAGGGCAGCTTGCCGGTGAGCAGCTCGTAGAGCACGACGCCGAACGCGTAGAGATCGGCCTTCGGGCCCACACGCTTGTTCGCCGCCTGCTCGGGCGCCACGTAGTCGGGCGTGCCCATGGCGAACGTCGAGCCCTGCTTCACCTTCATCGCGAGGCCGAGGTCGAGCACCTTGTAGACGGGCGGGCGGTTCGGGCGCTCGTGGACGAAGAGGTTGCCGGTCTTGATGTCGCGGTGAACGAAGCCGGCCGCGTGCGCTGCCTCGAGCGCGTGCAGCACGGGAATGGCCACCTCGAGCACCTCGACCACCGAGAGCTGCTTCTGTCGCTTGAGCCGAGTCTCGAGCGACTCGCCGCTGAGCAACTCCATCACCAGGTACGAGCGGCCATCGGGCAGCTTGCCGAAGCCGAAGACGTCGACGATGCCTTCGTCACCGATGGAGTTCACCGCCCGCGCCTCGGACAGCAGCGTGGGCAGGTTCGGGTCGTCGCTCAGGTGCTGGTGAACGATCTTGAGCGCCACCTTCCGGCCGATGTTCGTCTCGACGGCTTCGTACACGGCGCTCATGCCACCGAGCCCAAGCCTTCGCTCGACGCGGTACGAGCTGACGACCTGCCCGACGAGCGGGTCGTTGTCGGCCGAGATGAGCTCGGTGGCGTCATCGGGACAGACGACTGCATTCGGAGGGACGGCGACTCCGCAAGCGGGGCAGTTGGTGACGATGACCGGACTCAGCGAAACACCTCGATCGCGCCCGCCATGCCGCTGCCGTTCGACGAACCATGATGCGTGCAGTAGTAGCCGAAGACCCCGAGCGCCTTGTCGAAGGTGATGGAGACGTTCGTTCCACTGCTCTGCTCGAACGCCGGCATCGTGATGGGTCCACACGCCTGAGTCATCGGGTGCGAGCCGAAGTCACCGCCCTGGAAGGTGACGCTTTGACCGAAGCGCACTCGGACACAGGCGGGGCTGTAGCGGTCGTTGCCTCCAGGGAAGCGCACCACCTTCGTCGCTGCGTCGCGCAGGTCCGTCCACGAGGTGCAGCGCACGGCGTTGCCACAGACGGCTTGAGGCGAAACGCAGCGCGCGCCCGAGCACAGGCCAGACCCACAATCGAGTGAGCTGACGCAGCGGCCGTTGAGCGCGCAAGGGCCGCAGGTTCCGCCGCAGTCGACGTCGGTCTCGGAGCCGTTCTGCATCGTGTCGGAGCACGACTGGGCCGAACCACCGCCGCTGCCGCCCGTCGCCCCGCCATCGGTCGCGGTGCCGCCGGCCGTCACGCCAGCGTCGGTCTCGATGGCCGGACCGACCTGCGGCAGACACGAGGCGAGCGCGAGAAAGAACACCAGGGAACGCACGGGTTCTCTGCGTAGCACGAGCCCCGTGCCTTCACCGCGCAATGAGCGACGCTCAGGAGCTGTGCTCCCACCCTCCACCGAGTGACTGGTAGAGGTTCACCATCGCGTGCAGCAGGCGCCTCTTCGTCTCGATGAGCTCGAGCTCGGCGTCGAGGGAGTCGCGCCGGGTCAGCAGCACCTCCATGTAGTCGGCGCGCGCCGATTGGAAGAGCACGTTCGAGACCTCGACCGACTGCTTGAGCGTCTCGACCTGGCGGCTCTCGAGCTCGTAGCGCTTCTTCACGTTCTCGTACGTCACCAACAGGTTCGCGACCTCGGTGAAGGCCTGCAGCAGCGTGCGCTCGTACGAGAACACCGCCTGCAGCTGTCTGGCGTTGGCCGAGCGGTATTGCGCCTCGATGGCCGTGCGGTTGAGCAGGGGGGCCGTGAGGTTGCCCGCCAGGTTGTACAGCAATGACTCGGGGGTCGTGACGAGGTGAACGATGTTGAACGAGTTGTAGCCGAGCGCCGCGTCGAGGCTGAGCGCGGGGAAGAAGCTGGCCCACGCGACCTTCACGTTCAGCTTCGAGGCCTCGAGCTCGAGCTCGGCTTGCTTCACGTCGGGGCGGTTCTCGAGCAGCTGTGACGGCAGGCCCGACTGAATCACCTCGGGCAGCGGCGCGAGCATCGCCTGCGCGTCGCGCGTCACCGGCTGTGGAAACCGGCCAACCAGGAAGTTGAGGCGGTTCTCGGCCTGCACCCGCTCCTGCTCGAGATCGGAGATGCGGCTCGTGTTCTTGAGCAGCTCGGCCGAGAAGCGCAGCACCGCGAGCTCGGTCACGCGCGCCGCCTGCTTCTCGCTCTTCACCACCTCGAGACCATCGGCTTGCAGCTTCAGGTTGCGCTTCAACACCTCGAGCTGAAGGTCGAGTGCGCACAGCTCGTAGTACGTGCGGGCGATCTCGGCGACCAGCTGCGTCACCATGAAGTCCTTCGCGGCTGCCGACGCTTCGGCGCGGGCGGTCGCCGACTTCGCGGCGCTGCGCAGCTTGCCCCAGACGTCGACCTCCCACGTCGCGGTGAGCCCGAAGCCGAAGTTGCCGAGGTTCTCGGGCACGCCGGTGGCCTTGTCCGAGAAGCCCTGACTGGTGAAGCCGCCCACCTTCTCGACGCCGACGCCCAGCCCCGCGTTCACCCGCGGCAGGTACTCACCGCGCCGCGCAGCCGCTTCGTTGTGCGCGATGATGATCTCCTGCATGCGAACGTTGAGTTCCTGGTTGTTCTTCAGCGCGAGCTCGATGAGGTGCTGCAGCTCCTTGTCGGCGAAGAACTGCTTCCACGGCCTCAGGCCTGCGTTCTCGGGAACCCCCGCGTCGGCATCGACCACGCCCGCGTCGAGCTCACCGCGCTGAAAACCACCGGGCAGGTACTGGCTCGCGTCTCGCGGAGGGTTCTCGACGAGCGTGGGAATGCACGCCGACCACGTCACCAGCACCACCGCCACCAGCGCCTTACGCATCGCGGTGCACCTCGGTGAGGGGCTCTTCGGCTTCGTCCCTGATGAGGTTCCGGCCCTCCGAGAGCGTGCCGAAGATGAAGTACAGCCCGGGCACGATGGCGACGCCGAAGACGGTACCGAAGAACATGCCGCCGAGCGCCGAGGCACCGATGGTGCGATTGCCGATGGCGCCCGGGCCAGTCGCGACGACGAGCGGCAGCAGACCCGCGATGAACGCGAACGACGTCATCAGAATCGGGCGGAAACGAACCTTCGCGCCCTCGATGGCGGCCTCGAGCACGGTGCTGCCCGCCTTGTGCTTCTGAACGGCGAACTCGACGATGAGCACGGCGTTCTTTCCAAGCAGGCCGACGAGCATCACGAGGCCGAGCTGGGCATAGATGTCGTTCGCCAGCCCGAGCATCTGGACCAGGAACAACGAGCCGAAGACGCCGGTGGGCAGTGACAGAATGACCGCGAGCGGCAGCAAGAAGCTCTCGTATTGCGCTGCGAGCACCAGGTAGACAAACGCGAGCACGATGCCGAAGATGACGATGGCTTCGTTGCCGCGGGCGGCCTCGTCGTACGACAGCCCTTCCCACGCAATGTCGTAGCCGCGCGGCAGCGTCGCCGCGGCCACCTCTTTCACGGCAGTGATGGCATCACCGCTCGTGTAACCCTTGACAGGCTCGCCACGAATGGCTGACGAGTTGTACAGGTTGTACCGGGTGATCTCGTTGGGCCCCTGCGTCTTCTTGAGCGTCATGAACGCCGAGTACGGCACCATCTCGTCGCGATCGTTCTTCACGTAGAAGTTCAGCAAGTCGGACGGCATGCGACGCGCTTCGGGCGACGCCTGCACGTACACCTTGAAGAAGTTGCCGAACCGGATGAACCCCTGCTCGTAGGTACTGCCGATGAGGATGTCGAGGTTCTCCATCGCCTTCTTGATCGACACGCCCTTCTGCATGGCGAGCTCGTTGTCGATGACGATCTCGTACTGCGGGTAGTTGGCAGCGAAGAACGTGAAGAGCCCGGTCAATTCCTTCCGTTTGCGAAGGTTATCCATGAACTCCTGATTGACCTTGTCGAACTCGCGGTAGTCGGTGTCGTTGGTCTTGTCGAGCAACCGCAGGGCGAAGCCGCCAGCGGCCCCATAGCCGGGCACGGCGGGCGGCTGGAAGAACTCGACGACGGCGCCAATCTCCTGCGACTTCTTCTCGAGCTCTTCGATGATCTCGTTGACCGAGTGTTTGCGCTGCGACCAGCTCTTCAGGTTGATGAGACAGGTGCCGGCGTTCGAGCCGCGGCCCTCGGTCAGCACCTCGTAGCCGGCGAGCGACGAGACCGACTCGACGCCCTCGACCGTCGAGGCGAGCCGCTGCAGATCGCGCGAGACGTCGTTGGTGCGCTCGAGCGTGGTGCCCGGCGGCGTCTGCACGATGGCGTAGATCATGCCCTGGTCTTCGTTGGGCACGAACCCCGAGGGCAGCACGCGGTTGACCCACACGATGCCGAACCCGAACAGCGCCAGGGCGCCGAAGGTGACGAGGCGGCGATGCGCGACCAGCTTCAGCACGCTCACGTAGCGGTTGGTGCCGCGCTCGAACAGCCGGTTGAAGACCTCGAGCATGAGGTTGATGGGCGTCTTGCGCTTCGGCACACCATGGTTCGGCTTCTTCAGAATCATCGCGCACAGCACCGGCGTCAGCGTGAGCGCCACCACTCCCGAGAGCACGATCGACGACGCCATGGTGATGGCGAACTGCCGGTAGAAGACGCCGACCGGGCCCGTCATGAAGGCCACCGGCACGAACACGGCCGTCATCATCAACGTGATGGCGATGACGGCGCCGCTGATCTCTCCCAGCACCTTCTGCACGGCGGGGTACGGCGCGAGATCCTCCGCCTCCATCTTCGCGTGCACGGCCTCGACCACGACGATGGCGTTGTCGACCACGACGCCGATGGCCATGACGAGCGCGAACAAGGTGATGAGGTTGATGGTCAACCCGAACGCCTGCATCGCGACGAAGGCGCCAATGAGTGACACCGGCACGGCCAGCGTCGGAATCAGCGTCGAGCGCCAGTCTCCGAGGAAGAAGAACACCACGAGGGCGACCAGCAGGAACGCCTCTCCGAGCGTGTGAACGACCTTCTCGGTCGACGCGTCGAGGAAGCTCGAGACGTCGTAGCTGACCTGGTAGTCCATTCCTTTGGGGAACGACGAGGCCTTCAGCTCGTCGAGCTTCTTCTTCACGTCTTCGATGACCTCGCTCGCGTTGCTGCCATACGTCTGCTTGAGCACGATGGCGGCAGACGGGTGGCCGTCGAGGTTCGAGTAGATGTCGTAGAACTCGCTGTTGAGCTCGACCTGCGCCAGGTCCTTCAGGTGCAGCTGTTTGCCGCCCGCCTTCGCGCGAATGATGATGTTCTCGTATTGCTCGGGCTTGTTGAAGCGGCCTTCGTAGACGAGCACGTACTCGAGCGCCTGCGACTGCTTTCCGGTCGCCTGCCCGAGGCGGCCTGGCCGGCCGATGACGCTCTGCTCGGCGATCGCCTCCATCACCTCGTCGGTCGAGACGTTGTAGGCCCGCATGCGGTCGGGCTTGAGCCAGATGCGCATGGCATATTGCCGCGAGCCGAGAATGCGCGTCTGCGAGATGCCCTTGATGCGACTGAGCTCGGGCAACAGGTTGACGTTGGCAAAGTTGTACAAGAACTTCTGGTCGGCGTCCTTCTCGGTGCTGTACAGGTTCACGTACATCAACATGCTGGGCTGTACCGGGTTGACGATGACGCCTTCGAGCTGCACGAGCGGCGGCAGGCGGTTCATCATCTGATCGACGCGGTTCTTCACGTTGACCAGCGCCTGGTTCGGGTCGGTGCCCAGCTCGAAGACGACTTGAATCGTCGCCTCACCCGCGCTCGTCGCGTCCGACACGATGTAGCTCATGTGCGGCACACCGTTGATGGCGCGCTCGAGCGTGATGAGCGACGACTTGACCAGCACGTCGGCGCTCGCGCCCGGGAAGGCCAGCGACACCATCACGCGCGGCGGCGAGATCTCCGGGAACTGCGAGACCGGCAGCGTGCGCATCGCGAGAGCGCCGAGAAACACGACGAGCACGGACAACACGATCGCCAGCACAGGCCGGTGGATGAAACGTTCGAACATGGTGATTCACCTGGTGGCGGAGGGCTGAACGAACGTGCTCACTCTGACGGCGCTTCGAGATGCGCGAGCACCTCGACGGGCTTCTGGAACTTCGGCTCGATGACGCTGCCTTCGCGAACCTTGCGCAGGCCCTCGAGCAGAATCTTGTCCTTCTCGTCGAGGCCCTTCGACACCACGAAGACCTGCGGCAGCTCGGCCTGCACGGTGATGGCCCGCGAGTGCACGACGTTCTGCTCGTCGACGACGAACACATACTTCTTGTCGAGCACCTCGAAGGTCGACGCCTGCGGAATGACGAGCGCGTCCTCCAACGACTCGCTCACGAGGATCTTCCCCGTCTCGCCGTGCCGCAGCAGCTGCTTCGGGTTGGGGAACGTCGCGCGAAACGCGATGGCGCCGGTCTCGTTGTCGAAGTCGGCCTCGATGGTCTCGACCACACCGGGCTGGTCGAAGAGCTTCCCGTCGGCCATCAGCAGCTTCACGGCCCAGGGCTTCTTGCCTTCGGACTCAGTCTTGTACTTCAGGTACTCGGCCTCGGTGACGTTGAAATAGACCCACATGGTGCTGTTGTCAGACAGCGTCGTGAGCAGGTCGCCTTCGTTCACGAGGCTTCCGTGCCGCGCGCTGAAGAGCCCCATCATGCCGCTGAACGGTGCCCGAATCTGGGTGAGGCCCTGATGCGTCGTGGCCAGCGACAGCTGCGCCTGTGCCTTGTTGAAGTTGGCGCGGCCGATGGCGAGCTCGTTCTGCGAGACGACGTTCTTCTCGGCCAGCACTCGCGTGTTGTCGTATTCGATTTGCGCGCGCTCGGTCTCGGCCTGAGCCTTCTGCACCTCGGCCTGGTAGATCATCGGCATGATTTGAAACATGCGCTGGCCGCTCTTCACGAACTGGCCTTCGTCGACGAAGATCTCCTGCAGATAGCCACGCTCCAGCGCCCGCACCTCGATGTGTTGAAAGGCCCGAATCTGCGCGACGTACTCGCGGGTGAGCTCGGTGGTCTTGCGCAACGGGCTGGTGACGAAGAGCTGGCGCTTCTCTTCGAGTTCGACCTTCTCGGAGTGACAGGCGGGCAGCGCAGCGACGGCGGTCAGACCGAGCAGCACCAGGAACTTCACCGACGGTCGATTGGTCTTCCGCACGCATCCGCCTCTGCTGTGGGTCGCTCGTCCGCGCGGCCCCGGGGGTGACGGTCACCTGAGCACCCGGCGTGCCATGGCCCTTGCCCCAGAATGCCCTCGTCGAGGCGTGGAAGACTGACTCACCGCGCCCCAAACGAGTCGGAATGACTCGCTGCCAGCTCAGCCGTGGAGCGCGATGGTGAAGGTCGAGCCTTCGCTCGAGGAGCGAACGGTCAGTGAGCCTCCGTGCGCCTCGACGATGAGCTTCGAGATGGTGAGGCCCAGGCCCGTGCCACGCGCGCCCAGCGACTTGTCGTCGGCGTGCACGAAGGCCTTGAACAGATCGTGCTGCACCTCAGGAGCGATGCCATGCCCGCGATCCGTCACGTGCAGCAGGCTCTGACGATCGCGTGCTTCGTAGCGGATGATCACCTCGGCGCCGGGTGGAGAGTGCTCGAAGGCGTTGTTGAGCAGGTTCATCAACACCTGCACGAGCCTCGGCGTGTCGGCCAGCACCGTCGCGTGTTCGCGATCGAACGGCTCGACCCGAACCAGACACTTGCGACGACCTGACGCGTGGGACGTGACCTTCAGGGCCAGGTCGATGATCGTCGCCACCGCGCTTCACCTCGAACGGCCCCGCGTCGATCAGCGCCACGCTCAAGAAGTCGTCCACGAGGCGACGCATGAACTGGGCCGAGCTCGAGAGGGTCTCGAGATCCTCCTTGAGCTCTCCCGTGGACTCCGCCTCCAGCACGTGCGCCGTCGAGATCATCACCGAGAGTGGCGAGCGAAGGTCGTGCGCGGCCATGCCGATGAACCGTGACTTCAGCGCGCTCAGCCGTTCGAGCTCGGCGTTCGACCGCTGCAGCTCTCGCGTGAGGTTCGACAGCGACTGCGTCGACTGCAGCAGCTCCCTTCGCAGGGCCTCGTGCTCGAGCACGTCGACCGCCCCCAGGACGGCGATCTCGCCGCCGAGGTCGCGAAAGGTGCAGCGCACCGTCACCGGCAGCTCGGCGAACGACATGAAGTTCACGGTCTGGGGAAGAGAACCCTTCGCGGCCCGCGCGTGCGGCAGCTCGGTCGCGTCGAAGGTCACCACCAGCTGACTCCACGAGGCGCCCACGGCAGCCCGCGGCCCGAGCAACGACTGGGTGTACGCGTTCGCTTCGACCAACCGCGCGTCGTGCCCGAGCCGCAGGTAGACGGTGGGGCAATCGGTGCGAACGCAGGCACCGAGCGCTGCGTCGAGCGCGTTCATGGCGGCGGCGCCTTCAGGAATCGCTCGAGGTGGTCGAGCGACTCCAACCAGTGCACGAAAGGCAAGCCGAGGCCGGCGACCACCGACGCTCCCGCTTCGAGCAACGCGCGGCCTCCCACGACGACCCGAACCGAAGCGTCGGCCTCGCGCACCACCTTCACCGACTCGATGAGCTTCGGCACGTGGCTGCTCACGCTCACCGAGAGCGCGACGAGGTCGAACCGCGTGCGAAGGACCCGGCTGCGCAACGACTCGAGCGAGCCGTTGGCGCCCAGAAAGTCCACGTCCCAGCCTGCGCCCTCGAGCGTGTCCGCCACGATGCGGCCGCCGACCTGATGAAACTCGTCGGCGGCGCACGAGACGAGCGCGCGTTTGCCCAGCCTGGCCTTGCGCGCCACCGAGGGAAAGATGTGGCCCATCAGCTCTTCCACGATGGCCGTCGCGCGGTGCTCGAGCATCACCGTCACCACCCCCTGCTCCCACCGGCGCCCGACCTCGTAGAGCGCTTCGTGGAACAGCTCGACGTAGATCGTCTTTGGCGTGACCCCCGCCGCGAGCAGCCTGTCGACGAGGTCACGGCACTCGTCGCGCCGGCCTGCGAGGAGCGCTTCGAGGAAGGGAGCCGTCTCGATCACGTGCGCACCATCTCACTGCGCACCTCCCGCGCCCAGCCGGGCAGACACCTGCTGATCCAGGTCACGACCGCGCGGCGCCATCGACGATTGACAAGGCGACAGGGGTCTCGAAGAAGGGCGTCCCCGCATGAAGGCCCACCTCCTCGTCGCCCTGCTGTTGTCGGCGTGCAAGCCAGCGCCAGAGAAGGAGCTGATCGTCTTCGCGGCCTCGAGCCTGAAGGACGTCTTCGGTGGGCTGGGTGCGACGTTCAGGCAGCAGCACCCCGAGGCCCAGGTCAGCTTCAACTTCGCCGGCACCCAGGAGCTTCGAACGCAGCTCGAGCACGGCGCGCCGGCCGATGTCTTCGCGTCGGCCGACGTCAGGCACATGGCCGAGCTCGAGCGCGCCGGCCGGGTGCAGCCCTCGACGCTGTTCGCGAAGAACGAGCTGGTGCTGGCGGTGTCACGGGAGGCCTCGGTGAGCGTGAAGCGCCTCGAAGACGTGCCCTCTCTGGAGCGCATCGTGATGGGCGGGCCTGACGTGCCCATCGGCCAGTACACGCGCGAGCTGCTGCAGCGGGCGTCGACGTCTTCGCTCGGCCCCGACTTCGTGGCCCGCTTCGAGGCGCACGTGGTGTCGAAGGAGCTGAGCGCCCGGCAGGTGCTGGCGCGCGTCTCACTGGGCGAAGCACAGGCGGCGTTCGTGTACCGAACTGACGCGCTCTCGGTGGCCGATGCGGGCGTGGCCATCGTGCCCGTTGGTGACGAGCTGCGGGTCGTCGCCGACTACCCCATCGCCATCGTGACGAAGCCCGCGCACCCCGCGCTCGCGGCGGCGTGGCTCGAGCTGGTGCGCTCCGCCGAGGGGCAGCGGCAGCTCTCGTCGGCAGGCTTCGTTCCGGTCGCGCCATGACGAAGTGGCGTCGCCAGCACCTGGTGCTCGCGGGAATCGGTGGCCTGCTGGCGCTCTATCTCTTCGCGCCGCTCGTGGTGCTCGTCGCTTCGACGGGCGAGGGCTTCTTCTCTGGCCTCGCGCACCCGCTCGTGTGGCTGGCGCTGAAGTTGAGCCTGTCGACGACGCTCACCAGCCTCGCCGTGGTGGTGACCCTCGGAACGCCGCTCGCGTGGGTCCTGGCGCGCAGCAGCAGCCGTGGAGCGCGCGTGCTCGAGTCGTTGCTCCAGCTGCCCGTCGTCGTTCCGCCGGCGGTCGCGGGCGTGGCGCTGCTCCTGACCTTCGGGCGCCGCAGTCTCTTGAGCGCCGCCTTCAGCCCCGACGGGTGGTCGCCGTCGTTCACCAGCCTCGCGGTGGTGATGGCCGAGACGTTCGTGTCGGCGCCCTTCTTCCTGCAAGCGGCCATCAGCGCGTTTCGCCGCATCGACGGGAACCTCGTCACCGTCGCACGAACGCTGGGCGCCTCGCCGCTGCGCATCTTCTTCTCCATCGGGCTGCCGTTGGCGGCGCCGGGGCTGCTGGCGGGGGGCGCGACGAGCTGGGCGCGGGCGTTGGGAGAGTTCGGCGCGACGTTGATGTTCGCCGGCAACCTCGAAGGGCGAACGCAAACGTTGCCGCTCGCCATCTACACCGCGCTCGAGACCGACCTGAAGGTGGCGCAGAGCATCTCGGTGGTGCTCATCGTCGCGGCGCTCGCGCTGCTCCTGCTGGTGCGCCTCGTGACGAAGGAGCGCAGCCCATGACGAACGGGCTGTCGGTGCAGCTGCGCGGGCAGGTGGGTTCGCTCACGGTCGACGTGACGCTTCCACCCGTGACGAAGACGCTGGTGATCATCGGGCCGAATGGCGCGGGCAAGTCGACGTTGCTCTCGATGATGCTGGGCGTGAAGCCAGTGGTCTCGGGCCGGCTCTCCATCGGAGCGCAGGTGTTGTTCGACTCGGCCACCGGAGTGTCGGCGCCGGTCGAGGAGCGGCGGTTGGCCTGGGTGCCGCAGGATTCGGGGCTCATTCCCCAGCGCACGGTGCAGCAGAACCTCGAGTTCGCGGTGCGTTGTGGCGCGACCGAGGCCGAGCGCGAGGAGCGCAGGACACGGTCGGTGGCGTTGATGCAGCAGCTCGAGCTGGCGCGCTTCGTCGACCGCGACGTGCGCACGCTGTCGGGCGGGGAGCGGCAACGGGTCGCGTTGGCCCGCGCCCTGTGCACGGGGCCCCGCGCACTGTTGATGGACGAGCCGCTGGCCGCGCTCGACGTGTCCTCCCGACGCGAAGTGCGCGCCTTCCTCGCGACCTGGCTCGAGCAGCTGACGATTCCGACGCTCGTCGTCTCGCACGACGCCGACGACGCGCGGGTGCTGGGACAACACCTGGCGGTGCTCGAAGCGGGCCGCCTCACCCAGCACGGCACGTGGAGCGAACTGGCCGCAGCTCCGGCCTCGAGCTTCGTGCGCGAGTTCACGGGCGCGCCTTCCATCGCCGCACGCTGACCGTTCGTCAGGGCGGTCGTGCCGCTCGTCGCTCCCTCGGGGCCGCGACGGCGCAGGAGCGCATTCTTCGTCTCATCGCGACACGCACTCGAGCGCGCGCGCACCGAAGGAGTCGTTCATGTCGTCGCTCTTCGCCGTCATCGGAGGTACCGGGTTCGCCGGCGCCGCCACCGTCAACGCGTTCGTCGAGCGCGGGCACCGGGTTCGCGTCATCTCCCGTCACGTGAAGCCCGACGCGCGCCCGAAGGTGGAGGCCATCGCCGCCGATGCGAACGAGGTGACCTCACTCACGAAGGCGCTCGAGGGCGTTCACACCGCGGTGTTGTGCGCGCGGCCCGACTACTGGCGCTGGCCGACCGAGCTGGTGCCGATGTTCCAGCGGGCCCTCGATGCGGCGAAACAGACGGGTACGCGGCTGGTGCTCTGCGACAACCTCTACGCGTACGGCATTCCTGACGGCCCGCTCACCGAGTCGTCACCGCTGCGTCCCCATGGGCCGAAGGGCCGCGCACGGAAAGAAGGCGCCGAGCTGCTGATGCGGGCGCACGAGCTGGGCCAGGTGCAGGTCGCCATCGGCCGCGCCGCCGACTTCTACGGCCCGGGCATCGACTACCCCAACCTGAAGATGCTCTTCGGCAATGCGGTCGAGGGAAAGACCATTCGCCTCCTGGGAGCGGGCGAGGCGATGCACTCCGTCTCGTTCATCAAGGACGTCGGTCGCGGCCTGGCGACGCTCGCAGAGAACGACGCGGCGTTCGGCGACGTGTGGCACCTGCCCGTGGCGCCACCGATGCCAGAGAAGGAGCTCGTGCGTCGCATCGTCGAGCTCGCAGGAACCGGAGCCGCGATTGCGTCGACACCGTCGTGGGCCGTTCACGCGTTGTTCAAGGTGATGGGTCTCTTCAGCCCGATGATGCGCGAGCTTCCCGAGGTGCAGTACCAGCACGAGCTGCCGTTCGTGGTGGACGACTCGCGGTTCGTGAAGGCGTTCGGCCAGCGCGCGACCCCGATGGACGAGGCGGTGCGTGAGACGCTCGAGTTCTGGCGTGAACGGCTGGGTGTCGCGAGCGCTGGAGTCGCGAGCGCGGCCTGAGTCACGCGAGCCCGGTGCTTCCTTTCAGAAAGTCCTGAGCCGAGACGGTCATGATGGTCGTCTCGACGGGCAGCACTTTTCCCAATCGCAGCTCTGACAGCTCGGGCGGCTTCACGATGACGGCGTAGTACTGCTCGCCCTGCATCGGCAGCAGCACGAAGGGCACGTACGAGTACCGCGCGCGAAGCTCACGGAGCGCCTCGAGGCTGGGCACTCGAACACCACGAAGAAAGGGAGATTGGCCGGGCGCTCCGTACAGCGTCGCGACGGTGTGCTCGTGGTCGTTGGAGGGCTCTTTGATGGCGTTGATGAAGTCGCGCGCGCAGGCGTCCGTGTGCGGCTCGACGACGACCACGTCGAACGTCTGGGTCGTGAGCACGTCGAACGCGACGCTCACGTTCGCGGCGAGCACCAACTGCGCGCCACGCTGGTCGAGCGTCGCACGGAGCGAAGCAGGAACCTCGCCGACCAGCAGCACGTGCCGCTTGCGTCGACTGCGAAGGCCCTGCTCTCGCGACTGCGCTTCCGGCGCGGCAGACCCCGGTGGAATGGAGCGGCTCATCGCGCATGAGGGTATTCCCTCACTCCACTCGTGCGCGAGTCCGGTCGTCCTCAACACCGCCGAGCGCGCGAGCGGCCGCGCTTCAGAGGCTCGCGAGCGCCACGCGATACAGCGCGCGGTAGCCCATGCGCGGCGCAGGCTCGAACCTGTCGGCGTGGAACAGGTCCTTCAGCACCTGCTCACCGGCGGGCGAGTCCTTCATCGCCAGCATGGCCTTCTCGAGCTCGGTCACCATCGGGCCGTTCATCGACATCGACACCGCGACGCCGTCGTTCGGCGACTCGTCAGTGAAGGTCAGCACCCTGAACGCAGCCTCCTGGCCGGGCCACACCTCACCCAGACCCGTCCCGCCGCCCTGCCCTGCCTTCGCGGCCGGAGCGAACAGGCTCGTCACGTCGACGGCGCCCTTCGCCACCAGCTCGAGCGCGGCCTTGTAGCTGCCCACGAAGTCCTGCCGGAAGAAGAGCTTCGCCGGGTCGTGCCCCTGCTCGCGCAACCACGCCATCGGCAGCAGATAGCCACCGACCGAGTCGCGATCGCTCCACGCCGCCGAGGTGCCCTGCAGGGTGTCCTTCGTCACGTTCGCGTCGGCGCGGCAGACGATGGCGGCGCGATAGGTCGACGCGCCGTTGCGCACGCCACGCACCAGCACCCGCACCCCCATGGCCTCGATGCGGGCACAGACGAACGGCGGAGCCCACGCGGCGTCGACCTTTCCGGCGAGCAGGTCCTTCGCCAGCGACTCGTACGACGCGGGCACCACGACCTCGGCCGGCTTGCCGAGCGCTTCCGAGAGGTAGCTCTGCAGCGCCGCCGAGCGCGCCTGCACGTCACCGAGCGTTGGAGGCACCGCGAAGCGCAGCGTCGTGCGGGCAGGTCTTGGAGGGTTCGAGCTCGCCATCACGCCTCCGCCGTCAGCTTCTTCACTTCGTCATCGGCCAGCCCGAACGTGCTCTGCAGCAGCTCGAGCACCTCGAGCTCGGCCTTGCCAGGACCGGATTCGCCCGCGTTCGCCACCCGCACCGCGAGCTGAAACGCCTTCTTGCGCTGCCCACGCGTCGTCAGGCCTCGCGCGAGCGCTGCGAGTCGGCGAGGCAGGCCTTCGTTCGCGACGTTGGTGATGGCCGTGCGCAGCGCCGTCTCGGCTGCAGCGCGAGAGACGTCGCGGAAGACGGGGTCGCCCGCGAGGTTCTCGAACATCGTCATCAGCTCGCTCTCGCGCACGACGCCATCGGCCGCACCGACAATCACCATCGTCTCGGTGAACAGCAGCTCGGGTGGATCACCGAGCACCTCGGCCAGCGACTCGCCGCGCTGAACCGTCTCGACCACGCGCTGCACCTCGGCCTCCGAGATGCCCAGCGCCGACTGAATCGTCTTGAGCAGCCCCAGCTCTTCCCGGCTCGCCTTGCGATCGGCGAACGCGACCGACGCGGCGAGCCCGAAGGCCAGCAGGCGGTTGCGGTGCTCGGGCAGCCGCTCGCGCAGGCTCGTGAGCACGTCTTCGAGCTTCGCCGCCTCAGAGAGCCGCTTCGCCGAAGCCTCGACCAGCGCGTTCAGCGCCTCGGCGTCGGTGCCCTCGAACTCGGGCCGCTCGATGACGCGGGCGATGAGAATCTGCAGCTCTCGCGGCTCCACGCGGCCGTCGGCGCTCGCTGCCAGCAACATCGCCTCGATGAGGGCGGCGTTGCGCTCGGTGCGCGCCGTACGAATCGTCTCATGCGCCATGACTGTCTCCCCCGGTGCTCGAAGCGGCTTCGCCGAACTTCAGCGGCACCAGCCCTTCGGCGTTCTTCAGCTGTGCGCGCGGCGGCGCTTCTTCGGTCGGCGCGCTCCACAGCTGCTTGTCGAGCAGATGCGAGACGTGCAGGTTGCCCATCGCCGACATGATGCTGCTCTTGAGGTTCGGAATGTCTCTCGAGAGCTCTTCCACCAGGCGCTTCACCTTCTTGCGCTGCAGGTTCTCCTGCGAACCACAGAGGTCGCACGGAATGATGGGGAAGGCCTTCAGCTCGGCGAAGCGCGCGATGTCGGCCTCGTTCGCGTAGCAGAGCGGGCGAATGACGGTGTTGCGGCCGTCGTCGCTGTGCAGCAGCGGCGGCATCGTGGCCGAGGCGCCCGCGAAGAACAGGTTGAGCAGGTAGGTGTGGATCAGATCGTCGCGGTGATGGCCGAGCGCGATCTTGTTGCAGCCGAGGTCGACGGCCGCGTTGTACAGAATGCCCCGGCGCAGGCGGCTGCAGAGCGAGCACTGCGTCTGCCCGGGCTTCAGCTTGTCGAGCACGATGCTGTACGTGTCTTCCTTCAGCATTCGGTACGCGTAGCCGTTCGAATTCAGCCAGCCTTCGAGCAGGTGGCCGGGATAGCCGGGGTGGCCCTGGTCGAGGTTGACGGCGATGAGCTCGAAGCGAACGGGCGCGCGACGGCGCAGCTGCTCGAGCACGTGCAGCATCGTGTACGAGTCCTTGCCGCCCGACAGGCACACCATGATGCGGTCGCCGTCCTCGATGAGGTTCCAATCGGCCACGGCCTTGCCGGCGGCCGACACGATGCTCTTCTCCAGCTTGTCGAGCTCGTTCATCATCAAGGGTCTCTTCCCGTTCGCGGCGCGGCCGTAGCCCAAACGCGAGGTTGTTGCTAGTCGCCCGCCCGTGCCGATTCCTGAAGTGGTGGTGGACGTCACCCGCGCGTCACAGCTCGACGAGGTGAAGAGCGGGCTGGCGCAGGTGAAGGAGTTCTCGGTGGACGTCGAGGCTGACTCGATGCACCACTTCAAGGCGAGCCTCTGCTTCGTGCAGGTGGGCTCCGACGAGCGCATCTGGTTGCTCGACACGCTGCTGCCCGAGGTGAAGGTGTCGGCGCTCGCCGACGTGTTCGCCGACGAGCAGCGCACGAAGATCTTCCACGCCGCCATGGGAGACCTCCAGTACCTCGCCGAGGCGGGCATTCGCGTCGCGGGGCTGTTCGACACGCACCGCGCGGCCACGCTGCTCAACTGGCCGAAGGTGGGCCTGGGCGATCTCGTGCTCGAGAAGCTCGGCGCGACGCTGAAGAAGGAGCACCAGCAGGCCGACTTCTCGGTGCGACCGCTGCCCGCCGAGCTGCGCGCATACATCGCCGACGACGTGCGCTACCTGACCGAGCTGGGCCGCATGGTGAAGCAGGCCTGCGTCGACGCCGACATCCTCGAAGAGGTCGAGCTCGACTGCGCGCGCATGTGCGCCGAGGCGCAGGTGCGGCCCGACATCTCGCAGACCGAGCTCAAGCTGCCGAAGCAGGGGCTGACGCCGAAGCAGGTCGCGCTCGCGCAGGGCATCGCGAAGAAGCTGCACGTGCTGCGGCTGGGGCTCGCCGAGAAGGCCGACGTGCCGATGGGCCGCATGTTGTCGAACACGGCGCTCGGTGAGGTCGCTGCGAAGGCACCGACGCAGGCGAAAGAGCTCACCCGCATCAAGAACGTGCGCGGCCAGTTCGTGCGTGATCACGGCGAGCAGGTCGTCGAGCTGATCAAGCAGTGCATCGAAGAGCAGCGCGCCGGAACGCTCGTCTTCGAAGAAGAGAAGAAGGAGCGAGAGCCGGGCAAACGTCGGCGTGAAGACGCGCTGCTCGCGTTTCGCAAAGACGCGGCGGCGAAGCGCAAGGTGACGGGCTCCGTCATCCTGTCGAACCCGCTCATCGAAGAGATCGCCGCGCTCCACCCGAAGACGCCCGAGGAGCTGAAGGTGTTGCCGTACTTCGGCGCGAAACGACTCTCGCTGTACGGCGAAGCCATCGTCGCCACGCTCGCTGCGGTGCGCTGATGCTCGCGTTGCTGGTCGGCTGCTTCACCCTGGGTGCCATCGCGCGCCGGGTGCCGTCGCTGCCCAGAGAGACGCCGAAGGTGCTCAACACGTGGGTGCTGTACGTGTCGCTGCCGGCGCTGGTCTTGAAGACGGTGCATGGCGTCGCGCTGGAGTCGCGTTTTCTCATCGCGGCCGTCGTGCTGTGGGCGTTGTTCGGCATCGCGGCGCTGGCGGCCATCATCGCGGTGAAGCGCGGGTGGGCGACGAAGGAGGTCGCGGGCGCGCTCGCGCTGAGCACGGGCCTGGGGAACACGGCGTTCATCGGGGTGCCGTTGATGGAGGCGCTCGGTGGACCCGGCGCGGTCGTGCCGGCCGCGATGATGGATCAGCTGGGCAGCTTCTTCGTCTTCGCGTTCGGAGCGGTGCCCTTCGCGATGTCGTTCGGCGGTGAGAGCACGCGGCCCGACGTGGTGCTCAAGCGGCTCTTCACGTTCCCGCCGTTCATCTCGTTGTTGCTCGCGTTCGCGCTGCGGCCCGTCGAGTTCCCGCCGTCGATGATCGCCGTGCTCACGCGTTTTGCAGACATGCTCACGCCGCTCGCGCTGGTCTCGGTGGGCTGGCAGCTCGAGCTGTCGGGGCTCAAGGGCAACGGCGGCAAGCTGGCGCTGGGGCTCGGGTGGAAGCTGGTGGGCGCGCCGCTGGTGATGCTCGGGGTGATTCTGGCGCTCGGTGGCTCCTTCACGCTGACGGACCGTGTCGCGGTGTCTCAGGCGGCGATGGCGCCGATGGTGACGGCTGCCGTGCTGGCCGCGGAGTACCGGCTGTCGACGTCACTCTCCGCTGCGATGTCAGCGGTGGGCGCGCTGGTGTCGTTCGCGACGGTGCCCGCGTGGTGGGCGTTCACGGAGCGCTTCCTGTGAGGCTCGAGCTCTCGCCCACCGGCCGTGCGACGTGCCGGACCTGCGAGACGCGTATCGAGCGGGGTGTGCTCCGGGTTGCCGCGACGACCATGCAGTACGACCACGTGGTCGAGCGGTATCACCACCTCACGTGCGTCGTGGAGGACGAGCCGAACGGCGCCATCATCGCGATGCTCGCGGCGCCGCCGGAGCTTCGGAGCGCGGCCGAGCGGCTGCTGAGTGGGCACCAGGCCTTTCTGACGGCGGTCGCTCGCGCTGCGGCAGGGAAGGCGGCTGCAACTGCCGCAGCCAACGACGAGTTCGACGACGAGACCGAGGCGTTGATCGCGAAGTTGGCGCCGAACCCGCGCGACGCGTCGTTGCTCAGCGTGCTGCAGGATCATCTGCAGGAGCGTGGCCTGCCGCGTGGAGAGCTCATCGCGCTCGAGCTCGCGAAGGCACCCGAGACGGCACGACTGGTCGAGCTCAAACGGCAGCTGTGGCCCGTGGTGAAGGACGTTCGGGTGACGTGGGGCTCGGGGTTCCTCCGGACCATGAGCGTGCACGTTCGTGATCAGGCGTCGTCGGGAGCGGCCATGCAGGCGCTGCGTCACCCCAGCGCGCGGCTGCTCGAAGAGCTCTCGCTGCAGAGTTGGGTCGGCGCGCTTCCGACCATTCCGCCCTCGCTGAGACGGCTCGAGTTTCAGTGGTGTCAGGGTTCGAGCGCGTCGGTCGAAGCGCTTCCGCGGCTGCAGCACCTTCAGCTCAACCATGTCGAAGACGCGGAGCTGATTCGCGGCCAATCACTCACGTCGCTCGGTTTCGGGCCTGACCTCGTCGCGGCTCCGCTCGCGAAGTCGGTTCCGCAGGTGCACACGCTCGTCTTCGAGTCACCGCACTCGGTGGAACAGCTCGCTGCAGCGGGGCTGTTGAAGCAGGCGCGCGTGCTGGTGCTCTCGCAGGTCTGGGACGAGACGATCGTCGACGCGCTCGTCGAGACGAAGTGCACCTGGGAACAGCTCGTCTTCTCCCGGTTCCGGCCGAACGAGAACCAGCGAATGCTGCTGAAGCAGCTCGCGCGTCGCTCCGCCGTCAGTCTCGTTAGCGGAGTGCCTTCTTGGGTCACTCACACGAGCCGCCCCGAGTGGGGCGTGGGACAGGTGCTCGCGAGAACGGAGTCGTCGATCGAGGTTGAGTTCGACTCTGGCGTGCGCACGTTTCCAGCAAACGCCTCGGTGCTCATCGGCGTCGAGGTGATCGAGCGTGACGGTCAGCCGGGAGGCAGCGAGTAGGTCACGACCGCGTGCGCGCAGACCTCGGCCGACGAGGCCGATCGGAGCGCGACTTCACCGACGGCGAGCGAGCGACCAAGCTTCAACATCGTCGCTTCAGCGATCAGGTCTTCGGGCTTCGGCCGGCGCAGGAAGTTGATCGACAGGTTCGTCGTCACCGCGAGCGGCACCTCTCCGATGGCCGACAGTACGAGCGCGTACATGGCCGTGTCTGCGAGGGCCATCATCGTGGGGCCCGAGATGGTTCCACCCGGCCGCAGCTGCGTCGGGTGGTACTCCACGGCGAGCTGAGCCGTCTTTCCGTCGGCCGAACGCACCTTCGGCGTCTCGACACCCGGAAACGCCTTCACGAGAAACGCTTCGATCTCGGCAGCAGTCATTCCAGCCATGGCGCGGCTTCTCCTCCGCGCCTCTGCACCCGTCAACGCATCGGCGCGCTCGAGATCCACCCCAGCGCCTGCAGCAACACCTCGGGCAGCTTCGACATCGAGGGAATCTTCGTCACATTCCCCTCGAGGCGACCAGCCAGGTGCCCTGCCATGTCCTGATGAACGTAGCCGTGCGCGGCGCCGAGGAAATGAACGTCGAGCTCGCGCAGCTCGGTCAGCACACCGTCGAGATCGTCGTGCGACTCCGAGAAGGCGAAGTCGGACAACAGGAACAACACGCGTCGCTCCTGCTCGGCCTGGCTCGCGAACTCGTCACGCGCGAACCGCAGCGCGGCATCGACACAGGTACCACCCGTCGCGCGAAGCTCGAGCAACCCCGAGGCAACGTCGTCGAGGTCGGTGCCGTCGGAGAAGCCCTTCACCACGTGCGTGTTGCTCTCGAAGAGCGCCAGCGCGACCTCCTCCGGCTTGAGCCGCCCAAGCAGCATCACCACCGCGATCGCGCACACGGCGAGATCTCGTCCCGACATGCTGCCCGAGATGTCGATGAGCACCGTGAAGCCCGCACGGCCGCTCGTGGTGTCGGCGACCATCAGGTCCTCCGACGACATCTGATCGAGCGACTTGCCTGACACCGCCAGCGCCTCGAGCGTGCCGTCGACATCGAGGTGATCGAGCTCGTCACCCGCGCGGAACGGACGCGTTCGAGCCTGCGGCAGCAGCCCCCGCTCGGCCCCACCGACGCCCTTGTGCATCCACGGGAGCGCGGCATCGAGCAGGGCCTGCTTCGCCAGCGCGCGGACCCGCTCCTTGAAGTCGGAGGGAATGTCGTCGCGGTGCGTGTACCACTGCAACAGCAGGTTCTCGCCGCCACCGATGCCCTTGAAGCCCAGGCTCGCGTCGGCCAGCGCCGTCGCGCCGAGCGCTCCCACTCGCGTCAGCACCGGCCCCAATGCGACCGCGAGCAGCAGCGCCAGGCCCATGCGGTTGCCGTCCCGAAGACAGCAGGCCAGCAACTGCTCGAGCAGCTCGTCGGGCACGTGATCGATCTTGTCGACCAGCTCGAGGTGACGCTTGAGGTCCTGCACGTTGCCTTCGATGAGGAAGCGCAGCTGCTCGAGGGGCTGCGAGAGCCGCGCGTAGACCTCTTCTTCTTCGATCTCGAGCGCGAGCGCCGCCGTCACGACCGCGGCGGTGTCGTGGGGAATGAGGCCGACGTCGATGAGCGCGTCGAGCAGTGGAAGGAAGCGGGCACGATCGGCGACCAGCAGCAGCACCTCGGTCGCGAGCTGCGAGGCCACCCGTCGCCCGATGGTCGTGCCTGTATCCTTCAGCCGCTTCGCCACCTTGAGCGCGGCGGCGATCGGCTCCATTCGCGCAGCGGGAGCCAGCAGATCCTTCGCGCGCAGCTCGGCCACGAAGCGCTGGGCGGACTTCTCGACGAGGTCGGCCCACGTCTTCCCCGGAACACAGACGTCGATGAGGAAGTCGAGCTCGGGCACGTCGGTCAGTGCACCAGCCCACGCATCGAGCACGGTGTGCCGCAGGTCCGCTTCTTCTTCCGTCGACTCATCCGCGGGCTCGTCGTCGTCGGCGTCGTACGACCACTCCCGTTCGACCGGCGTGGTGCGAAAGGCCTGCTGCATCACCGACGCGGCCTGCAGGGCGCGAACGACGTTCTCTTTCGCAGAGCGCTCGATGAGCGCGGCGGGTGGCTCGACGAACTCACCGAGCCCCTCGAGAATCTCGGCCCAGTCCGCGAGGTGGCGCGCCGACGAGAGTGCACGCTTCTGAAATGGTTTGGCCGCCTTCGGACTGCCGGCTCGCACGAAGCGCAGCGTCTGCCCGAGCTCTCGCGCGGAGCCCTTCGCCAGCAGCTCGTCGAGCAGGGCCTTGAGCGCGCTCTCCTGTCCTGCGCTCGCCGCCAGCAGGCCCGCCTTTTCCCAGGGCAGCTCGACGTCGGTGAGCAACTGCGGCGCGAAGCCGGCCTTCCCTGCAGCCAGCACGGTCTCGGGCTCCAGCTCGCCCAGTCCACCAAGCAGTCGCTCGAGGACGAAGCGTCGCGCAGTCGCCTCGTCGTGAATGCCATCAGCCTCGAGCTCGGCGGCGCCTCCGAAGTGCGTGGCGAGGGTGGCGAGGCTCTTCTGGCCCACGTCCTCCGAGGTCGAGAACTGGGTGAGCAGGTCGAGCGAGCGCATCTGCATGGCGGCCTCGGTCTTCTCGTCGAGCGCCTTGTCGAGCGCGGCCAGGTCGAGCGTGCCGAGGTCGAGGTTCATGCCGGCCAACGACTCGAGCACCGAGAGCCCCTCGTCGATCTGCGGAGCCTCGGTCGTCACCGCCTGTGCACCTTCGATGTCGAGCGCGACCGGAGCGGTTGCCGTGCCGTCAGCGGCCTTCTCTTTCGGAAACAGCAGCTCTCGCGCGACCTCGAAGGCGAGCCCCTGATCCTCGAGTGGCGTCAGGTAGACCGCAGCCTCGACGTAGTCCTTCGCGGTGAGGGACCCGAGGCGGAAGTAGCGCGCGGTCAGAAACCTGGGGAGCGCGACGGCGGTGCGCACGCTGGGCACGTGAGAGACGCCCTCTCGTCTTCGCATGGCGTGCACGAACGCGAGCGAGAACGAGATGGGCGTGTGGCGGGTGACGTGATCGCCCTTGAAACGGCTGGTCGCTGTCTCTTCGTCCTCTGAGGCCATGCGTCAGCCCGTGGTGCCGAGGATCTCGTTGAACAGCGCGTCGAGGTACGGGCCGACCTCTTTGCCGGGCTTCATCGACAGCGCCTCCTTGAGCACCAGCTTGCCGGCCTGCGCGAGCACGGCGTTGTCGAGCGGCTTGCCCAGGCGTTTGGCTCGCTCAGCCGCCAGCCGCGCCATGCCGATGCTCGAACGAATCGACGCGGGCTGTGCGACCGCTGCGTCCTCGCGGGTCTTGTGCACCAACTCGAGCACGAGCTCGATCTGCTTCGGCTGCAGCGAGTACTCGGCGCAGTGCTGCTCGACGATCTTCTGCTCGACCGCGCGCTTCGGGTAGCCGAGCTGAATCCACACCTTGATGCGGTCTTTCACGGCCGAGGGCAATCGTCGGGTGCCGCGCGCCTCTGCGGGGTTCATCGCAGCGATGAAATAGAACCGCGAGTCGACCTGGAACCACTTCTTGAGGCTGGGGATGTAGAGCTTCCGCTCCTCGAGCGCGTCGAGCAGGCTGTTGAGCACGTACTCGTCGCCGCGGTTGAGCTCGTTCGCGAGGAACACGCCGCCCGAGAGCGCCGCCACCGTGAAGGGCCCTGGCACGAAGGACTCGTTCGCGTAGCCGTACTTGAAGACCAGCGTCGGGTCGAAGCTGCCGATGAGGTTGGCGGGCCGAACGAGATCCGAGAACGTCACCCACTCGAACGGCCGCTTGAGGTCTTCGGCGAAGCGACGGCACAGCGCGGTCTTGCCCGAGCCCACGGGGCCGATGAGCCCGACGTAGAGACCCGCGTGATACGCGTCGAGCATCGCGTCGTAGGCCTCCTGGTACTGGCCCTCGAGAATGATGGGCGCGTCCTGCTTGAGGTCTTTGACCTCGCTGTCGGCGAGCAACTGCGTGGGGTCGATGGTCTTCACGGCTCGTCTCCAGACTTCTTCGGTTTCTTCTTCGCCGACTTCTTCGCTTCGACCTGGGCCGCGATGACCTCGTCGAAGAACACCTCGGTCGTGGTGGGCTCGACGCTCTCTGGCAACACCAGCTTCACCTTCGCGCAGGCCTGCTGCAGCTTCTCCAGCTCGTCCTTGTCGAGCACCGTCTGGCGCTTGAGGCCGGCGTCGGTGAGCAGCACCTTGCCGAAGAACGTCTTCGCGAGGTCGGCCACGTCATAGCGAAGCTGCTTGCGGCCACCCTTCTTGACGATGCGCGCGCGGGCGAGTTCTTTCACGCGGGCCCCGGTGAGCAGCTGATTCCACAGCGGCACCTTCGTCGTGGCCTTGAAGCGCTGGTTGAGCGCGGGCTCGACGTCGAGCTTCTGCTTGAGCAGCACCACCAGCGCCTTCTGCACGAGCGCGTCGAAGATCTCGGCCGACGGAGCCTCCTGCGGCACCGCCTTCTCGAGCTCGAACCAGGTGATGATCTCGGGCCGGCGCTCCTCGAGCGAGGCCTGGTAGAGGTCGAAGTGTTTGCGAAGGGTCTGGTCTCTCATGCGGCCGTCCCTTCGACGTGAATGCGCGCGCCGTTCTCGTCGCCCATCGCCTGGTGCGTGATGAGGAGCAGCTGATCACACAGCCCCAGCCCCGAGATGCGCTGCAGCAGCGCAGTGCGGTGGCGTTCGTCGAGGCCGTAGGTGGGCTCATCGAGCAGCACGAACGGGAACGGCCCGAGGCGTTTGACGAGCGCGAGCCTGAACGCGAGGCCGAGGAGCAGCCGATGTCCGCCGCCCTGCGAGAGGGAGGCAGGGAGCTCCTGGCCCGTGGCCTTCGGCGTCACCAGCACCTGATACCGCGCAGGGTCGATGCTGATGGCCGAGAGTTCGTCGTCGACCGAGAGCGCGCGATGAATCGTGTGCATGCTCTCGGCGAGCTCGGTGGCGGCGCGCGTGCGCAGCTCTTCCTGCAGCGTCTTGAAGGCCGTGGCGAGCGTGCGCAGATCGTCCGCGCGACGCCGACAGCGGCGCAGGTTCTCGACCTCGTCGATGAGACGGGCGTGTTCACGATCGAGCTCGCCGCTGCGCGAGCGCTCTTCCTCGATGCGCGCCTCGAGCTCTTCGAGCGTCGTGGCCACGGCCTCGCGCTTCGTCTCGGTACGGGCGCGAGTGGCCGCACGTTCGAGCTGCTGCTTCTCGTGTCGCTCCTGCCAGGTCGTCTCGAGGTCTTCGAGCGGACCTGTGTCACCCTTCGGAGCGAGTGCACGGGCGGCCTTCTCTGCGGCGGCGAGCGCCTTCTTCGCTCCATCGACTGCCTTGCGCAGCTGCGTGAGCGACTTGAGCTCGGCCTGCTTCTCCGCGAGCGACGTCTTGAGCGCACCCTCGTCGACCGCCGTGGCTTCGAGGGTCGCGAGGTCGGACTTCCAGGTGACGAGCTCAGCCTTCGCGCGGGTGACGTCGATGGAGGAGCCGCAGCTCTCGCAGGTGGTGACGCCTGCGGCGATCAGGGTCTCGCGCCGGCGAATGCGCGCCTTCAAGTCGAAGCGCAGCTCGGTCTCACCCTTCTTCGACTCGGCGGCCTTCACCGCAGCGGTCAACTCAGCCACGTCCTTCTCGAGCGTGTCGGCGTCGGGAGCCTCGGCCAGAGACGCCTCTTCCCGAGCCAGGTCGTCGCGGGCGGTGCGCCACTCGTCGACGGCGGCGGTGAAGGCTTCGAGCGCCTCCTCTTCCGTGGTGTCGTCGGCCTTCGCGAGCGCAGCGTCGAGCGCCGCGGCCTCCTTCTTCAGCGCGTCGAGCTTCGACGTGAGGCCGGCTTCGTCGGTGCTCGCAGTTCCGCGCGCCTTCTCGACGTGCTGGAGCGAGGCTTCGAGTGCCGGTAGCGACTCCACGGCCCGCTCGTCCTCCAGCGCCAGGGCGCGCATCTCTTCGTTCGACGTCCCCGCAGCGGTGATGCCGAGCGCGATGTCGAGGCGCGGGTCGCCTTCGAGAATGGAGGCGATCTCTCCCTGGCGAATGTGCACCGCGAGGTCGAGCACGCGACGCGAGATGCCGGTGATGTCGGCCAACTTCTTCGCGAGCGCCTCCTCGTGGTCCTGGAAGTCGGAGGACAACACGTAGCGCTCCTCGACCGTGCCCTCGCGCGTCACCAACTCCTTGAGCGTGAAGTGGCCGATGAGCCGCGACTTCGCGCGCGGCGGAAGCTGATGCACGCGCTGCAGCTTGTACGTGCGCCCGTCGCGCCCGGTGAAGACGAGCTCGACGCCGAGCCCCTTCGCGTCAGGGTTGAGCAGCGCAGCCTGGGAGCGGGCTCCGGTCACCGTCCCCGTCAGCGCGTATTCGATGGCGAGGAACAACGTCGTCTTGCCCGCGTTGTTGCGGCCGTCGATGAACGTGATGCCGGGGGCGAAGTCGAACGTCTGGTCGACGTAACGGCGAAAGCCCTTCACGCGAAGGCGGCTGATCATTCGTCGACCTCGTCATCCTCTTCGTCGTCGAGTTCCTCGTCCTGTTCGTCCTTGCGTTCGGGTCCACCGAGCAGCTCGAGCGCGCGCTTCTTGAAGAGCTCGCGGCCCTGGCCATCGAGGGCACCGCTCTTGGTGAGGCGTTGGTCGTCATCGAGCAGGTACTGGGCGTAGTCGAACAGCGAGCCGGCGACCTCGACGAGGTCAGGGCGGGCCTCGAGCAGGCGCGCGAGCACCTCACGAGGGCCATGGGCAGGAAGGTGGTCGTCGCTCATCGGGCGGCATCTTGACCCGCGTGGAGCAAAGCCAGTGCAGGATTCTGAACGGCTTCTCCTTGGTGACGCGCCACCGTACAAGCGGCGCATGGTTCTCTCCGACGCCGTCGTCATCGATCTGGTCAAAGCGGCGCAGGCCGACTTCACCGCGCGCTTTCCGGGAGATCGCGGCCGACGGCAACCGCTCCACGTCGTCTACGGCGGCATGCACCTGTTCTCGGCCGAGACGCCCACGAAGCTGGCTCAGGTCGCGAGCACGATGTTCCAGACGTACGCACCGACCCCCGCCGACCTCGTTCGCCTGTTCTCACTCGACGAAGCCATCGCCGCCGAGGTGCACGCGCGCGTGACGAAGAAGCTCACGACTGAAGCCGTCGAGGACTACCGAATCGACTCCGAAGACGGGTACGGCCATCGCGCTGACGAAGAAGAGAGCGGTCACGCGAAGCAGGCGGCGGAGCAGGTCGCGAAGCTCGTCTCCGCGGGAACGCCTCCGCCCTTTCTGGGGCTGCGTATCAAGCCGCTCTCGGTCGAGCTCGCGACGCGCGCGCTGACCACGCTCGGCATCTTCCTCACGACGCTTGGGAACAAGACGCCACCGGGCTTCATCATCACGCTCCCGAAGGTCACGGACCCGCGGCAGCTGCGGGCGTTGGTCGCGGCGTTGGAGCGCGTGGAGTCGCGGCTGTCGCTGCCTCCACTCCGCGTCGAGGCGATGATCGAATCAGGTCCCGGGCTCTACGACTCGAAGGGCCGTCTCACCCTGCCCTCGCTGCTCGATGCCTCGAAGGGTCGGCTCTTCGCCGCGCACGTCGGCGCATACGACTACACGGCGTCGCTCGACATCGCGGCGCCGAAGCAGCGGCTCGATCACCCGGCGTGTGATCACTTGCGGCACCTGATGAAGACCGCCTTCGCCGGCACGGGCGTGTTCCTGGCCGATGGAGCGACGACACAGCTCCCCATCGCTCCGCACAAGGCCGCGACGACGGACAGCCAGCGCGCCGAGAACGCGACGGCGATTCACGCGGCGTGGCGAGCCCACGCGAAGAACATCGAGCACGCGCTCGACCAGGGCTTCTTCCAGGGGTGGGATCTGCATCCCGGCCAGCTCGTGCCGCGCTACGTGGTCTCGTACGCGTTCTTCTTGAGTCAGCGCGAGGCGATGACGAAGCGGCTGTCGAACTTCGTTGCGCAGCTGGGACAGGCAACCGCGGTGGGAACTTCGTTCGACGACGCGGCCACGGGTCAGGGCCTGCTCAACTTCTTCCTCCGCGGCTGGTCCTGCGGCGCGTTCACCGAGACGGAACTCCAGGCAACGGGACTCACCCTCGAGCAACTCCGCACGCGCGACTTCGCGAAGCTCCGCGCGATGCGCTGATCAGCCCCACTTCACTGAATCGCCGAACCGGTCACTCAGCTTCTTCTTCGTCGCGCGGCTGACATCGACGCGCGAGAGGTCGAGCCGCTTGAGTCCCGGGAGCACCTCGGGATCGGCGAAGCGCACGAGCAACTCGTCACTCAACTCGTTCTCACCGAGTTCGAGGCGCTGCAGCCCGTCGTGCTCGCCTTCGAACAGCAGCTCGAACGCCTCATCGGTCAGCTCGTTGGCGACGAGCGACAAGTGCCGCAGGCCCATCGAGAAATCAGACGCGAGAAACGCGGCGACCCCTTCGTCCGTCACGCCACTTCGCGAGAGGAAGAGCGTGTCGACCGAGAGCTCGCAGTCATCGAACGCCGCCAGACCGTCGTCACCGATCTCCGAGCCCGACAGACTCAACCGGCGCAGCGCCTTGAAGTCCTGCTTCAACAACGCCCGCAATCCGTCGCCTGACAGCCCACCACCGGCACACGTGAGCGCCGAAAGCCTCGCGACCTTCGGCTTCGACAACGCGCCCGCCCAGGTGTCGAGCGCGCCCGACACCCGCAGGTGCTCGATGCGGTCGAAACACTCGGCCTGCATCGTCTTCGCGAGCTCCGCGCCACGCGGGAGGTAGACGACCAGATTCGTGATCGGCTCGAGCGCCATCATCGACGGCAGCGCTCCGAGGCTGTCTTCGGGAATCGTCAGCTCGACGACGAAGCCGCGATCGAAACGAAGGTTCGATGCTCCAGCCTTCGTGAGGTCCGCTGTCCAGCTCGCGAGGTGCGTCCGCTCGAGCACGCCCTTCTTCGCCAACAGCTGTTTGCGCTTCGCCGGGTTCGGACGGCTCGCGAGCAGAATGGACGTCGCGACGAACTCCCCGCGCGGCTCGTTCTGCTCCTGCCACCAGTCGGCGTAGACCTGCCTCGGCTCGGGCGCGTCGGGTCGATCGGCGATGACCTGCAACAGCTGCTCGTTGCGCTTCATCCCTGCCCCCGCGTCAGGGCCTTCACCTCGCGCTGCCACTTCGCGCCCAGCTCGGGGTGCACCATGCGCACCCAGCTCGCGTAGCCCTCGAGCCACGACTTGAAGTCCTCACGGCCGCGCGCCTGCGACTCGAGCCCGTGCTTCTTCACGTTGTGGAGAATCGCCTTGAAGCGCCGCCGGTCTTCCCTGGGAATCGAGACCTTCTGGTTCACGACGAGGCCCGTCACCATGCGGCGCCCACCGGAGCGCATCACGCGGCGTTTGCCGTCGTTCTCCGAGAAGCCCTCCTGCTGGCAGATGGAGTTCACCCACCACAGGAAGCGGCCGAGACGCTCGGGCTGCTTCTGAAACGAGAACGCGAGGTCGTCGGCGTAGCGCGTGTACGTCGCTCCAAAGCGGGCACAGAGGGCGGTGAGTCGCGCATCAAGGCGTCGACAGACGATGTTCGCGATGGCGGGAGAGGTCGGCGCGCCCTGCGGCAGACAGCCCGGCCACGCGACGCGCCCGTCAGGCAGCTTCGCGCGCCACGTCGTCAGACCCGCGAGCGTCGAAGCCACCTCGGTGTTGTAGCCGTACGCCTCGAAGAGCCCGCGCACGCGGCGGTAGTGAACGGACGGAAAGAACTCCTCGAGATCGACCTTCACGACGATGGAGGCGCCCACGTGCAGCTGCGCGTTCGTGACGACGGAGCGATCGATCGCGAACCCGTGCGCCGCGCCGTGCAGTGGAATCTTCGAGAGCACCTGATCGAGCAACGCTCGCTGAGCAGTCCGGAGCTTCGCGCGAGGCGCCGCGATTCGACGCGTGCCGCCGCTGCGTTTGGGAACGTCGAACTCCACGTAGCCCGAGCCTGTCGCTGCGCCCGGCCGCATGAACGCGGTCAGCTCTTCTTCGGTGACGCCGACGAGCTTCGCGACATCCGCTCGCGTCGCCAGCTTCGGCAACGACACCTTCGGTGGCGGCTTCGAGCTGCGCCCGAACAGGCCCGCCCACCAGCCAGACGGGTTCCACCCACCGGGCACGAGCGGAGACTCGCGATCCGGCGTCCACCGTGAGTCGGGCAGCGCGACGTCGCGCAGGCCAAGGCGTCGAACACCGGCGCGGGCTGCGGCAGAGACGCTGCGGCTCGGGTCCTTCACCATCTTGCGCAACAACCTCGCGGCCGGCGCACGGGGGAACAGCCCCGAGATGCTCCGAACTGCCGCGAGCCGCTCTTTCGGGTCGACGTTCTTCAGTCGCCGCTCGATGCCCTCCGCCACCGCTCCGCCCGCGAAGGCACGCGCGACCTCGAACTCGGCGAGGTCTGCGTGCTGCTCGAGGAGCCGAACGATCGCCTCGGCGTTCTCGTCGGGGTTCTGGAGCAGCTCTTTCAGGTCGAGCAGCAGCTCAGCAAGCGCCATGGGCCGACTTGAGCAGACGACGCTCCCGGAGTCGCGCTTGAGGTTACCTGCCTGCAGAGGAGTGCATGAGTGAAGAAGCCGCGAGGCGACTCACGCGCCAATTCATTCTTCATGGTGAATCGTGTTCACCCGCGACGTGACATCGCGGAGATGGCTAGCCGAACACGACTCCGGGAGCCGCGACACCACAGCAGCCCGTCGTTGGCGGTGCAAGGCAGACGCTCCCGGAATCGCGTCTGTGGTTACCTGCCTGCAGAGGACGCCGGGAGTGAAGAAGCCGCAAGGCGACTCCCGGGCGAATTCATTCTTCATGGTGAGTCGGGTTCACCCGCGACGTGACATCGCGGAGATGGCTAGCCGAACGCGACTCCGGGAGCCGCGACACCTCATCAGGAGCGCGCTGGGCCTTCAAGCGGCGAACGAAGCTGCGCCCGAAATCGGCGGTCCATCAGCCGAACGTGCTCGCCATGGCGTCGCAGGGCGGCCTCTCGCTCGGCGTTCAGTGGAGCGGAGTCCAGCACCGTCAGGTTCTCTTCGAGCTCGTCGAAGGAACGCGGCGCCGAAAGCACCGTCGCCACCGAGGGCCCGTGGAGCGCGAAGCGGTAACACTCCTCGGCAGTCGGGAGCGGGGGCGGTGACGCCACGCCATCGACCTCACGCAGCAGCTGGCCGTACGACGTCGTCGTGAACGCGATGACGGGAACACCGTGTTCTTTCGCCGTCGGGAGCAGACGTTGTTCTGCTCCGGGATGCGCGGCCGAGTAACGCGTCATCACCACCGGCCAGCGACCACGCACGATCGCATCGGCCCCCACGTCACGCAGATGCGTCGAGAAGCCGAAGGTGTGAATGAGCCCTTCCTGGCGCAGCTGCTCGAGCGTCTCGAGGTTCTCGTCCGACAGCCGCGACGGCGAGCGCACCCAGAACAGCAGAAACACGTCGAGCGCATCACGCCGGAGGATTCGCAGCTGCCGCGTGACGTCTTTGCGAAGCGCCGCGGCGCCCGACTCGTAGCTGCCTGCGATGATGGACAGTGGCGCCGTGGGCCGATGCGAGAGGAACCGCGTCAGCTCGCGTGAGTCGGGCTCCCAGAAGAACGACGTGACGCCACGCTCGACCGCGGAGACGTAGCCAGAGACGTCCAACCCGTTCGCGCCCGAGAGCGTGAGGGACGAGACCTGGACTCCACCGAGCAGGCGAAGATCTCGGCCGGGAGGAAGTGGCGCGTGGCGAGCGACGACCGCAGCCGTGACCCGCCTCGTCGGCCTGAGCGCTCGCACTTCGGGGAAGGTCGCGAGCTGTTCGTCGGAAAAGAGAATCGTGAGCGCGAGCAGGTGCTCACGAACGAGCGCGTCTTCGTCGGTTCGGCGCAATGCTCCATCGAGCACCTCGAGCGAGCCCGCATCTGCGCCTTTCACCAGGAACGAGTACGCCGTTCGACGGAGCAGCGGATCTCGCTCGGTCGAGAGGAACGTCTTCAGCGACTCGTGCAGGTTGGAGAGGTGTTCGATGGCGGCGACGAAGGCCGAGCGCACCGCCTCGGACGAATCACGAGAGAGCCGAAGCAGCGCGGGGAGCAGCTCGACATCTTCTGGCGCGACGAGCGAGCAGGCCGTCACGCGCAGGTGCGGGTCGGGTTGATCGAGGAGCGCCGAGAACGCGGCTCTTCGCTCCGATGGACTCAACGAGGCGCGATGCTTGAGGAGCAACGCCGCAGCCGCACGACGCGTCGAGGGATCGGGATCGGACCTCGCGACGGTGAGCGCGTGGTCGGGTGTCAGCGCCGCGCGACGGTGCCACGGATCCGGGGACGTGCGGTAGCGAGTCCGCTCAGCAGCAGGCAGCGCCTCGATCGAGAGCGCCCCAGCAGCACCTTCGAGCACAGCGCTCTCACGCAGAACGTCGAGCGCAGCACGCTTTCCCTCGGCGCCTTCGAGCGACGCGCTCTCACGATGCACCTCGAACTCAGCAGACCTCGCCGGCGTGATGAGTGTGCCCGCGGCGCCTTCGAGCGACGCGTTCTCACGAAGCGCCTCGAGCTCAGCAGGCCCCGACGCGGTGGCGAGCGTGTCTGCAGCGCCTTCGAGCGAACGCTCACGCAAGAGGGCACGCGCCGCCAGCACGCGAGCCACCGCCGTCGCACGACCCGCGAGAATCGTCTGCGCGAGAACCTTCAGGTCGGAGCGGCGAACCTGCTCCCACCAGCGAACGATCACCTCGAAGACGTCTGCATGCCGCATCGCCGCCACGACGAGCGCTTCGTTCGATGGGTCCGACGCGAGCGCCACCGCGGCCGCACGTCGGAGCGGCGACGACTCGTGCGTCAGCAGACGGCGGAGCAGGTCGAGATCGTCCGGCTCGCCCAGCTTCGCCAACACCGCACACGCATACGAGGCCTGACCTGCTCCAACCGGCCTGGCCAGCGCGCGCCGCGAGAGTTCAGCGTGATCGATCGGCATCGCCTCGAGGCACGCGACGGCAGTTCGAGCGGCATGAGGAACGCGCGGTTCATCGAGCCACGCGAGCACCAGTTCGGCGACGTCGAGAGCCGTGTTGCGCGAGAGCCGCTTGCGAACCGCCCAGCGCAACGAGTCGTGCGGCTCTCCCAGCAGCGCGACCTGCGTCTTCGCGTCGACCTCGAGCGAGGACCATTGCGCCGCCGTCACCGCAGGATCGGCATCGAGGCCCGGCAACGTCGGCGTCGGAGCCGCTTCCTCTCCTTCGTCCGACAAGAGCCACGCCGCCGCGCCCCGAACGAACGCACTTGGCGAGGAACGGAGCTGCTCGAGGAGCGAGACGAGCCGGGCATCGTTCCCCAGCCGCCGCCACAACGACTGCGTCGCCGAGAGCCGAACCCGCCAGAACGGATCGTCGAAAGCGGAGAGAATGACGTCGACGCTCTCGTCACTCGCCACCTGCGCCAGCGCCCGAATCACCGCTCGGCGAACCCACCAGGTGTCGTCGTCGCGCAGCGCCTGCCTGGCCACCGCCACCAACTCCACCGCGCGCCGTCGACCGAGTGCATTCCACGCCGCTTCCCGCACCGACGGGCGTTCGTCGCCGACCGCCTGCACCAGCCACGGAACGACCCTCGCATCGTCGGCTTCGGCCAACCGTGGCGGCACGAGCGCACGAACACCCGCGTCGTCGTCGAACAACAACACCTCACGCAGCGCGAAGAGATCGGCAGGCGACGAGAGCACCAGGCGCATGACGGCGCGTTTGCGGACCACGACGGCGTCGTCGAACAACTCGAAGCGCACGAGCTCGTCGGGTCCCAGCGTCATTCGCGGCGAGATGTGCCACGCGACTTCGGCGAAGAGAATCAGCGAATCACGACCTCTGCGCCGTTGAGCGTCACCTTCCGCAAGGAAGGCAGTGCCGGCCTCGCACCGAGTCCATCGAGCATCACCGCAGGCACCCAGCCGACGAGGTGCAGCTCTTCGATGGCCGTCGGGACACGACAGGCCCGAAGCTCCGCCAGCTCGGTCGCGGGAAACGCTCGCACCCGTTTCAGATTGCGCAGCGACTCCTGCGTGAGAAACGACATCAAGTTCGATCCTGCCGGCCGCCGTCGATGCAATTCGGACAGATCGAGCTCTTCGACCGTCGACCACTCCGGCGCTCCCAGCACTGTTCGCAGCGCGCGATAGCCACTCACCTTCCCGGCCACGACGACGCCCCGCTCGAAGCGAAGGCCCTGCGGCTTGAGCGCTCCTGACAACCTTCCAAGCCAGGGGCGCCCGTAGTCGCGAATCAGCTGCGACGCGCGACGGAGCTGATCGAGGCGTGGCGCTTCGAGGCTCTGCAACGCGATGAGCTCGCCGCGGAGATCGCCCTGCTCCTGCAGCTCGTCGGCGAAGACCTGCCTCGCCTGCAGATCAGCTGGCGCGGGGCCGAAGGGACGCACGCGACCACGCACGCTCGAGCGCTCGACATCTCGCGCCGGTTGACCGAGCACCACGATCAACTCGTTGGCTCGCTGGACCAGCCAGCGCGTGTGAAGCGCAGGTCCGTCGACCTCGAGGATCGCCGCTGCCAACCAGTCCGCTGCGCGCACGTCTCCCACCCACGCGATCAAGGCGAGCGCGCGGTTCCAGAACATCCAATCGTTGCTTCGCGGCAGCTGTTGCAAGACGAGCCGCTGCAGCGCCGTCGTCAGGCGTGGGTCGACGGGCCATCGCCAGAACGCATCGAGGCACCTGAGCAAGAGCGGGTGAGCCACGGGAGGAACCGCGGCGAGCAGGGTCGGGAGCGCGGCTGGTGAAGCATCGAGCGCGAGCCAATCGGAAGCGGGGCGCGCAGGTGACTCCAGCGCGAGCTGATCACTCAGGCAGTCGATCGCGTCGGCCACCGAGCGGCAGCGCGTGCGGCGCCAGACCCTGAGCAGGTCGTGAAGAGAGGGCTCCATGACGGAGGCCTCGACGTGACGTTTCGCAGCACCATGGCGCCGACGACGAACGACCCATCGCGTGGCTGACTGACTCGTCTACACTGCGCGCCATGCCCGACATGATGGCCATCATCAGCAAGGCGGTCTTCGAGAAGGAGAGCCCCGGCTCGAAACCGGGAACGACCCTGCCCATCGACCTCTATCGCTCGACCCACAAGTCGTTCGAGAAGCTGAAGACCGGCGGCCGGCTCTTCCTCGTCACTGCGCGGCCCGACGACGTGCTGTGGCTCGTGGCGGTGCTCGATGGGCTCACCTTCGACGGGGAGCGGTGGAACTCGAAGCCGAACCGCACGCCCATCAGCGACATCACGTCACTCAAGGGCTCCATCAAATTCGACTCGGGCAAGGGCATCAGCGCCGCTCCGGGCCAGCTCGGCATGTCGCTGCAGACGCCCCGGGTGCTGACGCCAGCCGATGCGCAGGTGCTGCTCGGAGCCACGGGAGGTTCGACGACGAGCGCGCCTGCGGCCGCGACCCGAAACCTCACCGCGCACGAACCGGTCACCGCGCTGCCCTGTCTGTGCGCGAAGTGCATCGGGAGCGCGCCGGAACGCGCGACCGCGAAAGACATGAGCTTCTTCCGCATGTCAGCCGAAGCGCATGGCCGCACGCTGCACTTCTGGGTTCCCGACGAGTTGGCTGAGACGAAGCGCGATGTGCAGCAGTCCGTCGCAGGAGCGATGCGCGTGAAGCTGAAGAAGGCCTCCGTCAGCCCTTGAGCGGGCCGCCCGCATCGACCTTCGCGATGACTTCCTTCGTGAGGTCTTCACCCGCCGACCAGACCACGGCGCCCTTCTCGAGCACGGCGTCGAGCTTCTTCTGCTTCGCCAGCTCAGCGACGATCGGCTTCGCGCGGTCGATCACCTGCTGACGAAGGCTCGCCCGCTTCTGCTCGAGCTGCGCCAGCACCTCACGCTTCTTGTCTTCGGGCTGCGCCTTCGCGTCTGCCCAGGTCTTCTCCAGAGCCTTCGCGGCGTCGGCGCCGACCTTGCTCGAATCGAGCAGCTGCGCGGTGTCGAGGATTCCAATGGTGGCCATATGGATCTTTTCTAGTGCCTCAGCATAGGGTGCCGCCATGCCCAATGTGTCTGGCCCGTCCGGCCCCCGTCCGCTCCCTGGTACTGGAACCGTCTCGTCGACCACCCCGACGGCTCCTACCGCTCCCACCACCCCCACCGAAGCCACGCAGAGCACCGGCTGGGCTGCCGGCACTGGCAGTCGGGGCACCGTCAACCCGAACATCGCGCCGCCGCCTCCCAACGCCGCCGACGTTCAGGCGACGCTGCCCAACCCCGTGCGCGCCTCGGTCAACGCCAACATCGACCGCCTCAACTCGCGTATCGAGACCGCCCTCGGCCACGACGCGATGAGCATGGCCCGCGGCCGCACGCCGGTTCGTGAAGGCGACGTGCTCACCGACGCGCAGCAGACCGAGCTTCGCAACGCCTCGATGGACTTCATCAAGGACATGCCCATCGGCGCGCTGTCGCCCGAGATTGCGGGCGCGGTTCAGGAGCGCCTCTCGGCGGCCGGCATTCAGGTGCGTGACATCAACAGCACCAAGCTCGGAGACCTCGGCAACATCGGCGGCGACATCGCCAAGGACCTGATCAAGGACCTCAAGCAGGACTCTCCTGCAGCGTTCTACGGCCTCGCGGCTGGCGCGGCGGTGGCGGCTGGCTACGCGGCGTACTCGGGCGGAAGCCAGAAGCTGCAGAGCCTCGGCATCAAGCCCGAGATCAAGCAGAAGTTCTTCGACGACAAGCTCGAGGTGAAGCTGCGCGGTGACTGGCAGTCGCACTTCAAGGACTTCAAGGTCTCGGGCAGCGCGACGTACACCCAGCAGATCGACAACTGGAAGCTCTCGGGCTCCATCTCGGCCGACTCGACGGGTCTCACGGGCGCCGGCCTGCGCGCGCAGTACGACAGCGCGACGCTCTCGGGCAACGCGTACATCAACGCGAACCGCAACGGCCTCGAGAACATCGGCGGCTCGGTCGTGTACCGCCCGAACGACAACTTCCGCCTCTCGGCAGGCGTCGATCACAACTTCCAGACCAACCGCACCACCGCGAACGCGGAAGCGGCCTGGAAGGTGCGCGACAACGTCGACTTCGCCCTCTCGGCCAGCCACGACAGCCAGGGCGACTCGCGCATCGGCGCCGGTCTTCGCATCAGCTGGTGACGAGCTGATCAGCCTGTAGCAACCTGATCACTCACCGACGAATCTCCACGACGATCTGACGGTGTTGTCGTGGTGCCAGTCTCTCCTCTCAGTTACGGTTCGCGCCCGCGCGTGGCCTGGTGATCAGTTCGCGCTGATCCGGCAACAAGGGCCCGGACCTCACGAGGAGTCACATGGCTTTGCAGTTGCACCAGCGCCGGGCCGTGAAATTCGGTCTGGCCGTGGTGGCCATCGCGATGACGACGGGGTGCGTGACGGTCTACCAGCCGCTGGTGGGCCTGCAGCGGCCCATCGCGCTCGACCCGCAGACGCCGACGAACTTCACCGACAACACCCGCGTGCTGGTGCGCTGTCACCCCGGTGATGGCGTCGAGGCCGATGTGCTCTGCCGCAACGTGCGCAGCTCGCTGACGAAGCAGGGCGCGATGGTGACGACCGAGGTCGTTCGGCCTTCTGGCAAGGTGGCCGCGCCCGACCGCATCGAGACGCCGCCGCAGTTCATCATCGACATCAACTCGAAGCTGATTCACCACGAGGACAGCGCAATCCTCTCGCTGCTCTGCATCGCCTCGTTCACCCTCATCCCCGCGGTCGAGGAGTGGACCTTCGGCCAGGAGATTCGCATTCGTGACGCGCAGGGCTTTCTGCTCGCGCAGCAGTCGTTTCAGGAGCGGTTCGTGGAGTCCTTCGGGCTGGGCGTCTGGGCGCTCAACGGCATCATCGACCTGCTGATCAGACCGAAGAGCGAACAGGTGACGGGAGACGGCTACAAAGAGGAGTTCACCCGCGACCTGCACGGGCACCTCGCCCAGCTGCTCTACAACGCGAAGGTGCGGGCGCGCGTGATGAACAGCTTCGCGCCCGAGCCGAGCGCCGAGAAGCCGAAGGGAACCGCGCCATGAGCCGCGCCCTTCTGCTCTGTGCCCTCAGCGGCTGCGCCATCGACACGCTCGCGTTCAAGACGAAGGCGGAGCGTCGAAACCTCGACTGCCAGCGCCTGTCCGACGTCGAGGCTGCCGCGCGCTATCCGGGTCAGGTCCCCCCACCTCCGGCGAAGGAGCTCGCGGGCGGCATGGGCGACGTGCTCGCCTGCTCGACGAGGTATCTGCAGACCGGCGAGCGGCCCAACCGCGACGAGGCCATTCTCACGACGTTGTCGACGCAGGTGACCGAGCTCGCCGACAGCGCTGGAGCGATGGCGCCACAGACCACGCGCTGGCACGTCGATGCCTTCTACCCGTCGCTGCCGATCGCCCAGAAGATCGCCGTCGCCGCCCGCACGACGCTCGCCCAGCGTGGATTCATCGTGTCGGACCGGGTGCCCACGCTCGCCGCCGGAGACGTCGCGTTTCTGGTGACGCTGCCGCAGAGCGAGGTCTACCGAATCGCCTGCGCGCGCTCGTTCGTGACAGAGGTGCTCGGCCCTGACGAGGCGCTGCTCGGGTTGATGATCGTCGACCCGAAGGAGACCCAGCTGCACGGCGGCGTGTGCCTGCGCGGAGAGTGGAGGTGGCTGCCGTGAGAGCCGCGCTCCTGCTCAGCCTCGTCTCGACAGTGGCCTTCGCACAGAGCGAGGTCGACCTGCGTGAGAAGCAGATGGAGCTCTTGCGCGCTGAGGTCGCGAGCGAGGTACAGCTGCAGGCGGCCGAGCTCATCGACGAGCTCGTCTACGGGTGGACGAAGGAGAGCCCGTTCGACGTCGACACCGGCGTGGTGCTGGCCGGCGTCTCGGTTCCGGTGTCGCTGGGAACGGGCCTCGAGGCGTATCTCGAGAACCACGTAGCCGGCCTCGTCGTGAAGAACCCGAAGACCCACGTGCAGTTCGTTCACTGCCCGGCGTGCTCGGCGTGGGTCGTCCACTCCGGCGCGAAGGGCACGGTGGTGACGCGCGGCTACGACGACCCCGAGGCGCTCGCGCAGGCTGGCGTCTCGTCTGGAGCGAAGCACGCCCTGTTCCTCGACTTCGAGGCCGAAGGCGCCTCGCTCGTGCTGCGTGCGCGCATCACCACGCTCGATCAGACGCTGCGCATCGTCTCGGCCCGCACCCTGACCACGGCCACTTCGACCCCGGCGATGCTGCGAGATGGTGAGCGGCTCACGAGCGTGGCCGAGGCCCGCAAGGAGTACCTCGAAGCGCTCGGCGGTCGCGGCCTGTTCCTCGTGCCGGTGCGCGTCGGCATTCGCAACTACGCGTCGGGCACGCAGGCGACGACCAACGCGACGCCGTTCCTCTGGGTCAGCACCGGGCTCGAGGCGGCCTTCACACAGGCGCGCGCGTGGACCGCGAGCATCAACGCCGCGTTCAGCTGGCTGCCGCAGTCACACGTCGCCGTCATGGCGCAGGGCCGGCTCTCGAGGCTGCTCACCGGCAGCGCGACCTCGCTGACGTGGCCAGACCTGTACGCCTTCGTCGGTGCCGGCGTGCTCTTCGGTCAGGGCCGCGGAATGCTCATCTTCCGCACCAGCCAGAACCCGACCATCGACGAGATCCTCAACGCGAACACGAACAACGAGCCGCGCTCGACGCTGGGCATTCTCACCATCGGCGCCGAGCTGCGCGTGAAGAACCGCATCAGCCTCATCGCCTTCGTCGAGACGCTGCCGGCGCTGGAGAACGAAGACAACATCGGCACGTACATCACGATTCCGATCGTCGGCCTGCGCTTCCAGTCCTTCGGCGTGGAGGTGTCGTTCTGCTTCTGACGCGCGCCCTCTGTGTGGCGGTGCTGGTGTCGTCGCTTCCGGCGATGGCGCAGCGTGAGGCCACGCGTGGAGCGCTGGCACGGCTCGAGGAGTCCCTGCCCCGTCGCCTCAACGACGGCGTGCTCTCGCTGAAGGACCTCACGCCGGCCATCGTCGTCAGCACGCAGCCGGCCTTCGAGCAGACGCGCGCCTGGTACCCGGCCGCCGCCATCACCTCGCTCGCCCGCGTGCTGGGCGCCGGCTCGCTGCGCGCCTGTGAAGCCTGCATGGCGCAGCGGCTCACGGTGGAAGACGGTCGCATGGAGCAGGTCGCCACCAGCCTCTCGGTGCAGGACCTGGTGCGCCTCGACGAGCTGACCCGCGGTGAGTCCGCCCGCGCGGTGAGCGCCATCTGGCTCGACGAGACGATGGAGGGTGTCGCCGTGCGCATCGTCGACCTGCGCAACGGGCGCATTCTCATCGCCGAGAACGTCGATCAGAACCTCGCGTCCGTCGCCGCCAGCCGCACCACCACCACGCAGGCCGAAGAGCTCGAGCGACGCATCGCGGGCAAGAGCCTCACCCACGCCTTCGCCGACTTCGGCCTGTTGCCCCAGCAGCACATCGCGCTCGAGTGGCACGAGCAGTGGGGCCCCGACAACGCGAACCTCTCGGGCTTCGCCATCTCCATCGTCGACCCGCTGCTGGGCCTGGGCGTCAGCTACTTCCGCGTCATTCCACCGGCGTTCAACCTGATGGTGGGCGGGAAGTTCTTCGTCAGCATTCCCAACGCCATCATCAACTCGTTCAATCCCGACAACCCGCAGTCGCTGCTGGGTGACAACACCTTCACCGGCGTGTTCTCGCTGCGGCTGCCGCTCTTCAAGACGAACTACGCGCTCTTCGCCTCGGTCTCGACGAACGGCCGCGTCTCGGTCGGCATCTCGCTGCTCAACGTCTCTCTTCTGCCGCTGCCCTTCCTGCCATGAACCGACTGCTCATCATCGCTGCCTGCGTGTCGTGCGCGTCGTGCGCGGCCAGGAACTACACGTATTACCTGATCGAACCGACGGTGAAGAAGAACACCACCCTCAAGGAGGACGACACGCTGGTGCGTCCCTTCGGGTACGGCTCGACGACGGTGATGAAGGTGCGGTGGAACGACGGCAAGGTGATGACCGAGGTCGACGTGCCGGTGCTCGCCTCGGGGCAGCGCATCGTCGTGGAGCATGGCGCGGGCAACTCGGGCGTGAAGACCATCGCGCCGATGCGGGTGGTGCCGCCGCCTCCGACGAAGGCCGACACCTCGCTGGTCGAGGCGTACCGCTCCCGCGGCCTCAAGATCGACGAAGACGCGCCCGACGTGAGCATCACGCGCGCGCAGAACCTGATGCAGGAGGCCACGCGTGCGGGCAACTACGCGCTGGCGCTCGAGTGGTGCGAGACGGTGCTGCAACGCTACAAGTCGCACCCCGAGTTCCTGCGGGCCAAGGCGTCGCTGCTGCTGATGATGGGCGAGCGCGACAAGGCCATCGAAGTCTACGAGGCGGCCGAGGCCGTCGAGAGCGACCCCGCCGTGCGCAAGAAGCTCGAAGAGCTGCGCCGGCAGCAACCCTGACGAGAACGAAGGAGACACCGTGCAGCTGCTTGGAATCGCCGTGCTCGCATTCATCGTGTGGTTCGGCTTCGCCGATCGTGACTCGACCCGCGCCGTCTCGGCGTTCGACCTTCACGCGCTCATCATGGTCGTCGTCGGCTCGGCCTCGGCGGTGCTGCTGTCGTCGTCGGCCCGCAACGCCCTGCGCACCGTGCTCGCGCTGAAGGAGCTCGTGCCCGGCCTGCGCTCGTTTCACCTCACCACCGAGACGATGGAGAAGGAGCGCGAGGAGCTGTGCGCCCTGTGGCGGAACGGTCAACGCAGCGCAGCCGTCGCGCTCGCCGAGAAGTCGGCGTTCTCGTCGACGAAGCACGTGCTCGAGCTGCTGCTCCAGCGCGCGCCCGAGGCCGCCAGCGCGAAGGTCTTCACCGAGCTGCGCCACGACGAGATCAGCGACTGGCAGCCCGCGATTCACAACTGGGAGATGCTCTCGAAGCTCGGGCCCGCGTTCGGAATGGTCGGCACCATCACGGGCATGATTCAGCTCTTCAAGAACATGTCGTCGGAGAACCTGAACATCGGCGCGGCCATGTCACTGGCGCTGCTCGCGACGCTGTACGGCGTGGCCTTCGGCGCCGGCATCGCGGGGCCCATCGGGCATTTCTGGAACGGCCTGCTCGACGAGCGCCTCGGCCTGCTCGAGCGCTGCGAGAAGAGCGTGAACGAGCTCGCGTCGCGCGGAGCGGGGGCGTGAGATGAGACGACGCTCCGGAGGAGAGGAGTCGTGGCTGCTCAGCTACGCCGACCTCATCACCAACCTGCTGCTCTTCTTCGTGGTGCTGCTCACCGCGGCGAACCTCAGCAAGGGCCGCATGCAGCAGATCGCCAAGAGCCTCTCGGGCGCCGAGCAGCCGGCCAGCCTCGAGTCGATTCGCAAGGAGATCGACCAGCGCATCGCCGAGCAGCAGCTGAAGGACCTCGTCTCGACGAACGTGACCAACGACGGCCTCGAGATCTCGCTCAACTCGGGGCTCGTCTTCGACTCCGGCAAGGCCGCCGTGCGCCCCGAGATGGAGACCGTCGTCTCGAGCATGCTCAAGACGCTCGAGCCGTACGGCAAGCGCTACAGCTTCGCGGTCGAGGGCCACACCGACTCGAACCCGGTGGCCGCGGGCGGCGCGTTTCAGAGCAACTGGGACCTCGCGGCCGAGCGCGCCATCGTGGTGCGCGAACGGCTCGAGAACGTCGGCATCCCCCGCGAGCGGGTGCGCGTCGAGGGCTACGCCGACACCAAGCCCCTTCCCGTCGAACAAACCCAGGGCCTCACGGTGGAGCAGAAGAACGCCCGCCTGCGCCGCGTGGTGGTGAGGATCTACTGATGCGAACGACTCTGCTCCTGACCCTGTTCGCCTCGGTGGCGCTCGCACAGCAACCGGCGACGCCACCGCCTCCTGTCGCAGCGCCTGTCGCTGCGCCAGCGCCAGCACCTCCGCAGCGCACCATTCCTCCGCAGATCGTGCTCGAGGTGCGTGAGCTCGAGCGGCAGTTCGACCAGGCGCTCCTGCGTGACTGCGCGCCCGAGCGGTGCTCGTCGAAGGGCTGCGTGTACCGTGAACACCTCGCGGTCGATCTCCCCGCGAACACCACGTCGCTTCCCGGCCTCGGCGCGAACGAAGGGCCGGGCACGACGGCGGCGCAGCTGTACCTGACGCAGGCGCGCTGCGAGTTCACCCACGAGAAGTCCGTTCCCGCGCGTGACGTCGAAGCGCTCTCCCGCCGCCTCGAGCAGCGCCTCTCGAAGGGCTTCCTGCGCGTCGTCGTCTCGCGGCAGGTGCTCGAGCCCATCTCTCCGTCGCTGGCCGACTCTCCACCGCCGAAAGAGGACAAGCCGCCCGAGAAGAAGGAAGAGCCGAAGGTCGACCTGCCGCCGCCTCCTCCGCCGAAGTGGGACGCCGACGTGGCCATTCGTGAGCTGTGGCAGGCGCTGCTGCCGCACTTCAGCTGGATGATCGCCGTCTTCCTCGCGACCCTCGCGACGATGACCATCATCTGGGCCGCGCGCCGCCTCGGGAAGGAGTCGCTCGAAGAGAAGGCGATGGCCGCGCAGCTCGCCAACGGCACGCCAGAGAAGAAGGAGGAGCCTGTCGAAGAGAAGAAAGAAGAACCGGCTCCCGACGCCGACGCGACCTTCGTGACGGAGCAGCAGAACGCGTGGGCCAAACGAATCTCCGACGCGCCGCTCGAGAAAGACGACGCGATGGTGGGGCACCTGCTCCGGGAGTGGCTGCGGCAGGGCGAGTTCGCGCTGCTGGCGAAGGCCACCGTCATGTTCGGCGACCGGCTGTCGATGGCGTTCCAGGCCGACTCCACGCTGGCGCCGCGCAAGTCAGAGCTCGCGCAGTTTCTCAAAGCCCTCGACCCGGCGACGCTGCCGACCGACGCGCAGTTCTTCCGCACGCTGAACCAGAACGCGGTCGCGGCGTCGTTGCTCGCGCAGGCCGACACCGAGGTCTACCGCAGCCTGCAGGACGAGTTCGGCTCGGCGGCCCTGGTACAGATGATCGAGAAGCTGCCCCCGCGGCAGGGCGCGTTGTTGTTCGCGCTGGCCCCGCTCGACCGCCAGGACGAAGTCGCGCGGCTGCTCCCCTACCCGCTCAAGGTGGGCGTGGCGCACCAGCTGCTGCAGTCGAACCGCAGCTCGAAGCAGGAGCGCGCGGCCCTCTTCGACGCGGTCGGCAACGCGCGTGAAGGCAAGCCGCTCAAGAACGGCCATCACCCGATGCCCGACGTGCTCGATCAGGGGCAGGAGTTCGACGCGGCGGGTGCGCTGTCGGTGTTGCTCTCGCACCTCGAAGACGCCGATCGAAAGCAGCTCTTCGAGCAGGCCTTGTCGGGCGACGGCTTCCCCGGCTGGTACGAGAACATCCTCTCGCCGCAGATGTTGCTTCGGGTTCCCGCCGAGCAGCGCGCCGACCTGCTGCTCGAGGTCGACGTGCGTGGACTCGCGGCGTGGCTCTCGCTGCAACCGGCCGTGCGTCGTGACGCGCTCGTGAACCAGCTCTCGACCTCGGTGCAGACGGCCCTCAAGGCCAGCATGTCGTTCGGCTCTCGGCTGGAGCAGCTGGACCTCGCCCGCAAAGGTCAGGGTGAGCTGGTCATGTCGGTGAAGCGTCGCATCGCCCGCGGCGCGCTCTCGTTCCCCGAGCTCGTGAACTGACGATGAGATTGACGCGCGCCACGCACCGGTTGCTGATGACCGTTCTGGCGAGCGTCGTGTCGTCGTGCGTCGTCGACCCCATCAGCGGGCTGCCATACGGCTGCGGCAAGGTGGGCATCACCGACATCAACGCGAGCTTCGCCATCTCTGACGTGAGCTGGTTCGAAGACGAGCAGACGATGTTCGTCTTCTACCGCGCCGACGCCGAGCAGGGCTTCGGGCCAGAGACCGTCGTCGAGCTGAAGTACCGCACCGACGACGTCGACGTGCCGTGGACGATCCTCGACAAGTTCACGCCCGTGCACACGCACCTGCCGGTCGACTGTGGAGAGACGGCGCGCTGCGGCAGCCTCAGCCTCAAGGTCGAGAAGGTGCCGCGGGATGTCGGCCTTCGGCTTCGGTACCACCGCAACGGCTCGACGGCGCTCACCTCGACGGTGAACCTGAACATCGTCGGCCTCGGCCCTGCCAACCTCGTGCGCAGCCTCACGGTGTACGGCGTGTTCGACGAGAAGAACCAGCAGGTGCAGTGGCGCTCACGCAACCAGTTCCCCACCATTCGCAACGAGCAGGCGACCGAGCTGGGCCTGCGCCGCACCTTCAAGGTGACCGACGCGACGTGGGGCACCGCGTTTCTGCCGGGTCCCGAGAACCCCTACGCGTACGCCTTCTCTCCGGTGTGCCCGACAGACTTCACTGCGCTGGGGTGGCCCGAGCGCACGACGCTGGAGCGCGCCGTCTTCGAGCCCAGCACCATGCCGCTCGTCTCTTCGACCTCTCCCGTCGTCTGCGCGAACGCGACCGTCACCGACGCCATCGGCGAGTTCACGACGACGGCGGTCGCGCGGAAGAACCCCGAGGTGCGGCCCGCGTTCCCTGCCCTTCGCAACCCGGTTCGACCGAACACGCCGGTCGGCTTCATCTTGCGCATCTGCAACCGCGTCATCTCGCAGGAGCACCTCGACATGCAGCTTCAGCGGCTGCTCATCTCGGGCGAGCCGGAGATCTGCCTCGACGACTTCGACTCCGCGCGGTTCTCGGAGCGCGTGGCCTCGACCATCAAGACGCGCATCGACTCGGTGCGTCTCACCGGGCAGGACATGGTGCTCGTGCTCGTGGTGCACCACGACGACACGACGGGGAAGATCGGCAAGGTCATCGAGTCGGCCCTCGAGCAGGTGTTGATCCCCGAGCGCGACAAGAGCTCGCCACGCGTGAGCGGTGCGTTCCTCTTCGACAGCTCGGCGTACCGGGTGACGTCCAACGCGCTCAAGTCGGTGGTGCTCTGGTGCCCGTCGCGGCTCATCAGCATGTTCGACATCGACGTGGTGCCTGCGGCCTCGGAGCGCGACTGCCCCATCGTGCCCGACCAGCCCGATCTGCTGCTGGGACCGTTCAAGCTCAACCAGCTGCCGATTCTGGCGACCCGCGACCAGTACCTGAAGTTCATCGCCAAGTACTCGTCGGCGCAGGCCGGGCTGATGAAGAAGATCACGTACTCGGCGCCCGAGCGCACGGCGATCTCCGAGAACGTGGCCGTCGGAGAGGTCGGGCTCGTCACGAAGTTCAACAACGAGACGATCAGCGCTGCGGCAGAAGACGCGTTCTCGTTCTGTGCGAGCGAAGACGAGGGTGTCGCGCGCGTGGTGGTGCAGCCGGTGGGAACGCCCGCAGGAACGCTCGTGCAGCTCAACCTGCTGCCGCGGCTGCACCGCGAGATGCCGTTCGCGCTCTACGCGCTCGGGCTCGCGTGGGAGTCGCCGTTCCTGCTGCGCGCCGAGTACCAGACGAGCCTCGCGGCTTCGGCCACCGTCGCGGGGTTCACCGTGCCGTTCGGCATCAACAGCGCCGACGAGGACTACCTGGGCAACGAGCAGTGGAAGCGCGACGTGTTTCCGCTCGCCGACGCGCTCGCGCAGTGCACGCGGTTCTGCGACCACCCGACGTTCGACTCCGACGGCGTGTTCCAGCCGCTCGCGCCCTTCCGCGTCGCCTTTGGCGAGCAGTGCTACCGGCCGAAGTTCCCGATTCCGAACGAGGGAGGGTTCCCTCGTGATCCTTGAGGCGCTGGCCATCGCGATGATGGCAGCGGCGCCCGATGGAGGCGTCGCGGCGGGCCCGACCGACCCCACGCTCGACACCAGCATCGAGCGCTACCGCACGCCGCTCGAGGCGTTGACGGAGCGGCCGGTCGGCGAGGCGTCGCGCGCGGTCCGGTTCGACTGGCGGCGCTCACGCGTCGGGTTCGGCGTCATCAGCAGCAGCCTGCTCGAGCTGAACAACTACTCGTCGTTCCGCATCGGCGGCTACGTGCGCAAGGCGCTGGGCAACGTCATGCTCGACGCCTCGGTCACGTACGTCTTCGTCTTCGGCTCGGACGCGACCAGCAAGCTCGCGCTCACGCCCTACCGTCAGTACGGCCGCCCGAACCGCCTCGAGCTCGACATCAACTTTGGGTACGCGATCGCCGAGGGCGTCGTCACTTCTCGGCCCGGCATCGTCCCCGCCGCCCAGATGGTGCTGACGGCGAACGCCGGCGTCCGCTACCTCTTCTATCCCGGTGGGCTCGCGGGCGTTCCCGCGCTCGACGTCGCTGGAGCCATCTTCAACCCGCGCATCAGCGACGCGGAGATCAAGAACCTCGACAAGGTGCGGCTCGCCGCGATGCAGGTCGATCGTGCGCGGTACCAGCTGCTCGCGGGCTTCACGCTCGACATCTACTTCCAGCCGGGTGTCGCGGTGACGCCGCGGGTGATGATGGCGATTCCCGTCTTCGGCGGCATTCAGGGCGCAGGCCTGGGCTGGTGGTGGGAGCTGTCGCTCGCCGTCGGAGCCGCGCTGTGAGCTGGGCGCTGGTGCTCTCGGTGCTCGCTGCGACGCCGGCGCCCATCGACGAGGTGCCGAGACAGACCGCGGTGTTCTTCAACGCCCGCATCGCACAGCGCCAGAAGAGGCACGCCGAGGTGCTGTCGCTGTGGCTGTTGCGCAATGGGCTCGTCGACGCCGGCAAACACGGCACGCATGACGGGCCGTTTCGTTCGCTCGTCTGGGCCGCGACCGGGGCCATCGGCATCTGCCAGGACGGGTTTCCCCGCGACGACGAAGAAGACGGCGCCGGGCTGTGGCCCCTCGGGCTGCACAACCACATTCTGACCGCGAAGCAGGCTGACGATCTGCCCACGCCCTACGAAGCGTTCGACGTCGGGCGGCAGCAGCGGGTCATCTCGCTCAACGACGTGCTCGACGACGAAGAGCTCGAGTCGGTCACCTTCTCGCAGACGACCTGCTTCACGCCTGCCATCTCGTTGTTCGAGTACGGGTACAGCCCGCTCGGAGACCTGTCTGACCGGCTCGTCTCGGGTCCGTTGCTGCGTCGGTTGCTGGTGAAGTCACTCGAGACGGTGCGACGAGATCGCGTCACCACTGTCGCCGCCATCGAGGCGCGCATCTTCGATCTCGACCTCGCCCTCACCGAACTGCGCAACCGCAAGAAGAAGGAGATCGCGGTCGACGTCGCCTCGGAGGTGCGTGGCGCGAACATGTCGAACGCGGCCGGCAAACAGGCTGGCGCGCAGGCAGCGAAAAAGCTCGACGAGCCGCGACAGGTCGCCTTCCTGCAACGCACGCTGCGCTGGGAGCCCGCCGAGTGGCTCACGCTGAGCAAGACGCGCCGCGAGTTCCTCTTCTCACACGCACGGCAGCAGGCGACCGATCACCCCGCGCTCCAGAAGCTCACGCTGGGCATCGTCGACGCGCTGATCGCGAAGAACCTGGGCGCCGAGGCGACGGGGTGGATTGGCACCATCGAAGCGGAGTTCGAGCGTCGCGACGTGTGGGACGGGGCCCGTGGTGAGCGGCTGCTGTCGCTCTCTGACGACTCTGGTTTCCGGGAGCGCTCGGTCATCGCGCTGCACCGTGGCGTCGAGCAGCTCGAGCGTGGCGCGCTGGCCGATGCGTTGCGCAGCTTCGCGTTCGCGCTCAAACACTCCGAGACCTCGACGGTGGGCGCGGTCGTGCACCCGCTCGCGCGCCGGTGGCTGTCATACGTGCTGTCGCGCTACCAGACGAACGCCGAGATCCTCGCGACGCTCAAGGCGCTCGTTCCCCGCCAGGACTTCAACCCCATCATCGAAGATCTCATCTGGGCGGCGGCGCTGCGGGCCGATGCCGTGTCGTTCGATCGGCTCGCGAACAGCGTGCAGCGCGGCGGCTCATTCGACTCGAAGGTCGACCGGCTCTCGCTCATCGCGCACGGCAAGGCGGGCGAGCTTGTTGGCCAGCTGAAGGCGAGCGCCGAAGAAGGTCCGTACGACACGCTCCGCTTCACGAGGCAGCTCGTCGACACGCTCGAGCGCGAGGAGGCCGACGTGCGCCGCGCGAACCGGCTGTTGCTGCAGCAGCTCATCGGCGTGCTCGACACCATCGCGATGCAGCCGAACGCGGCGAAGACGACCGAGAAGACCGCCCGGGAGCTCGCGGGCCGAGTGCAGGCACTGCTCGAAGCGATGGGCAGCGGCTCAGGGCCCAACGCCGACGTTCGCGCGATGAACCTGGCCCACTCGGCGTTTGCGGGCTCGTTGAGACTCGCGCCGTCGGATCCCCTGCCCTGGCCCTTCGCACCGCCGAACGTCGAGGCGCCGTCGGCCTTCACGCCGTTTCAGCTCGTGCCCATCGAGTGGCGTGACGAACACGGCGAGCTCGTCTTCGGGTGGAGGATCACCGAGTGACGCGCGGGGAGCTGCGAGCGGCGATGAAGGCCCAGCGCGCCGCGATGAAGGAGCAGCTGCGCGAAGTGAAAGCGCGCACCGAAGCGGCCCTCGCGAACGACCCGCACGTGCAGAAGGCCCGCAGAAGCCGTCGGCTCAAGCGCATCGCGGCAATCGCGCTGTTGCTGCTGCTGCTCCTCCTGATTCGCTGTGAAGGGCCGGGAGGTCCTGCAGAGCCGTTGGCTGCGGTGGATGCAGGAACGCCCGCGGAGAAGGTCGTCGTGAAGAAGCCGGCGGGAAAGCCGATGCCGAAGAAGGTCTCCATCGCCCCGAAGCCGGTTGGCCGACCCGACTTCGACACGCCCGCGCGCCTTCAGGCTGCGTGGGTCGACGAGTTCCGCCTGCAGGTGGCCGCGCGTTCGCCACGGCTGTCGGCGTGCTTCATCGGCAGCAATCGGCCGGGCGCGCTGCGATGGACGACGCTCGTCTCGCTGCAGACCGGCGCCGTCGGAAATCACGAGTTCGAGTCGATGGGCGTGGCGGCCGATCTCACGAAGGCGCAGCTCGACTGTCTGCAGGCGGTGCTGACGAAGCCCGAGTACCGCCTGGGAGACGCCGCGATCGAAGGCCTGCCGGAGCGCGTGAGTCTGGTGCTCGAGTTCTGAGCTTCTGGCAGGGTTCGCCACCATGCGCGCTCCGTTGCTGCTGACCCTGTTCGCCGTCACCACCTTCGCGAAGCCACTCGAGGGCGTTCCTTCGAACGGAGCGGTCGCCGCCGACTTCGCGCCGAAGGGCTGGGTCGTGGAGTCGTCGGTCCAGGGCGATCTCAACGGCGACAAGACGCCCGATGTCGTGGCGGTGCTCATTCAAGAAGGCGACGGCGATCGGTCACGCGCGTTGCTCTGGCTTCACGGCGCCGAGAAGGGCTTCACGCTCGTCGACTCGAACGTCGGCCTCGTCGCGTGCTTCTCGTGTCTCGGCATGAAGGGCGGCGACGCGAAGCCCGACCTCGAGATCAAGAAGAAGGTGCTCATCGTCACGCAGTGGGGCGGTTCGAGAGAGAGCTACGGCGCCACCCACCGCTTCCGCCTCGAGAAGGGCGTCGTGCGGCTCATCGGCGTCGACCACTCCGACATGGACACGATGACGGGCGCGGGCAGCACCACCAGCGAGAACCTGCTCACGGGACTGACCGTCGTCGAGAAGACACCGGCCGAGCGCGACGAGAACGACAAACCAACCAACGCCAAGCCGAAGAAGACGACCACGAAGAAGAAGCCGGCGCCCCTGCCCGCCTTCAACGCCGTGAAGGAGTACGGCGAGTGAGCTCGAACCTCGAGCAGTCGCTCAATGAACGACCGACCAGCTGGCTCGCCTTCGACCAGCGCCGCTACCTGCTCCTGGCCGGGCCCATCGGCGGCCGCGAGGTCTTCTTCCACACGAACGGAGCGCTGTATGCCTACGCCCCGTTGAGCGATTGGGCGGTGAAGGCCGCGCTCGACAAGGCGCGCGCGACCAACGCCACGCCCGAGCCCATTCCCGCCGAGACGCTGGCGCTGCTGACGAAGGGCGAAGCGGCGTATCTCGAGCTGCGCGCCCGCCTCGACACTGGAGCCGTCGGGTGGAAAATCCACACCGAGCTGCTCGTCATCGAGGTCGCGGGCAGCCTCTACAACACCGAGTTCAAAGGCGATGTGGCGACGAGCTACACGAAGTTCGCCGAGGCTGGGGAGCGCACGCTCCGCGCAGAGCAGCTCACGCGCGCGACGCTGGGAACGGCAGCGGCGGCGGTGCACGACGTTCCGCCACTCCGACTCCAGAGCCTCGTCGAGCTCATCGCGAAGCAGGACTCGGCGCCCGAGCTGCTCCTCGCGGCGATGGAGCGCGGCGAGCTCGAGCTCGTCGGTGGAGGCCCGACCTCGGATCAGTTCTGGTCGTTGTTCTTCGCTGCCGGCCAGTTCTCGCGGCACTTTCCCGGTGAGACCGAAGCCTGCTCTCGAGAAGAGGTGCTCGGGGTGCTCACCCGCCGCGGGTACCACACGGTGCACTGGCGACGACGCTGACTCAGGGCGGCAGCGCGCGATCGAGAATGTCGGGCCGAATGTCGTTCACCTGGCCCCACGTCGCGTTGAGGCGATCGAGCCCGGGCGTCTGCGCGAAGTTGTTGATGTGCACGCCGAAGTCGAAGCGCAGCACCTCGAAGTTGAAGTACGGCAACAAGAGCCGCATGCCGAAGCCCGCCGTGTGCTGCAGCAGTGGCGTCGAGTCGAACGCCGAGCCCACGTCGTAGAAGAGAACGAAGCCCAGGTACGTGCCGAGCACGAAGGCGAGCGGGCGCGTGCGGTACTCGAGGTTGGCGAGCAGCAGGTTTCGGCCGGTGAACTGCTCCGCGAACGTTCCGCGCAGGCCCTGCGAGCCGCCGAGCAGCACCTGCCGGTTGTTCAGATCGTTCCAGCGCAGGTCGATCATCAAGCGCGTCACGAAGCGGCCGCCCTCGAACGTTGGCGAGTAGTTGATCACCTCGGCAGCGAAGCGCTCGTTGGCGACGGTGGTGCCGGGTCTGAAGCGCGCTCCGCCCGAAGCCGAGACGGTGAAGAGATCGTCCCACTTGTAGAAGCGATACCGCGCGGCGCCACCGACCTCGACGAACTGCTGCGTGGTGATGGGTGACGGAAACGCCCAGCGCGCACCGGCCGTCGCGCGGAAGCCGAGCTGGTAGTCCTCCGAGAGCTGGTACGTGTCGAGGTTCTTGAGAATGCGGAACTCGTTGGTGAACGCGGTCGCGACGCCCTCGAGGTACGTCGCGTTCTCGCTGCGCGGCAGGTAGTTCGTCGTGAGCCACGTCGACCGCTCGGCGCTCAGGTTCGACTCCACCATCGGCGTGTACTGCCGCACGTACGCACCCGCGTTCAGCGTGAGATCGACCTTCACGCCATCACCGAAGCGGCGGGTCACCACCGCGTCGAACCCGAGTTCCTTCTGATCGAACTGAAAGGGCACGCGCTCGGTGCCGCTCGCGTCGGGGTACGGCAGCTGCCACACGCTCGCGCCGCGATAGATGCGCCGCTTGCGCAGGTTCCACGCGCCGTCGACGAGGAAGCCCCACGGCTGATCGAGCGTGATGATGGGGTAGCCGAAGATGACCTGGCCGACGGTGCCTTCGACGGCGCCGGTCTGCCGGTTGAAGACGAGGTTCGCGGCCTCGGAGAAGCTGAAGCGCGAGCCGAAGAGCCGCCGCTCGGTGAACGACTGGCCGAGCGCGAAGGTGTCGAGCCGCAGCGTGGTGTCGATGGAGAGGCTCTGCCCCCAGCCGTTGAAGTTCACCTCGACGAGCGTGAGCTGCAGAAACTGGAGCAGCGTTCCGATGAGCGTGAAGGAGTTCGAGAGGCGCAGGCTCCAGCGGTCTTGCGTGACGACGAGCACGCTGACTTTTCCGTTGGCCGCCTTCACGGGAACGACCTTGGCCACCGAGAGAATGAAGATGCGGCGCAGGTTGCGTTCGGTCTCGAGCGCGCGTTCGGCGCTCCACGTGTCGCCGGGTTTGAGCAGCACCTCGCGGCGCACCACCGAGTCACGCGTCTTGATGTGGAGGATGTCGAAGAACTTCGGGTTCTCTTCCGGGAAGATCTCTTCGCGCTCGACGAAGACCTGATCGATCGCCTTGCCGTTCGGCGTCGGGTCGACTTCGAGAGCCCGGCGCGACAGGCCCCACTGCACCAGGCGCTCTTCGGGGCCGACAGCCGAGGTGTCGGGCGCGGCCGAGAGCAGGGCTGAAACGAAGAGCGCGAACCCGGTCACCTTCAGCGAAAGCTAGCCCATGCCGTCAGCAACCACGCAGCGGTCAGTTCTCAGGCACCCACGTGAGGACTTCCAGCGTGTACTCCCGCGAGCGCGTCTGCCAGCGCTCGGCGAACAGCTCGACGCGCACGGGCTTCCCGATGGTGGTGGCGTCGAAGAGGTTCGACTCGGGCTCGAAGCAGGTCTCAACCCAGACGTCGGGTGTTGGCGCGGTGCCGCGACACGAAAGGACCGTTTGGGTCTGGTTGGGCAGGTTGGCGGCCACGCCCAGCAGGGCGACATTGAAGTCACCGGGATTCATCGTGATGGTGAACAGGGCGTCCCTGCCACCAGACGTCAGGAGATCTGGCGGGTCGGCCAGTACCGAGCCGAAGGGCGTGCAGGCCGAGAGCGAAGCGAGGAGCAGGAACGAGAGCAGCGTGCGCATTCGCGCGTGTCCAGTGCAAACCCGAGACCCGCGGTCTGCTTCGGCGCTCCCATCGAGCGGTGACACGAATGTCCGACTTCAGCATCCGCCACCGCCGCTCAGGCTGACGGGCGTGTCGGACTCCAACCGACGAACCCCTCGCTGACGAAGCGCACGTCGAGCTCAGGTCGACCGAGCGCCGTGACCGAGGCGACGAAGGACTCGAACGGGTCTGCGGTTCGAACGCGCTCCCAGACCTCGGTCCACGCCGTGAAGAAGGCGTGCACGACAGTTCCCGGCTTCACGTCACGGCGCAGCTCGCGCGGCAAGACGTCGCGGAAGAGCCAGGGAGAGAAGCCACGCGCTCCATCGGTGTGCAGCACCAGCGCGTCTCGCGACAACACCTCGCCCTGCCGGCGCAGCACCCAGAAGGCCGAGACGTGGCCTTCGATATCGGTGCTGCCCTCGAGGCACACGCCGCCTTCGACCAGCAGCGGCAACACCTGCGCATGAAGCGCCTCCGCTGCGTCTTTGGTCAGTCCGCGCCCGACGTTCGCGAGCCGAATGAGCGCCGACGACGGCTCCGCGCGAAGCGTGTGCAGGTCGCCCTCGAGAAACCGGAGCTGCGGAAACTCACGCCGTCCGGTCTCGACGTGCGCGGCGTTCACCTCGACACCGACGACTTCCCGTTCAGGAAACGCGAGTGCGAGCTCCTGTGTGGTGACCGCTGAGACACCAAACCCGACGTCAGTGAGACGCCCGGCGGGGAGCGAGCCGCCCAGCTCGAGCCAGCGATTGAACGCGTGAAGCCGGCCAGGTCGAGTGCGAGCCCGCAGGCGTCAGCTCACTGCTGAACGCGAACCGAGAACGTGCTGTTCGCGACGGGCGCGGAGCCGGCGTTCACGGAAGGAATCAGCCGCGCGCGGGCGGTGAACGAGCCATCGAGCTGCAGGCCGTCACGGTCAGCGAGGGGAAGCTCCGAGTTCCAGCTGCGGCTCTGGCCCGGAGCGAGCGTCACCGACGTCAGCGCCATCGTGCACGCCCGGTCATCAGAGAGCCGCTTCACGACCAGCCCGCTCGAGGAGACGACCTCGATGTCCATCTGGCAGCCAGTGCGGAAGTTCCACGTCTGCGAGGTCGCGCTGCCGTTGGTGACGGTGAACGTCGTGCGCGCGACCGCGGTGACCTCGTTCGAGGGGCACGGCGTGGTGATGCAGCGAATCGTGTTGGGCTGGTTCACGTACGAGGTCTTGTCGAGCGTGAGGCTCGCGGTGACGGCGCCGTTCGCAGCAGGGAAACGCTTCGTGCCGACGGTGGCGGTCTTGAGCGTGAAGCGCTCGCCACGGCCCGTGCGGAAGCCGACGAGGCCGACGTTCGCGGCGAAGGTGAGCTCGGTGAACGCGGGCGGTGGGCAGAGGGCCGTCTTGCTGGGGACTTGCTCGATGGCGATGGTGCGCGTGTCGGTGAAAGCGCCGGCTGCAGTCGTCGCCGTCACGCCCGTGGCGCTGCGGCGGTACTTCGCGCCCGTGCAGGCCTCGGTGCCAACATTCCACGACGAGCTGGCGAAGCCGAAGCGCAGCCACGAGGTCCACGCGCGCGAGGCGTCGTCCCACTTCATCAGGGTGTTCGCAGACGTCGAGCTGACGCCAACCCACGTCGCCGAGGTGGCGAGGCCGGTGAGCGAGCCCATGCCGTTCGAGACGGAGTCGAGGCGCAGCGTGCGGGTCGCTCCGGTCGTCGACTGGAAGGTCCAGGTGTTGCCGCTCGCCATCGGGAACCACACGGCCGCGCTGCTCGACGAGGTCAGCTCACCCTCGGTGGTGGCGACCGACTCGTCGGTGTCGACATCCTGCGCGTCGACGAGCATCTCCGCATCCGGGCCGCACGCGGCGAGGACGAGAGCGATGGACGAGGCAAACAGTGCGCGAATGGACATGACCGGGCTCCCCACTTGAAAGACGAGGACCCCATGCCCAACCCCCACAGTGTCGTCAAGTGTGGGCGTGGCTGTTCGTAACGCTCGAGGTCAGATGCAGAAGAGTAACTTGTCGAAGGAGAGATGCCGCCTGGAGCCGGAAGAAGCACAAGCACAGCGGGTTGCACCGGCGTGAACACTGGAATCCGAATCGCACTGCCCCTGGTTGCGTGCGTCCTCAGTGCCGCAGCACTCGCCTACGTGATTCAGAAGCCGTCGCTCGATGCTGCGCGAATCGACTACCGGAAGATGCAGCTTCGGGCGCTCGTCCAAATCGAACGGCCGAGTGGGTGAAACAGAGCAGCCTCGTCTCGAGCGACGAAGGCGTGACGGTGTGCATCGACGGCGAGTGTCTCAGCGGCCCTTGAGCCACGCGACGAACGCGATGGCCACGTCGTGCTCATGCTCGGGAGGACGGCCGGTGATCGCCTCGAGCTGGTAGTGCATCACGCAGCCCTGCTCGCGACCCTCGAACCAGATGCTGCCCGAGACGCCGTCACGCACACCCGACGACGGCACCCATCGGGCCTTCAGGTTCACGTCGTCCCACGCGTAGACGAGCGCGTACGCGAGCGTCTCGCCGAACTCGTAGAACACCTCGAGCGCGCGCCCGTTCGCATCGGAGCGAACGAGCTTCACCTTCTTGAGCCCCGGCACCCAACGGCGCTGCTGCTCGACCTCGGTGAAGGCGCGAAACGCGTCGGCGGCAGAGATGGTGAGGGGCTGCACTTCCATGAGCGCGCAGTGTGCCGCCGTCGTCAGAAGCCGCTGTGACGACCACGTAACATCGCTCAGGGAATCGCGACGTCGAAGCCGACGAAGAACTCGCCGAGCTGCTTGTCGACCTTCCCCTTCACCGCCTTCCCACCCAGCGCCTTCGCGAGCGTCTCAGCCGCGGCCAGCGTCTTCGCGTCCGTGCGCACGACGACTCCGGCAGCCGCCTTCGTCGACTCCGACGCGCCCGTCACGGCAAAGCCCGCGCGTTCGATGAGCAGCTCCTTCTCGTTCCTCAGCTCGAGCGAGGCCTGCGGTGGCAGGTACATGAACGCCGTCGGGCCGACGAACGCCTCGACCATCTCAGACGACACGGGCTCTCCGCCGCCCGCCTCCATCGTGAGCACGAACACCGCGCGTCGCCCGGTCGGATCGACGAACGCGGCCGCTGATGTCTTGCGAACCTTCTTCCCCATGTTCTCGGCCAGCATGCTGGCGCGCGTGTGCGAGACGGCCAGCCGCTCGGTCACGAGCTCGACCTTCACGGCTTTGCCCGCTCCGCCCCACGTCGTCGCCGGCTTTCCGTCTGCGCGAATCGTCGTCTTCACGCCCTCGAGCGACGACAGCTTCACGATGGGGTTCTTCTGCTTCCAGGCCTCCCACTTCGCGGCGTCAGGACCGGGCTTGAGCGGGCCCTTGCCATCGAGGGGACCGACCTCGAGCTCGAACTCCTCTTCCGTCGCGAGCAGCTGATTCCGGCTCACGGCCAGCTTCGCGAAGTGCGGAGCCTCACCCCACGTCACCTTCCGCGACGTGAGCCAGACGGTGCGATCGCCGTCCTGCGTGAACCCGAGGAACTCACCATCTTCGAACGTGAGCGGAGCGCCAGTCAGCACGACAGCCACAGCGAGGGTCGAGAGCATCAGAAGACCCTTGCGCGCGGCGGCGCGTTCTTCAACTGCTTGAAGCGGAGCATCGACATCATCAGCCTCTCCGTCGAGACGCTCCTCGAGTGAGCGGTGCTATCAGCGGCTCCATGAGCGCTGCGCCTCAGCAGAACACCTCGCGACCGAGCCCCATCGAGCGCATTCGAACGCTGGAAGAGCTCGGCCCGCGCCGCCTCACGGGAACGCCGACCGAGCGCGCCGCGCAGGAACACCTCGGCAAAGAGCTCGCGGGGCTCGGCTACCACCTCGAGTGGCGCAGCTACCGCTGGTCGCAGAGCCTGTACGCCGTGCTCATGTTCCACTTCGGGCTCGCGGCGCTCGCGACGGGAATCGGCTTCCCGGCGCCGTGGCTCGGCGCTGCATTGCACGCCCTCGTCGCCGTCTCGTACACGCTCGAGTCGACGCGTCGCGCGCTCGTGCTGCGCACCCTCTTCCCGAACATCACCTCACAGAACCTGCTCGCGACGTTGCCTGCGCGCGGTGAACGCAAGAAGCGCCTGGTGCTCGTCGCGCATGCCGACGCTGCGTACACGGGCCTCGTCTTCACGCCCGGGCTGATCAAGGTCGCGACGAAACAACCGCCTCCCGGCCTGGGCTGGTTCAAGAAGCAGCTGGGGCTCGCCACCGCCACCGTCGCCGTGCTCGCCATCGTCGAGCTCATCGCCGCCACCGGAGTCTGGTCGGCACCCGGCTGGCTCCGCGGGCTGCTCACGATTCCGGCGATGCTCACGTTCCTCTTCAACGTCGATGTCGTGCTGCGAAACCGCGTGGTGCCCGGCGCCTGCGACAACCTCTCGGGCTGCTCCGCGTCGGTCGAGCTCGCGCACCGCCTGCAGGGCCGGCTGCCCGACGACGTCGAGTTCGTCATCGTCATCTCGGGCTCGGAAGAAGCGGGCACCGGTGGAGCGCTGCGCCTCGCCGAGCAGGTGCTGAAGACGAAGGAGTGGACGCCGCAGGACACGACGGTGCTGGGCCTCGACACGCTCTCGAATGGAACCTTGCGCATGCTGGAAGAGGGCGAGCTGTGGCCGGTGCCGATCCCCGCGCACCTCGAGGCCGCCGTGCTCGCCGAGAACCAGGCCCGCCCCGAGCTTGCGCCCGTGACGAAGTACGTGATTCCGACCGGCGCGACCGACGTGCTGCCGTTTCTCGTGCGCGGCTTCCCGGCGATGTCGCTCACCTGCATCGACCCCGTCATCGGAGCGCCGCGCCACTATCACCGGCCCTCGGACTCGTGGCGCAACATGGACGTGGCCCAGCTCGAGGCCAGCATCGACTTCGCCGAGCGACTCATCGTGCGGCTCTCGAAGTAGAGAGCCTGCATGCGAATTCTCCACACCATGTTGCGCGTCGGCGATCTCGAGCGCTCCCTCGCCTTCTACGTCGACGTGCTGGGCATGAAGCTGCTGCGCAAGAAGGACTACCCCGACGGCCGCTTCACCCTCGCGTTCGTCGGCTACGGCCCCGAGACCGAGCAGGCGGCCATCGAGCTCACCCACAACTGGGACACGCCGAAGTACGAGGTCGGCACCGGCTATGGCCACATCGCGCTCGAGGTGCGTGACGCGTACGCCGCGTGCACCGACATCAAGCAGCGCGGAGGGGTGGTGACCCGCGAGGCCGGCCCCATGAAGCACGGCACCACCGTCATCGCCTTCGTGCAGGACCCCGATGGCTACAAGATCGAGCTCATTCAGAAGTGACGGCTGCGCTCGAGGCACGCATCGGGTGTTTCACGTGAGGCGCAGGTGCTCCCTTCGCTTTCTCGAAGGCTGAGAACGAAGAACCAACCGGCGCTGGCGGCCGAAGCCTTGATGACGAGAGGATGCCCACCGTGACGCCCCCGCCCTTCAGAGTCCTCGCGTTGTTCTTCGCCGCTCTGGCCGGCTGCACCTGTGGCCCGACGAGCAAGGTCTGCCGCACGTCGGTCGACTGCAACGCGGGTCAGGTCTGCGTTCAGGGGCAATGCCGCGCGGGCATGGCCGAGCCGGTCGTCGACGCGGGTCGTGCAGGTGGCGCCGCGGGCGGAGGCTCGGCAGCGGCGGGAGGCTCGGCGACGGCAGGCTCGAGTGGTGGCGGCACGGTCACGGTCGACGCGGTCGCGGTCGAGATCGATCCACCGATGGCCACCATCACGACCACGCCCGGCAACGCGATGTCGACGACGTTCACCGCGAAGCTGCGCCTGCGTGACGGCAGCTTCCGCACCGCCAACGTGATTCCCACCTGGAGCACGATGTCGAGGCAGTTCGGCGACATCAACAGCGTCACCGGCGAGTTCAACGCCACCGGCGCGCAGGGCGGTGTGGCGACGATTCAGGCCTCGGTCGTCGCGCCGGGCACCTCGACGACGCTCGTCGGCACCGCCACCGTCACGATTCAAATCATCCGCACCGTCACGGGCGCAGGCGTGCCGGGCACCGTGCTGCAGAACTTCAACACGCTGCTGCCCTTCGACACGATGCAGTCGGCCAACCTCGTCTACCCGCTCGACCACGCCGTCATGCCGCAGAACGTGTTCGCCGCAGACCTGCAGTGGCGCAACGGCGCAGCGGGCGATCTCTTCCGCGTGAAGCTCACCAAGCCGAACATCGAGGTGAACGCGTTCTTCATGCACACCGGCGCGGGCTTCGACAACCACTGGCTCGTCGACAGCGCGGCGTGGCGGGTGTTCGCGCAGACCAACCCCGACGTCGAAGGCGTCATCACCGTCGACCGCTGGGTGGCCGCGACGCAGACGGCGTACCGCTCGAACGAGGTGCGCGTGAAGTTCGCGAAGGCGGCGCTCGCTGGCAGCGTCTACTACTGGGCCGTCAACGAGGGCCGGGTCTACCGAATCGACGACGGCACCAACACACGGGTCGCCTTCATGCCATCGCCTCCGCCCGTCCCGGGCAGCGAGGTCGCGCGCTGCATCGGCTGCCACACCGTCTCTCCAAGCGGCCGTTACATGGCGGGCCGCATGGGCGGCGGAGACAACTTCGGCACCGTGTTCGACCTCACCTCGAACCTGTCGACCGACCCACCGCCCAGCCTCTTCAGCACCAGCCAGCAGAAGTGGTGGCTGTCGACGTGGAGCCCGCGTGAAGACCGCCTCATCATCACCACCGGGCCCAACCCGACTGGCTTCTCGCTGCTGAATCCGATGACGGGCGCGCTCGTACAGCCGCTCGGCGCAGGCCTGCCTGCCAACAACGTCACCCAGCCAGCGTGGTCACCAGACGGCACGACCGTGGCCTGTGTCACGGGCGTCTCGGACTGGGGCGTCGACTACCGCGACGGCACCATCTCGCTCATCCCCGTCACGGGCCCCGACACGTTCGGCGCGATGCAGCCGCTGCTCTCGGGCACCAGCCCCTCGATTCCAAACCGCGACCCGAACCACCGCTCACCGTCGTACCCGGTGTGGACGCCGGACTCCCAACGCCTCGTCTTCGCGCACGGCGTGGCGGCGCGCTCGTCGGTGCAGCCCGCGAGCCTCTACATCATGCGGCGTGACGGCACCGACGTGCGCGAGCTCGCGAAGGCCAACGGCGGACTCAGCTTGTCCTTCGAGCCGCGCTTCTCGCCCTTCGACTCGGGCGGGTACTACTGGCTCGCGTTCCTGTCGCGCCGTGACTACGGCAACGCGCAGGCGGGCACGCAGGGCGCCAACCGCGAACAGATCTGGGTCACCGCCATCAAGAAGAACCCGATGCCTGGAGAAGACCCGAGCGAGGTCGGTTACTGGTTGCCCGGCCAGTCGGCGCAGTCGCGCAACATCTCGGCGTACTGGGCCGCACGCGCGTGCCGGTCGACCGGAGCAGGCTGCAGCGTGAACTCCGAGTGCTGCACCAACGAGTGCCGGCCACCGTCGGGTGGTGGGCCGTCGGTGTGCTCGCCTCCGCCTGCGAACATGTGCCGCGTGCAGGGCCAGAGCTGCAGCATGACGAGCGATTGCTGCTCGATGCTCACGTGCACGAACAACGTGTGCTCGGGCGAGATCAACTGAGTTCTGGCCGGCTGGCCGGACGTCACAGGAATGTCGATCTGGCGCCGACGGCCGGCGCTATGAGGGCGCCATGTTCACGCTGCATGGGCCGTCGCCGTTCACTGCCGCCCGCCTGGCTCGCCGTCACAAGCGCCTGCGCGACTCGAACCCCAACCTCTCGCAGAGCTCGGCCACCTCGGTCTTCTTCGTCGACCTGAGCCGTACGCCCACCGAGCAGGAGCGACTTCGCCTCGAGCAGCTGCTCGGCGCCTCGGCGACACCACACGGCGGGCCGGGAGCCCTGCGCCTCGTCGTTCCGCGCCTCGGCACCGTCTCGCCCTGGTCGTCGAAGGCCACCGACATCGCGCGCAACTGTGGCCTCTCGTTCGTCACCCGCATCGAGCGCGGCACCGCGTGGCATCTGGTGGGAGAGGTGACCGACGAAGCCGCGCTGCGCAGCGGCCTGCATGACCGCATGACGGAGTCGGTGCTGTCGTCGCTCGCCGAAGCGAGCCAGCTCTTCTCGCACCACGAGCCGAAGAAGGTCGCGACCATTCCGGTGCTGAAGAGCGGCCGTGTCGCGCTCGAGCAGGCCAACCGGTCGATGGGCCTCGCGCTCGCCGAAGACGAGATCGACTACCTGGTCGACGCCTTCACGAAGCTGGGCCGCGACCCGTCAGATGTCGAGCTGATGATGTTCGCGCAGGCCAACAGCGAGCACTGCCGGCACAAGATCTTCAACGCCGAGTTCGTCGTCGACGGCGTGTTGGCCGAAGACTCGTTGTTCAAGCTGATCAAGCGCTCCACCGCGGCGTCACCGGGCGGCGTGCTGAGCGCGTACAAGGACAACGCGGCGGTCATCGCGGGCAACACGGCGGGCCGGTTCTTCGCGCACCCCGATGACGGCACGTACCGCTCCGAAGTCGAGGCGATGCCGATTCTCGCGAAGGTCGAGACGCACAATCACCCGACGGCGGTCTCTCCCTTCCCCGGCGCAGCGACGGGCTCGGGCGGAGAGATTCGTGACGAAGGCGCGACGGGCCGGGGCTCCAAACCAAAGGCGGGCCTCGTCGGCTTCTCGGTCTCGAACCTGCGGCTGCCCGACGCCGTTCGTCCGTGGGAGGTCGATCACGGCAAGCCCTCGCGCATCGCGAGCGCGCTCGAGATCATGACCGACGGCCCGCTCGGTGGCGCGGCGTTCAACAACGAGTTCGGTCGGCCCGCGCTCGTTGGAACGTTCCGCACCTTCGAGCAGGAGATTGCGTCGGCGTCGGGGAAGGAGCTCCGCGGGTACCACAAGCCGATCATGATCGCGGGCGGGCTCGGCCACATTCGGCCGCAGCTGGTCGAGAAGGGCTCGATTCCCGCGGGCGCGGCCATCGTGGTGCTCGGTGGGCCGGCGATGCTCATCGGGCTCGGCGGTGGTGCCGCCTCCTCGGTGGCTTCCGGTGCGTCGGCTGAGGATTTGGACTTCGCCTCGGTGCAACGTGACAACGCCGAGATGGAGCGCCGCTGCCAGGAGGTCATCGACCGCTGCTGCGCGCTCGGTGAGGCGTCTCCCATCGTCTCGATTCACGACGTCGGCGCGGGAGGGCTGTCGAACGCGCTCCCCGAGCTGGTGAACGAGAGCAAGAAGGGCGCGACGTTCGACCTGCGCAAGATTCCCTCCGACGAGCCGGGCATGTCACCGCTCGAGCTGTGGTGCAACGAGTCGCAGGAGCGCTACGTGCTCGCCATCGACGCCGCTGCCCTGCCCCGCTTCGAGGCGCTGTGCCGGCGTGAACGTGCGCCCTACGCGGTGCTCGGTCAGGCGACGACCGAAGGCCGCCTGGTGGTGAACGATCCGCTCTTCTTCGACTCGCCCATCGACGTGCCGCTCGAGGTGATTCTCGGGAAACCGCCGCGCATGCGCCGTACTGCCGAGCACCAGGCCGTCACCCACGCGCCGCTCGAGCTCGCCGGCATCGACGTCAAAGAAGCGATTCGCCGCGTGCTGCTGCTGCCGACCGTCGCCGACAAGTCGTTCCTCATTCACATCGGCGATCGTTCGGTCACCGGCCTCGTCGCGAGAGATCAGCTCGTCGGCAGGTTCCAGATTCCGGTCGCCGACTGCGCCGTGACGATGACGAGCTACGACGTCTTCGCGGGTGAGGCGATGTCGATGGGAGAACGCGCGCCCATCGCGTGTCTCGACGCGGCGGCCTCGGCCCGCATGGCGGTGGGAGAAGCGCTGACGAACCTCGCCGCGGCGCCGGTGGCGAAGCGTGGCGACATCAAGCTCTCGGCGAACTGGATGGCCGCTGCCGGCTGGCCTGGTGAAGACGCGCGGCTCTTCGACGCAGTCAAAGCGGTCGGCGCCGAGCTCTGCCCTGCCCTCGGCATCGCGATTCCCGTCGGCAAGGACTCGATGTCGATGCGCACGCAGTGGAGCGCGAACGGGCAGTCGAAGAGCGTCGTCGCGCCGGTCTCGCTCGTCATCAGCGCGTTCGCTCCCGTCACCGACGTACGCCAGACGCTGACGCCCGAGCTGTCGATGGACGAAGGCCAGACGAAGCTCCTGCTCATCGACGTGTCGGGTGGAAAGCACCGGCTCGGCGGCAGCGCGCTCGCGCAGGTCTTCAACTCGGTCGGCACCATCGCGCCCGACGTCGACGACGCGCAGGCGCTCGCGCACTTCTTCGACACCGTTCAGGCGCTCAACGCCGAGGGGAAGCTCCTCGCGTACCACGACGTCTCCGACGGCGGCCTCGTCACCGCGCTGGTGGAGATGGCGTTCGCCTCGGGCTGCGGACTCGAGGTTTCACTCGATGGCGCGAAGGGCCACACGCTCGAGGTGCTGTTCTCGGAAGAGCTCGGCGCGGTGGTGCAGGTGCGAGAGGCCGACGTCGCGCACGTCGTCAGCGCGTTCTCGCACAAGGGCGTCACCGCGACCGTCCTCGGCAGTCCCGTCTCCGACGACGACGTCCTCATCACCCGCGACGGCCAGCTCGTCTTCGAAGATGACCGCCACTCGTTGCGCGCGCTCTGGAGTGACACCACCTGGCGCGTGCAGCGGCTGCGCGATGACGCCGCCTGCGCCGACGATGAACACGCGCTGCGCACCGAAGAGACCTTCACCGGCCTGATGGCCCGCCTCTCCTTCGACCCGAGCGATGACGTCGCGCGAGTCGTGTCACCGAAGAAGCCGACCGTCGCCATTCTTCGAGAGCAGGGCGTGAACGGTCAGGTCGAGATGGCGTGGGCCTTCACGCGCGCGGGCTTCACGGCGGTCGACGTGCACATGAGCGACCTGCTCGAAGGCCGCGTCGACTTGAAGGGCTTCACCGGCCTCGCGGCGTGCGGCGGCTTCTCGTACGGCGACGTGCTGGGCGCAGGCGTCGGCTGGGCGCGCTCGATTCTCTTCAACGAGAAGGTGCGCGAGCAATTCCGCGCGTTCTTCCACCGGGCCGACACCTTCAGCCTCGGCGTCTGCAACGGCTGCCAGATGATGTCGCAGCTCAAAGACCTCATCCCCGGCGCCGAGGCCTGGCCGCGCTTCGTGCGCAACCGCTCGGAGCAGTTCGAGGCGCGCCTCGCCATGGTGCGCATCGAGAAGAGCCCGTCGATTCTCTTCGCCGGAATGGAGGGCACCATCGCGCCCATCGCCGTCGCGCACGGAGAAGGCCGCGTCGAGAGTCACGCCCTCACCGCCCTCGACCAGTCGGGCCTCGTGACCGCACGCTTCGTCGACCACACCGGCGCGCCCACCGAGCGCTTCCCCTTGAACCCGAACGGCTCACGCGCGGGCATCACCGCCGTCACCACCACCGACGGGCGCGCGACGATTCTCATGCCGCACCCCGAGCGGGTGACGCGCACCGCCAACCTCTCGTGGCACCCGAAGCGCTGGGGCGACGACAGCCCGTGGCTGCGCCTCTTCCGCAACGCCCGCGTGTGGGTAGGCTGACGCATGGCCGCAAGCAAAAAGCGTCTCGAGCCGGCCGCGCGGGTGCGGCACCTGCTCTCCATCGACTCGCACAACGTGATGACCCGGCTCGCCGCCAGGCAGGACTCGATGGTGGGGCTGTTCTCGCGGCTGCGCGACCGCGAGCCGATGCTGACCGTCCTCGACACGTGGTTCGACACCATCACCTTCACCGAGCTGTCGACGCTCGACCCCGCCGAGCAGAAGTCGGTGAACCGCTTCTACGAGCTGCTCTCGGAGGTGCGCTGGTACCTCGCGTACACCGAAGACATGCCGACGATGGTGCAGACGAAGCTGACCTCGTTTCTGCGGCGCCTGGAGACGACGTTTCGCGAGCTCATCTCGGTCATCGGGCCACCCGAGGCCGATGGCGCGAAGGTCGTCGACGTGCAGGTCGTCTCGAAGGTGACGAAGCAGCCCCGCAAGACGAAGGCACGTTCGCGACGCTGAGGGTTGTGCGGTCGATCGACGGGCTGCTACACGCGCGCACGCCCGATGCAGAAGCCCCTGCACATGAGAGTGGTGGTCCTCGCGTTCATCGCGGGCTGTGCGTCGCTGACGCGTACACAGCCGAAGGTCATGCCGGTGCAGGTCGTGGTGGCGGTCGAAGACGCAGGCGTCGATGCCGGAGCGCTCGCCCTCGAGGTGCTCGACGCCGGTGAGTCGCTCGCGCTCGCCGAGCTCGCTGACGCCGGAGACGACCTCGAATCGGAAGTGGCGGGTGGCGAAGAGCCCGGCGAAGAAGCGGCGACCGAAGAGCCCGGTGACGACGTCGGCGCGACCGCTCCTGCTGATGGCGGCCTGCTGTATTCGCTCGACCTCACAGACGAGGCGCTCGCCGCGACGTGGAAGGACGCGCCGTCGACGCTCGGCAGCATCTCGATGGGCTTCGTCGAAGAGGGCCGGCTCATCAACGGCGTGCCGTTTCCACAAGGCGATGGGTGGACGGTCGTCTCTCCCGACGCGACGTACGGCACCCAGGAGACCGTCGACTTCGTGGCGGCCGCGATTCGTCAGGTGAAGGCCGAACACCCCGATGCTCCACCGCTCCGCGTGAATCAGATCAGCGCGCGTGAAGGCGGCTACCTGCGCCCGCACAAGACGCACCAGAACGGCCGCGACGTCGACCTGGGCTTCTATTACCCGGGCGGTCAGACCGTGCGCGTGCGCGAGCGCGAGAAGGTCATCGACGTCGCGCTCAACTGGGCGCTGGTGAAGGCGCTCGTGATGCAGGGTGACGTGCAGTTCATTCTCGTCGACCAGCGCGTGCAGAAGGTGCTGTTCGAGCACGCGAAGAAGGTTGGTGAAGATCCAGCGTGGCTCGACTCGTTGTTCCACGCGGGCCGCTCGTCGATTCTGCAGCACGCACGCCGGCACCGGGACCACTTCCACGTGCGCTACTTCAACGGCCGCGCGCAGGAGCTGGGACGACGGGTGGCTCCGCTGCTCGCGACCCGGCCTGAAGAGAACATCGCCATGCACCGCGTGAAGAAGGGCGACACACTGGGCGGCATCGCGTACCGGTATGGCTCGAGCGCGGCCGCCATTCGCAAAGCCAGCGGCCTGTCGAACAACCTGCTGCGCATCGGGCGCGTGCTGAAGGTTCCGCTGCGGAAGCCCTGCACGACGTGTCCTGTTCCGCCACCGATGGTGGTGCCGCCGCGACGGCTGCCGCCCGGCGTCGAGACCGTGTCGCTGCCTGTCCTCGATGCTGGAGTCGCCGAACCCGAAGACGCGGGCACGCCAGAACCCGAGCTCAGCGCCGGTCCTTCGGCTGCTCGGTGAGGAAGAGCCGCGCTTCGGCTTCCTTCAACTTCTCGCCTTCGACGCCCGCCGCGATGAGCGCCGCGCGCAGCTGCTCGGCGTTGCGATCGACCACGCCATGGCTGCACTCGGGGAAGAGCGGCGGCACCGCCTCGAAGGTGAGGTTCACCGGGTAGTCACGGCACATCAGCGGCCGGCTCTCGTAGCTGTCGCAGCGCTTCGTCACCGCGTCGTAGTGCGTGCACCGGAAGACGAAGAGCTTGAAGCGCGGGTCGGTCTCCACCAGCTCGAAGCCGTTCACCACGCGGTGCCACCAGAGCGTCGACGCGCGCACCAGCGGCAACCGCCACGAGAAGACGCTGGCCTGAATGGTGGGCCGCTCACAGCACTTGCCGCAGCCGTTGCAGCTTCCGGTCAGACGATACCGGGGCTCACCCCGGCGCGAGAGCACCCAGCGGGTGAAGCGGAGATCGATGGACCTGAGGTGCCGTGCGACTGCCTTGAGTGCACGGCGAACGAGCCCGTCACGCACGGCGCCGATTCAATCAGAACCAGGTCGTCACGCCGAGAGTGAGCGTGTCTTGCGCGGCGCGAGTTGGAATCCACGGCGTCGTCGCGCCGTCCCCCTCGACCGTGCCGCGGAAGTAGAGCGGAGCGCTCGCCTGGTCGCGCCGGTACTCGAGCCTGAACGAGACGCGCGGGTGCGGGCGCACCTCGATCGTGCCCGTCGCAGACCCGACGACGTCGACACCGAAGAAGATCGGCTGCGCGGCTCCCTGGCGTTCGTGCAGGACATCGCCACGCAGCGCCACGAAGAGCCAGGGGCGAACCGTGAAGCGGGCCGCGATCGCGCCGCCCAGCCACCCCGAGACGCCGAGCGCGTTGGGCTCGAGCCCTCCATTGGCGTGGAAGAGGAGCGAGACGAAGGGCGCCGCCACCCACGTCAGGTGCGCATCGACCAGGTGCCGCCACGAGCGTCCCTCCGCCACGCCCGTGCTGCGCTCGACGCCGCCGAAGTAGAGCAGCGAGAGCGCCAGCTTCTCAGGCACTGCATACGTCGCCTGCAGCGACACCGACTTCTCGGGGTTGTTGTCGACGACGCTGTTCCACCCGTTGTACCCGGCGAGCGTCACGACCCAGCGCTCGGTGAGCGGCAACGAGGCACGAACCCCCGTGTGGTAGTACGGCAGCGCGAAGAAGAGCGTCGAGCGCGACCAGTTCCAGTTGTCCCGCACCGCGATGCCCTCGGGGCCGATGGGCGACAGAAAGAGCCCCGCCTGCACGAGCAGGCCCTTGCCCACGGGGAAGCGGTAGCCCGCGAAGCCCTGCTGCACGTACTTCCACAGCGCGTCATTCGAGGCGTTCACGCCTGCAGCGCCCGACTGGCCCGGCTCGGCGAGGTAGTAGCTCGAGGGCGTGTGACCGATCTGCAGCGCGACGCGGCCCACGACGCCCTCGTAGTCCCACTGCACGTCGAGCGAGACGTTGCTGATGGTGAACGTGTTGTGCCGGTTGTCGAAGCCGCGCCACGCAGTCAGGCCGTTCGACGGCGCGTTGAAGTTCCACTGGTAGAAGGCCTCGGCGTAGCCACCGAAGGTGAAGGCCGACGAAGCAGTGGCTGCCCCGCCCACGAGATCCGACGCGTTCGCGGCCTGAAGGCGGGTGTCTTCTTTCGACGTCGACTGGGCACCGGCATCTGGAGCATCGACACCCGCATCGTCCAGCGCTCCACAGAGAAGCCCCACCATCAGCACACTGACCATGGAGGACGTTTACCCAGCGCGCGCCGCTTGCGCGCGGGTCTTCAGCGGAGGCTTCGGCAGTCGGCCGCGCAGCCGTCACCACCAACGGTGTTGCCATCGTCACAGACCTCACCCGCATCGAAGCGACGGTCGCCACAGCGAGGGCGCGTGCAGTCGGTTCGGCAGAGCGTGGCCGTGTCGAGCGCCTCGATGGTGATGGGCTCGTTGCGCACCAGGGCGATGCGCGTGCCGTCGTCCTTCACCCAGCCCCACGTCGTGATGCCCGTCTGGAAGCGCGGCGTGACGGTGATGCGCCAGCGGCCGGGGAACGGGAGCGGGCCCAGCGCGCCGCCGTCGCTGTTGCGGTTGAAGCTCCAGCGGCCGAAGGCGGTGCCGTTCGCGCCGAGGAAGAACTCCGAGGGTGAGTCGTCGGTCACGTCGATGCCGGTGCCGGTGGGCAGGCCCACGATGTCCATCTCCACCTCGGACTGCGCCTGCGACATGTTCGTGCCGTCGAAGTCGATGCCGTGGGTGAGCACGAGCGAGAGGCGGCCGGTGTTGGCGTCGGCGAAGAGGTAGATGCGGCTCTCTCCGACGACCTCGAGGCCGGTGTGCGAGCTGGCCGAGCGGTAGTCGTAGAACTGCGCCACCGTGCGTGGGCGAACGATGGCGTCGGTGCCGATGCGCGTGCCCGAGGGCTGCGTGATGCGAAAGGCGGGCGTGTCGCCGTTCATCGTGCCCAGGTCGCAGGCTTCGCTGCCGGCGCGTTTGCCGTCACCACACACGGGCGACTTGCAGCCGTTGTCACAGAAGTCGTCGTCGACGGTGTTGCGATCGTCACATTGCTCGACGCCTGCCTGCGTGAAGCCGTCTCCACAACGCGCCGGCACACAGGCGATGCAGGCATCGGTGGAGGTCTCGTTGCCGTCGTCACACGCCTCGACGCCGCGCTGCAGCTTTGCGTCTCCACACCTCGCCGCCGCGCACGCCACGCACGCATCGCCGTCGTCTTCGTTGGCGTCGTCACACGCTTCGACTCCGCGCCGCACGACGCCATCGCCGCACCGCGCAGGCACGCAACTGTCGCGGCAGGCATCGCCTTCGTCCTGGTTGCCGTCGTCGCACTGTTCGAACCCACGCTGCGCGAAGCCGTCGCCACACCGCGCGGTTCGGCATTGCACGCACGCGTCGTCGTCCGCCGGGTTTGCGTCGTCACACTGCTCGAGCCCGGTGCGCACCCGGCCATCACCGCAGGACGCGAGCAGACAGGAGTTCAGGCACGCGTCGGTCTCGTCACGGTTGCCGTCGTCGCAGCGCTCGGGAGCCTGCGTCATCGCGTCACCGCACGTGATGGGTCCGCACGAGGTGGAGCACGTCGCCGAACCTTGCGCTCCGTCGTCGCACTGCTCGACCCCCGCCCAGATGACGGCGTCGCCACAGGTGGCCTTCGTGCAGTCGGCGCGGCAAGCGTCCGTGTCCACCGTGTTGCCGTCATCACATTGCTCTGCGTCGGCGATGGCTCCGTCTCCACATCGGTTCGGCGGAGGCGGCTCGACGATGGGCGGCGGCGGCACGAGGTCGGTCCGCCCGCACGCGAGCAAGACCGTCAGCACGAGAAAGACGACGCTGCGCATCGGCACGAGTGTGGCACCCACCACGAACCGCGTCGAACAGCGGAGCGCCTGCCCGTTTCACCGTCGACTTTTCGTTGGAGCGCGCACGAAGCGGTGCATGAAGCGGCCATGACGACCCACACACGGCAGCTCGGAAAGAACGGCCCCCGCGTCTCGGCCCTCGGCCTGGGCTGCATGGGCATGAGCGACTTCTACGCAGGCCGCGACGACACCGAGTCGCGCGCCACGCTCGAGCGCGCCCTGGAGCGCGGCGTCACGTTCTTCGACACCGCCGACATGTACGGCTTCGGCGAGAACGAGAAACTCATCGGCCCCTTCGTGAAGCAGCACCGCGAGCGCGTCGTGGTCGCGACCAAGTTCGGCATCATGCGAGACGCGACGAACCCGAACGTACGAGGCATCAACGGCTCGGCGGCGTACGTGAAGCAGGCCTGCGACGCGTCGCTCCAACGCCTCGGCGTCGACGTCATCGACCTCTACTACCAGCACCGCAAGGACCCGTCGGTCGCCATCGAAGAGACGGTCGGCGCGATGGCCGAGCTGGTGAAGGCGGGCAAGGTGCGGTGGCTCGGCTTGTCAGAGGTGGGGCCGAAGACGCTGAAGAAGGCCGTCGCGGTGCACCCCATCGCGGCGGTGCAGAGCGAGTACTCGTTGTGGTCGCGCGACCCCGAAGACGGCGTCCTGGCCGCGTGCCGTGAGCTCGGCGTCGGCTTCGTGCCGTACTCACCGCTCGGGCGCGGCTTCCTCACGGGGCAGATCACCAGGCCCGAGGACCTCGCCGCCGATGACTACCGCCGGCACTCGCCGCGCTTCCAGGGTGAGAACTTCACGAAGAACCTCGAGCTCGTCGCAAAGGTGAAGGAGCTGGCGACGAAGAAGCACTGCACGCCGGGACAGCTCGCGCTCGCGTGGGTGCTCGCGCAGGGCAACGACATCGTGCCGATTCCGGGGACGAAACGCCGTACGTACCTCGACGAGAACATGGGCGCGCTCGACGTGGTGTTGTCGAAGGAAGACCTGAGCGCGATCGACGCCATCGCTCCGCGCGACGTGGCGGCTGGCCTGCGTTACCCCGCAGCGATGATGGGCTCGATCGCGGAGTAGCCGGCGCGGTGCGCTCGACGAGCGAGGTAGCGCTGCTCGTCGGTCAGGACGTCGAAACGAACTCCGAATGGAGCGAGCGCCACCGAGGCAGCTCGCGCCGACAACGTCACCAGCACTCCACGCGAGAGCACGACGACTTCGTCGAGGCGACGGCGATGCTCGAGCACGGCGTCGAGCCACGCAGAACGAACGGCTCCATCGAACGAGGCGAGCTCGCGCACGTCGAGGAACACCGAGCAGCGCTCGGCGCGGGCTGCAGCCTGACGTGCGAAGCGTGGGAAGGCGCCTCCGAGCTCGGGAGACAAGGCGCCACCAACGCGCACCTCGATGACCTGCTCGTTCAACGCGTCGATCGACAACCAGCCACGGCTGTCTTGATGGCGCTCACGCATGCCACGGCGGAATGCAAACCGTTCGCCGACCGAAGCGCGCGAGACGACGGCAGAGCGTCACGTTGATGACGCCAGCAGCTTGACGCTCGCTTCGTTCGGCGGCCGAACCGATCCTCGCAGCGAGGTCGGCCGTCGCGAGAAGTGATGGCTGTGCGGGTCCTGGAAAGGTCTCCCCGCATGGTCATGTGACGGCTGTTGGCGAGCGGAGCAACCGGGTCACCGACACATGCCGCTGACGCACCCCGCATCGGCCGGGCACTGTCGATTGCACGCACCACAGTTGAGCGGATCCGACCGCGTCGCCACACAACCCGAGCCGCAGCAACTGCCAACTCCGGCATCGCTGTGACATGGAGACCCGATCGTCGACGCCGAGCACATCGCGAGCGCACAGTTCCCTGCCGAGCAGACTTCCCCGACCGCGCAGAGCCGATTGCACTGCCCACAGTTCAGCGGGTCGGTCGCCATCGACGCGCACGTCGTTCCGCAGCAGGTGCCCGTGCCACCGTCACCGTTCGCACACGGACGCATCGGCGTGCTGGCGTTGCACGTCGGCGCGATGCAGCGGCCACCGACACAGGTCAGGCCTGAACCGCACGGGCTGCCGCACGCGCCGCAGTTCGCGTTGTCCGACTGCGTGTCGCTGCAGCCCGAGCCTGGGCAACACAGCGATGACGTGCCCGCGTCGGGGTTGCAGTAGCGGCCGACGTCTCCGCGCTGGCAGGTCGCGCCACCAGACTGACAGACCCCATTGATGCACACGCCTGCCGGACACCGGGTTCCGCACGCGCCGCAGTTGTTCACATCGGAGCGCACGTCGACGCACTGTTGCTGAATGAAGCCGCAGCACGCGCCGACGGCTCCACCCAGAAGACACCCGCCACCTGGCGGCCCGTTCCCGCACGCCGCGGGCTGGCACATTCCATTGAGACAGAAGCTGCCCTGCTGGCAGCTCGCGAAGCAGTTGTTGCTCGGCGCGTTCGGAAGGCAGGAGCCTCCACCGCCGAAGAAGCTCGACTGACACAGCCCGTTCGTGCACGGGCGCGCGCAGTCACCGCAGTTCGCCGGGTCTTGCGAGAGGTCGACACAACGCCCGCTGCAGCACTTGCCGGCCGCGCCGCTGCTCACGACGCCGAACGCGCACTGACCACCGGTGCTGCCCGCGGGGCACGCCAGGCTGACGCACTTGTTGTTCTGACAGGCGCTGCCGGCGGGACAGGTCGAGGTCCCTCCGACGTAACAGGTCGCCTGCCCACCGTCGGGCTGAACACACTGAGCGGCCGAGCATGACGAACCGGGAGCACAGCTCGCGTTGCAGGCGCCGCAGTGGCTGGCGCTCGCGCGACTGTCGACACACGCGCCGCTGCAGCAGAGTCCCGTCACTCCCGCCGCGAAGGGACAGGTGGTGCCATCGTTGCCGAGGTTGCAGGTGGGCACCGGCCGGCACGAGCCCTGACTGCAGAACTCTCCTGCGCGACAGGCGCGGCCACAGGCTCCGCAGTGCTGCACCGAGGTCTGCAGGTCGGCGCAGCCCGCTCCACCGCAACACGCGCCCGAGGTGAACGGGCCGCACGCCTGGCCGACGTTGGCGCCGGAGCAGTCGGTACGCACGCAGCGAAAACCAACGCACGCCGCACCGGGCGCGCACGACTGAGTGCAGTCGGAGGCGACGCCCGCGTCCGTCGTGCAGACGCTGTTCACGCACGAGGCTCCAGCCGGGCAGGCCCTGCCGCACCCGCCGCAGTTCGAGTCGCTCGAACGAACGTCTGCCGCGCATTGTCCATCACAACAGGAGCCAGTGCCGCCATCGACCGCGCACGCCGAGCTCACCATCGCGTTCGCGCAGTTCGCCGAGGTCTGACACGAGCCGCCGAGACATTGCATCGAGCCCGTGCACGCGATGCCGCAGCTCCCGCAGTTCGGAGATTGGTCGAGGTCGACGCACGCGCTGCCGCAGCACCGGCCAGCGCGCTCACCGCCGAGGCTGCAGGTCGCGTTCTCCGTCGCTGCCGTGCACGTGGTGATGGCACAGGCCCGCTGACCAGAGCGGTTCACGCACGCCGAGCCGTTGCCACAGACTCCGCCATCGGCGCCGCAGCGGGTGACGCAGCCGCCGCTCGAGCACAGCGCGGTGGGACACGAGAGCCCACAGGCGCCACACGCAGAAGGGTCGCTCTGGATCGACTTGCAGGTGCCGTCGCAGCACGAGCCGAAGCCGCCATCGTTGAGTGAGCAGAACATGCCTGGCCGGCACGCCATCGGCTGGCAGGAGCCCGACTCGCACGCCTCGTTGAAGCCACAGCGCCGGCCGCACGCTCCGCAGTTCGTCGAGTCGCGCTGTACGTCGGTGCAGAACCCCGAGCAGCGCGTTCCTGGAAGGCCAGTCGAGAGCGTGCACGTGGTGGAGCCACCCGCCGTTCCTCCACCTGACGTTCCACCCGCACGACCGCCACCCATGGCCGAGCCACCGCCCCTGCCTCCCGCGGTCACGAAGCCGCCAGCAGCGCCTCCGCCCTGCCCGCCAGCGCTCGCCATTCCGCCAGCGCTCGCCATGCCTCCAGCGCTCGCCGTTCCGCCGCCTCGATTCAGTACGGTGCACACGCCCGACGCGCAGACCTCAGCACCCTGGCAGACCGCACAGGCCGCGCCGTTCTCTCCGCACTGGGTGATCTGCGAAGGAAGACACTCACCAGACGCGCTGCAACACCCGAAGCAGGTGCCCGGCCCGCACGGAGCAGCAGGACATGCCGTGAGCCACAGCGCGCACGTCGCCACCACGAGTGTCAGGAGTCGCATCGGAGCCCATGGTGTCCGCGAAGGTGCGCTGCATTCAGCGGCACTGCACGAAGTCCGATGACTCGCGTCACTTGCAGCTCACGGCCATGTCGCGTCGACAGCCAGAGGGATCGGGCGGCGCTTCTTTCATGCACGTCGAGCCGCTCTTCCCGCCCATCAGGCATCGCATGAACGCGCCGCTGCAGCGATCGACCGCCGCCGCTGACGGACACGTGTAACCCGCGCCGTTCACGCAACACGTCGCCGACGCGTTGACACCCGATGACGACGGAGCGCTTCCCGAAGCCGGTGCAGGTTGGTTCGAGCCGCCCACGACGTCGAGGCCGCGGTCGACCACGTCGAGCGCCTTGCCGAAGGTCTCGAGCGCAGAAGGTCCCGGCGGAGCTGGAGGAGGCGCGGCACGGTCAGGCAGCGGCGGTGGAACGTTCGCAGCTCCAGCGGCTGGGCTCGGCGCGGGAGTGACCACACGCGCCGGCTCGGGGACCTTCGGCGTGCACCCCGTGGTGCAGATGGCGAGCGTCTTTGCGCAGCGCTGCTTGCACGGAGCTCCGGCGATCGGCCCGCACTGGGTCTTGAGACAGTAATTGCTCTGCGTCGTGCACGAGGCTTTGCACTGCGCGAGCTCTTCAGGTGTCTTCTGAACGACTGACGCAGGCACACCCGCGTCGACGATGAGCGTGTCGCTCAGCTCGTACGGTGACCATTGCTGGCCATCACACTTGAGCAGGCGCGGCTTCTGGCCCGGCCCCTGGTCGAAGAGCAACGACGCCCGCTCGGCATTGCAGACCGGAGCCTGCGCGAAGGCGGTGACAGCAGACAAAACGACCACACTCAGGAGCGCTCGCACTCCTGCACGACCCACGAACGTTGGCATGTGCGCAACGACGGAGGCCGCGCGGCTCGATTCAGAAGCGGTAGCCGACGCCCAGGTGCGCGTCGAACGAGAGCTCGATGAGCCCGCCAGGCCGAATCGTCGGGCCCATGCGCGTCTTGAAGAACGCCGTCAGCTCGCTCTTCAAGAAGTACTCGAGGCCGAGCCCGGGCAGCAGCGGAACGTTCGCGCCGCCGCCGCCGCCGAACTGAACCCAGAACGGCACGTCGAACGAGAACCCGAGCGTGATGGCGCTGGAGATGGAAACGCCCAGCTTCGCGCCGAGCGGAATCGCGAACCCCACGATGCCATTCCCAAAGCGGTCGACGGCGAACAGCGGCCCCGGCTCGAACGTCAGACCGAACGACACGGGCCCCGAATCGCTGAGCCGGAACTTCACCAGGCCCTGCACCTTCGCGCCCGGCAGCACGCGCGTGACGAGCCCTTCGAAGCCGTAGTTGAACGAGACGCGAACGCCGAGGTCGAGGTTGCTCAGCACGCCGCGCGAGTAGCTCGCGTAGAGACCGGGCCAGCCGAGGCCGCCCTCGACCACGTTGGCGCCAGCCCCAGCGCTACGCCCACCGACGATGGACCAGCGTTGGCCTTCCGTCGCGGCGGGAGTCACCGGCGCCGCGTCTTCAGCGGCGAGCACCAACGACAACGAGAGCGCCAACGCCGTCATCGAGGCAGGCCCCGCTCGGTGGCGAGCACGAGGAACGCCGACTCCATCGCGTCGAGGTTCTGGGTCGCGCGCGTCTTCGCGGCGCTCATCGGCTCACCCGCGGCCATCGTCTCGCGCCACTCGAAGTAGAACTTGATCTTCGGCTCGGTGCCCGACGGCCGCAGCGTCACGCGGTGCCCGCCCTCGAGCTCGTAGGCGATGACGTTCGACTTCGGCAGCGACAGCGCGCTCTTCGCTCCGCCCTCGACGCGCGACTGCTCGCGGTAGTCGTTGGTGGCCACGATGCGGCTCTGCCCGATGGTCGCCGGCGGCTTCGCGCGGAAGGTGTCCATGACGGACTTGATGGCCGCGGCTCCCGAGGCACCGGGCAACGTCGCGTTGAACTGCTTCGCCACGAAGAGCCCGTGCGCGCGCTGCACCTCTTCGAGGTAGCCGAACAGTGACAGCCCACGCGCCTTGCACCACGCCGCCATGTCGGCGACGACGAGCGCAGAGCCGATGCCGTCCTTGTCGCGCACGACGGGACCGACCGAGTAGCCGAGCGCCTCTTCGTAGCCGACGACGAAGTTCACGCCGTTCGCCAGCTCGTCGATGGCGGTGTTCGCGATCCACTTGAAGCCGGTGAGCGTCTCGGCGTACCGCGAGCCCAGCGCCGCCGCGATGGCCTTCAGCTGCGCCGACGAGACGATGGTGGTGACGACGAGCGGGTTGGTCGTCTTCTGCTGCGTGAGCAGGAAGTGCCCGAGCAGCACGCCCACTTCGTTGCCGGTCAGCATCACGAGCTTGCCGGTCGCGTCGCGCGCCATCACGGCCAGGCGGTCGGCGTCAGGGTCGTTCGCGAGCACGAGGTCGGCGGCGAGCTTCGTCGCGAGCGCGGTCGACAGGTCCATCGCGCCCTTCTCTTCGGGGTTCGGGAAGCGCACCGTCGGGAAGCGGCCATCGGGCTCCTGCTGCTCGGCCACCGCGGCGACCGTCTTGAACCCGGCCTCGGCGAGCGACTGCAGCATCAGCGCTCCACCGACGCCGTGCATCGCCGTGTAGACGATCGAGAGCCCATCGGTCTGCCGCGTCGGCCGCAGCGCGAGAATGGCGTCGAGGTACGCGCGCGTGACCGCGTCTTTCACGTCGTGGAAGAGGCCTTTGCGGCGCGCCTCTTCTTCGTTCATCAGCGCGACGTCTTTCGCTGGCCCGACGGCGTCGATGGCCTTCGCGATGCCCGTGTCGTGCGGCGGGACGATCTGCGCGCCGTTGCCCCAGTAGACCTTGTAGCCGTTGTACTCGGGCGGGTTGTGGCTGGCCGTCACCATGATGCCCGCGGCGGCGTTGAGCCGGTTCACCGCGAAGGCCGTCAGCGGCGTGGGCGCGACTCCCTTGAAGACCCACGCAGGAATGCCCTCGGCGGCGAGCACCGCGGCCGCGTCTTGCGCGAACTCGACGCTCATCAAGCGGCCGTCACGACCGATGATGACACCACGCGTGGCGATGTCGGGCACGGTGGCCTTCAGGTAGCGCGCGAGCCCAAGGGTGGTGCGCCGAACCACCGCGCGGTTCATGCGGTTGGTGCCACCGCCGATGACGCCACGCAGCCCCGCCGTGCCGAACTCGAGCGAGGCGTTGAAGCGATCGTCGAGCTCGGCCGTGTTCTTCGCCGCGATGAGCGCCTTCACTTCGGCGGCAGTCGTCGTGTCGGGGTCGGCATCAGCCCAGGCCTGCGCGGTGCTCAGCAGCGTGTCGGTGTTCATGACGGCTTCATACCCGCTGCGAGGAGGACTTCGAGGCGCTTCGTGGCACAGTGCGCCTGATGCGTTCGTTCCCCGTCCTGTTTGTCCTGATCGTCGCGTGCGCGCAGGTTCCCGAAGGAGTCGTCTTCCGCTGCGACGCCGACGGCGGGTGCGCCACGGACCACGTCTGCACCGAGCTGCAGGACGGCCGGTGGTGCGTCCCAGTCAGGGTCGACGCGGGTTCGATGGTCGACGCCGGGTCGCCGGGAGACGCTGGCCGCGACGCTGGTGCAGACGCGGGGCTCGAGCGGGACGCTGGGCCTGACGCAGGGCCTGACGCCGGCAGCGTCGACGCGGGGCTGGGTGACGCAGGCCTCGACGACGCGGGGCTCGGTGACGCAGGCGTCGACGACGCGGGGCCTGGTGACGCGGGCGAAGTCGACGCTGGCGCCGTTGCCGACGCGGGGCCCTCGATCTGCCCCACTGACTGCGCGGGGGCGTGCGGCGCGGTGATGAACGGGTGCCTGTGCGGCTGCAGCGTCGGGCGCACCTGCAACGCGAACCTCTGCGAGCTGCCCAGGCTCTGTGAGGGAGACTGGTGCTACGAGCACCCGCTGCCGCAGGGCGGCCATCTGTTCGCGGCGTGGGCGGGCTCCCAGCGCCCGCTGGTTCGTGGCGTCACCGCCGCAGCCTGGGGTGGAGAACGCGGGATCATCTTCGAGTGGGACGGCTACCAGACGATCATCACCCGCCTGCCGTCGACAGAGGGCACGGTCGTCGGCCTCTTCACGTCACCAACCGGCCTGCGAGCCGTGACCAACCTCGCCGATGTCTACGAGCGCTCCCGCATGGGCTGGCAGCGCGTCATTCCGTCGCCCGTCGCGATCAACGATGGCGGCACGACGTGGCACGACCCGTGTCCAACCTTCGCCAACACCACGCAGGGCGTCTTCCTCGCCTGCGTCGACATGGCTGGCACCCTTCGCGTGCTGCGCCACGGCGGCACGTTGTGGGAGTTCGAGTCGACCGCCGTCACCAACCCGCGGCCGGTCACCTTCGGAGAGTTCGGAGCGCAGCTGCTGCTCTCGTGCACCGAGGGCGGCACGCCCAAGCAGCTCAGACGAATCGGCACCACCTGGGTCGAAGAGAAGCCAGCCAACGCGGTGTCGCCAACGACGGCCTACGCGAGCATCGCCGGCAAGGCCTACGCAGCGTTCGAGTACGGCGGCCTGGGGCTCTCGCACGGACCAAATGACGCGGGCTCATACTCGTTCAACGACGAGCAAATCTACGAGGGCCGGTTCGGCGCGTCCGTGCGCATCGGCAGCGACCAGATCGTGATGCTCGGCGACGGGCTGGGCGTCATTCACACCGATGGCGGGTTCGCGCGCACGCCGGACGCAGGAAGAATGGTGCTCGTGCGTGAGCCCACCGCCCTGCACGAGCGACGGTGGCTGGCGGGCGCGGCGATGCCCGAGGGGCTGTTGGTCGTCGGCGCCTTCGGAGCCACGGCCTTCGTCCGCCTGGACGCCACCTCGGTCACGGCCTCGTCGACGTTCGCAGCGCGCCCGACCGATCTTTGCGGCGTGCCTGGCACCGAGCAGGTCTTCGCGACCTACTCCGCCACCTGGGGCGAGCCCACGTTCTATCGGCCAGACGACGTGCTGGGGCTCGATGAGACCTGGGCCTTCAAGGCACTCGCGCAGCGCGGTCAGAGCGGACAGTGGGTGGCGATGCCCGATTCACGCGGGCGGGACGCGGGATGGAGGAACAGCCTCGATCAATGCTGGGTCGACGAGGCGGGCGGGTTGACCGCCGCGAGCCCGTACGGCTTCTCGCGGTTCTTCGACGGCGGTGTTCGCGATGTGCCCATCTCTCCGCTGAAGTGGACGAACGACGCGGGCCAGGTCCTGCCCCCCACATGGCGCGGCCTGTGGACGACCGCTGCACATCTCTACGCCGTGGGCGGCAACGTTCTGGGCGTCATCAACGACGGGGCGAGAAACGTCGACACCGTGTCGTTCCCCAGCGACACGGGTCAGGTCTTCGGCCTGGGGGCCGAGCGTCTCTTCGCGCCAGGACCGAACGCTTCGAGCCTGCTCAGACTGCGCGACGGTGACGGGCTGAACGTCTCGCCACCGATCCAGCAGACTGCCAACCAACGCGCTGCAATCTGGGGCGTCACCGACGGGGGCACGTTCGTGATGCTCCACCAGCGCAACAACGACAGGACCCTGTTCGTGTCGACTCGCCAGACCTGCTCCGCCGTGGGGACCTGCCCCCCGTTCAACGTCGAGTTCACCTCGCCGGGTCAGGCCTCCTTCGACACCGTCTCGCACCTCTGGGTGAGCCCCGCAGGGCGACCGTTCTGGCTGCGGTACTCGGACGCGCGAGTGCTCTTCAACGGCGCCTACTTCGCGCCTCGCGCGTCGTCGGTGACGCTGGAATGGCCCGTGTCAGCCGATGGTGGCGTCGGCACCTCTCCGTTGCCGGGCTGGGTCTACGACGCACGGCCCGACTATCTCCCGCTCGACGTCTGGGGCACGCCGACTCGCCTGCTGGTGAAGACGAACCGCGGCATCATCTCGCGGCCGCTCCCGCCGTGAAGGCTGGGCTACACTGACCGACATGTTCGCGATCGCCCTCCAACTCCTCCTCGCCGCCGGTCCCACGCAGCTCGTGCTCGACATTCAGCCCGCAGGCGTCGAGGTGAAGCTCGATGGCAAGAAGCTCGGCATGAGTGGAGAGACGCCCTTCACCGTGAAGGTGAAGCCGGGCGTTCACGTGGTGCGCGTGGCGTTCAAGGGTGACGCGCACGAAGAAGAGGTCGCCGTGAAGGCCGGCGAGAAGAAGACCTTCGTGCTCAAGCTGGAAGACGGCCGCAAAGAGCCGTCAGAGCCTTCGACGCCCTGACGTTCAGTACTTCGAGTCGGACTTCGCGCCGGTGACGATGGCGATGCTGGCCGAGGCGCCGATGCGGTTGGCTCCGGCGGCGAACATCTTCATCGCGTCTTCGGTCGAGCGCACGCCACCCGAGGCCTTCACGCCGACGTCGTCTCCGACGATGCGCCGCATGAGCGCGACGTCTTCGGCGGTGGCTCCACCCTTGGCGAAGCCCGTCGAGGTCTTCACGAACGCGGCGCCGGCGGCCTTCGAGAGCGAGCTGCCGATGATCTTCTCTTCGTCGGTGAGCTGCGAGGTCTCGAGAATGACCTTCACGGGCACGGGCTTCGACGCGTTCACGACCATCTGAATGTCGTGCAGCACCAGCGCGTAGTCCTTCGACTTGAGCGCGCCGATGTTGATGACCATGTCGATCTCCTTCGCGCCGCAGCGAACGGCCTCGCGGGTCTCGAAGGCCTTGGACGAGGCGGTCATCGCGCCGAGCGGGAAGCCGACGACGGCGATGGGCTTGACGCTGGAGCCAGCGAGCGCGCGGGCGGCCGTGCCGACGTTGATGGCGTTCACGCAGACGGTGGCGAAGCCGTACTTGCGGGCTTCGTCACAGAGCTTCACGACCTCGGAGGCGGTGGCCTCGGGCTTGAGCAGCGTGTGATCGATGAAGGGCGCGATGTCGGCGCTGGTGCGGAGACGGTCGGGCGTGACGCGCGCTGAGTCGCCGCGGCGAACCGAGAGCGAGGTGCCGCACGAGTCGTGGTTCGGGCACGCGGAGCACGAGGGCGCGCACTCTTCGGCCGAGCCGACGGTCTTCGGCGCCGAGGTGGTGCAGGGCTCTTCGGTTCCAGCGCGGAGTGCGTCGAGACGGCGACGGACCCGATCGGTGATCTCGTCGACGATTGCGTTCACGTCGTCAGCCATGGGGAAGTGGATCTAGCGCACGATTCCCGGGGGTGCCATCGACGTGTGCTTCGCCGAGAATGGAGGCCATGGTGGATCCGAACGTGACCGCGTTGGAGGTGCTGCTTCAGGAGATCGCGCGGCTCAACCAGGACTTGATGTTGTCCGACAGCCACGAGCGCTGGGGCGGTGGCGAGTACGAAGAGCAGAAGAGGTATCGCGACCTGGGGCTGGCGTCGGAGAAGGCGAAGGCCGAGGTGGTCGCGAAGTTGACGGGCGAGGTGAACAGGCTGCGGGTCGAGAACGTGGAGGTGCTGCGTGCGTGGGTCGCGGCGCACGTGACGCTCAGGGAAGAGGCGAGAGCCGCGTTGGATGAGCAACGAAGAGGGCTCGCGGGAGAAGTGACGAGAGAGATCGCCGCGTGGCAGGCGGTCCTCACCGGGCCGACGGCGTTCGTCGAACCGTGGTCGTCAGCGTTCGTCGAGGCGAAGCGGCGAGTCGAGCTGCTCGGCGTCTGAACCAGCTTGGGGTGGGAATTGTCGCAGCGCTGAGACAATCGGCGATAGCGGGCGCGCCCCCGAGACCGGCTCTCGACGTCGGAACCGAACGACTCGCCCATCCGTCCAGTCAGCACGACCCGCACCTTCCCGGCGCGGGCTGCTACAACGACCTCCGCGTGTTCGAGCCGTCCGTCCCAGTCGAGCCCCCCGCCCCGCCGCCACCGGCGCCCGTTGCCCCACCCCTCGAAGGCCGCGGCCTCAAGCTCATCTCCGAGGTCCGTGAAGCCCAGGCCCGCGCCTGGTGGACGCAAGGGCTGCTCTACGGCATCGCCTCGTTCCTCATTCTCTTCTTCGCCGGAGCGCTCACCGCCAACGCGAAGCCCATGCTCGGCCAGTGGCTGATCGCGCTCGCGCCACTCACCACGCTCGGCTTCCTGCTCTTCTTCGGCGTCTACCTGGTGCGTCGCCGCGTCGGTGACGAAGAGCGCACCGCCCGCCTGCTCGCCGAACGTGCGCCCGAGCTGTCCCTCGATCTCCTCGCCGCCGTCGAGCTCTCGCGCGCGATGGGCCGCCGAGAAGACTTCTCGCCCGAGCTCGCCCAGGCCTTCCTTCGCGACGTCGATCTTCGCGCCAGCAAGCGCCGCCTCTCGACCCTGCTCGACCCGCGGCCCGTGCGCGCCGCCACCTGGACGCTCGCCGGAACCCTGCTCGCCGGAGCCATCACCCTCGGCATGGTCGCGGAGTACGTGGTCGCCGGCGTCGTGAAGGCCTTCGCCTCCTCCGAGGTCAACGCCATCAACCGCCGCGAGCCCATCACCGGCGACTTCTCCATTACCTACCGCTACCCCGAGTACACCGGCCTCGAGGCGCGCACCGTGCAGGGCACGACGGGCGACCTCGCGGGTCCCGCTGGCACCGAGGTCTCGCTCAAGACCCGCGCCGATCGCGACGTCGACGAAGCCGTGCTCATCGTCAACGGCACGCAGGTTCCACTGAAGGTGACCGGCCGCGATCTGCAGGGCTCGTTCGTGCTCGACGCGACCGGCCAGTACCACGTGGCCTTCGTCGACGGAAAAGACGTCGAGGCCGAAGGGCCCGACCTGCCGATTCAGATCGAAGCCGACGCGGCACCACAGGCCCGGCTGCTCGCGCCCCTCGACACGCTCGAGCTCGACGCGAAGGCCACCAGCGTCGTCCTTCAATACGAAGCGAGCGACGACTACGGCCTCGCTGGCCTCGAGCTCGTCTACAAACCCGTCGGCGGCATCGAGAAGCGCGTGAACCTCGGCCTCGACGAAGCGCGCGCCGCTCGCAGCAAATACGAGTGGGACGTCGCCGCGCTCAACCTCAAACCCGGCGGCGAGATTCGCTACTTCATCGAGGCCCGCGACGGGAACACGGTGAAGGGCGCGCAGAAGGGCGTCAGCAAGACGCAGGTACTCAAGCTGTACTCGGCCGCCGAACATCGCCGCGATGCGCTGCGCCGTGCAGAGGTGCTCTGGGAGCGGCTCGTCACGCACCTCGCCGATCGCCAGGAAGCACCCGACCGAAAACCCGGCATCACGCCTCAAGCCATCACGCCCGGCGCCTCCATCGATGAGCGCGCCACGCTGCTCTCGAAGGGCTTCGCCGAGCTCGCCGACTCGCTGCAGGAAGAACGCGAGCCGATGCCCGAGCTCGTCTCGGCGCTCACCATCATCGGCAACGAGCTCGAGACCGACGCGCGCTTCATCAGCCAGCGCCGCGCGTACCTGAAGCGCAACGCCGACCTCGCCACCCGCAACACCGGCGGAACCTTCGACACCACGATGGCCTTCGCGCTCACGTCACGCCTCAACACCGATGTCACCAACAGCGCCAAGAACGTCCTCTACCTCGAGGCCCTGCTCGACCGCGCCCGCCTCGACGCCATTCGCGACCTCGCCCGCCAGCTCAAAGAAGATCGCCGCGAGCTCACCCGCCTCGTCGAAGAGTTCCAGAAGACGAACGACCCCAAAGTGCAGGAGGCGCTCCTCGAGCAGATGGAGCAGCTGAAGGGCCGCATGCAGGAGCTGCAGCAGCGCATGTCGGAGCTCGCCCGCGGCATTCGCGACGACTTCATGAACCAGGAGGCCCTCGAGCGCATGCAGGAGGAGCAGAACCTGTCGAACCCGCTGGAGGAGATCGAACGCCTCGTCCGCGAGGGCAAGAGCGACGAGGCGCTCAAGAAGATGCAGGAGCTCTCGATGAAGCTCGACGAGATGTTCGAGAACCTCGAGGAGGGCGCCGACGCCGCCGACGAGAACGCCGACCCAGAGCTCTCGCGCGACTTCGAGAAGTTCACCAACGACCTCAAAGAGACCATCGACGAGCAGCAGAAGGTCGCCGACCAGACGAAGCGCCTCAAGGACAAGGCCCGCCAGGCCGCGAAGGAGCGCATCGCCAAACAGGGTGAGCAGCTCAAGCAGGAGCTCGGCCAGAAGCTCGACGAGCTCGAGCGCTCGTACCAGGCGATGACGCCAGACCGGTACGGCATGCGCATGGAGGAGACGCAGCAGAAGGCGCTCCAGTCGATTCGCAACACCAAGCAGGCGCTCGAGTCGAACGACTTCGATCTCGCCACCGAGTCGAGCCGCGATCTCACCGAGCGCGCCCGTCAGCTCGCCGAGGCCGCTCGCGACCAGGCCGAACGCGACCGCATGTTCCAGAACCCCGAGAGCGTGCTCAAGGAGTCGCGGAAGGTCGCCGACAAGGCCGCCCGCGACGAGCGCAAAGCCGAAGAGATCGCCCAGCAGCTCGAGTCGCTCTTCCCGCCCGCCTCGCAGTCGCTCGACCAGAACGAGCAGCAGCAGCTGAAGGACCTCGCGAAGCAGCAGCAGAAGCTCGGCGAGAAGGGCCAGCAGCTCAAACAGCAGATGCAGCAGCTCGGTGAGAAGGCGCCCCTGTTCGACGACGAGGCGCGCGGCCAGATGGACCAGGCCAGCCAGCGCATGCAGTCGGCCGGCGATCGCCTGCAGGGCAAAGATCCCGGCAAGGGCCACGGCGACCAGCAGAGCGCGCTCCAGGCGATGCAGAACCTGCAGCAGGGCATGGAGCAGGGCCAGCAACAGAAGGGCAGCGGCAAGGGCAAGGGCCTGCCGATGCCGATGCGCAAACGCGGCAGCCGCGGCGGCTCGAAGGACCAGAAGGTCGAGATCCCCGAGGAAGACCCGAACGCCAACCCGCGCGAGTTCCGCAAAGACGTGATGGACGCGATGAAGCAGGGCGCGCCCGACCGCTACAAGGAACAGAACAAGAAGTACTACGAGGAGCTCGTGAAGTGACGCGCCTCTTCTCTGCCTTCTGCGTGCTGCTCTCGGCCGCGGCGTTCGCGCAGGTCGACCTCACCGACGACCCTCCGCTGCAGCAGGTGAAGGGCGAGGCGAAGGCCCGCATTCAGAACATCGACCAGTACCTCGAAGACTGGGACCTGACCGGCGCGAAGGCCGAATTGGCCGAGCTCGAGAAGCTGGCGCCCGCCGACGTCGAGCCCGTGCGCTACTTCAAGGGCCGCGTCGCGTTCGAAGACGGTGACTACGAGACCGCCGTCACCGAGCTCAAAGCCTCTGGTGTGCGCGACAAGCCCGGCAGCTGGCTGCGCCTCGTCACCGACACCCGCGACATCGTCAAAGGCCACGAGCGCGCCGAGAGCGAACACTTCATCTTCCTGTACCCGAAGGGCAAAGACGCCGTGCTGGCGCCCTGGGCACTCGAAGCGCTCGAGGGCATTCACGCGGCGCTCGCGAAAGACCTCGGGTTCGCGCCGAAGGGCAAGGTGCGCGTCGAGATCGTCAGCAACGCGGGCGAGCTCTCGAAGGTGTCGACGCTCACGAAAGAGGCCATCAAGACGACGGGCACCATCGCCATCTGCAAGTTCAACAAGCTGATGGTGACGTCTCCGCTCGCGGTGCTGCGTGGCTACGACTGGATGGACACGCTCGCCCACGAGTACGTGCACCTCGTCGTCTCGCAGAAGAGCCGCAACACCGTGCCCATCTGGATGCACGAGGGCCTCGCGAAGTACCTCGAGTCGCGGTGGCGCGGACCGGCCGGTGGCGCGATGACGCCGTCGACGCTCGCGCTGCTGGGCTCCCGCGTGCGCAGCAACACCCTCGTGCCCTTCGAGAAGATGCACCCGTCGATGGCGCTGCTCCCGACCGCCGAAGACGCGGCCACGGCCTTCGCCGAGGTCTTCTTCGCCATTCACCTCATCGACACCGAGGCCGGCCCGAAGGCGCTCGACCGCCTGCTCACCGAGATGGCGAAGGGCACCGGCGACAAGCTGGCCGTCGAGGCGGTGACGAAGAAGAAGTGGCCCGAGTTCGAGCGCGCGTGGATGGCGCACCTCAAGAAGCAGCCCTTCCCTGCCGAGCTCATTCCGCAGTCGGTGCACGAGAAGAAGCAGCTCGTGGAGGCCGGGCCCGACCCGAAGGCCGAGCCGAAGAAGAAGGAGCGCGACGTCTCGTTCGGTGACTTCGCCGAGGTGGCCGAGACGCCCGCCCGCAAGGCCGCGCACCTGGGCGAGCTGATGCGCGAGCGCAAACGCATGGCCGCGGCCGCCGAGCACTACGAGCGCGCCTACGCCGTGGTGAAGGACCGCTACGAGTCGGTCAGCAACAAGTACGCGCTGACGCTCCTCGAGCTCAAACAGTTCGACCTCGCCGAGAAGGTGCTGCGCGCCAGCCTCGTGATGCACCCGGGCAGCGCCGCGACCAACACCCACCTCGCCCGCATCGCGCTTCGGGCCCGCAAGTTCGAGGTGGTGAAGACGGCCTCGCTCGACGCGCTCGCGGTGAACCCGTTCGATCCCGAGGTGCACGTCTCGCTCTACTTCGCCGCGAAGATGCTGGGCGACGAGGCGCTCAAGCAGCGCGCAGTGAAGGCGCTCGTGGTGCTCCTCGACATCGATGAGGCAAAGGTGGCCGAGCTGGCGAAGCGGCTGGAGCAGTCAGACCTGGTGAACGTCGACATGTCGGGTCCGCCGAAAGCGCCTGCGCCCGACGCCGGCTCGTGAAGCAGAAGCCGCGAGCGACCGAATCACGTCTCGCGCGCGCGGCGACGTCACTGCCGCCACTCCATGCCGAACGCGACCGCGGGCCCGCCGAGAAACTCGCGTGACGGCCCGTCGAAGAGCGCCGAGTAGCCGAGGCTCGCGCGCAGCACGATGGTGCCCGGAGCCCCTGCTCCACCCAGCGCCGTGCGCACGCCGAGTTCGCCCATCGCCCAGCCGTTCTCGCCACCGCCGCCGCCCGCGAAGAGGCCGAGCCGGCTCGTGAGCGGCACCGAGACCTCTCCCCGCCCGACCCCGAAGACGAACTGCGTGGGCCGCGAGAAGATCGACGAGTTCCACGCGAGGTGAAAACCGTCGAGCGCGCCGAGCCGCAGGTGCTGGTTGATGGTGAAGCCGGTGTTCGCCTCACACTCAGCCGTCGCGCCGGGGAACGCGGTGAAGCAGGGGCCGATGTTGCCGGTGAGCGCGCCGGCGCCGAGGCCGATCTCGAAGAAGTCGGTGGAGTAGCCGCCCATGACGAAGAAGGTGCCCGGGTAGTGCGGCTCCTTGCCGTTGATGACGAAGCCGAACGGCGCCGCCATCACCGTCACGCTGAGCGGCAGGGTCGACGGGTACCAGGCGACGTAGCCGTCGAGCAGAATGCCCACGGGCTTCGTCGTGCCATCGAGCCCGAGGAACGGCCGCACCACGAAGCCGAAGCGCCACTCGAACGGCGCACGGCGGGGGAAGAAGAGGCGCTCGCTCAACGGCTCCGTCGTCAGCTCGACCAGGTCGCCCTTCTCTGCCACGTCTCCACGACCCAGCACCGCCATGCCGCGCTGCGCGTCGGACTGCTCGATGGCCAGCACCGCCGTCACTTCACCGCTCGGAACCTCGACCATCGCACCCGTGAGCAGGTCGGGCTTGGGCACCTTGCGCTGCGACGACACGCGCACGTGCACGCCCTTGCGAAAGCCCTTCTCGACGCCGCCCTCGAAGATGACGCGCCCACCGACGACGTCGACGACGGTGCCGATGGCGCTCGGAACGGCTGGCGTCACGGGCGTCACCGACTCCACCGCCTTCGCGACCGGTGTCGAAGGAGCCGCCGCTCCCCGCACGACGCGCGGCAGCCGTGGGTCGTCGAGCGACAACACCAGCGCCTCTTCCTTCGTCTCGAGCGCGATGAGGCGGTCGCCGTCGACGATGAGCCGCGTGATGAAGTGGCCCTCGAGGATCGTCGCGAGCACCTTCCTGTCGGGGGCGCTGGTGTCGACGATGGCCACGCCGCCCGCTGCGAGCGGCACGTACTCGAGCGAGCCCTTCTGAACGGGTGGCCCACTCGTTTCGAGCGAAGGAGTGACTTGCGTCACCACGACAGCGACGAGCATCGCGAAGAGCGTGGGCATGATCGCCCACCGTCAGCATCACGTGTGCCGCTTCGGCCTCGCGCGTGGTTGCGACGCGCCGCGAGCGCAAAGCCTGCCGGAGTCAGCGTTTCCCGGCGCCGAGGCCCATCTTCTTGTCCATCTCGGCCGCCTCGTTCACTTCGTTCTTCTCGATGACGACCTCTTTCGGGCCCTTCTCGGCGCCCTTCTTCGCGGCCTCTTCTTTCGCCGTCAGCGCCTTCTTCGTCGCCTCGACCTTCGCGCGATCGTCGGCGCTCATCTTGGCCGAGGCCTTCACCCATTCGCCGGCCTTCACCCCGTGCGCATCGAGCACCGAGCGCTCGGCCGCGGCCTTCTCCTTCGACATCGCGCGCAGGTCGGCCGCCGACAGCTTGCCCTTCGCCGCGTACTTGTCGTCGATGGCCTGGTTGGCCTTCGCCTGCTCGGTCTGAATGTTCGCGACCTCTTCGGGAGAGACGTCGGCCAGCACGGGGACGGCGATGACGAGGGCGAGCGCGGCGAGCAGGGTTCTCATGGGCCGGTGACGATACTGCTGTGGAGCCGCTCACTGACGCGATTCACCCAGAATGGAATCATCCGTTGCGGCAGGAATGCGACCCCGGCACGATGCCGCCTCCTCATCACGTTGGGAGTGCACGAATGAAGCTCGCGGGGCTCGCAGGGTTGCTGGTGCTGACGTCGTCGTGCGGAGTGCTGATGGGCCGCAGCGCGAGCTGTGACATGCGGCCGATGACGCCGCAGTGCACCGACTGGCGCAACAACCTGCAGCCCGTGTGGACCGTGCAGGAGAGCGTCTGCAAGACGCTGGGCGGCACCGGCGTCGGCGGTACCTTCACCCAGAACCAGACCTGCCCCACCACGGACATGTGGGGTGGCTGTCAGGTGCGCTCGGCCGAGGGCTCGCTGCAGACGAACTGGTACTACAAGAGCGACAAGTACAAGACGAAGGAGTCGGCCCAGGCCGAGTGCGACAACGGCATGAGCTTCGTCGACCCGAGCTAATTCGACTCTTCGAGGTTCAGGCGGAACACGTTCTGCGCGCCGGCCTTCACCTCGAAGGTCTTCAGCACGGTCTTGTTCAGGTCGCGGTTGACGATCTGAATCGTGTGCGACCCGGGTGAGAGCTTCACGGGCGGAAACGGCGTGTCGCCCACCACCTTGCCGTCGACGGTGACGGTGCCGAACGGGCGCACGCGGAAGTCGACCAGCTCGTCGTTCGCAGTGGGCGGTGGTGGCGGAGGCGGAAACGGCTCCACCTTCGCCGGCTTCGGGCGCACGGGCGGCGGGTTCTTCTTCGGCACGTCATTCACCGCGACGACGACTGGAGCGCCTGCATCGACGACCTCGGGATCGACGGCCGGCGGCGGCGTCACCACCACCGGCTCCTTCACGGGCTCCACCGGAGGATCGACCTTCACGACTGGCGGCTCCACCTTCGACGGAACCGTCACGACCACGCGCTGCGGCTCTCTCGTCGAGAGGTACGCCCACGTACCGGCCATGCCGACAGCAGCAGCGACCGCAGCCGAGACCCAGAGCAGCACGGGCGACTTTCGCGGGGGCACTTCTTCGATCACCACCAGCGTCTTCTTCTGCGGCGGCGGGTTCGAGTGGCCCTGCAGCGGCGTCTGCGCCCAGCCGGGCTGCGTCGGGCCAGCCCACTCCTTCGCGGGCGGAATGTCGTTGAACGAAGGCGCGCCGCCACCGGGGGCAGCGACACCTGGGCGCGAAGGCGAGCCAACGTAGGGAACGGCCACGGGCTCGGCAGGTGCTGGAGCGACGCCTGTCTTCGGGGCCGTCACGGCCGTGGGCGGGGGCTCGCGAGGGCTGGGCGTGGGAATCGTCTCCACGGGCCCCAGCGGCGGCACCACCTTCACCTGCGGGTGCGGCGTCGTCGCGGCCGCGTTCGTCTGCGCGGGCGGAGGCGGCGGCTGAAGCGCAGTGGGCGCAGGGCTGAACGTCGGCTCGAGCGGCAACGTCGCCGGCTGTGGCGGCGCCTGAATCGGGTTCGGCGCCATCGTCGGAGCGCTCGACGCCGCGGGCTTCGGCGTTGGCTGCAGCCCGACGGTCGAGGGTCCACCGAGGCGCTGCACCAACTGCGAGACCTCGTACGGCGTCACCGACTCGGCGCGCGCGAGCATCAGCTTCTCGAGGTCGGCCGCCATCGCGCGGCAATCGGCGTAGCGCTCGTTCACGTCCTTCGCGAAGGCCCTGGCGAGAATGCGCTCGAGCTCTTCGGGTGCCTCGGGCCGGTACGTGCGCAGCGGCGTGAACTGCTCGTACAGAATCGCGCGCACCACGACCGCGTCGTTCGAGGTGTCGAACGGCTTTCGCGTGGTGAGCAATTCGTACAGCACGATGCCCATCGCAAAGACGTCGGCGCGGCGATCGAGCGACTGCCCCTGCAGCTGCTCCGGAGGCATGTACGAGAACTTGCCCTTCACGGTGCCGGTGCGCGTGAGGTGCGTCTGGTTCGCGGCCTTCGCGATGCCGAAGTCGACGACCTTCACCGCACCGTTGCGGCCCACGAGGATGTTGTCGGGGCTGACGTCGCGGTGCACGAGGCCCATCGGCTCGCCCGTCGCCGGCTCCTCGAACTCGTGCGCGTAGGCGAGGCCCTCGAGGGCCATGGTGGCGATCTTCAGCGCCACGCCGATGGGCAGGTACTCACCCTTCTCGGCCGCCTTGCGGAACAGGTGACGCAGGTTGAGCCCGTCGATGAGCTCCATGACGAGAAACCACGTGCCGTCCTGTTCGCCGAAGTCGAACACCTGCACGACGTTCGGGTGGTTCAGCTGCGCCGCGAGCTTCGCCTCCGAGAGGAACATCGCGATGAACGACGGGTCTTCGGCGAGGTGGCCGAGAATGCGCTTCACCACCACCGTCTTCTCGAAGCCCGCCGGGCCTGCGACGCGCGAGAGGAAGACCTCGGCCATGCCGCCCGCGGCCAGCTTGCGCAGCAGCGTGTACTTGCCGAGGACCTCGAGCTGACCGGAACTCACGTCGACATCACCTTACTCACTCCTGTGCCTCGATCATGAACTCGACCCGGCGGTTCTGCGCGCGGCCGGCCGGCTTCTTGTTGTCGCCGATGGGTTTGGTCTCACCGAAGCCCACCGCGCCGAGCCGCTCGACCTGCACACCACGCTCGAGCAGCGCGCGCATGACCGACTTCGCGCGGCGATCCGACAGGTTCAGGTTGTACGTGTCGTCACCCTGGTCGTCGGTGTGGCCCTCGACGCGAATGCGCTTGAGGCGATCGTTCTCGAGAATGAGCGAGGCGATCTGATCGAGCAGCGGCGCGGAGTCGGGAAGAATGACGTCGCTCGCGGTCGCGAAGTGCACCTGCTTCTTGATCTCGATCTTCTCCTTCCTCAGCACGACGAGCGTCTGCTTCGGCACGGGCTTGAGCACGAAGTCGACGACGAGCGCCTCTCCCGGCCGGCCCACGACGCGACGGCCCTGAGTCTGAAAGCCCGCTGCGGACACCTCGATGGACTGTTCGCCAGAAGCCAACGTGAACTCGAACTCGCCGCTGGCAGACGACTTCTTCGATAGCGACGCGCCGGGCGCCGAGACGGTCGCCTCGACCGGCTTGTCGGCCTCGGACAACACCGTGCCGCGCAGGGTCATCGGCGCGGGTGGCTCGGGCGGCAGCTGCGAGAGCGCGGGGTTGAGCTCGACCGTTCCACCCGCCGAGAGCGTTCCCTGCACGTCACGCGGCGCGTAGCCCTGGCGCGTCACCGAGAGCACCAGCGGGCCCGGCTCGACGTCGAGCAGCAGGAAGGTGCCGTCTCCCTCCGACAACAAGCGGCTACGGCCCTTCATCGAGATGATGGCGTCGGCGATGGGCTGCTTCGTCGCGGCGTCGATGACGACGCCCTTCACGCGGCCGCGAGTGGACTTCGCCTCGACGAGACGCTCCTTCTCGACCACGCGCTCCACGTACTCGCGGCGCGCGGGCGCATCATCCACACCGGTCTGGTAGCCGAGCGACAACATCACCTGCCAGGGCGCCACGGGAGCAACACCCCGCGCGGTCGGCCGCATCACGCCCACCTCGACGAGCCCGTCGACGAACAGCCCACGCCACGGCAGCACCCGCACACCGGGAATCACGCGCATCGGCACGGGGCCGGGCGCTCCGAGCGGAACGTCGACGGTGTACTCGACGAAGGGACGCACTCCGACCGTGCCGAGTCTCCACCGCGCCTCCACGCCGAGCCCCGTGCGCCACTGGTTGAACGTCGTGATGTCGAGCGCGAGCCGCCGCGTCTGGCCGGTGGTGCCGTCGTCGAAGTCGGCGGAGTTGTCGATGAAGACGCTGGTGTTGAGGTGCAGCACCACGGGCACGGGGCTCTTCTTCGACGCGTCGTACGAGATGACGCCGCCCAGCCCCGGAGACAGCCCGAGCGTGATGGGGTTCGCGCGAAAGACGGGCGGAGGCAGACGAAGGAAGAACTCACCACCCGCGGCCAGCGCGCCATCGAAGAACGTGTACGTGCCCTTCACGCGAAGGAACGCGTCGTTCACGAGGTAGTACGTGCGCAGCGCCGACGCGGGCTGATCGAGAATCGACGACCGCAGCGTCATCGACACCTCGAGCCATTCGAGTGGGGTGAAGGTCGCGCCCACCAGCGTCGTGCGGAACTCGTCGAGCCCATCGGCCGCCGTCACGCCTGGCGCGCGAAAGAAGCCCATGGTGGCCGAGACCGACAGCGCACGCGGCGCCATGAACGCCGAACGAACGCGCGCGAGGCCGGCACCACCCAGGTGACTTCGACCGACCTCGGGCTCGCCTGCTCCACTCCCCCGCGCCACCACGTCGACCTTCTCGTCGCCGAACGCCGCCAGCGCGACGAGGCTCACCAGCACGCTCCACCGTCGAAGAACTCGCATCGCTTCCCCTCGGGTCACGGCGCGTTCAGGTAGACGTACGGTTGGCCGCAGTTGCCGATGAAGAGATCGGGCTTCGCGTCGGCGTTCGCGCGGAAGAGCAGCACCTTCTCGGCGTAGGCCGTGTCGTAGGGCAGCGAGGCGGTGGTGACGTCGACGAAGTTCGCGCTGCCCGTGTTGAGCCGCAGGCGGTCGCGGTAGTTGATGTTGCCGCCGCTGCCGCCCGCCAGGACGATGTCCTGGTCGCCGTCGCCATCGACGTCACCCAGCGTGCACGACGGCGAGTGAAGGGGCGTCGGCGCCGTCGTGCAGCCCGAGAACGAGTAGCGGTACGGCTGCGTCTCGGCCGGCCAGTTCGTCGCCGTCACGTCCGACAAGATGCCCGTCGCGTTGCCCAGGTTCACGCGGTCGGTGTCGGCGTTGCAGACGAAGAGGTCGGGGTATGTGTCGTTGTTCAGGTCTCCTGAGACGACGCCGAGGCTCGTCGAGCTGACGTTGGGCACGTTGGCCGAGGTGACGTCCGTGTAGAATCCGGGCTGAATCGTGCCGCGGTTGAAGAGCAACCGGTTGCGCCCGTTTCCGACGACGTAGAGGTCGGGGTACGTGTCGCCGTTGAAGTCGGCCGAGGTGATGCCGCGCGGCTGGAAGTTGTCGCAGGTGCCCAGCAGGTTCGAGAAGTTCGTGTAGGGCAACTGACCCGTCACGTTGAAGAAGAACCCGTTACCCGTGTTCAACCACAGCCGGTTCGAGCCGTTCGAGCACGAGCTGTAGGTGTCGATGGTGACGTAGATGTCGGGCGCGCCGTCCTTGTTGACGTCGACGAACTCGACGTCGGTGACGAAGAACTGGTCGCTCGGCAGCCGCGGGTACGAGAGGTCGGTGAACACGCCCGAGCCGTTGTTCACGTAGAGGCGCAGCGCGTTGTCGCGCGAGCTGCCGCCCGTCGTGCCGACCGACGACGTTCCGATGAGCAGGTCGAGGTCACCGTCGCCATCGATGTCGGCCGTCGAGACCGCCGTGCCGTTGCGCCCGAACGCGGGGAAGCGGTTGGCCGTGTCGTCGGTGAAGCCGCCCGCGCCGTCGTTGAGCCAGTAGTGCACGGTGTTGGTGCGGCAGGTCACCGGCTCGTTGTTGGTGATGAGCGACTCGAAGATGCCGTCCTTGCAGCCTGAGACCGAGAAGAGATCCTGGTCGCCGTCGCGGTCGAGGTCGGCGGCGATCGCGTCCTGCACGCAGTAGCTCTGCTCGGGAATCGTGCGCATCGTCGAGTACGTGAGCACGCCGTTGTTGCCGCCGAAGAGAATGCGCGGCTGAGAGCCCGAGCCAGGCACCAGCACGTCAGGCCGCCCGTCGGAGTTCAGGTCGCCGATGGCGTTCCACTCCTCACTGTCGAGCCGCGGCGGAATGCGCGACGCCGTGCCGAGGGTGAAGTTGCCGAAGCCGTCGTTCATGTACGCCTGCATTCGCGGGTTCAGATCGACGTGGTTCATCAACAGGTCGAGGTCTCCGTCGGTGTCGAGATCGACGACCTCGACGCCGCGCCGCATGCCCACCGCCGAGGGGTAGCCGATGCGCAGCGAGGGCGGGGTCTGCGGCAGGCGGTAGATGGGAATCGTCGACTCGTCGGTGAAGCGGCCCGTGCCGTCGTTGCGCAGGTACTGGTACGGCTGACCGTCGCGCACGACGACGAGGTCGCGAATGTTCGAGCCGTTGCGGAACACGCCCGACACGCAGCCGGTGCCCGCGCCGCCGACGATGGGGATGAGTGCGTTCGAGAGCGTGAACACGCCCGCCGGCCCCTGCAGGTAATAGTTCGCCTGCTGGTTCGACGCGTTCACCACGAAGACGTCGTCGTCACCGTCGCGGTCGTAGTCGCCAACGCAGACGTCGCGGCTGTCGTCGTTGATGCCCGCGCCGCTCGGGGTCGGCAGGCCGGTGCGCGTACCCGCGAAGCCACCGTCACGCTGGTTCATGTACATCCAGTCGACGCCGCTCGAGGCCACGAACACGTCGGGGAAGCCGTCGGTGTTCAGGTCGCCCACGGCACCACCGCGAACCTGCGGGCCGGTGCAGCACGGCACGAACGAGAGCGCTGGCTGGTCGAAGCGCGTGAAGGTGCCGAGCGGTGCGTTGCGATAGACGCTCGCGCGCCCGTTGTAGCTGTCATCTGCGAGCACGAAGAGGTCTCTGGTGCCGTTGCCTTCGACGTCCATCGGCAGGGCGGCGACCGTCGTACGCGCAGCATCTCCGGGGAACGTCGCGAGCACGCTGAAGCTGCCGTTCGAGTTCACCCAGAGCTGATCGTTGCCGTCGCTGTCGCAGGCCTGCGAGCGTCGGCCCAGGTACGCGTCGAGGTCGCCGTCACCGTCGAAGTCGAAGAGCGTCGCGAGATCGTACCCGCGCTCGTTCGTCATCGGCAGGCGCATGGGCGGCGGCAGGAAGACGACGCCGTTGGAGTAGTTGAACGCGTTGGCGAGCGTGTTGTTCGCGCCGTCGGGGTTCGTCGCCGTGACCGACACCGGCCCGAGCGCGTTGGGAGGCGCCGTCACCAGCAGCGCCGAAGGCCCGAGGTACTGCACGTTCGTCGCAGCCGCTGCGCCGAACCGAACCGTCACGCCGACCTTGAAGCCGGCTCCCGAGATGAAGACGGGCGTGCCACCCGCTGGAGGGCCTTCGTTCGGCGCGAGCGAAACGACGGTGATGTTCGGCAAGTCGGCCGGCTGGAAGTAGGTGAACGAGCTCGCGAGCCGGCCGAACTGCGTGTCGGGGTTGGTGACCGTGACGTCGACGATTCCGATGGAGGCCGCGCCCGGAACCGTTGCGAGAATGGCAGACGGAGAGACGACGTTCACGGCGTTCGAGCTCGTGGTGCCGAAGCGCACCGTCGCTCCGGCCTGGAAGCCAGAACCCTGAATGGTGACCTGCTGACCACCGGTGATGGCCGCGAAGCTGGGCGTCACCGCGGTCACGACGGGCGGCGGAATCGGCGCGAGGTACGTGAAGGCGTTGTTCAGAATGCCGGTCTGGCCATCGGCGTTGGTGACCGTGACCGCGACAGGGCCGGCCGTGCCCGCAGGCGTCGTGCAGCTGATGGTGGTGCCGCCCATCGCGACGTTGACGGCGGTGCACGCGTTGGTGCCGAGGCTGACGGTCGCGCCCTGCCGCAGGAACGTGCCGGTGATGGTGATGAGCGTGCCACCCGCCGTGGAGCCCGACGTCGGCTGCACCTGCGCGACGGTGGGAGGCGCGACATACGTGAAGCCGTTGTTGAGCGTCGTGCTCTGGCCGTCGGGGTTCACGATGGTGATGTTGACGGGGCCGTCGTTGCCGGCGGGCGTGATGACGTCGATGTCGGTCGGGCTCAGCACGGTGGCGACGGGAGACGAGGCCGCGCCGAAGCCGACGCTGGCACCGACCTGGAAGCCGTTGCCCGTGATGCGCACCGAGGTTCCACCGCGGCCTGCGCCCGAGTTCGGCGTGAGCGTCGAGATGGAGGGCGGCGGCACCACGTAGGTGACTCCACCCGTCAGCGTCGCCGACTGGCCGTCGGGGTTCGAGACCGTGACGTCAGCGGGTCCAATCGGTCCGGGCGGGGCAACGCCATCGACCCGGTTCGGGTTCACCTGCGTGGAGCCGGAGACCGGCGAGAGGCCCACGAACGCGAGCGCCTGGTTCGCGAAGTTGTTGCCGTTGATCTGCATCGCCGTGCCGCCCAGCGTCGACAGGTTCTGCGGCGCGACTGACGCGACGGAAGGCGGCGCTCCGAGCATCGCCGGGTCGACGTACGAGAAGCTCATCGGCAACGAGCCCGAGGCGCCGTCGATGTTGATGGCGGTGACGTCGACGACGAGTCCGTTGGTCGCAGTGGGAGACACGGCCACCGCGGTGTCGAACGAGAACGTCTGCGCACGCGGCGCGGGCTTGTCGCCGTAGAGGAACGAGATGCCCGGCAGGAAGAACGCTCCCGTGATGCGCGACATCGTTCCGCCCGTGGCCGGTCCCGTCGCGGGTCGCAGCTGCTGAATCGAGGGCGTGCTGATGACCTGCCCGAGGTCGATGGTGTCTCCGTGCTGGCCGGCCGGGTCGTTGCCCACCTTCGCGATGGCGACGAGCGGCATGCCGTTGAGCGAGCGCACCTCGACGTAGCCGTTCGAGGCTCCAGCGCCGAGCGACGAGAGCAACAGCGCCGCCTGGAAGCTGCCACGCGGAGGCACCGCCACCCGCAACGGCGTTCCACGCGCGCTGCCCGAGTCGACGAAGAGCTGCACCTCGAGGTTCGCCGCCGCGACGCCGACGTTCACCACCGCGAGGCTCGTGCGCCCATCTGCATAGGGCAGCAGCAACCGCACCCCACCGCCGGGGCGAGAGTTCGACAGGCGCAGATCTCCCGTCGCCGTGGTGAGCACCAGCGCGCTCGCCAGCATGCGCGTCGTCGAGGTGACGTGCAGGCTCGACTGTGTCTGCGTCGGCACCGTGCGAGCGAGCAGCGTGCGCGCGAGGTCGGCCACCACCACGAAGCCGTTCGCCGGCACCATCACGTTCTGCGTACCGAGGCTCTGACCCGAGGCCGAGCGCAGGTCGATGCTCGCGCTGCCGGCCGTGCCTTCGGTGTTGATGAGGCTGAAGGTGCTCGTCTCGCTCGAGGTGTCAGGCAGGTACGGCAGCACCTGACTCAACGCCGCGTCGGAGAACGGCCGGCCCGCGATGACGCCACCGAGCCGAACGTTCGAATACACGCGCGCCGAGGCGACGAGCGAGGAGCCCGTCGGTCCGCTCACGTCGAGCACCGCGACCGCGCCCGTCACGTTCATCGCGCCGAGCACGTCATCAGCCGTGTAGAGGCCGTTCGCGCCGACGTTCACCGCCGAGAGCCGGCCCAGCTGCATACCGCCCGCGTCACGCGCCGTGATGTCGATGGCAACCGCGGTACCGCCGAGGTTGCGCACCGCGAGCCAGGTCCGGAACGCGCCGACCGACGACGTGTAGGGAAGGATGATGCGATTGGCAGCGCGCGAGACCGTCGAGCCGGCAATCACCGACGCGTCGTTCGAGGTGCGGTCGGTCACCACCGAGAAGGCCGAGATGGGTCCGTCGCTCGTCACCACCAGCGAGGCCGTCTTGTTCAGCTGCGTGGTCGCGCCTTCGATGAAGCGCAGCACGTCGGTCACCACGGTGCGTCCGAACGCCGGCACCTGCGCCGTCAACGCCCGCGAGCCCTGCTGCACACCGGCGCCGTCGACCGAGGCCACCGTCACGGTGACGGAGCTGCCCGAGAGATTGATGACACCGAAGTCGGTCTTGTACGCCGCGTCGTCACGCGCCATCGGCACGTAGATGGCCGGCTGCATCGACGAGCTGCGCGCCTGCGCGTCGGGGAAGTCGTAGCGGAAGCCACGCGCCAGCGTCACGTTCTGCATGTCGGGGTTGGTGACGACGATGTCGGAAGCTCCGGGGTTTCCCGCGGGCGTCACGGTGTAGAGCTGCGTGTCGCTGACGACGCGAACGTTGGTCGCCATCGCTCCGCCGACGGTGACGGTCGTGCCGGTACGGAAGCCGGTGCCCGTGATGAGCACGGTGCTGCCGCCCGCGACGGGACCAGCGCCTGGCCTCGAGAGCGAAATGGTGGGCGCCGAGTTGTAGGTGTACGCCATCGTCAGCGTGCCGGTCTGTCCATCGGGGTTCTGCACGCGCACGTCGACGACCCCCGCAGCGCGGCCCGGCGTGGTGCCGGTGATGACGGTGGGCGACTGAACCATCGCGGTCGTCGCCTCGGTGCTGCCGAAGAAGACCTTCGCGCCTGCGCTGAAGTTGCGGCCGGCGATGGTGAACATGGTGCCGCCGCCCGTCGGACCTTCAGCGGGGAAGATGGTCTGAGGCTCGGGCCGCGGCGTGTAGCTGAACGCGCCGACGAGAATCGACGACTGGCCGTCGGGGTTGGTGATGGCGACGTCGACGAGGCCCGAAGGTCCACCCGGCGTCGTGGCCGTGGCGATGCCGCCGTTCTGCACGTTCGACGCGTTCGCCGAGAAGCCGCCGAAGAAGACGAGCATGCCCTGCTGGAAGAGCGAGCCCGTGAGCACGGTCTGCGTGCCACCCGCGGAGTTGCCGCTCGAAGGCGTCACCGAGATGAGCGTCGGAGCCGGCCCCAGCGTCGACGGGTCGACGTAGCGGAAGCCCTGGAGCAACTGCGCCGACTGCCCATCGGGGTTCACCACCGTGATGTCGATGAGGCCCGCCATGCCTGCGGGCACCTGACAGGACAGGCGCGTGTCACTCATCACCGTCACGCGCGTGGCCGGCGTTCCACCGAAGAGCACGCGAGCGCCCTGCGCGAGGTTGGTGCCGACGAGCAACGCGATGGTGCCGCCCGTCGTGGGCCCGCGCGAAGGAGCGATGCTCGTCAGCGTCGGCGAGTTGCCCAGCATGATGTTCGCGTAGGTGAGCCCGTTCATCAGCGTGCTCCGCTGGCCGTCGGGGTTGGTGACGGTGACGTCGACCTGGCCGATGGGGTTCGCCGGCACGGTGACGAAGAGCAGCGTCGAGTCGACGAACGTCGTCGGCACCATCTGGGTCGCGATGGTGACGGTGGCTCCGGCGACGAAGCCCTTGCCCGAGAGCAGCACCTTGAGACCGCCACCGACCGGCACGGTGTTCGGCGTGATGGTGAGCAGCGTCGGCGGCGAGCGCGAGTACGTGAAGCCGTTCGCGAGGCGGCCCGACTGGCCATCGGGGTTGGTGATGGCGACGTCGACGGCGCCCGGCGCATCGGGGCCGAAGGTGGCGTCCACCGACCCGGTCCGGAGCATGACGTTCTTCGCGGGGCGGCCACCAGCGAACACGAGCGCGCCAGCGGTGACGTTCTGCGCGGCGACGACGACGGCCGTCTCATCGGCGCTGCCGCCCGTGTTGGGCGTGACCGAGGTGAGCGCAGGCGACGGCCCCAGCGACGACGGGTCGACGTAGACGTAGCCCTGGTTCAGCGTGACGACCTGACCATCGGGGTTCTGCACGCGCACGTCGACGGGTCCTGGAGCGTCGGCCGCAGGCGTCACCGCGGTGACCGTGCTGGCCGTCACGAACGTCGTCGTCGTCGCGGCCTTCGTGCCGAAGTACACGCGCGCGCCGTCGGCGAAGCCGTTGCCGGTGATGAGCACGGTGCTGTTGCCGGGCACAGGGCCGAGCGCAGGCGTGACGGCAGCGATGGAAGGCGTGGGACCGCGACGTGACGGGTCGAAGTACCAGAAGCCCAGCTGCAGCCGCCGGCTGTCCCCACCCTGCGTGACGACGACCTCGACGGGCCCAATCATTCCCGGAGGAGTGACGCACGAGATGGTCGCGCCACCGACGACCTGCACGCCTGTCGCAGGCTGACCACCAAACGTGACCGTCGCTCCGGTGGCGAAGCCCGAGCCGATGATGGTGACGCGCGTTCCACCCGCGATGGGGCCGACCTCGGGCGTCACGCGAGACAGCGCGAAGCTGGGTGGCGGCGCGTTGCCGTAGGCGAACCCGCTCAGCAGCGTGTCTGACTGGCCGTCGTCGTTCTCGACGCGCACGTCGACGGCTCCGGCCATCGCGCCACGCGGGGTCGTCGCAGAGATGGAGCGGTCATCGAGCCTGCGCACGTTCTGCAGCGCGCGGCCCCCGACGGTGCCCGTGATGCGTTGCTGGAAGTTACGGCCATCGATGACGACGTCGGTGCCGCCATCGAGCGGACCAAACGCCGGCGTGATGCGCGCGATGACGGGGCCGCCGACGTAATAGTTGTACGCCCCGCGTGCGATGGAGCTGCGGCCGTCAGGGTTCGTGATGGCGACGTCGACGACGCCAGGGCCCGAGGGTGGTGACGACACCGAGATGGCGACGGGGCTGGTGCCGACGATGGTGGCGCTCTTGCCGCCGAAGAAAACGAGCGCTCCCGAGCGGAAGTTGCTGCCGCCGATGGTGACGGGCGTTCCTCCGGTGGTGGAGCCCGCGATGGGCGAGATGGCGCTGATGACGGGGCCGACGCCGTCGGAGTCGGAGTACGCGAACGCTCCCGCGAGCACCGCGCTCTGGCCATCGGGGTTGGTGACCTCGACGTCAGTCGTGCCCACCGCGTTCGGCGGCAACACACCCGAGAGCGACGTCGCGTCGACCACCACGACGTCGGTCGCAGGCGCGCGGCCCACGAGCAGAATCGCGCCGCTCTGCAGGCCGGTGCCCGTCACGAGCGCGACGGTGCCACCCGAAGCCGGGCCCGTGTTCGGCGCGATGGCCGACAACGTCGGAGCCGCCGCCGTGGTGCCGTCCTTCACGTAGTACTCGAAGCCGTCCTTGAAGGTCGTCGTCTGCCCTTCGGCGCTCGAGACCACGACGTTCACCCGGCCCGCCGTGCCCGCAGGCGTGACGACCGTGACGGTGGTGGCATCGACGACGCGCACGAAGGGAGCCGCGGTCGCGCCGAACGTCACCGACAAGCCGGGCCTGAAGTTGAGGCCGCGAATCACCGCGACGGTTCCGCCCTCGACGGGTCCACGGCCGGGCAGCACCTGACCGATGACGGGAACTTCGGAGCCGACGTTCACCTTGGGGCTCTTGTCTCCGCACGCGCTCACGAAGGCGCACGAGAGGACGACGGCCATGAGGCCGAGACGAGCGTTGAAGGACATGTGTTCTCCCCTGACCGCGCTGCGACACCAGCGGGAGTCGAGCTCCCGCACCGGGCAACGCAGGGAGCCTACGCAGCCGCGCCGAGTCGCAAAGCTCTTCGGGGAAAATGATCAGCCGTGTGGTGACGCGGCGCACACAGCCGCTTCAGAAGCAGATGGCCTGTCCGTACAGGTCCAGTCCCTGACCGCGGTCGCACTCGTAGCCAACCACCACGAGGCCACCGTCACGCGGCGCGATGGTCGGCGCGAAGAGACCGCTCACGCCGGCGGGCGTCACGTCGAGCACCCCGGCATCGGCAGCGAAGGTGCGCCCCAACAACCGCGGCTGCGGAATGCCCTGCGACCAGAACGCGACCGCGCCCACGGGCAACGTCTGCACCGCGAGATCGGCGATGGAGCCCGCGAAGGTGGTGAGCAGCTGAGGTGTGCTGCCCGTGCTCAGCACGTTGGTGAGGCCACGAATGGTCGCGTTCGTGCTGCCCATGCTGCTCACCCAGGTGCCTGCGACTTCTCCTGAGCCACCGAACGGCGCGAGCCGAAGCTTGTCGGCCTGCTCACCCGTGAAGAACGTCTCACGCGGCCCTGCGCCCTGCGGCGCCAGCGTGGAGGAGAACGCACGGAACCGAACGCGGAACTCGGCTGACTGCTGCGAGACCCAGCCCGCCACGAAGTCACCCGAGCGCGACGCGACGTCGGCGTCGAAGACGAGGTCGCCGCTGCCTCCGCCGAGCGTCGTCACCATCGCAGAACGATTTCCGGCGCCATCGAACACCGTGCCCTTGAAGACGAGCGAGGGGCTCTCGATCCACGCGACGAGCACCGACTCGGGCGAGGCCAGCGTGGTGAGGCGGGGCTCCTTGTAGACCGAGGTCGTCGTCGGGGTGGCGAACTGCGTCCACGCGCGCGTGCCGGTGGTGGTGATGCGGCTGACGGCGACGCGCTGGCCGGCGTCGGGAAGCTGCTCGAGCCACGTCGCCGCGAAGTCCTGACCGAGGCGCGCGATGTTCGGGCGTGAAGCACGCGTGACGAGCGGATCCGACAGCTCGACCTCGAGGCCGGTCGCCTGCAGCGTGTCGTCGTAGAGGCGGAAGAAGACGCGTTCACCACCCGTGCGCTCATCGACGAACACGCCGCCGAGGCCGCCGGGGAAGCTCACGAGCGAGAGGTGCGACGAGAGCGCGTTCGCCGAGAGCACCAGCGGCGTCTCCTTCGACCAGTCGTTGCGGCCGTCGCAGTCGTTGTCGAGGCCATCGCAGACGAACTCGACGCGGTTGAAGAGCGTGCCGTACGAGGCCTGCGTGCAGACGGACTCGCCGTTGCCGTTGAGGCACGCGCGGCCGGGGTTGTTCGCGCAGACGCCCATACTCAGCTCACACTGGCCCGTGCGCACGACGCCGCCATCGGCCAGGCGGTCGACGATGGTGTCGCAGTCGTTGTCGAGCCCGTCACAGCGCGTCTCGACGGCTTCGTAGTTGGGTCCGTACGAGGCGGCCGAGCAGCTGCTCTCGAGTCCACCGTCGACGCACGAGGTGCGAGCGTTCGCGCAGACGCCAGCCGAGAGCGGGCACATCGTGCTTCCGCGAAGCACACCACCATCGGGGTACCGATCGACGCTGCCGTTGCAGTCGTTGTCGCGACCGTCGCAGCTCGCCTCCACCGCTTCGAAGTTCGGCGCCACGCACACGCCGGGAGCGCCCATCGAACACACCCGCATCGCGCCCGCACAGACGCCGGCGTTCGCGCACGCTCCACCCGAGACACTCTCGTCCGTGTCGCCGTCGCAGTCGTTGTCGCGCCCGTCACAGCTCGACTCCACCGCTTCGAAGAACATGCCGTACTCGCGCGTGCCGCAGCTGGAGACGTAGCCACCATCGACGCAGCTCTTCATCGCGTTCGCGCAGACGCCCTGCGATTTTTCACACGGGAGCGAAGCCACGCCTTCGTCGGTCATACCGTCACAGTCGTTGTCGACGCCGTCACACGCCTCGTTCATCGGGCCGACCGCGTTCTCACACGCGCCCCACTGTCCATCGACGCACCGCTGTGTTCCCGAGCGGCACGCTCCACCATCGACGCCACACGCGCGCGTCTGGCTCTCGGTGCACGCCCCGCCCATTGGCACTTTGCAGAGCCCGCTCACGCAGACGTAGCCCGTGACACAGCCCTGCCCTGCGTCGACGTCACAGCGCTTCTCACCGAGCTCGCCGAGCGTCGGAACCGTGCACGCCGTCGAGAGCAACACCACGCCGAGGAGCCGCTTCATGGCGTGACCTCCGAGACGACGGAGGGCGGCGGTGGCGCGTCTGCGGGAGTCACGGCCCAGGCGATGCCGCTGATCAACGCGCCGAGCCCCATCGCGCCTGCCACGCCGAAGAGCACGTTCGCGATGGTGGCGTTGTTGGTGGCGTCACGCAGGTGCTGGTTCGCGACGAGCTGAAACGGCTCACTGCGCGCGCTGGTGATGCTCTCCTGGCTCATGATGCCGAAGTAGCCACCGATGCCACCGGCCACCGCGCCTGCGCCGAGGAACACGAACGGCCACACTGGCGTCGGCTTGGTGCCCACCACCACGGGCGTCGTCACGGTGACTGGGTCGACGACGTTCGGGTCTGGCGTGGTGACGGTGACGACCGGTGTGTCCTTCGCCTTCGCGAGCTTTGCCTCGAGCTGCTGCCGCTCGGTCTTCAGGCGGTCGAGCTCCTTCGCCATCGCGTCGGCTTCCGCCCTGCGGCGCTGCTCCTCGGCGAGCGACTCCTTCGCCTTCGCGGCCTGCGCGTCCGACTCGGCCTTCTTCCGTTCGGCTTCGAGCCGGGCGATCTCCTTCGCGCGAACCTCGAGCTCGGCCTTCTGCCGTTCGAACTCCGCCTTCGCGGCCGCGTCAGCCTTCGCTGCCTCTTCACGCTTCCGCTTCTCTTCGGCCTGCTTCGCGAGCAGCGGCGCGAGCTCCTTCTGCGCAGCGAGCCGCGTGTCTTCGAAGTCCTTCGACACCTTCGGCGACACCTTGATGGGAATGACCGCGTCGGGCTTGAGCAGCAGCGCTTCTTTGAACGCCGCGCGCGCCTCGTCAGGCTTGTTGAGGTCCGAGAGCATGATGCCCTCGTAGAGCGCCGCCTGCGCCTGCTGGTCCGGCGTCACGGCCTGCTTCTTCGCGTTGCGCACCTGCTCGAGCGCGCGCTCGTACTCGAGGTTCTCGTAGAGCCGCACCGACGCGTTCAAGAACCGCTGGAAGTCCTCTTCCGAACCGAGCGCAGCCGTGCAGAGAAGGAGGGCGAAGGCGACGAGCAGAGGCCTCATGAAGCGGCGACTGTAGCGTGCGAACCGCCGGAGTCACTCACACGCGCCGCTGGAGCGGCACACGTGGCCGTTCTCACAGCCGCTGACGGAGCACCCTTCACGCCCCGGGCTTCCATCGGGTTCGAGCAGCTCGAAGTCGACCTCGCGGAACTTCGGCGCCTCGACGCAGACCTGTTTCTCGACCGCGCCCAGACCCCGAATCGCGACGTTGACGGGGTAGCAGCCGGTGGGCAGCGCGACCTCGACTTCGCCTTCGCGATCGAGCTTCTTCTGCACGACCGCGCCAGCGACGGTGACGACGGCGTTCGCGCGACTCTGATTCGACGGAACGTGAACGTGCACTGCGAGGCGGGCGCCCAGCTTCGGGCTGACCGTGCCCAGCTCGGACACCGCACCGCCCTGCACCTTCACCGTGAGCCGCTCGGCGTTGGTGCCCGACGCGAGCACCAGCAGCGAGATCTCACCCTGGGGAACTCCGGCAATCTCGAAGCGCCCATCGGCTGCGGGCTTCGCGTTCAGCTCAGGCAGCTGCTCGACGATGACGAGCGACTCGATGGTCGGGTTCATCACTACCCCGCGCACGACACCGAGGCGGAGCACCGAGTTGTCGAGGCCGCCACACCCGGCGAGCAGCACCGCGACGCTGGCGAAGAGCGCGCGCATCAGAACTTGTACCCCGCGGCAGCCCAGCCACCGACGAAGCCCATCGGGCGCATCGCGCCATCGACGGTCAACACGGTGAGCATCGGCTGAAGGTTCAAGGAGAACTCCCAACGGGACCCGAACGTCACTGCGCCGCCCAACCACGCGCCCGGCATCATCGAGAACGCAGTCTGCTGCCCGGAATAAGCCGGCAAAGAGAATGACCGCTGAACCCACAGTCCGGCCACACGCGGGCCTGCCCAGAACGAGAGCGCACGCCAACGCCACGTCCACGCGAGTGAAATGCCGCCCTGCCCGCTCACCCACGTGAAGGGAACCGGCGCACCTCCACCCAGCTGCAGCGACGAAGCCCCACCAAAGCCACTGCCATCGAGCTCGAGCGCGAAGCGGGAGCCGAAGACGCGATCGAAGCGAACCGACGCGCCCACGTTCGCGCCGCCAGGCATCACCTCGTCGCGGCTCTTCTGATCGATGAACGCGAAGCCACCCGCGAGCAGCGAGACGGCGACGTTGGGTTCGGCGCGATCGACCAGCTCCTGCACGTCGAGCCGCTGACCGACCTCGAGCGAGACCTCCTGCCGCACGAGCAGGTCAGGGCCCTTCGTCAGCTCGACGACGTGGCGGCCCGCAGCGACCGCGGCTCCACCAGGCAGCTCGGTGCGCTCTTCGCCATCGACCTTGAGCGCAAAGCCATCGAGGCGCTGCGCATACGAGAAGAGCTCGGGCTTGCCCTCACGGCTGATGGAGCCCGAGAGGATGATGGGATCGGCGCCGACCTCGATGATCTCGGCAGACGGGCGCTGGCGGCCGTTCGAGAACGCCCAGGTCTTCCTGCGTGCCCAGTCGTGCGCTTCGGTCGCCGTGACCGCACCGTCGCCGTTGCGATCGCCCAGGCCCGAGAGCGCCTCGACGAGGAAGTGCGTGTACACGTCGTTCCGAAGGCCTTCGTCTTCGCGCGCGGGCTCACCGAAGTCGCTGGCCGAGAGCACCATGGCGGCGCGTGACGACTCCTCGAGCGGGCGCACCGGGCCTTTGAGGGAAGCCAGCTCGCGCGAGACCTCTTCCGACAGCAACGACTTACCGCCACCCGAGTGACACGTCGCGAGCACCAGCACTCGCCGCTTCGAGGGCACCGTGCCGAAGGCCTGCTGCAGCTCGGAGATCGACAGCGCGGTCTGCGCGGGGTGGGTGAAGTCGGCGTCGCTGGTGACGAGGTAGCGCGCGAGCTCGCCCCGGCCATCACGCGCGAGCGTGCCGTGCGCCGAGACGTAGAGCACCACGATGTCGTCGGGCCTCGTCGCCTGCGCGGCGAGTGCGTGCACGGCGTCGAGCAGCGCGGCCTTCGTCGTCTGCGCTTCGGTCAGCAGCGTGGTGACGTTCTGGTAGCGCCCACCGAGCGGGTCGCGGAGCACGCGCGAGACGTCATCGACATCCTTCGAGGCGAACTGCAGTGCGCGCCAGCGATCATCTGCCGCGCGGGGAATGCCGACCACCAGCGCGAAGCGGCGAGCCTCGAACGCCGAGTCGGCCTGACCCTTCTTCAGCGACACCACCACCGCGCCGCCCTTTTCGAGCGACGTGTGCGCGCACGAGAGCGCGAGACACGCGGTGGCGATGAGCAGACGAGTCACGGATCGACCAGCACCTCGACGCGCCCCACCGACAAGGGCGACGACGAAGAGGCTATCGCTTCCAGCGCCTGAGCGGCATCGAACGGCACATCGTGCGCAATCACCCACACGGTGACCGGGCCCTGCTCGTCTTCGAGGTTCACGCCAAACAGGCCTGACTCCTGCTCGAGCTGGTTGGCCCCGCTCTTCACGCGAAGCTGGGCCAGCTCTTCGGGCAGCTCCCTGCCGCGCTGGAGGAACACGCGCGCCGGCCCGTCGACGGGAGACGTGACCCGGAACGCCAGGGTCGAGCCTTTGGGCACTCGGCCTGACTCGGGCAGCTGTTCGAAGGAGCCGGAGTCGGTCTGCCGTGCGGCCACCACTGGCATGTACTCGCGGCCGTCGCCCTTGAGGCCAGGCGCTGTCTGTTGGTGCGTGCCGCGAACAGCGAGCAGCGTTCCACTGGCGAGCACCGCGAGCCCGGCGGCCAGCGCAATCCACGCGACGGGCGACGACCTCGGCGCCCTGGAGACCTTCGCGCGCAACCGCCGCCAGCCCAGCTCGTCGAGCGGCGCCGACCTGGGAGTCAGGCCCATCAACAGGCGATCGACCTCACCATCGAGCTCGGGCCTGCTGGCGATGAAGGCGTCGCACACATCACAGCCCTCTTTCACGTGGTCGAGCATCGAGCGGGCCGAGGCCGGGTCGCTCCAGAGGCGCTGCCAGGTGGCTTCGTCGAGGTGCATGTCAGACCTTCCCTGCGAGGACACGAAGGGTGAGTTCCCGTTTCACGCGCGCCCGGAACCGCTCGAGCCGCATGGTGATGGCGCTCTTGCCGACGCCGAGCTTCTCGGCAATCTCCCGGGCCGAGAGCTGCCCCTCGACGTAGAAGAGCCTGACGGTCTCTTTCTCGGGGCCTTCGGGCAGCCGCTCGATGAGATCCCGAACCACGGCGATGTCGACCTCGAGGGCGAGCGAGTCGGGGAACGGCGGCACCGCGTCGAGCGCCTCGCCTGAGAACTCCGCCATAGTGCGGTCCTCCGTCGAGCGCTTGCTCAGCGCCGTCTTCGCGCGGTTGCGGGCGATGGCGTACAGCCACGCCTCGAACGACGCTGGTGTGGTGAGCGTGCCAAGAGACTTGAAGGCGCGGGTGAAGGTGTCCTGCACGATGTCCTCTCGCTCGTCGAAGTCGAGCGCCGCAAACGCCTCGAGCAAACGAACGACTCCCGGTCGATAACGCTCGTAGAGCGCTCGATACGCCGACTCTTCACCGCGCCGCGCGGCGTCGATGTGCCCACCGGGGTCTTTCATTCCCTCGTTCACAGACGAGACCTCCATGCCCCCGTGGTGGCCACAAAACGGGCCGTGGTGGCCGCCAGTCTTTCCGCCGGGTCCGGACCTGTGGCCGACCGCGCGCCATCAGGTGCGCCCTCCCAGGAATCCCCCACCCCCATGCGCCACCTCCTTCTTCCCCTGCTCTGCGCCTTCCTCTGGTCTGGATGTACTTGCAATAACGTCGTGGTCGACCCCTCCGCTCCTGATGGCAGTACCGCAGGTGGAGATGGCTCGACGGCTGGTGGCGCGTCAGCAGGCGGAGAGGCTGCGGGCGGATCAGGTGGAGGGTTCGTCGCTGGCGGGGGGACGGGCGGCGGTGTGGTCGTGTGTGGTGCAACGGGTCAGGCCTGCTGCCCGGGCAACCTCTGCAACGGCGCGAACGCGACCTGCCGCAACAACATCTGTTCACCCTGTGGTGGCGCGGGCGAGGCCTGTTGTCCGGGCCGCCAATGCGCTGGCGGGGCGCTGGTCTGCAGTGGACAAGGAGTCGCGGCGCTGTGCGCTCCCTGTGGCGGCGCCGGTGAGGCGTGTTGCGCTGCCCAGACCTGCAACGGGGGCGGCTGCTGCGTCGGGAACGCCTGCGTCACTCCTGGCGCCACCTGCCCCAACCTCGGCGGAACGTGCACCAACGGCAGCTGCGGCCAATGCGGAGCCCTGAGCCAGACGTGCTGCCCAGGCGGCACCTGCACGGCAGGCGGCGTCGTCTGCACGGCGGGTGGGACGAACTGCGCTGCGTGTGGCGGCGCCGGTCAGCCGTGCTGCGCGAACGGGACCTGCACCGCGGCCGGAACGGCGTGCTCGCAAGGTTCGTGTGCTCCGTGCGGCGGTCCGGGCCAGGCGTGCTGTGCGGGTGACGTCTGCGGCGCGAACACGACGTGCCGCGGCGGGCAGTGTCAGCAGTGCGGTGGCGCGGGTCAGGCGTGCTGCCCCGGGGCGACGTGCTCCACGGGCTGCTGCGACGTCGGTGGAACGAACGCCTGCATCGCGGCCGGCCAGCAGTGCGCGCGAGGCGACCTGTGCCAGGCGTCAGGCCAGTGCGGAGGCTGTGGAGGTGCGGGCCAGCCGTGCTGCGCGGGCTCGATGTGCAACCGCGCGACGCTCGCGTGCACTGCAGGCACGTGCGCCCCGTGCGGAGGTCCGCTCCAGTCCGCGTGCGGCGGCACCATGTGTCTGGGCGGCGGGTGCAACGACAACGGCACCTGCGTTCCCGCGGGAGCCACCGGCAGCACCGGCGCGCTCTGCGTGGGCGGAACGTTCGTGGCCTGTGGCGGTCCTGGTCAGCCGTGCTGCGCGAACTCGACGTGCTCGGGCGGCGGGTGCTGTGCAGGCACCACCTGTGTCGCGAGCGGAGCGACGTGCGGCCCGCTGCTCGGACAGTGCATGAACGGCGCGTGCTCGACGTGTGGCGGCTCGGGCCAGCAGTGCTGCAACGGCGGCGGCAACCAGGCTGACTTCTGCACGGCCTCGGGGCTCGCGTGCGGGCAGAACACCTGCTCCATGTGCGGCGGGCCTGGTCAGCCGTGCTGCCCGGGCAACGCGTGCGGCGCGGGCGGGTGCTGCGACAACAACACGAACCGCTGCATCGGCGCGGGCCTCATGTGCAGTGGGCAGACGGGCCTCTGCGCGAACGGCGGTTGTCAGAACGGCGCGTGTGGTCGGCTCGGCCAGCCGGCCTGCATGGGTGACGTCGCGTGTACCGCGCCGTTCACGGTCGAGGTCGGCGGGCAGTGCGTCGCGTGTGGTGGCGTCGGCCAGCGCTGCTGCAACGGCCGCGGCGGTGACTTCTGCGGAGCGGGCGCGGCGTGCGGCAACAACAACCAGTGTGAAGCGTGCGGAGGCTCGGGCCAGCTGTGCTGCCTCGGCCGCTTCTGCAACGGCACCGCTGCCTGCCAGACCGGAACGGGACGCTGCCCGTAAGCTGGGTTCACGTCGCGAGCGTGAACGGCTCCGAAGCCTCGACGACTCGGGGCCTGGGAGTGCCGTTTCGCAGTTGAGTAATCGGCGTCGCTGCTCCACCGTGCACGCGCGATGACGCAGCGGTGGTTGTTCTCAGGCCCGATGGACACTGCGCTCTTCTTCGGCAGCGCGCTGCTCTCCCTGGGCGTGGTGCTGCTCGGCCGGGCCCTCGGCGTCTTCGGTGACGCGCCGCTGTGGGCGTGGCTCGTCTTCGTGGTGGCCATCGACGTCTCGCACGTGTGGTCGACGCTCTATCGGGTGTACCTCGACAAGGCCGAGGTGCAGCGCCGCCCGCTCCTCGCCGCCGGAGCCCCGTTGCTGGCCTTCGGGCTCTCGGTCGTCGCCCACTCCATCTCTCCCGCGTTCTTCTGGCGGTGCCTCGCGTACGTCGCGGTGTGGCACTTCATTCGCCAGCAATCGGGGTGGATGGTGCTCTACGGCCGCCGCGCGAAGGACGACGAGCGCACGGTGCGGCTCGACGAAGCCGTCATCTGGGCCACGACGCTGGGGCCCGTCGTCTGGTGGCACGCGCACCTGCCGCGCCCGTTCTGGTGGTTCAAGGAGCACGACTTCATCGGCGGGCTCCCCTCGTGGGTCGGCACGGTCGCGCTCGTGGTGCACTTCGCCGTCATCGGCGCGTGGCTCGTGCGGCAGTTCGTACGCTGGAGAAAGGGCACGCCGCTGCCCGTCGGCAAGCTGCTGCTGCTGGTCGCCACGTGGGTCGCCTGGTTCGGAGGCATCGTCATCGCCGAAGACGACTTCGCCTTCACGGTGATGAACGTGACGCTGCACGGCGTGCCGTACCTCGCGTTCCTCTATCGGTACGCGCAGGGCCGCAACGCCGAGCAGGGCTATGGCGCGCTCGGCTTCCTGGTTCGCTTCGGGGTGCCCACGTTCTTCGGGCTGCTGCTCATCATCGCGTTCGCCGAGGAGTTCTTCTGGGACACGCTGGTGTGGCACGAGCACGCGATGGTGTTCGGCGACTTCGGGCTCGACCTGCCGGAGGGGCTGCTGACGCTGGTGGTGCCGCTGCTCTCGTTGCCGCAGACGACCCACTACCTGCTCGACGGCTTCGTGTGGAAGACGCGCACGAACCCGGGGCTCGGCGCGCGGTTGGGCTGGAGTGCGCCTCCACCTGCCTGACCGGTCGGCAATCGGCTGCTGGCCCGCCCGTCTGGTCGAACGCGCCCACACGACGGGCGACACGGAGCCACGATGACCTCGAACACGATGCCTCGCTGGGTGGTTGGTCTTCTCGCGGTGTTGGGCGTGATGGTGCTCGGCCCGCCTGCGCTGGTGTTGCTGATCGTGGCGCTCGGTCTGTTGCTGAAGGCCGGGGTCATCGCGCTCAAGGTGGGCTTCGTCGTGCTGGCCATCGCCGCCATCGCCTTCGTCGTTCGCGCACTGTTCGGCGGCGGCAAGCCCTCCAGCCTGCCTCGCCGTGACGTCGAGTCCATCGATGAGATCGCCGCGCGCCTCGAGGCGCAGGAGGCTGAGCAGCGTCGCGCGCTCGATCGTCAACTCGCTGAGGCGCTGCAGAACCCTCGCTGAAGGTCTCACGAGCCGGAATTCGCGTGGCCAGCTCGGGACTCCTCGTCCGAGAGGGCCGAAGACGCCACACCGTCAGAACGAATCAGTCGACGCGATCTTCGAGCTGCGGTGCGGCGGTCACCAGCACCTCACGCCTCACGCGGAACGGAATGCGGCCACCTTCGTCAGCTCCGTACGGCTGCACGTCACCCTTCACGCCGACGTCGAGCCAGGTGCTGCCTTCACGCCAGCCGAGGTGTTTGTAGACGAGCGGCGCTTCGACCCGCGCGCGACGGCGCCCACCCGCATCGGTGCTCACCTCGGGAGCCTGCACCACGCCCTCGGCGAACCGGCGCGTGCCCAGCCACAGCTCCCAGCGAAGGCTCGTCACCCGCGCCACTTCACGCGGCAGCACCAGCTCGAAGAACAAGTCACCCTGCTCTTCTTTGGGGAACGCGAGCGTGACGTTCGAGACCTCGAGCCCGCTCGACACGTCGGCGCGGGGCACGCGGTTGCAGCCGGTCAGCAGTGCGAGGGCGACGAGGCAGAGCCGCATCGAACGAGACTCAACCACCCAGCAGCGGCGTCAGCGCATCGACGGTCGTGGGCCAGCCGTTCCGGCGCGCGAGCACCTCGAGCGACTTCGCCATCTCTGACGCCGTCTGAAACCGCAGCGCGCGGTCGGCCAGCGTCGCGCGACGAACGATGGCGACGGCCATGTCGGGCGCTTCCTGGTTGTGGAAGTGCACCGACGGCACGCGGCAGTCGCGCACCTTGTGCATCATCTCCATCTCGTTGCCGCCGGCGAACAGCCGCTGGCCGCTGAAGAGCTCCCAGAGAATGGTGCCCGCCGCGAAGATGTCGGCGCGGTGGTCGACGGCCTGGCCCAGCACCGCCTCGGGGCTCATGTACGAGATGGTGCCGCGCAGCGCGCCCTGCTCTCCGCGCATCACGCCTTCGACCTCGGCCACGCCGAAGTCGGTCAGCTTCACGTCACCGGCGACGCTCAAGAGAATGTTCGCCGGGTTCACGTCGCGGTGGACGATGGTGGCGCCGCCTTCTCCGACCTTCGCGCGGTGGATGTAGTCGAGCGCCTTCATCAGGCAGATGCCGATGTACGTCGACGCCGAGAGCGGCATGAGCTGCCCGGCCTGCTTGAACGCGTCCATCATGTACTGGAGCGTGCGGCCAGCCACGAGCTCCTGCACCATGAGGTAGTCGCTGCCCGCCTTGAAGCAGCGGTACGTGCGCACGATGTTCGAGTGGCGGAGCCGAACGGTGAGCTTGGCCTCGTCGACGAACTGCTTCACCCAGGCCGCGTCGTTCCGGTAGCTGGGCAAGAGCCGCTTGATGACGACGTCTTCGGGCTCACCGGGGCTGCGCTGCGTGTTGGGGCGCGGCTTGGCCTGATAGACCTCTGCCATCCCGCCTACTGCGAGACGACCCACGAGTTGGTAGCCGCCGAGCTCGGTTTCCTGCGCCACGTCGAGGCACAGAGTAGTCGACGGCCGTCATTGAGCAAGCCTGCTTCACGGGCAGGCGTTGGCGAGCGGAGGCAGCGCGCGCCACCACGTCGAGCCCTTCTCACCAGCGAGCGGCTCGATGGGTTCACCCAGCATCGGTGACACGACCGACACACTCGTCTTCGCAGCTTCCGTCACCAGCGTCTCGGGCGGCTCGCTCCACGCGTGCAGGCCGAGCTCGAACGTCGCCCAGTGAATCGGCAGCAGGTGCGTCGCGCCCAGCATCGCGTGCGCCTCGAGCGCGCCCTTCGGTCCCAGGTGAATGGAGCCCCACGCCGGGTGCCACTGGCCAATCTCGAGCATCGAGAGATCGAACGGGCCGTACTTCTCCTTCACCTGTTTGAATTGCTCGGTGAGGCCGGTGTCGCCGGAGAAGAAGACGCGATGCGCAGGGCCGATGAAGGTCCACGAGCTCCACAAGACGCGGTTGTTCCCAACGCCGCGACGGCCCGTGAAGTGACGAGCTGGGGTCGACGCGATGATCAGACCGTTCGGGAGTTTGTGCTCCTGCCACCACTCGAGCTCATGAATCTGCGCCGAAGAAATGCCCCACGCCTCGAGATGGGCGCCCGCGCCGAGGCCCACGTGAATCGGCACGCCCTTCTTCGCGAGTGCCTGCAGGCTCACCATGTCCATGTGATCGTAGTGATCGTGCGAGACGACGACGGCGTCGACGTGCGGCAGGTCTTCGAGCGAGAGCGGCGGCGGGTGGAACCGCTTCGGCCCGACGATGGACGACGGTGAGGCGCGATCGCTGAACATCGGGTCGGTGAGAATCGTGGTGCCGTCGAGCTCGACCAGCGTCGTCGAGTGCCCAAGCCAGGTCACGCGCAGCCCGGAGCCGACCGGCTTCGCGAGCCGCGCCTTCACGTCCTCCACCGCGGGCAGGTGACAGGAAGGCACGCGCATCACGTCGGACGAGAACCACTGCACGAGCGTCGACGAGCCGCCCTCCTGCATCACCTCGGTCGTCTCGGCGTTGACGAAGTGCCCGTCACTCCAGTGCGTCGAGGCCTGCATGCGCGCGAGCCGCTGGCCCTCGGGCAACCCGCCGAACGAGGCGCACCCCTGTGTCGTGAAGACGGTCAGGAGCAACAGCAACCCAACGAGCCCGAGCGGAATCGCCAACCACTTTCTGCGTCGCACTCAAACTCCCATCACGTGTGAATAGACGCGTTCGTAGAGCGCGGCTGAGCCGTCCCACGAGAAGTCGCGTCGCATGCCGCGCTGTTGCACCTGCTTGAACTGCTCGGGCGAATGAAACAGCTCGAGCGCCCGCCGGAGCGCGCCCTGCACCGCGTCGACCGTCGCGCCGTGAAAGACGATGCCCGTGCCTTCGCCGCTGCGCACGTCGGTGACCGTATCGAGCAGCCCGCCCACGCCGTGCACGATGGGAATGCACCCGTACCGCTGCGAGTACATCTGGTTGAGCCCGCATGGCTCGAAGCGCGAGGGCATGAGGAAGAAGTCACTGCCGGCTTCGATGAGGTGCGCGAGGCCGGTGTCGTAACCAACCTTCACCGAGCACCGCATCGGGTAGCGAGCCTCGAGCAGCTTCCAGCCCTTCTCGAGCCCCCGATCGCCACTGCCGAGCACCACCACCGACGCGCCGTGCTCGAGGAACACGGGGAGCGCCGCGTGCAGCAGGTCGGCTCCCTTCTGTTCGACCATGCGGCCGATGACGCCGAACAACGGCATGCCGTGCGAGGGCGGTGGAAGGCGCGCCTCTTCGAGCAGCTTCGCCCGGCACACGGCGCGGCCTTCGAGGTCGATGTCTGAGAAGCGCGCGGGCAAATAGACGTCGGTCGCGGGACTCCACTCGTCGGTGTCGATGCCGTTGACGATGCCGATGACGCCGTCACGCTTCGCGCGCAGCACGCCGTCGAGGCCCATGCCGCCCTCGGTGGAGGAGATCTCCTTCGCGTACGTCGGCGACACCGTCGTCACCGCGTCGGCGAAGACGATGCCGGCCTTGAGCATCGACAGATGGTCCCAGTACTCGACGCCGCCGGGCGTGAAGTCCGTCCACGGGATACCAACGTCGGGCAGCGCGCTCTTCTGGAAGCCGCCCTGGTAGGCGAGGTTGTGCACGGTGAGCACGCTCTTCGCGTCGGGGAACACGCTCGCGTAGCCACGCTTGAGCGCGAGCGGTGCGAGCCCCGTTTGCCAGTCGTGACAGTGCACGATGTCGGGCACGAAGCCGGCGGCCTGCGCATCGGTGAGCGCAGCCATGCTGAGCGTCGTGAAGCGGCGCGCGTTGTCGGCGTAGTCGGTCGGGTCTCCGTAGAGCTGCGCGCGATCGAAGAAGGCCGGCACGTCGATGAAGACGATGGTGATGCGCTCGGCGAGCACCCGCTCCCACGTGCGCACCTCGACGCGCCCGAAGGGAAACTCGAGCGAGAGCAGCCGCCCTTCTCGCAACCCTTCACGGCTGACCGAGCGATAGAGCGGCGTGACGATTCGCAGATCGTGACCGCGAGCCGCGAGCGCATGTGGCAACGCGCCCGAGACGTCAGCGAGCCCGCCCGTCTTCGAGAAGGGAACGACTTCGCTGGCGGGGAAGAGAATGCGCACGGGGTGATGAGGCTGGCTTCGAATGTGGGCCGTGGTCGTCGTGAATTCAAATGAAGAAAGTTGTAGTCGCTCTCGCATGACCGCCCCGTGGAGCGAGCCCTTCACCCGATTCGCAGCCCTCTTCGAGCAGGCGAAGCAGGCGCAACCGAAAGACCCGAACGCGATGTCGCTGGCGACGGTCGGCGCGAACGGCCGCCCATCGGTGCGCATCGTGCTGATGAAGGACTTCGACGAGCAGGGCTTCGTCTTCTACACGAACCACGCGTCACGAAAGGGCCGTGAGGCGCTGGAGACGAAGGTCGCGGCGCTCAACTTCCACTGGCCGGCGATGGACATGCAGGTGCGCATCGAAGGTGGGCTGAGCGTGGTGTCGAACGCCGAAGCCGACACGTACTTCGCCTCGCGACCGCGCGAGTCACAGCTGGGCGCGTGGGCGTCGCTGCAGAGCCAGGTGCTGCCATCGCGGAGCGTGCTCGAGCAGCGCCTCGCAGACCTCACGAAGCAGTACGAAGGCCAGGCCGTCCCCCGCCCGCCGCACTGGAGCGGCTTTCGGCTCGCGCCCGACCGCCTCGAGTTCTGGAAGGCGCACCCGTTTCGGCTGCACTGGCGTGAGGTCTATGAGCGCAGCGGAAACGGCTGGACGAAGAGCGAGCTGTTCCCCTGATCAGGGGTCGCCCGGCCGTTTGCCCGGCCCCACGAAGAAGTCGACCTGGCGAACGACCGGGGAGCCGCCATCGAGCACGCCCTCGACGACCAGCCTCGTCCCTGCGTCGAGGTCCGGGAGCGGAGCGGCCTGCGTGCCCGGGTAGTACCCGAAATGGGAGTACGAGAAGTCGTCCGTCCGTGCGCCGACGCCGAGCAGAAACTGGCCCGACTCGATCTCGAACCGGTACCGCACCTCGTTCGGGCTGCGCAGACACCTCAGCGTGCTGCAGCAGTTGAGGCCGAGGCTGCCCGAGGTGAAGAGCGAGCCGATGAAGACGCTGCGTGGGTAGACCGGCATCGACGCGGGTTGCGACAGGCGCACCGTGCCGCAGACGCTCACGCGGTTCGCAGAGGTCGTCGTGAGGAACACGCCGTCGATGGGCTCTCCGTCGCACCCGAGCGACAGCGCTCCGCCGTCTTCGAACGTGTACCCGGGGTGAACGCCGCCGTCGTAGCCGAGGCAGTCGAACGGCGGAGGGCCCGCGTCGACGAGCAGAGGACTGCCTCCCGCAAATTCGCCTGTGCCACCGCCAACGCCAGAACCGCCACCAGCACCCGTCCCCGGCGAAACGACCTGAATGCTCCTCGTGGCCTCGAGTCCCGCGAAGCGCGCGGTGATGACGACCCGCCCCGCACATCGAGCGTCCTCGACACGCGAGCAGCCGTAGCGAAAAACCGCCGACCCGTCCTGCAGCGCCAGGGCATCGTCGATGAAGGCGCCGGCCGTCGCTTCGATCGAAACCACGCCGCGCTTCCCTTCGACGAGCGCCGTCACTTCGACTGCTTGTCCATCGTCGGTGACCCGGCTCGGGCCCAGGAGCAGCAACTCGCTCGGCTCGGACGGACACGCGCTGAGCAACCCCGCCAGCACCCATGAGAAACGAAGCACCAGCGGAATGTAGTCGCGATCCGCCAGCACGACGAAGGCGAGCCCCGAGCGGGAGACGAGAGTCAGAACCCGGGAGTCAGAAGCCGGTCGACTTCGGCGCCGCCACGTTGCTCTTCGTGAGGCCCTTCGTCAGCAGGTACGCCTCGAGCTGCGTCGACTGGCTCTGCAGCGTGTCGAAGATGGCAGCGACGGCGTTGATGACGCGGGTGGCCTTCGCCTGGTCCTTCAGCGCGGCGGTGCGGTAGCGCGAGTCGTAGAGCTGCGCGCAGATGTAGTGGAACACGTCGCTGCGGGCGCGGGAGTCGAGCTCGGAGTACGGCACCACGCCGGCGAACGAGGCCTCGAGCTCGGCGACCAGCGCGGGGTGACGCTCCTTGAGGAACTGGCTGGTGAGCTGCTTGAGGCGCGCCATGTCGGAGTACTCCTGCATGTCGTTGCCGTTGTTCAGCACGTCTGCGTACGAGGCCTCGCCCGGGCGCAGCTGCGTGCCCACGACGACCTGACCGATGACGGGCTTGCCCTCGGCGTCGACCTCGGTGGGCCGGGCGAGCGCGCGGGTGATGAGCCCGTAGAACTGCACGTTCGTCATGTTGTAGCCCCAGCCCAGCGACGCCGAGCTGAACGCCACGCCGCGGTAGTCCTCGATGGCCATCACCGAGTACCAGTCGACGAGCGCCGAGCGGCCGGTGCCCGAGAGCTGCGAGAAGCGCGACACGTCGGACTTCACCAGCAGGTCCATCATCACGCGCAGGTACGTCGCGCTGTCGGCGACCGGCATCTCACCGAGGTCGAGCAGCTGACGGCCGAAGGTGCTGGCGAGCGGGCCGTGGGTGGGCGTGTCCATCACGACGAGGCCGATGCGCGCGCCGCGGCTGGGGCGGTCGGTGATGAAGTACGCGAGCGAGTCGTCGGCGAACTGCCAGCGCAGGCCGCGGCCGGCCGCCGTGGGGAAGTACATGCTGAAGTTCGACGAGGCGAGGCCGATGTCGGCGGTGGGGTTCGACAGGTTCGCCTTCAGCGAGGTGCTGTACTTGTACTGCTTCGTCATGCGGCGCGGGTTCGTCTTCACGTAGTCGACGGCCTTGATGACGTTGTGAAACGAGGTCGACTGCTCGCTCCAGGTGGCGCCCTTGAAGAAGCGGCGCTGCCACGAGCCCGTGCGGTACAGCTCGCAGTCACGCAGCCAGAAGCCCATCGGGTACGAGCGCAGCTGCACGTACGACTCGCGGTCGCGGTGCGCGGCGGGAACGATGACCTCGGTGAGGTACGAGCGGAACGGCCGGTCGCCGGGGAACGAGAGCACGATGGGCGGCTTCACCGCGGTGTCGCGCTTGAGCACGACGGCCTGGCCATTGACGGTGCCGTCGAGCGAGTCGTCCAGCACGCCGCTCTTGTTGGCCTTCACGTTCAGGTTCACGCCGATGCCGGTCAGCACGTCGCCCGTGCGGGTGAGCTGGGTCTTCTGGCCATTCATGGTGAGGCGAATGCCGACGGTGCTCCACGCCTCGATGGTGACCTCGCCCGGCAGCACTCCCGCGTCGGCAGCGCTGGCGATGTAGAGCCCGTTCAGCTCGTCGTCGGTGGTGGTGAGCTCGTCGAGCGATTCTTCGAAGGCCTCCTGGTCCTGGTCTTCGATGCGGGCGAGGCCCTGGCCGCAGGCGGCGAGCGCGATGGCGGCGAGGAGAGCGGGCAACAGCTTCAGTTGGGTCGTCATGGTCGTGTGTTGGGTTGGTGAGGTTGGTGGTCAGGGAAGCTGGGTCTGCACGGGCGCCGCAGGACAGGCACCGGCGAGCGGGTACGGCGTCACGCCGTCGTTGGTGAGCGTGGTGACGAGATCGCCGAGCGACTCAGCGCCGCCGTTGGCCACGGTCGCGTCACGCACGAGCACGCCGCGGTCCTGGCCACAGACCTGCACCGTGTCGAAGCCGGTGACGCCGAGCGTGCCCAGCATGGTGGTGTCGCCGTACATGGCCTGGCCGCCGACGATGGTGAGCAGCACGTCGCTCTGCTGCGCGTCGATGATGGCGCGGTGGGCCGTCTTGCCGTTCTTCTTCACCACCACGAGGTCGGCCGCGAAGCCGGGCAGCACCTTGCCGATCTTCTCGCCGAGGCCGGCGATCTCCGCGGGGGTCGTGGTGGCCATCTCGATGAGCTGCGCGTCGGTGAGCAGGCCGCTCCACTGGGTCTGGTTGATGCGGTCGGCGACCTTCAGCTCGGCGAGCAGGTTGTTGGTGCCAGAGAGCGTCCAGTCGGGAGCGAGCGCGACCTTCACGCCAGCCGCGAGCGCCGCGGGCACGTTCGTCGTCGCGCCGTAGAGGCCGAGGTTCGATTGCGGCGACCAGACGATCTTCATGCCGGCCTGGCCCATCTCGGTCAGCTGCGCAGTGGTGAGCGCGGTGGCGTGAATGCCGACGACCTCTTTGCGAACGAGGCCCAGCGTGCGCAGGTGGTCGAACTCCGCCCGCGAGGCATCGTCGACGCCTTCAGCAAGGTGAACGAGGTAGGCCTTCGTGGTGCCCGCGTCGAACTGCGCGATGAGCGAGGTGGCGTCGGCCTGCGTGAGCCCGGCGATGGGCAGCACGTTCTGGCGAATCTTGTCCTGGCAGAAGACGTACGACTCGACGTTACGAACCCAGCCGTTCTGGCACGCGTAGCCGATGGAGCCCTGAATGGTGGTGGTGCCGCCGAGCAGCGCGCGCAGCTCGCCGTACTTCTGCGCCTGGCAGAGGTGGCCGGCGTTCTTCACCGCGTTGTACGGCGTCTTCACCGCGGCCGCGTACGCAGGGTCGTTCTGCCACTGGTTGCGGTTCGCGTAGGCGCGCGGCGGCGTCCACGGGCCCATGAAGTTGTAGGCGACGTGGTTGTGCAGATCGATGAGGCCCGGGGCGATGACGCCATCGGTCTCGACGACAGCGGCTCCGCAGGGAACGGCGTCGCGCGTGGCGACGAGGCCGACGACGCTCTCGTCCTTCACGAGCACGTAGCCCTGCATGGTGCCCCAGGGAACCAGCACGGTACCGCCGAGCGCGTACGTCGCACGCACGGTGTTCGGCGCGCAGGTCTTGCTCGTCGATGAGGTGAGCTCGCTCGAGCCGACCGTGTCAGGCGACGGGTCGTCGATGCCGATGGTGGCGGTGTTGGTGCCGCACGCGGCGGCAAAAGACAACACGAGTGACAGCGGCCAGAGGCCGTTTCGGGGCGAGCACATGGTCAGTTCCTGTTCGGAGGAACGATGGGGCCGTTCCTCGTTGCAGGGATTGAAACCCCGGCGTGACAGGATGTGTGCAAAGGCACTCCATCTCGCACGCAAGGAACTTTACATGTGATCCGAGAGCTCTGTTCTTTCAGCTGGTTCCGAAGACAACAAGAGCGTCGGATCGTGCTGACCCGACGCTCCGGTGCTCGAAAAAGCGGGCCTGAACGGGAATTACTTCTTCTTCGCCCCGGCCTTCGCTGCGGGCTTCTTCGCGGCTGGAGCGGCCTTCTTCGCGACCGGCTTTTTCGCTGGTGCAGGCGCTTCACCCGACTGGTGCGCTTCGATCGCGGCGAGCACGTCTTCGGAGTGGCCGTCGACCTTCACCTTCGGCCACGCGCGCCCAATCGTTCCGTCCGGCGCGATGAGGAACGTGGAGCGGATGATGCCGAGGAACTTGCGGCCATAGAGGCTCTTCTCGCCCCACGCGCCGTACGCCTCGGCGATCGAATGATCCGTGTCGACGAGCAGCGGGAACGGCAGGTTGAACTTCGCGATGAAGTTCTGGTGGCTCTTCTCACTGTCGGGCGAGACGCCGAGCACCACCGCTCCGGCCTTCGTGAGGTGCGAGTAGTCGTCGCGAAACGCGCACGCCTCGACGGTGCAGCCCGGGGTGTTGTCCTTCGGGTAGAAGTAGAGGACGACGTACTTGCCCTTGAAGTCGGCGAGCGAGACCGTCGCGCCGTTCTGATCCTTCGCCTTGAACGCCGGAGCCTTCTGGCCTGCGGTGACTGCCATGTGCGACCTCCCTGAGAACGTGAGGAGCGCCAGCTAATGGCCCGATGACCCGGCTGCAAGGAACGTCACGGCGGCTTCGTGAGCCCATCGACCCACGCGCGGACGACCGGACCGTTCCCTTTCTTTGGAGCGCACCGCGCGAGCACCACGGCCATGCGATCGAACGCATCGAGCCAGCGCTGGCGGACCCGGCCCGCCACCATCAACGACTGACGGTCTTCGGGCGAGCTGCGCGTCTTCAACGCCGAGAAGCCCTGCGTGAGGGCCTTCGTCTGCACCTCGCACGTGTCCCGATCGTTCACCGAGTCGGTGACGGCTTCGACCGCGTCGAGCCAGGCCAATGCGCGCTCCGAGGGTTTCGCTCCGTCGGAGACAGAGAACATGTCTGGCGTTGGGCTCGAGGCCAGCGCGGTCGAGGTCGCACACCGAAACCCCATGCGACGCTGCTCCTGCACGGCCAGCCGCGCTCCGAGCTCGCTCCAGAAAGGCGTGCCCAGCTTGAGCTGGCGTTCTTCCCACTCGAGGTACGCAGTCAGCCGCCGGTCCCACTTCTCTTTGAGGTGATCGGCGGACCACCACAGCCCCGTGTACTGATCCTTGAAGCCCCAATGCGAAGTCTGCAGCGGGTTGGAGTCCTGGGCGAACGCCTGGGCCATGAGCCTGACTGGGCTGGGCTCATCCGGGTCTGGCGGCTGGGCCTTCACCCACGCCTCGTGTGCCGCCTCGTTGATCTCCTCCATCACGCGAATGACAGGCTTGTTCGGGTGCTTCGCGATCAGCGCGCCACGCCACGCCAGGAACGCCAGTCGCGGTTGGCCTTCGAGCCGCAGGACATTGCCGAGCGCGAAGAGCAGGTGCGGGTTCCCGCGACCTCCAGAGACCCCCAGCATGGCGACGAGCGCCTCCCGACTCTGAGGCTGCGTGCCGGCGTCGAGTGGTGTCGTCGGAGAGAGCCCGAGCAGATCTTCCCGCTGCAGCACGCCCGCGTCGGCCTTCACCTTCACGAGGTACTCGAGGAACTGCAGGTGAAGCTGCTCCTGGCCGAAGTGCGCGTTGGGCTCGATGGCGAGCGCCGCGCGCACCTCTCGCAGCGCACCTTCGACATCGCCGGCGAGCGTGAGGGCCGTGCCGAGGTTCGCGTGCGAAGCGTACGCGTTGGGCTCGAGGGCGGCCCTGGTGCGCGCCACGGTGATGCCTGCGTCGACGTCGCCCAGCTTGAGCAGCAGATTCGTCCGCGCATCGAGCGGCCCCGTTTGCGAAGGAAAGAGCGCGCTCGCCAGCTCGGCGATGTCGAGGCTCCGCTGGGTCACGACCTTCGAGTGCCCAATCGGAACGTCGAGGGCCACGACCTCGGCGCAGGGCAGCGTTCCCGTCTCGGCAGCGAAGGTCTCGTAGTACCAACCACAAGGCAGCGCGCGGCTCGCGAGGAGCACCACGGCAAGCGCTGCGAGGCGACAAGTCGTCATGAGCTGCGTTCTCCCTCTCTCTTCGTCGACTTCCTCACCGAGCTTGCCACCCCAAACCTTGCGAGCGTTACCCATGCCGCGACCGTTCGACGCCTTCCCCCGACCGCTCACGACCGAAGACTCTGCGTGACGCGGTGGCTGTGACAGGCTCACGACAGTGACGGTTCCATCGACGAGCATCGTGCGGGCGACGTGGCTGGCTTTGCTGGCTCCGAAGCGGCTGCTGCCGATTCTCGTCGTCTGCATTCCGCTCGTCGTCACGCAGGCCGCGTTCAGCCGGGAACCGCTCGCGACGCCGCTCGGCATCATCATGTGCCTCGCCTTCATCGCGCTCGCGCCGGTGTCGTACCGCGTGCTCTTCCCCGACGGCCTCGACCTCTCGAACGGCGCGGTGCGCATCGTCCTCTATTCGCTCGTCGGCGCGGGCATCGTGCTCTCGCTGGGCGTCGGCGTGCCGAAGCTGCTGCACATGCGGCCGACGTTCCTCACCGACCGCAGCTCGCTCGCCGTCATCATCGCCATGTTCCTCGTCGGCGGCTGGGGCCTGGGGCGCGACGTCGGCTTCGAGCAACGCCTCACGCGGCTGCTGGCAGAGAAGGAGCGCGCCCAGCTGCTCTCGCTGCGCGCCCACCTCGACCCGCACTTCCTCTTCAACACGCTCAACGCCATCGCCGAGTGGTGCCGCATCGATGGCGTCGTCGCCGAAGCCGCGGTGCTCAAGCTCTCTCAGATGCTGCGCACCGTGCTCTCGGGCGTGAAGGAGCCGTTGTGGCCGCTCGACCAGGAATGGGAGCTCGTGCGCATGCTCTTCGACCTGCACCTGCTGCGAGACAAAGAGCTCTTCGAGCTCGTGCTCGAGCTGCCGACGCCGCTGCCCAGCGTGACCGTGCCTCCGATGTCGGTGCTCACGCTCGCCGAGAACGCCGTGAAGCACGGCCCGGCGAAGGGGTTTCGCGGGCGCATCGTCGTCTCCATCGTCGAGCAGGCGGGCGTCGTCACCATCGCGATCGAGAACCCCGGCCCCTACGGTGGCCCACGCGCGGGGAGTGATGGACTGCCCACCCTCGAGCGCCAGCTGCACCTCGCGACCAACGGCGCCGCTTCACTCTCCATCGCTGCTGCTGGCCCCGACCGCACGCGCGCGCAGCTCAGCTTCCCCACTTCGAAAGTGAAGCCCGCATGACCAGCCTGAGAGTGCTCATCGCCGATGACGAACAGCTCGCACGCGCGCGGCTCACGAGGCTGCTGTCGTCGATGGAGGACGTGACCGTCGTCGGTGAAGCGAAGGATGGCGACGAGGTGCTCACCAAAGTGCGCGCGGGCGGCATCGACGTGGTGCTGCTCGACGTGCAGATGCCGAAGCTCACCGGCGTCGAGGCGATGGCGCTGTGGCCCGCTGACGGACCGTGGGTCGTCTTCTGCACGGCGCACGCGGAGCACGCGGTGAAGGCGTTCGAGGTCGACGCGGTCGATTACCTGCTCAAGCCCGTGGAGCCCGACCGGCTCAAGAAGGCGCTCGACAAGGCCCGCCAGCGAGAGACGAAAGAGACGTTCTCGGCCGCCGTGAAGAAGCACCAGTCGATTCCCCGGTTGCCGGTGCAGACGCGCCAGGGCCTCGTGCTGCTCGACCCCGACTCCGTCACCCACGCGGTGCTCGAGGGCGAGCTCGTCACCGTGCACACGAAAGATGCGTCGTTTCTCACCGACTACTCGCTCAACGATCTCGAGCAGCGCCTGCCACCCGGCCGCTTCGAGCGCGTGCACCGTCGCGCGCTGTTGAACCTCGAGGCCGTCGCCCGCCTGGAGCCGCTCGACACCGGTGGCTATCTCGCCCGCACCACCAACGGACACTCGGTCGAGGTCTCACGTCAGGCCGCGCGCGACCTGCGCAAACGCCTCGGGCTTCGGAAAGCCGACGACGAGAGCTGAGGCATGTCCGATTTGATGCATGCGTCTGTCTGAGGGCTGCGGGGTCTTCGCGGCATGGCAAAGAAGAAGACAGAAGCGTGGAGTGAGTGGGCGACGAAGACCGCGGCAAGCTGGGCGGCCGAGGTGGAGCGCGTCGGCAAGACCGTGAAAGCCGGCATGAGCGAAGCCGAGCTGCTGAAGGTGATGGGCAAGCCCGCATCTCGAAGCGAGGGCACGCTGTTCTTCCCGTTCGCGTTCGGGGCTCCGCCGTTCTGGGACGAAGGTGAGGCGTTTCCCCAGGGGTCGCTGAGACTGAGCCTCTCGAAGAAGAATCAGTACGACGGCCGCCTGCACATCGAGTGGGCTGCTGGTGACCTGAACGACGCGTTCCCCGAAGACGAGTTCCAGGCGGTGGCTGCGGCGCTCGCAGCGCACTTCGCACCGACGCACGGCCCTGCCACGAAAGTGAAGGGAAAGCTGAAGGGGTTCACCTTTCCCGAGGCGAAGGGCGTGCAGCTCACCGTGCACGGCGGCATCAGCTACCAGACGGCGCAGCTGACGCTCTCGCTCGACCCGCGCTGAGTCGCCTCACTGCTCGAAGCAGTAGAACCTGATGCCCGAATTGGGTCTGCAGAGCGCGAGGCCACCGGGCTGAGTCCAGCCGTTGGTGATCTGCGCGGTGCTGCCGGTCGTGGCGTTGGCGACGTTGATGGCGGCGGTCGTCCACCCACTGCATGACGGCGCGGCGAGACCTGCCGGAGTCGTTCCCGTCCACACGGCGCTCGCGGGAATCGTCGTGCCCGTCTCGGTGACGCCGATGGGAGCGAGCAGCGTTCCATCGGTGAGGTCGGTCCAGTTCATGGCGACCCTCGTCTTGTTGCGCAGCACGTACGGCACGGTGGCGTGCGTGAGGCGAGTGGCAGCCTCGGTCGTCGCGCCGGGCGCCGAGCTCAACCAGGCCTTGAAGGTTCCCGCGAGCCCTGCGTTCGTCGCCTGCGTCTGGCAGGCCATGTCCGCGCCGGCCAGGCCTCCGAACGAGGTGGCGTTCGCGTAGGTGGGGCCGGTGACGAACACGACCTTCGCGGTCAGACAGACGCCGCCCTGACAGATGCTGCTGGGTCTGGCGCCGCACTCCGCGTCGGTGATGCAGGTCGTGCGACAGCCAACCGCGCCGGTGCAGGCGTACGGTTCGCAGTTCGTCGTGGGCTGCGAGATGTTCGCCGGGCAGAGGTTGCTGCTGCCGGTGCACGCCTCCTGGGGATCGCACGTGCCCGTCGTCGCGCGACACACGGTGCCCGCGTTCACGAAGAGATCGTTTGGACAGCTTCCGCTCGTTCCCGTGCAGGTCTCGGCGACGTCACACCCACCGTCGACTGCTGGGCGACAGATCGTGCCTGCGGACAGCAGGATGTCCGGCGGACAGAAGCGGGTCGTTCCGGTGCACAGCTCGGGCGCGTCGCACGCCGACGCTGCGGGGCGGCACACCGTCATGGCTGGCTTGTTCGCATTGCCGGGGCAGGCCGCCGAGTTGCCCGGACACACCTCGGCCGCATCGCAGAGATCGGTCGACGCACGGCACACGGTCCCCGCCTGCGCGAGCTCATCGGGAGGACACGTGGCCGACACGCCGTCACACACCTCGTTCGGGTCGCACAGCCCGGCTGGAGGGCGGCAGGTGCTCCCAAACGGAGAGCGCGCATCGGTCGGGCAGGCCTGCGTCACGCCGTTGCAGTACTCGATCGGGTCGCACGGTCCAGCGCTCGGGCGGCAGACGGTGTTGGCGGGAGTCCAGGTGTCACCCGCGCAGACGTTGCTCTGGCCGTCGCAGTATTCGGCCGGGTCGCAGCCACCAGCCGACGCACGACAGACCGTCGTGGCGGGCAACTTCGCATCGGCGGGGCAATCGGCGTTCGCGCCGGTGCACGACTCAGCTTCATCACAGACACCAACCGCTGCTCGACACGTCTGCGTCATCGGCGCGAAGCCATCGGCGGGGCACGCGGCGCTCGAGCCACTGCACGACTCGGCAACGTCGCAGTCACCGGCCGAGGCACGGCAACTCTGGGTGCTGGGCGCGAAGGAGTCTGCGGGGCACGTCACGCTCGAGCCGGAGCACGTCTCGGCGACATCGCAGCTGCCTGCAGACGCACGGCATTCGGTCGACGCAGCCGCGAACGCGTCAGCCGGGCACGTGACGCTCGCTCCGTCGCAGCGCTCGGCGACATCGCAGGTTCCAGCTGAAGCGCGGCACTCCGTCGACGCGGGCGCAAAACCATCGGTCGGGCACGCGCTGCTCGAGCCGGTGCATCGCTCTGCCGCGTCGCATGCACCCGCCGAGACACGACATTCGGTGGTGGCTGACTTCATCGCATCGGCGGGACACGCCGCGTCGGAGCCTGAACAGACCTCGGCCTGGTCGCAGACACCGTTCGCCGCGCGACAGACCGTTCCGCTCGCTGACAGGGAACACGCCCCGCTGCCGCTGCAGGTGTCGAGCCGACAGCCCTCAGCCGTGCACTCCGAATCGGGGTCGGTGTTCGCGCTGACAGGCTTGCAGAGGCCGTCTGCGTCACCCGTCTTCGCCGACGAACACGCCTGGCAGGTGCCCTCGCATGCGCTCTCGCAGCACACGCCGTCGACGCACGAGCCGCTCGCACACGCGGAGCCTTCGGTGCAGGTCGCTCCCTGCGCGGCTTTGCCCGCAGACGGACCTCCACAGGCAGCGAGAAAGAGGACGACGAGGACGAAAGTCGCAGAGCGCATGAGGGTGATGCCAGGCGCCAGCGAAGTTGATCACTCGCCATGAACATCCGCCGTTTCCCGGGGTTGCGGGCGGCAGTAGAACGACCACCGTGCTCGACGCGCTTGGCCTCGTTCCCGGGAAGGTGACGCTCGACGTGAAGGGTCGCACCTTCGCGCCTGGTGACGCCATTCGTGGGCGGGTGACGCTGTCGCTGCAGGAGAACTCCGAGGCGCGCCGGTTCGTCGTGATGCTCGAGGCGAAGCAACGCGCGGTTGGCCTCGCTCCGGGACGAAAGGGGCTGGCGCTCAGCTACCAGAAGAACACGGTGTGGAAGTTCGAGCTGAACGTCGACGGCGAGCGCGTGTACCGCGATGGGCTCACGTACCCGTTCGAGCTGATGGTGCCTGATGGCGCGCTGGAACCGACCTTCGGTCAGGGCCTGCTCGACGTGCTCACCGCCACGCACCGCTTCCCGCTGGAGTGGAGCGTCACCGCGATTCTCGATCGCCCGTGGAAGCTGAACCTGAAAGCCAGCGTCGACGTGCAGGTGATGGCTCGGCCGAAGCCGGTGGTGAAGAAGCGCGCGCCGAAGCCGAAGACGAAGGCGAAGGCGAAACCAAAGACACCGAAGGCGAAGCAGCGAAAGTCAGATCGCGCCGGGTGATTCGGCCTTTTTCGCCGTGCGCATCAGGGCACGGAACTCGGGCGAGTCGACCTTCATCACCATCAACGTGAGCCGCGTGTGCTGGTCGAGGGTGATGGTGCGCTCTTCTCCGTGGAGCAACCCGAGGCGACCGCTCGATCGACCCGATGGCAGCTCGAGGTCGAGCCACACGCCGTAGCCAGCACCCTCTTCCTTCGGCTGCAGCAAGAGCCGGTAGTCGGGCAACGGCGCGCCTGGCGTCCACTTCTCGGCGAACAGCCGCTTGCCCTCGAAGCCGAGCAACCGCGGAGCACCCACCGACTTGCCGTCCTGCTCCATGTGAATGGCGAAGTAGAGCTTGTCGGGGTCTCGCGTCGACGGGCCGCTCGAGGCACACGCCGTCACCACCGCTGCCAACAGCCCGACACTGCCGATCATGAACGCGCGGCGGAGGTGACGCACCATGCTGCTCCCCGTAGCAACTTCGACACCAGCGACTGCCCCAACGAATCCAGCGATCTGCGACAGCCGGCTCGAGTGACGAACTGACAACCGCGCCCGGGACACACGCGCGTCGCGGACAAACTGACACGACGATGATCCTCTTCCCCGATTTCGAGGGCCCCGCACGAATGGACAGGACCCAGGGGTTCAGCTTGAAGCCAGAGCCATGACTCCCGCCGACGTGCGCGCGCTGTTTCCCTCTCTGACCGAGCTCGTGTGGCTGAACGCTGCGGCGTCGTCTCCGCTGTGCACGCCGGTCGCCCACGCGATGCGCGCCAACGTCGACGAGTGCGAACACAAAGGCGACCTCGGCTTTCCGAAGTGGCTGTTGCAGAAAGAAGCGGTGCGCGCACGGCTGGCGACCTTCGTCGGCGCAAAGCCGCACGAGGTCGCGTTCACGCCGTCGACGTCGTTCGGGTTTCACGTCATCGCGCAGTGCTTGAAAGCGCGCGGCATCACCGAGGTGCTGACGCTGGAGCACGAGTTTCCCTCGACCACGGTGCCGCTGCTGTTCGACGGGCTGACCGTGCGTGGCGTGCGGCGACGGCCCGATGGCAGCTATCCCCTCGCGGACATCGAAGCGGCGCTGCGCCCCTCGACGGGCGCGATGGCGATGTCCCTCGTGCAGTTCAACTCGGGCTTCCGCGTCGACATCGAAGGCGTCGCGAAGCTGTGCCGGCAGAAGGGTCTTCCGCTCGCGCTCAACGGCGCACAGGCGCTCGGGCATGTGCCCATCGACGTGCACGGGCTCGGAGCCGCGTTCCTCTCGATGACGAGTCACAAGTGGCTCGGCGCTGGTTACGGCACCGGCATGCTGGTGGTGACCGACCCGTGGCTCGATGTGCTGCCCATGGCGGGCTGGCTGTCGGTGAAGCCGGAGTCGTTGTGGCAGGCGTTTCCCGAGACGAACCGCGTCGACGATGCCTCGGGCTTCGTGGCGAACGGAACTCGAGTTCGGCGGGAGGCGTCGGTCCTCGAGGGCGGTGGCGGCATGTGGCTCAACTGTCACGCGCTCGACGCGGCCCTCGACGTTCATGAACGGGTCGGCGTGAAGAAGACGCTCGCCCACGTGCACGGGCTGCAGGCGACGCTGCGTGAAGGGCTGCGAAAGCGTGGGTTCTCTCCCAACGCGCCAGACGCGCCCGAGCAGTCGAGCGGCATCTGTGTCGTGCCGGTGCAGGGCCCGCCTGAAGACGTCGTGCGCGCGCTCATCAAGGCCCGCCACATCGTCACCACGCCGCGTGGCGGAGGCGTGCGCATCAGCACCCACGTCTTCAACACCCAGGAAGATGTCGACGCGCTGCTCGCGGGTTTCGACGCAGTGGGCGTGAAACCGGCATGATGCCGGCCCGAGGGGAAACCACATGAACTTGAAGTGCCCGCACTGCAACGCGCCGACGAAGCTCGCCGAAGGAGAGCTCTCGAAGGAGTGCCCGTATTGCCACTCGCTCATTCGTGCGCCAGCCGACCCCGCGGCGCCGGGCCCTCGCTCGAGCGGCATCGGCGTCGTCGTGATGGTGCTCGCGGGCGTCCTCGTCTGCCTCGGAGCAGGTGCGGGCATGTTCCTCCTTACGGCGGTCAAAGCGCCGCCACCACCGCCGGTGGCCGTCTCCGTTCCAACCTCACCGCCTCCGCAACCTGCCGAGCCACCGCCTCTGCCGGCATCCCCCGTGAAGCAGGTGCTCACGTTCGGAGAAGCGGGCACCGGCGCAGGCCAGCTCGATCATCCGGTGCAGCTCGCCGTCGCGCCCGATGGCGCCTTCTTCGTCGCCGAGAGCGGCACAGGTCGGGTGCAGAAGTTCGACCCTGCCGGGAAGTACGTCGACGTCATCACGCTGCCGCCGGACAAGCTCACGAAGCAGCTCGGCGTCTTCGGCATGACGATGGACGTGAAGGGCCACCTCTACGTGAACCGCGTGGGTGACGTGCTCGTCTACGACGCGGCGACGCTGAAGCCCGTTCGCACCATCGCTGGCAGCTACCCCGACGTGTACTTCCATGGCGGCCTCGCGGCGGACCCCACGGGTCACGTCTTCGCGCTCACCGATCGCATGGGAGACATCGACCTCGTCACCGTCGACCCTTCTGGAAAACGCACCGGCAAGAAGCGCCTCGACGCGAAGGACGTCGCGGTCGACGGCGTAGGCACGAAGGTGCTCGTCGGTGACGACCTCCTGGTGCTCGACGCGAAGGGAGAGGTCTCCTCGAAGGTCGCCGGCGTCAACGCCCGCGCGCTCGCCATCGATGGCAAAGGGCACGTCTTCGTCGCGAAGGGCTCGACCGTCGACGTGTTCGACCTGAAGGGCACGAAGCTGCTCACCCTGCCCGTTCGTGCTGACGACGTCGCGCTCGATGCCCAGCACCGGCTCGTCACGCTCGCGGGTGGCGCCGTCGAAGTGCACGAAGTCGACCTCGGCTCCGCGCCCTGAAGTAGAAACCCCGGCTCCGATGGAACGCACCGAACGACTGCTCGACCTGGTGGCGCTCCTGCTCGACTCGAAGCACCCCATCTCGTGGCCCGAGCTGCGGGAGACGTTCAAGGCCGACTACGGAACGGGCTCGCTGGAGTCGTGTGAGCGCAAGTTCGAGCGCGACAAGGCCGAACTGCTCGAGCTGGGCATTCCGCTCACCTTCATCAAGGGCGATGACGAGCACGAAGAGGGCTACGTCGTCGATCGCGACGCGTACTACCTGCCCGAGGTCTCGCTCACGGCCGAAGAGCTCGCGGTGCTGTACGCGGCGGGCTCGGCGGCGCTCGGCTCGGGCGGGTTTCCCGGCAGCCAGGATCTCGCGCACGCGCTGCGGAAGATTGGCTTCTTCACCGATGGCCCTCCGCCGGCGCCGAAGGTTCGCCTCGAGCTGGGTGGCGTGGCCGAGACGAAGAACCTGCCCGAGCGCCTCGACGCGTTGTGGAGCGCCATCACCACGCGCAAGTCCGTCACGCTCGACTACTTCTCTCCGCACTCGAAGCAGGAGTCTCACCGCGTGGTCGACGCGTATGGCCTCGCGCTGCGTCGCGGCCTGTGGAGCCTCGTCGGCTACTGCCATCTTCGAAAAGCGATTCGCACCTTCCACGTGCACCGCATGCACCGCGTGACGGTGAACGCCTCGAAGCCGAAGTCGCCCGACTACGAGGTGCCCGCCTCGTTCTCGCTGGAGGAGTACGTCGCGACCTGGCCGTGGCAGCACCGCTTTCACGAGCCCATCGACGTCGAGGTGCAGCTGAGCGGCGAGCTCGCTCCCCTGGCGGGCACGCTTTTCCCTTCCACACCCACGACAGACGAGCGCGGAACACGCGTCACCCTTCGCGCGACCGACCTCGACGGGCTGCTCACCTACGTACTGTCGCTCGGCGCGCAGGCGAAGGTGCTGGGGCCCGACCGCGCGAAGGCCCGGCATCGTGAGCTCGCGCTGGCCGTCTTCACCGCCCACGGAGGCGTGACGCCATGACGCCCGACGGCCGCACCGACGTGCACGAGCGCCTGCGACGGCTGCTCTTCCTCGTGCCCTTCGTCTCCCGCAACCAGGGCCGCACCGTCGACGAGGTGGCGAAGGAGCTCGGCATCAAGCGGGAAGAACTCCTCAAGGAGCTCGACCTGCTCGCCTTCGTCGGCCGCCCGCCGTTCCAGCCCGACGACTTCGTCGACATCTACGTCGAGGACGACAAGGTCTACGTCGATCTCGATCAACGTCTCTCGGCGCCACCTCGCCTCACCGCCGCTGAAGGGGTCGCGCTCGCCGCTGCTGCCGCGTTGCTGAAGCCCGGGCACTCTGACGCGCTCAAGTCGGCCATCGAGAAGCTCGAGAAGGTGCTGCCTGCGCACGCCGTGAAGCGCTTCCGCGAGATGGGAAAGCGGCTCGACCTCACGCTGGAGGCGCCGACGGGACTGGCCACCTTGAGCCAGGCCATCGTCGAGCACCGCCTCGTCGCGTTCGACTACCTCACCAGCGCGACCGCCCACGCCGAGCGCCGAAAGGTGGAGCCCGTCGAGCTCTTCAGCCATCGCGGCCAGTGGTACCTGTCGGGCTTCGACGTCGGCCGGCAGAGCGAGCGCCTGTTCCGGCTCGATCGCATGGGCGCTCCAGAGGTGACGGCTGAGACGTTCGAGCCGCGCGCGACCTCGGGCCGAACGTCACTGCCCGGAGTGAATCAGTCGGTGCAGAAGGTGACGGTGCGCTTCGAGCCGGCGACCGCGCCGTACATTCGTGAGCGCTTCGGCGTCGAGGCGCGTGGCCTGGCTGAAGGCCGAATCGAGGTCGACGTTCCAGGCGACAACGTGCGCTGGCTGACGGGCTGGGTGCTGTCGTTTGGAGGTTCCGCCACCGTCACGTCACCAGACTGGGCGATTCGAAGCGTTGCCGAGGCAGCCAAGGCATCACTAGAGTAGCCGTTCCTTTTCGATGGGTTTCCAACTCGTCATCTCCGAGGGCAAAGAGGCTGGCCGGGAGTTCCTCTTTGACCAGGCCTCAGTGGTCATCGGGCGCACGCCAGAGTGCGACGTGATTCTCTACGACGCGGGCGTCTCGCGTCGGCATGCGCGCATCTTCGACGAGGGCGCCGGCTTTCACATCGAAGACCTCGGCTCGTCGAACGGCACCATCGTCAACGGCAGCAAGATCGGCAAGCAGGCGCTCAAGGACGGCGACAGCATCACGCTGGGCCCGGTGAAGTTCACCTTTGCAGGCGTCGCCGGTGATTCGCCCGAAGAGCCCGCGACCGACGTGCCGCAAGAGGCCGGGCAGCACACGCGCGTCGTGAACGCCTCCGAGCTCAAGCGCTCCCGCAACAAGGGCGTCGCGATGTTGCCGAAGAACGTGAACACCGGAGAGCGCGAGAAGATCGAGCGGCGCTCGACGACCGTGATGCCGGCGCTGACCGGGCCCAGGCCGAGCGCTCCCAAAGTTCCGCGCGCCAGCCGGCCCAGTGGGCCCAACGCGCTGCTCAAACCCAACGCGGCTGCGTTGCCCGCGCCCGAGAGCGAGAGTGAGAGCGGGCTCGAGCAGGTGAAGATCGGTGGCGCCGCGCAGGAGCAGCGCCTCTCTGCGGCCGAGCGCGCGCGCCTCAAGCGTGGTGGTGCCGTCGGCGCCGCGAAGCTGTTCTGGATCGACGCCTCACGCCCGAAGCGCATCGCCGTCGCGGGCGGTGGCGGGCTCTTTCTGTTGATGGTGCTCGCGCTCTTCGTCTCGGTGTTGTTGCCGGAAGAGACGAAGAAGAAGCGGCCCGAGGCGACCGAGGTCACCGACGAGCCCATCGACCAGAGCTACGGCATCGGTGAAGGCGTGTCGTACGAACGCGTCGACCAGAAGGAGTTCGACTTTCAGGTGAAGTCGCCGGTCGACGTGATGGTGGTGCTCCACTACCAGTGCTCGGACCTCTCGGAGAACGAGCTGAGCATCTCGATCAACGGTGTCGACATGGGCTTCGCGCCGCCCGACACGCTGGCAGTCAACGAGCGCACCGTCGAGCTGTTGATTCCGTCGAAGCACATCAAGCGCAACCTGGTGAACACGGTCGTCTTCGACAACATGAAGAACCCGCCCGAGAAGGACCCGTGGCGCATCTGGAACGTGTGGATCGAGGTGACCGTGCTGCCCGAGAAGGACCCGGCGGGGCTCAAGGCCGACGCGAACGAACGCTTCAAGCGCGGCGAGCAGAAGTGGGAGCAGCGCGACATCGGCTCGGCCAACCGCTGGGAGGCGTACAAGGCCTTCCGCGAGTCGTGGCTCACCTACGAAGCGCTCGACCCCGATCAGCGCGGGCCCATCTACCAGCTGTCGCACGACAGAATGGCCGAGGCGAAACGAGAGCTCGACCTGCAGTGCAACAAGCTGCTGATGCAGGCGCGCGGCGAGTTCAGCCAGGGCAAGTACGAAGCGGCGTCGGCCACGCTCGACTGGGTCGAGAAGTTCTTCCCCACCAAGGCGCACCCGTGCCAGCTCCGCGCGATGCAGGAGCGGTCCGAGCTCGCCTCGACCCTGGAGTGAGTTCATGACGCGCAGAGATCTGGTGGTGGTCGGCCTGCTGACCGTGTTCACGTGCGGCATCTACGCGCTGTACTGGCAGTACAAGACGACCGAAGAGCTGAAGACGGTCTCGCGCAAGGACCTGAACCCCGGCCTCGAGCTGCTGCTCTCGCTGGTGACGTGCGGCATCTTCAGCATCTATGCGCACTATCGGAATGCGCAGATCGTCACCGAGCAGATGAAGGCGCTGCGCGGCGCGCACGAAGACAAGTCGATGGTGATTCTCGCGCTCGACGTCGCCAGCCTCGTGGTCGGCGTGACGTGGGTCGTCGCGGTGGTGATTCTGCAGGACGAGCTCAACAAGCTGGCCGAGGTCGCGACTGGCGTGCAGCCGATCGATTCGCAGCGTGTCGGGTGATGACACCGCGGAAGGGCACGTACGGCTTCGACGCGCCACTCGTCCCTTCGTTGATGGCGCTGGGCTCGACGCCGTTGCTGATTGGGAGCGTGTTCGCGGCGCTTCGCGGTGACGTCGTCGGGACGTCGATGATGGGTGTCTCGGCCGCGTTCCTGCTCGCCTGCGCGGGCACCTTCGTGTTCACGACGCGCGTTGGAAAGTTCGCGGTGTGGGACGAACTGCTCGAGCACGTGAAGCTGCGCGGTGACGAGCGCGTGCTCGACGTGGGCTGCGGCCGCGGGGCGGTGTTGATGCTGGTGGCGCAGCGGCTCCCTCGCGGGCGCGCGACGGGCATCGACCTCTGGCAGGTGCAGGATCAGTCGGGCAACTCGCTCGACGCGGCCCAGCGAAACGCGCTCGCCGAAGGCGTGATGGAGCGCGTCGAGCTGCAGACCGGCGACATGCGCAAGCTGCCGTTTCCGGATTCCTCCTTCGAGCTGATCGTCAGCAGCCTCGCGATTCACAACGTGCCCGACGCCGAGGGCCGCGCGACGGCGGTGAAGGAGATCGCCCGCGTGCTCAAGCCGGGTGGTCGCGTCTTGCTGGCGGACTTCAAGTTCACTGCTGACTACGCGAAGTCGCTCTCCGAGGCGGGCCTGAGCGAAGTGCAGTCGCGCGGGCTCGGCCTTCGGTTCTGGTACGGCGGGCCGTGGGCGGCGACGACGCTCGTGTCGGCGGTCAGAACCTGAAGACGACGGCGCCTGTGGGCGGTGGCTCTGCCCTGCCCCACTCGAAGGCGATGAGGGTGCCCACCGAAGGCAGCGCCCAGAGCAAGCCGAGTCCGATGAGGTAGCCGGCGCCTGGCAGCGTCGCGAGGGGCAGGCCGATGAGCAGACCGGCCACGAGCCCGAGCAGCGCGCCGATGACGCCTCGGCCGGTTCCTCCCTCCGCGCCGAGCAGGTGGCCCGCGACGATGACGGCGATGGGCGCGAGCACGGCGCCGATGATCGTCGCCGAGAGAAAGCCGCCGAAGAAGCCCACGAACGATTGCAGCGCGGTGAAGCCGGCGTAGGCAGCAAACGGGAGCACGACGCCACCGCCCACCGCGACCGCGCTCTCGGTGAGCAATCGAGCGGAGCGCGTTGGCTTCGCGGTCTCGAGCGAGACGACCTTCGGCGCATCGGACTGTGCGAGCCAACGCTCGGGTGAAGCCGTCCGCGCGTCGTTCATGGCCTCGTCGGGAGTCGGCGAGACGACATTCGGTCCGTCGTCGCGCGTGAGCGCAGGCGCGCTTTGCACCTCGGCGCCGGCGAGACCGGGCAATGTCAGGAGCAGCGCGACGACTTCAGCGCGAAGCACGGGTCACCTCGAGCGTGGTGAGAAGGTCTGACTCCAGGAAGCTGCGCGCACTCTGATCATCCTGCAGGCGCCAGCGGAAGAACGCGGCCATGGCTCCGCCCGTCACGCGTCGGGTCTCGGCGCGATTGGGCCCTTCGAAGCAGAGCCCTCCCGAGGTCGTGTCGGCGTCGAGCATGTCGGCGTGGCCGTGGCCCTTCACGACCAGCAACGTCGTCGGCGGTGTGGTGCGATCGAAGAAGTGTTGAAAGTTGTCGCCCTCGGGAGCGCAGGAGCCGCCCTGCTCCATGCCGATGATGAGCGAGGGGGGTGTGCTCTCGAGCGGGCCGGGCAGTGACTCCGGTTGCGCAGAGAGCAGCGGGCCGCCCTTCCCGTCGACGGGATCGACACCGACGATTGCGCGCGTGACGTACTTCTCCTGCGCGGTGAGCCACCAGGTGACCTTGCCGCCGCGCGAGTGTCCGGCGACGCCGATCGGCCGCGGGTCGGCCGCGCTGCCCATGATGGTCGCGGCGTTCAGGTGCGCCCACTCGGCGACGCGACGGGCAGCGCGCGCTTCGTCGGGAGCCGTCTCCTTTCCCAACGGCACGCCATCAGCCGGGTACATCTGCGGCGCGACGACGACGAAGCCGTGCGAGGCGAGGTGCGTGAGGATCTCGTCGTAGCCACGACGGTCGCTGAGAAAGCCGTGCTGGAACTGAACGACGGGGTACGTGCCCTTCGTGATGGGCGCGGTGAGGCGCACCGGCTTCGGCGCTCCGAGCTCGCCCTCTTTGAGATCGCGTTGAACGACCTCGAGCGGACCCGGCAGAAAGGGATCTCCTCGCGAGACGAAGACCACTCCGGGCGCCATCGGCTCGGGAGGGGCGGTCACCGCGGGGCCGCAGCCGATCAGCAACGAGATGAGGAAGTACCGCATGCGGCTTCTCATTCACCCCTCATCTGCGGGCCGCAAGCCGAACTGCTGCTCTGAGAGCGCGGGCTGGTCGAGGGCGCTCCGAAGCCTCAGGCGAGATTGGTGACGATGAATGGCACTGCGACCGAGCCCCACCGACCAGAGCGTTCGACGAGTGCTGGCTCAGGCGGCGCCATCGTCACGGAGCGCGTCGTTCCCGGGCAGATGCCAGACCTTCACTCATCACCCACGCGTGCGCCCGTTCGGCCAGTTCACGAAGGCGTCGACGCGGTTCTTTCAATGATCGGTTCTTCCGCGGTCCGGCGGGCTCTCACCGACCGGAGGCGGCCCGGGAGCCCTCGAGCCCATGTCCGCTGGAGGACACCGGGCGTCCGCTACCAGACACGTTTTCCTGTCCGCTGGCAGACACCGGGCGTCCGCGGGCGGACATGCTCGAGATGCCGCCGCCCATCGAGGCTCGGTCACCGCGAATTCCTCGCGCCCGTCATCACTTCGGGCTTCGGGCGCCCTTCGACACCACCCTCACCCTGAGCCTCACCGCACGCCTCACGTCTTTCGTTGCGATCTCCGCCCCACGGCGGAATAACGCACCCCGCCATGGCCCAGATCGACACCTTCAAGACCCGCACGAAGCTCACCGTTGGTGGAGTCCCCTACGACACGTTCTCGCTGAAGCTGCTGGCGAAGCAGTTCCCCAGCATCGAGAAGCTGCCGTTCTCGCTCAAGGTGCTGCTCGAGAACCTGCTCCGCACCGAAGACGGCCGCGTCGTGAAGAGCGACCACGTCGAGGCGCTCACCAAGTGGAACCCCAAGTCCGACCCCGACACCGAGATCTCCTTCACGCCCGCGCGCGTGCTGCTGCAGGACTTCACCGGCGTGCCCGTCGTCGTCGACCTCGCCGTCATGCGTGAGGCCCTCGCCTCGATGGGCGGCAACCCGCAGAAGGTCAACCCGCTCTGCCCGCTCGACCTCGTCATCGACCACTCGGTCATGATCGACAAGTTCGGCTCGAAGTCGGCCTTCGCCGAGAACGTCGACATCGAGTTCGAGCGCAACACCGAGCGCTACGCCTTCCTCAAGTGGGGCCAGAAGGCGCTCAAGAACTTCCGCGCCGTGCCGCCCGGCACCGGCATCTGCCACCAGGTCAACCTCGAGTACCTCGCGCAGGGCATCTTCAAGTCGGCCGAAGGCGCGCTCTACCCCGACACCCTCGTCGGCACCGACTCGCACACCACGATGATCAACGGGCTCGGCGTCGTCGGCTGGGGCGTCGGTGGCATCGAGGCCGAAGCCGCCATGCTCGGCCAGCCCATCACCATGCTCATTCCGCAGGTGGTCGGCTTCAAGCTCACCGGCAAGCTCGCTCCCGGAGCGACGGCCACCGACCTCGTGCTGACCGCGACCCAGATGCTCCGCAAGAAGGGTGTCGTCGGAAAGTTCGTCGAGTTCTACGGCCCTGGCATCACCACGCTGCCGCTCACCGACCGCGCCACCGTCGCCAACATGGCGCCCGAGTACGGCGCGACCATCGGCTTCTTCCCCATCGACGAAGAGACGCTCAACTTCCTGCGCCTCTCGGGCCGCTCGCCCGAACACGTCGCCGTCGTCGAGGCCTACGCGAAAGAGAACGGCTTCTTCCACACCGCCTCGTCGCCCGAGCCCATCTTCAGCGACACGCTCGAGCTCGACCTCTCGACCGTGCAGCCGTGCCTCGCTGGCCCGGCCCGCCCGCAAGACCGCGTGCTGCTGAAGGACATGAAGTCGTCCTTCCCCAAGAACGTGAAGGACATTCTCAAGGTGCAGGACGGTGACGCGAAGCTGTCGGCCAAGGCCACCGTCACGCAGGGCGCGCAGAGCTACGAGCTCACCAACGGCGCCGTCGTCATCGCCGCCATCACCTCGTGCACCAACACCTCGAACCCGTCGGTGCTGCTCGGCGCCGGCCTGCTCGCGAAGAAGGCCGTCGAGCTCGGCGTGAACGTGAAGCCGTGGGTGAAGACGTCACTCGCGCCCGGCAGCCAGGTCGTCACCGACTACCTCACCGAGGCCGGCCTCATGCCGTACCTCGAGGCGCTCGGCTTCCACGTCGTCGGCTACGGCTGCACCACCTGCATCGGCAACTCGGGCCCGCTCCCGGCGCCGGTGACCAAGGCCATCGTCGACTCGGGCATCGCGGCCGCCGCCGTCATCTCGGGCAACCGCAACTTCGAGGGCCGCGTGCACCCGCACGTGCGCATGAACTTCCTCGCGAGCCCCGGCCTCGTCGTCGCCTACGCCATCGCCGGCCACACGAACTGGGACCCGAACACCGAGCCCATCGCCATCGACAAGAACGGCAAGTCGCTCTTCTTGAAGGACCTCTGGCCGACCAACGAAGAGATTCAGGTCGCGCTCAAGAGCGTCACCGCGAACCAGTTCAAGAAGCGCTACGCCGACGTGCTCAAGGGCGACAAGCAGTGGCAGGACCTCAAGGTGAAGGAAGGCGCGACCTTCGAGTGGGACCCGAAGTCGACCTACGTGCGCAAGCCGCCCTTCTTCGACAACCTTCCCAAAGAGCCGACGCCCATCAAGGACATCGCCGGCGCGCGCGTGCTCGCGGTGCTCGGAGACTCCATCACCACCGACCACATCTCGCCGGCCGGTGACATCGACAAGAAGGGCCCCGCCGCGAAGTACCTCACCGAGCAGGGCGTGAAGCCCGAAGACTTCAACTCGTTCGGCGCGCGCCGCGGCAACCACGAAGTCATGATGCGCGGCACCTTCGCCAACATTCGCCTCAAGAACCTGCTGGTCGCGGGCGTCGAAGGCGGCGTGACGAAGCACATCCCCTCGGGCGAGCAGATGTTCATCTACGACGCCTCGATGAAGTACCAGAAGGAAGGCACGCCGCTCGTCATCCTCGCGGGCGCCGAGTACGGCACGGGCTCCTCACGTGACTGGGCCGCGAAGGGCACCATGCTGCTGGGCGTGAAGGCCGTCATCGCGAAGTCCTTCGAGCGCATTCACCGCTCGAACCTCATCGGCATGGGCGTGCTGCCCCTGCAGTTCGAGGCCGGCCAGGACGTGACGGCGCTCGGCCTCAAGGGCACCGAGACGTTCAGCATCAGCGGCGTCGCCGAGGGCATGGCGCCGGGCAAGAAGCTCACGGTCACCGCGACGGGCGATGATGGAGCGACGAAGACGTTCACGGCCGTCGCCCGCATCGATACGCCGAACGAGCTCGACTACTACAAGCACGGCGGCATTCTTCAGTACGTGCTGCGCCAGCTCGCGAAGAGCTGAAGTTCTGCTCCGTGCGTCACCTCGGGCGTCGTTCCTTCACGGGAGCGGCGCCCGTCGTGTTTCAGCCGTGGCTGCGGCGCTCGAGCCAGTCGCGCAGGAACGCCTGCACGGCCGGGTGCTTCGATGCGCGAAACTCGTTCGGAGCCGCGACCTCCACCAGTTGGCCCTCGTGCAACAGACCGAGGCGATCGCCGAGCTCGAACGCGGTGGGCAGTGAGTTGGTGACCAGCAGAATCGTCGCCGCAAGTTTCCCTTTTCCGATGCGCAGCGCTTCGTCGACGGCCTCCGTCAGCAGCGGATCGAGCCCAGCCGTCGGGTCGTCACAGAGCAGAATCTTCGGGCGCACCCCGTACGCGCGGGCGAACGCGAGCCTCGTGCGCATGCCTCCGCTCAGCTCGGCCGGCAGCTTCTCGAGCGAGTCCTTGAGGCCGACCAGCTCCAGCGTCTCGAGCACGCGGGCTTCGATGGCCTTCGCGTTCGGCAGCACGCGACGCTCGCGCAACGGGAACGCCACGTTGTCGAAGACGCTCATCGAGTCGAAGAGCGCACCCGATTGAAACTGAATGCCCAGCAGGCCGCGCAGCTCCCGCAGCTCCTTGCCCGTGGCGGTGTGCAGGTCGTGCCCTTCGAGCAGCACCACGCCCGCGTCTGGCTGAATGAGTCCTTCGATGAGCTTGAGCGTCACCGTCTTGCCCGAGCCCGAGCGGCCCAGCAGCACGAACGTCTCGCCCTCGTTCATCGCCAGCGAGACACCACGCAAGACCTGGTTGTCACCGAAGGCCTTGTGCACGTCTTTCAGCTCGATGATGGGACTCATCCGACACCGAGGATGCGCCTTTCCCGACATTGCCGCAGCCTGATTGCGCCTGTCGCCCGACTGCCGCCCGGCGCTATGATTGAGCCATGAGCACCGACCGGTCGGGATGGACGACTCGAAAGACGACGGTCGACGACGGATCGTTCGATCGCGACTTCTGGGCCAGAACAACCCCAGAGCAGCGCTTCGAAGCCGCGTGGCAGTGCGTGCTCGACTGGGCCGCGATGAGGGGTATCGATGAGCGTGAACTCAGACTTCAGCGATCTGTTGTCCGAGTTCAACGGGGCTGACGTTCGCTACCTGGTCGTCGGAGGCTACGCGGTCTTCTTCCACGGGCAGCCTCGCTACACGAAAGACCTCGACGTGTGGGTCGAGCCATCAGCCGCGAACGCAACGCGGGTGATGCAGGCACTCCGCCGTTTCGGCGCGCCGCTGCACGACCTGTCGGAGGCGGACCTCTCTGCGCCAGGAATCACTTTTCAGATGGGCAACGCTCCGAATCGAATCGACGTGCTGACCGACGTCGCATCGCTCGTGTTCGAGCAGGCGTGGGCCAATCGAGTCGAAGGCCGGTATGGCCAACACCGAATGTGGTTGCTCTCGCGCGCCGATCTCATCACCAACAAGAAGGCAGTCGGTCGGCCACAAGACCTCGAAGATGTCAGGCTGCTCGAGAAGTCCTGAGTCACTGCCACTTCACGGCGAGCTCACACCGCTCGTGGCCCCACGTTCGGCAGCGCTCCTCTTCGGCCGAGGTGACCTTCGAGCCGGCCAGCTCGATGGCGCCGACGGACCAGCCGAGCACGGACAAGCAGTGCGCACGGTGCGGCGCCTTGAAGTCGGTGAGAACGAGCCGCGCCCCAATCGCCGTCGGCTCCGTCAGCAGCATCGAGCCCGAGTCGTAGTGCGCGCTCCAGAGCTTCGACGCCCGCTCGAAGATGAACGTCGGAGAGCCGAGCCGATAGAACAGCCGGAACAGCTTCGGCAGATTCTCTCCGGCGGCCCACGCGCCCATCACCTTGCACAGCTCGAGGTCGCCCTTTCCGAAGAGCCGGTCGGCCACCACGTTCAATTCGATGAAGTCCTGCATCGGCACCCAGCCATGCGGCAGCACGCGCCGCTCCAGCACCTCACGCGTGCGCGGCGCGAGCGCCTCGAAAAATCGGCGCGACCCGTCGTCACCGTGATGGTGCTGCACCCACTTGAGGCGGGCGAGAACGGCGATGCCTTTGCAGTGCGCCATGCGGGAGCGCCGACGATACCCGCGCCCTCACTTCGAAGGAGAGGCCCCCCCGCAGAATGCCGAGCAGAACGACCACGCCGCGCGCTCGAGCCGCCGTGGCCCCACCCGCTCGAGAAACGACAACACCTGCTCGGCGTCGTCCGTCAGCAATAGCCGGTCGCTCCAGCCGCCCTTCGTGGCCAGCGCCGTGAGCACGCTCCACACCGGCAGCTCCCGCTTCCAGAACTGCTCACCGAACAACGCCATCGGCGCCACCTCGCCGCGCACCGTGCCGTAGTGGTTCTGGCAGGCGTCCTGAAAAATCTCCTGCACCGTGCCGGCCGCGCCGGGAGCGAAGACGATGCCGTGCGTCGCCAGGCTCACCAGCCCCTCCTCGCGCGTGCAGTTCGCGAAGTACTTCGCGTGGTGCGTGGCGAAGACGTTCGGCGGCTCGTGCCCATAGAAGAACGTCGGCACCCCGAGTGAGGCCGTGCGCGCATCGGAGAAGACGTCGGCGTGGGCTGCTCTCACGCGAAAGGCCGCCGCGAGCCACTGCTGGTGCGAATACAGCGGCGCGCCGGCCATCGACGCCACGGCCGCCTCGAGCTTCTCTTCCGACGCGAAGCCGAACCGCGCGCCGAGGTTCGCAGCCTCCATCGCGCCCGGACCACCGCCTGTCGCCACCAGCACGCCGTTCTTCGACAGCCGGGCCGCCATCTTCGCGACCCGCAGGTACGCAGGGTCGTCGCGCCGCATCGCGTGCCCGCCCATGAACGCCACCACCTTCGGGTGCGCCGTCAGCATCGCCTCGAGCGCCTCGGTGATGCCGTGGTCGTGCAGCCGCCGCGCGAACGCCTCGAGCATCGGCGCCTCGTCGGCTCCGCCCGTCTGCTTGAAGTGCCGATAGATGCGCGCGTCGGGCGTCTCGCAGTACGTGCACGGGTCGGCCGCGTCGAACCCGCGGAAGAGCTCGTCGGGCGAGTACAGCGTCGTTCTCCACGGGTCGTAGGGCAGCCCGTTCAGCCGTGGAAACACGAGCGCGCCACGCGAGATGACGTCGACCAGCGCGTCGGGAGCGAGCTGGCAGCCCAGGAACACCGCGTTCGCCACGTCGGCTGCTGCGAACGACACCGAGCTGCGCAGGTCGAGCCCGGTGACCACCGTGTCCTTCAGAGACCGATGCGTCGCCAGGTGCCGCTCGAGGGAGGGTACGTCGTGCAGTTCATGCATGCGCGCGATTGTCGTGACGTCATTCACGTCACGCCAGCGACAACTGCTCGCGTTCGCTGCGGTGCCCCGTTACAGCCGCGCCGACATGAACACCCGCACGTGGGACCTCGTTCTCTTCGGCGCCACCGGCTTCACCGGAGCCCTCGTCGCCGAGTACCTCTCGCAGCACGCGCCGCCCGAGCTTCGCATCGCGCTCGCCGGGAGAAACAAAGAGAAGCTCGAAGGCGTGAAGCGCTCGTTCGGCGAGAAGGGCGCGCGCTTCGGAACGCTCATTGGAGACTCGAGCGACCCCGCCAGCATCGCCGCCATCGCGACGCAGACACGCGTGCTCTGCACCACCGTCGGTCCGTACGCGAAGTACGGCATGCCCGTCGTCGAGGCCTGCGCGAAGGCCGGCACGCACTATTGCGATCTCACCGGCGAGCCCCAGTTCATGCGCCGCGCCATCGACGCGTGGAACGCCACCGCGCAGTCGACCGGTGCGCGCGTCGTGCACACCTGCGGCTTCGACTCGATTCCGTCCGACCTGGGCCTGCTGACGTTGACGGAGTTCCTCAAAGCCCAGGGCCGCTCGGGCCAACTCGAGCGCGCCACCCTCTCGGTCCTGAAGCTGAAAGGAACCTTCAGTGGCGGCACGGTCGCGTCACTCTTCAACGGACTCGAAGAGGCGCAGGCCGACCGCTCGGTGCGCAAGGTGATGGGCGACCCGTACGCGCTCAGCCCCGACCGCGCGAAGGAGCCCGACCTCGGCCGCCAGCGCGACCTCACCTCGGTGAAGTACGACGAGTTCCTCGAGTCATGGACCGCGCCGTTCGTCATGGCGAGCGTGAACACCCGCGTGGTGCGTCGCTCGAATGCGCTGCTCGACTACGCGTACGGCACGCGGCTCGACTACCGCGAGGTCACCGGGCTGCGGCCCGGCCTCAAGGGCCTCGTGTTCGGCGGCGTCATGACGGCCGGCATGGGCGCGCTGGTCGCCTCTCAGTTCTTCGGGCCCACCAAGAAGTTCGCGCAGCGCCTGCTCCCCAAGCCCGGTGAGGGCCCCGACAAGGCCGCACGTGACGCTGGCAGCTTCCGCATGCGCATCGAGGCGAAGACCGTCGAAGGCGAGCGCGCGCATGCGATCGTCGTCGGCACCTCTGACCCCGGCTACGGCGAGACCGCGAAGATGCTCTCGCACGCTGCCATGTGCCTCGCGATGGACGAAGCGAAGCTGCCGAAGCGCGCTGGCGTGCTGACGCCTGCGACGGCGATGGGCATGACGCTGGTCGAGCGGCTGCGCGGCGCAGGCATGACGTTCGACGCCGCGATGGGTGCGCGCTGACCTTGTGACGCGAGGGCCTTTGGGGCCTGATGCCGTCATGGACCCTGGCGACTACCTCTCGCGCACGAAGCTCGCCGTTCCCGAACGCGCCGTGCGTGAGGCGCAGACGAAGCTCTGGGAGGTGCTCGACGAGGCACGCAAGGCCTCCATTCCCGCGACGCCGCACGCCCTGGGCCGGCTTTATTCGTACAAGGTGCCGAAGCTGTCGGCCGATGGAACGTGCAGCCTCGTCGACGAGCTGCAGGAGGCTCCGTACGACTTGAGCGACGCCCTCGGCGGCCGCGGAATGCGCAACACGTTGGCCCTCATGGTGCTCCAGGGCTTCCTCGAAGCAGCCGTCAACCACACGCAGCTCGACTGGCTCGGCATCTACCAGGTGCGGCCGCGGCCCTCTGGCAAGGCGCTGGTGAAGCTGTCGGCGAAGGGCAGCCCGAGCCGCGCCGAGTTTCCCCTCACCGACGACTTCGCGAAGCGCAGCAACAACGTCGCGGTCGCGCTCTCGGGCACCCCACGCGTGATCGTCGACGTGCAGGAGCACGCGAAGTCGGGCGGCGCCTATTACGAGTGCGACCCGAAGGTGCGCAGTGAAGCGTGCGTGCCCATCTTCGGCACCAACGGCGGCATCATCGGCATCATCGACGGCGAACACTCCACGGTGGGCGCGTTCGACGACGAGAAGCTCGGCTGGCTGGTCGCGCTCGCCTGCGAGACGCCCATGCATCTGCCGCCGGTGTCATGACGCGCCTCGGCTTCTTCACCGCGTCGTTCCTGAACGGGCTGTACGTCGACGACCGGGCCGCGGCCGCCGAGCTCGAGCAACGAGGCTGCTCCGTCACGCCACTCGTCTGGACCGAGCCGTTCGAGGCACGCCGCTTCGACGCGCTCGTCATTCGCAACCCGTGGGACTGGTACAAACACCGGCCCGCGTTCCGCTCGTTTCTGCATGCGCTCCACGAGGTCAGAGCGCCCGTGTTCAACCCGCCCGCGATGCTCGAGCGCTACGCCGACAAGACGTACTTCCGTCACCTCGACGCGCTCGGGGTTCCAACCGTGCCGACCGAGTTCTTCACCCCGGCGAACCTCGATGAGGTGCCCGCCGTGCTCTCGCGACGGGGCTGGGCGCGCGCGGTGCTCAAGCCCTCGTTCACGGCGAACGCGTATGGAGCCCAGCGCTTCGAAGCCTCGGCCGTCGAGGCCGTCGTCGCCGAGGCGAAGCAACACCCCGTCGACTCGGAGTGGATGCTGCAGCCCTACGTCGACGGCATCGAACGCGAGGGCGAGTGGTCGCTCGTCTTCTTCTCGGGGCGCTTCAGTCACGCCGTGCGCAAGCAGCCGAAGTCGGGCGACTACCGCGTGCAGCCAGACCACGGTGGCCAGAGCCTGCTGACCGAGCCACCGTCAGGGCTCGTCGAGGCCGCGACCCGCATCGTGCTGCAGGCCGTGCCCGACGCGCTGTACGCCCGCGTCGACGGCGTCACCTTCGACGGCGCCTTCCGCGTGATGGAGCTCGAGGTCGTCGAGCCCGAGCTCTTCTTCCGGCTGCACCCGCAGGCGCCCGCCCGCTTCGCCGACGCCCTGCTCTCGAAGCTCGGCTGACACGTCGAAGTTTCACCACCTCCATCGGGCCGCCCTGCGCGCCTGCTCTGAAGCCACCATGACGACGTGGCGCAGGCTGCTGGCGTGGGACGAGGCGATGCTGCTGAAGGTCGTTCGCGCGCAGCGGCCGCTCACCGTGCGCTTCCTGCGCTCCATCACGCACCTCGGCGACGCGAAGGTCTGGGTCTTCGTCGGCCTCGTGCTGGCCGCCGTCGGAACCGACGAGACGCAACTCCTCGCGCTCAGGCTCGGTGGCGCAGCCGGGCTCGCGGCCCTCGTCGCCCAGGTCATCAAGCGCCTCTCTCGTCGCCGGCGTCCGAATGCGGGCATCGCGGGCTTCGAGGCGCTCGTCGCCAACCCCGACGCCTTCTCCTTTCCTTCTGGACACACGGCGGCAGCGGTCGCGACCGCGATTGCGTGGGCCGGTGAAGGCTCGTTCCTCGGAGCGCTCGCCGCCTCGTTCGCTGCGCTCGTGGGCTTCTCACGCGTCGCGCTCGGCGCGCACTACCCCCTCGACGTCGCCGTCGGCGCGCTCCTTGGCCTGCTGTGCGGTTCGGTGATCCGGCTGGGTCTGTGCTGACTGGCTGATGCCAGCGCGTCGTCCGTGCCACCGCTGGCGTGCATCGCTATGCTTCGCCGGTGATGCGCGTCGTCATGCTGGTTGCAGCTGACGGGACTCTGACTGTCTCGAATGAGGCAGGCCGCGTCGACAGCCAGCTCATGACCGGCGTCAAGCTCGAGCAGCTTCGCGGGCTCGACGACCTCGTTCGCGATGTGAACGAGGCGCGCCACGAGGGCACCGTCGAGCGCTCGCTGAAGCTGTGGGGAAACGAGTGGCTGTCGCGCTGCGAGGGCTCTGGCACGTCGGTGTTCGTGACCCTCACCAGAGAGCCACCGCTGAGCGCCGACTTTCCCCGCATCGGGTTCGAGCTTGTCGACGTGTTGCTCTCGGGCCAGCCGCTGAACCGTGTGCTCGAGGAGCTGTGTCGGGTCGCCGAGGGCTCGTTCCCCACCGGCATCTGCTCGGTGCTGCTGCTGGGCGGTGACGGCCTGCTCCACTTCGGCGCCGGCCCACGGGTGCCTGGCGACGTTCGGCTCGCCTGCGAGAACCTCGCGCCTGCAGTGGGCCACGGCGGCTGCGGTGAAGCCGCCTTTCTGAAACAGCCCGTGTTCGTTCGCGACACGCACACCGACTCGCGTTTCGCCGCCAACCGCAGGACGTTCATCGAGACGGGCCTGCGCAGCTGCTGGTCATGGCCCGTGCTCACGCATGCCGGAGACGTGTTGGGCACCTTCGCCGTCTATGGGCCTGCCATCGGCTACCCATCTGACGTGCAGGCGGCGCTGATGGGCACCCTGGTACGGCTCGGTGCGCTGGCCATCGAGCACCACCACAGCCAACGGACGACCCGCGAGATGCTCGACCGGTATCACCTGGTCGCCGAAGCGAGCACCAACGTCATCTACGACTGGAACCTGCGCACCAACCACCTCGAGTGGAGCCCGCGCATGAAGCAGGTCTTCGGGTACGACCAGCCGCTGCTCGGCTTCGACTGGTGGGAGTCGTGCGTGCACCCCGCAGAGCGCGAGCACGTCAGCGAGTCGCTGCAGCGCGCCATCGCCGAGCGCCGCAAGATGTGGAGCGAGACCTACCGCTTCCGTCGGCAGAACGGCTCGTGGGCCACCGTCATCGATCGCGGCCACCTGCTCTTCGACGACGAGGGCACTCCCTCGCGCCTCATCGGAGAGATGAGTGACATCTCGAGCCAGCAGCTGTTGCAGGCCCGCCTCGCCTTGAGTGAGCGGCTGGCCTCGGTCGGAACGCTCGCCGCCGGCGTGGCGCACGAGATCAACAACCCGCTCGCGTGGATCTCGTCGAACCTGCACTTCGCCATCGACGAGCTGAAGGTGCTGCGCCAGAGCGCGCCGATGGCGGTGCTCGACGAGGTCGCCGAGGCGCTCAACGACGCCCGCACCGGCTCGGAGCGCGTCAGCACCATCGTGCGAGACCTGAAGCTCTTCTCCCGCGCGCAGGACGACCAGACGACCCTCATCGACGTGCGCCGGGTGCTCGAGTCGGCCATCACCATGGCGCGCAACGAGATTCGCCACCGCGCCCACCTCGAGCGCCGCTTCGCCGACGTGCCGATGGTGAAGGGCAACGAAGGCAAGCTGAGCCAGGTCTTCCTCAACCTGCTCATCAACGCGGCGCACGCGCTGCCCGAAGGCGACGTGTCGAATCAGGCCATCGTGGTGTCGACCGAGCTCGACGAGCGCGGAATGGTGCGCGTGCTCGTGAGCGACACCGGCAAGGGCATCGAGCCCGACGTGCTGCCGCACATCTTCGACCCGTTCTTCACCACCAAGCCCGTCGGCCAGGGCACGGGGCTTGGGCTGTCCATCTGCCACACCATCGTCTCGGGGCTCGGGGGCACGATTCAGGTCGAGAGCGCGCCGGGCCGCGGGAGCACCTTCACCGTCTCGCTTCCTGTCGCGCCGCCCGAGTTCCGGAAGTCGCCGGTGCCGATGTTCGAGCGGCTGGTGGTGGAGCGCGGCATCGTGGCGCTCATCGACGACGAGCCGTCGGTGCTGCTGGCGCTCCAGCGCGTGCTGGGCCCGCACCACGACGTGAAGAGCTTCTCGCAGCCACTGCACGCGCTCGAGGCGCTGCCCGAGCTGCACCCCGACGTCATCTTCTGCGACGTGATGATGCCCGAGATGTCGGGCGCCGAGATCTACAACCGGCTGCGCGCCACGCACCCCACGCTCGCAGAGCGGCTCATCTTCATGACGGGTGGTGCGTTCAGCTCGACGGCGCGCGAGTTCCTCGACGAGGTGCAGCGGCCCATTCTCGACAAGCCGTTCACCGCCGAGGCCGTGCGCAGGATGGCGAACGAGCAGGTGGCGCGCGCGCGTTCGGCAGGGTGAAGTCCCCCGCGTGCGTCTGCCCCTTTCGATTGTCACCATCGGCCTCTTCGCTGCGTGTGGCCCCGAGCTCGAACCCGTCAGTGCGCTGAAGCAGCCGCTGCCCTCGTCCACCGTCGTCATCAGCCAGTACTACGGGTCGGGCGGCACGACCGGTCAGCCGATGCAGCCTCCGTTTCGCACCGACTTCATCGAGCTGCACAACGTGTCGGCGCAGCCGGTCGCGCTCGGAACGCTGACGCTGCAGTACGCGGCGTTCATGGGCTCGAATTGGATCGTCTCGGACTTCGACCCGGCGGCGACGATTCCGGCGGGGGGCTTTCACCTCGTCGCGTTCCGCGCGGGCCAGACGACCATCGGCGCGACGCTCCCAAACCCAGACACGGTGAACGTGACGCTCGACCTCGGCCGCGCGGAGTTCAAGCTGGCCATCGTCGATGGCGTCACGCCGCTCACGGGCACGTGCCCACTCACCGGCCCGGACGCGACGCGCATCGTCGACTTCGTCGGCGCGGGCACGGCGAACTGCTTCGAGGGCACGGCGGCGCCTGCGGCGTCCATCGTCACGGGGCTGCTTCGCAAAGGCGACGGCTGCCTCGACACCGACAACAACGCGGCCGACTTTCTCGCGACGACGCCAGCCCCACGCAACGCCGCGACGGGCCCGGTGCTGTGTTTCGGTGACGGCGGCTCGACGGGAATTCCCGACGCGGGCCTGCCACCGGTCGATGCTGGCGTCGTCGATGCCGGAGCGCTGCCAGTCGACGCGGGCGTTCCTGTCGATGCGGGTGTCGTGACGATCGACGCCGGCCGGCCCGATGCGGGCAGCGTGGTGACCGATGCCGGCTCGTCTCCAGCCGACGCGGGAGTGCGCATGGACGCAGGCGTCGATGGCGGCACCACGCCGATGCTGACCGCACGCTCGGGCTGCAAGTGCTCGTCGGTCGACGCCTCGACGTTCGCCTTCGCGCTCGCCCTCATCACGCTCGCCAGACGCCGCGCCGCACGTTGACTTCGACAAAGAGTCTGTGAGACTCTTTTCGACATGACAAACCTCCTGAGTCGGGCACGCGGCGTTCTCTGGGGTCAGGTGACGGGCGACGCGCTCGGCACGACGGTGGAGTTCGAGCGTCGTGAAGCCATCGCCGCGAAGTACCCACAGGGCGTTCGCGAGATCGTGGGCGGTGGACCGTTCTCGGTGAAGGCCGGGCAGATCACCGACGACTCCGAGCTGGCGCTGTGCCTCGCGCGCTCGCTGGCAGAGAAGCAGTCGTACGACGAAGACGATGTCGCGCGTCGGTACATCGCGTGGTGCCAGGGCAACCCACCCGACTGTGGCGGTACGACGCGTTGCGCGTTTGGTGGCTCCATTCCCCAGGGAGCGCCCATCGCCACCACCGTTCGCGCGCGCACGCTGCGAGACAGTCAGGCCAACGGCGCGTTGATGCGCGTGAGCCCGCTCGCCGTCTTCGGCACCAGGCTCGACCCTGAAGCGCTGCATGCGCTCGCGGCCGCTGACGCCTCACTCAGTCATCCGCACGAGGTCTGCGTCGCGGCGAATCAGGTCTTCGCCTTCGCCATCTCGTACGCGCTGAGAACCGGAGCGAGTGGGCCCGAGGTGTTCGACACGACGCTCGCCTTCGCGAGGAGCACGCTGTCATGCACCGAGGCGATCCCGACACTCGAGCTCGCCGCGCACGCGCTGCCCGCAGACCCGTTCACGCACATGGGCTGGGTTCGAATCGCGTTGCAGTGTGCGTTCCATCAACTGCGGCGCGCGACGAGCTTCGAGCAGGCGCTGGCCGACGTCGTGGGCATTGGCGGCGACACCGACACGAACGCGTGCATCACCGGGGCGCTGCTTGGAGCCGTCTTCGGCGTCGAAGGAATTCCCGCGCGGTGGATTCAGACGGTGAAGGCGTGTGAGCCGCGGCGACCGCGTGAGTTCTGGTGCGACGACCTCGACGAGCTCGCGGCGGCGCTCGTTCAGCGCTGAAGGGCGCGCTGCCCCACGAAGTGAAACGCGAGCTGCTTCTCGAGGCGCTGGAGTCGTTGTCGAACTTCGGGTGGGGCCTTCTCTCCTGCGACCCGGGCCACCTCGACGATGGAGCCGTCATCGGACACGCCCGACGCAGCAGCGAGCTCGGCGCGCATGGCCCGCGTCGTCTCGACGATCTCCACGGCCCCCTTCAGCGAGACCTCTCCTGCTTCGTGCGCCTCGAGGAGCAGGCAGCGATAGCGACGACACGTCAGCGGCCGCTCCGAGTAGACGCGACACGCGGTTCCGTCGAGCGCCACACAGGGCTGCCTCACGTGGTGATGGCCGTCGCCGATCTTCAGCGGAACCTTCAGCGCGACGACCTCGGGCTCGGTGAGCGGAACGCGATTGAACAGCGTGCCGTCGCAACAGAAGCCACACGCAAGACACAGACTCATGAAGCGCTCCACTGCCACACGGAGGCGGGCCGGTCGACCACGCTGTCCCACGCGGGCACGCAGGCCACCTCGTACTCGGCGACGAGCCGCGCGCGCTGCTTCGGGAAGAACTGCCTGCCGGGATCGCCCACGAGCACCTCGGCGCCAGAACGAACGAGCGCGTCGAGCCAGGGCACGAGCCGGGCGACGAGCGGTGCTTCGTAGAAGACGTCTCCGACGAGCACGAGGTCCCACGCCGAAGGAGCGCCGATGAGATCGTCCGTGCTCACCGCGAGCGTCACGCCGTTCAGCGTCGCGTTCGCTTGCGCCACCTCGACCGCAAGCGAGTCGATGTCGTTGGCGACGACCGACGCGCCCTGCTTCGCCGCCACGATGCCGGCGAGGCCGCCACCACACGCGAAGTCGAGGGCTCGAACACCGGGCAAGTCGCGAGTGGAGAGATGACGCGAGAGCGCGAGGCTGCCCGGCCAGACATGCCCGAAGAACGGAGGGCCGACTCGTACGCCGAGCGAGGCCTCGATGGCCTCCCAGAGCGGAACGGGCTCCTTCGCGGTGAGCGCGTCGACGCCGGGGAGCACGGCGCTTCGGGTGAGGTGCTGATGCCAGTCGAGCGACACGAGGAGCGCTCTACCCTTTCAGGAAGAGTTCGTTCATCAGCAGCGCCACGAGCCAGGAACTCCCGACGAGCCCCGCCCAGGTGAGCCAGCCCGCGTTCGCGTCGATGGAGGCCCGAGCGGGGTTCGACGGCTGGTAACGCACCTCGAGGCGCTGCCCCTGCTGAAATCGGCGCCGCACCGCTTCAGCTGTCGCTGGGCTGACATCGAACCGATCGCCGAACCAGAGCTGGCTCGCTGCGTGACGCTGCTCGCCGACGACGTACTCGTACGTGACGGTGCACCGTCGGCCGGTGACCCCTCGCACCCTCCGCGTGGCGACCGACGTCACCACGCCTTCGACCGTCGGCCACGAACGCGCGAGCAACGAGAGCACGATGAGCCGGCCGAAGAACACGACACCTGCGAGACCGAGTGAGAGGCCCACCAACCCGGGAACGAGCTCGTCGAGGACAATGACGGCCAGGAGCGCGCTCATCGGCACGCGACGGTAGCACCGGCCCTGTCTTTCGAAGCACCGGCGGCTACGCTCCGCGGCCATGCTTCACGCACTGCTGGTGGGACTCTGCGTGTCTGCGGTCGATGGTGGCGTCACCCGTGCACCTGATGCGGGCAGCCCGAAACGACTGCGCGTGCTGGTGCGGCTCTTCAACGACGGGTTCCTGCCGCCACAGGCCAACCCTGAAACCGGCGAGCTGGAGCTGCTCGAGACCTTTGCGCAACGCCACGGCATGCAGCTCGAGCGGGTGGGCGTGGAGCGCTTCGACGAGCTGATTCCTGCGTTGCTCGAAGGCCGAGGCGACGTCATCGCGGCTGGGCTGACGGTGACCGCTGCGCGGCAGAAGCTCGTCTCGTTCACGCGGCCCACCGAGGTCGTCGACGAGCTGCTCGTCGCGCGCGAGGCCGATGCTGGCGTTCCAACGAAGGTGACCGACCTCGCGGGAGCGACCGTTCACGTCGCGAAGGGCAGCGCGTTCGTCGACACCCTGGAGGCGCTCCAGGCAAAGGGCATCAAGGTGGTCATCGAGCAGGTCGAAGGTTCGTTCCCGCCCGACCATCTGGCGTGGGAGGTCTCGCGAGGGCTCAAGCGCTTCACCGTCGTCGACAGCCGCCGCTTCGAGGCCATCGCGCACTACACCAGGGGGCTCATCGCGCCGTTCGCGCTCACCGAGGGTCGGCCGATCGCGTTCGCGACACGCCCTGCAGACGCGTCACTCCGCTCGCGGCTCGACGCCTTCTTGATGGAGCAGTCGTTCACCGAGGCGCGCGGGCTCAGCACGGCCGACCTCGATGCGATTCAGAAGCGCGGCACCCTGCGCCTGCTGACCCGCAACAACGCGGTCACCTTCTACCTGCACAAGGGCGAGCGGCAGGGCTTCGACTACGAGTTGGCGAAGCTGCTCGCGAAGCAGCTGAAGGTTCGCCTCGAGGTGGTGGTGGCGCCTTCGTACGACGCGCTCGTGCCGATGCTGAAGGAGGGCAAAGGCGATCTGATCGCCGCGTCCTTCACGGTGACGCCCGAGCGCGCGCAGCAGGTCGCGTTCTCGTCGCCGTACCTGTTCGTGAAGGAGGTGCTCGTCGAGCGCAACGTTCCCGACGCAGGCGCGCCCATCACGTCACTCGAGCAGCTCAAAGGCCGTCGCGTCACCGTGCGGCCGTCGTCGTCGTACGCCACCACGCTCACGCCACTCGCGCAGCAGCACGGCTTCACCATCACGCCCGCCGACGAGGACCTCGAGGTCGAGGACCTCATCGCCGACGTCGCCTCGGGAGAGCACGAGCTCACCGTCGCCGACAGCCACTTCCTCGACGCCGAGCTGCTCACCCGACGCGACGTGCGCAGTGGGCTGGCGCTGTCGCCGGAGCGCTCCATCGCCTTCGCCGTGCGCCAGGACAACCCGAAGCTGCTCGCCGCCATCAATGCCTTCGTGAAGAAGACGTACCGGGGCCTCGAGTACAACGTCATCAAGAAGCGCTGCTTCGAGAACAAGAAGCAGGCGGTCGTCGCGCGCACGCAGGACTCGTTCAAGACGGGCTCGCTGTCGCCCTACGACGGGCTCATCAAGCGCTACTCCACGCAGTACGGCTTCGACTGGCGGCTCATGTCGGCGCAGGCCTGGCGGGAGTCCCGGTTCGACGCGAAGGCGACCTCGTGGGTCGGCGCGCAGGGACTGTTCCAGGTGATGCCCGCGACGGGGAAAGAGATGGGCTTCACGAAGTTGTTCGAGGCCGACTCCGGCACGCACGCGGGCATCAAGTACATGGCGACGCTGCTGAAGCGGTACCAGCCGGCGCTGCCGCTCGACGAGCGCGTGCGGTTCTCCCTCGCGGCGTACAACGCAGGGTACGGGCGGGTGGAAGACGCGCGGCGGCTCGCGGTCGAGCTGAAGCTGGACCCTGACGTGTGGCGCGACAACGTCGAAAAGTCGATGGCGCTGCTCGCCCGGCCGAAGTTCGCGAAGCTGGTGCGCGGTGGGTTCTGCCGGTGTCAGGAGCCCGTCGACTACGTGAACGTCATCGAGAACAAGTACCAGTCGTTCGTTCAGCTCGTCGAAGAGTGAGCGAGGCTAGGGCTCTGGCCAGACGGTGAACTGAGGTCGCCCTCTCCGACGGAGTGCCAACGAGTCGCGGCGATCGAGCGACGCCAGCTCATCGATTCGAAGCTCCTCGCTCGTTGCGCCCAACAACGCGTCGACCAGGTCGAGCCGCAGATGCGGATGCTCTTCGACGAGCTCGAGCGCACGAGCAAGACGCGCGGGCGTGAGGGGAATGAGTTCACAACGAAGCGCAGAGGTGAACTGGAGGACTCGCTGAACTGGCTGGCGCAACTTGCGCAGCAGATGGGTCGTTTCGACGAGAACCCCTTCGACGGTGAGCCACTGAGCGCGCGTCGGACGCATCCATTCGACGACGCGAGCATGATCAGGATCGCGGTCGTTCAGCGCAGCCACGATGACACCGGTATCGAGGAGAATTCGTCGAGCGCTCATCCGCGTCGGTTCCGAACAGCCTGCGCCAACGAGGCAGAAGCATCACGCCCAGCAGGCACCTTCGAACTCGAAATGCTCCCAAACAAGTGGCCAGCCAGCTCGGCAGCAGTCGGTTGTTCGCTCTCGTCCGACTGCTTCAAGCCGTCCTCGATGAACTCACGAACGAGTTCAGAGGGCCGCTTGCCCCGCTTCTTCGAGGTCCGCTCGAGCCGACGCTCGAGGGCTGCAGAGATTCTGACCGTCAAGGTTCCACTGAGTGCGCGCTTCATGTCTTACAGCGTAGGACACGACGCATTTCGCGTTCAACGTGCGAGCGGCACTGACAGGGTGAAGACCGTCCGCCCGGGCGCAGACTCGAGCATCAACGCGCCGCCGTTCGCTTCGACCAGCTTGCGCGCGAGCGGCAATCCCAGCCCCGTGCCCTTCTCTCGCGTGGTGAAGAACGGCTCGAAGATGCGCGCCTGCAGCTCGGCCGCGATGCCCGGGCCTTCGTCCTTCACCTCGAGCACGCCCTTCGCGCCGTCGATGCGCCCCGTCACCTGAACGCGCTGACCCGACTTCGACACCTGCAGCGCGTTCTTCACCAGGTTCACCAGCGCGCTCGTCAGCAGGCTCTCGTCACCGTCGAGCCGAAACGAAGGCACCTCGACCTCGAGCACGACGCCCTTCGCGCTCGCCTCACCCTGCAGATGGCCCACCGCGCTCGACACGAACTGCTTCGCATCGAACGGCACCTTCGCCACCTTCTGCTCCCGAGCGAAGGCGAGGAAGTCGTCGACGATGCGCTTGAGGTAGTCGAGCTCGCGCCGAATGCGACCGAGGTGCTCGAGGGAGTCGGCGATGTTCGGCGGCGAACTCTTGAGCTCTTCATCCAGCAGCCCTGAGAACAGCTCGATGCCGCCGAGCGGGTTCTTCACCTCGTGCGCGACGCCGCCGAGCATCATCTTGAGCTGACGGTCCCGGCTCTCGAGGCCTGCGCGCATCAGCTCGAGCTCACGTGACAGCGCCGACACCTCCACCGTCTTCGCGTCGGTCGTGACCTTCGACGTCAGGTCTCCCGAGCCGATCGCCTGCGCCGCACGAACGAGCGACTCGAGCGGCCGAGACACCTGCCGCGCCGAGAGCACCGCCGCGATGGAGAGCAGCAACAACGTCAGCACCGACAACCCGATGAACGCGTTGCGCAGATCGGCGAGTGGGCCGAAGAACGCCGCGCTGCCCTCGACCGCGACGACGGCCACCACCTGCCCCTCCTGCTGAATCGGCGCGTAGCCCGTCTTGTAGAAGTTGCCGTCGGTGCCCTTGAACAACACCTGCGAGGCATTGCGATGTCCGGCGAAGACCTGCTCGAGCTCGAGCGCGTCGCGAAGCAACTCTGGAACTTCAGCGCCCGGAGGCAGGCCTCCACCGACGTCGAGCCGCGCGCGGCGATCGGCGTCGAACACGAAGATGCGGCGCGTTCCCGAGGCCTGCTGCATCGACTCCACCGTCTTCTTCAGCGAGCGCCAGGTGCGGCTGCCTTCACCCTGCGCGTCTTCGGCGGTGAGCGACAACACGCGCTCGGCCGACAGCTGCGTGGCCACCGTCGCGGCCGTCGCAGACAACGACTCACCCAGCTGCTGCTCGAGCACGTTGCGGCTGGTGCGAAAGACGAGGAACCCGCCGAACGTCAGCAACGCCAGCGTCGGAGCCAGGAAGGCCAACAGCAGACGGGCGCGCAGCGTCACCACGCCATTCAAGCCGAGCGCGCGCGGTGAGTCAGTTCTTCTTCGTGACCTTGCTGGCGACGATCTCCTGGATGAGCTCCATCGACTCGGCGTCGAAGTTGAGGAACTCGACGCCCATGCCGGCCACGCGCCCCGCGACCCCCGGCGGGTTCACGCGAACGACGCGCCCCATGCCCTCGATGAGCCGGCTGCCGTCTTTGAGCGAGAACTGCAGGTAGATGATGCTGCCCTCGTCCTTCGGCGTGTCGGTGCGAATGAACATGCCGCCGGCCGAGAGGTTCACCGAGTACTCGGCGAGGAAGTCCTCGAAGGTGTTGAACCGGTACTGCACGAGCAGCGACAGGGCCGTTCTGGCGAAGCGGCGTTTCTCGGAACCAGGCCCATCGCTGTCGCTCATGGTTCGAGTGTAACTCTGGGTTCGTGCGTATGCCGCTTCGTCGTGACGAGCGTCTGCGTAAAGTGAGCCTCGATGGCCGTGACCGACCTGCTCAGAACCGTGCGCTCGGGTGGACCCCAGGCCCGGGTCGCTGCGACCTCGCTGCTCGACACGGCACGTGCGGGTGGCCTGAGGCCCAACGAAGCCGCCGAGGTGAAGCAGCTCATCGCCGAGCCTGCCCTGCAGGACGTGTTTCGCGACGGGCTCGGTGCGTCACTCAGAGACGCGTTGACGGGCGGTGGAGCTCCCGTTCGTGACGTGAAGGCGCTGCTGCCGAACCCGAAGTCGCTCACCGACGGCAAGACGCTGGGTCAACGGTTCGGAGCCGACCTCACGTTGATGAAGCAGCAGCTCGAAGACCCGCGCGTTCCGAAAGACGAGCAGGCCGAGCGGCTCATGGAGTTCTTCGGCGCATACGCGGAGCAGTTCGTCGGCCTCGCGCATCCGCTCCCTGATTCGCCCGTCACGCCCATGCGGCCCGAAGACCAGGCGAAGGCGCTCAAGCAATTCGAGAAGGCGCTCGCTGACGGTGGCTTCAAGGAGCTGGTCGATCGCAACACGGGTCGTGACGGCGTGGCAGTCGGCAAAGCGCTGCTCGACTCGAAGTCCGTCGACGAGCTGCGCACGAAGCAGAAAGATCTCGCGCTCGAAGGCTCGCTCAAACGGGACCCGACGAACCCGAACGCGGCGACGTCCATCGCCGTGAGCGCGGCGCACGAGAAGTTGCTCAAGCAGCAGAAGGAAGACGAAGAGCAGGCGCACCGGAAGGGCCGGCGCGGCAAGCTGGGCAGCAACATGCTGTGGAACGCGCTGCATCTCTTTCGAGAGGGAGCCGAGACGCCGGACGAGAAAGAAGCGCTCAACAAGCTCTTCGTCACCGCGGGGCTGCTGCTCGTGTTCTTCGCGGTCATTCTCACCGTTCTGCTCATGACCATCTGATGCGCGCCGACTGGCCTGAGCTGAGCGACCTGCTGCTCGACGTCGATCCCGAGACGCTCGCGCGTCGCCCCGTGAGACGTGCGGCCGTGAATGCGGTGCTCGAGAAGCACGGCATGCGTGTTGGGCGGAGCGTGGTCGACGCCATCCCCGGCGCGGACGTGCTCGACCCTGACGCGGTCGATGGCGTGCTGCTCCGGTCGCACACCGAGCTGCAGCGGTTGTCGTTCGAGTTTCAGAACGGCGTGCGGTTGTTGCAGCTCTTGAAGCCGTTGTTGAACGTGCTCCGCGCCAACGTCACGGAGCGCCCGCTGCGCATCGTCGACATCGGCTGTGGACTCGGCTTCGTGGTGCGGTGGCTCGCGGCGTATGGCGAGCTGGGTGACGCCGTCGAGCTGCTCGGCTGCGACTTCAACCCCGCGCTCATCGGGCTCGCGCAGAAGCTCACCGAAGAGGAGCGGCTGCGCTGTGAGTTCCGGGTGACGAACGCATTCACCCTCGAGCGGCGCGCGCACGTGTTCCTGTCGACGGGCGTGCTGCATCACTTCCGCGGCGACGATCTCGGGCGCTTCTTCCAGCGGCAGGCGCAGGCTGGCGCGAAGGCGTTGCTCCACTGCGACATCAAGGCGTCGTGGGCGGCGCCGCTGGGCTCGTGGATCTTCCATCAAGCTCGAATGCGCGAGCCGCTCGCCCGGCACGACGGCGTGTTGTCGGCCGTTCGCGCGCACTCACCCGAGGTCATGCTGGCCGCAGCGAAGTCGCACGGCCGGCCCCTCGTCTATTCGGTGTTCGATGGCGCGTGGTCGCCACTGCCGATTCTCCGCAGCCTCAACACGCTCGTCGGGCTCGAGCCATCACTCGCTGAGCCGTTCGTGTCGGCGCTCGGCAAGTCGAAAGCACGGCTGGGAGTGCTGTCATGACACCGTGGCTGCTCGCGTTCCTGGTGCTGGTCGACGGCACGCTGTGTGGGTTTCGCGCGGCGGCCGGTCGCAACCCACGCATTCGGCTGCGCGACTACTACGCGGCGTCGATGCGCCGGGGCGCGCTGGTTTCGGTGTTGGTCGTGGGCGGATTTCTCGGCGTCGCGATGGCGATGCGCAGTCACGCCGCGGACGACTGGAGCGCGTTGCTCGTCGCCGCTGACGCGATGGTGCTCGTCTACGGAGTCTTCGCGACGTTGGTCCTCTCGGCGCTCGCGCTGTACCTCGTCGGCAGCTTCGACTTCGCGGTGCTCTCGTCGGTGCTGGTGCTGGGGCCGTTCACGCTCGTTCGGCCGCTCGTCATCATCGGGGGTGCCGTGTTCGCCGCGTGGATGTCACAGCACCTCGGCGCGGCGATCTTCTGTCTGTCGGCGGGCGCGGTGATGGTCTCGTTCGAGCGATTGCTCGCGCTGGGCTCACCGCCGTGGCGCGGTCTGCTCCCGCAGTGAATCGAGCGTCGCGCGTTCATCGACATCGAGCGCGGCTTCGGGGCAGTCGACGAACGAGACTTGCGAGAGGTTCGCCTGCAGCACCGACTTCGCACCGGCGCCGTCGTCGATTCGTTTCAGCGCCTCGATGAAGGGGCTGCGGAACACGGCCGGCGCACCGAAGGACTCGCTCCATCGCGAGGCGACGAGCGGGCCAGGCGTGTTCAACAACTTCGTGAAGTGCACGCGCGTCACCTGAGGGAGATCGACCAGCGTCACGAGCACAGCCTCAGAACTCGACCGCTCGAGCGCGGCCTTCAGCGACGACCCAGGGCCTCGCTGCCACTCCGAATTCTCGACGATGCGACACGAGACGCCCTCGAGCGCTCTCCGCACTGATGGTGCGTGCGCTCCAATCACCACGATCACGTCGGAGCACGCGGCGAGCGCTTCTTCTGCAACGAACCGGATGAGCGGTCGGCCATGCCACTCGGCCAGCTGCTTCGGGCTCCCGAACCTCGAGGCCTCACCCGCGGCGAGAATGACGATGACGTCACCCATGAGCGGAGCCTCCGATGCCGTGCTGGTTCGGGCTGCCGAGGTTCGACGCGCTGAACGCTGCTACCACGCCGGCCGCCGCTCGCTGGCAACCGTACCTGCTCCACGAGCAGACGACCCGGTGACGAATTGCGGCCCGAGCGTGACACCAGGGCTCAGGCCCTCGCCTGGCTGGTGCGCCATGCCGACGCGTGACGAGCAGCTCAGCCATGAGAAGACTGCTCTTGCGAGCGCTCGACCGAGAGCGAACCACCCGTTCGCCCCGCACGCACGGCCTGTGCCTCGGCGAGAATCGAGAGCGCAATGGCCGACGGTCCTTCCGCGCCGAGATCCAGCCCGACGGGCGCCTTCAACCGCCCACGCTGCGCTTCGGTGAGCCGACCGGTCTTCGACTCGAGCAGCGCCAGCACCTGTCCCGAGCGATGCCGCGGCCCCAACAGTCCGACGCTCAGCACCCGCTCGTCGCGCAGCAGCATGCTCAGCGCGCCAGCGTCGTAGTCGATGTGGTGCGCCATCACGACCGCGAGCGCTCCCGGCTCCACCTCGAAGCGCAGCGAATCGAGCGCGACACACTTCATGTTCGCGGTGGGAAATCGCTCCCTCGTGAGCAGCCCCGGCCGCCAGTCGTAGACGTCGACGGACCAACCGAGCTCGTCTGCCAGCCGCGCGACTGGCAACGCATCGTGACCAGCGCCGACGATGACGAACTTCTGCGACGGAGCCACGCGCTCTTCGAAGACGGCCCGGCCCTCGAGCGTGCCGTTCGAGAACACGCAGGTCCCGCCAATCCACACCTCGCGTTCACCGGCGCCGCCGTCGAGCGCTGTGCGAATCGTGAGCGTCTCACGACGTTCCTCCACGAGCGCCAGCAGCTCGAGGAACGTGGCGTCGACGAGCGGCTCCAACAGCACGTCGATCTCTCCGCCACACCCAAGCCGAGCGCCCGCGTCTTCCGAGGTGTCGTAGCTGCGCACGAGCGCGCGACCGTTCGCGACCAGAAACGCGGCCTGCCTGGTGACGTCGGCTTCGAGACACCCGCCGCTGATGCTCCCGGCCCGCCAGCCCTCGCTCGTGACGAGCATGCGAGCACCGGGGCGGCGATAGGCAGAGCCACGGACGGCGACGACCGTCGCGAGCACTGCTGGCAGACCGCGCGACAACGCCAGCCGCCCTTCCTTCACGATGCTGGCGAGTTCGTTCACGCGCCCTCCTCCATCGAGAGCGGCAACGTACGCAGCCGCTTCTTCGTCAAGGCGTACACGGCGTTCGCGAGCGCAGGAGCGATGACAGGAACGCCCGGCTCACCGATGCCAGAGGGATCGTTCATGCTCTCGACCAGGAACGTCTCGATGCGCGGCGTCTCGTTCATGCGCAGCGGCGCGAAGTCGTGAAAGTTCGACTGCTGTACGCGGCCCTTCTCGAAGGTGATGCGCTGCTTCATCGCGGCCGAGAGCCCGAACACGCAGGCCGACTCGAGCTGCGAGCGCACGATGTCGGGGTTCACGAGGCGGCCACAGTCGGCAGACATCACCGCGCGGTGAACCCGAATCGCTCCATCGGTGACGCTGACCTCGAGCACCGCCGCCGCCACTGACCCGAAACACTCGTGCACCGCCACGCCACGTGCGCGCCCTTCTTCCAGTGGTGTTCCCCAGCCGGAGTTCTTCGCAACGAGCTCGAGGCACGCGAGGTGACGCGTCTTCCCCGCGAGCAGTCCTCGGCGGAACTCGAGCGGGTCCTTCCCGAGCGCCCACGCGCACTCGTCGATGAAGGACTCCGTCGCGAACGCGGTGTGCGAGTGACCGACCGAGCGCCAGAAGCCGGTCGGCACGTTCGGCTCGTGACGGAAGAAGTCGACCAGCACGTTCGGAATCGCGTACGCGACGGAGTCGGCGCCTTCGTACGAGGTCATGTCGCGGCCGGGCACCAACTGCTTCGCGACCTCAGCGCTCTTGTCGCGCACCTTCTCGGGAAGGCCAGACGCGAGCCCTCCAACGAAGCTGTCGAGCACCTGCAACAACACCGACTGCGTCACGACGCGGTGATGCCAGGCAGTGACGATGGAGCCATCGTGCGAAGCCTCGAGCGCGTGCGTCGCCGACGGCCGGTAGAACGAGTGCCGCATGTCGTCTTCGCGGCTCCACACGACCTTCACCGGCCCTTCGCAGGCGCGCGACACCTCGACTGCTTCGGCGACGTAGTCCTGCCCGATGCGCCGGCCGAACCCGCCACCGAGAAGCGTCTGGTGAATGACGACGGACTCGAGCGGTAGCTTCGTGATGCGTGACGCCACTTCACGCGCCTGGGCGGGTCCCTGCGTCGGCGCCCAGATTTCACAGCGACTCGCCGTCACGTGCGCCGTCGCGTTCTGCGGCTCCATCGGGGCGTGCGCGAGGAAGGGCGCGAAGTACTCGGCCGAGAGCTTCTGCGTCGCCTTCGAGAGCACGTCGGCGGCGGTGCCATCGTTGCGCGCGTTCTGCGTGGGCGGTTGCTTCAGCAGCGCGCGATGGGCCTCACGCAACGTCGACGAGTCGAAGGGCGTCGCGGGCTCGTTCCACTCCACCGTCACCGCCTGCGCGCCCTGCCTCGCGTGCCAATACGTCTGCGCCACCACCGCCACGCCCTGAGGCACCTGCACGACGTGCTTCACGCCGGCCATCGCGAGCGCCTTCGACGAATCGAAGGACTTCACCGTGCCGCCGATGGTGGGGCAGCGAACGATGACGGCCACCAGCGCCTGCGGCACCTGCACGTCGATGCCGAACACCGCCGTGCCGTTCGTCTTCGAGACAGCATCGACGCGGCGCATCGGCTTGCCGATGACCTGGAAGTCCTTCGTCTTGAGCTCGGGCGCGCGAATGGTGAGCGACGAGGCGGCTTCGACGAACTCGCCGTATGGGCCCGAACGCTTCGAGCCCGCGTGCGTGATGACACCGTTCTTCACCGAGAGCTCGGCGCGGTCGACCTTCCACTTTGCGGCGGCGGCTTCTTTGAGCAGCTCTCTCGTCGCGGCGCCGGCTTCGCGGAGCGGCTCCCAGCTCGTGGCGGTGCTGCTGCTCCCGCCCGTCAACTGAAACCCGAGCGTCGGGTTGTCGTAGGCGGAGTCCGCCGGAGCCAGCTCGATCTCCAGGCTCAGTGGATCGACCTCGAGTTCTTCGGCGATCAGCATCGCGGTCGCGGTCGCGGTGCCCTGCCCCATCTCCACACGGCCGACGACGACACGAATAGGCCCCTTCGCCGGAACCCGAATGAACGCGTTCGGCGCGAACAGCTCGGGCGTGCCTTTTCCCCGTTCGAGGTCGAGCACCCAGACTCCGACGGCGAGCCCACCACCCAGCGCTGCGCCGGCCTTGAGGAGCGCCCGTCGATTCAACTTCACGGCGTGCCTCCGTTCTTCAGCTCGGCGGCGCGGTGAATCGCAGCGCGAATGCGTGGGTACGTTCCACAGCGGCAGAGGTTGCCGCTCATGGCCGTGTCGATGTCTTCGTCGGTCGGCTTCGGCTTCGTCTCCAGCAACGCCGCCGCGCTCATGATCTGCCCAGACTGGCAGTAGCCACATTGAGGCACCGACAGCTCACTCCACGCGCGCTGGCACGGGTGCGGGTTCTCTTTCGGCGCGAGGCCCTCGATGGTGGTGACGGCCTTTCCTTCGACGACCGAGACCGGCGTGAGGCACGAGCGCAGCGGCGCGCCGTCGAGGTGCACCGTGCACGCGCCACACAACGCCATGCCGCAGCCGAACTTCGTGCCCGTCAGCTGGAGCACGTCACGCAACACCCACAGCAGCGGCATCTCGGGCGGAACGTCGACCTCGGTCTTGCGACCGTTGAGCGTGAACGAGATCAACGGAGACTCCTGGGCTGCTGCGGGGGACCGACTGCTTAACGAAAGCCCGGAAACTTCGCCTGCTCGACGCCATCTTCTGTTCGGGCAAGGCTGACCAGATGGCCAGACACACGCTCTCGCTCGACCTCGCGCCGCTCAGCGGTTCAAAGAAGCCCGACTGGAAGAAGCTGGCGACGCTGCTCTTCACCAATTTCCTGTCTCCCGGTCTCCGCAACCACATCAAGTACGTGCCGCGCACCTCGCACACCAACTCCCTGGGCTGGCTCGAGTATTCGCTCGAGCAGCAGGTCGCGAAGGTGAAGGGCCCCTTCGATTTCACCTTTGACCCCGAGAAGGAGTACGCGCTCTCGGCGGCCGCGGGCCTGCACTGGACGACGCTCGGGTTGGCCAGTTCTTTCGCGAAGCGCCCGCACTTCGACAAGTGGTTCAACGCCTTCGGTATCGATTGGAGAGGGCCGACCTTCGACCTGCCGGCGCTGCTCACCACCTCACCCATTCCGCTGGTCGAGGTGACAGACGAGAAGAAGAAGTACCTCGTGGGCGTCGTGCGCGGAAAGAAGGGCAGCTTCGTGTTCGACGTCGACGTCGGGCCGCAATCGAGAGCACAGCTGTCGAAGGGCGACCTCGCCCGGCTCGATGCCGCCGCGAAGTCGGGCCGATGCGAGTGCTTTCTCTGCCAGAGCCTTCGGCCGAAGTTCGGGAAGAGAAAGAAGGAAGCGAAGCGGTAGTCAGCGGAACGCGTGGAGGATCCACGGAACCAGCCGCCCCGTCGTCACCATACCCATGTGGTCGAAGCGCTCTGACTGAAAGAAGACCAGCTTGGCCTTGCGCACCGATGGCGGCAGCTCGTCGTACAGGTATGGCAGGTCGTCGAGCTTCACGGCCTCGGGGTGTTTGCGCAGGAACCACTCGGTGCGCTGCTGCGTGTCGAAGCCGATGAGCACGAGCTGGCGCGTCTTCTCGGTCGCGGCCGTCACCCAGTCGCGAAACTCCTCGTCGTTGCCGTACAGCCCGTCGACAAGCACCACCTGCTCGAGCGTCTCGTGCTCGAGCCACTCGACGATGGTCTTGTACGCACCCGAGTGGCCGACGACGACCACGCGCTCGGGCACCTTCGTCTTCGTGCGCTTCTCGACGAGCGTGAGCAGCCCTTTGAGGTCGCTCCAGAACACCGGGTCGGTTCGCCCGCTGCGCGCCTCGGGCACGATGAAGAGCGCGTTGCGGCCCGAGTCGCGAAACTGCGTGAGCAGCTGGTGCTCGAGCATCGCGCGGTCCACGTCCGTGTAGAACCCGTGCAGGTAGATGACGGTGACGGCAGTCGCGGCCTTGAACGTGCGTGGCTTCCACACGTGCACGGCGCCTTTGTCCTTCGTGCCGAACCGAACGTGGCGGCCGTCTTCGTTGAGCTGATCGACGAACTCGTTCTCGGTCGTCGCGCGCACCGCCGCCATCGCGGGAGACGGTGGCTCCGGCGTCTGCATGAGGACGAGCGCGACGACGAGCGCGTGCACGATCAGGGCTTCGCCGGCTCCGCGGGCTTCTTGAACGTCACGAGCATGTGCATCGAGAGGTTCTTGTCGAGGTAGCCGTAGCGGAAGGCCAGCGGCTTCGCCGTCTTCCACAGCTTGCGGAAGTCTTCGTTGTACTGCGGGTTCGCACCCAGGAACGACTCTGCGAACTTGCCGTACGCCTGCTGCTCGAAGCCGGCCTTCGTCGCGAAGACGGGAGGAATGCCCGTCGAATCGCTGACCATGAACTCCATGTGGTTCAGCAGGAAGTTGCGAATCGTCGAGAAGTGGTCGCGCCACAGCAGGTAGCTCGCGGCCTTCGTCATCGCGACGATGCGGCCCTTCTTCTCGAGGTAGTTCTTCATGCCTTCGTCCTGGCCGAAGTTGGTGTCGGCGAGGTTCTGCGCGAAGTGGCGGTGCACGCGGGCCTGCGTCTTCGGGTCCTCGCCCTTCTTCACGAAGACGAGCTCGAGGTTGTCGAAGGCCTCCGAGAAGTCGGGCGACACCCACGACTTGTGGAGCAGCTTCGCCGTCTTCTCCTCCGTCGCCTGCAGGTCGGCCGCGGTGAGGTAGCGCAGCGAGCCGTCGCTGTTCGGCTTCACGTACTTCAGCGACACGGGCTCGAAGCCGTGCACCGCGAGGCCGATGAGGAAGAACGAGAGCTGGCCGGGCAGCTCACCGCGCTGGCCCTTCATCAGGTTCTCGGTCTTCGAGTCGTTCGCGACGAGCAGGCCAGACGACGTGGAGCGAATGAGCGCGAGCGAGGCCGTGAGCTCCTTGGCCGTGACGGTGTCGATGCGGCGCGGGTCACCGGCGTGCTCGAGCGACATCGTCGTGATGTCGGTGGCCTCGGGGTACGTGGTGAGCGCCGAGATGAGATCGCCGCCGCCGAACGGGTAGACGACGGTCGTCGGCAGGCCAGCGGGCTTGAGGCCCGCAATGAAGGGCATCGCCTCTCCAACCCAGGTCTTGCGGTACTTGTCCTTGCGGCGGTCGAGCTCTTTGCAGTGATGCTCGACCACCTTCGCGTCGATGTTCGCGGGCAGCGGCTCGTCACCAGCGCAGGCGACGACGCGGTAGAGCACCTTGACCTGTTTGGTGAAGTCGAGCGGCTCGGCGGAAGGAGCAGGCGCAGCCGGGGCCTGCGCGAGAACGGCGGCGAGGACTGGGAGGAGCATGACGCCGCGACGTAGCACGGCACCGTCAGATTCACGGGCTCCATCGCGACCGAGGGCTCGCTTGCGGGGGCCGATCGCCTCCTGCTATTCCTGTCGCACCTCTGGACGTGGCGCCCTCGCGCCTTCCTCGACGAGCTTCTCTTCAACTTCCAGTCTGTGAGCGCACCACGCGCTCTCACGCTCCGCGGGGCGTCAGCCACCCATCGCGGACGAGTCGCACCCATCGGCTGTCATCGATGTACCGTTGTTCCGAGTGCAGTGAGGTCGTCGGTCCGCATCAGCGTCAGCATCAGGTGGTCGTCGAGACGCGCAGCAAGCGGTACCCGCCGAGGCCCGACGCGTTTCAGGTCACCAAACGAATCAAGCAGAAGAAGGTCTGGGTCGATGACCCGGGCGGCGTCGGTCACGAGACGGTGAGCACCATCGCGTTGTGCGAGGCGTGCTTCAGGCGGCGACGGAGCTGACCGTCACGGCATGCAGGGCGCGGCGGGGTAGCTCGCCTTCGTGTCGGCCACCTTGCCGAGCTCGGTCACGTAGAATCGACCGGGCTCTTCACCACGCAGAAACGCGGCGCCCATGCGGCACTCGAGCTTCGGAGCTTCGCCACTCGTGCTGGCACACGCAGCCTCCTTCGCGTTGGCCAGCGTCGTCGTCGACTGTTTGATCCACGCGACGAGGGCGTCATCGAGCTCATCGGAGGCCTGCGCGTCGAGGTCAGCCTGGCTCGGCGGGCGGGCGACGTGGCCTTCGACTCCAGCGGGCGGAAAGTCGGGGCGGTCGACGCTCGTGCGGGAGGCCTCGATGGTGAAGTCGCGGCCGGCCAATGCCGGGTTCGACGACGCGATGACCACGCGGAAGTTCTGGCGCCACGTGTGCACACGCTCGGTGTACCGGTAGACATCGGTGATCTCGTTCACCAGCTGCCGCTTCGTGTTGTTCACCTTCCACTCGGCGTCCTCGAGGTCGCGGTTCGCGGCCCGGCGGAAGTCGTCCATCGTCGAGGCGCGTTTGCAGTACGCCTCTTCGTTTCGGCGCGCTTCGCAGTTCTGGCAGTACTTCGCGCGGCTCAGGTCGCGCTGGGCGATCTCGCAATCGTCCTTCGCGAGCGCGGCGTTCTTGTGGGCGACACGCGCGTTGCGTTCGAGCTGCTGGCGAATGCCCTCGAGCCGATGCCACTCGGGGTTCTCGTAGAGCTCTCGGCGCGCGACGTAGGTGACGTCATGCACCGTGTCGGTGAAGTCGTGTGACACCTGGCTCCCCGTGAGCCCGACGCGAAGCCCGAGCTCACTGCCGGTCGACACGCACTCGAGCCGCTCGTTGGAGTGCTTCTGCAACATGCCGCAGACGCCTGACACGACGGCGAGCCCGTCGGTCGCGACCTGGGTCTTCACCACGAGGCTCGAATACAACTGACGGCGGGTGGCCTCGAGTGAGAGCGACGGGGGCAGCGCATCGGAGAGACAGCGCGCGAGCGTACTGAGCCCGAAGGCGTTGCCCACGAGGCGCTGGTCGGCCGCCGCCTTCGCCTGCGCCGACACGAACTCGGCCATCGCCTTTCGTTCAGCCGCGAGCTGTTGCCCATACGCCATCGTCGACACGTCACTGCGCATGGTGTCGACGCAGCGAACCCGCAGCACCGCGTCGACCGGCGTCGTCACCTGCGTCTGGCGGCATGACGCGAGCCACGTCGCTCCAGACAGGTCGGCGAGGGCGGCGAGCTGCGGATCGTCCTTCACGCGGCGCGCACGGTTGAGAATGTCGAAGCACTTCCGCTCCATGCCGCGTTGACCACAGACCGGCTTCGCCTCGGCGAGCAGCGTCTCTTTCACGTCGGCGTAGAGCCGGTCGGCGCGCTCGCACCAGTCCTTGTCGTCGCTCTGCCGGCACGCCGAGTAGTAGTGCCGCGCCGCCGCTTCGACATCGCCGCGGTCGAGCGCGAGCTGCCCTTCACGCGCGGCCTGAAACGCCGCCGAACACCCGAGTGCACCGACCATCACCAGAAGCCCCGCCGTCGTTCGCATCACGTGGAGTGTCTCCGAGGCTGAGGGACGAGGCGAGTGTGCATGTATTCACGGGGGCTCTGCGGTACACCCCGCGGCTCCGTGACCACCACGCGCACCTTCGGCCTCTGGTCTGGCGTCGGCCTCGTCATCGCCAACATGGTGGGGGCCGGCGTCTTTCTCTCGACGGGTTTCATGGCGCAGTCGATGCGGCCGGGGACCATCTTGCTGGCCTGGGTGGTGGGCGGCGTGCTCGCGCTCGCTGGAGCCCGCGCCTACGCCGAGGTCGCGCGGTTTCTTCCCTCGGGTGGTGGTGAGTACCGGTACGTCGGCACGCTGCTGCACCCCGCGCTTGGCTACGTCGCCGGGTGGGGCTCGCTGCTGGTGGGTTTCTCGGCGCCCATCGCGCTCGATGCGTTGGCTGCGGGAGCGTTCGCGCGCGTCATCTTTCCATCGCTCGAGCCACGCCTCTTCGGAGCGGCGCTCATCATTCTGCTCACGCTGCTCCACGCGCTCGGGCTTCACCTGTCGGCGCGCGTGCAGAACGGCCTCGTCGCGGTGAAGGTCGCGTTGCTCGTCGGCTTCGTGCTGGTCGGCTTGTTCGCAGGCTCGATGTCGTGGCCGACGTGGGCTCCACCTTCGACCGATGGAGAGAGCTTCAGCGGCTTCGCGTCGAGCCTCTTCTACATCGCGTTCGCGTACTCAGGCTGGAACGCGGCCGTGTATGCAGCCGACGACTTCAAGGAGCCGCACCAGACGGTTCCGCGCGCGATGCTCATCGGCTGCCTCGTGGTCGCCGGGCTCTATCTCGTCGTGAACTTCATCTTCGTCGCGAACCTCACGCCCGAGCAGGGCACGGTGGTGTTCCGCTACGACGCGTTCACTTCCGGCGCGGCGCAGTTCGACCAGGTCACGCTCGGCCAGGCGGTGATGGCGCACCTGCTCGGACCGGGAGCCGCGAAGGTGATGAGCGCGGTGACGCTGGTGCTGTTCGTCTCGGCCATCAGCGCGATGACGCTCGTGGGGCCGCGCGTGTACTCGGTGATGGCGAAGGACGGGGTGCTGCCGTCGATCCTCGCTGGCACCGAGGGCAAGCCGCCGACCGCTGCGGTGTTGCTGCAGGGCGCGTTGTCGCTCGCGGTGCTCTTCACCCACGAACTGCGAACGGTGCTCGCGAACGTCGGCGCCATTCTCGTCTTCTTCGCCGCGCTCACGGTCGCCGGCCTGTTCAAGCTCGCGCTCAAGCCGATGGATGGGAAACGGCCGAGCGTCGTCGGCCTCGCGTGTGCCGGGCTCTACCTCGTCGCCTCGGCGTGGATGCTCTACGTCGGCTTCACCTCGTCGGGCCTCATGCTGGTGAAGTTCGGCCACGCGAGCGATGTCGCGCAGGAAGCGCTGATGACGAAGCTGGCAGGTCTGACCGTGCCGCTCGGCTCGGGCAGCCTCTACGCAGTGCCGTCACTGACCATCTGGATCTCGGTCATCTTCGCCATCGGGCTCATCGCCTGGGCCGCGACGCGCGCGATCAAGTCGAGGGCTCGAGGTCGCTGACAGGGCCTGTCGGTCGAAGCTCGTCGTGCAGTCTCAGCAACGCCTCGAGCTGCAGAATGCGCTGCTCGGGCGTGAGCGCGAGGTTGAGCTCGGTCTGCGCCACGTCGATGCCGTACTCGATGGCCGCGTCCCAGTCGGGGCCGTAGCTCGGCAGCCGCCGCAGCACGACCCGGCGATCGATCTCATCGTCCACCACGCTCATCGGCGACGCCTGTACCTCGCGAAGGAATGCAGAAACCACGTGGTCATTCGTCGAACCCATACGATTATCGGGTCGAACACATGGCGAGCCCCCAAAAGCTGGGTCGATACGAGCTGCTGGAACAGCTGGGTGAAGGCGGCATGGGCTCGGTGTGGCTCGCCCGGCTCACCGGCACCGGCGGCTTCGAGAAGCTGTGCATCGTCAAGACGGTGCTGCCCGCCATCGCGAAGGACGAGTCGTTCGTCTCGCGCTTCCTGCACGAAGGCCGGGTGCTGACGCAGCTGCAGCATTCGAACATCGCGCAGGTGTTCGACATGGGTGACGAGGCGGGCACGCTCTACATCGCGCTCGAGTACGTCGCCGGCATCGACCTCGCCCAGCTGCACCAGCACGTGCGCGACTCGAAGCAGGCGCTGCCCGTGCCGGTCGCCATCTTCCTCATTCAGCAGGCCGCCGAAGGGCTCGGCGCCGCGCACCGCAAGCTCGCCCTCGACGGAACGCCGCTCAACGTCGTGCACCGTGACGTCAGCCCGCAGAACATCATGGTGTCGTACGAGGGCGAGGTGAAGGTCATCGACTTCGGCATCGCCAAGTCGGAGGCCCGCAGCCGCGCGACTGGCGCTCCCTCGGTGATGGGCAAGCTCGGCTACATGGCGCCCGAGCAGGCGCGCGGCGAGAACGTCGATCACCGCGCTGATCAATACGCGCTCGCCATCGTGCTGTGGGAGCTGCTCGCCAACCGCCCCTTCGTCCCGCGCGGCACGCTCACCGAGATGGTGGTGGCCATGGCGAACCCGGCCATCAAGCCGCTCGCGCCGCTGCGCGAAGAAGTGCCGGCCTCGCTCGAGACCGCAGTGCTCAAGGCGCTCGCGTCGACCCCCGACCTGCGCTTCGCCACCACCGACGACTTCGCCCGCGCCCTGCTCGACGAGCTCATGAAGCTCTCGGGCATGCCCTCGAAGGTGCAGATCGGCGAGTTCGTGAAGCAGTTCTGCGCCACCGAGTTCAAGTCGTCGCAGGCGCTGCTCACGCGCGTCTCGACCATTCGCGGCCTGCCCACCAACGTCGCCGAGGCGAAGACCGATGGCCTCGACCCCACGCTCGTCAAGCCGACGGGCCAGCACACCGCGGTCGAACGTGCGACCCCGAAACCTTCAGCACCACCTCCACCCCAGGGAGTTCCCATGACGACGGCACAACTGCACGCAGCAGCGCTTCCCCCCAGCAAGGCTCCACTCTTCATCGGCGTCGGCCTGGTCGCGGCGCTCGTGTTGCTCGCGGGCGGCTATGCCGTGACCCGAACGGGCACGAGCACGAAGCCCGAGGTCGCCGTGCCGCCGAAGCCGGTCGAGCCCGTCGAGGTCGTGAAGACGACGCCGCCCGCGGGTGACGAGAAGCCGCCCGAGCCGCCGAAGAAGGATCCCGCGCCCGTCATCGTTCCGCCCATCGCCGATACGGTGACGGCCGCGACGGGTGACGTCGTCGATGCGAAGAAGACCGCCGAGCTCTTCGTCGACGGCGACAAGACCTACGTGCGCGCGGGCCAGGGTGACGGCCTCGTCGTCGGCAGCACGCTCGTCATCGTCGGCGCGCCGCAGAACGATGGAAAGCGCCAGCAGCTCGGCACCGGCACGGTGATGGAGGTGTTCCCGAAGATGTCGCGGGTCGCGCTCGACTCCGGCGCAGCGCAGGCCGAGGGTGCCCGCTTCGCCGCGTTGGGTGACGTGAAGGTCATCGCCGCTCCGCAGGTCGGTGGCCCCACCAGCGTCGAGGTGAAGAAGGCCGTCGACCTCTTCACTGACGCCGACAAGATCTACGCGCGCGCTGGCAAGCCCGAAGGCCTCGTCGTCGGCCAGACGCTCGTCATCGTGAGCGGCCCGCAATCAGATGGAAAGCGCACCAAGCTGGGCAGCGGCACCGTCATGGAGGTGTTCCCCAAGATGGCCCGCCTCGCGCTCGACGCCGAAGCCACGAAGGCCTCGGGAGACCGCTTCGTCGCCATCGGTGAGGTGAAGGAGGTCGCCGCGCCCAGCAACGCGCTCGACGTGAAGAAGGCGGTCGAGATCTTCGCCGACGGCTCCACGATGTACGCGCGCGCCGGCAAGCCTGAGGGGCTCGTCGCGGGGCAAGAGCTCGTCGTCGTCGGCCCGCCGCAGAACGACGGCAAGCGCCAGAAGCTCGGCACCGCGACGGTGATGGAGGTGAAGGACAAGCTCGCCCGAGTGCTCCTCGACCCAGAAGCGATGAAGGCTTCGGGAGCCCGTTTCGCGGCCCTCGACGGCAGCACCGGCGCGACGACTGGAACGGCAACTGGCACGGGCACGCCTGCGAAGACCGGTGGCGGCGTCATGACGGGCTCCCTCAAGCTGCAGCAACAGCCGGTGTGGTCGGTCTACCTGACCAACACCTCGCGGTTCACGTGGACCAACTGCACGCTCTACGCGCCCGGCCAGCGCCGAATGATGTTCCCAACGCTCGTTCCCAACGCGCGCCGTGAGTTCCCCGTGAACATGTTCGTCTTCGACCCGACGGCCCCCAACCTCAACAACGAGGTTCAGGTCGGCTGCAAGGAAGGCACGTTCCGCATTCAGGCGCAGTAAGGCTGCTGGCTCTCCCAAGGAGAACGGCGCTACACAGGAGGCGTGAAGCTGAGTTCCCCGACTTCATTCCTTGCGCTCGTGCTCTGCCTGCCCGGGCTCGTTCACGCCCAGGCGTTGTCGTCTGCCCTCATCGACAGCAACGGCCCGTCTGAAGCCTCGGCCCGCAAGGCCCAGAAGGCGCTCGATGCGTCGCTGAAGGCGCTCTCGGGCGCTCCGGTGAAGGACTCGACGCCGTGGAGGAAGGGCTCACCGAAAAAGTGCACGGACGAGTGCGCGAAGGAGCTGGCCAGCTCGCTGGGCACGCCCGGCGTCGCGGTGATGGAGCTCAAGGGCTCTGATACGCGCATCGTCTTCGACCTCTCGTTCTGGCTCGATGGTGAACGCGTTGGCTCCCGCAAAGGCGAGACGCCTCCCGAGGCGCTCGAGCCGTCGCTCAAAGCCGCGCTCGAGCAGCTGCTCCCGGGGTGGATGCGCAGGGGTTTCGGCGCCATGTCGGTGCGGGTCGAAGGCGGCTCGGTGGTGAAGGTCGACGGCCGCGTGGTGCCGACGCGCAACGGCGAGCTCGTCGCCGTTCCGGCCGGGGTCCACCAGGTCGACGTGGTGTTCCCCGATGGCAACGCAGTGCTCCAGCGCCTCGAGGTGCCCGAAGCCGGCCGCGTTCCCCTCGAGGTCGAATCACCGACGGCCCTCACTGCGCGCGCCTCGGCCGGCCCGACCGCGCTTCGGTACGCGAGCTACGGCCTGTTCATGGCGGGCGCGGGCAGCATCGCTGCGGGCCTCATCGCGGGGGCGTTGAGCCGAGGCACCGGCATCGGTCTCACCAGCTGTGACTCGCCTGACGCGCGCGCGTGCAGCACGCTCGCCGAAGCGCAGGCGGCCAACGTCCAGGCCCGCGCGTACGCCTCGACCGGAAACGTGCTCCTGGGCGTCGGAGCCTCCCTCGCTGCCCTCGGCGTCAGCCTCTTCGTCGTCGACGTGCTCCTGCAATGAACCGTCTGGCCGCCGTCATCGCGCTGCTCTGCGTGACGTCGTGCTTCGAGCCGGCGTCGCAGCCGCGGCTGTATGCGTGCAACGCCGATGGCACCTGTCCTTCCCGCTACGTGTGCGACCACGCGTTCGGCCAGCCCGCGGTCTGCTGTCTGCCCGGCGTCCTCGCCTGCCCCACGCTCCGCAACCCCGACAACACCTGCGCCGACGGCTCGACCGGCGCGACCTTTCTTCGCGACCGCGACAATGACGGCTTCGGCAACGCCAACGAGCAGGTGATTCGGTGCGCGCGGCCCGAGGGGTTCGCCGCGAAGGGCGCGAAGCCCGACTGTGACGACACGCGCGACGACGTGAAGCCGACGACGGCCGAGACCTGCAACGGCGTCGACGACAACTGCGATGGCGTCATCGACGAGGGTCTCGCCACGCGTGAGGCCTTCGTGCGCGACGAAGATGGAGACGGCTACCCCGAGCTCGACGGTGGCGTGTTGGCCTGCGTCGCTCCACCTGGCACCGTGCGCGCCGCGGGAGCCATCGCCGATTGCGCTCCCTACGAAGCCTCCCGTCACCCCGACGCAGGCGAGCGCTGCAACGGCATCGACGACGACTGCGACACCAGCATCACCGCCAGCAGCTACGCCGACACCCAGCTCGTCACCGAGCCCGTGCGCTTCCCCTGCCTGGTGCCCAACGCGAGGGGCATCTGCGTCGACGGCGTGCTCACCTGCCCCAGCGGCGTGCTGCCCGTCTGCACCGCGCTGCGAGCGCCCACCACCGAGTCGTGCGACGGCATCGACACCGACTGCGACGGCGACCTCGACAACCAGCCCGGCTGCGGCGGGCCGCCGTCACTCATCAACCAGCCGAACCTGCGCTACGGCGGCGGCGTCGTTCCCGGCGGCACGGGCCTGTTCGACCAGTGCCAGAAGGGCCGCATCAGCGCGGCGGGCACCAACGTTGGCGGCCACCTCACCGGTACGCGCAACACCGACGCCAATCTCATCTGGTGGGCCGAAGCGACGACCGACGCGGGGTGGGACCTGTCGGCCGAGAACCTGCGCCTCGTGCTCTCGTGGGCGGCGTCTGGAACGAGCCCGAGCGCGTCGCGTGGACTGTGGGGGCTCGCCGGAACCGGAACGCTGCCCGACGGTGGGCAGCTCGATGGCGTGCACCCCGTCGTCTACCTCTGCGGCGACGGCCCCAACGACCTCGTGCGCTACCGCTGGGAGCAGGTGTCGACGTCTTTCAAGATGAACGAGACCCAGTTCTCGGGGCAGCTGCACCTCGACCCGACCCAACCCGATGGTGGCTTCGTGCTCGGCCTCGGCAGCGGCTTCGACACGCGCCGCGTTCGCCGCGTCGAGGTGATGATGCGCTTCGTCGGCTCGAGCTACGACGTCACGATGCGGGCACCGACGGGGTTCGTGAAGTGAACCCGCGCGCCGCCGCAGTGATGCTCGCCGTCATCTCGAGCGCGTGCCTCGACGCGTGGAAGCTGAATGGCCCGTACGCGTGCGCCCCCGATGGCACCTGCCTCGACGGCCTCACCTGCGACGACGGCGTGTGCTGCACACCCGGTGGAGCCCCCGCGTGCCCGACGCTGCCCGTGGAAGGCGTCTGTCCTTCAGGAGCGCCGCGGCGGTTCTATCGCGACCTCGATGGCGACGGCTTCGGTGCGGGCCAGCCACGGTCGTTCTGCGCGCTGCCGCAGCGGGAGTCGTGGGCACCCGAGACCCTCGATGGTGGGCGCGTGACGCTCGACTGCAACGACGACGTCGATGGTGGCCTGCCGTTCAACCCGCTCGCGCCCGAGCGCTGCAATGGCCTCGACGACGACTGCGATGGGCAGCTCGACGAAGGGCTGTTGCCGCAGTCGGCGTGGTACCGCGACGTCGACTCCGATGGCTTCGGCTCCGATGCGCCGGGCGACATCGTCACTGCGTGTGGGAAGCCACCCGGCTACACGGCGCGCGCGGGCGACTGCAACGTGATGTCAGCCACCGTCTTTCCCGGCGCGCAGGAGCGCTGCAACAACATCGACGACAACTGCAACGGCGTCACCGATGAGCCACCGCTCGCCGACGCCGAGAGCCCAGGCGTCGCGGGGAGTCCGTCACTGCCTGACTGCGATGGGGGCGAGGGCATCTGCGCCGTCGGTGGAACGCAGTGCCGGCGCGACGCGGTCACGCAGCAGAACCAGCTCGTCTGTGTGCCCCGCACGCGCCCGTCACCCGAGACGTGCGACACGGTCGACAACGACTGCAACGGCGCGGTGGACGATCCCCCCGGCTGTGGCGGCCCGACGAGCTTCATCAACACGCCGCGCGTGCAGTACGGCGCCTTTCGAGCGCCAATCGCGTCGACGGCCCAGCCCAGCAAGCTGCCGCAGCGGTGTCTGAAGGGCCTGCCCACCTACGACGCGCAGAGCTGGTTCAACCCTGCGTGGGTGGGCGCGCAGGCCGAGACCTCGACGGCAGTGCCGCTCCGTCACACCTGGTTCGCCGAGGCCGAGCCGGGAACGCTGTGGGACTTGTCGCGGCGCACCGCCGTCAGCATCGCGCTCCAGGACCGCACCGAGCTCGGCTCGGACCTGTTCTCGACAGGGCACTTCCCCGGGCCCGTCGTCACGCTCTGCGGCGCGCTCGACACCGAGTACCTGCGGCTGACGCCGGCGACGAATCAGCTCGCCCAGGGTGGCAGCATTCGCGCGAGCCTGGCGTTCGATGGGTCCAGCTCGGGGTGGAGCAAGGAGCAGTCGGCCAGCTTCAATCTCGCGCGGGTGAAGCGCATCGAGCTGACGGTCGGCCCGAAGCCCGTTGTGGGTGGCGGCGTCTTCGACGTGAAGACGATGACGATTCTCATCTCGCCCGACGCAGGCATCGTGCGCTGAGCCCCATGCGAAGCCTCGGCATTCCTGCTTCAGTCGGGGCATGCGCTTCGCCTGGTTTCTCACCCTCGCCGCGTCTGCTGCCCTCGCCCTTCCGCCCGAACGCGTGACGGCGACCGAGCTGCCGAAGGGCGCCATCACGCTCGACGGAGCGCCCGTCTTCCTCAACGTGAAGATCACGGACAAGAAGGTCGTCTCCTTCGCCCCCGCAACCGAGAAGACCGCGAACCTCATCGTGCGGTTCGAGCAGCACGACGAGGAGGCGACGCTGATCGCCTTCGAGAGCAAGCTCAAGCACGACCTCAAGCTCGACCTGTACCTCTCGAAGGACCGTCAGAGGTTCGTCTACACGTCGAGTTGCCCGCTCGCCGCAGGGAAGAGCCTCTTCGAGAACTGGCCCTATTCCGTCCCGTTCGTCGTCATCTCCGCGATCCGGGTGTCACCGCCGAACGCGCACACCTGCGAGTGACGGTCACTCCTTCGCCGCGGCACGCACACGCGCGTCGACGTCCCTCTCCACCCGCTGACGCAACCGCTTCGCCTTCTCTGCGGGCAACTCCTTCAGGCCTTCGGCGACACCGAGCCGCGCGAACCAGTCGGGGTCATCGAGCAGCACCTCGAGCGCCTCGACATCACCGAGCCTCGCGAGCGCGACCGCCGTGATGCGCTTGAGCCAACCCTGATTGATCGCACCCGGTCGACCGAGCGCAGCACGCAGCAGGCCCTCGGTTCCGGGAACGCGCAGCAGCCCGATGGTCTCGAGCGCCGCCCAGCGAACCGACTCGTTCTCCTCCAGCGACGACCACGCCTCCGCGATCGGGAGCACCGAGCGGTCGCCCAGCTCTCCGAGCACACGAAGCACGATGGTGTGGCGTGGCTCCCGGGTGTCGACGTCGAGCCTCGCGCGCAGGAAGGGAACCACGCGCACTCCCGCAGCGAGCAGGCCGGCCTTCGCCGCCGACCGGAGCCGGAAGACCTCGTCACCCACGTCGCCTGCGTCATCGGTGAGATCGACTCCATCGGCAGCCTCGAGCACGCCGGTGAGCGCTGCGATCGGCGCCTCTCCCGGAAGTGCCGCGATGCTCCGTGCCGCCGAGATCGCGCCAGATGTGTTCTCGAAGCCGGCCTCCCGACGAAGCTGTTCGAGCAACTGCTGGAGCATGTGTCCGAGTCTGAACGCGCAGCGGATGCGCGGCAATCGCCGCTTGAATCGCAGCGCCGGTTCTCCATGCTGCGCGGCCATGCGAACGCTCCTCGTGGTCTCGTCCCTCGTGATGGTCGGTTGCGCCTCTTCGCGCTCGTCGACGCGCTTCACCTCGGCCGATGAGCTCAAGAAGGTGATGAGCCAGCCGAAGCCGGCGAAGGTGTTCACCGACACGTCCGTGAACGTCGAGAGCTGGGAGCTCGTGGGTCCGCTGCCCGACACGTACGCCGACGCGCCGCACGAGACGCAGTCGTTGTTCGCGAAGACGCTGCTCGACTCGGCAGCGGCGAAGGGCTTTCGCGCGTCCGAACCGCTCGCCTGCGTCGCCCGCCAGACGGCGAAGTTCCTCGCGATGAAGGGCGGCAGACCGACCCGCAACCTGCGCGACTACTTCGAGGCCCGCTGCGGCGTGGCAGCCCCATCGGTCTCGACGCGTTGGTTGACCGCCACCGCGCCCACCGACGTCACCGAAGACAAGCTGGCCGCGCAGTGGGCCGCCGACGTGAAGAAGATCACCGACGAGGTGCCCGCGGGAGAACGCGCCGGCATCGCCTGGGTGCGTGAGGGAGAGAAGGTCATCATCGCGCTCGCCCACGTGCGTGACGACACCACCATCGAGCCGGTGTCGATGATCCCCTCCGACGACGGCTTCGTCTGGGTGCGCGGCGTGAGCGCAAAGCGGGCCGACAGCGTGTTCGGCGCGGCCAACCAGGGGCGCACCGGCAGCATGGAGTGCATCGACACGCAGCAGCGCGCGGCGCCCGCCTTCGAGTTGAAGTGCCCGGTCGCGAAAGATGACGAGGCCGCGTGGATCTCCATCTCGGCCCACGAGCGTGGCCGCGTGCTCGGCTTCGAGGTGGTGCGGCTGCTCGCCCGCCCGTCGAAGACCGCCGCGAACGTGTGGAAGGCACCGACGCTCGTCACGAAGCAGCCCGGGGCGACGCCGAACGACTTCGTCAACCAGCTCAACGCCGTGCGTTCACAACTCGGTGCGCGCGCGGTGACGCTCTCCGACGGTCAGGCCACCGACCACCACGAGCTCGCGCCGTTCTATTTCGAGGCGCTGCAGAAGAACGACGAGAGCATCGAAGATCGCATCGCGCTGGGCGTGATGGCCGGCTGGCGCGTCGAGCAGGAGATCATGAACGGCACCTTCGCGGCCTCCATCATCGAGGGCACCACGGCGTCAGAGCTGCTCGCGGCGATGCTCGACGCTCCCGGCTATCGCAAGAGCCTGCTCTCACCGCGCATCGGCGTCGTCGCGGTCGGCCTCTACGCCGAAGAGGGCGTGCTGGGCGGGCTCGTCTCGACCTACGAGCCCGTGCAGGCGCCGGTGTGGCCCGACACCTCGAACAAGGTGCTCACCGCGCTCAACGGCCAGCGGCAGCGCAACGGCAAGAAGCCCGTGCAGTGGGTGCTGCTGCCTGCGTCATCGGAGCCGACCTACGCCGAGGCGGTGGCGAAGCGCGAGTACGACTCCGAAGAGGCGCTGCAGCGCTTCATGTCGGCCGCGACGAACGTGACGAAGCGGCCCGTGCGCGGCTGGCGCATTCCCGTGCTCGACCTCGACGACGTGAGCTGGCCCGAAGAAGTGCTCTCGAAGGAGAACCTCGAGGTGATGTTCGTCGTCACCACCGAGCGCAACGAGAAGGACGCGTGGGGGCAGTACATGCTGCTCATGATCATCCTCGAGGGTGCCGCGCAGCCCCAGACCTGAGTCACATCGAGAGCAGGGTCGAGGGTTTCGGCAGCACGATCGATTCACCGACCGCGGGCAGCACCAGCGGCGTCGCGCGCTCGCCGTCCCAGCGCACGAAGGTGATGCCTCCCGACTCGGGTGCCTCGTCGAAGGTGACGCGCAGGCGGCTCGGAAGGCCCGCGTCGAGACCCGTCACCTCGACCTGAGCGCCGGAGAGCTTCACGCGGTAGCCGACGGTGAGCGGGTGTTCCGCCGAGCGCATGAGCTGTTCGAACACCGACTCGAGCATTCGCCCGTCGATGACCTCGAGGTCGATCTCGCGCGCAGACACCCGCGTGAGCCGGTGCGCGAAGGGGGCGAACGAGAGCGTGACCCACGACTTCGGCATCGCTTTGCCGTGCACCGCGCGGAACATCGCCGGGTAGAGCACCGCCGCCGGGTCTGGCGCCAGAAACGTGAAGACGTGGCCGCTGAGCGCCTCGTCGGTGAGCCCTGTCTCCATCGCCTCGCGGTACTGCAAGTCGGCGCCGAGCCGATAGACGACGGCGTTGGTCACCCACGAGACGGGACAGACGAGCACGGCAGGAACGAACAACGCTCGAACACCGAGCCGAACCGGTCGAGCGGCCGAGCGCCACCCGTGCAGCAACAGCACCGCGAGAATGGCCGAGCCACCCACCGACGGCATCAGCAGCAGGCGGTTGAGCGGAAACGTCGCGAGCACCGGCACCACCGACAGCGCGCTGCCGAGGCCGAGCCACTTGAGCCCGCGCCGTTCTGTTTCTTCCAGGCCACTCCAGAGCGAACGAAAGAGCAGCCCCAGCACGACGAGGGTGAACACACCCGCCAGCACCAACAACGGGCGGAAGGCGGCCTTGATGAGCCAGAGATCGGCAGTGGCGCCGATGAACTGCGCTCCCGTCAACGCCAGGGCCTTCGCCGGCGCGCGCAACAGGAACGCGACCGGTTCACGAATCGGGTCGTTGTAGATCTCCGAGCCGCCCGCGCCTGAGCCGCTCCATTTGTAGAAGGCGAGGTAGGCGACCCCGAGCAGAGCCATCGGCACCAGCGCGCGCAGCCGCTTGCCCACCACGAGTTCCCACGCCCCGAGGTACGCGAGCGCGCCGACCGCCGGTTCTCCCGCAGCGAGCCCGAGCGCGGCGCTCAGCACTGACGCGGGCAGCGCCCACCGAGCGCCGTCCACCCGCCAGCGAAGGTGCGCCAGCACGGCGAGCAACCCGAAGACCGTCGCGATGAGTGCGTTGCGGTTGGCGACCCACCCCACGGCCACCGTGTGCGCGTCGTCGATGGCGAAGAGCACGAGCCCCAGGGAGGCGACGGCCGAGGTGGCACCGAACGAACGCCGCAGGAGCGAGCCGACGATGAGAATGAGCGCCGCGTACCAGGCGATGGAGTGCAGGTGCATGAGCACCGCGTTTCGCCCGCCCAGCGCGTGCTCGACGTTCGCTACCAGCGCGGTCAGTGGCCGCACGAAGACGAACTTGAGCGTCGGCAGCGTCCACCACGGGTAGGGCCCGTTTTCGATGAGCGGCCGGTTGTGCTCGACGACACCGTCGGCGAACGAGAAGAGGTGCCAGCGATCTCCCGTCGCGAAGCCCGGCAACCCGTCGAGCAGCGCGAGGTGCAGGTAGTCGTCCATGAAGAAGCCGGTCGCGCAGAACGGCAGCGCGAGCACGACGCCCAACACCACGGCCGTTCGGGTCGCGGTGGGACCAAAGACCAGCTGTCTCCAGCCGGTCAGCGTCTGCATGGTTCAGCTCTTCGGCAGCGCGGCGACCTGCGCGAGGAACTCGGCGCCCTTCTTCGGGTCGCTCATGAAGATCCACGCGGCCATGCCCTGCAGGTGATCGTGCGACTCACCCTCGCGGTACGGCTTGCCCTTCTTGCGGTTGTGAATCGCAGCGCGCAGGCGACGAACGACGTCTCGAGCCACACGCGCCGTCGGCACCTGGGGACCCGCCGCGTTGATGGTGAGGCCCGTCACGCGCTGCGCCGCGCCACGCCGCAGCACCTGGGTCTTCTTGCCGTGCAGCGTGAAGCCCTCGCTCTTGAGAATGTCCTTCGTCTTCTCGACGAGAATGCCGAGCGCGAGGCGTTTCCGCTCCGGCGTCTTCTTGAACGAGAAGGTGAGGTCGTCGGCGTAGCGGGTGTACGTGCAGCCCAGCGCGCGCCCGAGCGCCGAGAGCCGCTGATCGAGCCTCAGGCACAGCGCGTTGGTGATGGCGGGTGACGTCGGAGCGCCCTGCGGCAACGCCCGGGGCCCGGTCGCGACGTGGAGCGTCTGCTCCCTGAACTCGACGAGCTGCCTCGGCGCCTCGGTGGTGAGCAGCGCGAGCAACGTCGCCACGGGCTCGGTCACACCCGACTTGCGCAACAGGCCCTTCACGCGCTTCCACGTCACCGTCGGGAAGAAGTCCTTCACGTCGAGCTTCACGACGACGTCGGCGCCGACGTGGGCGAGCGCGTTGGTGAGCACGCTGCGCGCGGGAAGAAAGCCATGCGCCGCCGAGTGCACCGGCAGCTTCTCGAAGTAGTTCTCGAGCGCCCACCGCTGCAGCGCCTTCAGCTTCGGCATCGGCGCGGTGATGGTGCGCTCGCCGCCCGTGCGCTTCGGCACCTTCCACGAGTGGTAGTGCGTGCCCGAGTCGACCTCGCGGTGAAACGTGAGCCAGCGCAGCTCGGACAGCGAGAGATCCATCGCGGCGGCGAGCTCGTTGGCCGTCTCCCACGCGGGCAGGCCATTCTGCTCGGCCTTCTGCGCGCGATCCTTGCGGTCGAAGTCGTCGCCGCCCTTGAGCTCGTCCCAGTGAATCGTGTTGCCCAGGAAGCCGATGGTGCCGAAGCGCCGCGACTCGTTCGCCAGCGCGCGCAGCTTCTTCCGCTCGGCGCGCTCGGCCGTCTTCTTCTCTTTGAACGTCTTCTTCTCGTCGTCGTTCGCAGGTGCCGCGGCGTCGGGGTTGTGCCCGGCCTCGATCAGCTTCGCGCGCACCCAGCCGTCGACGCCGCCCTTGCTCTCGATCTCGAGCCAGCGCGCTTCGGCGGCCGTGCGCTGCTTCTCACGCTCGGCGACCTCGGCTTCGGTGAGCTTCACGCGGGTCGGCGCGCGGGTCGTCAGCACGGGCGGCGCTGCCGAGACGTGGTCGTCGATTCGGTTGGTCACGACTGCCCTCCTGCACGACTCGCCTTCGACCAGCTGCTGTCACGTCAGTGAGTGGGGTGCCGAAAGCACCACCTTCTCTCCTGGGGCTCGGTAGCCTCACCGGCTCTCCCGGCAGAGGGGCATCCTCCGCGGGGGAGAAACTGCGTTCGCGCAGTTGTCTCAGCTCTCCCCCGCGGAGGATGCCCCTCTGCCGAGGAGAGCCAAGAACAGGCTACCTAGCGATGGATGTCGGACGATTCTCCAGAGCGGCGCAACGCCGCTCCTGCGCACTGAAGCGCGAAGGCTGAAGATCTCGACACCCCGCTCAATGACGTGACGTTCGATGGTCGCTGTGAGTCGCTCCTTGAAGGGACCGCCTTTGTAAGCCAGCGGCGGTCCGGGTGAATGAAGAATCGAAAGACGATCGTTCCTGAACACGCCAGTGAGTGAGGTGTCGAAGCACCACCTTCTCTCCTGGGGCTCGGTAGCCTCACCGGCTCTCCCGGCAGAGGGGCATCCTCCGCGGGGGAGAAACT
>CALRPN020000013.1:0-187019 GCA_943370055.1 Archangium gephyra
CGGCGGCGGTGTTGGCGAAGCGCACCACGCCGTCGAGCCCGACGAAGAACTTGGCCAGAGTTCCCGAGTTGACGATGTGGCGCCAGGGAAGCTCGGGAGCCGACTCCACGGCCGAGGGCAACGGCTCGAAGGCAGCGGCAGGAGTCTGCACCGAGGCCTTGCGACGGCTCGAGCGGCGAGGCTCAGGCGCATCGAGCGCCAGCCGGGCATCGGCCAGGCCCTTGGGGGCGCGCGTCTCGGCGCGAACGGCACGGCTGGCGCGGCGACGGCGGCGAATCGGCGTACGGATGTCCTTCATGGGAGTCGTTCCTCGCAAAGGGTGAACGACTGCGACTTGAGCAGCGCACGTGCCACCTTCCGCGCTCGCTGATCCGCACGGTTACCACTGCGTCGTCACGCCCCCAGCGGGTCACCTTCACCTCCGGCGTGCGAATGACCCCGGTCTGGCGCGTCAGGGGCGTGTCGGACCGGGCTTCCTGATCGGCCGCAACAGCACCTCAACTCCCGGTTCGTGTTGACGATTCACCTCCCACCTCGTGGATCAGCGGGTGAGCGCAGAGGCGTGGCGTGCCGTTTGTATTGCGATGGGAGCTGGTTCTCGTGCGCGCTGACGAAGAGGCGCCCAATCGGAGGAGCGATGGCTGACTCGGTTTCGCTGAACGTGTGGCAGGGCGCGGTCGAGGCGGGCGCGACCGACATCTCTCGCGACGGCTTCAACTTCCAGGGCTTCGAGGTGCTCGAGCGCTGCGGCACCATTCCCGAAGGCATGCCGGGCTCGTTCATTCCCCTGGTGGCCGACAACGAGTCGGTTCAGGTCGGCATCGTCTCGTCGATGGCGGGCTGCGAGAAGATGGCGCGCTCGCTCATGCAGCTGCCGAAAGACGAGGTGATGAGTCCGTCAGATCTCGCCGACGCGCTGGCCGAAGCGGCGAACATTCTCGCCGGCTACGTGAAGCGGAACATGCAGGACTTCTTGAACCCCGTGCAGCTCGGGCTGCCGCTCTTCGTGAACGGTCACCTCGAGACGAGTGATCGCATGCGCGCGGCCGTGACGAAGGTGCGTATGGGTGACGTCGACGCGGCGCTGGTGGTGCTGCGCGCAGCCGAGTGGCGCGGGCCGGTTCGCAAGTAAACTCGACTCCCAGAAACGACTCGGGCCGGGACCTCCATGTGGAGAGCCCGGCCCGCGTTGTTTCGAGAGCAACTCGTGCGGCTGGTTACTTCCGGGCCGCCTGCTCCACCGCGAGCTTCTCACGGTGCTTCTTCATCATCTCTTCCTGCTCACCGCGGGGAAGGATGCCGTAGCGGGCGAACTCCATCGTGAAGTTGCCCTTGCCCTGCGTGGCCGAGCGAAGGTCCGTCGAGTAGCCGAACATGGTGTTCAGCGGCACCTCGGCGATGACGGTGACGTTGCCTTCAGCCGACGTCGTGGTCTGAATGACGCCACGGCGCTGGTTGACCTGGCCGACGACCGAGCCCTGGAAGTCGATGGGTGCCTCGACCTCGACCTTCATGATGGGCTCGAGCACGACCGGCTTCGCGCGATCGTAGGCTTCACGGAAGCCCATGATGGAGGCGATCTTGAACGCCTGCTCGCTGGAGTCGACGTCGTGGTACTGGCCATCGTTCACCACGCAGCGGATGCCGACGATGGGGAAGCCGATGAGCGAGCCCTTCTTGACCGCTTCCTGGAAGCCCTTGTCGATGGCCGGAATGAACTCGCGGGGAATCGAGCCACCGACGATCTCGTTGACGAACTCGAAGAGTTCGACGGCGTCGGCAGGCAGCGGCTCGATGTAGCCGCACACGCGCGCGAACTGACCTGAGCCACCGGTCTGCTTCTTGTGCGTGTACGCGTACTCGCCGCGCTGGGTGATCGTCTCGCGGTAGGCCACCTGCGGCTTGCCCGCGATGACTTCGCAGCCGTACTCGCGCTTCATGCGCTCCATGTAGATTTCGAGGTGGAGCTCGCCCATGCCGCTGATGATCGTCTGGCTGCTCTCTTCGTCCTGGTGAACGCGGAAGGTCGGGTCTTCCTTCGTGAACCGGTTGAGGCCCTTCGAGAAGTTCACCTCGGTGCCGCGGTCCTTCGGCGTGATGGCCAGCGAGATGACGGCGGCGGGCACGAACATCGACGTGAGCGTGTAGTTCAGCTTGCCGTCCGTGAACGTCTCTCCGGAGGAGCACTCGAGGCCGTAGAAGGCCACGATGTCGCCAGCTTCGGCTTCCGTGAGCTCCTCACGCTCGTCCGAGTGCATGCGGAACATGCGGGGAACGCGCGCCTTGCGGAGCTGGTTCGACGTGTTGACGAGGGTGTCTCCGTTCGAGATCTTGCCCTGGTAGATGCGGATGTAGGTGAGCTGGCCGAACTTGTCCTGCGTGAGCTTGAACGCCAGGCCGACGAAGGGCTTGTTGGGCGTCGACTCGAGGACGACCTTCTCTTCACCCTTCGACTGGTCGAAGGCGACGTTCTCGACCTCGGCCGGGTTGGGCAGGTACGCGCACACCGCGTCGAGGAGCAGCTGCACGCCCTTGTTGCGGAAGGCAGAGCCGCACATCACGGGCGTCATCTTGAGCGCGAGGGTCGCGCGGCGAATAGCGGCGCGAAGCTCGTCGTCCGACACGGGCTCCTCAGCGAGGAACTTCTCGGCGAGCGCCTCATCGACGTCAGCGACGCGCTCGATCATCTCGGCGCGCGCGGCCTTGACCTGATCGGCCATGTCGGCAGGCGGCGCTTCGATGCGAATGCTCTCGCCGTTCTCGCCATCGAAGTAGTGGGCCTTGCCGGTGATGGCGTCGATGATGCCGATGAACTTGTCTTCGGCGCCGATCGGAACCTGGAGCTTCACCGGGTGGTGGCCCAGCTTCTCCTTGAGCATGTCCGCGACGCGCTCGTAGTTCGCGCCCGGGTTGTCCATCTTGTTGACGTACGCGATGCGCGGAACGCGGTAGCGCTTCATCTGGCGGTCGACCGTGATCGACTGCGACTGCACGCCCTTGCCCGAGTCGAGCACGAGGATGGCGCCGTCGAGCACGCGAAGGGCGCGCTCCACTTCGATGGTGAAGTCGACGTGGCCCGGCGTGTCGATGATGTTGATGTTGTACTCGGGCAGCTGCTCCATCGAGCCCTTCCACACGCAGTACGTCGCGGCGGACTGAATCGTGATGCCCTTCTCACGCTCGAGGTCCATCGAGTCCATCTTCGCGCCGACGCCGTCCTTACCGCGGACTTCGTGAATCGCGTGGATGCGCCCCGTGTAATAGAGGATGCGTTCAGTGAGGGTGGTCTTGCCCGAGTCGATGTGGGCCGAGATACCGATGTTGCGGATTCGTTCGAGAGGGATCTTCGCCATGGCGGTCGCGGCCACTACTGAAAGCTCCCGAGAAAGACAAGCGCCGTTCCTGTCTCCCTCGGTGACTGTGGGCTGGCAGCGGCAAGTCGTGGCGGTACGGCGGGCGTTTGGGCTACGCCCTGAGGCCCGATGAGCGACGCCGAAGCACCCCCGCAGCCGCCGGTGCCCACGTTCGAACCGCACGAGAAGGTGTGCGGCAACTGCAAGCTGTGGCGCCCGCACTCCCTCGACGCGGTCAAGGGCTGGGTCGGAGAGTGCCGCGTGCAGCCGCAGCGGGCGCTGTTCGCTCCGTCGGCGCCGATCTGCAACGTGTTCGCGCCGCGCGGAGAGGCCGTGAAGGTCGCGCACGAGCAGTCGACGCGGCCGAAGGTCATCAAAGGCATCGCGCCCGTCGTGCGCACGTCGTCAGGTGCCACCCGCACCGTCGCAGCGCCCAGAGTTCACAGCGTCGACCCGAGCACCGAGATCGACTTCGAAGGAGACAGCATGACCCGCCAGGAATTGATGGACCTCTTCCTCGAGGCGTCGGGGCTCGCCGACGTGCCGCTCGCGCAGAAGTGGGAGGGTGGCACCGTGAAGCTCGTGCCCGCGAACCCCGAGCTGCAGGCGAAGGACCTGCCCATCGACTCGCTGTTTCACAAGGTGGTGATGGTGCGCGATCGCCTGCGAACGCTGGAGCAGAAGATCAACGGGCACCCGAAGCTGACCGACACCGAGAAGGTCGAAATGCAGCAATACGTCACACGGTGTTACGGCTCACTCACGACGTTCAACGTGCTGTTCAGGGACAAGAACGATCAGTTCGTGGGGCAGAAGGGCGACGAGTAGTCAGTCGGCACACGCCTCGAGCCCGGCGTCGGGTTCGGCGAGCGCGAGGACCTTGGCGAGGCGGGTTCTGCCGCGGTTGAGGGCGCTCTTCACGGTGCCTTCGGGCAGGCCCAACATGCGGGCGATGTCGGGGTACGAGTAGCCGCGCACGTCGCGCAGGGTGACGACGAGGCGGTGTTGCTCCGAGAGGTGTTGCAGGGCTTCGAGCAGCATGGCGTGCCGCTCGTTGCCGACCGCGCGCGATTCGGGATCTTCGACGAGGCCCAGCGGCGTCTCGAGACGGCCACGGCGCTTCTTGGCGCGCAGGGAGTTGATCGACGAGTTGATGAGAATGCGGTGCAGCCAGGTGGTGCACGCGGCCTTGCCGTCGAAGTTCACGTCCTTCGAGTAGAGGCGCACGAACACGTCCTGCACGACGTCTTCGGCTTCGTCGGAGTCCTTGACGATGCGGCGAACCACGGCGAGCGCCCGCTGGCGATGCTGGGCATAGAGCTCGTGAAGGGGAGGGAGCGCGGTCATGGGTGGTTCAACGCCCCTCTCGCGCAGCCGATCTAACGGGGTGAATTCGGGGGGTTACTGGAGCGGCCAGAAAGGGAACGAATTTCGGCCCCTCCGTGTCCGGGCGGCCGCGTGAGACGCAGCCGGAGCCGAGCCTGATGAGCCGAGGCAACTCCGTTCCTTCAGTGACTTGCGCCGAGGCGAGTGTGGCGAGCGCAGGCGGAGTCGAACTGAAGACGCGTGAGACGCAGGCGGAGCCGAGCCTGATGAGCCGAGGCAACTCCGTTCCTTCAGTGACTTGCGCCGAGGCGAGTGTGGCGAGCGCAGGCGGAGTCGAACTGGAGACGCATGAGACGCAGCCGAAGCCGAGCTTGATGAGCCGAGGCTCCTCGAGGACTTCGCAGCCCGCCCTGCCGACTGTGGCTGGGAAGCGCGAGGGTGCGGCTGCTTCGACACGTTCGAGCGGTCTTCGCTGGGCCATGCGGCTGGTTGAGCAGCGCGCGTGCCAGCGCGAACGACTACTCCTCGCCGGGAGCGGTCAGGCCCCAGTCCTTGAGGCGCTTGAACATGGTGGAGCGGCCGATGCCGAGCTCCTTGCCGGCCTTCTCCTTCGAGTTCCCGTGGAACTTGAGCGCTTGAAGAATGATCTCCTTCTCGAGCGCGGCGAGGTGATCCACGAGGGAGCGGCCGGGCTGGTAGACCTGACCTTCGATCGGCGATGGGCCCATGGGCATCGGCGAAGGAGCCGCTGCAGGGAGTGGCCCGGTGCTGGTGCTGTTCTGGAACGTGATGTCGCCGGCTTCGACCGAGTGGCCGCGGCGCATGAGCAGGGCGCGGTGGAGCACGTTGCGCAGCTCACGCACGTTGCCTGGCCAGCCGTGGTTGGCGAGCTTGGCGAGCGCGTCTTGCGACATCGTGACGGGCGCTCCCTTGGGCGAGAAGAGCTTGAGGAAGTGCTGCGCGAGCGCGGGCACGTCGGCCTTGCGATTGCGGAGCGGCGGCAGGTTCAGCGGCACCACGCAGAGGCGGTAGAAGAGATCTTCGCGGAAGCGGCCCTTGCGTGACTCGTCGAGCAGGTCGCGGTTGGTGGCGGCGACGATGCGGACGTCGACGTTCATGGGGCGGGCGGCGCCGACGCGTTTGATTTCACCGGACTCGAGCGCGCGGAGCAGCTTGGCCTGCAGCTCGAGCGGCAGCTCACCGATCTCGTCGAGGAAGATGGTGCCGCCGTCGGCCTCTTCGAACGCGCCGCGGTGGGTCTTCTCGGCGCCGGTGAACGCGCCCTTCTCGTGACCGAAGAGCTCGCTCTCGATGAGCTCCTTCGAGATGGCGGCGCAGTTGACGGGGATGAAGGCCTTCTCGGCGCGGGTGGAGCGGTTGTGCACCGCGCGGGCGACGAGCTCTTTACCGGTGCCGGACTCTCCGAAGATGGCGACGGCGGCGGTCGAGGGAGCGACGCGCTCGATGACCTCCGAGAGGGAGCGCATGGCGCCGTCGGTGCCGATGAGACCTTCGTACGAGGTGGCGCCCTTGCTGCCGGCGCTGAGCGCGGCGGTCGAGGTGGGCTCGAAGACGATCTCTGTGCTGCCGAGCTTCACGGTCGAGAAGAGGGGAATCTCGGCTTCGAAGACACGAACCGGGCCGACCCAGGTGCCGTTGGTCGACTGTTGATCGACGAGATGGAAACGATTGTCGGAGCGGGTGACCTTGAGGTGGCGGCTGGAGATGTACCGCTCATTGACGACGAGGTCGTTGGAGGTGTCTTTGCCGATGGTAAAACTGTCGACCTGCAGTTTGTGTACGGATTCTTTCTGACCACGCACGCGGAGTTGTGCAGTGATTCGCGGGCCGTCGCTGCCGACCTCGGCGATCTCGGTCTGCTGGCCGATCTGCGTGGCGTCTTCGTCGATGGAGGAGGACTTGGCGCGGAAGATGGCGCGCCACTGGCCGAGCGCGATGTCAGCGCCGTCGACGAGCGGAGCGGAGGTGACCTTCTTGCCGGCGACGACGATGCCCTTGCCCGAGAGGTCTTCGGCTTCGACGCCGGAGTCGGTGGTGGTGATGGCGACCTGTTGACGCGAGACCTCGGGGTCGGGCACGGCGACGTCGCACTTGTCACCGCGACCGAGCACAACGCGAGGTTTGTCGATGGTGAACCGCAGGACTTCTTCGCCGCGACGCAGGAAGACGAGCTCCGCCATAGTGGGGCGCGAGGTAGCACGCGGCATACGGGGCGGGGAAGGGCGGAAACGCAAGTTCGCGCGGCGGGCCTGATTTCTCGATGGTCACCCATGTATTCTCGGAGCGGAGCCACTCATGAACGACGAGTCACAGCGCCTGGCTGAGGCCTCCATTCCGAGCCGCATCGTTGTGGAGTCGAAGTCCTTCGACCGGCTCCTGAAGCTCATCGAATCACCACCTGAGCCGACCGAGAGCCTCCGCCAGTTGATGCGCGGAGGTCGATGCGAAATTCCGCAGCCCGGATTCAGTTCAGCCGGCGGAACAGGTGGTATGGGCGAATGAGCGAAGGCCTCGGGCGGTGCCGACGATGATTGCATTCTCGGGTCTCGACGTTCTTCTCCAGAGGTCGGTGGATGACCTCCGGTTGGTGCAAGCCCTCAGCGCCGCGTTAGGTTTGACTCCTTCGCGGATCGCTGTGATTCGAGATCTGCAAGACTATCCGCGGGACGCGTGCGACGTTGTCGCCGTCGTTAGTGCTGTGGCTGGCGAGGCGGAGCTGCTTGTTCAGCTTCACGCAGGTGCGATCGCGCTTCGTTTCGAGTCGGGGTTGGATGTCGTACGCGAGCTTGTGCGCCTGCTTGCGGTGAACTGCCTCACGCCGAATGAGGGCGACAACCCATATCTGATGTGGCGTGTCACTCCAGACGGCGTCACCGACCTGATCGCTCTGCGAGTTCCGGCAGCCGATCACAGCCGCTTTGAAGTTGAACGGGTCATCGGCACAGACGCTGAAACTAGCTGTTGACCGTGGGGACCAGAAACGTGCGCACGGCGCTCCACCTGAGGCTGACGGAGTTAATGAGCAAGACAGGTAGTTCCTCGATCAGGGTCGCAGAAGGGGATGTACTTCGAGTTCGTGTCGATACGGCCGTGCTGTGTCGTGTAATTGAGATAGGCAAGGGCGTTGACGGAGGTGGTGACGTCGTTGAGATCTTTGCGGCTGGAACGACGTTTGAAGGAACTCGAAGAGCGTCGGTTGTGGATCTCCTGCGCGTGAACAAGGCCGCACTGCGCCGTGAATTTGAGAGAGTCGGTCGAATCTCGGCGGCAGAGCGTGCGTTTACTCAATTTGAGCGGTTGGATTTGTGGTCGTTCTTGCTCACCGAAAGTGTGGTTGCGGTAGCGAGGAGTCTGGAGAAGGCACCTCCGAAGGTGCAGCGAGCGCTCACCGCAGGCCGCAGCGCTTGGCGTCGAAAGAAGAGGTGACTGGACGCGGGACTCGCCGTTGGCGACGGGCCGCGAAGGGGAAGATTGGTATCGACGATGAAGCGAGGGATGGTTCCATTTGAGGACCAGTCGATCAGTCCTTTGGCATACGAGGCGGTGAAGAGGGGAGGAGCAGTCATTGAGGCTCCCGATGGCAGAAGCCGTGGCAAGAGATGGCTGGTGCAGCATTCCTGGCGCCGAAGGCGAACAGGAGGGTCGATGGGGCATCATTCGAGAACCGGCCACTCGGAGGCTGAGTGACTGAACAGCAGGCTCAATGCGCTGGTTTGAAGCGACTATTCGAAGGCGCTGAACACCATGTTACGCTCTTCAGGTATTCGCTCACTCACTCTATGGCTGAAGTTGCCATTCACGACGGGTTTCCGTTTCGCCGCTGGCCTTTGTACTGTCGGGGCGTAACGAGAATTGAAGGGGTCTTGTCTGGAGGTCCCTGGTCTTTGTCGGTTCGTCGGAAGGGCGAACTCTGGCAGTTGGCTTTTGGGCCGGGCCAACTTGAGGTCACTTGCGAGGGATTCGCGCTCGGCGAGTTTGGAGTGGCGCGGTCTCCGGAGTTCACAGATGCTCAGTCGTGAGTGTTGTCACCGACTGCTGTTCGTGGAGACACTGGCGGGGATGAAGAGTGTTGGCCAGGCTGAGTTCGAGGCGGCCCAGGGCGAGGTGGCGGCTGGTCGAATGAGAAGATCATGAGCAACCTCTATGAAGAGGAGGCCGGACGCTGCCCATGAACAACATCCCGCGGCAAACAATCGAGAGAGTAGTCGCAGCTGTACAATGTGCCTTCGAGCACGTGCCGCCGGTTGCGGAAACCATGCTGTGTTCGGTCCAAGATCTGCCAGAGTTCAGCCTGATTCGAGCTTCATTGCGTGCTCAGCCATGGCAAGAGGTCGGTGAGAAAGATCTCCTAGAGGTTCGAGACTCAATTCCGTTTCTGAGCCCAGAGGCGTTTCACGCATACGTTCCCGCTTTTGTGATCCTGTGCTTGACGATGCCCCGCCGCCAACTTGATGTCCTCTGGGACAACCTCATCTCAAATCTCACGCCACGGAACTCTGCCGTTTGGCACAGGAAGGCAGCCTTCTTCTCCGTCGCGCAGATTCAAGCCATCGAGCAGTTTCTGGAGGTCGCCTCAGCCCAGGAGCACGCAGAATGGCCGTCTATGCCCGCAGACGCCGACCGCGCGGGGCTAGCCTTGGCACGCTGGCGACAGATGCGTGGCAGCGAATAACCACGCATTTCGGGAGATGCGGAGATCGAGCTTGTTGGTCGCTCGGACTGGCGGAGTAGAGGAGGTAGACGGCGGTCGCGTTGTGTCGCGGCGCTTTCACTGGCCGCCCATTCCAGACGTCAGCCGCGAGCTCCGTCGGCGATCTCGATGAGGTAGTCGCGCTTGGCCTCGAATGGCTCGATGGCTGCGACGGCCGTGAGTACCGCAACCTGATCGTCGCGACTCATGAACCGCTTCAACGCGCGCTGACCGGCTGACGGACCCTGCCCATCGAACACGCACGACGTCGTGTCGAAGCCGTTCAACAGAAACCGCTCGGCCGCTTCGACGGGCTTCCACAATCTTGCCGTCGCTGCGCCTGAACGCTTCACATACGTCTCGATGTCGATACCGGGTGCGAGCCGTGCCCAGACCAGATGCTGCGTGTACGCACCACCCCACGTCGCGCGCAGGTGCATGCTCACGTTCACCGTCTCGACCATCGCAGCAGGCGGCAGCCCAATGCTCCACGGCCCGAACCGGGTCTGCTTCGTCAGCTGATCATTCGTCTTCGGAGTTCGTGTCGGCAACGCAGGCGTCGGTGGCCTCGCCCGAAACGGAGCCGTCACTCCATGCGTCGCTGCCACCTCATCCGGCCAGCTCTCGCGCTCCCGACACGCATCGGCCCACACCTGCGCGGCCATCACGGCATCGTCGCTCAACCGCGGCTCGTGAATCGCCAGCGTCGACGCCAGCACCGGGTTCGCCTCATCACCCGCCGGAGCCCGCTCGAACCCCAACATCAACCACACGATTCCAGCGATCGGGTCGTGCTCGAAGATCGTCTCGCCCACGAGCGCCGGAGCCATCGCCACTCCCGCCCGCACCGCGCGTTGGTACCAGTCGAGCGCCGACTCCATGCTCCGCTCGACGCCGCGCCCACGCTCGAAGCGCTCGGCGACCTCGACCATCGCATCGCCATCACCGCGCTCGGCGTACTTCAGCCACCACGCGAACCGCGCCTTCTCAGACGTGACCGACTTCGGCGGCTCGGCGGGCCTGCGTCTGCTCGCCACGGCTTCAGCGGAAGTTGGGACGGCCCAGGTAGCCCGTCAGCCGGCCCATTCGCCACGACGGATCCTTCGGATCAGGCCCCACCATCGACAGCGCGCTGCCGATGAGCCCGAGCCGCTTCTGGAACTCGGGGTCGGGCTTGAACCGCACCTCGATGGCCGGCTCGGTGTACTCGAGGCGCTTGGCCAGCTTCAGCGTGCCCGTCGCCTGCAGCTCGAGATCGGCCGACTTCGCCTCGAACTTCTCGATCGTGCCCGCGCCCTTCTCGAACTTGATCTTCCCGCTGAGGTCTCCGACCACGATCTTCGGCAGATCGAGCGGCGTCGGCTCAGGCCCGAACTGCGGAATCACCATCGTCATCGTTCCGCCGTTCACCGCCAGGCCCTTCGCGTCCAGGCTCACCGTGCCCGTGGCCTGACCAAGATCCGGCTCGGCAGGTCCAGCGCCCACTGGGACGCGCGGCAACGTCAGGTCCACGTGCGCCTCCAACATGCCGGCGAAGTCGATGCCCGAGAACTCTTTCAGATCAGGACTGGCAAGGTTGAGATCATCGGCGTCGATGCGCACGTGAATGTTCGACAGTCCCGAGACCTTCACCGCCACCGTTCCACCGAACAGCTTCGCCGTCACACCCGCACCCGGAGGAAGGAGCGTCGGACCCGCGCTCACCGACTCCACCTTGAGCGGCGACGGCGGCGGGTCGGCATCTGACTTCTTGCTCAGCTCGATGCCCTTCGCGCGAATGGCAAAGAAGCCCGGCCCCATCGACGCCATGCGAACGAAATACCCAGCCTTGTCAGCCTCGAGCCGCGCACGGTCCTTCAGCGCGTCGTAGGGGAAGGTGAGAAAGAACGCGACGATGACGGCAAGAATGAAGAAACTGCCGTACGCGAAGATCTTCCGAACGACTTTGAGCTTCGAAGAGGCCATGGCGGTCGTCAGTTCTTCAAGTGGTACGTGGCGATCTGCAGCCAGGCGGTGATGCTCTCGCTGGCGACGCGGGGCTCGAGGCGCATGTACTTCACCTTCACCACGCCCGGAGCCCCCTCCACCGCCTGCAGGAACTCCAGCAATCGGTTCAGCTTCACGTCGGTGAGCGTCACCTCGACCGAGCTCTCGACGATCTTCGTGCCCTCGAGCGCGACGTCGGCCTTCGGGTTGATGGTCGGCAGCTCGACGCCCTTCTGCTTGGCGATGTCCTCGAGGAACGACGAGAGACGAATGTTCGACGCGGCGAGCTGGCGCTCGGCCATCTCACGCTGCGCCCGCGACTGGTTGTAGCTGGCAGCCAATTCCTGCACACGCGTGAGCTTGTCGATCTTCTGCGTCGTGCGGCTGCGAATCGCGGTCGCCTTGTTCGAGAAGCTGAAGGTCACCATGAAGACGACGAACACGCTGACGACAAACCCCGCCGCCAGCACCATGCGCCGTTCGCGCGCCGAGAGCGTCGCGAGTGAACTCTGAATCGTGGTCGAGAGGTCAGCCATGAATCACCCTTGCCCCGCGTTGGTGTCTTCGGGGCACTCCACCTTCACGTCGAGCCGGAAGGTGACCTTGGTACCGTCTTTCGATTTCTCGACCTTGCCTTCGCTGATCTCGCGGAAACACTTGTACGTCTTGAGCGCGGTGATCATGTCTTCCATCTGCTTCACGCTGGGCGCCTGGCAGACGACCTCGATGCGATCGAGATCGACGGTGACGCGGTCGAGCGTGATGGGGGAGTCGGCCGGAATCCGCTGAGAGACCTCGGCGAGCAGGGTGACGGCAGAGCGCTTCGGCACGCTCGCGGTCGGGCTCTCTTTGCCCTCGAGCAGGTTGAGCGCGATGTCGAAGTTCTTCTCGCACTTGCCGAGGATGCGCTGCGTGACGTCGCAGAGGATCTGGTCCACTGCCTTCTCACGCCGCTCGAGAATCGTGTTCCGCGCAATGCCAGACGCGATGAGCAGCACCAGCAACACCACGGCGAACGCCCCGATCTGCCCGAGCTTGTCTTTCGCGAAGTCGAAGTCGCTCTTGAAGGCGAACTCGCCGCGGCGAAGGTTGAACCGCGGAGCCTTCGCTCCCGTCGCCTGCCCACGCAGCGCGAGTGCCCACGCCTGAACGGCCTCGGGGCCTGCGTTGAGCCCCAGCGCACCCTGCGCATCGGGAGGCAGCGCCACCACCGTCGTCGCGATGCCGAGGTCCTTCTCGAGCTGACTGGCGAGGCCCATCAGCTTGGCGGTGCCGCCGCAGAGCAGCAGCTTCGTCACCGGCCGCTTCATCTTCGCCGTGTAGGCCTTGATGCTCGAGCGCAGCTCACGAATGACCGGCTGCAGCGCGCGCAGGAAGGCGCCGGCCGCACGTTCGGCGTCAGGGCCCACGACCTCGGTGCCGACCGCGCCGTGCGTCTCCTTCCAGCTCTGCGCTTCAGGAATGCCAATCTTGAACTCGTTCGACAGCGCCTTCGTCAGCGCGAGCCCACCGCCCATGAACGTGCGGGCGAAGTCGACGGGACCACCGGCGCGGCCGATGGCCATGCTCGTGCGCTCATGGCCGATGTCGACGACCGCCACGCCTTGATCATCCGAAGCGGGCAGGGTGGCGAGCACGTTCTGATACGTGAGGCCCGGGTGCGTGACGATGCGCGGGTCGAGCTTGGACTTCTTGAGCGACTCCAGCAGCGCCCCGAGCTCTTCCTTGCGCATGACGCCGACGAGCACCTGCGCGCCCTTCACGTCGCCGTTCTTCGTCTCGTTCGCCTGGTAGTCGTAGATGGCGTCGTCGAGATCGAACGGCAGCTGATCGGCCACTTCGCCCGAGAGCGCGGCCTCGACCTTCTTCTGATCAGAGAAGGGCAGCGCGAGCGAGTGCGTCGCCATCGAGACGCCCGGCACCGAGACGACCACGCTGTCTGCGGTGAGGGTGTTCTGTGAAAGCAGCCGCGTGATGGCGGCTTCGAGGCGCGGCAGGCGCTCGCCCTCGGTTCCTACCATCGCGGTTGAGTACGATTTCACCTGAAAGCCACGAAGGGTCGTCTCGAGCAACACGGCCTTCACCGAGTGACTGCCGAGATCGAGGCCGAGGACGCGGGCCATGGGTTATTCCTCTCTCCAGTAGACGAGCCGGCCGAGGCCGTCGTCGAGGCGGATGACCGCCGTGATGGTACGGGTGACGTCTCCAGCCGAGCCCGTGACCGCGATGCGGTACGTGTTGCTCTTGTCACCGATGAAGCGCTGGTTCGCGGGGTTGTTCAGAATCGTCTCCTGAACCGCGAGGCCCGCCGAGGCGACGATGTTCGCGAAGTCGACGACGCTCATTCCAAACATCGCAAAGAGCCGCGCCGCGCGAATGCGCTTGATAACCGTGTCGATGAAGATCGGGTCGTTCAGGCGTGGATCTGCGGGAACAGGCTTCACGATCGATCGAATCGCGATCTCCAGCATCACGGGGTCGTCGGTGTTGATGTTCAGCTTCGAGTTCATGTCTGGGTAGACGGTGAACTTGTCCTTGAACGCCGCCATGAACCGGTCGTTCACGCCGTGCACGAGGAAGACTTCGTCGAGGCTGTCGAAGCGGGCGTTCTTCGCGCGGTAGCGGGTCTCGTAGTTCGAATAGCCGCCGTTCTCGTCAGAGAAGCCACGCTGGAACGGGTCGATGAGAATGCTGGGCAGGTTCAGGCTCGCGCCGCTCTCGTCCTCGTCGATCCAGTCCTTCATGCCGATGATGATCTCGTTGGCGGGGATCTTGAGGCGGTTCGCGTCTTCCTTCTCGAAGAGGAACTCGTAGCGCTTGTCGTTGAGCGTGGTGACGAGCTGACCAGCCGTGACGCCCGCGACCAGCTGCGTGCCGTCGAGCTTGTTCAAGTTGATGCGCTCTTCTTCGTCGGTGATGACGGTGTCGAAGCACCCGGTGAACGAGCCGAACTTCTTGGCCTGCATCTCTTTGCCGAGCTCGGGGTTCTCGTCGTCGAACTCGAACTTCTTGTTCTTCGGAGCGGCCATGATTCCGCCCTTCTCCGTGACCTCCGGCACCATGCCCTCGAGCATGTGGCAGTCGATCTTCGCCATGCGCCAGAGCTGAATCGATGCGGTGCTCATGCCCGGAGCGCCTGCGGCTCCCGCACCACCCAACGCCCCGGCCGCTCCGCCTGCACCACCGAGCGCACCCGCGAGCGCGCCAGCACCACCTGCGCCGCCCAGCAGCCCTGCGAGTGCCGGGTTGCTCCCGAGAATGCCCTGCAGCATTCCCGAGAAGTTGGGGATCGGCATCTGGTCGATCTGCTTCTGGAACCGCAGCATCAGGCGCGACATGCCGATGCCGGAGCGGGCCAGGTAGTGCGCGCGCAATTCGTCACGCTGGTTGGTCGCGAGCCGCAATTCGACCATCGAGTTGTAACGAACCTCGTTTGCCACCAATGACAGCACCGCAATTCCAACCAACACCAGCAGCAGCGCCACGCCACGCTCGGTCTTTCGCGAACGGGGTGACGTCTTCGGGCGGGGAAGTCTCCGGGCTCTCATTGGAACCTCGGGAACTCGGTGTTCAACATGATGCGCGCCTGGGTGACGTACTTCACGTCTTTGCCGTTCTCGTCGACGGCCGTGATGGTCACCTTCACGCGCGTGGGCAGAATGGTACGGCGCTCGCTGCGGCGCGTGTCCCACTCGTCTTCCCACTGCTTGCGTTCGCTGTTCCAGTACTGGAACTCGAGCTTCTTGATGCCCTCGAAGAGGATGTCCTCGGTCCCACCGCGCTCCATGCGCTCCTCGAGGATCATCTTCTCGCGGCGAATGAGGTCTTGCCGATCGCGGGCCTTCTGATCGGGCGAGCGCTTCACGGAGTACTCGACCACCATCTGGTCGCTCTCCTTCGCGTCGGCGTACAGGCGTTGGTGCGCGAGCGTGGTGAACAGCAGCTTCTCTCGCGTGCCCACGAAGTTGGTCGGGCGGTCGAAGGCGTCGCGGTAGCGCTTCGAGTCGTACCGATCGCTCACGAAGGCGGCGCCAATCTCACGCGACATGCGGCTCGTGGCCGCCCGGAGCATTCGGTACTTCTCGGCCTGGCCTTCGATGACGTCTTTGTTGGCGATGGTGGTGCTGAAGGTGACGCCGATGACGACACCGATGAAGGCCGTGATGCCGATGGCAGCGATGACCTCGATGAGCGTGAAGCCACGGCGCGCGCTCATTGGAAGCCGCCTCCGCGAATGACGTTGCCGATGCCCTGCGGAACCATCGCCGGTGCCATGGGGCGAAGGCCGGGAATGGGGTTCTGCAGCAGCTGCTGGGCGCCACCGCGCTGTTGAGCGAACTGTGCCGCCGTGATGACCGGCTGGTTGTTGGCCGGGTTCACCATCTGGCCATTGGGGCCGGGCTGCGCGTTCGGCACGGGTTGGCCAGTCGCAGAGTCGACGTACACGTCAGCCGCCGCGCCCGCGGGAGCACCCGCCGCTCCAGCCGCACCACCGTTGCGATCCGAGCCGGGCCCGAGCGAGACGATGTGCGTGACGAGGTCGAAGCTCTCGGTGAGCTTTCCTTCCTTCCAGGTCACCGTCAGGTGCACCTCGCGCACCGACTTCTGCAGCATGTCGACCATCTGCTGAAACTGCGCCGTGAGGGGATTGGCTCCGCCCAGCGCGCCCATGAGGCCGCCCATGCCACCAGCGCCTGCCCCTGCTCCACCACCGAGCGCCGCCGCTGCTGCTGCGCCTGCCGCACCACCGGGAGCCCCACCTGAACCGAACAGCGCCGCCAGCGGACTCGCCTGGCCATCTTTGCCATCACCGCCACCCATCGGCAGGTTGAACAGCGCCGTGAAGAGCTGCTCTGGCGTCAGGCCATTCGTGCGCGGCGCGATGATCTTCGCGCGCCACTTGTACGAGGGCCACCCTTCGGCGCTGAAGTCACCGGCGTCTTCGTCATCATCGGCGGGCAGCGGCTCGTCGTAGAGCTTCTGCTCGATGTCGGTCATCTTCGAGCGCGCCAGAATCGTCGCGACGGTCAACTTGCGCGCGTAGATGTGCGCCGCCACCGCGGTCGAGTTGATGTCCAGAATGGCCATCAGCGACACGGCCAGAATCGACATGGCCACGACGGTCTCGAGCAGGGTGAAGGCGCGCTTGCTCATGTGCGGGGGAGCTCCAGCGCGTCTGCATGAATCACGGTCTTGCCGGTCAGCGGCGAGACGGTGATGGTCCACACGTTCTTCCCCTGGCGTACGTAGATCTGCGCGCGCTCGGTGAACCCCTGGGGAAAGAAATACAGATACGCGACGCCAGATTTCGCCGGCGTCTTGAGCTTCGAGGTCCACACCTCGACCTCGACACCCTTTGGAAGCGAGCGCTCGACCACGTCCTCGGTCGAGAAGCTCGAGAACTTCGCGCTGTCTTCGACCCGGTTCTTCTCTCGCGCCATCAACTCCTGCAGGTTCGGGCCACTGTCGTCACCCGAGAGCGAACGAAACCGTGAGTCGTTGTCGTCGCTCTTTCCCTTCTTGTCTTTCTTGTCGGCTGCGCGCTGCTCGTCTTCCCGGTTCGCGCCCGCCGTGACGCCTGCCTTGGCGCACTCTGCGTGGTACTTCACCTCTTCGTCTTCGGCGCCCTTTCCCGGCAGCTCGAACACGAGCCGGCACGTCTTCCCCGAGAGCGCGGCGGAGTCGTAGAGCGACCGAATGGTGCCCGCGAGCTCGGCGCTCGCCTCTTTCGCCTTTGCGCCCGTGAGCGCGCCGACGCCAAACACGACTGAGGCGAAGAGCACCACGACGATGCCGAGCGCGACGACGAGCTCGATGAGCGTGATGCCTCTGCGGGCGCGGGTGTTCTTCACAAGAACCTCTTGAGCGCGTCGAGCGCGAGCCAGACGAGCGCAGCAGCTCCCACGCCCACGGCGATGGCCGCGGGTGAGAGCCCGGTCGTCTTGTCTTCGCGGTCGCGCGGGTCAGAGGTCATGAGTCGCTCACTGCTTCCTGGCGCCGATGTCCTTCGAGGAGATGTCAGCGTCACCTTCAGCGCCGCCCGGCGCCTTGTCCTTGCCGTACGAGATGACGACGGGGGTCGAGCCCTCTTTCATGTACACGTACTCGGTCTGCCAGGGGTCTGTCGGGATGCGGTCGAGGATCTGTGTATCGACCAGCGCTTTGAGTCCCACGCCCGTGTCGGGGTAGTTGCCCTTCTTCGCGTAGTACGTCTTCAGCGCGTTCTGGATGTTCTGGATGTCCATCTTCGCGGTGTCGACCTTCGCCTGCTCGAGCTGCGGAATGACCGCGACGCCGACGGCGGCCATGAGGACGCCAAGAATGGTGATGACGACGATGATCTCGATGAGCGTCATGCCGCGGGCGCGGCGGCGACGGGTGAGGGTGTTGCGGACCATGCGGGTGTTTCCTTTCACACGTACAGGTTGAGGCCGACGACCACGAGGCCGACGGCAAGCGCGACGAGGCCGGCCGTCATCAAACGCCAGAGCCACTTCTCGGAGGCAGGGCGGGTGTCAGTCGTTGCGGTTGGAGTCACGTTCACTGAACACCTCACCGGACCATCGAATTCATCTGAAGAATGGGCATGAGAATCGAGAAGGCCACGAACGCGATCACCGCGCCCATGCTCACGATCATCATCGGCTCGAGCAGCGACGTCAGCGCGCCGATGCGCACGTTCACCTGCGACTCGTAGCTGTCTGCGACGTTGAGGAGCATGTCCTCGAGCTGGCCCGACCGCTCGCCAATCGACACCATGTGGTACACGAGGGGCGGAAACTCGCCCGACCGCTTGAGCGGGTTGGCGATGCTCTCACCTTCACGAATCGAGTCGCGGGCCTTGTCGACGACGTCGCTCATCACCGAGTTGGTGACGACGTTCTTCACGATCTCCATCGCGGTGAGCAGCGGCACGCCAGACTTCAGCAGCGTCGCCAGCGTGCGCGAGAAGCGGGCGACCGACAGCATTCGCACCAGCGAGCCCGCCACCGGCACCTTGAGCACGAACTTGTCCCAGATGGGCTTGCCCTTCGCGCTGCGCGTCCACTGAAACAGGAAGATGGCGGTCGCGATCATCAGGGGGATGAGGACGAACCACCAGTCCTGCAGGAAGTTCGACGTCCAGATGAGCAGGCGCGTCGTCCACGGCAGGGTGACCTTCATGTCGTCGAAGATCTTCGTCACCTTCGGCACCACGACGGTCATGAGCATGATGAGCACGCCGCCGCCCACCACCATCATGATCAGCGGGTACACCATCGTGCCGACGATCTTCTGCCGCAGGCGGGCCTGGCCCTCGGTGAACTCGGCGAGGCGCAGCAGCACCGAGTCGAGCGCGCCCGACGATTCACCGGCGCGAATCATGTTGATGAACAGATTGCCGAACACCTTGCCGTGCGCGCTCAACGCGTCAGCGAGCGAGTTGCCTTCGTTCACCTTCTGCTTCACGTCAGACAGAATTCGTTTGAGCTTTTCCTTCTCGACCTGATCGACCATCGCCGCGAGGGCTTCGACCAGCGTCACGCCGGCGCCGAGCAGGGTCGCCAGCTGCCGCGTCATGATGGCGATGTCGTCGGTGTTGACGCCACCACGCGCGAGCCGGCGCAGGTTGATGTCGGTCGACAGCGCCTGGCTCGCCGCAGCCTTCGCGCCCTTGACGCCGCTCTTGAGGCCAGCCTCGGCTTCGCCGACGACCTCGGTGAGGAACACGCCCTCTTTGCGCAGCGCCGCCCGCAGGGCCTTCGGAGAGTCAGCCTCCTTGAGCGCAGTGACGGTCTTCCCGTTGGCCGCGAGGCCTCTGTATTCGAAGACGGGCATGGCGCGTTACATGTCCTCCTGCGTGACCGACAGGACTTCGGCGATGGTCGTCTGCCCCTGCGCGACCTTGAGGGCGGCGTCGTCGAGGAGCGTGAGCATGCCCTTCTCGATACCCTTCTTCTTGATGGTGCCCGAGTCGACGTTCTTCAAGACGAGCTGGCGCACGTCTTCGTCGACGGGCAGCAATTCGTACACACCCATGCGGCCGCGGTAGCCATTCTTGTTGCAGGCATTGCAGCCGACGTGGCGGTAGGCGATCTCGGTGCCGCCCATCGCGACGAACCGGTCGCGGCTCATGCCCAGCTTCGAGATCTCCTCGTCGGTGGGGCGGTAGGCCTGACGGCACTCCTGGCAGACGCGGCGCACGAGGCGCTGGGCGAGCACGGCGGTCAGCGACGACGCCACGAGGAAGGGCTCGATGCCCATCTCGACGAGGCGGGTGACGGCGCCGGCGGCGTCGTTCGTGTGCACCGTCGAGAGCACGAGGTGACCCGTGAGCGAGGCCTGAATCGCGATCTCGGCGGTCTCTTTGTCGCGAATCTCGCCGACCATGATGATGTCGGGGTCCTGGCGGAGGAAGGAGCGCAAGCCCGACGCGAACGTCAGCCCGATCTTCGGCTGAATCGCCATCTGGTTGATGCCCTTGAGCTGGTACTCGACCGGGTCTTCGACGGTGAGGATCTTCACCTCGGACGTGTTGATGCGCGAGAGCGCGCCGTACAGCGTCGTCGTCTTGCCAGAGCCCGTCGGGCCCGTGACCAGGAAGATGCCGTGGCTTCGCGCGATGACGTCGTAGACGCCCTTGAGCACCTCGGGCGCCATACCCACCTGATCGAGGTCGAGCAGCGTGCCGCTCTTGTCGAGCAGACGCATGACGATGCTCTCGCCATGCACGGTGGGCACGGTCGAGACACGAATGTCGATGTCGCGGCCAGCGAGCTTGATCTTGATGCGGCCGTCTTGCGGCAGGCGCGACTCGGCGATGTTCAGCTGCGCCATGATCTTCACGCGGCTGATGATGGCCTTCTGTGAACGTTTGGGCGGCCGAATGATGGGCTGCAGCACACCGTCGACGCGGAAGCGCACCACGAGCTCGCGCTCCATGGGCTCGATGTGAATGTCGCTCGCGCGCTCTTTGGCGGCGCGGAAGAGCAACGAGTTCACGAGACGAATGATCGGCGCTTCGTCGCCCGAGTCGAGAAGGTCTTGCGCCTCTTCGAGCACCTTCTCGGCGGCGTCGATGTCCTGCGCTTCCATCTCACCAACGACCTGCTCGGCCTCGTTGATGTTGCGGTCGTAGACCGCGTTGATGGCGTCGATGATCGTCGTGGCCTGGGCCATGACGGGCTCGACGTCGAGCGCGAACATCATGCGCGCGTGATCGAGCATCGCGGTGTCGAGCGGGTCGGCGACGGCGACCTTCACCACGTCGCCCACCTGCTTGAGCGGCAGCATGCGCATCGTCTTGGCGAAGCCGATGGCGACCTTCTGAATGAGGTCGGGCTGCACGTCGTCGGCCGAGACGGTGCCGACGTATTCGAGGTCGAGCTGAGCGGCCAGCGCGCGGGCGATCTGCTCCTCGGTCGCGGCCTTCATGCCGATGAGCACCTCGCCGATGCGACCGCCCTTCTCGGCCTGCGCAACCAGCGCCTCGTCGAGCTTCTCGCGCGGCAGCTGAAACTGGCTGACGAGGATCTCTCCGAGCGGCCGGCCGAAGAGATACGCCGGCCCGTGCGACACCATCTGGGTGCGCTCGGTGCGGATCTCTTCGTTGCTCTCCATCGACTCGCTCATGGTTACTGAATCTCCGGCTGCACCTTCAGCTGCTCGGGGCTCGGCTCCTTCACTGGCACGGGCGGCGTCGCTCCAGACGGCGCGACGACGGGCGTGGCAGGCTTCGGCTCGGCTGGCGCAGGAGCAGGCGCGATCACCTTCTCGCCAGGAAGCCCAGGGCCGCCGTTCTCGATGCGGTTCAATTCCTTGTTCAGCAATTGGGTCATGCGTGCGAGCGGGCCGGGCTTGCGGTTGAAGTCGATGGCGACGTCGTAGGTCGTGCTGGCGCCGTAGAACTGTTCAACGAACTGCTGACGCTCCTTGATCTTCCGCTCGAAGATGCGGCGGAAGTCGCTCGCGTCACGAATGATGTACGGCGTGAGGAAGAGCAGCAGGTTCGTCTTCACCTTGCGGCGCGACTGCTGACGGAACAGGTTGCCCAGCAGCGGAATGTCGCCGAGCAGCGGCGTCTTCGAGACCGACTCCACCAGGCGGTCCTGCATGATGCCGCCGATGACGATGGTCTCCTGGTCCTTCGCGATGACGGTCGTCTTCGCGCTGCGCTTCGAGGTCGTCGGGCCGAGCACGGGATCGGACGAGGCGATCTCTTCGATCTGCTCGTTGATGACGAGGCGCACGTAGTCGGACTCGTTGATCTGCGGCTTGATGGAGAGCTTCAGGTCGACGTTCTGGCGCTGAATCTGGCCGAACACGCCACCACCGAGACCACCCAGCGAGCCTAGCGCACCAAGCCCACCGAGCTGGCTCGACGCGCCGCCCAGACCGGCCAGGCCACCGAGGCCACCGAGGCCGCCAGCCGAGAAGCCCGACTGAAACGGCACGTTCTGGCCGACCGTGATCTCGGCCTCTTCGTTGTCGGTGGTGAGAATGTGCGGCGTCGACAACACGTTCACGTCGCTCGACCGCTGCAAGGCGTTGATGACGAGGCCGAAGTTGGGAATCGTGAGCCCGGCGATGTTGATGGTCTGCGAGCTCTGAATGCCGCCCAGAAAACCAGACAACGAGATGAGGTTGGCAAGGCTGAGGCTGGGCGGCAGACCCTGGCTCGTGTACTTGGTGCCGAAGAAGATCGGGCTCACGTCCTGCGAGGGCAGGGGCACGCCGCCGTGGAAGTTGATGCCGAGGTCGGAGTTGCGGTCGAGGTTGACCTCCATGATGACGGCCTCGACGAAGACCTGGCGGCGCTGAATGTCGAGCTTCTCGATCACGCGCAGCAGCGAGCGGTAGTCATTCTGGCTGGCAATGATGACGAGCGCGTTGGTCGACTTGTCGGCAGAGACCTTCACTTCACCCGAGAAGAGCTCGGCGGCGGTCGTGGGGCGGCCACCAGGCGGCGGCGGCGTCGGCGTCTTGGGGCGGTTCGCGGTGCCCTGCGCCAGCGTCTGCAGCGTCGAGGCGACGTCTTCGGCGTTCGCGTTCTCGAGGTAGAGCACGTTGATGCGGCCCTCACCCGAGATGGGAATGTCGATCTCGCGGATGAGCGCCATCACGCGCGCCATCGCGCCGGGGCTGGCGATGATGATGAGCTTGTTGGTGCGCTCGTCGGGAATGAGCTGGGTGAGCGTCGCCGGGCCCGCCTCGGGGCCGGGCGTGCCAGCCGTCGCGCCGGGCGGAGGCGGCGGAACGAAGCCACCGGGCCGCTGACCCGGGCGGTTCACCTTCGCCTCGAAGAGCTTGGTGATCTTGTCCGACATCTCCTGCGCGGTCGCGTACTGCACCTGAATCACCCGCATCTCGTCGGAGGCCGAGCGGGAGTCGAGCTGCTCCACCAGCCGCTCGAGCCGGTGCATGTTCGACGCGAGGTCGTTGATGATGATGGTGTCGGGCTGGAACGGAATGGTGTCGCCCGAGGGCGTGACCAATTGCTGCAACACGCCGCGCAGCTGCTCGATCTCGACGTTCTTGATCTTGAACATGCGAGTGACCATCTGCTCGTTCATCGTGTACTGCTCTGTCGGGTCGAAGATGGTCTGAATGGGGAACTGCTTGGCGCGCTGCTTGTCCACGATCTTCATGAACTTGCCGTTCGAATAGACAGACAGGCTGTTCGCGTCGAGGGCCGACAGGAACGCCGCGTAGAACTGGTCGGCGTCGACCTCGACCTTGCCGTTCTCGGGGCCGATGATGCTGATCTTGCCGCGAATGTTCTCGGGCAGGATGAACGTCTTGCACGTGACGTCAGACACGGTCTGAACGAGCTTCTCGATCTCGACCTTGTCGAAATAGATGTTGTAGCGGCCCTTGCGGCGAGACTCCTCGCAGCTCGGCTTCTTGGGAGCGATGGTAGCCCCGGGAGCAGCGGCGGCAGCTGCGGCGGGCGCTCCGGCTTTGGGCGCAGGGGGCTGCTGAGCAAGTGCGAGCGCCGGCACGAGCGCGCAGAGGAGACCGATGGACAGGCGGGTGTTCATGTTCAAGTCGTTTCAGCGAACGTTGTAGGTCTTGCGAACCGAGGCACCATTGCGCTCGACCTCGATGTCGATGCGCGAAGCCTCTTTGAGCTTGGAGTAGACCTCGAGCGCCTTCTCGGGGCTGTTCAGGTCGTAGCCATTGATGCGTTTGATGACGTCACCGTTCTGCACGCCAATCTTCGAATAGATGGAGTCGGGGCGAATCGAGAACAGCTTGAAGCCCTGGGCGACGCCGTCTTTGAACGCGGGCACGATGCGGGCCTGCATCGCGACGTCGTTCAGGTTCGAGAGCGTCTTGTCGATCTCGGCGCGCGGCACCTCGTACTCGTTCTCGCTCATCTGCTTGATGGTCGAGCCGAGGCCGACCGCGGGCGGCGGCGCGTCGTTGTACTTGGCAGGCGCTGCGGCGATGGTCTGCACCGGCGGCGGCGGCGGAGCCATCGACCCGTCACCCGGGTTCTCGTCGATGTACTCGCGGCGATTGTTGTGTTTGATGATGACCCGTTTGCGCTCGATCTCGAGCACCTCGGCGCCCTGAATGGTGTCGCCAACCATGTACGTGTTGGTCTTCAGCGTGACGACGTCTTGAATCGACGCGACCGACCACTGGGGGTTGCCAGAGACCAGCGTGCCGAGCAGCTTGAGCCGCAGCGACGAGTGAATCGGCGGCGACTCCATGTCGATCTTCGGCGCCTCCGGCTCCTTCACCTCGGGCTCGGGCTTCGGCACTGGCAGGCCCGTCAGCTTGGCGATGCGGTCGAGGATGAGCTGGGGCACCGGCTCGACGACCTGGGGTTTGAGCACCTGCCGCGCTTCGCCATTCGGCAGCGGGAGCAGCTGGGCTTCGAGAAAGGCGTTCGCCGTCTTCCCGATGAAGAAGGCCACCCCGAACATGAAGGCGAGGTGGACCAGCCAGAAATGTCGTTTGAAGAGGAACTCCACGGCAGGAGGGCCGAAGAGCAAGCCGGGTGCCATCAAGTGCCTTGAAATTACTGATGAATTCGCCCGTCCGCGAGCGGTTCTCTGCCATTTTGTCAAAGCGAAGGTGGGCGTCATGACGGAACGGCAGGTCGGATCAGGAAGGACGGTCAGTTTAGGCGGTAGCGGTGGGTGAGCAGCTGGCCTTCGCGTTCGAGCTGGACGAGCACCTCGGGCGTGTGATCGAGGGCGGCGGCGAGGCCCAGGACGCGCTGCATCGAGTCGAGCGGCTGGCCGTTGATGGAGCGGATCACGTCGCCGGTCTTGAGCCCCAGCTTCGCGACCACCGAGTCTGGCGCCAGGCCCGCGAACCGGAAGCCGATGGGCTGGCCGTCACGGAAGGCCGGCATGACCCGCACCTCTTTCGAGATCGAGTACAGATCGCCGAGCCGGGTCATGACCTCGGTTCGAGACACGGCATAGTCTTGTGCAGTGATTGGCGTGACGAACGCGATGGAAGGAATTGCGGCGACCGGGTGCATCGACAATTCTTCCAACAAGCCTTCACGTCGAAGCGTGATGGCATTGCGGGCGATCTCGACGATCTCGGCCCCGAGCACCTGATCGCCCTCCCACACCGAGACGGCGCGACCGGTGGGGAGCAGCAGGGTCGCGACGGAGCGCTCCCTCAATGACGACGAGAGGGTTCCGAGCAGCTTCGCGCCGAAGGGAGGCAGGACGCGGGGGGCCGAGACGAGCTGCGACGGGCGAGGGAGCGGCATGCCGAGCAGCGCGTACACGCGTGGCTCACTGAGCGTCGTCTGCACGCGACTCACCTTCGGCTCGGGGAGCACCGGCTCGGCGATGGCAACCGCCAACCCCTCTTCGAGCAGCGCGCCAACGGGAGACACCAGCAGCCACGCGGCCAGCGCGAGCACGGCCCAGGGCAGCACGTGAAGGAAGAGGCTGGTGCGAAGGCGCATGCTCCAATGGTCGGAGCAACGTCAGTGCCAGCACCGCGCCCGCTGCGGTTCCGGTGTCTTGCGGGCGACTGGGCCACGCCGGGAGTGACATCCTGTCGAGCGGTGAGTTCGGGCAGCGACCAACTGACGAAGCGAGCCCGGCTTGCGAATGGAGGGCTGTGTCGGCAGAGAGGCGCCATGTTCCATCGCTCCCTCTTGCTCCTCATCGGTCTTGGCTCTGCGGCCCACGCGCAGACGACGTTCTCGGTGATGGTGAACGGCACGACCTTCCAGGTCGATCGCTACACGCCGGCGGGAACGGGCCCGTTTCCCATCGTGGCGCTCGGTCACGGCTTCTCGAACAACAAGGACAACGTTCGCGGGCTCGCGCAGGCGCTGCTGGCTGACGGGGCTGTGGTGGTGGCTCCGCAGTTTCCCCTCGGCAGTGGAGACCACGCCCGCAACGCGTCGGTGATGCTCGCAGCCGTCGACGCCACGGTGACGGCAGGCATCGGCGATGCGCAGCGGCTTGCGTTTGGTGGCCACAGCGCGGGCGCGCTCGCCGCATGGCTGGCCGCCGCGCAACGTCCCCTGACGAAGGCGGTCGTGCTGCTCGACCCTGTCGACAGCAGCAACCTTGGTTCGGCGCAGATCGCCAACGTCACGGCGCCCACGTTGTTCGAGTTCGCACCTGCGCAGTCCTGCAACACGCAGAACAACTCCATCGCCTGGTTCACGGGGAAGAGCGGGCTCAAGGGCCGCTTCAACGTGCCCATGGCCAACCACTGCGACCCGCAAGAGCCCTCGAGCGCGCTGTGCACCACCGGCTGTGGCTTCGCGACCTGGAACGCCACTCGTTCGGCCGTCTACAAGCGGTACGCGCGCGCGTTCTTCGGCCAGTTCCTTCTCGGCAACGGTACCTGTGTCGAGTCGATGGTCGCGGCTGATGTCGCGAGCAGCACCATCGATCAGGTCACGATGTCGCTGGGCTGCAGCACCGATGGCGGTTCGATGGGTGGTGGCGCTGCGGGCGGTGGCGCTGCCGGCGGAGGGACTGCAACCGCGGGCGGCGCTGCAACGGCTGGCGGAACCGCGACGGCGGGAGGTCGAGCGACGGGCGGAGGCTCTGCGACCGCAGGTGGCTCCGCGAGCGCAGGCGGCGCTGCAACGGCTGGCGGAACCGCGACATCAGGAGGAACCGCGACATCAGGAGGAACAGCAACATCAGGAGGAACAGCAACGGCGGGTGGCTCAGGCAACGTCACCTGCAACCCGACGAACTGCACGGGCTGCTGCAACGGCGCGGTGTGCGTGCAGGCCTCAGACCTGACGTGCGGAGCGAACGGCGCCGCCTGCGCCATCTGTGTCTCGGGTCAGATGTGTGAATCGGGTCGCTGCACGTCGACTCCGACTCCAGGCTGTGGCTGCGGCGCGACCTCGGAGGTGGGCGTCCTGCTCGCACTGGCCATGCTCGCCCTGATGCGTCGACGCTGAGCCGGAGTAGGTTTCGGCTTCATGCCTCCCCAGACCACTGCGCGGGCGCCGTTCGACAAGAAGCACTTCATCGTCGTCGCGCTGGCCGAAGGGCTGGCGCTCGGGACCGCGGCCTTGCGGCTCGGGCTCTCGAAGGGTGCCATCGGGCTCGAGAAGCCAGCCCACCTCGCGTGGTTTCTGACGACGACAGGCCTCGCAGCGCTCACCGTGGTGCAGTTCTCGGTGCGATCGTCGCTGCTGCGGCAGCGCGATCTTCGCGGCGAAGACACGACCGACCTTCGCAAAGGCGTGCTCGCAACCTCGGTGGCGATGGCGTTTGGTGCGTTGGTGCTCGCGGTGATCGGCCCGATGCCGTTCGAGCGGTTGATGGGAGGGTGACCATGCCGGCTCCACTCGTCCTGCTCAGTCGCGTCGACGGCGCCACGGGCTGGTCGGTTCAGGTCTCGGAGGAGCCGCGGCCAGCGCTGGTGGGCGCCGGTTTGCCGTCAGGGCTGCACCTCGAGCCAGGCGTCGATGGCACGCTGCTGCTTCGGGTGCCTCGCGGCCTGGCCCTCGAGTGCGAGTCGGAGTTGGGCCTTCACGAACGGGTCGGCGGAAAGGTCGAGCTGCCGCAGCGCACACCGATCTGGTTCCGGTCGGTCGGCGGCGCCGCTCAGGTGGTGCTGTTTCGCGAAGAGGGGCAGGCCCCTGCTCCTTCGCTTGCGGTGCTGAAGGCCATCGCGGCGGTTCGCGCGAACGACACCGAGGAGACCCGTGGCGTGCTCCAGGACGTGCTCGAAGAGAGCGGTGCGCTGGCAGAGGCCGAGTACGTGCGCCGCGAGCAGCGTTCCCTGAGCCGCCGCGACTACGACCTCGTGCGAGAGCTTCGCGAGCTGCGGGCGCTGGGCAGCGTCGTAGGGCAGACGTTTCGCTACCTGGTGGGCCGAGACGTCGACGGCTGCGCAGGGCTGCGGTGGACGTTGCGTTGTCCGCTCTCGTTCGACGAGCTCGACGAAGGCCCCTCCAACGACGAGCGCCTCTGTCGCACATGCCGACAGCTCGTCATCCGCGCGGCCGACGAGCAGCACGCTGCTGAGCTCGCGCGCCGCGGGGTCTGCGTCAGCCTCACCGTCGACGAAGAACCGTTCGTCGGCGAAATCGCCGGCGACCACTGAGCGTCACACGAGCACTTCGAGCCGGCCCAGCAGCCAGTCGCGCGCGACGGTGATGGTGTGCACTTCGTCCGGACCGTCGGCGATACGTGCAGCCCGCGCGGCGCGATACCAGCGGCCGAACGGCACGTCGTCGGAGTACCCGAGCCCGCCGTGCATCTGAATCGCGTCGTCGAGCACCTGACAGAGCAGCCGCGCGACCTGCGTCTTCGCCATCGACGAGTACGGCTTGGCTTCTTTGTGTTTGCCCTGCTCGAGCATCCACGCGGCGTGCAGCGTCATCAGGTTGCCCGAGTGCATCGCGGTCACGTTTCGCGCGATCATCTCTTGAATGAGCTGATGCCGCGCGAGCTCCTTGCCGAAGCTCGTGCGCTCGCTGATGTACTTCTTGCACAGCTCGAGCGTGCGCTCGGCCAGACCCAGCCACCGCATGCAGTGCGTGAGGCGCGCAGGCACGAGGCGAACCTGCGCGAGCTTGAAGCCGTCTCCGATGTTGCCGAGCACGTCGTCTGGCGTCACGCGCACGCCCTCGAACGAGACTTCGCCCTCGTGGTGGTCGAGGACCTGATCACCGAAGGTCGGAATGTCGCGCACGTAGCTCACGCCCTTCGCGTGGCGATCGACGAGGAACATCGAAGCGCCGGTGCGCGGGTCGTCGCTGGTGCGGGCCATCACCACGAGGAACGACGCGTTGCGCGCGCCGGTCGAGTACCACTTGCGGCCGGTGATCTCCCAACCGCCACTCACCTCTTTCGCAGCCGTGCGCAGGTTCGAGGGGTCGGCTCCGGCGCCGGGCGCAGGCTCGGTCATGCAGAACGCGCTGGTGATCTCGGCGCGAACGAGCGGAGCCAGGTAGCGCTCCTGATGCTCCTTCTTCGCCGCCATCAGCAGCAGGTCCATGTTCCCCTGATCGGGCGCGTCGCAGTTGAAGACCTTCGCGCCGACGGGGCTGCGGCCCATCTCGCGGAAGAGCGCGCACATGCCCATCGGCCCGAAGCCCATGCCCCCGAGCGCGGGCGGCAGGTGTGGCACCCAGAGCCCATCGGCGCGCGCCTTCGCCTGCAGCGCCTTGAGCGTGTCGCGTTTGCCCGCCTTGTCTTCGGCGAGAATGAAGTCCTCGGCCGGAATGATGTGCGCATCGACGAACTGACGAACGCGCGCGCGCGTCGCCGACAACACCTCGTTGAGCATGAAGTCCATGTCAGGCCTCGTGAGTGAGATCGAATCGTGGGTTGGTGACTTCGAGCGTCTCCTTCGCGGTCGCGAAGAGGGCCTCGAGGGTCTGGGTGAGTTGTTCGGCGTTCAACGCGCCGTCGCGCAGCTTCTTCGACAAGGTGCGGTTCAACGTCTCGAGCGCTTCGAGCCGCGCGGCGCGATCGGTCGAGTCGAGCGGTAGCGCCTTCGCTGCTTCGGGGAGCAGCGTCTTCAACCGCGAAGCCTCGGCGTCGAAGCGCGTCGTCTCACTGCGCAGTTCGTTCGCGACGACGTTGGCGAGGTTGGCGGCGATCAGCACACGAAACTGCAGCGCCTTGTCGGCCTCGAGCTTCGGGCTGACTTCTCCGAGGAGAAACTGCGCCACGGCGTCGAGCAGGGTGGGGTGATCGGGTCGGTTCTGCATGTCAGTCGAGCCTCCCTCGGCGAATGAGGCGCAGCGCTTCGAACTCCATCTCGACGTTGCGGCGCGCGATGGCGATGAGCTCGAGATCGGTCTGCTCTCCAGAGAGATATCGCTCGCCCTGGTGCACGCTGCCGAGCGCCCAGCGCAGGTTGCCGATGACTTCCCACCACAGCACCGTGGCTTCATCGACGGTACGGCCGCTCGCCTTCGCGTACGCCTCGTAGAACGGCGCGCGCTTCGAGAACCCACCGACGGGGAAGTCGAGCCGGTTGAAGCGCCAGTCGCGAACGGAGATCCACGAGAGATCTTCGAACGGCGAACCCCAGTGCGAGAACTCCCAATCGAGCACCGCGGTGAGGCCATCGGGAGCGACCATGAAGTTGCCCGTGCGGAAGTCACCGTGCACGAGCACCACCTCCCGCTCGGACGGAATGCGTGCGGCGAGCCATTGCAGCGCGAACTCCACCGCCGGGTACGCCCCGGGCATGCCGTCCATCATCTGGCGCAGGTCATCGAGCGCGGTCTGCGCGGGTGACGTCTTCGGCACGGGCAGCGGCAACGTCGTCGTCTTCGGCGTCACCGTGTGCAACTTCGCGAGCGTCGTCGCGAGTTCGACTGGCAGCGACTTGCGCGCCTCGGCCAGCTCGGGATTTCGAACCACCCGACGGCCGATGGCTTCGCCGCTCACCCACTCGAGGAAGTACGCGTCAGCACCCTCGCGGAGCAGCCCTTCCGAGAGCCACCGCACCGCTGGCGTCTTCACGCCCGCCGCGACGGCCGCCTGAATCACCGCGAACTCGGTCTTTCGCCGAATGCTGCCGGGCAGTGAACTCTTCGCGTCGCTCCGCAGCGCCATCGTCAGCGTGCGCCCGTCGAGCGTGAGGTCGACCTTGAAGTTCTCCTGACACGCCCCACCGTGCAGTGGCTTCACAGCGGAGAGCGTCGCTCCGTGGGCTGCGACCGCGCTTCGAATGCGCTCGTCCATGCGGTCTGCGTTGTAACGCACGACAATCGACGCACGTGAGGTTTCCGGCTTTGGTCGCCGCCATGTCCGTGCGCGTCGAGAAGAGCGGAGCCGTGACCACTGTCATTCTCCACCGGCCCGAGGCGAAGAACGCCGTCGATGGGCCGACCGGCGCTGCGCTCACCGAGGCGTTTCGTGCTTTCGAGGCCGATGACGAGGCGCGCGTCGCCGTGCTCTTCGGTGAAGGTGGCGTCTTCTGCGCGGGCGCTGACCTCAAGTCCATCGGCACCGAGCGGCAGAATCGCGTCGAGTCGTTCGGCGCAGGCCCGATGGGTCCGTCACGGCTGTTGCTCTCGAAGCCCGTCATCGCGGCGGTCGCGGGCCATGCGGTCGCAGGTGGGCTCGAGCTCGCGTGCTGGGCGGATCTTCGCGTCGTCGAGGAGGACGCCGTGTTCGGAGTCTTCTGTCGTCGCTGGGGCGTGCCGCTCATCGATGGTGGGACGATTCGGCTGCCTCGTCTCATCGGTCAATCGCACGCGATGGATCTCATTCTCACTGGCCGCCCCGTCGACGCGAAGGAGGCGCTCGCCATCGGGCTCGCCAACCGGGTGGTGCCCAACGGCCAGTCGCGCGCCGAGGCTGAAGCGCTCGCCAGGCAGCTGGCCGCATTCCCGCAGCAGTGCATGCGGGCCGATCGCATGTCGGCGCTGACGCAGTGGGAGTTCGACCTGCCGAAGGCTCTCTCGCGCGAGTTCGACGGTGGGCTCGAGGCGCTGAAAGCAGAGGGTGTCGCGGGTGCGGCGCGCTTCGCGTCGGGCGCTGGAAGACACGGGCAATTCGAGTGACCCTGCGGTACAGCCCGCGCGCATGAGCGCTGAGCGAGTCGACAAGCAATGGAAGACGAAGGGCCTCTCTGGTTACTCGACGGGAGCGATCCTCGGAACGCTGAACCACTACGGAGCGAAGGTCGACGAGGCCGGCTTCAAGGCGCTCGCGGAAAATCAGTACCCGCTGCAGATCGCCGGTGAGTGGAAGCTCACCTGGAAGGGCACGGGCCCGTTCGCGCCGTTCCCGTACGCGGCCGCCGACGAGCTCATGCGCCGCATCTACCCAGACCGCGTCACGCCCGCGCACCTCGCCGAGAAGATCGTCATGGTGCTCGGCAAGGCGTCTGAGCTGCTCCACGGCAAGCAGGCCGATCTCGAACCGTCGCTCGCCGACGTCGAGAAGCTGGTCGGTTCCCTTCCTCCCGCTGGTGAGACGCGCACGTTGTTCACGAGCGAGCTCGTCAGCTTCCTCGACCGCTTCGCCGAGGCGTTCGAGCAGCTGCCTTCGTCGCTGCAGGCTGCTGGTCACCAGGTCGTCGCCCAGCGCGCCGCAGCGTTGCAGGAGAGCCTGTTCCTCGATCGCCAGGGTGTCGTCACCGCGCTGCTCGAGGCGCAGGCTGGTTCACGCGACGCGGGCATCACGAAGCTCACCGCGCTCGTCGTCCCGAACGCCGATCGCACCATCTTCACGCGCTACTGGGCGCTCGACGCGCTCTCGCAGCTCGAGGCCATCGACGCGCTCAAGGCGAACGGGCTCGCGCTCTTCGACGACGCCGCGAAGGAGAACCGCTGGCCGCTCGCCGACAGCGTCATTCACCTGATGGCGCGCCACCTCGAGCGTTCACCTGCGTTCAAGAACGACCCCGAGTTCGTCGAGGCCGTCGTCTCGCGGTTCGAAGAGGCGCATCGAAGGGTCGGTCACCATGGCCACTGAGCGCGTCGACAAGGGCTGGCAGCAGCGCGGCATCGACACGTACTCGGTCGAGGCCATCATCGGCACGCTCGCGCACTACGGCGTGAAGACCGACGAGGCCGCGTTCAAGACGCTCGCAGGCGAGGGCTTTCCGCTCGGCATCGCGATGCGGTGGCACGCGGACTGGAAGGGCACCGGCCAGTTCTCACGCTTCCCCGCGGCGGCTGCTGAAGAGCTGTGGCGACGGTGGATGCCAGGGCAGATCGCTCCGACCGACGTCGCGCTCGCAGTCATCAACCTGATGAAGGACCTCGCGAACGCCATCGACGGCAAGCCCGACGAAGGCACGCTCGACACCCGCTTCAAGGTGGTCGAGGCGTACCTGCCGAGCATTCCCACCGGCGCCGAGCGGCGCGACCTCTTCATCGGCGAGATGATCGGCGCGATGTCGGAGTGGATGGAGCCGCTCGACGGCATGGGCGAAGCGCTCACGAAGAAGAAGCTCGACGCGTTCGCCGATCGCTTCGTGCTCATCGAAGAGGCGCTCATCACCCAGCGCGCGGGTATCTCGTCGGCCATCGTCAAGGCAGAACGGGGCGATCGTGAAGGCGCGGTGAAGACCATCGTCGACATCGCCGGCGACCCGAAGCGCGACGTGTGGAACCGGCTCTCGGCCCTCGATGCGCTGTTCGACTTCGAAGAGAACGACCTGGCGAAGAAGGTCGCGCTCCCGTTGTTCGACGACGCCGAGAAGACGAAGGACCTCGAGTTCCTCTCGGCCATCGTGGAGCGGCTCGCGCACCTGCTCGAGCTCGACCCTTCAATGCCCGAGAAGAAGGAGCTGCGCACCCGCATCGAGAGACTCGCGGCCGAGCTGGGCCCCGAGCACGGCGAAGGCTGATCAGCTCGCGGGCGGCTCGGCGGGCTTCGGCTCGTCTTCCGCAGCGAGCTTCCGGTAGATGGTGCGCGCGGCGATGCCGAGCATGCGGGCGGCGAGGTTCTTGTCGCCCCGGGTGTGCCGCAGCGTCTCGTGAATCACGCGCCGTTCGATCTCTTCCATCGGCGTGCCGATCGGAATGACGATCTGCTGCGCGGCGCCCATCGGCCCTTTGCGTACGCCCTCGGGCAGATCGCCCGCGTTGACGAGGTCGCCACGGCACAGCACCACCGCGCGCTCGACGGCGTGCTCGAGCTCACGAATGTTGCCGGGCCATGCGTAGTTCTCCATCAACGCCTGGGCCTCGTCGGAGAAGCCCTTCAACGGCTTGGCGTTCTTCGCCGCGAAGCGACGCAGGAAGTGCTCGGCCAGCAGCGAGATGTCTTCACGCCGTGACGCGAGCGAGGGAATGCGCACCTCGACGACGTTGAGCCGGTAGTAGAGGTCTTCGCGGAAACGGCCCTCTTTCACCTCGGTCGCGAGATCCTTGTTGGTGGCGGCGACGAGGCGAACGTCGACCTTGATGGTCTGCGTGCCGCCGAGCCGTTCGAGCTCACCCTCCTGCAGCACGCGCAGCAGCTTCACCTGTGCCGACGGGCTCATCTCGGCCACCTCGTCGAGGAAGAGCGTGCCGCCATGCGCGCGCTCGAAGCGGCCTTCCTTGCGAGCGACGGCTCCGGTGAAGGCGCCACGTTCGACGCCGAAGAGCTCGGCCTCGAGAATGCTCTCGGGCAGCGCGGCGCAGTTCACGGCGATGAAGGCCGTCTTCGCGCGCGGCGAGTGTTCGTGAATGAAGCGCGCGGCGAGCTCTTTGCCGGTGCCGGACTCACCCTGCAACAGCACCGTCGCGGTCGAAGGAGACGCCTGCTCGAGCAGGTCCATGAAGGCGCGGAACGCGGGCGAGTTGCCGACGATGCTCTTCTGGCCCATCGCGGCGATCTGCGCCTTCAGGTCGCGGTTCTCGGCCGAGAGCTGCTGCTTCTCCATCGCCTTCTGCACGGCCTTCAGCAGCGAGTGGCGCTTGAGCGGCTTGGTGATGAAGTCGTAGGCGCCGTCTCTCATCGCGCTCACGGCCGTCTCGACGGTGGCGTAGGCGGTCATCAGCACCACCTCGACGTCGGGGCGCATCGCGCGGGCGGCCTTGAGCAGCGCCTGGCCATCGAGGCCCGGCATCATCAGGTCGGTCACCAGCACGCCGACCTCGGGCTTGCGCAACAGCTCGAGCGCCTTCTGGCCATCGGAGGCCGGCAGCGTCGCGACGCCCTCCTTCTGGAAGATGCGGCAGACGGAGTCGAGGTTGGCGGAGTCGTCGTCGACGACCAGAACGGTGGTGCTCACGGGGTCAGAGACTACAGGTTCCGTTGTTGCACGTACCGGAGCAGCACTCGCGGTCACCGTTGCAGGTCCCGAAGGAAGCGACACACCGGCACGTCCCGAACTGGCAGATGCCGCTGCAGCAGTCACTGTTGCCTCCGATGACGCAGGAGCTTCCGGTGCCGATGCACAGACAGACCGTCGGCCCACCCTGCACCATGGGCCAGCACTTGTAGTTGTCGGCCGCGCGGCAGGTCGCCGTGGTGCCCGCCCCCATGCACGACTGGTAGCAGTAGCCGAGGTTGTCTCCGAACGAAGGTTCGTACGAGCAGTAGCCGTCGGGCCCGCAGTTGCGCGTGTCGACGCGGCAGACGCCGAGACAGTACCCATTGGGGAACGCGGCTCCTCGAACGCAGACGCCGCCCTCGCACTGGGTGCCGACGGTGCACGCCGCGCCATAACGCAGCAGCCCGCGATCGCGGCTCTGGCAGAGCTTGCTCCATGGATTGCACCCGTAACCGGCGCCGCTGCCACTGCATTCCGAGTCGCTCGAGCACAAGGCGCGACAGGTGTTGTTGTTGTTGGCCGGGTTGGAGTCGGCGTCGACGCAGGTGAAGCCCGCGCGGCAGCGACCGGTCGCTCCGAGCCCCGTTCCCGTGCAGCTCGCGAGGCAGGTGGGCACTCCGGCGATGGTGACGCAGCGGCCTCCGTTGCAGCCGGCGTTCGTCGTCAGGTTGCAGGCGGTCGCGTTGGTGCACTGCCCGTTGGGAATGCCATCGAGCTGCTCGCTGAGGCACCGGCCCGAGGCGCACTGGTTCGACGAGAGGCAGGGCTTGCCGTCGTTGGCCGCGAGGCACGCGCCGTTGCCGATGCACTTGGAGTCGCCGCAGTCGATGGCGCGATCGCAGGTGTTGTCGATGCCGTCGTCGCAGAGCTCGGTGCCAGCACCCACACAGTCGGAGTCGGCGCAGTCGCGTTGGGTGTCGCCGTCGTTGTCGAGGTTGTCGGAGCAGTTCGTCTCGACGCGGCGATTGAGGGCGCAGGTGCAGCCCATGCCGCAGGTGATTCCGGTGCAGTCGACGTCGTCACAGTCCGTCGCGTTGTCGGCGTCATCGTCGACGTTGTTGGTGCAGTTCGTCTCGACGGCGGCCGCTCCACCGCCCGTGCCGGAGCCACCGCTCGTTCCACCGCCGACGCCGCTCCCTGAGGTTCCTCCACCAACACCACCGGCAGCGCTGCCACCGCTCGAGCCGCCGCCGGATGAGTTGCCGCCGCCGGATGCGTTGCCGCCGCCGGAGTTGCCGCCGCCGGACGAGTTACCGCCGCCAGACGAGTTGCCGCCACCGAACGAGGAGCCACCCCCGAGCGCGATTCCGCCCCCGGCGTTGCCTCCTCCAGCCCCCGTCATGCGCACCCCGCCAAGACAGAGGCAGCCGCTGCCACACGACTCGCCCTCACAGGCGGAGTCGCCGCAGTCCGTCAGGCCATTTCCATCGTCGTCGACGGTGTTGGTGCAGTCCTCGCGTGTCCCCACGCGACAGACTGCGTTCTGAAAGCACTTCGGATCGAGACAGTCGACCTTGCCGTCGCCGTTGTCGTCTTTGCGGTTGTCGCAAATCTCGGCGCTGCTCACGGCAGGTTTGGTGCCGCACGCAGCAAGCGCCATCAACGCGATGAACGACGCTCTGAGCTGCATGCGCACGACACCTCGGAACATCCGGCCGACCATCAGCAGGGTACCACGCTACTCGTCGGAACTCTCCGCAGGGGCGCCGCCCATCTTCGCGATGTCGTCCTTCTCGACCTTCGACGGGTCGATCTTCTTCGTCGCGGCCATCAGCTTGCCGATGGTGTCTTCGAAGTCGAACTCGCCGTCCTTCTTGAACTTGAGGAAGTTCACGCGCGCGACGACATAGTTCTTCAAGTACGGCGAGGTCAGGCCCTTCGCCTTGAGCGCCTCGACGACCTTCACCACCTCGTCGTCCCAGGCGATGAGCAGGTCGGCGCGCTTCTCACGCTCCTTCAGCGCGTCTTGAATCGGCTCTTCGAAGAAGCCCTCGAGGCGTTTGACGACCGAGGTGTACGCGCCGGCCGAGAACCGCGGCCGCTTCTCGTAGATGGCGCCGAAGGTCGCGAAGTGCGGCTCCTCGAAGAAGAAGATGAACTCGGTCTCCTTCTCCTTGCCGCGCGCGCCGACGAGGCCGCGGTACATGCGAATGACCTCGAGCGAGCGCTCCTTCAGGTTGTGCGCCTTCTCGGTGTTGAGCGCGAGAATGTTGAACTCGACCTCTTTGTCCGGGAGCACGAGCGCGACGATGCTCTTCGCGCCGATGAGCTTCATGGCGCCGAGGCGGTGGTTGCCGTTGGGCGAGCTGTACTTTCCGCCGTCGTGGCGCACGGCGATGACGGGGTCGAGGAAGCGGCCCACGCGCTCCATGGCGTTGGCGAGCTTCTTCACGTGCGTCTCGCTGCGATCGCGCTGGTAGGCCGTGGGCTCGACCTTGTCGATGGGCAGGGCCGCGATGACGACGGAGTGCCCGCCGAGCGGATCGCGATAGCTGCCGATGACGACGCCGCCGTCTTCGACGATCTGCGCCTCGAGCGGCTTCGCCGAGTCGGTCGCCGGCACCATGTCCTTCGGGGTCAGGCCCTTCGAGCCGGCTTCGGCCTTCTTGCGACGAGTTGCGCGCGGCTTCTTCTTGGTAGCTGCCATGGTGTCATTCCCCCGAGACGGTGAGTTCGTTGAAGCGAATGGTGGGCGCGCCGACCGAGCCGCGGAAGGTGAGATCGCTGCCGATGCCGTCGAGCCGCGACAGCATGTCGAGCAGGTTTCCCGCGACCGTGACCTCCTGCACGGGGCGGGTGAGCTCTCCGTTCTCGATCCACAGGCCGGTGGCGCCGCGCGAGTAGTCGCCGGTGACCATGTTGGAGCCGTGGCCGAGCATCGAGGTGACGTAGAAGCCGTGCGGCAGCTCCTTGATCAGCTCCTCGGGCGAGCGCGTGCCCGGCTCGAGGTAGAGGTTGTGCGTGCCGATACTGGGGAGCGAGCGGTAGCCGCGTGAGGCGTTGCCCGTGCTGCGCGTCTTCGCCTTGCGGGCCGTGAACGCGTCGTAGAGGAACGTCTTGAGCACGCCCTTCTCGACGATGGCCGAGCGGCGCGTGGGCACGCCTTCACCGTCGAACGGCGAGGTCGCGAGCCCTTTCTCCATCAGGCCGTCGTCGACGATGGTGACGGTCGAAGGCGCGATGCTCTGGCCCAGCTTGCTCGCGAGGAACGAGGCCTTCTTGTAGACGGAGTCGCCGTTCACCGCGCCCGCGATGCCGCCGATGAAGCTCGCGGCCATCATCGGGTCGAACACGACCGGCACCTTTTGAGACTTCACCTTCTTCGCGCCCAGCATGCGGACGGCGCGGCGGGCGGCTTCTCGCGCCACGTGCTCGGGCGTCTCGAGATCTTTCAAGAAGCGGCGCGCGTCGTACCACCACGAGTTCTGCAGCTGGCCATCGGCCTCGGCTACCGCGCCCGTGTAGAGGTACACGCTCGTGCCCTGCGAGTAGCCCGTGACGCCCGCGGAGGAGGCGAGGAAGATCTCACCGACCTGCTCGCCGGCCTCGACCGACTCGATCGTCTTGATGCGGCTGTCGAGCGCGCGCGCGGCCTTCTCCATCTCGAGCGCCGCTTTGATCTTCCAGTCGGGCGCGAGGCTCGCGACCTCGGGATCGTAGAGGGAGCCGATCTCGGGGAACGCGCCCAGGTCCTTCTCGTCGGGCAGGCCGTTGAGCGGGTTCGGAGCGGCCGACTCCGCCAGCTTCACCGCGCGATCGACGAACGCGTTCAACGACGACGGCTCGAAGTCGCTCGTCCACGAGAAGCCGAGCCGGTTCTTCACGATGACGCGAAGCCCGACCCCTTTGCTCGTCGACTGCGTCAGGTGCTCGATCTCTCCATCGCGCACGCGGCACGAGGCTTCACGGCCGACCTGCACGAAGGCTTCGGCCTGCTTCGCGCCCATCTTCTTCGCCCGCGCCACCAGCTTCTTCGCGAGCTGCTCATAGTTCGTGCTCATCGTTTGCCTCCCGCCACCCGCGTGCCGCCCACCGTCATCTTGTCGATTCGCACCGTGGGCAGACCGACGCCGACGGGAACGCCCTGGCCGTCTTTGCCGCACGTGCCCATGCCGGGGTCAGGCGTGGGATCGTTGCCCACGCGGCTGACGTTCTTGAGCGCCTCGGGGCCGACGCCGATGAGCGTCACGCCCTTGAGCGGCTTGCCGACCTTGCCCTTCTTGATCTCGTACGCCTCGTTCACCTCGAACACGAAGTTGCCGTTGGTGATGTCGACCTGCCCGCCGCCGAAGCTCGCGCAGTAGATGCCGCCGTCGACGCCGCGAATGATGTCGTCGTGGGTGTCTTCGCCGGGCGCGAGGTACGTGTTCGTCATGCGGGGGAGCGGCGTGTGCTTGAACGACTCGCGTCGCCCGCTGCCCGTCGTCTGCTTGCCCATGAGCTTCGCGTTGAGCGAATCGTACATGTAGCCCTTCAAGATGCCGCGCTCGATGAGCACCTTGAACTGCGTCGGGTTGCCTTCGTCGTCGACGTTCAGCGAGCCGCGCGCGTTGGCCATGGTGCCGTCGTCGATGACGGTGACGAGGTCGGAGGCGACCTTCTCACCGAGCTTGCCCGCGAAGAGGGACGTGCCCTTGCGAATGAAGTCGGCCTCGAGCCCGTGCCCGACGGCTTCGTGCAGGAGAATTCCGCTCCAGCCCGGCGCGAGCACGACCGTCTGTTCGCCGGCGGTCGCATCGGTCGCTCCGAGCGTCGCGCAGGCCTGACGTGCGGCCTCGTGCGCGACGAACTCGGGCGTGAAGGTGTCGAAGTGCGAGAAGGCCACGCGGCCGCCGCCTCCGTAGCTGCCGGTGCGACGCTCGCCTTTCTTTCCTTCGGCGACGGCCATCACGTTGATGCGGCAGAGATCCTGCGTGTCTTCCGCCAGGTGGCCCTGCGTGTTCGCGACGAGCACGCGCTTGGTGGAGTCGGCGTACGAGGCCATCACCTGCTTGATGCGCTTGTCGTACGCGTGGGCCGCCTTGTTCGCGCGCACGATGAGATCGCGCTTCTTGCCGACGTCGACGTCCGAGAGGTGATCAGCCAAGCGGTAGAACGTCGGCAGCGGCGTGCGGTTGACGCGATAGGCCTGCTCACTGCCGCCACCGTGCGCGATGAAGGCCGCGGTGCGGGCCGCGCGGAAGAGCGCCTCGTCGTCGAGATCGTCCGAGTACGCGTAGCCGACCTTCGCGCCGACGATGACGCGCACGCCGACGCCCTGGGAGAGCCCTGACTGCGCGCTCTTCACCTTGTGCTCGTCGAGGGTGACGGCGGTGTTCTCGTTGCGTTCGACGTAGACCTCGGCGAACTCCGCGCCGCGCTCCATGGCAGCGGCCAACAGGCGCTCGACGAGGGGAATGGCAAGAAGGGGGGCCTGGCTCATGAGGCCGCGGAACGTACCACCGGCATTCGGGCGTCCAGTCTGATCATCGACGTGGTGGTCTGGCTGCCCACCCACCCGGCGAGTTCCGCACTTTGGCCGGGCGGCCTGCTAGCCTTGGACGTGCACCATGGCGCCTCCGAGAAAGACCGGCACTGCGGCCCGCCGCGGGGCTGTCGAAGACGATCCGGAGCGGGCGAACGCCACCAACGCCCGCGCTCCGAACCCGCTGCCGTCGAGCGACGACCCCGAGGCCGAGAACAACACCATCGCCAAGGCGAAGAACCCGCTCTCGGAGGATGACCCCGAGAAGGAGAACAAGACCAACGCCCGCGCTGCTCCGCCGCGGCCAGCACCGAAGCGCGCGCCGCCCACGCGTCACCCGATGCCGCCCGAGCAGCTCGACGACGACAGCGCCTACAGCACCGGGCAGAACTACAAGGCCGTCGAGGGCGAAGACGGCGGCGAAGACATGGCAGGCATGAGCCTGGACGGTGACGGCCTCGACGCCCTCGACCCCGAGCTCGTCCCGAAGACCAAGGCGCTGCCGGCGCTCGAGCGCGAAGAGTCCGAAGCCGAGCCCGAAGAAGAGGACGACGCCAACGCCACCCGCGCGGGCCCGCCCATCAAGCTCGAGATCGTCGGAGGCCCCGACGCCGGCAAGAAGAAGCGCTTCAAGGGCGTGCGCATGACGGTCGGCCGCATGGCCGGCGTCGATCTGCTGCTCTCTGATCAATCCGTCTCGCGCAAACACATCGAGCTCATCCACTCCGACACCGGCACGCTGCTGCGCGATCTCGGCAGTGGCAACGGCACCAAGCTCAACGGCAAGAAGATCGCCGCCGACACGGTGCTCAGCCACGGCGACGAGATTCAGATCGGCAAGACGAAGCTTCGGTTCGTCGACGAGCTCGCTGCGTTCAAGAAGGCCCGCGAAGACGCCGAGAAGAAGGAGCAGGAAGAAGAAGAGAAGCCCGCCGAAGAAGAGGCGAAGGAAGAAGAAGCGAAGGCCGAGGGCGAAGAAGAGGAGAAGAGCGAAGAAGAGGGTGGAGAAGAGGAGAAGGCCGAAGGCGAAGAGGAGGCGGCTGCGGAAGAGGAGGGCGACGAGAAGAGCGCGGCGAAGAAGGGCCCGCGCTCCCGGCCTGTGAAGACCTCGCGCCACGCGCCTTCCGAGACCGGTCTGGCAGCCCGCTTCAAGGCGATGAACCCGAAGGTGCGCATCGGTATCATCGGCGGGACGGTGGTGGTGCTGCTGCTGCTCATCATCGGCATCGCGAGCCGGCCGCCGCCACCTCCGCCAGTCGACATGCGTGCCCAGGAGGGCGCCTCGCGCATGCAGGAGGCTCGCAACGCGGTGAAAGACGGCCGCTACGAAGACGCGGCGAAGCTGGTCGACGAGGCCGAGAAGCTCAGCCCTGGCATCGACAAGACGAAGCTGGGTCTTCAGGCCCGCGAAGCCCTCGCCATCTCGCGCTCGTTCGATCAGGTGAAGAAGCTCATCGGCGACAAGCGCTTCGAAGACGCGAAGAAGGTGTTGTCCGAGACGCCCAAGGGCAACAACAAGATGGAGGACCAGCGCGACCGGCTGCAGGACGAGCTCGACGCCGCGCTCATCGAGTACCACAAGGCGAAGGTGCTCGAGTTCCTCGCGGCCGGTGAGCTCGAGTCGGCGAAGCAGATGCTCGCGCAGATTCCCGGTGATCAGCTGGGCGATCTGCCGTCGCAGGTCACCGAGTTCGAGCGCACGCTGGAAGAGTCGGCGCAGGCCGACGAGAAGGACAAGAGAGCCGCTGCCGCCAACGCCGCGGCTGCCAAGCGGGCACAGCGGGAAGAGCAGATGGCGCTGGCGTTCGCGATCGTCGAGCGCAAGTTCGCGGGTGGTGAGTGGGAGCGTGCCGGCAGCGAGTGTTCCCGTGTCATCGACTCGTTCTCGGGCGACCGCGAGATCATTCAGCGCGCCAAGTCGCTCGGCGCCGCCATTCCCAACTTCGGCAAGAACTACGACGAGGGCATGCGGAAGTACAAACAGGGCCAGCTGACGCAGGCCGCGCGCCCGCTGCGCTACGCCTACCAGTCGTATCGCCAGATGGGCCTCGTGCAGAACCGCTACGGCGAAGAGCTCGGTCAGGCCCTGCTCAAGTCGGCCATCGTCGCGGGCAAGGAGGCGCTCATTCGAGAGGATCTCGAGAACGCCGTGGCCAACTTCCGCGAAGCGCGCCGCATCGACCCGCAGGACCCCGAGGCCCGCAAGGGCTTCGACGGCGTGGCCGAGAAGGCCGAAGACCTCTATCAGTCCGGCTACATGATGAAGGATCGCGACCCGCGCGAGGCGCTGCGCAAGTTCAAGACCGTCATCGCCGTCACCGAGTCGGGCACACCTGTTCACGAGAAGGCCAAGAACCAGGTCGCCGCCATGGCGCCCTGACGAACCGGCCTTCCCTTCTTCGATCGATCACACACCATGAGTGGACTCAGAGAGCTGGGCCTCGACTTCGTCGCCGAGGGGAACTGGGAGAAGGCCCTGGCCTGCTTCGCCGAGTCGGTGCGGCGTCAGGCGAACGATCACCGCTCCCGCATGCTGGCCGCCCGCTGCTACGCAAAGCTCGGCGAGAACGAGCGCGCGGTGACGGTGCTGCACGCGTGCGCCGAGGGCCTGCTGCGGCGTGACTATCTGCTCTCGGGCATCGCTGCGTGCAGGCAGGCCCTGCCGTTGGCGCCGAGAGAGAAGCGCATTCGCGAGACGCTCGCGCGCATTCACGCCCGCGCCGCCCGCATCGTCGGAGGCAAGGCCTCGGTGCCGCCGCCCCTGCCGCCCGAGTCGCTCTACGACGGCCAGGTGACGAACGATCTGATGACGCTCACGGGCTCCGAGCTGAGCGACACGGCCATCAGCGTGCTCGCGTCGCCCGACACCGGCGGTCACGCCGACCCCGATGCCCGGCCGCCGCTGCCGTTGTTCGCCGAGCTCGAGCGCGACGCCTTCGTCGAGCTCGTCGAGCTGCTCGAGTACCGCGAGCTGCAAGACGGCGACGCCATCTGCACCGAGGGCGAAGGTGGCGATCGCATCTTCGTGCTGGTGGCCGGCAAGGCCGAGGTCAGCCGCCGTGTGGAAGGGCAGGAGAAGCGCCTCGCGTTCCTCGGCGGAGGCTCCATCTTCGGAGAGATGTCGCTGCTGACGGGCTCTCCCCCGACGTCGACGGTGCGCGCGGTGGGTGACGCCGACGTGCTCGAGATCGAGCGCAAGGACCTGAACGAACTCGCGCGAAACTACCCCTCGGTGCCGCAGGTGCTCGCCACCTTCGCGCAGACGCGCATGGCGCGGAACATCATCGCCACCTCGCCGCTGTTCACGCCGGTGCCCGAGGCCGAGCGCTCCGATCTGCTCTCGCGCTTCACCTTCCGTGGGCTGCAGCCGGGCGAGAAGATCATCAAGGAAGGCGAGCCCGTGAACGCGCTGGTGCTCGTGCTGGCGGGCGAGGTCGTTGTGCAGAAGGAGGACCCCGGCGGCGGCGTCGTCTCCCTCGGTGTGCTGCGTGAAGGCGAAGTGGCGGGTGAGATAGCGCTGCTGAAGGGCCTGCGTGCGACCGCGACCGTGGCGGCGACGCGCAAGACGGCCGTTGCGACGCTCGACCGTTCCGCGTTCGAAGGCCTGCTCAAGCAGCACCCTGGCCTGCGCGACTACCTCGACGGGCTCTCTGATCGCCGGCTCAAGCAGATCGGCGAGGCGATGCGGCCCATCGAGGTGCTCGACGCGGACGAGCTCGTCGTGGAGAGCTGATGGATCGGCGCGCTCTGCTGCTCGGCGGCGGTGCGGTGTTGATCGCGGGTGCGTTGCTGTGGCCGCGAAAGAAGCGAGACCCCGAAGCCGAGGTTCGCGCGATGATCGCCGAGTGTGTGACCGCCGCCGAGAAGCGCGATCTCGGCACCATCGCAGAGCACCTCGCTGACGACTTCCACGGCCCGCAGGTGAGCTCGAAGCAGGAAGTGAAGCAGCTGCTGCTCGGGTACCTCTTCCGCAACCAGAACGGGCTCGTGGTGCTGAACCCCTCGCTCGAGGTGAAGCTCAGCGGAGACGAGGCGACGTTCTCGGGCGTCTTCGTGTTCGCGCGCGGCCGTGACGTGAACTGGCAGGAGCCCGGCGACGGGGTGAGCCGTTACGACCTCGACGGCCGCGTCGAGTACCGCGACGGCCACTGGGTCATCACCTCGGCCGAGTGGAAGCGCTGAAACGAAAACGCCCGCGACCGGTGAAGGGCGCGGGCGTCGAAAGCTGCGTTCAGCCGAGCGTCACTGGATGAACGTCTTCGCCTCTTCGTTCCAGGTCTTGAGCAGGTCGTTCTGCTTGGCCGTCTTGAGGCGGGCCGCGACGTCGGTGATGACGGCGTTGAGCTGCTCACGCGGAGCCTGCTGCGCCTTCATCTTGATGAGGCCGAACACGAAGCTCTGGCAGCCGGGGCCGAACTCCTTCTTCGCGAACATCACCTCGCCCATCGCCATGTAGGCCTCCGAGAGCTGGCCCGTGCCGTCCTCGGGGGTGATGTCCTTCAGCATCTCGAGCGCTTTGTCGTAGTCCTTCTTGGCGAGGAAGATGCTGGCCTTCGAGTAGTAGGCCTTCGTCACGTTCACGTTCTTCGCCTCGATGGCCTTCTCGTAGGCCGCGAGCGCGTCGTCGAGCTTGTCGGCCGAGCGGAGCACGTCACCACGCGCGAGGTAGTAGCGGTCATCGCGCTCGAGGTAGGTGACCTCTTTGCCGTCGGCGGTCTGGTTCTTCACGGCCTTGAAGAAGACCTCGTACTTGTCGAGCAGCGCGATGGCGGCGTCGGTCATGCCCGCGGCCTGCAGGTTGCGCGCACCCTCGAAGTAGAAGACGGGGGCCGAGGGCTGCTTGGTGACGAGGTCGGTGTACGCCGCCGCCGCGCCCGGGTCCTTCTTGGCGGCGAGCGCGTTGGCCTTCGCGAAGAGCGCCCAGCGGTCGTCGGGGTTGAGCCCGAGTGCCTGGTCGGCGAGCTTGATGGCGTCGTCGCTCATGGTCGCGATGTTTGCGATGTGCGCCTGAATGGCGATGGCGCGGGCCTTCAGCGGGGGCGAGAGCTCGGCGTCGCGATCGAGCACGCCCTTCACCATCGCTTCGGCGTCGCCGATCTTGTCCTTCTTCATCACGCGGGCCAGCGCGAGGCCGTTCTTCGAGCGCAGCAGGTCGGGGTTCGAGCTGAGCGACTTGGTGAACGTGTCGATGGCGCCGATGGAGCCCTCTTCGAGAATCGCCTCGCCCCAGGCCGCCGAGTAGTTCGCGTCCTTCCACGCCTTGTCCATGGCGGTGGTGAAGCCCTGGCGCGAGAGGCTCAGGTTGCCCTGCATCTTCATCGAGAGGGCCTGCGCGTAGAACAGCTTCGCGCTCGAGGCGCCCTTCTTGCGCAGGTCTTCGATGAAGGCCTCGGCGCCCTTCGGGTCACCTGCGGCGATCAGGTGGAGCGCCTCGCTGCCGTAGCGCTCTTCGGTCTTCGAGTCGGCCTTCTTGGCGCGGTCGAGGAACTCCTTGGCCTTCGCCTCGGCGCCGTTCTCGCGGTGGATCATCCACAGGTCGGTGTAGAGGCTCGCGACGAGCGCGAGCGCGTCACCCGCGGTGCCATCGAGGGCGACGGCGTCTTCGGCGCTCTTGGCCGCGGTGCGGAGATCGGCCGGGTTGCCCTTGAACGCCGACGAGCGGGCGGCCTTCATCAGCTCGCCGACTTCCTTCTTCGTGTTGCCGCGGCGGTAGACGAGGAACACCGCGAGGCCGAGCACCACCGCGACGATCACGATCTGCACCATCGCCGACGACAGCGTCTCGCGCTTCTTCCAGTCGGAGTTCTGCGTGCCGGTGTCTGCAGCCATGATTGTGCGCCTCGAAGAGAGATTGGGTCTTCCGAAAGAAAGCGCGGTCTTCTAGCGATGCGTTTTTCATCGGGTCAAGGAAGATCGCCGGGTTCCTCTGACGCGGCCTTCGCGGGAAATGAGAAACCGCTTCCATCAGCCCGTGGGCGACGGAAGCGGTTCGTGAACAACCCAACCTGAACCGAGCCTAGATCCCTGAGACGATGCGCCAGCGCGCCTTGCCGTTGCTCTCGTCGCTGCGCCTCAGCACCATCTGCTTGATGTCGGTATCGGTCTGCGTACGGCCCGACAGCGTCGGCATCTTGAAGCTCAAGGTGTAGGTGTACGTCACGCGGGCGGCGTTGGTGCCCTCGTCGAACTCCATGCGGCGCACGTTCATGTCGAGGCGCACGTCTTCGATGCGCTGAAACCGCGTGGCGAGGGTGGTGAAGAGCGTGGCGTAGTCGAGATCGTCGTCGGGGCCCGAGCTGCCGCCATCGTCGCGGAACGCCGGGTCGGCGAGGTCGATGATGCCCTGGGCGTTTCGCTGCTCCACGGCTGAGCGGTAGGCCGTCATCACGTCGAGGATCGCGCGTGAGTCAGAGGTGTCGTCGATCTCGGTGCCCGGGATCTTCTTCATGCAGCCAGCAAGGGCGACCAGACCAACGGCGAGCAGAATCGAACGCATCGAGCCTCCAACGATGGTGTAGCGACGGTATTCCCAGCGCCGCGTAGCGCAGTGTGCGTCAGAAGCAAGCGCGGGCCAGAAACCGGTCGGTCCAAAAAGACCACGGCCGCCCGGGCTGACTGCTCCCGGACGGCCGTGGCTTTTTCCCCGGGGTGGGGAAGCTGAAGTCGGGTCAGTACCCGACGCAGATGTTCTGGGTCGGCTCGAGCGGCACGATGACCGTCGACTCGTCGATGGACTTGAGGAACGCGACGAGGTCGTTGATCTGCGCGCGCTCCGGCACCGTGGTGCCGCCGTTGGGGAGGAAGTTCGCCGACGCGGCCTGGTGGTGGGTCGCGTAGGCGGGCGTGAAGACGTCATCGAGCGTCCTGGCCTTGCCGTGGTGGAAGTACGGAGCGCCCGTCGCTACCGACGTCAGCGCGGGCGGGTTGAAGCCCTTCGCGCCCTGCGCAGGCGTACCGTCGGCCTTGCGCTCGAGCAGGTCGGCGATGTCGAAGGTGCCGACGTTGCGAATGACGCAGGTGACGCGCTCGGGGCCGACGTTGACGGTGCCGCCATCGGGCAGAGGCACCCCACGCTCGATGTCGACCTTCAGCTGATCATTCGGGCGCCCGAAGATGGCCGAGCCGGCGTCCAGGGTCAGCGTGCGCAGGCCGGTGCCCGCGTCGGGGCCGTTGATCACGCCAGGCAGCGAGCCGTTCTTGTCAGGAGAAGGGGTGAAGGTGCGCGAGCTCGCCGTCCACTTCTGGCCGCCGTGGCAGAAGTGGCAGTTGTTGTTGATGAACACCGTACGGCCACGCATCACCGCGGCGGGGTCGAGGTTGGTCGGCGCACGGTTGGCCCGAATCGTCTTCGAGTACTCGTCGATCTCGTCCCAGTCGCGGAGCGGGCCGCCAGGGCGGGCCACCACGGCCTTCGTGGAACCCGAGAGGAAGTCGTTGCGGGTGATCTGCGTGAAGCCGGCCAGCTGCACGCCGTTGGTGAGGTTGAACGGCGTGTCGTTCGGCACGGTGCCCTCGGTGATGGCGCCCTTGCCGCCAGCGGTGCCGCGCGTGTTGAGCTCGAAGTCGTGCATCTCGTCGAAGATGCCCGTCCAGTTGAGAATGCGCTGATCGCCCGGCGTCGTCTTGCCGTACATGCCGTCGAGCGAGGTCGACTGGCGCGGACCAGCCGCGAAGATCCACGTCAGGTTGTCGGTGAGGCCGTCAGGGTGGCAGCTGGCGCAGCTGTTCACCTGGCGGTCGGCCCAGCGGCCCGTACCCGTGAAGAAGAACTTCTTGCCGGCGAGCACCGCAGCTTCAGGCGTGGCGGCCGTGGGCTTCGCCTCGGAGACGATGGCGTCTCCCATCGGGTCGAGCTGCTGCAGCGAGAGGTTCACGATGGTCATCGACCGATCGATCCAGTTGTTCACGTACAGCGCGCCGTTGCCGTGACCCGCGACGACGCCGGTCGGCACCTTGATGCCACCACTGCCGCGCAGGTTGATCTGCTCGAACTGCGGAGTGCGGCCGAGCGAGATGGGGCCGCGGGGAAGGGCCGCGTCGTAGTGAATGCGCTGCACCATGTCGGCAGCCTGCGAGAGCAGGTAGCCCACGGGCGCGCCTTCGACGAAGGCGATGCCGACGGGAACACCCAGCAGGCTCGAGGTCGAGCCGCCCTGCTCCTGGGCGAGCTTCGAGATGACGGCGCTTCCGAGCGGGCCGACGTCTTCCTGGTTGCTGGTGAGATCGATGACCGACACGGTCGCGAAGAGGTTGGTGAACTTGTTCACCGGGCCACGAGGCGAGGCACAGACGCTGGGCACGTACGCCTTGCCCGCGTGAATCGTGATGCCGAAGAGCTGGTTGGGCGAGCAGGCGACGAACGGGGCCTGGAAGCCACCGTCGGCGCCCAGCGTCGTCGAGAAGCCGGTATTCATGAACGGCGCGAGGTCGATGGTGCGGGTGATGGCGCGGGTGCCGACGTTGATCTCGACGACCTTGCCGATGCGGCCCGTGTCCGAGGCCTCGGCCACGGGGTCGCCGTAGAACATGGTGACGAAGAGGCGCTCGTCGGAGTCGTCCGAGTCGCCGTCGTTGGTGATGGCGAGCGCACGCGGCTGGCTCGGCATGGTGATGAACGCGGTCTGCGTCATCGTTGCGGTGTCGAAGAACATGACCGTGTTCTCACCGAAGTTTGCGACGACGGCCGTAGCTCCCGTCGGCGTGAGGGCCAGACCGGTGGGCTCAGAGCCTGTCGACACGCGAGCTGCGGCGACGGCAGGCGTGGTGGTGTTGATGGCGGTGACCTTCGCGAGCTGCTGCGAACGACGGAGGATCACGAACGCCGTGGTGTTGTCAGGGTGAATCGCGACGCCCTCGGGCTGCGTCGTCGGCCCGAACGAGGCCGAGCCGCTCTTCGTCTTCGTCGCGGCGTTGAAGAAGCTCACCGTGCCGACATCGGGGTTCACCATCGCGACGATGGAGTCGTTGGTCGCGATGTCGATGGTGTTGGAGCGGCTGGCGCGCCCGAGCACCGGGCCTGCGCTTCCACCTGCGGCAGCTCCGCCAGCCGTTGCGGTTCCACCGGCCGTTGCGGTTCCACCGGCCGTCGCGGTTCCACCGGCCGACGCGGTTCCACCGGCCGACGCGGGTCCACCAGCCGACGCGGTTCCACCCGCCGACGCGGTTCCGCCAGCCGACGCGGTTCCACCCGCCGACGCGGTTCCACCGGCCGACGCGGCTCCACCTGCCGAGGCCGTTCCACCAGCAGCGGCAAGACCTCCGCCGGCGTTTCCGCCAGCACTTCCACCATCAGCGCCCGGCGGATCCGTCGGGCAGGCAAACAACGAGACTGTCGCTAGAGCGACCACGATTCGACGCATGTGTACAACCCCCGGAGAAAGGAACGGCGACGGCGACCGTGGCACATCGCAAGCGCCGTTCCATGAGTTTCCCCTCTGAAGGCGCTGAATGCGTTGTCGGGTCGAGCCGACAATCGCTGGTTTCAGCCTGCAGGCGCGTGCCCGCGAGGTGCGGTAGGTGGTCGCTTCATGACGCACGACGGAACCCAGCCGGTCGCCATCGTCGGCCTGCCGATGCGCACGCTGTCCCTCTCCATCACCGCCGGGCCCGATGTGGGCAAGGTGCTCACGGACGAAGCCAGTACGGTCTCGATCGGCACGGCTGACGGCAACACGCTGCAGCTCACCGACCCGACCGTCTCGCGGTTTCACGTCGAACTCAGCCGTCGCGGGCCCGCCGTGGTGGTGCGCGACGTGGGCTCGACCAACGGTGTCGTCGTCAACGGCGTCACGGTGCGCGAAGGGCTCGTGCCGCCCGGTTCGGTGCTGCAGCTGGGGAAGACCTCGGTCACCATCAGCGAAGGCAAGAACGGCTCGGTGCCGATGCTCGAGACCGAGACCCTGGGCTCCCTCAAGGGCCGCGCTCCCGTGATGCGCACGCTGCTCGCGCGCGTCGAGAAGGCCGCTCAGTCGGACACCGGCGTGCTGCTCATCGGCGAGTCGGGCACCGGCAAAGAGGTCATCGCGCGCGAGATTCATCAGCGCTCGGCTCGCGCGAAGCACCCCTTCGTCACGGTCGACTGCGGCAGCCTCGCGCCCGGAGTCGTCGCCAGTGAACTCTTCGGTCACGAGAAGGGCGCGTTCACCGGAGCCGATCGCCGGCACCAGGGCGCGTTCGAACGGGCCAACAAGGGCACGCTGTTTCTCGACGAGATCGGCGAGCTGCCGCAGAGCCTGCAGGCGATGTTGCTCGGCGCGCTCGAGCGTCGGCGCTTTCGTCGCGTCGGCGGTACGGAGGACTTGAGCGTCGACGTTCGTGTCGTGGCCGCGACGCATCGCGATCTGAAGGCCGAAGTGAACGCAGGCAACTTCAGGCTCGACCTCTACTACCGGCTCGCCGTCGTCCGCCTCGAGGTGCCCGCGCTGCGTCAGCGCGTCGACGATCTCGAGCTGCTCATCGCGCACTTCCTCACCGAGGCCGGCTCGGAGCGCACGCCGCAGTCGCTCTTTCCTCCCGACGATCTCGCCGCGCTGCGGGCGCACCACTGGCCGGGCAACGTGCGTGAGCTGAGAAACCTCGTCGAGTCGACGCTCGCGATGGGAGAGCGCCCCACCTTCGACGCGCCCATCACCGCGGGCACCCAGAGCGACGCGCCCGGCCCCGAGCTTCCCTACAAAGACGCGCGCGGGCTGGTGCTCGAGCGCTTCGAGAAGCACTACCTGCCGAAGCTGCTCGAGGTCACGAAGGGCAACGTCTCGGCAGCGGCGCGCCACGCGAAGATGGACCGCTCGCACCTCATCGAGCTGCTGACCCGGCACGGCCTCAAGGCCTAATCACGGCTGCCACTGCAGCTGTCCATCACTGCACGTTCGCACGCCCTGCTCGCAGAGGCCGGTGAGCGTCTCGAAGCCGAGGTAGACGTCCTGGTCGACGCGATCGAGCAGCACCGGGCACGAGTACGCGCAGCCGGTGAGCAGCTTCTTGTCGAAGGCGGGAAGCTCGACGGCCGCAGCAGACGGCAGCAGCTCGTCGCAGGACTGCAGCGTTCCCACCGCGCGAACGATGACGAACTCGTCGGGCGCGTCGTTGAGCACTCCGAAGCTCGCGGCCTGCTTCATCGCCGTGAGGATCGCTGCGCGCAGGTCTTCGCGTGGAATCATCGGCGTCACGGTCGGCAGCGTGATGGGAACGCAGCTGCGCGTCTGGAGCAGCGGCTTGCACTCGTGCGTCGAGCACCACTTCACGAGCTGACCAGTGCGGCAGCCGGGCACGCCGCCGAGGCGCACGAAGTCGAACACGAGGGCGCCGCTCTTCACGCCTCCGTCACCGTCCTTCGCGCGGTCGAGCAGGAACTGATTGTTGGCGTTCGGGTCGCGGCACATGAACCCGTCGAGGCCTTCGCCTTCGCTGCCGAAAGTGAGCGACACCTCTCGCTGCACGGTGCACGCGCCCAGGAGCATCAGCACAGACAGGATCGCGCGCTTCATGGGTTGATCACCACGCGGGTGGTGATGGGTCGATTGATGACGAGCACCGCGGTGGTGACTCCCGTCGCGATGGAGGCCGCGGCGATGGCAACCCAGAAGGGCCAGCGCTTCCACAGGGGCACCGAGGGCTCGTACACCTTGCCGCGCACCAGCAGATCGCGCACCAGCGCCTGCACGTCGTCACGTTCTGCCCGCGCCTGCACGACCCCGTCGATGGCCAGCGCGCCTCGGAGCGTTCCCGTCGTCTCTCCCGGCCCCACCACCAACAGTCGCGCCGACCTCAGCGCGATCGAGAGCAGCTGCATCGACCGGCCACCATCGAAGGGCTCTCCCGAGGAGCGGCGAAGTTGCCACTGGCGTGCAGCGAGGGAGGGATCGGCGGGTGGCGCGCTCACGGTCACGTTGGTCTCGGCACCCGCCGCGGTGAGGGGCACAGCCGTCGGCGTGTAGCCATCAGCCGACACCTGCACGACGTGGAGTCCTCTGGCCAGCTCCATGCGGCAGGGAGCGATGCACGTCGCGGGCCGACCATCGATCGCGATGACGGCGTCCTTCACCGTGCTCGAGATCGACACCTTCACGCGGGGTTCGGCGTCGACCTCGCGCCGCACCGCGTTCAGCAACGTTTCGACCTCGGGCGTCATCGCGCCCACGTCATCGGGAAGGGGGAGCTGCAGGGCAGCCAGCCAGACGCCATCGCGACGAGCCGCGTCGGTCTGTCGTGCGCCCAGCTTGCACGCGACCCTCCAGGCCAGCGTCCGCGCCGCGGTGGAGCGATCGTTCAGCGCCAGCGCCCGCTTCACGAGCTCGTCGTCGTCGAGCAGCTTGAGGCATGCGGGAAAGTCGGCACCCACCCAGGCCTTGCGGGCCAGGCCGATGGTCTCGGTGCTGGGCTGCGCCGCTTCAGGTTCCGCGCGTGGCGGCGTGCCGACGGTCAGCACGACCGGCAGCTCGGGCGTCTCGGCGGCCCGTTTGGCCAGCGTCTCATCGGCGTCGGAGACCACCGTGATCGACGGACCGTCAGCGGTGAGGATGGAGCAGACGAGGAGGGTGAGCATCGCGGGGCGGCGGCCTCAAAATCACACGTCGCCGCGTTGTGCGAGCCATGCGCGCCCGAAGAAGAACTGAAACGGCAGGTGAATGCGCGCCGCCCACGAGTCTTCGTCGTGCAGCCCCTCGGGGAAGCTGAACTGCAGCAGATCGACGCCCAGCCGGAAGCCCTTGTGCAGCAGCAGATCTCGCATGGCGTTGGTGGCCTCGAAGTTGTCCTTCGGCCAGCCGCTGTCGAGGTAGACGAGAATGTCTTTCTTCGGCTCGTTGGTGATGCGCTCGAAGAGATCGTCGAAGACGCCGAAGGTGCTCGACATCGCCGCCACGCGCCCGAAGACGTGCGGCCACTTCCACCCGAGGTGCAGCGCGGCGACGCCACCGAGTGACGAGCCCATGACGACCGTCGCGTTCGGCTCTGGCCGCGTGCGCACGTGCTGGTCCACGAGCGGCTTCAACTTCTCGACCACGAAGCGGCCGTAGTCGTCGTAGCCGGGCTTCGTGTACTCGCGCATGCGATCGCCGGGCGCGATGCCGACGACGACGCACTTTCGAATCGCGTTCATGCGATCGAGCCGGTCCATCGTCTCGTCGACGCGCCACTCGTTTCCCGCGAAGGCCTCTTCGGGGAAGAACAGGTTCTTGCCGTCCTGCATGTAGAGGACGGGGAAGCGGCGCAGCGGGTTCTCGTCGTAGCCGGGCGGGTGGTACACGCGAACCGCGCGCGTCACGCCCTCGAACGCGACCTGCAGCACGTCGCTCACGTGGCCCGAGTCGTTGCCGGTGAAGTAGGGCCAGAGGCCGCGATCGCGCTCGTACTGGGTCAACACGTAGTTCGCGCCCTTCGCCCAGTGAACGGTGGCGCCGTCGCGGAGGCAGGGCTTGAGCTCGAGGGTGTGGCCCGGCACGTCGACGTCGAACCAGGCCTGGGTGGCAGTGGAGGTGGTGGGCTCGAGGTCGCGCTCCCAGTCGACAGCGGTGCGGAGCACGAGGCGGCCCGTCGTGACGGGGTAGTTCACGCAGATGCGCATCGGCCGCAGCCTGACACGCGAGCTCGCGAGTTGCTGCTCACGAACACTGCGACTTGAAGCACGCCAGACAGCCATCGGCCTCGTCGCCGAGCTGACAGGCGCGCACGACGTCGGCACAGAGCTCCTTCTCGGGAACGCCGGCCTCGAGCCGAACGCCCGCGCGCAAGACACACGCCTCGCTCGACCCCGCCTGGCACGCGACGCCGAGGCGCTGCGTCATCACCTCGAGGTCCGCGGGGCGCTTCGACACCATCCACTCCCCCGAGAGACAGAAGCCCGAGCGGTAGCAGGCATCGGCGTCTTTGGTGCTGCAGGCCGCGTCGTCGCGAACGCGTTCGTCGGCTCTGCACGCCGGCTTCGAGACGGTCGGGCGTCGCGTGGCGGCAAGGGCGGGTCTGACACTGCAAGTGGGCGGTGGAATCGACGGCTCTGGCGCGCTCGTGGTGTGGGCACAGCCAGTGACGGTGAGGAGCAGCAGCAACTGCTTCATGGCGAACCTCATGGGGTGAAGATCTCCCGGTGCTTCGTTTCCAGCGCCTTGCGTTGGTCTGCGCTGAGGGGACAGTCGGGCGCGCCCTTCGCGACACACCGCGCGGCGTCGAGTGACCAACTGGAGGCGCACAACGCCGTGACCGCCTCCGCGATCTCGGACTGCTGCATACCGTCCATCTGGCCCTTCGCGTCTTTGAGCGCGCGATCGGCGTACGCGCTGCCTGCCTGTGCGCAGTGGAACGTCTCGACGTCTCCGGTCGCGAGCAGGGACTTCACGTCGTCCCACTGTTCGGTGAAGGCGCTCGTGCACCCGACCGCGACAGGAGCGGCCTGCCCGGTGCGCACGTTGACGCCGCCGCCCGCGTCCTTTCCGTCCTGCGTGAACACCTCGTACATCGTGTTGTCGTTGGCGAAGACGAGCGCGGTCGACGTTCCGGTGGCGAGCGTTCGTTGATCGAGCCTGAAGAAGCGCAGGCTGCCGGCCTTCGTGGCGGGCGCAATCAGCTCGGGCTTTCCCGGTGGGCCGAAGCGGTACTGCAGCCAGGTCGGCGTGCCCGCTTTGGGACCCGTGCAGACCGAGAGGACCTTCTTCTTCACCTGACACGACATCACGACGCGCTCGGAAGGAGTGCAGTGCGTCTGCGCGAGCACCAACGCGAGGAGAACGGTCATGAGGCCAACCGTAGGGCCGGAGGGCTCGCAGTGGATCTCACCTGAACCTCTCCTCGGCGCTACATTGCCCACGCGATGACGCGGCTGGCCGGCAAATACGAGCTCGTGCGGCCACTGGGCCAGGGCGGCATGGCCGAGGTCTTCGAGGCCGTGTTGCACGGTGACGCCGGGTTTCGCCGGCGCGTGGCCGTCAAGCGCATGGCGGCCGATCGCGTGGGTGACGAGCGGCTGCAGCGCATGTTCGTCGACGAAGCGCGGCTCGCGAGCCGGTTGCACCACGCCAACCTCGTGGCCGTCATCGACTTCGGCATCTCGGAAGGTGTGGCCTTTCAGGTGCTCGAATTGGTCGATGGCTTCGACGTCGCGCGCCTCGCGAACTGGGGCGTCGCCACGAATCAGCCCATGCCAGACGCCGTCGCGCTCGGTATCGCGTCGCACGTCGCGCACGCGCTCCACGCGGCCCACACGGCGACGGGAGACGACGGCGCTCCGCTGAACATCGTGCACCGTGATGTCAGCCCGCAGAACGTCCTCGTGTCTCGCGGTGGAGACGTGAAGCTCGCCGACTTCGGCATCGCGTTGTGGGAGCAGCGCACCGAGAAGACGCTGGGCGCGACCGCGCGCGGGAAGCCGACGTACATGGCTCCCGAGCAGGCCATGCGCAGCGCCATCGATGGCCGCGCTGACGTGTTCTCGCTCGGCTGCACGCTGCACGCGCTGCTCACCGGTCACAGCCCGCTGCAGGACGAGAACGCGCTGGTCGATCTGCTCTCGGGTGTCGAGCTCGAGCCGGCGCCGTCGCTGCCTCCTGCGATTCGGGACCTCCTCGGCCGCGCGATTCGACGCGATCGTCAGGCGCGCTTTCCCACGGCAGAGGCCTTCGCGCAGGAGTGCGAGCGGGTGCTCAAATCGCTCGCGCCCGCAGACTTCGAGCTTCGCCGTGCGCTGCGGGAGTGGACGAAGGCAGTCGTTCCTCCCGACCTTGCCGGGGGCCCCACGCCGATGCCGTCGACCGCCGCCACGCCCGTTCGCAAGCGGTGGGTGTGGCCCGCGGCGTTCGTCACGCTGTCGCTCGCTGCAGGCGGCTTCGTGCTGGCCACTCGGGAGCCGACGGCCGTTCCTGTCGCGGTCACGCCAGCGGAATCGGTCGTCACGCCGACGCCGTCACCGACGGTTCCCGTGGAGCCCCCTCCCGCACCTGCACTCGTGGCCGCGGTCGAGACTCCAAAGCCGAAACGTCCCGCGGTCGTCGTTGCTCAGCCCCTGACTCGCGGCGTGCTCGCCATCGGCGGTGAACGGTTCCTCAAAGGAGAGGTGCTCGTCGATGGTCGCTCCATCGGCTTCGCGCCGCGCCAGCTCGAGCTGCCTTCGGGCACGCACCAGGTCGAGCTCGTGCTCGTCGATGGAACGCGCGTCGGTCCGCGTGCGGTCATCATCGGGCCGCAGCACACCGAGTCGTCACCGCAACGCTGGGTGGAGTGACGTTCGCTCGGCTGGCCGTTAGACCAGCAGCCACATGGGTCTCTTCGACAGGGCGCTCGACGCCTCGGTGCTGTTCTCGTTCGACAGGTCGGGCTTCGAGCGGCACGCGCGGCGCTTCGTGGAGGCCGATCTTCGCGTCTCGATGCAGGGCAAGGTCGTGCTCGTCACCGGCGCGAACTCGGGCCTCGGCTTCTCGACGGCGCGCGCGCTGGCAGCGCTCGGCGCCACGGTTCAGCTTCTCTGTCGTGACGAGGCGCGTGGGCAGGCCGCCCTCGAACGAATCAAGACCGAGTTGCCCAGCGCCGACGTGCACCTGTCGCGGCTCGACGTCTCGCGGCTCGCCGACGTGCGCCGCTTCATCGAGACGTTCCGCGGCCCCGTCGACGTGCTGGTGAACAACGCCGGCGTGCTGCCAGACACGCTCACGAAGACTGACGAAGGCCACGAGGTGACGTTCGCGACGAACGTGCTCGGTCCGTACGCGTTGACCGAAGGCCTGCTGCCGCGGCTGCTGCTCTCGAAGGGTCGCGTCATCACCATCGCCTCGGGCGGCATGTTCACGCAGAAGCTCGACCTCGCGGTGCTGCAGGGAGACGTGAAGCGCTTCGACGGCGTGGTGGCGTATGCACAGACGAAGCGCGCCGAGGTGATTCTGTCTGAGCAGTGGGCCCAGAAGCACCCCGACATCACCTTCTCGACGATGCACCCGGGCTGGGCCGACACGCCGGCGGTGCGCAGCTCGCTGCCGCGCTTCTACAAAGTCACGAAGGGCATCCTCCGCAGCCCCGAGCAGGGCGCTGACACCATCGTGTGGTTGGCCGTCGCTCCGCGGCTCACGGGAAAGAGCGGGTTGTTCTGGTTCGATCGCGAGCCCGTCTCTCCACACTTCGTTGCCTGGACGAAGGAGAACGAGCACCAGCGCGAGGAGCTCGCGAAGCTGGTCGAGAAGGCGACCACGCGCTGATGCCGAACTGCGACTTCTACGCGGCAGGCGACGACTTTCACCTGCTCGTCGACTTCGTCCTGAGAGAGACCAGCTGCCGCGTCTTCGAGCTCAGCTCACGGCCGAACAAGCGGGTGCGTGAGTTCCGCTCGGCCGACGCGCTCGTCGAGCTTCAGCGTCCCGGTCTGCTGTGGCCTCCGTTGCTCGTGCTCTGGCCGGTCTCGGCGAACGCGAGCGTGCGGTTTCGTCGAGTCAACGTCGCCGCGCAGGGGCGGCGTGGCGCGTGGTGGCGTGAGGAGCCGGAAGGGTGGGGGCTGATTCAGCTGTACCTGGTCGGTCCGCGCGGACGTTCACTGAGCCCCAGTCACACGAACCACAACACGGCTGCACGGGCGGGCCGTTGGCGCTCGACGTACCCCGAGTTCGACGCACCCTCGTCGTGGGACTTTGGGGCCGTCACGCGAGAGTCGTCGCGCCTCAACCGCTTCATTCGTGCTCAGGCCGTCGCGAAGGTCGGCTCCAGACCGGTGTTGCCTGGAGCCGCTGCGCTGTTCGAAGCGGGCGTCGAGCGCTCGCTCCACTGACGACTACATGATGCCGCCGCACTGGTTGGCCACGCCGCCACCACCGCACGTGAGCGGCGCGATGCAGTTGCCGCAGCTGACCGTGCCGCCGCAGCCATCGGCGATGAGTCCACACGCCGCGTTCGCCTGCATGCAGGTGCGAGGCTGGCACGAGGTGCGTCCACACACGCCCGGCGTTCCACCACCGCCGCAGGTGTCGGGCGCCGTGCACGGGCCACACTGAATGAGGTTGCCGCAGCCGTCGCCGGCGGGGCCGCACGAGAGGCTCTGCTGCTGACACGTCCGGGGCACGCACGCGCCGCTGCCACAGCGACCAGGCCCGCCCGCTCCGCAGACCTGGCCCATCGGGCACGTTCCGCAGTTCGGAATCACGTTGCCGCAGCCGTCGCCCGCCTGGCCGCACTCGATGTTCTGCTGCTGACAGGTGCGCGGCATGCACATCGAGCCGCCGCAGACGCCAGGCTGGCCACCACCGCCACACGTCTGACCCATCGGGCACATGCCGCAGCTCGGGATCACCCCACCGCAGCCGTCGCCCTGCTGGCCGCAGGTGAAGCCCTGCTGCTGACACGTACGCGGGCTACAGGTCGACTGGCCGTTGTCGGGCTGAATGCACGACGTCAGGTCGAAGATCATGAACTCGAGCACCTTCTCCTGCGCCGACATGGCCGAGGCGCCACCGCACGAAGCGGGGAAGGTACCGCTGGTCGAGCCTCCCGTGGCGACGTGGAAGTCCGAGAACAACACACGCCCGCACTGCTGCCCGACCGGCACTCCCAGCGGGGTGTTGAAGGTGAACTGCAACGGAATCGAACCCGCGCCACCGTTCCCCGGCGTCTCGGACGAGACCCACGTCTGCGCTGCCGACATCGCGGTCAGGCCATCGGTGTCGCGTCGCACCTGCTGCACCGACATTCGGCCTGCCGTCGTCGAGCCTCCCGTCAACTGGAGCCACTGCGAGAACGTGAGGCCCTTCGGGAAGGTGGTGTTGATGAACGCGTTCTGCGTCGACGGAGTGATGGCCGACTCTGGTGCCCACGTCGCCACGGTGCTGAGCGGGGCGTTCGTGTACAGGAAGACGTAGCCGTAGTGGCTCAGGTAGATGCGGCCGCCGCTGTTGAGGTAGTTGCGAATGTTCGTGAGCTCGGCCGCCGAGCGGTTGACCTCTCCACCCACGCAGTCGACGATCACGAGATCGTACTTCGCCAGCTCAGCGGGGTTCCCGAAGAGCGTGCTCTCGTTGGGGGCTCCGCCGGCGAACCCAGCCCCGTTGTCCTGGAACATGCGCACGCGGCCCTGGCCCGTGGGCAGGGTGAACTCCGAAGAGGCGATGCCGATCTTCGGCAGGATGCACTCCATCGGGTCGGCGCCGCCGGTCACCATGGCGATGAGCGGAATGTCTCCCTCGGCCGCGGTGCGGGGCAGGCGCGTGAGGTCGGCCGGCAACGCCGTCGGGCCGCAGCAGTTCACGTTGGGAATGATCACCTGACGCCGCCACTTGCCGAGCTGAATGACGAGCGGCACGTTCGCTCCGCAAGGCACGTTGTTGAGGGTGAAGGTGCCGTTGGTCGCGCTGGTCGTCGTCACGAGCGGGCTGCCCGAGGCCTGCCCGGAGCAGGTGGTGCACGAGGCTCCCTGCGGAACCGGCTGCACGGTGCCGTTGGGGACGTAGACCAGCGCTCCGGGAATCGGGTCGGGGTTGCCGTAGCCAGCGGCTGCGTTGGTCGGCGCGAAGATGGTGCCGGTGACACTGTTCACGCCAGCGTCGCACTGGTTCTGTCGCGGACAGAGCCCGGTGCACGAACCAGCGTCGGGAATGTTGCTGCCACAGACGTTGGGAATGCCGCCACCACCGCAGATGACGCCTGCGTCGATGTTGCAGGTGCCGCAGTTCGGTGTGAGAGCACCACAGCCGTCACCGACCTGACCGCACGTCGCCTGCGCCTGAGCGCACGAGCGGGGCGTGCAGGACGCCGAAGCGCCGCAGACGTTCGGCATGCCGCCGCCACCGCAGCTCTGGCCCGCGACGGTGCACGTGCCGCACGAGATGGTGCTGCCACAGCCATCAGCAATGGGCCCGCAGTTGAGCCCCATGGGGCACGCGGTGAGGCCCTGACAGCCGCCGTCGACGATGTTCACGCCCGTCGCGCCGCAGCGGTTCGGCATGCCACCGCCGCCGCACGTCTCGCCAGCAACGGTGCAGGTACCGCAGTTGAGAATGCCGCCACAGCCATCTGCGACGGGGCCGCAGTTCGCGTTTTCGCTCAGGCACGTCTTCGGCGTGCAGCCCATCGAGCCGCCGCACTGCGAAGGAATGCCGCCACCGCCGCAGGTCTGGGGAGGCGTGCAGGTTCCGCAGTTCAGGTAGCCGCCACAACCGTCACCCACCGGCCCGCACGACGCGTTCGCAGACTGACAGGAAACGAGGAAGCAGATCTGCGTGGACCCAGCGTCAGCACCGCCGTCGGCATCTCCGCCGGCCGTGGTGAAGCCGCCGCCCGTCGCGAGGCCACCCGCCGCGCCGCCGCCCGTTCCCGAGATGCCGCCGCCGGTGCCGCTGATCCCTCCGCCGACGCCGCTGGTCCCGCCAGCCTTGCCGCCGTCCTTCCCGCTGATGGTGACGCCCCCGCAGTTCGCGCAGCCCGACAGCGTCGCGATGAGACAGACCACGGCGAGCGTGGAAGTAGAGCGGAATCGAACAGTCACGGTGAAGCTCCCAGGAGAGGCACGCCTTGCGGCGAAGGACCTCTATCGTCTCCCGACGGCCACAGTCCCGCAACATCGCGTCATGGAAAGAGAATGAGCAACCCGGTCGTGAGACTGCCGCCCCGATTCACGACCGACCCATTCGCGAAGTCGGTCTGGCCCAGGGCGGTGAGGCTGAGCTTCAGGGTCGGGTTGAGCTTCCACGAGACCTTCGCGCTCACGAGGTGGTTGCTGCCCGTGTTCGAGGCATAGAGCCCGTACTGATACGCGAGCTTCACCGAGAAGCTGCCCGCGCGGTGGACGACCGCCGGCCGCACCGTCAGCACCCAGGGGGCCACAGGCGTTCCCAGCCCTACATCAGGGCCCTGCCGCCCGGCGATGGCCGCGCTGTACGAGCCCACCGCGACGGGGTCTGCGGCGTCGTAGAGAAAGCCCGCCACGTCGAGCGAGACGTCGGTCTTGAGGAAGAGCGTTGCGGTGTACGTGCCACCAAGGCGCACCTGCGTCAGCGGCGCGTCGATGCCGAGCACGATGGGGCAGTAGCCGGCCACCGGGTTTCGTTCGCAGTACGTCCGCAACAGGCGGGCACGCAGGGTCGTGCCGAGCTCGGCGATCTGATCGCTCTCGAGGTGGTTCACGCCGGCCGACAGGTCGAACGTGTGCCCCCAGTTCGAGAAGCCGTTGGTCGCGTACGAGCCCAGCAGGGCCCCTCCGATGCTGAAGTTGGTCGCCTTGATGACGTAGCCAACCGGGCCCTGATCGAGCCCCTCGAAGGTGGTCGCGTTGCGCTGCACCGAGGGAGGCGAGCCCAAGACGGTCGCCATCACCATGAAGTGATCGTTCGCGACGAACATCACGCCGCCGCTGAAGAGGAAGACGTTCGACCCCGGGCTGAACGAGTCCTGGGAGCGCGTCGCGAAGTCGCGCATGAAGACGCCAGTGAGGAAGGCGCTCCAGCGGTCGGTGAAGTCGTAGCTGCCCGAGACCGAGAAGCCGAGCGAGCCGCTGCGCGGGTTGTTGGAGCTGGAGGCAGTGCCGTTGAGCGTGACGTCGACGCCGAGATCGTGCGCCCACGCCGGTGAGCACACCACGAGCACCACCAGAACGAGGCGCGTGAGCCGTCTCACCACCACTCCAACCCGACGTGAGTGCCGAAGTTGCGCGTCAGCCGTGAATCGACATGCCGATGATGAACGCCAGGCCGAGAATGAACGACGCGATGACGATGCCGACGGCGGTGTTCTGGTCGACCTCGAGCTCCTTGTGCACGTCGAAGGGCAGGATCTTTCGAATCACGAAGAAGCCCGCGACGAAGACGAGCATGCCGATGACGGAGAAGACGACGGCCAGCACCAGCGGTTTGATGATCGCGTCCATGTCCATCGTCACTTCCCTCCCATGAATCCGTCGTGCCACATCAGAATGCCGCCCGGCGCCGATCTGACGCTGGCGGGAAGGTCTCCGCGATCTTCATTGGGAAACCGATCCATGCCGAGCCCGTGCATGAGCGCCCACACCGCCACCACGATGCCTCCGAACCACTTCATTCGTCGTCCTCCTGCTTGGCGTACGGGAAGGTGCTGACCCCGGGCGATGATTGGAACACCGCTTCGTTCCACCGGCGGGTCTCGAAGCTCGAGCTGCGCATGGCGGTGATGAGCGGGCCTGCGAACAGCATGAGGAACACGAAGAAGGGGCAGCAGAGGCCGACGCCGGAGTCTGCTTTCACCGTCACCGTGTACTCACGGGGGATGGGGCTTGGCTGCTCGAAGCTCGGGGTGGCGCGCAGCACGTAGCGACCCGGGTCGACCTCGGCGGTCTGCTTCGATTCGTTCTTGCTGCCTTCGGTCCACCGCTCGCCGTCATCGACGCCCCAGTAGTAGCTGGCCTCTGGGCTCACCTGCACCACTTCGCCCGTGTCTTCGTTGACGAGGTCGAGCTGCACCGCGAGCCAGCTGTTGTCGAGGCCGGGCGCTTCGAACTCGAGCTCGAGAGGCACCTTCTTGTCGATGGTGAAGGGCTCTGAGAACTGCTGCGACTCGGGCGTGCCGGGGCGAACGTCGGGCGGCACCGTGAAGGCCGTGCGCATGAACTGGCGCGTGTCTCCGATGATCGAGAAGCCGACGAGCAGGGCGATGAAGACGACCGTCCAGATGCCGGCCCACGCGAAGCCCGAGCCCAGCTTCGCCTTGTGCGGGTTCACCTGCGCCGGAGCGATGCCCTGCGCGACGGGCATGTTCGTCTTGATGGCGAAGCCCTGCTTCACCTCGGCGTCGGTGAGCATCTTGCCGTGCGTGAAGGTGACCTCGCGGTCGGTCTCGTCGCAGTTGATGCTCTCGGGCGGCTCGACGTATTCGGAGGCCTTCGCGAGCTCGCCGACGCTCACCTGCCAGTAGCACTCGCCCGCGACGTAGTCGGTGACCGCGTAGACCTGCTGGTAGGCCTTGAAGCCCTTGCCGTTCCACGTCGCTTTTCTGAACGCGAGCCCGACGTCACCCGCCGCGATGGGCGTGAGGAACGTCCAGTGGCCGTTCGAGTTCATCAGCCAGCGGAAGCCGGCCTGCTGATTCCAGAGCAGGTACTCTTCCCACGGGTAGCGCGTGCCCTCGACCGTCGTGGAGCGAATGAGGAAGGCGAGCACCGTCCACTTCGTCTTCTCGAGCGTGCCCTGGCTGCCGAGCGGAAGAACCGGTTCGTAGGGCGGCTTCTCGAGCAGTTGCAGGAAGGCGAGCTGGCCGTTCGAGGCGTCGAGGAGCGCTCCGCAGTACGGGCACGCCACCCGCTTCACGGCGTCGGGAGCCTTCAGCTCGAGCGGCCCGTTGCAGTTCGTGCAGCGTGCCTGCTTGAGCGCGTCTTTCTTCGGCGTGGGCTCGAGATCGCCCTTGTCGAAGCCGAGCTGAGGAATGCCGACGCGTGCGCCGACGAACGCCTCACCCGTGCCGCCATCGGCGTAGTCGAGCGAGCAGAACGCGCCCTTGGCTCCGGTCGCGTCACAGTAGACGTGTTCGTGGTTGAACTCGGGCAGCTGGCCTTGCGCCGAGAGCGTCTGCGCATTGCCGACCTCTTCGATGACGAAGGTGCGATCGCGAAGCTGGAAGCTGCCGAGCGGGCGGAGCTGATCGACCGGCGGAACACCGATGCCCTCGAGGGGGAACATCAGGTTCCACTCGCCCTCTGATTCCGAGAGCCACGCCGTACGCCCGTCGTCGAACGACAGACACCACTCGTCCCACGTGCCCGCGCCGTTGCCCTTCTGAATGCGGCCGACGATGGTGAAGGCGTTGCCCGAGTAGTTGCCCGCGATGCCGACCTTCAGCGGAGATTGCGTGTCGGTCAGATCGGCGACCTTGCCGAGGCTCTCGAGGTTGGCTTCTCCGCGCAGCACCACCGTGTGGCAGTAGTCGCAGACCTTCACCTTGCCTGCGCCAGGGCGGAACTCGACCGGAGCTCGACAGCTGGGGCAGTCGCCGACACGCATGAGCAGCCGGGTTGTAGCGTGAAGTCTGCCGTTCGCCGAGTCCTTCGCAGCGACATCAGGGTGTTGGCCGGTCGATTTTCTGTTTCTTCTGGTTGCGGTGTCAGAGTGCTTCCAGATGAGAACCCTTCTCGGACTTGGCGTGGCGGTGCTGTGTGCGTGCGGTGGAACTCCAGGCCCGACTGGTGGAGGCGCGGCTGGTGGTTCCGGCATCGCGGGTGGCTCGGCGAGTGCGGGAGGTTCGGCGAGCGCGGGCGGTTCGGCGAGTGCGGGCGGTTCGGCGAGTGCGGGTGGCGCAGCGAGTGCGGGAGGCTCGGCGAGTGCGGGCGGTTCAGCGAGTGCTGGCGGTTCTGCGAGCGCGGGCGGTGCTGCGAACGTGTCCGATGGCGGTACGAACGGCTGGACGTTCTTCTCTGTCGCGGGAACGAAGTGCGCGACCGGTGCTCCAGCAGGCGTTGGCTACAACGCGGGCGTGACCGACGAGCTCGTCGTCTTCGTGCAGGGCGGCGGCGCGTGCTGGAACAACGGCATGTGCAGACCCTCCGTCTACCAGTGGGGGCCGGTGTGCAACTACGGCATGGACTCGGTGTGCCTCGTCGACATCCCCGGCTCGACCCAGCCCACGGCCGTGTACGTGGCTCACCCCGACCCGTTTCCGGGCGACGGCGGCGGAGCGTTCGCCACCGAAATCGGAACGGTGAAGAACTCGGTGTTGTTCTCGCGGCGGGTCGAGAACCCATTCGCTTCAGCCACCTGGGCGTTCGTTCCCTACTGCACGGGCGATCTGCACGCAGGCAACACCACGCGCACGTACAACACGAAGGTCGGGTTGTTCGATCCCGTCGTTCAACGCACGCACCACTTCGCCGGCGCGACCAACATGGACGCGTACCTTGCCTGGCTGCGAGCGAGACACGCGTCGGTGCGCACGTTGTGGCTCATCGGCGTGAGCGGCGGTGGTTACGGAGCCCAGCTCAACCTGCATCGTGTGAAGCAGGCATTCCCTGAGGCGCAGGTGCAGTTGCTCGCCGACTCGGCGCCGATGGTGAACACGCCATACTTCGATGCGATGCGCCGCGAGTGGAACCTGCAGGTTCCGGCGTCATGCACCACGTGTGATGCGGGCTTTCCTTCGATCATCGAGAACCAGATCGTGAGCGCTCCGACGACGCGGGTCGCGCTGCTCTCGTTCACGGAGGATCAGGTGATTACCCGCTTCTTCTTCGCGCCAGGCACGACGCAGGGCTGGGCGACGCCGCCGACGAGTTCCTACGTCGCCGCGCTGGCTGCGCTCGAGCCGATCTACGAAGCGCACTCGAACTCGAAGTTCTTCCGGCGCGCTGGTCAGGAGCACGTGATGCTCGACAACGCCGGCATCGTTCGGCCCGATGGTGGCATCAGCACATCGATCTCGAGCCCAGACGGCGGCATCACGCTCAAGGCATGGATCGACGCGTGGGCGACGGGCGCGGGCACGTGGGAGAGCCAGCGCTGACGGCTCAAAGCCGACGCGTAAGAAGAGCAGCCGCCGTCGAAGTCGAACGCTCCACTACCTCCGCCGCCGGATTCGTTCGGGCCACGGTCACGCAGCGCCAGGGCTCGGTCTGGTCCGGCATCGCCGATGGAGGCCCGACCGCCACGTCACCTTCGCAGGCTCGCGGAGCGTGCGATGACATCCTCAGCGTGCCGCCGCTGTTCGTCATCTTGCCGCGGACGCGCGCGATCACATCGTCACCCTGCCACCGATCGAACAGGGACCCGCGGCATGAAGACGAACGGGCGCGTCGACTTCGCGTGCCGTGACGAGTTGATGGCGCATGTGTCGTGCGGAGGCGGCGTCGGCTTTGCGCCGCCGTGACGGGAGGGCGGAGTTGCACGCGCATTGGGATCGTCTGGCGATTGAGGGGTCGGCCCAGGCGTTGGTCAGTCCAATCTCGGCTCTTCCGGCTCGCGTGGTGACCGCAGCGGAAGCGAATGTGCTCCTCGGAGTCAGCGTGCAACTGCGTGAGGAAACCGGGAGTCGCGCGCGAGCCCGGAGGCGCGGCGATCTGGACCCTCCGATGGTTAGATAGTCTATCTAACCATCTTCACCCTGAAGAGGCGGCCACCCGTCGGCGATCGCGGCCAGAGGACTGCGAAGCTCGCCGATTCCTTCGGAACCGCCCACACTCGAGGCTTCGGGGCGCACGATCGCTGCCCGCGCTCCCTTGCTGCTGTCGTTCGACGGGGTGACCGCTCCTCCAGTCGCCGGCCGAACGCGAACGTGGTGCCACAACGCCGCCACTGCTGCCGACCCGCCCAACCAAAAGTGTGACTGCGATCAGCTCGTCACCACGCTGAAGTTCGGCCCAACAGCTCGCGTGCTTCGAGCCAATCCGACGGCACCTTCGTTCGATCGCTCATCGCCACGATGCCGCCGACCATCGCGCAGGTCGTGTCTCGATCGCCGAGCCCCGAAACCGTCGTCCACATCGCGAGTGGGAAGTCGTCGATGCAGCGGGCTGCACAGAACAGCGCGAACGGCACCGTGTCGGACGAGATGACCTGCTGGCCCGTGCCCAGGGCGATCGCGCGGGAAAGCGGCCCATGGAGCGGCAACGCCAACGCACGCTCGAGTCCGCGCTTCGTCGGTCCATCAGGGACCCTCGCGGTCACCCACTTCAGCATCGCGTCACCATCGCGCGTCTGTGGTGTGCGAGCGACGAACGCAGCGGCGAGCGCGACAGCGATGGCTCCAGCCTGACCATCAGGGTGCGCATGCGTCACCTGGGCCGACTTGCGCGCTTCGTCGATCACCTTCGCGTCGTCGTCGAAGAAGTACGCGCCGATAGGCGCTGAACGCATCGCGCCGCCATTCCCCTGTGAGCCTTCTCCATTGAACACGCGGCCCGCCGCGAGCTCCCACGGATCCTTGTCGCCGATGGCCTCCAGAATACCCTGCGCCGTCGGCCCGTAGCCGCGGTAGCGATTGTTCCGAAAGCGCCGCGCGAACACGTCAGCGAGCAGGTCGCAGTCGACCACTCCGCGCTCCTCGAGCACCTCGACGATGCCCAACGCCATCTCGGTGTCGTCCGTGTAGTGCCAACGCCCGGGTGGAACTTCGCGCTTCTCGATTCGTTCCAGCACCGAACGCTCTGGACCAAAGAACTTCTCGCCAAACGCATCGCCCACCGAGAGCCCATCGAGCGATCTCCACGCACGCGTCAGTCGTTCCGATGGGGTCATGCCGCCACTTTCCCGAGGAACGCCAGTAAAAGTCAATACGACTCTTGTGTCGTGGAACCCGAAATGGGCAGGTGCTGTCGAGAGGAGCATGACTGCAACGACGCCAGCGCTCCGCATCGCCCTGATTCACGGTGGCCGCATCATCGAAGACCGCACCCTCGATGCAGGGAAGAAGTCGACGGTCACGGTCGGCGCCGATCCGAAGAACACGTTCTGCGTTCCCATGGGCGAGCTGCCGAAGTCGGTGTCGCTGTTCAAGGTGACGAAGGAGGGCGCGCAGTTGATGAAGGACGGCTCGCTCGAGGGCCGTGTGTCGCTGGGCGGGCCGGAGCAGTCACTCTCCGAGGTCCCCGCGAACGTGGCGCTCATGAAGGGCTCGAAGGGGCGCGTGAAGCTCGGCGACGTGACGGTGCTCTTCCAGATGGTGACGCCGCCGCCCGCGGCCCCGCTGCCTGAGCTGCCGAAGGGCGCCAAGGGAGTCGTCGCGCAGCTCGATCGCGCGTTCGTCATCGCGATGGCCTTCTCGTTCCTCGCGCACCTCGTTGGTGCTGGCTACGTGATGGCGCAGCCCACGCCGGTCGAGCCCGACCTGAGCCTTCTCGACTGGCAGCAGCAGGACCGTTTTGCAGCCACCCTCATGCCGATTCCGAAGCAGGTGCAGGAGAAAGCGCCCGAGAAGACGAAGGACCCGATCGCCGAGGCTCCGAAGAAGGACCCTGAGAAGGCGAAGGCACCGGTGGCTGAAGCGCCTGCGAAGTCGAAGACGACGACGGCCTCGGCCGACGCGGTGAAGCAGCGTCTGTCGAAGATGGGCATGCTCGCGGTCATCGGCTCGGTCGGCGGAGAAGGCGGCGTGGTGGGCGATCTGCTCAAGGACTCGAACGGCGTGGGCAACGTGGCCGACGCGATGAAGAACGCTGGAGTCCAGGTGGCGACGGCCGACGACGCGCTCAAGCTGAAGCTGAAGGGCTCGGAGACGGGCACCACGGTTGGCGTGACCGCGATGGGCACTGACGGCGTGAAGAACGTGGTGCTCGAGGAGAACAAGACCACCTCGATTCTCGGCCGCGTCCGTGAAGAGGTCATCACCGTCGACGACCCCGACATCTCGTCAGAAGCCCTCTCGAACTGGATGCGCGGCCGTCGCGGGGCGATCGTCTCCTGCTACGAGCGCGAGCTGAAGCGCGACCACTCGTTGTCGGGCCGCCTGGTGCTCAAGTTCATCGTCAGCACCCGAGGCCGCGTCACCGACCTCGATCTCACCGAGGGGTCGATGCAGAACGCCGCCGTTCGTGAGTGCATCACCAACATCGCGAAGAACTGGGTGCTGCCCTTCACGCCCGAAGAGGAAGTGCCGGTCGCGTTTCCCTTCGTCTTCAGCCCCGTGAACTGAGCCGTGACATTTCCGGTCGGCGCGCGAGACTCCATCGCGTGCTGGCCGAACCGCAGTCCAGGCTCCGTGACGTGACGTTGGTGGTGGCGCTCGTGCTCTGTGGCTGCCCGAAAGCGCCGCCGCCGAAGAAGGTCGCGCCGCCGCCGCCGCCAGACCCGAAGGCCGAGGTCCGCGAGCTGGTGAAGACGGTGTACTCGACGCTCGAGACTGGTGACCCCGACCCCATCAAGCCGCTCGTCGCTCCAGACGTGATGGCGTACGGCCTGGGTCCGAGCGACACGTTCGCCCAGCGAGATCCCCTCATCAACTTCGCTCGCCAGGAGCTCCTCTCCATCAGCCTCGAGAGTGAGGTGCTGCGAATTCGATCGGGGCGAGTCGACGTCGGGCTTGGGCTCGGCGATCAGTCGGCCTGGTTCTGGGACCTGCCTCGGGTCGAGTACGAGAAGAAGGGCAAGACGACGACCTGGCTCGCGCGCGTCACCGGTCATGCGGTCAAGCTCGACGGCCAGTGGACCATCGACGCCGTGCACGTGAGCCTCGGAGTCCCCGACGAGAAAATCTACGCCGCCGATGCTGCGAAGAAGTACCTGCCGCCCGCCGACGTGCTCGCCGAGCGTGGAAAAGACAGCGACGAATTGGTCGGCCTCGCGCGCCGCATTCTCGACGACGTGGTCGTGAAGGTCGATCGCACGAGCGAGCGCCCCGAGGTCGTGTTGCTGGGTACGGGGCCGGGCGAACTCTTCGAGGGCGGCAAGGCGTTCAAAGACCTCGTGAAGCCGAAGCTGAACGAGATCAAGAAGGCAGTGTTCTCGTACAAGGTCGACGGACCGATTCGATCGCGCCTGGCGCCAGGCCAGGGCACGGGCTGGGTCGCGGCGAACGTCGTGCTGCGTCTCGGAGCGGGAAAGAAGCAGCAGGTGCTGCCGCCGTTCCGCGTGCTGTGGGTGTTCGCCGAAGAGAAGGGCCTGTGGAACCTGGTGAGTGAGCACCAATCGCTCGCCCTCAAGCAGGAGATGCGCTCGCCCGCCGACGACGATTCCATCAAGGCGTTCGAGCTGGTCGACAAGGTTCGTCGCGCACGAACGGACCCGAAGGCTGCTTCTGTTGCGGTGATTGACGCAGGCACCCCGCCGAGCTCCAGCAAGATGGTCGACGCTGGCGTCGTGCCACCCACGTCTTCCGGCAAGGGCGGAAGGGTGACCGCTGCCACCGATGGAGGTCTCGGAACGTTCGATTGACCTGAAAGAGAAGGGCTCGAGCCTTCAACAGGCCCGAGCCCCGACTCCTTCATTCGGTGTCAGCTCAGCTCAGCTCAGTGCGCTGCACGGCGGCGACGGAGGCCGAGCAGGCCCAGTGCTGCGAGCACGGCCGACCCTTCGAAGCTCGAGCAGCCGCAGCCGGTCTGCGCCGCAGGCTGACCGACGATCTGCGCCGCCGGGATGGTCTTGGTGTCGTTTCCAGGCTGACCGGCGTCCACCGGCATCATCATCATGCCCGCGTCCATCATCATGGGCATGCCTGCGTCGACGGGGAACATGCAGTTCACCAGCGGTTCAGCGGCGAGCTCGACGTTCTGCAGCGTCGCTCCACCACCACGCGCTGCCAGCGCGATGTAGACCTCAGCGTTCGCGCCGCACGGCACCCGCACGTCGACTCGCCCGTCGAGCCGGCCGTTCATGGCCTGCAGCGAAGCGGTCGTCTCGGCGTCGTTGGTCAACTGGGCTGCGTTGCGCGTGAAGGTGACCGGTGACGCGCCCTTCGTGAGCACCACGATGGCGGGCGTGTTGCCACCGAACCCGCCACCACCGCCCTGATCGGCCTTGATGGTGATTCCCTGTGCGCCGTTCGGCACCCGCAGCTTGAACTGAATGGGCCCGGGAATGTTCGCCTGGCGCAGCATCGACGCTGCCGGAATGGCGAACACCGGGCGAGGAGCGGAAGCGGTCGTCACGTCGAGCACCTTCGAGCAGGCGATGACTCCCTTCGAGGTGAAGATCTGCGTCAGCGCCGTAGCGGCCGCGGGAGTGAACGCGGTCGAGACGCGGGCTGCCATCACTTGCGCCACCGACGCGAAGTCGGCGTTCGGCGCGAGCGACACGAGCATCGCGTAGAACGCCGCGTCGTAGGTCGCGCCATTGTCGGTGCCGAGGTTCGCGAGGCGACCAGACCACAGCGCCGCAGAGACGTGCTGGCTGTCCTGGTGCACCTCTCCCCAGAGCACGTCGGGGCAGGTGAGCGTGTTGGCCAGCGAGCGCAGGTAGCCGTCCTGTCGCACGCCCATCACGCCCGAGCCGGCGAGCGCACGCGGCCCGAAGTACGGGCCGACCTCGGCCAGGTTGCCGAACGCGCCAGAGATGTAGTCGGCGAACCCTTCGTGCAGCGCGCCGCCCTCGTTGTTGGCCGAGCGGTTGTCGATCGCGAGGTCGTCGAACGTGAGCGCGGCCGTCGCGTAGATCACGCCGTGACCGAACTCGTGCCACAGCACGGTCGCGTCGTAGGCCGCGTCGGCCGCGTTGCCCTGGAAGATCATCAGCGTGTCGACGCCCGTCGTCAGACCGGGAATCGGAAGCTGGCTGAAGTTCTCGACGGGGAAGAAGGCCGCGTTGTCGAAACGGCCGAACTCGCGAATGCGGCAGGTGCCCATGTTCGAGCCGAAGGGAGGCGGCAGACACGCCGGCACGCCTTCGATCTGCATCGCCTCGGCGAGCGTCGCGGGCAACTTCGGGATCAGCACGTTCGACAGCACGGCCACGCGGCGGGCCGGCGTGCGGCGCTCGTCGCGCATCTTGAAGGGCCCGATGGCCGGCTGATTCGCGGGGAACAGCGGCGCGGCGCGCGAAGAGAGTCCTCGCACCCAGTCGTAGACGCGGTTCACATGGTAGAAGGAGTGCGTGTGCGCGAACGTGTCGGAGTTCGCTGGATCGTTCAGCTCGACCACGGTGCGATTGGCGGGCGGGTCGACGGGATCGTAGCGATAGTCGCCACCGTCACGCTGATTCGTCGCCAGGTTCACGCGATCGCAGACGGGGATGTCGAGGTTGAGGTTGAAGCCCATGATGGTCGTGGGGCCTGAGACCCGGAGCGGTCCGGCGTCGGGCACGCAGCCTGCGTTCGCGCAGCAGTTGTAGCTGGTGAGCTGATCGCCGCAGAGCACGCCGGCATCGTTGTCGCGGGTCACGAAGCCACCGTCAGGCAGGTACACCTCGCAGGTGTCCGAGATGTACGAGCCGCCGTCGGGGTGGGTGAGCGAGGCGACGATGGTCGGCGTCCGGCCCACGCCCGCGTCGAGCCCACCAGGCGACACCGGGTACACGTTCACGTCGTTCGCGGCGTGGTGCACGCGGTTTTGCGTGAAGAGCGTCTCGCCCGTCACCGCGTCGAGGCCGACGTACCAGTTCTTCGACTGATCGAGCGACGCGACGTGGGTGAGCCAGCCTGCGTGCAGCTCGTCGTCGACGGCGAAGAAGACCTTCATCGCGCCGCCGTACGGCCTCGTCGAGTTCGGCATCAGCGCGGGGAAGGGCACGGCCTTCGACGCCTGCGAGAGCGCCGCGGGCTGCGACATCGCGAACTCGTTCTTCACGGGCCGCTGATTCACCAGGCTCGACGAGACCTGCACGATGCGCGCGCGGTCGTCGACGGTGATGACCAGCTTCGCCTGGTAGAGGTCGACGCCTTCGAGCTGCTGCACGAAGTGAAGGCTGGCGCCGAAGCGTGTGGCGAACCCGACGTCGAAGCGCAGCGTCGTCGCCGGGTGAAGTCCGAGCCGCTCGCGGTTTCCGAGCGCCCAGGCCTTCGCCGAGAGCGAGAGATCGCCCGTCAGTGGCTCCGACAGCACGCCGAGCTGAAGGGTCGGCGCAGCAGCAGGAGAAGGTCTCGCCTCGAAGGCGATGGTTGGTGTGAAGACATTCGCGGCGGTCAACGTTGCGACGATCGTCGAGAGCATCGGGGGTTCCTCGGACAGCTCCGCTCGGCCGGAGCTCGTAGCGCGCACCCGTCACGGCACGGGGCGGTTTCAAAAGCGCGCGGACACTACCGCTCCTGCTGCTGGCGAGAAGCAATTGCGTCGCACCTTCGACATGCTGCGCCTCTCAGGCGTTGAGAAACGACGCTGTTTTCTCGGATGAAATCGGCAACGCCCGGCGGTACACCCCTGCGCGCTTCATCGACCTGTTGAACCGCACAAAGGAGTTCGTCGTGGCCTACGTCGTCGCCGAGCCGTGCATCAAGTGCAAGTACACCGACTGCGTCGAGGTGTGCCCCGTCAACTGCTTCTACGAGGGTGCCAACTTCCTCGTGATTCATGCCGACGAGTGCATCGACTGCGGCGCGTGTGAGCCCGTCTGCCCGACGAAGGCGATCTTCCCCGAGGGCGACCTTCCCGAGAAGTGGAAGGAGTACAAGTCGCTGAACGCCGACCTCGCCACCAAGTGGCCGCAGATCTCCGAGAAGAAGTCGCCGCTGCCCGAGGCCGAGCAGTTCAAGGACAAAGAGGGCAAGCGCTCCATGCTCGACATGGCGCCGGGCAAGTAAGACCGAACACGGTGTTTCAGTACGAGCCCCTGCTCCGCGAGTCGCCGGTGCAGGGGCTTCGTTCGTCGTGAGGAGAGAACCTCGTGGCTGCACGCCGTCCGCGCTGGGTCATCGCCGTTCGTGTGGTGGCGCTGGCGCTGCTCGGCTTTCAGCTCGCGCTCATGTTCGCGCCGGGCCGGTTCCTCGGACTGCTTCGGTTGCCGATGCTCGCGCAGTTCGCGTTGGGCACGGCGCTGCTCGGGGCCGTCATCGTCGAGGTGCTCGCCGCCGCTGGAATGCTGGGTTCTTCAGCCGACTGAAAGCGCGCCGACCTTGAGGCCACGCGCTTCGAGTTCGTCGCGAATTCGGTTCACGGTGTCGGCGTTCGGCGGGCCGTTCTGGCCGACGAGCTTGAGCGCGATGCGCCCGGGACCCAGCTTCTCGATCTCGACGCGCGCGCCGAGGGAGTTGTTGAGCGTGAGCGACAAGGCCGGGCGCTGCGAACGAACGAAGGTGTCGATGCGCTCGATGAGGGCTGCAGCCTGCGCGGCGCGGACCTCGGGCGTCGGGCGCGGTTGCGGTGGCGCCGGAGTCGAGAAGGGCAGCTCGTTGAGTGACGAAATCGGCTGCAGCGGGTTGCCGACCTTCTGCGACGCAGCACCACCAGGGCGGGTCTCGAACTCGGCGACGAGCTCCTTCACGATGAGGTCGACGACGCGGCCGTTGGTCTTCTGCTCGGCGCTCTCGCTCGATTCGGCGCGAACGGTGGTGCCGCTCTCGGCCGTCGTCACGTGGTGGGCCCGAACCGACTCGAGGCGCTGCGCTTCGCTGTCGACTCGTGCGCGCGCTTGAACGGTGGCGTGAGCGGTGGCCTGGGCCTGGGCCGCGACGACGGTGGCGCGAGCGATCTTCTGGGTCGGAACGCGGCTGGTGTCGGCCTTCACGGGAGGAATGGCCGGTGGCGTCGTGTCGGGCTTCTTCTTCAGGCCGGGCGGGTTGGGTGACGTGCGTCGAACCTCGTCGAGCAGGGCCTTGAAGGGCTGAGTCGACTCGCTCCGCGAAGCGACGGCGGGAGGTGGCGGGCGGGACACGCGCGAGGACATGAACGTTCTCGCAGCACTGCACGTGCCATTCGTAACTCGTTGGAACTGGGAGGGCGGATCAGCAGCGTCCGGAAACTGGCAGGACCCGCGCGTCTTGACGGACCCTGTGGGCGCTCAGAAAGCCGTTGCGGAATCAGTGCTTGAAGCCGCCCGGTTGGGCAGGCCCGACGCCCGTCAGCTCGTTGATGGCAGCGGGGCAGGCGGCGATCACGTTCGGGTCTGCCAGCATCGCTCCGTACCAATCGCGATCTTCGAAGAGCACGGCGTCGCGAACTTCGACCTCGGTCACGTCGCGGTTCATCTCCCAGAACTGGCCACGCACCATCATGCGCTGCCCGCGCGCGGCCTTTTCGAGATCGGAGAACTGCTTTGGCGCGAGCTTCGCGATGATCTTCACGGGCGGAGGCGGCTTCTTCGAGGCGTCGCCGTAGAAGTCGATCTCGGTCTTGCGCGGGTCGGGCGGCAGCCACTCGAGAATCGCGACCAGCTCGCCGAACTCGACCGGGTTGTACTTCTTGCCCTTCTTCTTCTTCGGCGCGTTCGAGCCAGCGTCGATGAGCAGCGCGCCACCCCAGGCCACGGCGCGATCGAGGTACGCGTCACGGAAAGACGCGGCGACGTCGGTGGTGACTGCGCTGTTCGCTCCGACGACCTCCAGGTAGTAGCGCTGTTTGAGGACGGGGATCTGGAAGTAGCTCGAGTCAATGAGCGAGACGCCCTCGTTCAGCATCTTCAGCTTGCCGACGTCGATGATCTTCACCAGCGGGTTGATGGCCTTCGCCGTCTCGAGCCACGCGTCGGGCAGGCGTTTGTCGATCATCACCCGGCGCACCATCGAGAGCAGGTACGCCATCGCGGGGAACATCGGGGTGGTGACCTGGTTCTCGATCGCGGCCTTGAGATACGGGTCGAGCACGAAGTTCTCGTCGCGTTTGTGCAGGGTGGGGGCGATCTCGGCGAGCGCGACGAAGAGCGCACCCATGAGCTGAATGCAGGCGGGGTCTTGCGAGCCTTCGGCCAGCATCTTCGCCAGCCTCGACTTGGCGAAGCGGCGGTCCATCGTCTCCTCGCGGAAGACGACGGCTTTGCCCGCGCCGAAGAGGTCCTCCTTCTGGGCGAAGGCGGGGGCACCGAGCAGGAGGATGAGAAGAGACGCGATCAATCGCATGGCGGCTCCAACGGTAGCACCGGACAAGGACGACCCGTGCCTCCGGGTATTCTCGACGGCCGTCAAGACGCCCGGGCCTCTGCAGCCTCCCCGGTCGAGCGATCGACGAGCAGAAAGCCGACGACCAGCAATGGCAGCACCTCGGCCAGCGCGGCGAGCTGGAAGAGCCGATGCCCACCGACGACATCGTAGAGCCTGCCCGAGCCCGTGAAGCCGATGAGGCCGCCGATGCCGAACGTCGCCGCCACCAAGAGCGACTGGCCCGTCGACCGCAACGAGCCGGGAGCCCGCTCGGCCACCCACGAGATGCCCGCGACGTAGAAGGCGCCGAAGCTGATGCCGTGCACGCCCGCGAGCGCGACGAGCAGCGTGGGTGACGAGGTGAGGCCCATCGCTCCCCAGCGAAACGCGCTGACGACGAACGCGAGCATGAGCACCGAGCGCGGCTTGATGCGGTGGCCCCAGCGCGACCAGGTCGAGAACACGAGAATCTCGCTCGTCACCGCCACGCTCGCCGAGAGGCTCAACGTCCACGGAGGGAAGCCGAGCGCCTTGAACTGAAGGCCGAGGCTGCCGTGGTAGGGCGCGCTCGCGATCCAGTGGAGCGCCGTCGCGACGAGCAGCCACCGCACCTGCGGGTTGGCGAGCAGCGAGATCGCTCCCCCGAGGTCGGCACGTGGCCCCGTTCGTTTCACCGCCGGAACCCGCGCGAGCGTCAGGCCGGCCCAGGCGGCGTAGGTGCTGATGAGCCCGAGCGTGACGTAGACGACGCGCCGGTCGACGACGTCGACGAAGAACCCGAACGTCAGCGTCGCGATGACGAAGCCCGCCGAGCCGAAGGTGCGCAGCGTGGCGAACGAGCCGCCGTGCTGCTCGACATGCGCGAGCGCGAGGCTGTCGATGACGGTCGTGGTGGCGGCGCTGAACAACGAGAACAGGGCGAGACAGCCGAGCACGCCCAGGAAGGTGGAGGCGGTCAGCAGCAGCCCGAAGCCCGCGAGGCTGCCCACAGAGAGAATGAAGAGGACGAGTCCCGGGCGACCCGTACGGTCGGCCAACTGGCCCCACAGCGGGGGCGCCACCAACGCGAAGAGCGGCCCCACCGAGAGCAGCAGGCCGATCTGCGAAGGTTGGATATCAAGTGATTGATAGTAGACAGGCAGGAACGGCAGGGTGACGCCGACCGACATGAAGAAGAGCAGGTAGAAGACGATCAGGCTGCGCGCGTTTGCCATCACCTGCGAAGTGCCCTATCACGCGCCGCGATGTCGGCCACCGCAACGCCCATCGTCGTCGTCCCCGTGAAGAACGAGGGAGAGCTCTTTCAGGCACTCGCCATTCGTGAGGTCGTCTTCATCGAGGAGCAGAGCGTTCCCGAAGGGCTCGAGCGCGATGCTGAAGACGCGCGCGCGTACCACGTGCTGGCCATGAAGGGCGGCCACGCCATCGGCACCGGCCGGCTGGTCGAGCTGCCTGAACCTCCTCCTGGCGCGAGCGGCAAGTGGGGCCGCGTGGGCCGAATGGCGGTGCTCTCGAGCGATCGCAAGTCGGGCGTCGGCGCGAAGCTGCTCACGGCGCTCGAGGCCGAAGCGAAGAAGCGCGGGCTCACGGGCATCAAGCTGCACGCGCAGCTGTCAGCCATGGAGTTCTACAAGCGCCATGGCTACGAGGCTGACGGGGCCGTCTTCGAAGAAGCGGGCATGCCGCACCTCGAGATGAAGAAGTCTCCGGTCTGAAGCACGTGGACGTCGAAGCGCGCATTCGCAGCAGCTTCGAGCGGCAGAAGGTCATGGCCGCGTTCGGCTGTGTGCTCGAGTCCGTCGCTCCCGGAGCGGTCACCATTCGGATGCCGTTTCGTGAAGACCTGACCCAGCAGCATGGGTTTCTGCACGCGGGCGTCGTCACGACCGTCGTCGACAGCGCCTGTGGCTATGCCGCGCTCTCGATGATGCCCGAGGGCGCTGGCGTGCTCTCGATCGAGTTCAAGGTGAACCTGCTCGCGCCGGCGAGAGGCGAGGCGATCATCGCGCGCGCGAAGGTCGTGAAGGCGGGCCGCACCATCAGCGTGGTGAGCGGGGAAGTGTTCGCCCTGCGCGACGGCCAGGAGCACCTCTGCACGACCATGGTCGGCACCATGATGGTCGTGAAGGATCGGCCCGGACTCTCCGACTGAAGTGGCATCATGTTGATATTGCTTCGTTCTGTCGAAACTGATGTCTGGCTTGCTTGACATGATGTCTGCCGCGCTTTACTTCATGGCGTGTCAAAGATTCTCGACATGCGAGGCGGGCCGATGTCCTTCGATGAAAAGAACACGTGGGTGTTTGCGGTGGTCGCGGTGCTGGGCGCGGCCATCTACGGCGCGATTCTGCTCGCGCGTTCGCAGGGCCTCGCGCTGACCGACGTGGCGTACGTGACGCCGATGCTGGCGAGCATCGGTGGCGCCATCGTGGCGAACATCATCGGCAACGTCGTCATCTCCTTCCTGGCTCCCGAAGACGCGGGCAAACGAGACCAGCGCGATCGCGAGATCGAGCGCTTCGGAACACTGATCGGCCAGTCGTTCCTCGTCATCGGTGCGCTCGCGGCGATGGTGCTCTCGATGCTCGAGGCGAAGCACTTCTGGATCGCGAACGTCATCTATCTCTCGTTCGTCATGTCGGCGGTGTTCGGCTCCATGGCGCGGCTCGCGGCATACCGGCGCGGGTTCTCGTCGTGGTGACGCCGACGCAGGTGACGAACTCGATTCGCGCGCTGCGGTTCGCGAATGGAGAGATGACGCAGGCCGCGCTGGCTGACCGCATCGGCGTCACTCGGCAAACCATCATCGCGATCGAGCAGGGCAAGTACTCGCCCACCCTCGAGATGGCGTTTCAGATCGCGCGGGTCTTCAAGGTCCCGCTCGAGCAGGTGTTCCAGTACCCCGAGACGTAGCGGTCCTTCCCTCACAGCACGCTGAGCCCATGCGGCCATGGCGGTCGGCCTGGTCGACGTGTGCCTTGTTTCACCCACCGATGAACGGAGAGACGACATGAAGGCGATCACCCAGGACGTGTACGGCGGCCCCGAAGTGCTGAAGCTCGAGGAGATCGAGCGGCCGACGATTGGCGATGACGAGGTGCTGGTGCGGGTGCGCGCCGCGGGCGTCGACCCGGGCGTGTGGCACATCATGACCGGCAAGCCCTATCTCGTGCGGCTCTTCGGGTTTGGCGTCTTCACGCCGAAGGCGAAGGTTCGTGGGCTCGACGTGGCCGGCGTGGTCGAGGCCGTGGGCGCGAAGGTGACGCGGTTTCGCGCAGGCGACGAGGTGTTCGGCAACTGTGACGGCGCGTTCGCCGAGTTCGCGCGCGCGAAGGCGGAGGTGCTCATTCACAAGCCGGCGGGACTGTCGTTCGAAGAGGCGGCGGTGATTCCCGTGTCGGCGGCGACCGCGCTGGCGGCGGTGCGTGACGTGGCGAAGGTGCAGCCGGGCCAGTCGGTGCTCGTCATCGGCGCGGCGGGAGGTGTGGGCAGCTACGCGACGCAGCTCGCGAAGGCGATGGGCGCTGAAGTGACGGGGGTGTGCAGTGGCGCGAAGGCGGAGTTCGTGAGGCAGCTCGGCGCGTCGCACGTCGTCGACTACACGCGTGAGGACTTCGTGGCTTCGGGCAAACGCTACGACGTCATCATCGACACGGTGAGCAACCGGTCGTTGTCCGAGCTCCGCAGTGCGCTCACGCCGAAGGGCACGCTGGCCGTCATCGGCGGAGAAGGCGGCGGCTCCATTCTCGGCATGATGCGGCGGGTGTTCGCGGCGCTGTTCCTCTCGCCGTTCGTGAGCCAGTCGCTGAAGCCCGTGTCGTCGTTCGTGAAGCAGCCGGCGCTGGTCTCGCTGGTCGAGCTGATCGTCGCGGGCAAGCTGAAGGCCACGCTGGGCAAGGTGTGGAAGCTGGAAGAGACCGGCGCGGCGATCGCCGAACTCGCGAACGGTCACGCGCGCGGCAAGTCGGTCATCGCGGTCAGCTGATCACTTCGGCGCGATCTCGGGAGCGGGCGCTTCATTCGCGAAGCAGCCCGTGGTCGCTCCGAGCTCGCAAATGTCACGCGCGGTCGGCTGACTACTTCGGCGCGATCTCGGGAGCAGGCGGCGGCGACTTGAGCTTCAGGCGCTCCACCAGCTCGAGCAGGGCGGGGAAGAGAATGGTCGTGCCGATGAAGGAGCAGATGACGCCGAGCACTGCGAGCCACGCGATGCTGCGCAGACCTTCATGGCGTGCGACGAAGAGGGCGGCGTAGCCGGCGGCGTTGCTGCACGTGGCGACGAACGACGCGAAGCCGGTGTGCCGCAGCGCGTGTCCGATGGAGCCGGGGCCCTCCTCCATGTACCGGTGGTACAGGTGCACGGAGTTGTCGACGGCGATGGTGAGCAGGTTCGGCAGCACGACGACGTTGAGGAAGTTCAGCTTCACGTCGAAGAGCTGCATCGCGCCGAAGATGCAGGTGATGCCGATGTAGAGCGGCACCGTCACCAGGATCGTGCGCGTCAGCGAGCGCAGGCTGATGAGGATCATCACGAACACCACGAGGCCGGCGGCGCCCATGATGAACGGCCCGTCTTCGCGCACGATGGTGAAGATGCGCGAGGCGATGCGGTTGGTGTCGAGGATGTGGGGGTCGATGCCGGCCTTGAGGCCTCGCGCCTGCACCTCGTCGAGGTCGGCGGCCCACTTGTCGAGCGAGTCGGCGTTGTAGCCAGTGAGGGCGGGGAAGATGAGCACGAACGTGCCCTCGCCCTTGATGGGCTGGAAGCGGCGGCGCAGCTCGTTGGGCACTTCGTTCGGGCCCCACGGCTCCGAGGCGATCATCTTTCCGAGGGAGTCGAAGCGGTCCTTGTCTTTGCCGGTGCGAATCGACTCGGGCACGCGCTGGAGCACTTCTCCCAGTCGCTTGATGCCTGCGCGCCGCGCTTCGGTGTCAGCGGGCGGCGGGTAGAAATCGTTGATGGAGGCTATCTCGTGAATGGCCGAGGCCGCGCCCTTCTCGACCTTGAACTCGCGCGACAGCGTGGCGAGCTTCTGCGCTTCGTCGAGCGTCTTCACCGCGACGATGGCCGGCGTCATGATGATGCCGAGCTGATCGTTGATGGCCTCGTCGAGCTCGGTCGCGGGTGACTTGCCCTTGAGCCGCTTGAGGTCCTTCTCGAACGACGCCTTCGGCGCGTAGGTGGCCGAGACCGCAGCCACGGCGGTGATGCCGACGATGATGGCGATGAGCGCCGAGGTCGGAACGCGCGGGCCGGTCTTCTCGTTGCCGTCGGCGTCGAGCGCGATCTTGTCGGCCTTGAAGGGGCGAATGCGCTCGGCGAGACGGAGGATTGCGGGCGCCATCACGTAGGCGGAGATGACCGTGGCCATCACGCCGAAGCCCGCGATGCTGCCGAACTGCTTGAAGGCGTCGAAGCGGCTCGCGAGGAGCACGAGGAAGGCGACGGCGTTGGTGGTGGCGCTGGTGAGCGCTCCAGGGAAGGTGCTGATGATGGTGGTGCGCAGGGCAGGCAGCACGTCGGCCTGGCGACGCTCCTCCCAGTAGCGCATCGCGAGGTGGGTGCCGTACTCGAGGCCGAGGCCGACGAGGATCGCGCCGAGGAATCCAGTGACAGGATTGAGGTGCCCGATCGTGAAGTACGCGAACGCGAACGTCGCCGAGATGCCGAGCGCGACGGGCAGCGCGACCACGAGCAGCGCGGTGATGCGGCGGGTCGAGAGGAGGATGATGGTGAGCGCGAGGATCGACGAGACGAGGCCCGCGCGGCCGAGGTCTTCGCGCATGACGTCGTCTTCTTCGACGCGTGCGACGTAGGCGCCGGTGAAGTCGACCTGAATCTGCGGGTACTGCGGCGTCATCGACGCGGTGACTTCGGTGACCTTGCCGAGGATCTGCCGGTTGAAGTCGAGGTCGCCGGCCTGCTTCGTGGGCTTCACGAACATGTACAGCTCGGGCGCGGTGCGGCCTTCGATGTACTCGCTCTGGCGGGCCTGGCTGCCGTACTTCTTCTCGATCTCTTCCAGCGTCGGAGGCGGCGCTTCATCGAGCAGATCGACGAAGCCGGGCAGAGCGCGCTGCTTCTCCCAGGTGATGCGGGCGTCGACGTCTTCGCCCAGCGCCTTCAGCTTGTCGGAGGAGAGCAACCACAACGCGCGGGTCGAGAAGAACGACGCATCGAAGTGGTACTCGACGTACGAGACGAGGTCCTTCTGCTCTTCGAGCTTCTTCGCGAGCGCAGCGGCGAAGGCGCGGCGCGTCTCTTTCGAGTCTCCGCGAACGCGCACGACGAAGTAGCCGCCACCGCCGGCCATCTCCTGAACGATCTTGAGGTCCTGCACTTCGCGCGTGGAGTCGGGCAGCAGCTCGATGAAGTCGCCGCGGAAGCCGAGGCGGCTGGCGATGAATGCGAAGGTGCTGCCGATGGTCAGCAGCACCATGACGACGAGCACCGGCCGCGAGAAGCTGAAGTTCGCGAGCCTCGTCAGCAGGTGGGCGGTGCGGGAATCTGGCGACACGACTTCACCTCGTGCGGGGCGGGCTGCGACAACCCCCGAAGACGACTGGGCGGCGGTGCGGTTAGCACCATCGTTTCACGGGCGCTACACTCGGCGTCTCGTGTCGCGCGTCTCTGCCAGCTGGGTGTTCGTGCTCCTGATCGCGGGGGCGAGTCTGGCTGACGAGCCGAAGTGGGAGACGGTGGTGACGGGCGCGGTGACGGTGAAGAACCGGCCGGTTACGGGCACGGCGATCAAAGAAGTGTGGGCCGAGGGCGAAGTGAACGCTCCGCTCATCGACGTGCAGGACGCGCTGATGAACGTGCCGCGGCTGAAGTCGTTCATGCCGTACATGCTCGACGCGCGAATCATCAAGGAGCAGCCGGAGGATCAGAGCATCTTCATCTACACGCTCATCGATCTGCCCGTGGTGGGGAAGCGCGACTACGTCACGCAGCTCTGGCAGCCGCAGGCGGTGAAGGCCGATGGCACCGGAGCGTTCGAGGCGAAGTGGGTGGCGCGGCCGAAGTTCCTTCCCGATCGGTCGGGCATCATCCGGTTGCAGGTGAATGACGGCATGTGGCTCGCGACGCCGAAGGAGGGCGGGAAGACGTGGCTCGTGCACAAGTTCGCTGTCGACCCCGGGGGGTGGATTCCGGCGTTCGCCGCGAACATGGGGAACGAGAAGGGCGTGACGGACACGTACAAGAACGTCGAGCGTGAGGCGCAGAAGCGGATGAAGGAACGGCTGGCCGCCGCTGCCGCGACTGGATCGAAGTGATGGCGCTCGAGCTCAGACCGAACTGTGAGTGTTGTGATCGTGATCTTCCGCCCGATGCCGAGGCGTTCATCTGCAGCTTCGAGTGCACGTGGTGTGCGGCGTGCGCGACGTCGCTCTCGATGAAGTGTCTGAACTGTGGCGGTGAGCTCGTGCGCCGGCCGGTTCGACCTGCAGAGAAGTTGGCGAAGAATCCGCCATCGACGAAGCGAGTCGTGCGCGACGTGCCTTGCCCGCCGGGAGCATGAGGGGTGTCCTTTCGTGGACGATCGCCGAACACGCGCGGGCTCGTGTTGGAGCTCGTGCCGATCACGGAATTGCCCGACTGGGCGCTCGATGAATCCGTGAAGGCCGCGCTGATCGAGGCGATGAGCGATGACCCTCTGTCGTGGGACGAGTTCGTTGCCAGCGTTCGCGGCGACAGTGTGCTCCGGGCGCGACTGGAGCGAGCGGGCTTTCTCGGTGGAGCGGAGCCTGTGTGGCGGCCGACCGAGGCGTTTCTCGATGTTCGTGCGCTCTGGGCAGGTACCTCGATGCTCGCGGCGAGAGGCGCGATTCCCCCATTCAAGGGAACGCTGCTCACGCTTCAGACGTGTGACGTCTGCGACTTCGTTCTCGACGTGACGGACCCCGACGCGGTTCACGACTACGCCGTTCGATTGCTGGTCGATCTCGATGACGACGGTGGGTTGCTCGACGCGTTGGTTTCAGAGCGCGGCCGAGGTCTTCCGCGTGGGCTGAGAAGTCTGCTTGGCGTTCGGGTGTTGGACCAGACCGTCGTCGGATCGCTCGACCGGTTTTCACAATGGTCGACCGCGCCCAGGCCTCCGACCTTCGAGGACAGTGAGCGAACGTTTCTGACGATGGAAGTCGCGGCGCCGTTTCCGATCGCACCCGAGAAGCGCGGGCGGTTCTTCGACAGCCACGCGTAGGTCAGAGACTCAATCCGACGGGCAGCGTGTCGCCGAGGGCGCGAGCTTCATCGGCCGCCGACAACTGAACCACCTGCGCGACCATCTGTGTCCACGACTCCGGAGCGTTGATCGCCTTGAAGTGCGCGAGCACCTTCGCGCGCGTCGCATCATCGACATCGCGAACGCGATCACCCGTCCGCCGAGCCAGCAACGCGAGCGCGAACCCGGCCGTGTCGTGCTTCTTCGGGTCGAGCGACAACAGCTGCGCAATCCACGCCTCGGCCGTCTCGGCGCTCACGACCTTGTGCGCTGCTCCGTGAACGGGAACGCGGGCTCCGAGTCGACCCAATGCCCACGCCCACGGACCGCCTGCCGTCTCAGGGCTGCCCAACCGTGACGCGACCCAGGCTCCGAGCTCGGCCTTTTTCCCAACTGGCAACAACTCGAGCGACGCCGCGCAGCGCACCATCTCTTCCAGCGCCTCGGGAACGATGCCCTTCAACTTCGTCGTTGGCGGCGGCAGGCCCACGGGAACACGTCGCGCCAGATGTGGCTCCAGCACCGCGTGAAGCTGCTGCTGCGCCGTCTCGTTCAGTCCGCCCGCGATACGACGCCAGAGAATCCAGAACTCGGCCCACACGGGCTGTTCTCCGTGGTTCGTCACCAGGTCCTTGAAGAGCGAGAACGTCTGCTCGCACCGCCACGCATCGAGCGGGTAACCGACTCCCGGACGCAGCGAGTAGCCGAGCAGCTGGAACATCACCTTCTCGTGATCGACCGAGCGGCGACGCTTCGACACACCAGCGAACAGCGACGTCCACAGCTCGCGGAGCACCGGCAACCGCCACGTCTCACGCGGCCCGAGAATGCGCTCGAGCGTCTTGAACAGCTGCTTCACGTCTTGCGGCTTCACCGGCAGCGGTTTGGTACCGAAGACGCGCTCGACCTCGGTCGTCGCCTCGACGAACTTCGCGGGCATCGACTCGGTGACGGTGATGTCCTGCGTGCGCGCGGCTCCGCGAAGTTCGAACTCGAGCCGCCAACGCTGATCACCGGCCACGCACGAGAGCGCGAGCGTTCCCACTTCCGACAACGTCGAGAGCAGGTGAACGCCGATGGTGCTGCCCTTCGCTCCCGCGAGGATCGTGTGAATCGGGGGCAGCGGCTTGAAGATCTCGTCTTCGAGCGACACGACCGCGCCCGGCGCGTCGAGCCTGTCTGCCGTCGTCGAGTACAACTGGAACTGCACCGGCTTGCCGAGGGTGAGCTGAAACTCACGCTCCTTCAGCTCGACGGTCGAGCCTTCTTCGAGCCCGCGCGGAATGAGACAGAGGCCCTGCTTGCCGGCGTCTCCACCCGCGACGAGCGCGTAGAACGCACGCGGAGCTCCACCACCGATCTTCTTTCCGAGCGCCCGCCGCGCGAGCCCCGAGTACGCCGCGCCACGCGCCACCGCGAGATCGAGCGAGTCGTGCTTGAGCAACGGCACGCGCGGAGCGTTCGGGAACAACGCCGACACCGCATCGACCAGCGCCGTCGCGAGCGTCGGTGAATTGAAGACACCACCGTTGAGCAGAATCGCGTCGGGTCGCGGCAGTCCGTCCGGCGTCTGGCCCAGCGCCTTGAAGCCCGCCTCGGCGTGTGCTCGCAGGAACGCGACGAGGTGCCGCGTGATGGCGGGATCCTTCGCGAACGGAAGGCCGAGCTCGACGACGCCTCCACGCGCGGCGCTGGCCACGACTGCATCGGCCGCGACCTTTGGGAAGAAGCCGTCGACGACGGTCTGCGCGATCTCTTCTCGCGTCAGCTGCGACGACAACGTGCCGCCGATCAGCTTGCTGCCGCCCGCGACGATCGACACCGCGTGAACGTCAGGTCCACCCTTCGACAACACCGCTTCTTTCGCGCCGCGCGCCTGCTGAATCGCCTGCGCCCACTGCGCGGCCGAGAACGTGCGGCCATCGGTGAAGACCTTGCTCTCGAGGCGCCGAGCGAGGGCCGCGTCCATGTTGTCGCCACCGAGCAGCAGGTGATCACCGACCGCGAGCCGCTGGAGCGCCGGACCTTCAGGCAGCATCGCGACCTGCACGAGCGAGAAGTCCGTCGTGCCGCCACCGACGTCGACCACGAGCACCAACCGCGTACCCTGCAGCGCCTTGTCCAGTGAATCACGGTGTCGCGAGGTGAAGTCGTAGAACGCGGCCTGCGGCTCTTCGAGCAACGTCAGTCGCTGCAGATCGAAGCCGGCTTCTCTCGCAGCCTGAATCGTCAACGCGCGCGCGGCCTCGTCGAACGATGCGGGGATCGTCAGCACCACGTCTTGCTGCGCGAGCGGCGCTTCCGGGTGCGCGGCGTTCCACGACTGCGCGAGGTGCTTCAGCAGCTCTGCTTGCGCTCCGACGGGAGACAGCCTCGGCACTTCGGCCGGCGCGCCCCACGGAAGAATCGGAGCCTGTCGATCGACGCCCTGATGAATCAGCCAGCTCTTCGCCGACGTGATGGCCCGCTGTGGAACACGACCGGCCTGCCAGCGCGCGAACTCACCGGTGACTCGCGCTCCGTCATTCCACGGCATCGCGGTCGAGCCGGCGGGGAACTCACCGTCGAACGGCTGGTACACGACCGAGGGAAAGAGTGGACGCGCCGATTGCTCCCCGGGCCGAACGAGCTGGGGCACGGGGAAGTCGACGATCTTCGATTTCGCTCCGTCTTTCGGATCCGTGAAGGCGACTGCGCAGTTCGACGTTCCGAGATCGATGCCGATGATGAACGACATGAGGGGTTACTCCCGCTCGCGCACGTTGAGCTCGAGCTTCCACTGGCCCTTGCCGCCGCGCTCCAGACAACGAACTTCGAGCGCGCCGAGCTCGGTGACGGCCGCCTGCAGGTTCACGGGCACGAGCTGCCCGACCTGATTGCCCGCGAGCGAGGTCTCGATGGGCGGCAGCTCTTCCAGATCCTTCGCGTGCTCGGCGTCTTCCACCATCGAGCCCACCGCGTCGTCACGGCGCGTCGACGACGAGAAGAAGCGGAAGCGGGTGGGCTCTCCGACGACCAGCCCGAACTCCTGCGGCGGAACGTCAGCCTGCGTGCCTTCTTCCATGCCGAACGGCGCGACACACAGCGCCTTCACGGGAGGCACGTAGCCGGGCACCGCCAGCATCGCGGCCTCGACACCCACGTAGTAGCTGCGCGCGGTACCGCCACGAATGCGAATGCCGTGGCCGCTCTTCACCCAGCCGTACGCCGCAGCACCACGCGCGACGGCGAGATCGAGATCGGCTCCGGGGAGTTCCTTCGCCGCCTTCGCACCCGCGGTCGACAGCCACGCGTTCAACACCTCGAGCACGCGCGTCTTGAGCGGCTCGGCCTTGAACACACCACCGTTGAACAGCACGGCCGTCGGCTGCGCGAACGTCGTCGTCAGCTGCAGCGAACCGGCCTGACGCGAGAGGAACGCGGCGAGGTGCTTCGTGATGCCCGCGTCCTGCGCGTACGGGAGCGCGACCTGCGCGAGACCCGAGCGTCGAGCAGAGACGGGAACGTCGCTCACCTGGCACTTCGGGAAGAACCCATCCGTCAGCAGCGTCGTCAGCTCGGCGCGGGTGACTTCACCCTTGAGCGTGCCGCCGATGAGCGAGCTTCCGCGCCCGGGCACCGTGACCGCGGCCTTCTCGAGCTTCGGGTCGAGGAAGAGCTGCTCCTTCGCGACGCGGCAGGCCTGGGTGAGCGCCGCCATCTGCCAACCGTCGAGCGTCTTGCCGTTCGCCTTGAAGCGCTCGTTCACCGAGAAGGCGAGGGCGAGGTCCATGTTGTCGCCGCCGAGGAGAATGTGATCTCCAACGGCAAGCCGCTCGAGCGACAGCGTGCCTTCCTGCTCCGCGACGCGAATCAGCGAGAAGTCCGATGTGCCACCACCGACGTCGACGACGAGCAGCACGTCACCCGCGACGAGGTGTTTGCGCCAGTCGTTCCCCATCGCCTCGAGCCACGCGTACACAGCGGCCTGCGGCTCCTCGAGCAACGTCACGCGATCGAAGCCCGCCTGCTTCGCGGCCTCGAGGGTGAGCTCCTTCGCGGCCGCATCGAACGAGGCCGGAACGGTGACGATGATCTCCTGCTGATCGAGCGGCGCCTTCTTGCCGAACTCCTTGTTCCACGCGCTGCGCAGGTGCTCGAGCACGCGCGCGCTCGCCTCGACCGGAGACACCTTCGTCACGTCGGCCGGCGCCTGCCACGGCAGAATCTTCGCGCGGCGGTCCACTCCCGGGTGACACAGCCACGACTTCGCCGACGCCACGAGCCGCGTGGGCACCTTCGCGCCGTGCGTGCGGGCGAACTCTCCGACCACCGTGCGCTGGTCGCTCTTCCACGGCAGCGCGAGCGCGTCTTTGGGGAACTCGGTCTCGGCTGCGAGGTACACGAACGAGGGCAGCAGCTGCTTCGGCTCCGTGGTGCCCGGCGCCGTCACCTGCGGAATCGGCAGCACCGCCTGGTTCGCGCCACGGCCCTCTTTCGCGTCGAGCGCGATGTACGAGATCGCCGAGTGCGTGGTTCCGAGATCGATGCCGATGGAGAACGTCGCGCTCACGGCAGCTCGACTTCGGCAGGAGCGATGACCTTCACGTCGACCGTCGACGGCACCGCCGGGAGTTCGATCTTCGTCGCGACCCAGCCGTGGTGCTTGAGGCTGCCGTTCCACGGGCCCTGACCCGTCACGTTGCCGGTGAGCCGAAAGCGGCTCGCGTCGAAGCCCTGCGGCACCGTCACCGAAGCGCCTTCGATGTCCTTCACCACGGGCGTGACTGCCAGATACTGCGCCAACACCTTCTTGCAGCCTGAATGCACGACCCGCGAAGCGGCACCGATGTCTGCGTCGGAGAACGAGGTGATGTCCTCCTGCAGGAAGTCCAGCAACCGGCCTTCACGCTGCAGCAACCCGAGGAAGAACAAGGCCGCGCCGTGCTGTTGTTCGGCCGTCAGGACCGGGGCGGGCGGAGGCAGCGCGGGCTTCGGCTCGGGGGGCGGCAACGAGGGCGTCGCCGGCGTCGCGGAGGCCGGTAAATCGCCTCCAAACAGGAAGGACAACGCGAGTTTCAGGCGCGTGAAGAAGCTCATGTGGGCCCGCGTCCGGTAGCCGAAATCTTCCTCACATGCCAATGGTTTACACTTGCGCTAGACCCGACCGCCTTGGCCGGAGCACCGGAGATCGAATGACTCGTCTGACCCTGCTCGTGGTGTTCCTCGTCGCGACCGTCGCTTCGGCGGCCGACGTCTTCGTCAACGGCGTGAACGTCGATGGCCTGGTGAACCAGAACTTCACCAAGGTGAACGTCGTCATCGACGAGAAGGGCAACGTGCACATCGACGCGCCCGGCTACGCGGTGAAGAAGGTCACCATCGCGAACGACAAGCCCAACGCGGCGGTGAAGGAAGAGGGCCTCATCACGAAGAAGTACTTCGTGGTCACCGAGCAGAACGTGCTGGGCCGCACCGAGTACGACATCGACCTGTACATCAACGGCAAGTTCGTTCGCACGCTGCGCAGCGACGACGAGCAGATCGTCAGCGACATCACGAAGTACTTCGTGCCCGGCAAGAACTCGGTGCTGCTGCAGGCGCGCAAGGTGCAGGCCCACAAGGATCAGCCGAAGTCGACGCGGGCCGATCACTTCTTCCGCGTCATCGTCGGAGAAGGCTCGATGACGGCCGACCAGGTCACCATCGAGATGCCGCTCATCAAGTTCGAGCGCACCGCGGCGGACTCGAACGACGTTCGCCAGGAGTTCAGCGTCACCACGCGCTGAATCGAGGAAAGGGAAGTCACGCCGTGTACACCATCGACGAGCGCCTCAAGGGCCTGCCCGCAGTGAAGGAGCAGGTGGTTCAGCTCTACCAGTCGCTCAACCAGCCCCACCTCGCCGTGCCCGGTCGCAGCGCCGGCCCCGCCACCGCCTACGTGCTCGGGCTGCGTGGCCCCAGCGGCTTCGCGGTCTTCGTGTACCTGTACCTGAGCGAGGCCGGAGAGTGCGCGGTCTACGTGCCCACCAACGGCACCGTGCCCGCCGACAAGTACCAGGCCGAAGAGGCCGAGGCGCTCGGCTTCGTCGAGTCCATGGGCTTCATCATGGACAACCTGAACTTCCGCGGCCGCCCGCCCGACGAGCAGGAGACGTTCATTCGCACCGCCCCCGTGTTCCAGCGTGAGCCGCCCGCGCCGTCGGCCGTGCCCGGTGTTCCGCTGCAGGCTGGCCAGAAACCGCCGACGGGTCAGAAGGCCGGCGTCGTGAACATCGGCAAGCTCTTCTCGGCGTTCTGTCTGACGTTCCTGCTGTCCTCGTGTGCGCACTACGTGAGCCAGGAGAACCGCGACAAGGCGCAGAGCGCGTACGACCTCGCCGTCGGGCTCGTGAGCCGCAACGCGCAGCAGTCGTATGTCGAGAACGAGAAGGCGCTCGAGCTGAACCCCGAGTTCGCCGAGGCGTGGCACCTGCGCGGCATTCTGCTGCACCACTCCTTCGGCAAGCTCGACGAGGCGAAGGTGGCCTACGACAAGGCGCGCGCGCTGAAGACGCCGTTCTCGGAAGCGACGACCAACCTCGGCAACCTCTACATGGACCTCAAGCGCTACGACGACGCCATCGCGCTCTACGGTGACGCCCTCAACGACGTGCTCTACGGCGCGCCCTTCATCGCCCAGGGCAACATGGGCTGGGCCTATTTCAAGAAGGGCGACACGAAGAACGCGGTCGAGCACCTCAAGGCGTCGGTCACCATCAACCCGAAGTACTGCCTCGGCTACTCGCAGCTCGGCCAGCTGTACGAGGTCGAAGGGCAGGCCGACGAGTCGTGCAAACAGTACGGCCGTTTTCGTGACGCCTGCCCCGAGTCTCCCGATGGGCACCACAAGGTCGGCCTCTGCCAGCTGCGCGCGGGCAAGACCGAAGACGCCCAGAAGAGCTTCGCGGCGTGCGTCGAGAAGGCGTCGAACCTGGACCTGAAGGATCTCTGCCTGAAGCTCAAGGAGCAGAAGTAGGCCGTGGCCGCCGAAGCGCAGGCGTCGGCCGAACAGGCTCGGCTCGAGTTCGGAAAGTTCCTCGTGGCGCAGCGGGAGCGCAAAGGCCTCTCGCGCTCCGACCTCGTGCGGGTGACGAAGCTGCCCTCGCTGCTGGTGGGCGCCATCGAAGAAGGTGAGACCGAGAAGTGGCCCGAGCGGGTGTTCGTGCTGAACGCGCTCCGTTCCTACGCGGGCGCAGTGGGCCTCAGCGTCGACGAGACACTGTCGCGCTTCGATGGGCTGGCCGACGCTCCGAAGGACTCGGGCTTCGACCCGAAGGCGCTGGAGCTGCAGCGTCGCGAGCACGCGATCTCGGCGGTGCTGGTGACGGTGGCGCTGCTGCTCACGGTTGCCCTCGGGGGCTGGCTTCAGACCGTGTGGCTCTTCGCGCAGCGCGCGGCGTGGAGCGCGAGGTGAGCTCGCCCATCGTCGACGAGGCGCTCGTGCTCTCGAGCGTCGACTACGGCGAGGCCGATCGCATCGTCACGTTGTTCACGAGAGCTCGCGGCCGCCTCTCGGCCTTCGCGGCCGGTGCGCGCAAGTCGAAGAAGCGCTTCGCCGGCGCACTCGAGGCCGGCACGCACCTGCGCGCGAGACTCTCGGAGCGGCGCGGTGAGACGTTCAGGCTCGACGGCGTCGACATCGTGCAGAGCTTTCATCGGCTGCGTGACGACCTGCCGCGCATCGCGAGGTTGATGTACTGCCTCGAGCTGATTCGCGAGCTCACCCGCGACAACGAGCCGCACGCGGTGTTGTTCGACGGGCTCAAGGACTACCTGCAGAAGCTCGAGGCGAAGCAGGCAGGCCCGACCTCGTTGTTGCTCTTCGAACTCGATGCGCTCGCGCAGGCGGGCTTCATGCCGAACTTCTCGCCGTGCGCGCTCTGTGGCCAGCCCACGGGTGAGCGGCCGCGCTTCGACCCCGAGCACGGTGGCGTCGTCTGTTTCGCCTGTGCGCCGCGCGTGCCGAACGGTTTCCCCGTCTCTCCGCAGGTCGTCGAGGCGCTCGCGCGATTGCAGGCGGGAGAGCGCACGCCGATGGAGCCAGCCCTGCGAGCGCGCGCGCGGGAGATGCTCAACGTGTTCATCGCGCACCACCTGGGCCGCAAGCTCAAGTCGGTCGAGTTCATGGAACAGGTGGGTGCCGATTGAGCGGCCACGACGTCATCTGTCTGGGAGAAGCGCTGGTCGATTTTCTGCCGGACCGCCGCGGCCAGAAGGTGCGTGACGTCGCGTCGTGGAAGCCCTGTCTGGGCGGTGCTCCCGCGAACGTGACGGTCGGCGTGTCGCGGCTGGGTGGAAAGAGCGCGCTGGTCGGCGTCACCGGCGACGACGAGTTCGGCTGGTTCCTGCAGCAGGGGCTCGCGAACGAAGGCGTCGACACGAAGTTCCTGCGGCACACGAGCGAAGGCAAGACGGGGCTCGCGTTCCTCTCGCTGACCGCAACGGGTGAGCGCTCGTTCACGTTCTACCGAACGCGCGCGGCCGAGACGTTTCTCGACGAGCGGGACACGAAGGCGGCGGCGACGGCCATCGCGCGCACGAAGATTCTTCACGTCGGCACGAACTCGCTGCTGCAGCCGAAAGCCCGCGCGGCGGTGAAGGCGGCGGTGAAGCGCTCGCACGCGGCTGGTCACATCACCTCGTCAGATCCCAACCTGCGGCTGCACCTGTGGCCCGATCCTTCGGTCCTTCGTCGGTTGTTGGATGAGTTGGTGGCGAACCTCGCGGTGCTGAAGCTCTCGGACGAAGAGATTCACTTCGTCACCGGCACGAAGGACGTCGACGAGGCGTTGCTGCGGCTCGAGCGGCGCGGCGTGGTGCTGGCGGTGGTGACGTGTGGCGCGAACGGCGCGGCGTTTCGGTTTCGTGGTGAGACGCGTCGGGTGCCGGCTCCGAAGGTGAAGGTCGTCGACACGACGGGCGCGGGAGACGGCTTCACGTCAGGGCTGCTGACGGGGCTCTCGGCGTTGGCGGGAACGCGGCATGCGCTCGAGAAGCTCGCGATCGACGAGGTGGCCCGCGTGGCGAAGTTCGGCTGTGCCGTGGGCGCGCGCGCCGTGACGAAGCTCGGAGCCGTCGCGGGCCTGCCTCGCCGCTCGCAGGTGGAGGTCCCGTGGTGAGGTGGCTGGTGCTCCTCGTGGTCGCTGGGTGTCCAGGCCCTGCGCCCTACCGACCTCCGTCGACCTCGCCGTTCACGCCGACCGAGCCGAACACGTCGTCGATCTTCACGCAGTGGGACGGTGGCGTGATCGAGATTGGAACGCAGACGTTCGCGGGCTTCGTCGCGAGCCCGAAGTCGCTCGAGCTCGAGCTTGGCCCACAGGGAGGCGGCGGACGGCATGTGTGGGTCACCTATCGCGTGACGAACTCCATCATCGGCGAGCTGGTGATGAACACGCGGCTCGTGCGCGCGAGCGACGGAGCGCTGGTCTCGAACTCGCGGCAAGTGACGTCGTTCGTGGCGACCGATGGTGGGTACGAGTCAGGCGCTCGCCAACGCGTCGTGGTGTGTCCTGCTCCTTCGGGTGTTCAGGTGCCGGGGACTCCGCTGCGCCTCGAGGTGTGGGCGGAGCTGGTGCAAGGCAGTCTGCCGCTGGGCGCGACCAGCATCGTGTTCGACCCCGTGTGCGCAAGTTGTCAGGCGGAGTGTGGAGGGTGAGATGAAAGCGTTCCTGGCAGTGCTGGCCGTTGGCCTCATCGTTTCGGCGTGCTGCATTCAGCCGACGCCGATGCCAACGCCCCGTCCGACGATGGTGACTGGCGTCCCGATTCCGTCGGGGACGCCGAGCTGGCCTGCGGGGACACTGTCCATCGGCACCACGGGCTACGACAGCGTCGGCACCATCAGACCACTGACCAATGACTTCACGCTCGCGACCGGTCTGCAGGGCGGCGGAGGGCGTCACGTCTTCGTCGCCTTCCGCCTGCAGGGCCAGACGCAGCCGGGAGAGCTGACGATGACGACGCGGGTGGTGCGCGCGAGCGATGGTCAGCTGGTCGGTGCTGGCGTTCAGCCCGTGACGTTCGAAGCGAGCGACGCAGGCTTCGACAGCAACTATTCACCGCGCGTGGTGCTCTGCCCGACGCCCGCCGGCTTGAGCATCGTGGGTCAGGCGCTGAAGTTCGAGAGCTGGGCGCAGGCGAGCGAGAACGGGCCGGTGCTGGGCTACGCGACCGTCACTGCGGTGCCTTCGTGTTCGGGAGATTGTCAGAATGACTGTGGAGGCTGACGCGCTGATTCGCACCCTCGGCATGCAGCAGCACCCCGAGGGCGGTTGGTACGTGGAGACGTTTCGCGACGTGGCCGGGCCCGATGGCCGCGCGCGATCGACCGTCATCTACTTCCTGCTGAAGGCCGGTGAGTCGTCGCACTGGCATCGCGTCGATGCGGTCGAGACGTGGTTCTTCCACGCGGGCGCGCCGCTCGAGCTGCGCCTGTCGGACGACGGCAAGACGAAACGAACCGTGGTGCTGGGGCCCGATGTGCTCGCAGGTCAGCGCCCCCAGGCGATCGTTCCGAAAGACGGCTGGCAAGCGGCGCGCACGACAGGCGATTACACGCTGGTCAGCTGTACCGTGGCTCCCGGCTTCGAGTTCCGGGGCTTCGAACTCGCTGCACCAGGTTGGGAACCGCACCCGTGATTCGTCTGCTCGCTGTCGTGCTCGTCGTGCCGCTGGGCTGTGCCGCCATTCCCTCTGCCGCTGACGCGAAGATCTCGTACGAGACCGTCGAGTCGTCGTGGCCCGCGCAAACGGTGTGTCTGAACAAGACCGGCGTGACCGTCGCGAAGGAGGTCTTGAACGGCAGCCTCAAGACCGTCGTCATCGCCGGCGGGCCGAACCCGATCTCGGACGACGCGTGGCCGAAGTACACGCCTGGCCTCGGCAACACGAAGAACAGCGATCGCCATCTGCTCTTCACGAAGTCGTGCTTCTCGCGGTCTCCGTCGAAGAGCGCCGACTGCCAGGGCGATGCGTGCTCCGACGTCATCACGATGGACGGCTACTCGTGGATCGGCCTGTCGAAGATCGAAGCGGCCGACTGTGTGCCTTCCGCGTCCGCGTGTGACGGAACGAGCGCGAAGCCGGGTGGCTTGCTCTTCGTGGTGACGCGCAAGTGCCACGAGCTGGTCTTCGAGAACGAGGCGTTCTTCCTGTCAGGACCCAACGGAGAGCGCGCCGTCATGCACGCGACCGCCGATGGAAACCCGACCGTCGACGTGACGCTGCCTGCAGGGTGGAAGCTCGAGAAGCAGCCGCTCGCGACGCCGCTCGTGGTGCACCCGTTCGGCGGCGGCAACGAGTGCCTCTACAACGTCATTCGCGACCACAAGCTTCAGTCGTACCACCAGCTCTCGTACGCCGGACCGCGCTACCCCTGACTCCGGAAGGCGGGGCACACTGGGCCGATGATCCTGCTCGTCGCGGTGCTGCTCACCCAGACTCCAGCGCTCGACGAGGCGAGGGCTTCGAACCAGAAGTCCTATGAGGCCGCGCTCGATGGCTTCCTGGCGAAGCGCAAGCTGAAGCGCGTGCCGATGGAGCTCGTCTCGGACGCGAACACCCTCAAGCCGGGCTTCAAGAACGTGAAGATCGGTGCGTGGCATTCGCCGCAACCAGACTCGATCGTCCCGCTCGGTCCGGCGCTGGTGACCGACGCGAAGGGCGTGGTCCACCTCGCCTGGCCTGACCCGCAGTCCGTCAAGACGGTGGTGATCGAAGTGACAGCACCACCAGCCGAGAGCATGCCGGAGCCGATGCGGGAGATCCGCGCCCTCGTCCCCGAGCAGCTGTCGTTCGAGAAGAAGGGCTCCGATCTCTCCGTCACCTTCAAGGCGACGACGCTCGAGCGACGTCTGCGAAAGTGATCACCGCAGCGCGCTGACGAACTCGTTCGTGTGCTGGCTCGCGCCCGGTGAACGGAAGATGAGCGGGTCCATCGGCGTGCGGTTGAGCTCGAGCTGGTAGTGCAGGTGCGGGCCGGTGCTGCGGCCGGTGTTGCCTGACTGCGAGACCTGGTCTCCGAGCACGACCTGCTGGCCCTCGACGACGAGCAGCTTCGAGTTGTGCAGGTACGCGGTGGTGACGCCGTGGCCGTGATCGACGACGACGTAGAGGCCGTTCACCGAGTCTTCCGCCGCGCGAACGACCGTGCCTTTGCCCGTCGCTTGCACCGAGGTTCCGACCGGCATCGAGAGATCGATTCCGGTGTGCAGCTTCATCGAGCCGAGCGTCGGGTGAACCCGATTGCCGAAAGGAGACGAGACGCGCGTCGACATCGGGACCGGCCAGTCGAGGCCGAACGCCGTGGTGAACTGCATCGCGAGCTCGGCGGCGGGTGCAGCGTCTCGGTGTGAAGCGGGCAGGGCGCGCACGAGGCCCTCGAGCGGTGAGAACACGCCGGCCCGAGCGATGGCGAGCTTAGTGGCTGAAGCTCCGGCGAAGAGCATCAACGCGGCTGCGTCATCGGTCTCGACGTCGACGCGAATTCGGTCGACGAGGGTCGCGAGGTCTTGCGGGGTCGCGACAGGCTTGAGGCCGTACTGCGCGGCGAGCCGATCGACCTCGACCCGTGCGCTCGGCGGCTGACTCATCAGCGACACCCAGCTTCCTTTGGCGAGTGAGGACCCGAGCGCCACGAGCGCCGCGCTGCTCGTCACCGGCCACTGCGCCCAGCCCCGCGATGGATCGGGCGCGCTCTCTTCTCCGTGCCACGCGGCCCATTCCTTTTCGTCACCGGGAATGCCTCGCGTCGCGACGGCCTTCTGCAGCTTGGGCATCGGTGGCGGAGGAGGCGGGCGGCGCTGCTGCTCCTTCCACGCCTCGACATCAGGCCCACCGCGCGCGACGAGCTGCGCGATCCACTTCCGCTCATCGACGTTCGGTTTGTAGGCGCCCTGTTCGACGTCGAAGCTGATCTTCGCGCAGTCACCGTTTGGCGCGTGCAGGTTGACGAAGGTGAGGTCGAGCACCGCGCCCTTCTCGAGGCCATACGGCACGCTCAAACGCTCGTTGGGCCAGCTCGCCTCGACGACCAGCTCGTTGCCCGTCACCGTGAACGACTTCAACGGAACTGGCCGGGAGCCGATGTGCAGACGCGCTTCGCCCGTGATGGCCGAGGGCGCGTTCACGTTCACCCGCAGATACTCACCCCAGCGACTCCCGAGCGCAGCGCGGCGAATGCCGACTGGCCCACAGCGCGGATCAGCGGCCTGTTGGAGGACCCGCTCTTTCATCGTCTCGAGCCCCGGTTGCCGAAGGGAGCAGGCACCCAGGAGCACGATCAGCGGGAACGACCGGCGGAGCACGCGCGTTGAGACGAGCCCCACCCGTTTCGATTCACTCCGCCGTCAGATCCGCAGCAGGTCCGGGCGCTTCTTCGTGAGGTGGGTGAACAACAGGTCGGCCTGCTTCTCGAGCACCGAGTTGCCCCGCAGCCGCATGTCGAGGTGCGTGAAGTCGACGGTGTCGAGGGTCTGGTCCTGGTTGAAGCAGGAGAAGACGAACGACTCCTTGCCGGTGCGCGGGTCGACGTGACGCTGCAGGCACTGCGCGCAGATCTCTTTCATCATGCATTGCATCGGTGAGTTGATGCTGCCGATGGCGCAGTGGTCGGGCTTGAGGAAGGGCTTGAGCACGCCGTGCCGCGCGTCTTTCACGGCCTTCATCATGCGGTCCGAGCCGATGGCGATGATGCGGTCGACGGTCTTCAAGTCGAACTCGCGCGTGTCGAGCTTGCCCTCGGCGTACGCGACCATCGCCTGCACGATGTTGCCGACGAACGATCGATCTTGCGGACGTCTCGCAGGCAAGGGGGCTCCCGAGTCGACGGCCCAGATCACCTGATCAGCCGACTGCTCGAGCTCATCGAGTTTGTAGACGTCGGCGTGTTTCCGGTAGCCCGCGAAGTAGAGCACCCGGCAACCCACGGCCCGCAGCGCCTGGCCGATGGAGAAGAGCACCGCGTTGCCGAGCCCTCCGCCGGCGAGCAGCACCGTCTCTTTCACGTGAGGAATCTCGGTCGGTGCGCCCGTCGGCCCCATCAGCACCACGCGCTCGCCGGGCTGCAGCATCGCGCACATGCGAGACGACGCGCCCATCTCGAGCACGATGGTCGAGAGCAGGCCCTTCTCTTTGTCCACCCACGCGCCGGTGAGCGCGAGCCCTTCCATCGTGAGCCGCGTGCCCTCGACGATTGGCGCGGTGCGTTCGAAGTTCTGCAGTCGATAGAACTGCCCCGGCTGAAAGTGCTGCGCCGCATACGGAGCCCGCACCACCACCTCGACGATGGTGGGCGTCAGCCGGTTCACGGCCTCGACCGTCGCGAGGAACACGGAGTCGAGCTTCGCGAAGAAGTTCACGCGGGCCGCGTCGCGCTGCGGCTGGTCGGCTTCCTTCAGCGTCGAGAACTCCGTCTCGAAGATCTTCGCGACGTGCGGGTAGCCGTCCTTCGCCGACGCCATGGCCTTCACGACGTTGCCTGCGTAGGTCGGGTGGTTGTCGCCGTAGAAGGAGATGAAGCGGCCGCCCTTCTCGTACGAGGTGAAGAAGCCCGCCTCTTTGCCGATGTCGTCGATGGCCGGGACTTCACGCAGCGTCTGCTTGCCGCCGGCTTCGTCGACGACGTGGTTGCGGAAGTACGAGTTGCGCGAATCGAGCTTGAACGTGCCCGGGTACTCGCGCTCGTAGGTGACGTTGGGTGACGTGCCCGCCGCGATGCAGATGGTGCGCGCCGGCAATTCGTCGAACGTGCCGCTGCCCTCGAGCTTACCGTTCACCAGCGCCATACGCTCGAAGGTGAGCGCCTTCACGGCTCCGAACTCGTCGGCGTGGGCTTCGACCGGCGTCACGCGCTCGACGAACCGAATGCCCTCCTCCAACGCCTTCGCGACCTCTTCATGGTTGAGCCGGTACGCCGGAGCGTCGGTCAGCCCGCGCCGGTAGCAGAGCGACACGCCACCCCAGCTGCGCACCAGCGGCACGAAGTTGGGCAGCTCGCCCGCCTGCATTGCGCGCTCACGCTCGGCGCGAATCGCGCGCCCGTGCTCGAGGAACTCTCTGTAGATGCCAAGCTCTTCGGCGGTCATTCGCGCGAACACGGCGGCCTCACCGATGGAGGCGCTCAACGTTTCGTGGCGCTCGAGCACCTTCGAGACCTGCACCGGGTAGTACGCGAACAGCTCGGTCGCGGTGTCGACGCCCGTGAGTCCACCGCCGATGACGATGGCCGGCAGCCGCACCTGCATGTTGGCCAACGAGTCCTTCTTGAACGCGCCGGTGAGCTGCAGCGCCATGAGGAAGTCGCTCGCCGCCCGAACGCCGCGCAGCAGGTTGTTCTTCATCGGCACGAGTGTCGGCTTGCCGGCTCCCGCCGCGATGGCGATGTGATCGACGCCCAGCTTCCACGCGTCGTCGATGGTGAGCGTGCCGCCGAAGCGAACGCCACCGTACGCGTTGAAGCCGTCGCGCCGCGCGAGCGTGAGGTGAATCAGCGAGAGGAACGACTTGTCCCACCGAACGGTGATGCCGTACTCGCTGACGCCGCCGAAGCCTTCGAGCACGCGCGTGTCGAGGCTCGAGGCGATCTGCTTCCAGTTGCGAATCGGCGTGAGCGGCTTGCCGTTCTTGCCCGTGAGCTCGTCGGAGTACGGCTCGACCTTCAGCCCCTCGATGCCGGCGACGGTGAAGCCCTCGTTCAGCAGGTAGTGCGAGAGCGTGTACCCGGCCGGCCCGAGGCCCACGACCATCACGTTCTTGCCGTTCGCCCTCGCCGCGAAGGGCCGCTTCACGTTGAGCGGGTTCCACCGCGTGAGCAGGCCGTACACCTCGAACCCGTACGGCAAGGCGAGCACGTCGGTGAGCGCGCTGGTTTCGATCTGCGGAATGTTCACCGGCTCCTGCTTCTGGAAGATGCAGGCCTTCATGCAGTCGTTGCAGATGCGATGACCGGTGCCCGGACACATCGGGTTGTCGAGCATCACCATCGCGAGTGACGCCAGCGAATCACCGCGCGACTTGAGCAGGTGCATCTCGCTGATGCGTTCGTCGAGCGGGCAGCCCGCGAGCGGCGTGCCGAGCGGGTTCTTCTTGAAGGTGTGCTTCGCGCCGGGCTCCTTGTCCTTGATGCCCTTGCTGCACGAGTCCTTCTCGCGCTCGTGGCAGACGACGCAGTAGTCGACCTCGTTCATCACCTCGCGCGCGCCGTAGCGTGGGTCGGTGAGCGCGAAGCCGTCGCGGCGGCGCAGGTGCTGATCGGGCCCTTCGAAGGTGTCGGGCCTCGAGGCGTCAGGCACCTTCAGCTCGACGAGCTTGTCGGGAATGAGCGGGAGCGGCTGACGAATGGTGCTCCAGCCGTGGAACGTGTGGGTGAAGCTGGCGCGGGCCCAGGTCCAGCGATCGGCGAGCGAGAGCAGCCCACGCACCTGCGTCAGGTCGTCGCCCACGAGCGTGGAGCCGAAGGCGTCGGTGCCTTCCTTCGTCGAGACCAGCGCGGTTCGCAGCGTCGTCCATCGCGTCACGGCAGCGTCGGAGCTCTTGTGGCCTCCGAAGTGCCGCTCCACCTGCATGAGCGTCAGCACCGCCTCGGCCAGCGCCCGTTCGTGATCGACGCCGTGGTGCAGGTGCCCCTCGGGAACGGGCGGGAGGATCGCGCCGAAGCCCAGGTTCAAGAGGAGCGCCATGCGCGCATCGAGCGCCGGCAGCTCGTCACGCGTCGGGCGATCGACCGTGCCCTTCTTGAAGACGCGGCGGGTGACGAACTCGCGCTTGAACTCGAAGAGGCCCAGCTCCTTCGTCAGCGCGCTCGAGAGCGAGCCGAGCTCTTTCTCGAGGCGGAACAACCGGCTCACGAACTTCGAGGTGAAGGCTGCGACCGCGACGAGCAGGTCCGACTCCTGCGGCCCGGGCAGGCCACCACGCGGCGTGCCGGCGAGCATCGCGCTGCGGTAGCGGTCGTATTGAATGGCAACGTCAGGTGAGAGCGCGCGCAGCTCCATGAGGAACCGGCCGTAGAGGCGCTCGAGACCGGCAGGAGCGTAGAGATCGTCGAAGGTGAAGCCGTCGATGCCCAGCGAAAACATGCCGCGCGCCTAGCACACGCCCCCGCGACTTTGATTCGTGCGCGAGGAGACGCTGTACGCGCACTCACCGAATGGAGAAGCTGCTGCCCAAATGGCTGCTCCCCGCCCGTGGACCGTGAATCGCCCAGGACCTCTCACCCAGCGAAGCCCGTCGGTATGGACGGTGGACGACGCTGTGCCCGGGCTTCCGGGAGCGAACCGGCGGATGAGCGTGATTCGTCGCTCCGACGGCAGCCTCGTCTTCTTCAACGCCATCCCGTTGCCTGACGCAGCGCTCGAGCAGGTGAAGGCGCTCGGGAAGCCCTCGCAGCTGCTGCTCCCGAACCAATTTCACGCACTTGATGCGGCCGCGTTCGTCGAGCGGCTGGGCGTGACGGCGTGGGCTCCAGACGTGGCGGTTCCAGCGCTTGCCGCCCGCGTGGCGTGTCGGCCCATCAGCACCTTTCCCTCCGGTCCCGACTTCAGGCTCTTCACGGTCGAGGGTTTCGTCACCAAAGAGCTGGTGCTGCTCGCCGAAGACACGTTGTTCACCGCAGACCTCGTCACCAATGCACCTCATGGCGGCGGGCTGATGGGGCTGGTGATGCGGCTGGTCGGGTTCACGGGCCCGTCGCCGAAGCTGCCAAAGCCGGTCCGGCAACGCGTTCAGCGCGATCGTGAGGCCGTGAAGGCGCTGCTGCTCGAGCTCTCGGCCCTGCCGGGGCTGACGCGGCTCGTGCCCTCGCACGGCACCATCATCGAAGGCGGCGTCGGGGCCGTGCTTCGTCAGGTGGCAGCCGAGATCTGACGCCCGGAATCATCTCGATCCCCGAGCGGGTTCTGCTAGGTCGCCACGCGATGCCTGCGTCCATCGACCTCTCGGTCGTCGTCCCGTTCTACAACGAAGAAGACAACGCCAAAGCGCTCTACACCGAGCTCAAGGGCGTGCTCGACACGTTCGGGCGTGCCTACGAGATGATCTTCGTCGACGACGGCTCGACGGACAAAACGTATGGCGTGCTCGAGGCCATCGCGAAGGCCGACCACACCGTCGTGCTGGTGAAGTTCCGACGCAACTTCGGGCAGACCGCGGCGCTGGCGGCCGGCATCGAGCGCGCGCAGGGCAACGTGGTCGTTCCCATGGACGGCGACCTGCAGAACGACCCCGCCGAGATCCCGAAGATGTTGGCGAAGATGGCCGAGGGCTACGAGTGCGTGTCGGGCTGGCGCAAGAACCGCCAGGACTCTGGCCTGCGCGTGCTGCCCTCGAAGGTGGCCAACGGACTCATCTCGTGGCTGTCGGGTGTGCAGCTGCACGACTACGGCTGCACCTTGAAGGCCTACCGCCGCGACGTCATCGAAGGCGTGCGCCTGTACGGCGAGATGCACCGCTTCATCCCCATCTACGCGCACTGGCAGGGAGCGCGCGTCACCGAGATGGTGGTGAACCACCGCGCCCGCGTCGCCGGCGTGTCGAAGTACGGCTTCGGCCGCATTCCGCGCGTGGTGCTCGACCTCATCGTCGTGAAGTTCCTGTTCCAGTACCTGACCAAGCCCATCTACGTGTTCGGTGGCTTCGGCATGGTCTCCATCATTCTGTCGGTGCTGGCGCTGCTGACGGCGGTGGGCCTCAAGCTCGCGGGCCTGAAGGATCTGGTCAGCACGCCGCTGCCGCTCTTCTCGGGCATCTCAGGGCTCATCGGCATTCAGGCAGTGCTCACCGGCCTGCTCGCCGAGGTGATGATTCGCACCTACTACGAGAGCCAGAACAAGCGGCCGTACCTGGTGGGCTCCGTCATCGAGAAGGGCGAGGCGAAGACGCCGGAACGCAGGGAGTGACCCATGTGCGGCATCGTCGGCTTCGTCACCTCTGGACCCAAAGCAGAAGAAGCGGTCGTTCGCGCGATGGCGAGCGCCATCAAGCACCGCGGCCCTGACGACGACGGGTTTCACCTCGACGGGCCGTGCGCGCTGGGCTTTCGCCGCCTGTCGATCATCGATCTCTCGGGCGGCCACCAGCCGATGACGGCGGCGCACGCGACGATCGTCTTCAACGGAGAGATCTACAACTTCCAGCCGCTGAAGGTGGAGCTCGAGCAGAAGGGCCACGTCTTCGCGAACAAGTCCGACACCGAGGTGATCCTCCGCGGGTACCTCGAGTGGGGCACGGCCGTGTTCGAGCGCATTCACGGCATGTTCGGCGTCGCCATCTGGGACGCGAAGCACCGGCGGCTGGTGCTGGCGCGCGACCGGTTCGGCAAGAAGCCGCTGTACGTCGCCGACGGCGGGTTCGGGCTGATCTTCGGCAGTGAGCTCAAGGGCCTGCTGGAGCACCCGTCGTGTCCGCGTACCGTCGACGCCGCAGCCCTGCGCCGCTACCTCGCGTTCGACTGCGTGCCGTCGCCCGACTCGATCCTCGATGGCGTGCGCAAGCTGCCCGAGGGCCACTTTGCCGTGTACGAGAACGGCCGCCTTCGGGTGGAGCAGTACTACCGCGTACCCGACGCTCCGCCGCACTCGCTGTTCGAGCAGCTGCCAGCGTCCATCGACACCGCGTGCGAGCGGCTGCGTGAAGAGCTGACGGGAGCCGTTCGTCGCCGCCTCGTTTCTGACGTTCCGCTCGGCGTGTTCCTCTCGGGTGGCATCGACTCGAGCGCCGTGACGGCGCTGGCGGCCCGTGAAGTGCCGCGTGGTGCGCTCAAGACGTTCAGCATCGGCTTCTCGGAGGCGAGCTTCGACGAGAGCAGCTACGCGCGGCTGGTCGCGAAGCAGCTGGGCACCGATCACCACGAAGAGACGCTCTCGGCGCAGGCGTGCGTCGACCTCGTGCCGCAGATCGCCGATCAGCTCGACGAGCCGTTCGCCGACCCCTCCTACGTGCCGACGTACCTGCTCTCGAAGTTCACGCGAAAGCACGTGACGGTCGCGCTCGGTGGAGACGGCGCCGACGAGCTCTTCGCGGGCTACGACAGCTTCCTCGCGCACCCGCTCGGCGTTGCGCTGGGCGGGCTGCCGCGTGCGCTGTGGAACCAGGCGAGCGCGCTCACGTCATTGCTGCCCAAGTCGGGCAACTACATGAGCCTCGACTTCCGCGCCCGGCAGTTCCTGGGTGGCCTGGGTCGGCCTTCGCATCACCGGCACCAGGCATGGATCGCGTCGTTCACTCCCGAAGCGGTGCAGGAAGTGCTGACGCCACGCTGGCGCGCCGCGGGTGATGGCGTCGCCGATGTCTACGCGCCGCTCGATGCCTTCGCAGCCGGCCGCAAAGAGACGGGCGTCGAGCTGGCCGAGCGCTTCTACGTTCACTTCTACATGAAGGACGACATCCTCGTGAAAGTGGACCGCGCGTCGATGGCGGCTTCGCTCGAGGTGCGTGCGCCCTTCCTCGACACGCGCGTGGTCGAGTTCGCCATGGGGCTGCCGTTCACGCTCAAGATGCGCGGGCTCACCCGCAAGTGGCTGCTCAAGAAGGCGCTGGAGCCATTGCTGCCTCCCGAGATTCTGTACCGCAAGAAGCACGGCTTCGCGTTGCCCGTGGCGGCGTGGCTGAAGGGACCGCTGCGGCCGCTCATCGAAGAGCTGCTCTCGGAGCAGTCGGTCGCGCAGGCTGGCTTCTTCGAGCCGCGTGTCGTGCGGCGAATGATCGATGAACACGTCAACGGCCGGGTCGATCACCGCAAGCCGTTGTGGGCGCTGTTGATGTTCGAGCTGTGGCGCCGGCGCTGGCTCGGCAAGGGGACGTCGTCATGAACGTGCTGTTGACCGGAGGCGCAGGCTTCATCGGCTCCCACGTGGCCGAAGGGCTCATCACGCGCGGCGATCGCGTGACGGTGCTCGACTGCTTCGACACGTTCTACGACCCCGCCATCAAGCGGCGCACGGCGGAGCGGCTCTCGAAGCTGGGCGTCACCTTCGTCGAAGGCGATCTGCGCAACGTGGCCGACGTCGAGAAGGCGTTCGCGGCGGCAGGGCAGGGCGCTGGCGTGATTCACCTCGCGGCGCGAGCCGGCGTGCGGCCCTCCATCGCGCAGCCGCTGCTCTATTCAGAGGTCAACGTCGACGGCACGACCAACATGCTGGAGGCGGCTCGCAAGGCGAAAGCGTCGCGCTTCGTGTTCGCGTCGTCGTCGTCGGTGTACGGCGCGCGCTCGAACGCTCCGTTCTCGGAGGAGGACCGAATCGATCGGCCGGTCTCTCCCTACGCGGCCACGAAGATCGCCGGCGAGATGCTGTGCGCCACCTTCGCGCACCTGTACGGGCTCGAGACCTGCGCGCTGCGCTTCTTCACGGTCTATGGCCCGCGCCAGCGCCCCGATCTCGCGATCGCCAAGTTCGCGCGGCTCATCGGCCGGGGCGACACGGTTCCTTTCTTCGGCGATGGCAAGTCGGCGCGTGACTACACGTTCGTGAACGACACCGTGCGAGGCGTCATCGCCGCGCTCGATCATTCGTGGAAGCAGTTCGAGGTACTGAACCTCGGCGGCTCGCGGCCGGTGACGCTGACTGATCTCGTGACCGGCATCGAGAAGGCGCTGGGCAAGAGCGCGAAGCTCGATCGTCAGCCGGATCAACCGGGCGATGTTCCGCTCACCTGCGCTGCGACCGAGAAGGCCGAGAAGCTGCTGGGGTGGAAGGCCACGACGCCCATCGACGAAGGGCTCGCGCGCTTCGCCGAGTGGTTCAAGACGAGCGAGGCCGACGGCTGGAAGTGAGTCAGGGAACGGGCTGGGGCGACTGGCCCGTCAGGGCGGCGAGGAACTCCACCAGACTCGAGACGTCGCCGTCACTCAGCGTCAGGCCCAGCTGGTGGTGACCCATCAACTTCACGGCCTCGGGCAGCGTCTCGACGCTCCCGTCGTGAAAGTACGGCGCGGTCTTCGCCACGTTGCGCAGCGAGGGCACCTTGAAGACCTGCCTGTCGGCTGCGTTCTTCGTCACCTCGTAGCGGCCGAGATCGCGCTCGTCGGTCCAGGGAATCTCGTCTCCGAGCTTGCGGTAGCGATCACCACCCACGAGCCGGCCTGCATGGCAGTTGACGCACCCAAGCTGGTTGAACCGATCGAAGCCGCGCTGCTGCGCTGTCGTCAGCGCCCCGGCCTTGCCTTCGAGGAACTCGTCGATGGGCGCGCGGGTCGCGAGCGTTCGCTCGAAGGCTCCAATGGCGAGGCCGACGGAGCGGGCGCTCAACGGCTGCGGCTCGGCCGCGAAGGTGGAGCGAAAGACGTCGGCATACCCAGCGCGCTCGAGGGCTGAAATCAACGCTGCCTCATCGGCCATTCCCATCTCATCGGGCGAGAAGATCGGGCCCAGCGCCTGCGCTTCGACGTCGGGTTTCCGCCCGTCCCAGAACTGGGTGAACTGCCCGGCGGCGTTGAGCACCGAGGGCGAGTTCCGCTGCAGCACCTTGCCGCCGATGCCGACCGACGTCTTCTTGCCGTCGACTCCGTACTTCGCCAGCTCGTGGCAGCTCGCACACGACAACGTGCCGTCGGCCGAGAGCGCCTTCTCGTGAAACAGGCGCCGGCCGAGCTCGACGCGGGCCGAGTCGTTCGTGGGATTCTGCGGAGTCGAGAAGTCCGTCTGCAGCGGCGCAAGGCCATTGCAGGCGAGCATGGTGAGACAGCACAGGGTGACGAAGAGGCGCATGCGGGCTCCGTGCGAAGACGAGGTCCGCAGGAGGTGCCCGGCGCAACTTGGACGATCCCGCGCCACCGACGAACGGTGGGTGCGGGGGGACGAGCGGTCAGCTCGGAATCTGCGCCGTGCCGGTCCAGCTGTACTTGCGGTGCCAGCGCACCTCGACGTTCGAGAACGGCTTGCCCTCGAACCACGCGCGAACTTCGTCGCCGCGCAGGTAGTACGCGACCGGCGTCACGAGCTGATCGAACACGATGCTGTGCAGCTCATCGAACGGGAAGTCGTGCATCGAGGCGAAGTACTCGCCGTAGGGCAGGCTGCCGACGAAGGGGTTCCGCTTCTTGTCGTAGGCCACCTTGATGAGGCCGAAGAGGCCCGCGGTGGGAACGGCCGAGAGCGCGCGCAGAACGTTCGAGTCGAGGCGAGCAGTCAGCTGCTTGCGCACGGGGTCGACGAAGCGCGTGATCCACTCGTTGTTCTCGTGGCCGTACACCCAGAACACCACGCGGCCACCGGGCTTCACCTTCGACGACAGCGACAGGAAGCCCGCGCGCGGATCAGGCAGGTGGTGCAGCACGCCCACCGAGAAGGCGAGATCGAACACGCGCTGCACGGGCGGCTGGAGCAGGTCTCCAATCACCACGTGTGCGTTCGGCAGGTGGCGCGTGTTGCGGAAGGCGACGTACGCCGAGGTGCCGAGGTCGACCGAGACGATGGCTTTGACGCCCATGTTCGCGACGACGTGCGTGTGCCGGCCCTTGCCGCAGCCACCTTCGAAGACGACCTTGTCCTTGAAGTCGTCTTTCGTGACGGGCGCCACCCAGTCCAGGAACTGCTTCTCGTAGTAGTCGCGCAGCTCGCTCCAGCGGTGCCACTCTTCGGCGAAGCGGTCGGCGGTCTCTTTCTCGAGCGAGGTCGTCGAGCCGGGGATGAGCACGGGCACGCCGTCGACGATGTCGTAGCGCTTGCCGCCCTTGGTGGTGAGCACGCCGCGCATCACGTGACCGTCGGACGCCGTCTCGGCACCCGCCGCGAGCTCGAGCGGTTCATTCGTCTCGGGACACTGCAGCCACTGAAGGACTTCGACGCGCATGGTGTTCGACTCCAGCTTTGGAAAGTGCGCGCCATGTACCCGGTTGCCCTCGGCCTTCCAAGGGAAGGGTGATGGTTTCAGCGGGCCCCGGTGGTGCGCTTTGTGTACGGTGGCCGGGCTCATGATCGACGTGCTGCGGGCCCTCTGGTTGCTGGTGGCGACGCTGGTTCCGGCCGTGGCGGGCTACGGCATCTCGGTGCGGTTCTTCCGCGATCGGGGCGTGTTCGATCGGCTGCTCGTCGCGATCATGAGCTTCGTCTCGTTGATCGTCGTCACCTTCCTGCTGGCTGATCAGCTGCGGCCCATCGGGCCGGTGAGCCTGTTCCTCATCTCGATCCTCGGCTCCATCGGGGTCCTGAAGTGGTTGTCGGTGAAGGGCACGGGACCACGCGAGGTGCTGGCGCAGCTTCGGGAAGATCTGCGCGTGCCGAAGCGGCTGTGGGCCGACGCGCTCGAGACGAAGGAGCCCACGGTGCTCCTGCTCGTGCCGGCCGTGCTCATCCTCGGCTGGTGCGTGTTCATGGTGTTGTTCTTCCGCTCGTGGGGCTGGGACGTCTTGATGTTCCACACCACGATCACCAACACGATCGTGCAGGACGGCTCGCTGGCCTTCATGGACACGGGCTTTCACCAGGCGCGCGGCTACCCGCGAAACGTGCACCTGCTCGCCGCGTGGAGCGGCTTCTTCCTCGGGAACAACGCGCTCGATGACGCGCCACAGTTGCCGTTCGGCCTCATCGGCATGCTGGTCTCGGCGGCGTGGGCGCGAAGGTTCGGAGCGTCGCGTGCGCTCGCGACCGGGCTCGGCGCGGCGTGGCTGTGTTTCTCTCCCGTCTTCCTGCAGCTGCCGTCGGTGCACGTCGACGTGGCGTGTGCGGCGTTGCTCGGCACGGGCGCGTACTTCTCGGCGTTCTCGCTCGAGAAGCGTGATCGTTGGGCGTCGGCGATGGCGTTTGGCCTGTACCTCGGCACCAAACACACGGGCTCGTTTCACCTCGCGATGTACGCGCCGATTCTCGTCGGCCGCGCGCTCTGGGAACTCAAGGGCTCGACCACGCGTGGAGCGCTCTTCCTCGATCAGGTCGGGTCCGCGGCGTTGCTGCTGCTGCTCGGTGGGCACAAGTACCTGCAGAACGCGCTGGTGATGGGCAACCCGGCGTGGCCGTTCAAGATGACGGTGCCCATCTTCGGAGCGCTGCCCGGCGAGAACGACGCGTCGAGCCAGTACGGCGGGCCTCCCGGTGGGCGCGCGGCGTTCTTCGGCATTCCCGGCGAGCTCGAGCGCTTCGTCGATCAGCTCCGGTACTGGGACAAGGCTGTCTATTTCCCCGACGTGCGCGACGGCTATCTCGGCATCGCGTTCACGTGCGTCGCGATTCCGTGTCTGGTGCTTGGGCTGATCGCGCTCGTCAAGAAAGAGCGGCGGTGGCAGCCGCTCGCGCTGTGGTTCCTCGTGGTCGCGTCGGTCGGTGTGCCGTCGGCGTTCTGGCCGCGCTACTCGATGGGCACGTCGATCGCCGGCGTCGCTGCCATCGGGCTCGTCTGGTCACTGGCTCCGTGGCGCGCGGCGAAGCTGGCGCTCTCGGGCGTCACGCTCGCGTTCTTCGGCTACTCGTTGTTCCTCTGCGAGTCCGAGCTGTCGAGGAACCCGGCGTACGGCTGGCCGGCGATGATGAAAGAGGCTCCCTCGTGGACGTCGCTTCAGCGGAACACGAAGCAGGTCGTCTCGTGGAACTGGCCCGAGGCCGAGGCCATCTTTCGGGAGCAGAACTTCCAGGCGGGCGACGTCGTGACGTGGGACGAGTCGGTCGCGTTCCCGGGAGAGCTCTTCAGCAGCGACCTGCGCACGAAGATCGTGTTCGTGAAGTCACAGCCCGAGCTCGCGACACTCGCACAGCGCACGAAAGAGAAGGGCGCGCGGTGGAGCATCGTCGCTCCCGGCGGACCAGATCAGATGCTCGAGCAGGCCGGCGCGCGACGGGCCGGCATGGTGGCTGGCGGTCAGATGTGGCTGTTCGAGTGGCCGCGAAACTGACGTCGTCGCACGAGCGTCAACGCCAACATCAGCAGCTGTGACAACGCGCTCGTCGAGGGTCGATTTCGAGGAACGTCGTCTGCGCGAGACGGCTGCCTATCCAGTTCACCCGAACGAGGTCTCAGGACCCTGCGCGGGTCGAGATCGCCAGCAACGACACACCGAACGGAACCGGCAAGCGCGACGCGACGTGACGCTCGGCCGAGAACAGCTTCGTCAGCGCCCAGTTCGTGATGCCGCCGCCCGAGCCGTAGTCGCTGTCAGCCTCTGAGCCCGGCACCACCTTGCGGAACAACCGCACCGCAGCCACCGGCCCGAACAGCAGCGAGTTGAAGTAGCTGTGGAAGCCCACCTTCATGCCGCCCTGCTCGAGGTGTTTGGTGAGCTCGGTGAAGTCGTAGCGGCGTTTGTGGTGGTTCAGATCGTCGTGCTTGCTCCACAGAAACTGGAACGCAGGCACCGTGATGACGAGCTGGCCGGTCGGCGTGAGCAGCTCGCGCAGCGCGTTCACCGCTCCAACGGGATCGTCCAGGTGCTCCAGCACGTCGAACATGGTGATGACGTCGAACGACTCGCCCTTCGGCAGACCATCGGGAATGCCGCCCTCGAGAATGCGCACCGAGCCACCCGTGCGCTGGCGAGCGGCCTCGACCGCCATGTGCTCGAGCTCGACGCCGGTGACGTCACCGAACTCCTTCAGCATAGCCAGGTTGCCGCCCGTGCCGCAGCCCGCGTCGAGAATGCGGCGCGTGCCGACGAGCGGGTGCAGGTGGCGCTTGAGCGTGTCGCGGACGATCGAGCGCCGGCCCAGGAACCACCAGTGTTCATCATCGAGCCGCGCGTGTGCGTCGTAGAGCTTGGTGTCCATCGTCGTTCCTGTGTCAGGCCAGCGCAGGCGGCGTCGGCTTCCACCGCCTGAAGAGAAAGACCATCACGCCCAGCGTCACCAGTGTACCGAGCAGGCCCACCCAGAAGGTCGTGGGGCTGTAGGTGAACGTCACGACCGTCTCGCCCGCTGCGACATCGGCGCCGAGCAGGCCCTGCTGGTTCACCAGCGTGCCGCCCGAGACCTTCCAGTCGGTGCTGTAGTTCTGGTTCACCAGCACGCGCGAGGGCTTGTTCAGCACGGCCTTCACCGTGACCTCGTTCGGAGTCCACTTGAGGCGCGTGACGGTGCCGGCGCCGGGCTCGATGAGGAACTCTTCGGGGCGGCCGATGGCCAGCACCTGTGAGACGTCGAGCGGAGACTCCTCGAAGCCCATCAACGAGCCCTTGTTCGCGCGCGGGTACGCGTACATGCGGTTCGGGTCGCCCATGTCCTGCACGAAGTCGGGCGACTTCGGCAGCCAGTCGGGCGGAGGCGTGCCGAAGGTCTGGTCCCACTGCTGGCGGTTGAAGCTCGCCGCGTCGACGCCCCAGCCGAGCCCTGCAGCAGTCAACAGCACCACTCCGGCGATCGCGACCGGAGCTGGCTTCGTCTTGAGCCACTCGAACAGCGTGTGCAGCCCGTAGCCGACGATGATGCAGGCGAAGACGCCGACGAGAATCGTGAAGCGCGAGGGCACGCGCAGGTTCTCGATGATGGGCAACTTGCGCAGCGCGGACCACGGACCGAATTGGTGGTTGCCCATCTGAAACGCGATGAACAGCGGCAGCGCGAGCAGCGCCGGCAGAATCGGGCGGCGCGTCTTCCAGGCCAGCGCGACGACGATGCTGAGCACGAGCAGGCCGAAGCCGATGGGGCCGAAGTAGTTGCCGTACTCGGGCCAGACCCAGCCGTGGGAGCCAAACTGCCGCTCGGTGTGCGGCGCGACGTACACCTCCCACAGCTCGTTGAAGCGCAGCAGGTCGGAGTCACTCACGCGCCGAGGGTGCCCACGCACGAAGTCGAGCAGCGGCACCATGCGCACCAGCATCAGACACACGGCGAGCACACCCATGATGGGCGGAATCGTGAAGAACTTCTTCCACGTGCCGGGCGTCTTGCGCTCCACGAGGGCCCACGCGAGCGCGTAGAAGCCGAAGCCGAGCACTGCGTAGGGGAACGGGTAGACGCCGAAGTGACCCAGAATCCACGCGAGGAAGAGCGCTCCGTACAAGAGGTGCCGCTTCGAGCCCTCGAGCACGCGATGGAAGCACCACAGCACGTACGGGAAGACGCCGAAGCCGAGCCAGCCGACGTGACCGCCGCCGAGGTGCTGGGCCATCGCTCCGCAGACCGCGTAGCCGGTGCCCGCGAGTGACGACGCGAGCGGCGAGAAGCCCAGCACGCGACAGGTGCGTCGCACGCCATCGAACGCGAGCAGAATCGCCGCGGTGATGGTGAGCCGAATGCCGATGGGCGTGCCGAACAGCAGAATGAACGGGAACGTCGCCGAGAGGAAAAACGTCTGCGGGTTCGCGAGGTGAACGGCGCCGCCGAAGTAGTACGGGTTCCACAGCGGGAACTGGCCGAACTCGAGAATGGTCTTCCGCTCGACCTCGCTCAGGAAGAAGAAATAGCCCCAGTCACGGGTGCCGCCCCACGAGGTCGTCTCACGCCACAACGGCATGCAGTGAAAGCCGAGCACCATCGCTGGCAGCACCCACGCGAGCCAGCGCTCGATCTGCTCCCACCGCTTCGGCATGACGCGCGTGTCTGTCAGACCCATGGCGCGGAGTGAACGGTTTTCGCGTCGACTCCCCCGGGGCCTGAGGTACACCCCGCCCGTGCCTCTGCTCGCCTTCCTCGGCGTGTCGATCGTGTTGACGTTCTCGCATGGTCACTACGGCCCGAGCTTCGTCATCGGTCTCACCGGCGTGCTGCTGAGCCTCACGGTCATCGAGCTCAAGAAGCCGAAGAGCGTGCTGAACGGCGCTCCGCCCACCCTGATGTGGATTGGCGCGGTCATCGTCGGCACCTTCCTGCTCGGGTCGAACTCGCAGCTCATCTACGCCCAGCAGGTGCCCGAGACGAAGCACCTGGTGAACACCATCATCGGAGCGCTCGCGGTTGCCTCGTTGATGCCGCTCGCGTTGCTGTTCGAGAAGCCCTGGCGAAGCCGCGTGCTGCTGGTGCTGACGGGCGCGGTGGTGCTGCTGCTGCTCGTCACGCGGCGTCACGTGCTGTGGGCCTCGCCGCAGCCCTTCATCGACGTGTGGACCTCGAGCGTGCAGGCCGTGAAGTACTTCTTCGACGGGAAGAACCCGTACATGGAGAACTACGTCGACATCTACGGCGGCCGGTACGACTACATCCCCAGCTTTCCGTACCTGCCGATGTGGCTGCTGTGGTCGTCCCTGTTCGCCTGGTTCGGCAAGGGCGCGATGGACGTGCGGGCCTCGCTCGTCGGCGCTGACGTCGTCATCACTGGCGCGCTCGTGGGCCTGGGTCGGGTGTACTGGAAAGAGTGGGAGCGCCCGCTGCTCGCCGCCGCTGCCTGGCTCGCGTGCCCCATCTCGCTCTTCGTGCTCGAGCAGTCGTGGATCGACACGTTGCTCAGCGCGACGCTCGCGTTGTCGTTCTGGTTCCTCGCGCGCCGGTGGTGGTGGCAGGCCGGCCTCGCGGTCGGAGGCGCTGTTGCGACGAAGCAGTACGCCGTGATCGCCGGCGGGCTGCTGCTGATCTGGGTGTGGCGCTCGGGCGGCAAGCAGGCGGCGCTTCGGTTCTTCGGTGCCGCGGCGGGCTTCGGCCTCGCGCTGATCGTTCCGTTCATGCTGTCGGACCCGGGCCGCTTCACGAAGTTCACCTTGAGCTCGTGGGCCGACGCGAAGCCCCGCCCAGACTCGTTGTCGCTCGCGGCCTTCATCGCGCACACGCTCGACTTCGGAACGCCCGAGGGCATGCAGGAGCACTACGCCAAGGTCGGGTGGATCGGCCCGGCCGTCGTGCTCGCGTTGCTGGTGATCTTGTTCCGCCGCAAGACGCCCACGCTGCGCAGCGCCATTCTCTTCATCGGCCTCGCGTACGGGTGGATGTTCGAGTTCGCCCGGCAGGCGTTCTGCAACTACTACCACTTCGTCGCGTTCTTCTTCCTCGTCGCGGCAATGCTCCCTGCGCAGAAAGATCCTCCACCGGCTGCCGTCGTGCCCGCCGTCGTGAAGTGAGCCGCACGTGACCGAGCCCGCGCCACCGACTCCGCCTTCACGTCGTCAGACGATCGCCGAGGTGCTGTTGCTCGTGGTGGCGGCAATCGTGTGGTTCGGCGTCAACACGCAATGGCGGTTGCTGAACCCGTTTCACACCGAGTGGATGCTCAACGGCGACTGGGCCGCGACGTACCATGGGTGGCTGTTTCACATTCACGGCCCCCTCGTGCTGCCGCCGGGGCTGACGCCCGATCTGCTCGCGCCGTGGGGCTCGAGCGTCTTCTACACGAACAGCATCTTCTGGCTGTGCGAGCTGGGCCGCATCATCGGGCTCTTCGTGAAGAGCGACTTCCAGCTCTACGGGCCGTTCATGGCCTCGTCGTACGCGGGCCTGGCGCTGGTGGGCTGGTGGCTGCTGCGACGGCTCGAGGTGCCGCTCGTGCTGCGCCTCGCCGGAGCCCTCATTCTCATGGCCGAGCCGATGCTCATCGCGCGCTTCGGGCATGTGGCGCTCACGGCGCAGTGGCTGGTGATGCTGCAGGTGGTGATCGGCGTGCTGCTGGTGACGGACGCGAAGGATCCCGCGCGGCTGGTGCTCTTCTCTGCAGGCGCCGCTGCCTTCGCGGTCGGCGTCGAGGGCTATCTCGCGGCGATGACGATTCCGCTCGCGGCGGCGAACCTGGTGATCGGGCGCTGGAGGCGGCAGGTCGAGTGGAAGACGATGGCTCAGGCCTCGGGCCTGCTGGTGCTGGGCCCCGCGCTGATGCTGTGGCTGGTCGGGGCCATCATGACCGACCCGGTGAACCGAACGGCCGACGGCTTCGGAGACTTCTCGGCCGATCTCGGAACGCTCTTCAACTCACACAACCTCTCGCGGTGGATTCCCGGTTTCACCGTGCAGTCGCGGCAGGGCGAGGGGTTCGGCTATCTGGGCCTCGGCACGCTGATGCTCGTGGTGACCGCACTCGGCGTTGCTGCAACGCGCCTGAAGGCGAGCGTGCGGGTGCTCTGGCTGCTGCTGCCGTTGCTGGTGATGGTGATCGGAGAGGCGGTCTACGCCGCCTCTGCGCGCGTCACGTTCTCAGGGAAGGTGCTCTTCGAACTCTGGGGCTTCTTCAAGCTGCTCGAGCCGCTGCCGTCGATGTTCCGTACCTCGGGCCGCTTCGTGTGGGCGATTCACTACCTCATCGGCATCGGCGCCGTGGCGTCGGTGGCGGTGGCGGCGAAGAGGCGCGCGCTGTGGGGAGCTCCGCTGATGGTGGCGTGCGTGGTTCAGCTCGCCGAGCTGCCAGCGCGGCCCCACGTGTTCGAGGTTCCGCAGCTGCCGCCGCCGCTGGGCCCGGAGTGGACCGGCCTCGAAGGCAAGTACCGTCACCTGCGCGTGGTGCCCATTCAGGTGCAGTGGGTGTGTGGCTACAACGAGGCGCTGATCGCGCGGCTGTCACAGGTCGCGGTGCGGGAAGGGCTGTCGATCAACTCCGGCCTCGTGGGTCGCGTTCCGGCGGCGGTGCCCTCGTTGTGCAACGCGCGCTTCAGCGGGCCCGTCGAGAAGGACACGATCTACGTCGTCGACCCGAACTACGTGACCGAGTTCCACGGCGCGAAGTGCGGAGCGCTCGAGGGCATTCCGGTGTGCGTGGCGGCCGAGACTCCGCTCGCGCCGAAGCTCCAGTACGTCGTTCCCTGAGTTTCAGGTTCGTCGGCTTCTGAGCCGGGCCTTCTCAGCAGTCCGCATCCGTCGCGCGGTCGCCCGTCGCCTCGCGAGTCAGTGGCGATTCCACTGACCGTCGCGAGTCCGCCGCCCGTCGCGAGTCCGCCGCCGCGTGGATCAGTTTCAGAGCGGCCGAAGCACGCGAGTCCGTCGTCGCGAATCCGCCGCCTTCCGAGTTCGCTGTTGGTTGCTTCCTGAGGTGCGACTCGCTCACAGCGAGCGCAGGTAATCCTCGAGATCGGCGAGCTCCTGTGCGCTCAGCATCGACGTCCGGCCGTGGCGATCGCTCAGGTTCTTCGCGCGCAGCACATCTGCGATCGTTCGCGCCGAGCCGTCGTGCAGGAAGGGCGGGTTTCTCCACCCGCCGACGAGCGAGGGTGTGTCGAGGCCCTCGAGCGTGCCGTTGAGTCGCCGTCCCGATGCCGGCGTGATCGTTCCCACGTCGTGCAGCAGTGGAACGCCAGCGTCGACGAAGTGAGAGTCGGTGAGGCGTGGACCGAAGTGGCACGCCGCGCACTGCACGTCAGCGCGCTCGAAGATCGTCCGCCCACGAGCGGCCGAGATCGAGAGACCTCCATCGGCGGCGGGAGGATCGCTCAGGCTCGTGACGTACGCCGCGAGCGCGTCGAGCTCGGCCGAACGCCCGGCTTTTGAAGGACCCATCGACGCGCCGCTCACGGCCCAGTCGGCGTTGCTCAAGAGCCCCGTGCCGCCGAACGCGTTGCGTATGTCGCCTTCGAAGTCCTGCACCTCGTCGAAGTTGCCACTCCAGTGAATCGGACCGTCACCGCTGCCACGCCGGCCGAGCAGCGAGAGCGTGTTGCGCAGGCCTTCTCCGCGATCGGTGAAGTCCCACACGATGCCGTCTTCGTCGCCGTCGGGGTGGCAGTGTGAACACGCGATGTATCCCTCGCGCGTCAGCCGTGGATCCGACGCGTCGTTGAACAGCTTCTTCCCGAGCAGCAGCTGCGAAGGGAGCGGCTCGGTCGTCACCGTGCGTACGCGCGCGAGCGGCTCGGTCGGCAACAGGCCCATGCTGGAGACGTCGTAGATGACGACCTCGCGGCTGAGCTGCGCATCGGCGTAGAGCAACCGACCATCGTCCGAAACGGCGAGGCCACGAACGTCAGCCCCCACGTTGGCGATCTCTCCCGCCGCCGAGTCGTTGAGCATGTCGTAGCGCTCGATGGCGCCGTTCGCAGGCATCGCGATGTAGAGGAAGTCGCCGCGCGGGCTGAAGGCGATTGCTCCGGCGCGGCCGAGCTGGTCCCACTGCTTGCGGCGATCGAACTGCTCCTGCTTCGTGGCGACGTCGATGAACGAGGTGACAGCCCGAACGGTGGTCTCGAAGGTGAGTGGCTTCGCGGCCCTGAACGAGCCCTCGAGAATGTTCGCCTGCAACGAGCTGACGACGAGCGTGCGGCCATCGGGAGAGAAGGCGAGGTGGCCGAGCAGGTTCGGAATGCCGCCGAGCTCGGTGTCTGACGCAGGCTGGGGATCGATGGCGAGCGACGTCGTCGCCCCGGTGCTCCAGGTGACGAGCCCTCCGTCGGCGATCGACCGGAAGCGCGCCACCGCGAGGCCAGCAGGCCCGAAGGCGAGCCCGTGTGGATCGGCGACGTCGAGGCCGGTGGTCACGATGGGAGGTGAGCTCGCGAGCGAGATGTCGGCGACCCGATCGGCGCCCGCGAGGGCGACGCTGAGCTGAGGTCCTGAACGCGCGATCGACACTGGCCGGCTCGAAGCGCCGAAGTCGATCGACGCCGCGCCGACCTCGACGACCCCCGATCTGCACGCCACCGCGAGTCGATCTCCATCGAGGGGCGCCAGCGAAATGGGCTCGTGACAGGTCGGCACGCTGCTGCGAACGAAACCTCCGTCGAGCTGCACGACGCGCGCGATCGAGTCGGCGTCGGTGACGGCCACCGCGACGCCGCCATCGATGATGACGATGGAAGACGCGGGCGGAGACGAGACGAGGCGAGGCCAGGTGGCGGCGACGAGCTGCTCGGCGCGACGGAACCGACGGCGTCGATCGAACGCGGTGAGCACCACGTGGTAGCGGCCGGGCGAGCCAAACGTGTGCATCACGATCGGCTGCTGCGTTCGCATTGGCGGCGAACCGTCCCCGAACGCGAACTCGAACTCCTCTGCGCCGGTCGAGCCGGACGCGTCGATTTGCACCGGCACGCCGACGTCCGTCCACAGGTCAGGGCCCAGCACCGCGGACAGCATGCCGGCGTCGGGCTCCATGCCAGCGTCCATCGGCATACCAGCGTCAGGCGATGCCGAACCCGCGTCGACCTCGGCCACCGTTCCCGCATCGACCTCAGTCATCACCTTCGGGCACGCGGCGAACACGAGCGCCCCGATGATGACGCTCCACTTCATGGCTCCGTCTCGAGCGTGAGCGTGAAGTCGTTCGAGGTCGGGTTCTGGTTCCAGTCGGCCACGCCGCCACGCGGAATCCACAGCGTGTACCGCGTGTGCGGTTTGAGTGGAGCGACGGGCGTGAACGTCACCACCGACTCCTGCGACGAGAGCAGCCCGTTCACTCTTGCGCCGGTCGCGGTCTCGAACACGCGCACGCTGCCTTCGAAGACCGAGCGCGGCTCGACGAACTCCGAGAACGTCACGCCGAAGCGCATCGTCACGGGGACGATCGTGTTCGCTGCCGGCCACGCCCAGGTGACTTGCGGCGGAGTGGCATCGGGCTTCTGCGCCCAGGGCACCACGGAGGTCGACTGACCCGGGGTCGCGTCGGCGTCGACGCTGAGCACCGCGATGTTTCCGTACGGCGTGATCGTGTCGAGATCGCCGCGCAGCGAGAACGATTGCAGCCGGCGGATCATCGAGAGATCCGAGAGGTCGTAGATCGACGCGCCACCCGACTCGCCGACGAAGGCGAGGTTGCCCGTCACGAAGACGTAGCCGCCGTTGCCGAAGCCAGTCTGGGAGATGCCTGCGAACACGGGCGCGCCAGGTTGCCGCACGTCGTAGACGATGACGCCGCCTCCCGAGTCCTTGCGCGCGAAGTACGCGTAGCCGTTCTGCAGGTTCGCGCCGTACGCCTCGCGTGCGGTGCCCATCGGCCCGTCTTTGATGCTGAACGAGCCACCGGGGATCGGTTGCGGGTTCGCCGGGTCTGAGATGTCGAGGAACTCGGCGCGCGGGCTCTCGGAGGCGTGGACGAAGAGGAGCGTTCCAACCGCCTTGATCGAGAAGGTGCGCAGCGTGGGCGCGAAGGAGTGGCGCTTCACGTAGCGCGGCTGCAGCGGGTTTGACGTGTCGATGACATCGACTCCGAGATCGCCACTGGCCAGGTAGAGCCACGACCCCTGCCACGCCATCGACTGCACGACGCGCGCATAACCATCGGGGTACGTGAAGCCCGGCACGTCGACGCGCGACGCGATGACGGGATGAAGTGGATCCGTCACGTCCCACAACAGCACACCGCCGCTCGCAGGCCCCGTGCGCGAGTTCGTTGCCGCGAACCACTTGCCGCCGATGAAGGTGAAGGCCATCGCGTGGGTCTCGCGCATGTCGGCCGAGGTCACCTCGCTCGCCTTTCGCGGCATGCACGGCTTGCTGAAGTCGAAGAACGAGAGCCCGCCGTTGCCCGATTCGGGAGCCCACGGCATGGCGAGATAGCCGTCGAACGAGTGGACGATGTTGTGGTGATCGACGTCGCCGGGGCCGCCAGGCAGATACGCGCACGTCACACCGAGCCCAGCATCGAAGGTCGTCGTGGGTCCGCCAGGGCCGTGAAGCGGCAGGTACGCACTCGGAGTGGGCCAGAGGTCGCCCGCGTCGATCGGTCCCGCGTCGATTCCAGCATCGGCGCCTGCGTCTTCGGCGAGCCCTGCATCATCCACCACGCCCGCGTCCTGGGTGGTCCCTGCGTCGTTCGTGGTGCTGCCTGCGTCGACCGCGACTCCCGCGTCTGAAGGTGATGTCGCTGGAGAACACGCCACCATCAGGGCGATCGGGATCCAACCGATGGTGCGGTTCATGACCACGCAGCCATCATGGGGAATCACGAGCCGCCGCGCCATCAGCCACCCCAGCAGGAAAGAGGTGTCTGCTGAGTGGCCGGTGAAGGCCGAACCCGTTCAGGGCCGAATCGGGAAGAGCTGCTTCGTGCTCCACAGGCCATCGAGCGTCGCCGGAAGTTCAGGGGCCGGCTCGACCCACCGTCGCGCAGCCTGCTCCGCGACACCCACGAACCATCGGCTCTCAGGTGGAGGCGAGACCATTCTCCAGCCATCAGCGCCGCGGTTCAGCGTGAGGGTGAACTTCCCGTTCGAGAACTCGGCAGCGGTGTCGGTCGCCTTCGTCTGCTTGAGGGTGACCCGCGTCAGATCGAGCGCGACGAACGGTGGTGGCGGCTCGGGTTGCTGCGCGGCGCTGGCGGTCTCGAACCAGCCCTGCGGAGGGCTCATGAGCAGGCCTCCGTTCGGCAGCGCCGCCAACCACACGGCGTCGTCACCGAATTGCTGCAGCCACTCGGGTGGAACGGTCGCGTGAATCCACGGGCTCTGCACCTGAACCCCCGCGGGCCCGGGCTGAACCTGAAACGCGAGCAGTCGGCGATCGAAGAACCACTCGAGGCCGCCGTGGTTGATGTGGTGGTAGTGCCAGTACTCGTCCATCGGGAACACCACCGGGCTCTTCGGGTACAGCGCGAAGGGCGAGATGTTCGGGTGCTGAATGATGGGGCGCTCACCGGCCGCCACGCTGGCGTCGGCGTTGGCGTGATCGAGCGCGTACCGAGCCCACGCAAGCATCGAGGGGCGTGTGTAGAGCGGGTCGTTCATTCGGCCGAACTCGGCGACGGCAGGTGGAGCGAGGCCCACGATCGCCACTGCTGCGAGCGCTCCCTGAACCTGTGTCCGTGACGTGAACAGCGCCAGCCCTCTCGCCGCGAGGAACGCGATCGAAGGCAGCGCGGGCATCACGTAGCGGGACTCCTTGTGGCCGATGACGAAGATGAAGAGCCCGAGCAGCGACAGCACCCAGACGAGGTGGAAGAAGCCTGCGCGATCGCGATCTCTGATGGCGACGACGCCGGCACCCAGGAGCGCCAACGCGACGATCGGCGGTCCGAACGTCCACAGAATCGCGTGCGGTAATTCCCACCACGGGTCGGTGTTTCCAGCGCCGCCACCGCCGGCCCAGGCGGTCTTGAGCCCGGCCGTCATGCGATCGGTCCACGCGCCGTCACCGGGCACGATGCGCGAGTAGATGAGCGCGTGCACCGCGAAGAAGAGCGCGAGCCCTGCCACGAGCCCCAAGGCGAGCCGGCCATGCACCGAGGTGAGCAGCTTCTCTTTCAGGGTTGACGGGCGGTCACGGCCCACGAACGCCCAGAGCACGTTCGCCAGCGGAACGGCGAGCCCGAGTAGCGCCATCGGGTACTTGCACAGCATCGCCATGCCCACCGTGACCGCGAGCGCCACGACGAGCCGCCAGTCTTTCGAGGTGAGCACCTGCTCGGCGAGCCACAGCGTGAGGAGCCCGAAGGCCATCGACGCGATGTCGGCCATGATGAACGGCAGCGCGTGCAGCACGAGCGGGTTCAGCGCGACGAACGCCGCCGCCAGGAACGCGAGCGCGACGCCTGAGTGACGCTTCACCATGAGCCACAAGAGCGCGAGGGACCCGAGCCCCAGACTCCACGGCACCAGATGCACCAGGCCCGCGAGCCCACGTTGGCCCGGCCGGTACCCGAGCGACAACAACGGAGCGACCAGCATCGAGATGCCAGGCGGCCGATCGGTTCGATACGTCTGCGCGAGGCGGGTGAGATCGTGCCCTGCGATGAGGCGCGCGTTGACGAGGTAGTCGTACGCGTCCCACGAATCGAGCGGCAGGAAGAGCGCGAGCCAGAACGACCACCCTGCGAAGAGGGCGGTCGCGACCAGGCCTGCACGCCACACCCACCGTGGCGTCTCGTTCATGGAGCCGGAGCAGCCGGAGGTGGTGGCGTGACGATCGTCTTCTTCCTCGCGAGGATCGAGCCTCCGCGGGTGGCGAAGACCACGTAGTCACCCGAGGCGACGGCGCGCTGGCCGCGATCGTTTCCGGGGTCGCCGCCGAGATCGCTCCAGAGCAGATAGTCGCAGTCGTAGAGCGCGTCTTTGAGCGAGTACGTGCGCACGTGCCAGGTGACGTGCGGCTGCACGCGATCGCTGGCGGCGAGGCTCGCGTCGACGGGCACGAGGGCCATCAGCTCCTGCAAGTCCTTCTCGCGCTGCCGGTCTGCCGGGCTCGGCGCGAGGAACGGCACGTCGACGAAGCCGCCGTGCACGACCGGGTTCGGCTGCCAGGCGCCGTACTGCAGGTTGCCCAGGGTGAGCCCGACGAAGAGCGCAGTTCCGGCAGCGCGCATCTTCACCAGCTCTCCGCCGTGCTGGTACGCGGCCAGCACGAGCGCGATGGCGAGGAACGCGTAGCCGCTCCAGTTCGAGATGTACTGGAAGCTGATCTGAATCGTCGGCAGGTACGCGGTGCTGAGCAGGGTGAGGATGAACGCCGGCACGAAGACGAGCCACAACGATGGCTTGCGCACCGGAATGAACGCCAGCGGCGCGAACAGCTGCGCCACGTAGCGGAACTTCTCCCACGTCATCAGCGACTTCGCGACGAAGCCCGGGTTCGTGATGAGCGTCTTGATGATCGCGCCGAAGCCGCGCTCGCCGGTCGGGAAGAGCTCTTTGAACACATCGCTGAAGCCGGTGTTCTTCATGAGCACGAAGCGCAGGGTCAGGAAGAACAGCGCCGCCACGATCATCGACGCGATGCCGGTGCGCACGCGCGCTCCAGACAGCACCATGAAGAGCCCCAGCATCGCGAGGCCGATGGAGACGTCCTCACGGCAGAGGATCGCCATGGTGAAGAAGATCCAGTAGCCGACCCACTTCTGGCGGTCGACCATCGAGATCGCCCAGACGGTGAACGCCATGCCGAACGGCTGCATGTGCACGTCGTAGAGCTGGGCTCCGTGCAGCGGCGGGTAGCCGAGCCAGCCCACCGCGAGCAGAAACGCCCAGCCCGTCGGCAGCCGGTTCTTCGCGAAGAGGTAGACCGGCACCGCAGCGCTCGCCACCACCACCGCCTGCATCACCAGCAGCGTCTCGGCGCGCGGGTAGATGGCGTAGAACGGCAGCATGTAGAAGACGCCGAGGTCGGCGTGGTTGTTGACGAGCTCGGACCAGTTCTCTTCCCAACCCAGCGCCGGAATCGCGAGCCAGTGGCCGTGCAGGGTGTTGGTGAAGATGGAGTCGTACTGGCCCAGGTCGTAGCCGTAGGTCGTGAAGCGCTGGTGCGACCAGATGGCGAAGATCGACATGTACAGCGCCTGCGCGATGACGCCGAAGATGACCGTGCCCAACACGAGCTTCGGGCGGCTCGCGAACGCGTGACCAACGCGTTTGATGAGGCTGAGCAGCGCGGTGGGCAGCGTCTCTTCGCTCAACGGCGGACGGACCGTGTGGCGCTCGGCCCAGGCCTCGAGGCTGACCCGCATGAACTGCTCGAAGGCGACGATGAAGACCGCGAACACCATCGCCTCGGAGATCTCTTCGCCGAAGTCGCGCTGCCCGAGGGCGACGATGAGCGGCGCGAGCACGATCGGGCAGAGCAGCCTGGCGAGCCACTGCAGGCCCTTCGTCGAGCGCGACTTTTCGAAGAACCAGAGCCCGGTCGAGACTGCGGCCGTGATGCCGAAGGCTGCGATCATCGCCAGCGCGAGCATCATGCGCTTGTCGGCGGTGAGCGCGTTGTTGACGACGAACGACGGGCCAACGGGCATCAGCGCCGAGGCGAAGACGTGAATCAGCGCCGCCGAGACGACGCCGAGGGCGAGGGACGCGCGAAGGGCAGGGGCGAGCACGGCCGCGGTCGATAGCACAGCGGGCAGGCTGGTCGAGCCGTACCGCGTGATCTATGAGGCCGCACCATGACGACAGGGGACACGGGTGGTTCGGGCCCGCAAGCGGGCGAGTCGACCGGCGGTGTCGTTCCCGAGGCACGCTCTTCGTCGGTTCCTGAGTCGGGCTCCGCAGCACCGGAGTCGGCTGCCGCAGCACCGGGGTCGGCTGCCGCAGCACCGGGGTCGGCTTCCGCAGCGCCAGCGTCGGGCTCTGCAGCAACCGGGTCGGGAGCGAACTCCGATCAATCAGGGCTCTCTGTTTCCGGGTCGGGTTCCGCAGACATCACGCTGGCTCAGCCCGTCTCGCCGCTGGAAGGCGTGGAGCCCGAGTCAGTGCTCACGACGGGCCCGATTCCGCTCGATGCCGCCGCTGCACCAGACGACGAGCGCATCGTCGCCTCTCGCCAGATCCGCCGCATGAGCCGGCTCTTCGTGGTCGTGACGCTCGCGCTCAGCGTCTTCCTTTTCGCGCAGCGCGTGCTCGAGCCAGTCGATCTCGCCGCCGGCAAACCGTGGCGCACGAGCTCGAAGTGGATCGACTGCGACCCCTCGGTCGGCCGCTGCGGCCCGCACGTCACCCGAATTCTGTTTCACACCAACGAAGACGACAACCCGTGGTTCGAGATCGATCTCGGAACACCCACGAAGTTCTCGTCACTCACGGTGGTGAACCGCAGTGATCACATGCCCGAGCGCTCGGTACCCCTGATCGTCGAGGTCGGAGACGATCGCGAGGCGTGGAGAGAGATCGCGCGCCAGGACGCGCTGTTCACGACGTGGCGCGCCAAGGTGCCCGAGACGACCGCGCGGTTCGTGAGGTTCCGCGTGCCGAGGCGCACGTACTTCCACCTCGAAGCCGTGCGCGTTCACCCCTGACGACTCAGGCCACGTAGTCCATCAACTGCGTGTGCTGGGCGAGCGGCAGGCCAGCTTCGTCCTTCTTCGAGAGCACCGGGTTCGTCACCGGCCACTGCACGCCGATGGCGGGGTCGTTCCACAGCACCGTGCGCTCGTTCTCGGGCGCGTAGATCTCGGTGCACTTGTAGAGAAAGTCGCACTCGTCGCTGGTGACGCAGAAGCCGTGCGCGAAGCCGGGCGGAATCCACAGCTGGCGCTTGTTCTCTTCCGACAAGTCGTAGCCAACCCACTTGCCGAAGTGCGGAGAGCCGCGCCGCACGTCGACCGCCACGTCGAACACACTGCCGCGCGTGACCATCACCAGCTTGCCCTGGGCCCTGGGGTGCTGCAGGTGCAGGCCGCGCAGAATGCCGCGGCGCGAGCGCGACCAGTTGTCCTGCACGAAGGGGCCAGGAATGCCCAGGTCGCGGTAGCGCTCGGTGCGGAACGTCTCGAGGAAGAAGCCGCGTGCATCACCGAACACCTTCGGCTCGAGCAGCATCACGCCCGGCAGCGTCGTCTGAATGACGTTCACAGCTTGTCCTTGTTCTTGAGCAGGCTGAGCAGGTACTGGCCGTACTCGTTCTTCGCCATCGGCTGGGCGAGCTTCTCCATCTGGCCGTCGTCGATGTACTTCATGCGCCAGGCGATCTCTTCGAGGCAGGCCACCTTGAGGCCCGTGCGCTCTTCGACGACGTGAATGAACTCCGACGCCTCCATGAGCGAGGTGTGCGTGCCCGTGTCGAGCCACGCGTAGCCGCGGCCCATGAGCTCGACGGTCAGCTGCTTGCGCTCGAGGTAGATGCGGTTGACGTCGGTGATCTCGAGCTCGCCACGCGCGCCCGGCTTCAGGTTGGCGGCGATGTCGACGACCTGGTTGTCGTAGAAATACAGGCCCGTCACCGCGTAGTTCGACTTTGGCACCTTCGGCTTCTCTTCGATCGAGATGGCGCGCTTGTGAGCGTCGAGCTCGACGACGCCGTAGCGGTCGGGGTCGTTCACCCAGTAGCCGAAGACCGTGGCGCCCTTGTCGAGCCGCGCGGCGCGCTGCACGAGGTCGGAGAAGCCGTGGCCGTAGAAGATGTTGTCGCCGAGCACCATCGCGACCTTGTCGTTGCCGACGAACTGGCGGCCGATGATGAACGCCTGCGCGAGGCCTTCGGGCTTCGGCTGCTCGGCGTACGACAACGAGATGCCCCACTGCGAGCCGTCGCCCATCAGCTCGCGAAAGCGCGGCAGATCCTGCGGGGTCGAGATGAGGAGGATGTCCTTGATGCCCGCCAGCATGAGCGCCGACAGCGGGTAGTAGACCATCGGCTTGTCGTAGATGGGCAGCAGCTGCTTCGAGACGACGCGCGTGAGCGGGTACAACCGGGTGCCTGAACCACCGGCGAGGACGATGCCCTTCATGGGTGCTCCTGTCTTTCGCGGTGCAGCTCGTCGAGCGCGCGAGCCACGGTCCATGGCTTTGCGTCGAGCGCCTGCGCCGTCTTCGTCACGTCGAGCCCACTCTTCGCCGGCCGGGGACTCGCGAGTTTCACGTCAGCCATGCGGCTGGGTTTGATGAGGGCCTTGTCGAAGCCGAAACGTTCACAGACGCGATGCCCGAAGGTCACGCGGTCCATCACCTCGGCGCCGCAGGTGTGCCAGAGGCCGGCCAGCTTCTTCTCGGCCAGCTCCTTCACCATCGCCGCGACGTTGGTGGCGTGGCTCGTCGACACCCACTGATCCTGGAACAGCGGCACCTGCTTGCCCTGCGCGAGCGTCGAGACCAGCCAGAACCCGAAGTTGTTCTTTCCGGTCGAGGGCCAGCCGTAGACGACGGCGGTGCGGGCGATGCTCCACTGCGTGGCGGGCAGTAGCGCCTTCACGGTCTGCTCACCGGCGTGCTTGGTGATGGCGTAGGTGCCGCGTGGGTTCGGCTTCGCGTCGACAGTGTACGGACCGTCGTCTCCATCGAAGACGTAGTCGGTCGAGACGTGAACGAGGTGCGCGCCGGTCGAGCGTGCCGCCTTCGCGAGGCTGGCCACTCCCGAGACGTTCGCTTCGTACGCGGCGATGGGGTCGCGCTCGCAGCCGTCGACGTCGGTCATGCCACCGGGGTTGATGATGGCGTCGGGCTTGAAGTCACCGAGCGTCTTCGCGAGCAGGACTGAGTCGGCGAGATCGACCGCTGCGTAGGTGTACGCGCCATCGACGCGACGTTCACCGCGTGACAGTCCCAGCACCTCGTGGCCCGCCGCGAGCAACTGCGTGACGAGGCGACGCCCGACGAGTCCGTTGCTTCCAGTGACGGCGACGCGCATGTCAGTGCTTCTCGAGTCGGGCTTTGTACTGGGTGTCGAAGTACTGGCGGTACGCGCCCGAGGTGACGCGCTCCCACCAGGTGCGGTTCTCGAGGTACCACTTCACCGTTTCGGCGATGGCCTTCTCGAAGACGTAGCTCGGCTGCCAGCCCAGCTCGGTGCGAATCTTCGTCGCGTCGATGGCGTAGCGGCGGTCGTGGCCCGGGCGATCCTGCACGTACTTGATGAGCGACTCGGGCTTGCCGACGGCCTGGAGGATCGTCTTCACGATGACGATGTTGGTGCGCTCCGAGTTGCCACCGATGTTGTACACGCCGCCCTTCTTGCCCTTTTCGAGCACGGTGGTGAGCGCCGAGCAGTGATCATCGACGTGCAGCCAGTCGCGCACGTTGAGGCCGTCGCCGTAGACCGGCAGCGGCTTGTCGGTGAGCGCGTTGATCACCATGAGGGGGATCAGCTTCTCGGGGAACTGGAACGGGCCGTAGTTGTTCGAGCAGCGCGTGACGACGACGTCGAGCCCGAAGGTGTGCTCGTAGGCGAGCGTGATGAGATCGGCCGAGGCCTTCGACGCAGAGTAGGGGCTCGAGGCCGACAGCGGAGTCGTCTCGGTGAAGAAGCCCGTGGGGCCGAGCGAGCCGTACACCTCGTCGGTCGACACCATGAGGAAGCGGCTGATCTTCGCGTGGCGCGCAGCCTCGAGCAGCACCTGCGTGCCGAGGATGTTGGTCTTGATGAACGCCTCGGGCCCGAGAATCGAGCGATCGACGTGGCTCTCGGCGGCCAGGTGCATGATCGCGTCGATGCGGTGCGTGCGAATGACGTGATCGACGAGCTCGCGGTTCGAGATGTCGCCCTGCACGAACACGTGCTTCGGGTCGCCTTCGAGCGCCGTGAGGTTCTCGAGGTTGCCGGCGTAGGTCAGCTTGTCGAGGTTGACGATGTTCCACGTGGGGCGGTTCTTGCGCAGCCAGTGGACGAGGTTGGACCCGATGAAGCCGCAACCCCCGGTGACGAGCACGTTCATGGTGTCCGCGCGCTTACGTAGAGGTGTGCAGGGGGTCAAGCCGCATGTGTGATGGCGGAGCCTTCCGCCAGCAGCAGCACTGATGCGACTTCCTGACCGAAGTCAGGCCTGAGGTGCTGGCCGGCCCATGTGCCTGAAGCGCGACTCGACGAAGCGGAAGTTGAGCTCGCTGAAGATCAGCACGACGAGCAGTCCGAGCCCGACCCAGCCGACGTCGGCCAGGGGCTCCGGCAACGCCTCGCGCCAGCCCTTGATCGCCATCGCCTTGAACACGACGAACACGGCCGTGTGCACGAGGTAGATGCTGTACGACCGCGCGCCGAACCACACGAGCACGGGCTTGAGGAACGGGGGCATGCCGAGGTGCCCCTTGTCGAGGCTGGCCAGTGCCACCAGCACGCCAGCGCAGACTGCGGTGATGGTGTAGCTCGCGCCGCCGAACGCGCCGACGCCCGCCATCGGAATGGCCGCGAGCATCAGGTACGAGGCCAGCCACGTGGTGCGGCCCAGCGGCCCGAAGAGATGGGTCTCGACGGCCGCGCGCACGGTCTCGTTGGCGTAGAGCCACGCGAGCAGCACGCCCACGCAGAACGCCTCCCACCGGAAGAAGCCTCCGAGCGCCGGCAGGTACATGTGCGCCGGCACCGCGAGCAGCAACGCTCCGCCGAGAATCCACTTCGCCTGGTTCCGGGCGGCGACGAGCAGCACGGGCAGCACGATGTAGAACTGCTCTTCGAGCGAGAGGCTCCAGTACACGCCGACCGACTGGTGCGAGCACACGCCGACGCCGTTCGCGCACGAGTACGCGTGGTAGTTGTAGATCTGCAGCAGCGCGGCGGCGACGTCGTAGATCTCGGTCTTCAGGTGCCCCTGACCAGTCCCAACCACGGCGGCCAGTCCGATGAAGGCCCACAGCCACGACGACGGCCACAACCGGTACACGCGGCGCACCCAGAACACCGAGACGAACCGCACCTTCTCCGACAAGTTCGACAGCACGCGCGCCGCGGGGATCAGGTTCTTGCTGATCACGAACCCGCTGATCACGAAGAACAGATCGACGCCGCCATGGAACATGACGCGCTTGTCCATCTCCTGAACCCAGTGCGGCTCGGCCGCATAGAGGAACCGGAAGTGGGCGATCAGGGTGTAGATGATCGCGAACGCCCGCAGGCATTCGATGTCGAGGATCTTGTCCTTCGCCGACGGAGCGCTCACGACGATGGCCTCAGGGCGTCCGCAGCTTGCGGGCGAAGTGGTAGCCCGCCCGAATCGCGCGGTACGACTTCGTCACCCACGCGAGCCCGTGCGGCTGCGACTGCATGCGTGACCGGAGGAACGCCTTGAGCTGGGGCAGCGGCAGCGGCGGCGCGTTCTTCTCGCGGTTGTCGTCACCCACCATGCGCTGCAGCTTGTACTCGAGCTTCACGTAGCCCTTGGCCGCGTTCTTCGTCGTCAGCGCGCTGAGCACCGTGTAGCCGTTCGCGAGCGCGGCATAGGCCACGAGGCGCTCGAGAATGTGCGGCAACCGGCCATCGCCGTAGTTCGGCTCTTCGGGGAAGTCCTTCCACGTGAAGGGGTACGAGAAGAGCTTCTTGAGCGCGTCGGGCCGGTACCAGTACATCGACCCGTAGGCGGCGAGCGGCGTGTCGTCGTCGAACGGCACCTCGATGCCGATCTTCTTCGCCCACTCGGCAGCGCCGGGCTTGTTGGTGAACCACGCGTGGCCCAGCGTCGGGTAGCCCTGGTGGATCACCGGCGGCATGATGAGCCCGACGTTCGGGTTCTCTTCGAACTGCGTCAGCAGGCGCGCGACGTAGCCTTCGCCCCCGAGCAGGTTCTCGAAGAGGTGCTCCTTGAAGTGGCGTGACACCGCGAACGGATCTTGCGGTGAGACCTTCGAGTGCACGCGGCAGAGGTAGTCGTAACCGCCGGTCAGCACGACGTCGCGCAGGCCGATGAGCTGGGCCGAGATGTCTCGCCCGCGGTTCTCCACCACCCGCACCTCTTTGAGCGTGGCGCGTTCGATCGCGTTCTTCGCGAACCACGCCTCGACGGCCGCCTTCTTCTTCGCGTCGGCGGTGGTGACGTACACGTCGAACGGCTGCGGAATGTTCTTCGCGTACGACATGAGCTCGCCGAGCAGCTCGGGGTAGTAGGCGTGGGCGAGCACGGCGATGCGGCGCTTCGGGAGCGGCTTGGGCGGCGGCTCGTCTGGCATCACCGCGAGCAGCGTGGCGTTCGTGTACAGATCTCGCGGCTTCGCCACCCGCGCCATGTCCTTCCACAGGAGCGAGGTGTCGAAGTCGCTCTTCGCCTTCACCAGCTCGATGACCCGGTCGAGATCGATGCAGTGCTGATCGAGGTACTTGGGGTCGTGGAAGAACGGGCGCCGCTTGAGAATGGGAATGCGATCGTCGAGCAGCGAGTCGATGGCGTTGAGCGCCGGGTGCTCGTCCTGGTAGCGCGTCGGGTCGGCGTAGACCGAGTACCGATAGCCCATGTCGCTGAAGTACTCGGTGAACCGCACCTCGTGCTTGAGGATCGAGTCGATGTAGCTGGTGATGGGCGGCATCTCTTCCCAGTAGTTGCGGAAGACGCGGCTGCAGAAGAGCCGGCGGCGCACGGCGATGAAGTGCGACTGAATGTGGAACGCCAGCGTGCCTTCACCCGTCAGTCCGTTCGGCACCGGCCCGCGAAACGCCGTGATGCCCCAGAAGTCGACGTCGTGGGTGGCCGTGCGATCGAACATCTCCTTGAAGGGGAAGATGGGCGCGTAGAACGTGTAGTTGAGCAGCAGCAGCTCGTCGTACTGGGTCAGCTTCTCCCAGCCGACGACGTTCACCAGGCCGTCGCGATAGGCCCAGACGTCGAAGCCGTAGTTCTCGCGCACGTGCACGATGTCGGCGACCGTGGCCAGCCGCGCCTTGCTCTCGGCGGTGAGGTTCCCGTTGGCCACCACGACGATGGTCTGGACGTGCTCCCGCAGCTTCTGCAGCTTGTAGATGACGTAGTCGGCGACGACTCCGGCGGAGTCGTAGATCATGTAGATGGCGAGGCGTTTCATCGGCGACCTCCGCGGCCCTTTGGCTTGAGCAGCGACTTCGCGCCGTCGAGCAGCGAGTCGAGCCCGCTTTTGTTGTTGTGCTGTTGAGAAGCGACTTCGAGGAAGCGGCGCAGCTCCCAGAGCTCGACGGCCGTGCGGCGGTGATCACGCTCGGCGATCACCGCTTCGCGCATCGTGCGCTCGAGGGCCGAGACGGCCTCACGGTGTTCACGCTCGAGGGCCTGCAGCTTCAGCCGCAGCTCCTGCTCGACCGCCGCGTACGACGGCGGGCTCATCTCGAACGTCGAGGCCCTGGGGCCCTTCGGCAGCTCGGCGCGTGAGGCGAAGGCGATCAGATAGAGCGGCGTGATGAGCCCTCGGTCGGTGGACACCTGGCCCGTGCGCTCGTCCTTCGTCCACGTCTGGCCCTCGTCGGCGGTCGGCTGCTCGGGCGCGATGATCGACGCGTGCATGGCGCGCTGAAAGTGGAACTCGACGTTCGGGAAGTGCCGCTTCACGAGGGCGCGGAACTCTTCGCGGTACAGCTCCTTCACGTGGAAGGGGTTCTCGTGGCCGCGCTGGTCCGTGTAGTAGTGCTTGTCGGGCGTCGACAGAATCAGCAGCCCCGACGGCTTCAGCACGCGCGCGAGCTCGCCCAGCATCTCTTCCTGCTCCGAGAGGTGCTCGAGCGTCTCGTAGCTGACGACGACGTCGACCGACGCGCTCTCGAGGGGAATCTTCGAGGCGCTGCCTTCGCGGTACTCGAGGTTGGGCCTGACGTAGCGCTGTCGCGCGTGGGCCACGGCTTCCGGCGAGACATCGACGCCGATGACGTGGGCGGCTCTCGCCGCCAGCATGTTGCTGCCGTAGCCCTCACCCGAGGCGACGTCGATCACCCGCTTGCCCGCCACGAACTCGAGCGCCATCTCGTAGCGGTGCAGATGCTCGAGTTCGGTGTCGCCCTTCCAGTCGGGCATGAAGCGCTCACCGGTGTTCTTGAGCACGGTCAGCTCCGGGGAATGCTGTTGAGCAGCGCGGTGAGACCCTGCTCGAGGCTGACCTTCGGCTGGTAGCCGATCTGCTTCTGGGCAGCCTCGATGGTGCAGCTCGCGGCGCGCACGTCGCCGTCGCGGAACTTGCCCGAGACGTGCGGCGCCGGAGCCCCCGCCAGGCGCGCCATGATGCGCGCGACCTCGTCGATGGTGGTGGCCTGACCGCTGCCGATGTCGACGGTACGCACCGATGAGGTCGGCGTCGCAGCGGCTCCAGCAAGCGCATCGGCCACGTCGTCGATGAAGACGAAGTCGCGAACGATCTTCCCGTCTTCGTAGACGTCGAGCTGCTGCTTCGCGACGGCGCGCTGCGCGAAGAACGTGAGCACGCCGGTGTAGGGGTTTCCGAGCGCCTGGCCCGGGCCGTACACGTTCTGAAGCCGAAGCACCGACAGGCCAGCGCCGAACGCGCGGCACCACGTCGAGAGGATGTGCTCCTGCGTCAGCTTGGTGCCGCCGTAGACCGAGATGGGGTTGGGGTGCGTGACGCCCGCGGTGCTGACGACCGGCGTCGCGGGCTTGCCGCTCTCGTCCAGCGCGTCCCACTGCTTCGCCTCGAGCTGCGCGCGCGTGCGGCCTGCCGGGTAGAAGATGTTCCCGCTCGCGCTCTTCCACGCGCCGTCGCCGTAGACCGCGCGGCTCGACGTGAGAATGAACTGCGCCGGCACGTGCTTCGCGGCCGTCATGGCGTCGACCAGCTGCGCGGTGCCAGACACGTTCACCATCGCGTGCCGGTTGGCCTCGGTCAGCGACTGGCCGGTGCCCGTCTCGGCCGCCAGGTGCAGGACGATCTCAGGCCGGTGCAGTTTGAGCAGCGAGGCCCAGTTCGAGCCGAGGGTGACGTCACCTGGAATGAACTCGACGCCGTCTGGCATCGCGGCAGGCCGGCCGGGCGCGGTGTGACACTGCGGGTGCAGGTTGTCGAAGACGACGACGCGATCGCCACGCGCCAGGAGCCGGCGAGACACCGTGCACCCGATGAACCCCGCACCGCCGGTAATGAGGACCGTTCGCGACATTCGCGGGGGATTGCCACTTTTCAGCGTGTGCAGCAACAGGTCACGCGGCGCTGGTCCGGCGCGGGAGCGGCTGCAGGGCGGCGTGCGCCGCAGCGCGCTCGAGGATCACGGGATCAGGCGTGAGCGACACCTTGCGGATCACGTCGACGAAGGCTTCGTGATCGTCCTTGGTGACGACCGTGACGCGCAGCTGCGGCAGCGAGAGCTCACGGCGCAAACGCGTCGCGAGCCCCTCGGAGTTGGCGACGATGGCCTGCGAGAGCACCAGCTGCTGCATCAGCCCGTAGCTGTCGAGGGGCGTGGTGTGATCGACGAGCGTGATGAGCGCGCTCGAGACGGGCCAGGGGCCGACGCCGCGAACACAGGTGATGTCGGGCGGCAGCCTCGCGGCGATGGGCACCTGCGCCCAGTGGCAGGCCTCGGCCATCTTCTCGGTGACGGCCTCGGCGACCATCGTCTTGCCCAGAAAGCGCGCGCGCTCGAGGTCGTCCATCGTGGTGACGGGCATTCGCAGCCGCAGCCGGTTCATCGAGGCCCGCACGGCGCTGGCGGCGACGTGGGCGAGGGGCGACATGGCGAAGGCGTCGTTCTCGTCGAAGTAGGTTGGGTAGCGCGCGATGAGGCGGCGGCCGTGGATCAGGTCGAGCCGGGTGCGGGCGCCAGCGAACGACACGCCACCGTGGTGCAGCACCAGGGCGTGGTTGGCGCGGGCCACCTTCCACTCCGCCGCGCGCGCACGCTGACACCAGTCGTTCTCCTCGTGGTAGCCCGGAGCGAAGGCCTGGTCGAAGAGGCCGAGCTCGGTGAGCGCGCGGCGCCGGAACGCGATGCAGAAGCCGTTCAGGGTCGGCATCGGCGTCGCACGGGGAATGCCCGAGAGCTGCAGCGGCACGCCCTCGAGCATCTTGACCGAGGCGATCTCCTTGAAGGTCGGCACCGAGCACAGCGTGCCGTTGTTCGAGAGCGGGCTGACGGCGGCGAAGCGGTCGTCCGAGTGCAGGCAGCCGAGGAGCTCGTCGAGGGCGCCATGCGTGAGGCGCGCGTCGCTGTTGAGCAGCACCACGTCGTCGTCGCCGAGCGAGAGGCCCATGTTGGCGCTCTGCACGAAGCCGCGGTTGCTCGGGTTGACGATCAGGCGCACGCGGGCGTCGTCACGTCGCAGGCCCTCGAGGTGGCGCATCAGCTCGCGCTCGGGAGAGGCGTCGTTCACCACGATGAGGCGGCCGAGGCGCGGGCCTCCGAGCTCGAGCACCGAGCGCAGGCACTCCATCGTCAGCTTCAGGTCCTTGTAGACGGGGACGACGACATCAACGGCCATCGCGGTCTCCGAAGCGTTCGCGCAGCACCTTCTGAATCGGTGACGTGAAGCGCTTGAGCGCGTCGTTCACGGCGTCGGCGGCGATGTAGCGCAGCGGCGTCTCGGGCCCGAGACCCGCGCTGTCGGGGTACAGAGGTACCTCGGGTTCGTCCTTGTTCTTGATGGCTTGCTTGAGGGCATCGAGCTCGGCGCGGGCGTTGGCGAGACGCGTGAGGGCGTCGTCGCGCTCCTTGCGGGCAGCTTCGAGCTCGGCGAGCAGGTCTGCAGTCGTAGGCATGGCGCGCCCATTAGCACCGGCCGGGTGCGGTCGTCGCGGGCAGACCCTCTTGCGCTGAAGGACTGCCAGACGTATTCGCCGCGCCGGCCGGGAAGGACGACATGCCGTTGCTCAGTCGCATCAAGAACCGCGTGACGCGCCACCTGCTGGTGCCCGCGAAGAAGTCTCTCGACGCCGCGAAGTACGCCCTCGAGGGAGAGGCGAAGTTTCGCGCGAAGTACTTCGCCGACGTCCCAGTCGATCTCGGCGCCATCGACGAGTACCGCAGCGAGCGGTTTCCCAACGCCGGCCCGATGGCATGGCTCGATCGCCCCGACTGGCAGGCCGAGCTGACCCGGCGGCACACCAGCGGCCAGCTGACGAACGAGCAGGCAGCGATCTGCAGGCAGTGGGCGGTCGACGGCTACTTCATCCTCAAGAACCCGTTTGCGCCCGGCTACCTCGACAGCGTCTGGGCGGCCTACGAGCGGGAGATCAAAGCTGGCTCCGTGAAGCTCGAGCCCGAACCGGGCGGCCCGAACGATCCACACCCGGGTCGCTTCCTCAACCCGCACCTCAAGGTTCCGGAGATGAAGTCGCTCTTGTACTCGCCCGAGATCGTGCGGTGGGTGGGGCTGATCTTCGGCCGCGAGGTCGCGCCGTTTCAGACGATCGCCTCACACAAGGGCAGTCAGCAGCTCGAGCACTCCGACTCGATTCACATGACGACGTACCCGCTCGGCTTCATGGCCGCCGCGTGGATCGCCTTCGAGGACATTCACCGCGACTCGGGCCCGCTGCTCTACTACCCGGGCAGCCACCGCTGGCCGTACTACTTCGCGCGGCACGCCGGCATCGAGCCCGGAGAGTTCAAGGCAAGAGGGTACATCTCGTACGGCGAGAAGTACGAGCCCTTCATGCAGGAGCGTGTGAAGGAAATGGGCGGCAAGCCGCACTTCTTCACAGCACAGAAAGGCGATGTGTTGTTCTGGCACGCCAATCTGGTGCACGGCGGCTCGAAGCGGAACGAGCTCGTTCACACCCGCAAGGCCATGGTGGGCCACTACTTCGCTTCCGGCGCGGTCTGCTACCACGACATGGCCGGCGTGCTGGCCGACGATCGGCACGGGTCGAACCCGTATGCGAAGGTATGAACTCGCGCTGTTGACGGTCGGTCTCGTCAGCTGCGTCGACGAACGCATCGCCATCGCGCCCTGGGAGCTGCAGGTTCGCAGCGCCTTCGTCGCCAGCGAGGACGGTGGGGTGCGGGTGGTGCTGTCGAGCCACGATGATGTCTGTGCAGAGCTGTCGGCGTTTCGCTGCAAACGGGCGCGCTATTCCAATGCAGAGCTCGAAGGCGTCTGGTTCGACGTCTGGCTGCCGAGCTCGGAGCAGCGAAAGTTCGACGCCGCTGAACTCAGCGCGGCGTTCCGAGGTCGATCGCCGAGCGCCTTCTTCGAGACGAAGGCTCAGCGAGGCTCCATCGAGCTCGTGTCGAAGACCAACGCCTCGGCGACCATCGCAGTCGATCTCGAGATGGACACGGGCGCGACGGTGAAAGGTCGCTTCATGGCGTCGAGCTGCGCCGAGACGGCGTTCGTCAGGCCGTTTGGCGGGCTCGAGTGTGTCGAGACGCGGGCGGACTGTGACGGTGGCGCCAACGTGAGGTGCGTTCGGACGACCGAGTCGTGCACCTGTGGCGGGGCTCAGAAGACCGCGTCATGCACGGCCACCGACCGCTCCTCGCCTTTTCAGTATCTGATGACGTGCGACTGCATGGCCGGGGCGCTCACGATGCCCTGCTCCATGTCGGGGGGACCTCCGACCGTCGGTCCGACCTGCTGCCCTGGGTTCGAATGACGCGGAAACATCAGGCGACGTAGGCGCCGGTGCCGAGCACGAAGGCCGTGGCTGCCAGCCCGAGCGCGAGGATGACGAGCAACAGGTCTCGCACGCCCGCCCACTCGTCGAGCCCGCTGGCGAGCGGAATCAGCACAGGGAACGCGGCGATGGCGTAGCGGCCCATGCCCTGGAAGTCCTTCGACGACAGCGCCGGCAGGCCGAGCACGATGAGGCAGTACACGCCGTAGCCCCAGCCGACGCGCTTGAAGACCGCGGGCACCAGGGCCAGCGCGCCGAGGGTGACGAACGCGTGCGCGCCGAGCCGAAGCTTCACCGTCCAATGCCCCACGTGCATCTGGTGAAACCACTCGTCCTTCAGCCACGAGGCCCAACCGGGAGACTGCTCCCAGCCCGGCGCGCCCTGCACGTGCGCGAACGCCAGCGGGTCGCCGAACTTCTGCTGGAGGAAGACCATGTACGCGAGCATTCCCAGCCCTGCGAGACCGGGCACCAGATCGACGAAGCGAATCGGCAGCCCAGCCTTGCGCCGACGCTCGAGGCTTCGCACGACGAGCCCCAGCACCAGCGCGGGGGCGACTGGACGGCACGCCGTCGCGAACGCTCCGAACACGGCTGCGCCAATCGGTGAGCCGGACTCCAGGGCGTAGAACGCTGCCACCACCAACAACAGAAACAGCGCATCAGAATAGACAACACCAAATAAATAACACGAATACGGAAAGCTCACGAGCAGCAGCCACGCCGTCGCCGACTGCGCCGGAGCGACCTTGCTCAGCCATCGTTGAAACAACAGCAACGCCGAGAGGCCCGCGAGAAACGTCAGCGCCGTGCCGGCGACCCACCGATTCACGCCCAACCACGTCACCGCGCGAATCAGCATTGGGTACAGCGGAAAGTACGCGACCGGCGACTGCTGCCCGGGCACGAAGAAATACCCATCTCTCGCGATCGATCCGTACCAGCCCGCGTCCCACCGACAGAGCGCCACGAAGGGCAGGCCCGGCAAATCGGTCACGCCTTCGAGAAACACCGGCTTGAACACGTGCCCCAACGACACCGCCGCGACCGACCCCAGCGCCAGGAAGAGCAGCCACCCGAGCCGCCGTCCCGGCGAATGGAGCACGAACGCGCGAATCATCTGCCGATGTGCCTCACCGTCACGAGCGCGCCGTCGACGTCTTCTTTGTCCGTCAAATCGACCAGGCCCTCGATGAACCAGTCAGGCTCGCCCTCGACGTCGAGCAACGACTGCCGCACCGTCCACCGTCGCGGGCCATCGTCGATGAGCGTCGTCCACTTCGGCTGCCGCGCTCGAGGCGTGGTGTCGATGGTCTGCCGCTCGGCCCAGTACCCAGCGAGCGCCGCTTCGAACTTGTCTTCGCTCCACTCCGGCTGCAGCTCGACGAGCTCTTCGTAGTCCTTCTTCGCGAGCAGCTTGACGATCTGGTGCAGCTCGGCCCGCACGCGCGCGGTGAGCGCCTTCTTGTCCTTCGCGAGATCCTTCTTCGGCTTCGGCAGCTCCTCGCCCGGGCGCACCACGAGGCCCAGCTCGCGGCCCTCCTTCATCGCCTCCCACTCCTCCACGAGCGACGAGTCGGTGTGCTTGATGGTCGTGAGCAGGTACGCCGCGATGTCTTCGAGCGGCTCGGTGCGCACCGTCTCGGGCACGTTCTGCAAGAGCGTCTTGTACGCGTCAGACAGGTACCGCAGCAGCACGCCTTCACTGCGTTGCAGCCCGTACTCCTTCACGTACTCGGGGAACGTCATGCACCGCTCGAAGAGATCGCGCGCCACCGACTTCGGGCGAACGTTGTCGTGCTGCACCCACGGGTGCTTCTTCGCGAACTCGTCGAACGTGCCGTAGATGAACTCGGCGTTCGGCTTGGGGTGCGTGACCTTCTCGAGCTCCTCCATGCGCTGGTCGTATTCCATGCCCTGCGCCTTGAGCTGCTGGATCTTCTCCGTCTTCGCCGCGTCGACCTGCGCCCACAGCACCACGTCGGGGTTCTCGAGGATCGACTCGACCATCGACAACACGTCGAGCGGCCACGTCTCCTTCTCGGGCTCGAGCGCGGCGAGTGTCTCGACCAGGTACAGCGACAGCGTGTGGTTCAGCGAGAAGTTGTGCTGCAGGCCCTGAGCGACGCGCAGCAGGGCAGGGGAGGTCGCAGTCTGCTTCTCGTGCACGACGAGTCCTGCGCCGAGCAGGGCGCGCACCAGCATGCGAGCGTGTTTCAGCAATCGTGCGCGAGTGCCCGCTCCCGTGTGCGAGAGGCCGACGAGCTCGACCAGCCGCCGATAGCCGGAGATCGACGCGCCCTCGTACGCCTGCAGCAGGTTGACGATGAGTCCGTGCGTGATGGTGAAGCGTGACTCGAGCTTCTCGGGCAGCGACGTGCGCAACCGCTCGAAGGTCGTCGCGTCCCAGTGCGCGTAGCCCTTCGTGGGCGGCTTCTGCAGGGTGACCTTCTTCCCCTCGGCCTTCTTCTGCTGAAGCTTGATGTTGTCGATGGCGTGCGCCGGCGCCTGTGCGACCACGTAGCCGACGTCGTCGAAGCCCTTGCGGCCCGCGCGCCCGGCGATCTGCTGGAAGTCGCGTACCGACAACACGCCCGTCTTCTCGCCATCGAACTTGCACAGCTGCGTGAAGAGCACCGTGCGAATGGGCACGTTCACGCCGACGCCGAGCGTGTCGGTGCCGCTGATCACCTTCAGCATGCCCTGCTGCGCGAGCCGTTCGACGAGGCGGCGGTAGCGGGGAAGCAGTCCCGCGTGGTGCAGCCCGATGCCGTGCAACAGCAGCCGCTTGAGCTCCTTGCCGAACGGCGTGTCGAAGCGTGCACCCACCAGCGCGGCCTTCAGCTTCTCTTTCTCGTCCTTCGTGCAGACGTCGATCGACATCAGGTTCTGCGCCTGCTCCGAGGCCGAGCGCTGCGTGAAGTTCACGAGGTAGACGGGCGAGCGGTTCGCGCGCAGCAGCTCCTGAATCATCTCGTGCAGCGGCTTCTCGGAGTACGTGAACTCGAGCGGCACCGGGCGCTGCGCGCTGCGCACCTCGGCGACTTCGCGTTTCGTGATCTCGTTGAGCGACTGCGAGATCGCCGTCATGTCTCCGAGCGTGGCGCTCATGAGCAGGAACTGCGTCTCAGGCATCGAGATGAGCGGCACCTGCCACGCGACGCCGCGCTCCTTGTCGCCGTAGTAGTGGAACTCGTCCATCACCACGGCCTCGGCCACGATGCGCTGCTGCCGGAGCGCCAGGTTCGAGAGGATCTCGGCCGTGCAGCACAGAATCGGAGCGTCACGGTTGATGGCCGCGTCGCCCGTCATCATGCCGACGTTCTCGGCGCCGAACGCGTCACACAGCGCGAAGAACTTCTCGTTCACCAGCGCCTTGATGGGACACGTGTAGATGCTCGTCTTGCCCTCGGCCATCGCGAGGAAGTGGAAGGCGAGGGCGACCAGCGACTTGCCCGAGCCCGTCGGCGTCGCGAGCACGACGTGTTTCCCGCCGAGCAGCTCGAGAATCGCCTCTTCCTGGTGGCCGTACAGCGAGAGGCCGGTCGTGGTCACCCAGGTGACGAAGCGATCGAGCACCGCGTCGGTCGTCAGCTTTGGCTCGCCCTTCTTCGGCAGCAGGTCAGCGAGGGTCGTCATGGGCGGTCGGTGTCTACCATCGACGATGCTCTGGAGGACGCATGGACTGGACACGGACGGAGGCGAAAGCGCGGTTCAGCGAGTTGGCTCGGCGAGCTCAGCGCGTCGGGCCGCAACGAGTGCTCGCGAGAGGGAAGGCAACGCTCGTGGTGATGACGGAGACGCACTTCGAAGCGCTGGTTCGGCGAAGGAGAAGAAGGTCTCTGGCCGAGCTGCTCCGCCGAAGTCCGGTCGCTGGCCTGGAGCTCGACCTGTCCCGATTTTCCTGAATTCCGGGTGGCCGGAGCGAGCGAAAGAGGGCTTACAAAAACGCCACAAGAGCCTGTGAGGTCAGCGGGTTCCGGCAATTGCCCTGGTGGACAAGTTTTCTTGCACACGCCCTGTCACGCGAGGGTTCCACCAGCAGCCATGAACGCTCGAATCCTCGCTCTCGTCGCCGTCCTCTCGCTCTCGACCATCGCCTGTGGCGGCAGTGACGCCCTCATGCAGCCCTCGTCGGTTGACGACGTCACGGCGATTCACGGGCTGCTCCGCGATCGTCCCACGGGCGAGTTCGTCGAGTTCGCGACCGAGAACTTCGAGGCGCTGTACGACGCCGAGACGGTGCGGGCTCCGGAGTGGACGGTCTCGGGCGGCACGCTCATGGGCAACGGCAACACCGCCCGATGGCAGCTGCCCTCCGCCGGCTCGCACACCATCAGCCTCAAGGTCTTCCTCGTCGATGGTCGCGAGCTGAACGCTTCGTGGACCGTGAAGGTCACCGCTCGGAAGGAGTGAGTCCGCTTCTTGTCGGGCAGTTCAGGCCGCCTTCGGGCGGCTTTTTCATTTCAGGAGATCGCAGCTGCCGTCGCGTCGGGTGCCACCACCATCGCGTCGTGGCCAGCGTCGACCTGGCGCGTCTCCCAGCCGAGCGTCTTCGCCTTCTCGAAGTACCGCTTGAAGCCGGCGTACTTCGCGGCCCAGACGTAGCGTTTGGAGATCGGCTCCAGCGCCTTCGCGTCGAACTGCGCCGGCTCTTCCACCGTCGTCATCGGGTGCGGCGTGAGTTGAGAGTCGACCCACTTCGCGTCCTTCCCGTCGCTCACGCCCATCGCCTTCGCGTCGAGCATCGGTGGAACCCACAGCCCCTTCGAGACCGCGCGCGCCTTCGTGCGCCACGACTCCGAGTACGACGCCTTCATCAACGAGAGCATCGACTGGCCGGGCTCAACGATGAACGCGTCGAGGAGAACGAGCCGCGCGAGCTTCTCCGGCACCGCCGCGGCTGCGGGCATCACCACCACGCCCGCGTAGGAATGTCCGACCAGCACCACCTGGCCGCTCGCCGCTTTCACGCGCGAGACGACGTGCTCGACGTGCGTGCTCAGGTGAATCGAGTCATCGAGCTCGGCCTTCTTCTCCGCGAGCCCCGGCAACGTGACCGCGTCGACGTGATGACCGGCCTTCTCCAGCACCGCCTTCACGCGCGAGAATGCCCACCCGCCATGCCACGCACCCGGCACCAACACGAAGGTGAGTGGCTCGTTCGCGAACCCACGAGAGGCCGAAAGGAGCCCGGCCTGAAGCAGCAATCGTCGGCTGATCACCCCAATCACTTACCCTTCACGAGCTTTACAAGAGTTGTGAAAGGCAGCCGGAGTTCTTGTGAATCCGTCAACTCTTGGATTTACCTTGCACCGCAGCATTGACTTTTCAGGTTTACAGACACGACATCGATTTTCTTCTGACGCGCCTTGTCATATCCCGGAATAATGGCTACTTAGTCTGCGTTCGGGTCGTCGATTGGCGGCCAGAGCACGGTTCACTGATTCACAGGAGGCTGCATGGCGGTTGTGAATGGAGTGGAGCTGAAGAACCCGAAGACCTCACCGCTGCTGAGCGCCGAGGCCCTGGCCTTCGTGGCCGATCTCGAGCGCCGCTTCGGGGAACGCCGCCGTGAATTGCTCGAGCGCCGCCGCGCGAAGAAGGGCTTCGACTTCCTCCCCGAGACCGCCTCGGTGCGCGCTGGTGACTGGCGCGTCGCTCCCGTTCCCGAGTGCCTGTCGGACCGCCGTGTCGAGATCACCGGCCCCACCGAACCCAAGATGATCATCAACGCCCTCAACTCGGGCGCGAACGTCTTCATGGCCGACTTCGAAGACTCGCTCGCGCCGAGCTGGGAGAACGTCGTCACCGGTCAGGAGTCGCTCTTCGCCGCCGTTCGCAAGACGCTCACGTTCAGCTCGCCCGAGGGCAAGGCGTACAAGCTCAACGACAAGATCGCGCAGCTCTTCGTTCGTCCACGCGGCTGGCACCTCGTCGAGCAGCACGTGCACGTCGACGGCAAGCCGATGTCTGGCGGCCTCTTCGACTTCGGCCTCTTCTTCTTCCACAACGCGAAGGAGCAGCTCGCCCGCGGCGTCGGGCCGTTCTTCTACCTGCCGAAGATGGAGAGCCACCTCGAGGCGCGCCTGTGGAACGACGTCTTCTGCTTCGCGCAGGACACGCTCGGCGTGAAGCGCGGCTCCATCAAGGCGACGTGCCTCATCGAGACGCTGCCCGCGGCGTTCGAGATGGACGAGATCCTCTACGAGCTGCGTGAGCACTCGGCCGGCCTCAACTGCGGCCGCTGGGACTACATGTTCAGCTTCATCAAGAAGCAGCCCGATCTGCTCTTGCCCGATCGCGCCCAGCTCACGATGGACAAGGGCTTTCTGCGCGCCTACTCGCAGAAGCTGATTCAGATCTGTCACCGCCGCGGCGCGCACGCGATGGGTGGCATGGCCGCCCAGATTCCCATCAAGGACGACACCGCCGCCAACGAGGCCGCGCTCGCGAAGGTTCGCGCCGACAAGCTGCGTGAGGTCACCGACGGCCACGACGGCACCTGGGTCGCGCACCCCGCGCTCGTGCCGATCGCCAAGGCCATCTTCGACGAGCACATGAAGACGCCGAACCAGCTCGCCCGCACGCGCGACGACGTCGTGGTGACGCGGGAAGATCTGCTCCGCGTTCCCGAGGGCACCCGCAGCGACGCGGGCCTGCGCCAGAACGTTCGCGTTGGCGTGCGCTACCTCGAGGCGTGGCTGCGAGGGCAGGGCTGCGTGCCGCTCTACAACTTGATGGAAGACGCAGCGACCGCCGAGATCTCCCGCGCGCAGGTGTGGCAGCAGGTTCGTCACGGCCTGCTCACGCCCGAGCGCCTCGATCAGGTGATGAGCGAAGAGCTGCAGCCCTTCAGCGAGGGCAAGATCAGCGAAGCCCGCACGCTCTTCCGTTCACTCTCCACCGCAGAGACGTTCGAAGAGTTCCTCACCGTGCCCGCGTACCAACGCCTCGTCGCCAGCGAGCGCTGAACCCCCGTCGTCCCCACCTCCACCGTCGTACCCATCCTTCACCCAGGGAGCACCCGTCATGACTGCACCAGCCAAGCCCGGACTCACCACTGCCGACCTCCACGCGCGCCGCTTCGACGGCGTCACCCGCCCGTACTCGAAGGCCGACGTCGAGAAGCTGCGTGGGTCGATCAAGATCGAATACACGCTCGCGCGCATGGGCGCCCTGCGCCTGTGGGAGCTGATGAACACGCGCGAGTACGTGCCCGCGCTCGGCGCCCTCACCGGTGGCCAGGCCGTGCAGATGGTTCGTGCGGGCCTCGAGGCGCTCTACATCTCGGGCTGGCAGGTCGCCGCCGACGCCAACACCTCGGGCCAGATGTACCCCGACCAGTCGCTGTACCCGGTCGACTCGGTGCCCAACCTCGTCAAGCGCATCAACGCGTCGCTGCGCCGCGCCGATCAGATCGATCACGGTGAAGGCAAGAAGGAGCGCAACTGGTTCGCGCCGATGATCGCCGACGCCGAGGCTGGCTTCGGTGGCCCGCTGAACTCGTTCGAGCTGATGAAGGCGATGATCGAAGCGGGTGCGGCCGGCGTTCACTTCGAAGACCAGCTCGCCAGCGAGAAGAAGTGCGGCCACATGGGCGGCAAGGTGCTGGTGCCGACGAACCAGTTCATCCGCTCGCTCGTCGCCGCCCGCCTCGCAGCCGACGTGCTCGACGTGCCCACCATTCTCGTCGCCCGCACCGACGCGCAGTCGGCGAAGCTCATCACCTCGGACATCGACGAGCGTGACGTGCCCTTCATCGCCTCGAAGGAGCGCACGCCCGAGGGCTTCTACCGGCTCAAGAGCAACGGCGACGACTTCGCCATCGCGCGCGGCCTCGCCTACGCCGAGTACGCCGATCTCGTGTGGTGCGAGACGAGCACGCCAGACCTCGCGCAGGCCAAGCGCTTCTCCGAAGCCATCAAGGCGAAGTTCCCGAACAAGATGCTCGCGTACAACTGCTCGCCCTCGTTCAACTGGAAGAAGAACCTCGACGACGCGACCATCGCGAAGTTCCAGAGAGAGCTCGGCGCCATGGGCTACAAGTTCCAGTTCGTCACGCTCGCCGGGTTCCACGCGCTCAACTACTCGATGTACGAGCTCGCCTCGCAGTACCGCGACTCCGGCATGGCGGCGTACAGCACCATGCAGCAGGCCGAGTTCGCTGCCGAGAAGCACGGCTACACGGCGACGCGGCACCAGCGCGAGGTCGGCACCGGCTACTTCGATCAGGTGGCCGAGGTGATCTCGGGTGGCCTCTCGTCGACCAAGGCGCTCGTCGACTCGACCGAGCAGCACCAGTTCTGAGTCGATGCTGAAACGAAGCAGCGCGTGACGTCCCCTCCCGACCGCGCTGCCCCGAGGGCGTCGTGGTGTTCCCTTCACCGGGCCACCACGGCGCCTTCGGTCTTTTCGGCGCAGCGCGTGGCGTGCTTCCGCTTGACCGCTTGGGGCGAACGCGAGATCCCCTCCGCTCGAACGGATGAACGGAGTTCTCCCCATGGCCGCGAAGAAGAACCGCACCCCTGAAGTCGCTCCGAAAGAGAGCGCCGATCTCGCCCCCGTCGTGGGGAAGAACCTGCGCCGCCTTCGCACCGAGCGAGGGCTGTCGCTGGAGCGGCTCGCGCAAGCCTCGGGGGTGAGCCGCGCCATGCTGGGGCAGGTCGAGCTCGGCCAGTCGGCGCCCACCATCAACGTGCTGTGGAAGATCGCCCGCGCGCTCGACGTGCCGTTCTCGGCGCTCATCAGCAGCACGCAGCAGTCTCCGGTGAAGGTACTGCGCGAGAAGGACGCCAAGCGGCTCCTGTCGCATGACGGCTCGTTCTCCTCCCGCGCGTTGTTCCCGTTCGACGAGCCCCGCCGCGTCGAGTTCTACGAGCTCGTGATCGCGCCGAAGGGTATCGAGTCGGCCGAAGCGCACGCCGCGGGCACGATGGAGAACCTCGTCGTCTCGAAGGGCCAGCTCGAGCTCGACGTGGCCGGTGAGACCTATTCGCTCACGGCAGGTGACGCGATTCTCTTCGAGGCCGACAAGGCCCACTCGTACCGGAACGCGGGCACCGTCGAGGCGCGGCTGTACCTCGTCATGACGTACGCGGAGCAGGTCGGTTGACGCCCGGCCCGATGCAACAGCCGCCGCCGGGTCGCTCCAACAAGACCCTGCTCTGGGTGTTGCTCGGGGTCGGCGGCCTCTGCGCGGTGTGCGGCGCGGGAACGGTCGCCCTCGTCGGGCTCGGCGTGATCGCTGGCGCCACCGACTCGATGGGCACCGGTTCTTCACCCTCGACGAGCACGCCAGGCGCTCCCGGTGGTTTCTCGTTCGCGGTCCCGGCGTCGTTCGCGGTCGTCTCCCAGGGCCGCTGGCGCTTCGAGAAGCTCGACGGTTCCGCGAAGTACACCGCCGAGGTCATCAAGCTCGCGGCGATTCCGGGCATCGAAGACGCACCGGACAAGCTGACGCAGCTGTGGAACCAGACGATCGTGCGCGACTGGCCAAACGCTCCGACGCGCGTGCTGCCGCTGCGGCGCTTCGTGAACAACGGGGCCCGGGCGCACTTCACCTCCGCCACGCTCACGGCTGCCAACAACAAGCACCCGTCGATGGTGAGCCTCTACCTCGTCGAAGCCGATGATCGCCTCGAGCCGTTCGTGGTGCTGCAGGAGTACTTCGACGACTCGGTCGGAGCCCTCATGAAGGAGGCGGGCGCGTTCGATCAGACGCAGCCTGCGGTCGAGGCGCTGATGAAGGGCGTCGAGGGCAGCCCCATCGGCATGCCGCTCGTCTCGGAGGAGGAGCTCGCCGGGAAATGGGTCTACGGCAGCGGCGCCAACGCGCAGTACGTCAACGTCATCACCGGCAGCACGACCTTCAGCGGCGTCTCGTACACCATCAAGTACGACTTCGAGGCCAACCACGACTTCGTCTACGACTACGCGGGCGCGAACACGTACCACGGCAACACGCAGTTCGGCGGCGAGAAGGACTCAGGCACCTGGCAGGTGCAGCATGACGTGCTCGTGCTCGACGGCGCGACCCGTGACTCGAAGTTCTTCATCGTGGGCGCAGGCGTCGGGCCAGCGGGGAAACGGGTGCTGTACCTGATGCCCGAACCGAACTGGTCGCTGTCGCCCGGGGCCATCGCGGCTCACGGCCAGCTCTACGAAGCGCGCGAAGACTGACGTCACTGCACCTTGAAGCTCAAGGGCAGCGTGACGGTCACCGACTCGTCGACATGGGCCGGGAACTTCACCTGCTTGAGCCGCCCCTCGAGACACCGGCCGACCTCGGTGTTGCTCACGGCGCTCGACACCTCACGCACCTTGCCGCTGCGATCGATGGTGATGGTCACGTCGACCTTGCCGCTGGTGCCCGGCAGATCGCCACGATGCTCCTGGAAGCAGCGCACCACCGGGCCTGCGTTCTTGCGAATGACCGATGAGATGAGCGGCGTGCTGAGCACGACGGGCTTCGGCGGCGTTGGCTTCTTGTCGGGAGCCGCCGCGACTCCCGCGTCGACGACTTCGACCTCGACCCCCGCATCGACCACGCCTGCATCGATGACGACGACGGGCACCTCGATGGGCGGAGTCGGCGGCAGCACCACCTTCGGGGGCTCCACGACCGGAGGCGGCGGCACCACCGTCGGCGACCTCAGCGCGAAGAACGTTCCCCCGATGCCGATGACGAACGCGGCGACGATGGCGCCGATCATCAACGCAGGGCTGCGCTCCTTCACCGACTTCGGCGCCCCGATGGCGTTGGTGCTCTCTTCGATGGAGGAGGTGTGCTGCGAGCCCGAGGGCACCACCACCGAGGGGCCAGATGGATTCGAAGACGAGCGCTTCTCCATCGGCGGCAACATCACGCCTCTGGCACGCATCTCCTCGAGCGAGTCGATTCGCATCTTCGAGGCCACCCGCTCGGCACCGAAGAAGTTCGTCATGTACTGCGTGATGGCCGTGCCGCTCGTCACCGAGGTCGACGCGCGCAGGTAGTTCTCGATGGCGGCGGCGAACTCTCCCGCCGATTGAAACCGGTCGGCCGCCGACGGCGCGAGCGCCTTCACCAGAATCTGCTCGAGCTCGACGGGCAGATCGGGCCGGAGGCTCCGCGGCGGCCGGTACTCGTTCTTCAGCACCGCGTTGAGGATCGCGAGGTCGGTGTCGCGCGCGAACGGCCGTGAGTTGCACATCGCCTCGTACATGCACACGCCCAGCGAATAGACGTCGGAGCGGTTGTCGACTGGCGCCGACTGCGCCTGCTCGGGCGACATGTACTGGTACTTGCCCTTCACCACGCCCGCGGTCGTGTTGGTGACGCGCGACTCGGCCTTGGCGATGCCGAAGTCGAGCACCTTCACCTGGCCCGAGTAGGTGACGAAGATGTTCGACGGCGAGACATCGCGGTGCACGACGTTGAGCGGCTGGCCCTTCGAGTCCGTGAAGGTGTGCGCGTAGTGCAGTCCGTGCGCGGCGTCGGCGAGCACCTTGAGCGCGATGTTGAGCGGCACGTACGCGCGCTGCTTCGCCGCCGAGCGGATGACGGCCGAGAAGTCCTCTCCCGGCAGGTACTCCATGGCGATGAAGTAGCAGCCCTCTTCGAAGCCCAGGTCGAGCACCTGCACCACGTTCGGGTGCGAGAGGGCCGAGGCCAGTCGCGCCTCGTCGAGGAACATCGACACGAAGTCACCGACGCCCGAGAGGTGCGCCAGCATGCGTTTGACGACGACGTTCTTCTCGAAGCCTTCGACGCCGACCTGCTTGGCGAGAAAGATCTCGGCCATGCCGCCTTCGGCGAGTTTGCTGACGAGGTAGTACTTGCCGTACCGCTGAATCGGCACCGGCCCCGGAGGCGGGCGCGTGTCTTTGGTGCTCATCGCGAGCCACCCCGGCCGAGCCAGCGAACGATGATGGTCTCGGCGCCGTCGAGCACGACTCGAAACGCGATGCGGCTTCCCGCGAGCGGCGTCACCTGACCCGAGAAGCGCGCCTTCGCGTCGAGCGCGAGGCCCTGTCCATTGGCGCTCACCTTCACACCCATCGGCGCGATGCCAGCCACGGCCACCTTCGCCGCAGGCGCGTCACCATTTCGCGGAGCCTTGATGACGAGCGAGCGCACCGCGTTGTCGTAGTTCAGCTCGAGCTGGTTCATCTTGCCCGCCGTGCCGATGGGCGTGCCCTTCGCGTCGAGCCACGTCACGTCCCACTGGTATTTGCCCTCACCGATGGAGCCGTGGGGCAGCTGCGCGGTCGTGGTCGAGACGCGGCGCTCCTGCACGGGCGCGGTGAGCTTTCCATCGCGGTAGACCTTGAGCAGGTACTCGGCGACCGGCTTCTCGGGGGTCTTCCAGGTGAACGTGAGGGCAGGGGGCTTGTCCTGGAAATAGATGACCGTCTTGTCCGGCCCGGCGGGCACTTCGTTGGTGATGCCGTCGAGCTCGGCGCCGATCTTCTCGGGGCCGCACGAGACCGAGCCGCGGCTGATCTCCTTCTCGCCGTCGAGCACCTTCCAGAAGAGCGCGCCACGCGCGGGGGCCACGGTGTTGAAGAACGTCTGGTGCACGATGCCGTCGACGAGGGGTTTCGAGAGGGCTGCGTCGGTGCCGAGCTGAAACCGCCAGGCCTTGTCGTCGTCGCCGCTCCACACGAGTGACACGCGCTCCTGGCCGGGGTGGAGGAGCCGCACGCCCTGTCTCGATGGCAGCTGCAACGCCTCGCGCGCGACGTCTTTCGCGTCGACGCCCGCCTTGCTGATGGATGCCGTCTGTCCACCTTTGACGGTCACGCTCTGGCCGCTCTCGGTGGTCACCACGACGTCGCCCACGGTGGAGCTCAGCTCGAGCCCATTCTTCCCGCGCACGACCGTCACCTGCCCGCCCTGCTCGGCGACCAGCGTGACGCCGTCTCCGGGACGAATGGTGCGCTTCTTCCCGAACGGCAACGCGATGACGAGCTGGCCCTTCTTCACGTCGAGCGCGACGTCCTCGGTGCCACCAGCTCGCACGCTCTCGCCGATGCCGACCTCAGTTCCCGGAGAAAGCGTCACCCGCGCGTCGCTCTTCTCTGGCGTGAGCGTGACAGCGCCGTTGGTGACGCGCAGCGTGTCTCCGGCCGCAAGCGCAGGCGCCTTCTTCGGGCTCACCACGACGAAGGTCCTGGCGTCTTTCTTCTTGAGCTCGATGCGACCGGTGCCCTGCGTGAGGATCACGTTGAGCGGCTCGAGCGTCACCTTGCGATTGGCGCCCTTCTTCGAGAGCGAGCCCGCGGCGCCTGCTTCGAGCGAGAGCGTTCCACCTTCGCGGCCGACCAGCGTCACGTCACCCGCGAGCACGTCGACCGTCGTCTCGTCACCCGTCACGTTCACCGACAAGCCTGCCGAGCCGACGCGCACGAGGCCATACGGCGTGTCGAGGCTGAGCTGCACGGTTGGACCCGAAGGCGCTGCGCTGCCCTGGCGCGAGACGACGATGCCCTGGCCGACGTTGAGGAGCAGCCCGTCTCCTTCGGCGCCGATCTCGATGCGCCCGTTTTCTCCGAGCTCGATCTCGCGGCCATCGGAGAAGGTCAGCGTGGCGTTGCTCGCCTCTGCCGTCTCCACGGTGTCTTGAAGCAGCAACGGCCCCTTCGCGGCAGGACCGGCGACGCCCTTTCGCGTCAGCGTGACCGTGCCGGTGAGCTTCTCGAGCGTCGCGGCTGCCTTCGGTTGAGCTGCTCCGGCATCGACGATTGGAGTGACCCCTCCAGCATCGACCGCCGCCTCGTGCTCCGGGCAGGCCGAGAGCCCGAGACCACACAGCGTCAGGAGGAACAGGCGCAGGTTGTGTCGGCTCGTCTGCATCACCGTGGCTGCGCTCGGATCACTTGGGCTGGAGGTCGACGTTGAAGATGGCCTGGTCGCCGTCCTTCACGGTGACCTGCTTGGTCTGCGTGACGAAGCCCTTCGCCGAGATGGTGACGGTGTACGTGCCGCCCGCGAGACGGAACACGAAGCCGCCCTTGTCGTCGGCCTTCGCCTTGATGCTCGCCTCGGGGATCTCGAGGTTCGCCTGAACGGCGGCTCCACCGCGCGCGCTGCGAACCGAGCCACTCACCGTCGCGGGGTCGCGCTTCTTCGCGTTGACGAGCTCGGTGGCGACCGTCGCCTGAAGGCCGGGGAGAATGGTGGCTGCTTCGGTCTTCGCGGTGAAGCCAGCGGCGGCGATCTCGACGTTGACTGCACCCGGCGTCAGCTCCACGAACGTGGCAGTGCCCTTCGCGTCGGTGGTCTGGGCTTTTCCGTTCACGGTGACGGTGGCTCCAGCGAGCGCCGACTTCGTGGCCTTGTCGATGACGGTGACGAGCAGGGTGCCCACCTTCGGCAGCTGTTTCTTGAGGCGTAGCGTGACGGGCGTCTCGGTTCCCGCGGTGAGGCCTGCGGTCGCTTCAGCCGTCTCGTAGCCGTCCAGCGTCGCGCGAACGGCGACGGGGCCGGGAGGAACGCCGTCGAGGCGCGTGGCTCCTGTGGCATCGAGCGCCGCAGGCTGGGTCGCAACGCCGTCGACCTGCACCACCGCCTTGTTGGCGGGCGAGCCGTCTTCGAGCGCCACCGAGATGCGAAGCGCACCGAGCGACGGAGCCTGATCTTCTTCTTTCCACTGCAGATCGAGCGAGAGGCCGAGGCGAAGGTTGGTCTGCGACAGGTTCGTCGCCCCGCGCAGCTGATCGTTCGAGTACGAGCCGTCGGCCATCAGGCCCCAGAGCGCCGTGCCCGTTCGGAGCAGGGCCACTCGAACGCCGCCGCCCACCATGAAGCCAGTCGAGGTCGCGCGAGCGCCAGCACCGTCAGAGGCCGCGAGCCCGAGGGGATATTCGAAGCGCCCCTCGATGGAGACGGGCCCGAGGTCGACGAGGCCGCGCGCTGCGAGCAACAGTCCGTGTCTGGTGCCTGCGCGAAAGGCGGGAGCCGCCGCGTCACCGAAGTCGGCGATCTGCGCGAAGGAATAGCCAACGACGGGCTCGAGGCGCGCGGGGCCGAGCCGGAAACGGGCCGTCGCTCCAGCCTGGGCACGAATGAGTCCACCACCCGTCACGCGTTCGTTGGTCGTGCGATCAAAGAGCGCGAAGCCCTCACGTCCGATGCCGCCGGTGAAGCCGAGCATTCCATCGAAGAGCGGCCAGACCCACGCATGCAGCGACGGATCGTTCGGAGTCCACCCGTCGTAGCCGAGCGTCGATCCCGAGGGATCATCCTGGCCGCCTGCGCGGTTGGTGATGCCGTAGCGAAGACGAACTTCGAACAGCTCTTCCGTTCGTTTGCGTGGAGCCGCGGCCGAAGCGGTCGATGAGACGGTCGGCTCCTCTGCACGTGCCAACGACGCGATCAGGACGAGACTGAGCACCACCGTGAGTCGCACGGGCGCGAGTATACGGGGCTACCCTCGCTGAACAATTCGAGTTCTCACCCCGCTGTGGGGAAAAGGATCACCGCGGCGCGAGCCAGGTCGGCGGAGAGATGATCTTCTCGCCTCCCCGAACCGCGGCCGGCACCGACTCCCGAGCCGCGTGCTTCTTCTGCTTCTGGTTCGGGCGCTCGACGACCTTCGCGACGAGATCGTAGTCGTGCGCTTCGGTCACCTCGACCGTCACCAGCTCGCCCGGGTACGCCATGCCGTCGTTGATGAAGACCTGACCGTCGATGTCGGGAGCCTGGCCGGCGTGACGGCCGACGAGCAGGTGCTCGGACTCGGGCGAGACGCCTTCGACCAGCACCTCGAGGCGCTTGCCGATGAGCTTCTTGTTCTGCTCGCGGCTGATGCGCTTCTGAATGGCCATCACCTCACGCCAGCGGCGCTCGATGGTCTTCTTGGGCACCTTGTTCTCCATCTCGAACGCGGCGGTGCCCTCTTCATCGGAGTACTGGAAGACGCCGAGGCGCTCGAAGCGCAGCTCTTTGACGAAGTCCTTCAGCAGCTCGAAGTCTTCTTCGGTCTCGCCAGGCAGGCCGACGATGAGCGAGGTGCGGAAGGTGAGGCCTTCGACGCGCGTGCGCAGCTTGGCGAGCAGCTGCTTGAGGAATGCGGAGTCACGGCCGCGCTTCATCGAGCGCAGCAGCTTGTCCGAGGCGTGCTGCAGCGGCATGTCGAGGTACTTGGCGATTCTCGGCTCGGTCGCCATCAGCTCGATGAGCTCGTCGGTGAAGACGCGCGGGTAGGCGTAGTGCAGGCGAATCCACTTCACGTCGACCTTCACGAGCTCCTTCAGCAGGTCGTGCAGCTTGGGCTTGCCCTCGAGATCGTGGCCGTAGGCGGTGAGGTCCTGCGCGACGAGGTTGAGCTCCATGACGCCGGAGTCGGCGAGCTGCTTCGCCTCTTTGACGATGTCGGCGATGGGGCGTGAGCGCTGCAGGCCGCGCAGCTTGGGGATGATGCAGAACGCGCACTTGTTGTCGCAGCCCTCGGAGATCTTCAGGTACGCAGTGTACCCGGGCATCGAGTTCACCTTCGGCACCGAGGCGGTGTGAATGTACTCGGGGTCGGGAATGAGCTCGCGCGGGCTGGCTTCGGCGGCGAGCAGGTCGCCGATCTGCACGTACGCGCTGGTGCCGAGGAAGTGATCGACCTCGGGCAGATCCTTCGAGAGGCCTTCGCCGTGGCGCTGCACGAGGCAGCCGGTGACGACGAGCGTCTCGCACTTGCCGGTCTGCTTGTACTCGGCGAGCTCGAGAATGTTGTCGACGGACTCCTGCTCGGCGGCTTTGAGGAAGGCGCAGGTGTTGACGACGATGACCTCGGCGTCCTTCGCGTCTTCGACGAGCTGGTAGCCGCGCTGGTTGAGCGTGCCGAGCATGACCTCGGAGTCGACGCGGTTCTTCGGGCAGCCCAGCGTCATCATGTACAGCGACTTGGGCGACTGCTTCTTCTTCGTCACGGGGGTGGACTCCAGGTGTGAAACTAGCGGGCGCCGAGCTCGCTGCGCTCGAAGTGGTCGGCGGTGAAGACGAAGCGCGCGGTCTGGCCGTTGGTGTAGCCGATGAGCAGCTGGCCCGATTCGGCCTCGAGCTCGAAGCGCATCGCGCGGCCGAGGCTGCAGGTGGCGGCGGGCCACTCGAGCACGCGGGAGGCGACGTTGCCCTTCACGACGTACATCGCCATGCGCAGCTCGTTCGACGGGTTGCAGGCGTCTTTCGAGTACGGGTTCTTGCCGGTGAGCATGGTGAAGAGCGGGCGGTTGTCGGCGAGCACGAGCTTGCGCGGAATCGGGAGCGACACCGATGCAGCGTCGATGGCGTTGTCGAAGGCGATGAGCTCGGCGAGCGACTCGGGGGTGAAGTCGGCGTCACCCACCACCCACGTCGGGTAGTGCAGCTTCGAGTAGCCGACCCAGCCGGTGGGGCGCGCTTCGATGCCCTCGACATCGGCCGCGGGCTGCAGCTTCAGGTTCTTGCGCAGGTCGTCGGGAATGCGCGTCGGGCCGCCGACCATCTCGCCAGTGGGGCAGGTGATGGTCTTCGTGGGCTCCTGACCGGCGACGTCGATGTCCTGGTACTCGAAGCAGATCGACACAGCGAGCTGCTTGAACGCCTGGAAGCGGGGCAGCGAACGGCCGGGGAAGGCGAGCTCGAAGGTGACGCCTTTGTCGTCGTCTTTCACGGCGGCGCCGGTCAGCTTCCGCGCGAACTCGGGCGGGCCGGCTTCGACCGACGGAGCGCGCACGCCCTCTTTGCCGTAGCGGTACACGAAGCCACGCGAGGTGGTGCCGGAGTCGGGGAAGAAGAGGGTGACCTCGAGCTGATCGTGCTCGTTGAACGCGTCGTCGGCGGCGAAGACCGAGAGGTACAGCGTGTCTTTGTGGAAGGCGGCCTTCGCGGTGAGCGCGGTGGTGTCTTTCGACGCCTTGGGCACCTTCAACTCGACCGCGCCGGCGAGGTCCTTCAGCACGGCATCGAGCTTGGGCTCCTTCGCGAGGACAGGAATGGGCTTGATGGGTTTCTCCGCGGGAGGCGGAGCAGAGAGCGACACGAGAAGCAGCAGGCCTGGAATCATGACGGAGCGCGTTGGGCACTACCAACAAAGGGGCCGCACGAGCAACCCACGGTCTCGTCTGGGGGCTGCTACCCTGCCCGGCCGAATGCGGACGCGCCTGGCGACAGTGGCACTGCTCATGGCGCTTGGGTGCGGGCCTGCGAAGTCGTTTCAGGGGCAGGGGACGGGGCCGTTCACGTACGACGTGATGGATCCACGGTGCATCCCGACCCAGCGGGAGTACTCGCCCACGATTCGAATCACGGCCGATGGTGGAGTGCCCGACGCGGGGTTCCTGGCGTGGGAGAGCGCGAACGTGGTGGTCGAGGGGCTGCCTCCGTGCCGGCCGCTCGACATGATCTTCGGGCAGGCGGTGGGTGGGTTCGCGTACGCGGTCTTCAAGGCCGACTTCGATGGCGTGGTGAACACGGCGCGCGACGCTCCGGTGAGCGGGTCGTGGCGAGGCGTCGACCCTGATGGGCCGGTGTACTCGTCGGAGGGCGGGCTGTTCGTGCAGGACGTGAACGTGCTCGCTGACTGGGGAGCGGCGAACTACCTCGAGGTGAACTGGCCGAGGCGGGCGCTGCAGCAGGGCGTCGATGTGTTGCCGGTGCGTGGCGCGCGGGGCGTGTACGGCGATCTGTATCTGCCCTCGAGTGCTCCGCCCTGGCCGATCGTGATCGCGATTGGCGGCAGTGAAGGCGGGAGCACGATCACCAACGAGCTGGCGCGCACGTTCGTGCACGATGGGTATCTGGTGTTTGCGCTGTCGTATTGGGGGCTCGAGACGCTGCCGCAGAACATCGACCGAATTCCGCTCGAGTATTTCTTGTCTGCCATTGAAGTGGCGAAGGAATACCCGGGCGCGAAGGCTGACAAGATTGCAGTGATTGGCGTGTCGCGCGGGTCAGAGGCGGCGTTGCTGGTCGGGTCGGTGTCTTCGCAGGTGAAGGCAGTGGTGTCGGTGGTCGGGAGCGGACTCTCGTGGCCCGCGTGGGACGTGTGGTCCGAGCCGTCATGGACGTTCGCGGATGCCGGCGTGGGCTACGTCCCGTGGGCGAACGTGCCGCCCGTGCGGCGGACGTACTCCGATGGTGGAGTCGAGGTGACGCTGCGTGAGGTGTGGAATGAGACGCTTCGGCAGGCGCCTGCGTCCGCGGTCGAAGCGGCTTCGATTCAGGTGGAGCGAATTGGTGGCCCGGTGTTGTTGATTGGCGCACAAGATGACCAGGTGTGGCCGTCGTGTCCGTTGTCAGACATTGCGTGGGGCCGGTTGGTCGATGCAGGGCACGTGGGCCGGTTCCCGCTCGATGGGCGCGAGTGTTACCCCGGAGCGGGGCATGCGTTGAACCCGGGCTACGTGGGCTTGCCGATGGGCAGCACGATTCTGGTCGAGCGGCCCGATGGTGGCGTGTTCGATCTGTACGGTGGCTCGCCGCAAGCGAACGGAGAAGGCGCTCGGGCCGCGTGGAAGCGCACGCGTGAGTTCCTGGAAGCAGCGCTCAAGCGGTAGTCGATCGAGCAACACACGGCTTGAGCGCGCGTGTCGACTCCGATGCCAGCGGCACGAACCAGTCCTTCACCGGGCAGGCAAGCAGCCGGTCGATCAGGCCCGGGTTGCGCTTCAGTCGAGCCTTCCTGGTACGAACGTTCGTGGCCTTCTGGCCAGCTTTCATGCGCCCGCCTCCCTCCTGAATGCGACCCCGGCGGGACTCGAACCCGCAACCTCCCGGGTCATTACGCCGGGTGCTCTGCCGTTGAGAGCTACGGAGCCTGTACTGCAATCATCCGATGCTGGCTGTGACCTCCTCCACGACGAATGACTCGAGCCAGCCCTGAATCGAACACACGATCGCGGCCTGTGATTCCGCGTCGCGCACGTCGAGTTGATCGCACCACTTCTCCCCGCGCACACGCCAGAGACGGCCGGTCGTGTGCAGCTTTCCCTTCGCGTGGCGGCGCAGGCAGTAGAGGCGGGTGACTTCGGCGCGGCAGCGGAAGAACCGCGAGTCGTCGCGCTTCTCTCCGGGCGGGCGTGGCTTTCGACGTTCGAGCTTCAGCGTCCGCAGCTCGGCTTCGAGCGCGCGAACGGCGTCGAGCCAGCGTTTCGTATCGAGCTTCATGGTGGGTCTCCTTCGGTCTGAGGTGGCACTGCCAGCCGCAGGTGACCGAGCACCTTGCGGACAGCGCGCGACCGCCGGAGCGGGCGGAGGCCGATGGCCATCAACGCTCCGCTCCACGGCGGGTCAGGTTCACGAATGGCGACGTGGTCGAGGCCGAAGTCCCGGAGCGCGCGCTCGAGATCGAGCAGCACGGCTTCCGATGGCGCGTGCAGCGCGACGGCTCGGGTGTCTGGAGGCAGCGCGCCCGGTGACGAACAGCCCGCCGCGTGGATCAGCTGTGCGAGCTGAACTCCGAGCGGGAGGTCACGACGGACGATGCAGTAGTGGAAGAGGGGTTCAGCGGTTGCAGCAATGGCGCTGGCAATGTTCCGAGCGGCTCATGAACAGAACAGTAGCCGGTCGTCGTGTTCTGGCAACCTGCTCAGCCGGGGAGGTACGGTCGAGCACCATGTCGAAACTGACGAAGGCCGCTCGAAAGGGAACGACGGAACTCAGGCTCGCGCTCTGGAAGAGTCGTGGCTTCGGCTCAGTCTTGCGGAATGACCCTTCGAGGCGGGAACTCGCCTTTCACGTGGCCGAGATCGTGGTGGATGTGCAGACTTTCCTCGATGCGAAGAATGTCGGAGGTGCGTGGGAGAAACTCTGTGAGCACCTCGAGTTTCATTGGCCGTATCACGCTCGGAACGCGAAAAAGATGATCGCTAGAATCGAGGCGAAACCGCTGCCGCGCTCAGCGCCCCGGTCGTCGCGAAGGGCTCGATCGTGAGTCGTTCTCGAACCGCGCTGTTCGCTGTGGCGCTCTCTGCGTGCGCGGCGAACGGGCTCCGTTTTCTTCCAGAATCGGGAGTGTACGAGGCTATTGGCGCTGAGCAGCTTCAAGACGGTGGCTCCCAGGAGGCTCGTGATCGCTACCTCGTCATTCGTGACCTGGACACAGGACGCGCGGTCAGCCTGTATGGCGCATGCGGCTCGATGGGCGATGCTGGAACCCAGGTGCGCCTGACGTTTCGCGGTGGTGATGGCGGCTGGATCCTCGACGACGGCAAGTTGGACTTTCCGCTCGGCGTTGCCGCGGGAGACAGCTGGACCGAAGCCATGTCGGAGCCAGGCTGCATCGCGGTTGCGACAGCAACGCAGGTCTCTGGCTCCTCGATGACGATTCGTCGCACGATGAAATGTCCGTGGGTCGAGTTCGAGTACGGCGAGGAGCGATGGGAACTGGACCGAGGAAGAGTCAGCTTCGTGTTGGGGCCAGGCATTGAGCTCCGCACTCGGCGCGTCGGGCCTCTGCCGCTTGATGGGCGGTGTCCGCAGCGATGACCGCTAGAGTCCTCAGGATTGCGGAGTTCTGGCAATCTCGGAACTGACGGAAGGAGTTCGAGTTGACATCCGTGTATCGTGTTGAATTGCGAGGAAGTGGATTCCGACTCTCGTTGGAAGGGCGAACCGGTGTTTATGGTTTCGTCACAGAACGGCTCGTCCGTGCCGCGTCGCCCGACGCCGCGACGAAAGAGGCCGTGCGCTCCGTACTGGAGCGCCCCACGGTGCGAGCGCAAGTTGGGGCCGCGGGGAGCACTGCCGCGGTGGAGGTCGGAGCCGTTGTTGAGTGTCCGATTGGAGTCGAGCCTTCAGATGTGCAGCCCGGGCTCTCCTGGTTCGAGGAGTCAGGGCACTGAAGAGTCCTAGACGCGGACGACGACCGCGTGAACGAACGGGCGTGATCCAAACAACTGCTTGAACACCCGCCGCACGCCTCGGGTCATGGCTTCACGCACGCGCTCGTCGTCACCACGCACCGCTTCGGACAACTCTCGCAACTCGAGCTGGGCTCCCTCGGCGGCGAGCTGAATCGCTGACTGCTCTTCTCCCGACAAGCCCTGACCCGAGGTCGACGGCCCGTGCAGAATCTTCCCGCCGCCCAGCTGCACGACGACCACCGCGATCACGACGCCGGTCTCCGCCAGCCACCGGCGCTCCTGCATCGCTGCTTCACTCACTGGCGCCAGGCCCTCACGCCGCATCGGCAACTGCCCCACCGGAGCCCGCCCCAACGTGTGCAACCCATGCACATCGATTCCCAGGACATCGCCATTCGTTGCCACCAGCGAGCGCCCTTCATCGATGCCCGCATCGGTCGCCACCTGCCGATGCCGATGCAAATGTTTGAGCTCTCCATGAATCGGCACGAACGACTTCGGGCGCACCGTCTCGATCAACCTCCGCTGCTCCTGCCGTGACGCATGCCCCGACACGTGCACGCCCGGCTCGTTCCCCGGGTACGCCACCTTCACGCCCTTCGCGTACAGCTTGTTCAACAACAGCCCGATGTTCGGCTCATTGCCGGGAATCGCACGCGCCGAGATGACGCACAGATCTCCCGCCTCGAGCCGCATCGGCCCCGGCTCATCGGACACCAACCACGACAACCCCGAGCGCACCTCGGCCTGCGCGCCGGTGGAGATGATGAGCACCTGCTCCTTCGGCAACCTCGCCGCGTCTTCCAGGCTCGTCAGCAACCCATCGGGCACCTGCAGCTTCCCGATACCCCGCGCGAGCTCGACGTTGCGCTGCAGGCTCCGGCCCGACAACGCCACCCGCCGCCCGAGCTTCTGCGCCAGCCACAACAAATGCTGTACACGATGCAGCTGCGACCCGAACTGGGCCACCACGATGCGATTCGGCGCGTTGGTGAACAGCCGCTCGAACGTCTCCTTCACCAGCGTCTCGCTCGGCGTCCAGCCCTCGACCTCCGAGTTCGTCGAGTCCGACAGGAGCAGATCGATTCCCCGCTCCGCCAGCTCACCCAGCCGCCCGAGGTCCGTCAGCCGCCCATCAATCGGTGACTGGTCGAGCTTGAAGTCGCCCGAGTGCACGATGGTTCCCGACGGGGTCGTGACCACCAGCCCCACGGCATCTGGCACCGAGTGCGTCACGTTCACCGGCTCGATGACGAAGTGCTCGCCGATGCCGAACGCGCTCCCCGGGCCGATGGCGCGCAGGTCTCCCTTCAGCCCCGCTTCCTCGAGCCGATGTCTCGCGAGCGCGAGCGTGAACGGCGTGCCGTAGATCGGCACCGGGTATTCGCGAATGAGCCACGGCAGCGCGCCGAGATGGTCCTCATGCGCGTGCGTGAGCACCACCGCCTTCAGCGACTCCGGGTCTTCGTGGAGCATTCTGAAGTCGGGCACCACGATGTCGACGCCGAGCTGATCAGCCCGCGGAAACAAGATGCCGCAGTCGACGAGCACGCGTTCGCGCCCGTGCTCCAACACCATCGTGTTGAGGCCGACTTCCCCGAGACCTCCGAGCGGAATCACTTTGAGCATCGGCCGGCACGGTACCCCTCGCGCGTCAGCGACTCTGCAAAGTTTTCAGAGCCTCTCGCCCTTGACACCTCCGATAGGCGACTTAGTGAAGCGCCCGACTTTTTCGAGGTGCTCGCATGCCTTCATCGATGATTCGAATCGAAGGACTCACCAAGCACTATGGGCCCACCCAGGCCGTGAAGGGGCTGTCGTTCGAAGTGCCCCGCGGTCAGGTCGTTGGTTTTCTGGGCCCCAACGGTGCTGGCAAGTCCACCACGATGCGCATTCTGGCGGGGTCGTTGAACCCGACCGGCGGCAAAGCGTTCGTGGGTGACATTGACGTGGTCGCCGACCCGGTCGGAGCGCGCAAGCTCATCGGCTATCTGCCCGAGAGCAACCCGCTCTACGACGAGATGATGGTCGTCGATTACCTGCGCTTCGTCGCCGACGTGCGCGAGGTGCCGAAAGACCTGCGCTCCCAGCGCATCAAGAACGCGGTCGAGCGCTGCGGCCTCACCGGCGTCGTCTCGAAAGACATCAACCAGCTCTCGCGCGGCTACCGTCAGCGCGTCGGCCTCGCCGCGGCGATTCTGCACGAGCCCGACCTGCTCATCCTCGACGAGCCCACGGCCGGCCTCGACCCGAACCAGATCGTCGAGATTCGCAACCTCATCAAGGAGCTCGGCAAGGAGAAGACGGTCATCCTCTCCACGCACATCCTCTCCGAGGTGCAGACCACGTGTTCGCGCGTGCTCATCATCAACGAGGGGCGGCTGGTCGCCGACGACACGCCCGAGCGGCTCACCGCGGCCTCGACCGAAGGCGGAGCGAAAGTGCACGTGGTGGTCGGTCATCGTCACGGTCAGGCGCTCGACGCGACGGCGATTCGAAATGCGTTCGCGGCGATGGCTGGCGTCTCTGGCATCGACACCGTCGAGGGCGATGGACCGAACACGCTCGGCTTCGAGCTGCGGCACGGCGCTGATGACGTGCGCCGCGTGCTGTTCGAGACGGTGGTGAAACACGACCTCGTGCTGCTCGAGCTGCGCCGCACGCAGGTCAGCCTCGAAGACACGTTCCGCAAGCTCACCGACAACCGGAGGGCCGCATGAACGGCGCGCTCGCAGTCGCACGGCGGGAGTTCAGGAGCTTCTTCATCTCGCCCATCGCCTACATCGTGCTCGGCGGCTTTTTGCTGCTGTCGGGCTGGCTGTACTTCAGCACCCTGTTCCTCGCGGGCCAGGCGTCGCTGCGGCAGTTCTTCGGCGTCGCTCCGGTGCTCTTCGTCGTGCTCGTGCCGGCCATCACCATGCGCGCCGTCGCCGAGGAGCGGAAGAGCGGCACGCTCGAGCTGCTCCTCACCTTCCCGATGGATGATTGGCAGATCACCCTCGGCAAGTTCCTCGCGTCGCTCGGCATGGTCAGCGTCGCGCTCGCCTGCACGCTGCCGTACGCGTTCACCGTCGCTGCGCTCACGGGTCCCGGGCCGTCGTTCGATTGGGGCCCGGTGTTCGCGGGCTACTTCGGGCTCATCCTGCTCGCCTCGGCGTTCATCGGCCTCGGGCTGTGGGGCAGCGCGCTCTCGAAGAACCAGATCGTCGGGTTCATCTTCGGGCTCGTGCTGTGCTTCGCGTTCTACTTCGTCGACAAGTTCGCGCCGCTGCTGCCCGACGCGCTCGCGCAGGTCGCCGAGTTCCTCTCGGTCGACTACCACTTCGAGAACATCTCCCGCGGCGTCATCGACACGCGCGATCTCATCTTCTACCTCTCGCTCACCGTGATCGGCCTGCTCATGACGGCACGCCAGATCCAGTCGACGCGGCTTTGAACGGAGCCCACTCATGAACCGCAAAGGACAGACCACCGTCTTCATCGCGGCCGTCGCCGGCTGCCTCGTGCTGCTGAACGTGCTGGGCGTTCGCCTGTTCGCCCGCGCCGACGTCACGCGCGACAAGGCGTACACGTTGTCGAAGGCCTCGAAAGACACGATGGCCGCGCTCGAGGAGCCCGTCGTCGTGACGGCGTACTTCACCGAGCAGCTGCCCGCGCCGTACTCGAGCAACGCCCGCTATGTGCGCGACCTGCTCGAAGAGTTCCGCGCGGCCTCGAACGGCAAGCTCGCGTTCGAGTTCGTCGATCCCCAGTCGCAGGAGACCGACGCCGACAAAGAAGCGAAGAAGGAAGTGAAGCAGGACATCTTCGGCCGCCGCTTCCGTGAGCCGACGGCGATCGAGAAGGAACTCGGAGGACAGGGCATTCAGCCCGTCGAGATTCGCGTCATCGAAGAGGACCAGCAGCAGACGAAGCGGGCGTACATGGCGCTCGTGCTGAAGCACCAGGAGAAGAAGGAAGTGATTCCCCTGGTCCAGAACGTGTCGTCGCTCGAGTACGACCTGACGACGCTGGTGCGGAAGATGACGCGCCCGAAGACGCCGGTGATTGGCGTGCTGCAGGGCCACGACGAGCCGAAGCTGGCCGAGAAGTACCGCTACCTGCAGACGATGCTGTCGCAGACCTACGAGCTGCGGCCGGTCGAGCTGTCGGGGAAGGACCGCTTCGACACGGGCCTCGATGCGCTGTTCGTGCTCGGGCCGAAGAAGGCGCTGGCTCCGAACGAGCTCAAGGCCATCGATCAGTTCCTCATGGAGGGCCGCTCGGTCGCGTTCTTCCTCGACTCGGTGCAGGTCGATCTGCGCACCTTCGAGCCGAGCGAAGCGACGCACGGTTTGGCGGCGATGCTGTCGACGTACGGCGTGACGGTTGGAGAGCGCCTCGTCGCGGACGTGAAGGCAGGCAACGTGAACGTGAGCGAGCGCCGCGGCTTCATGGTCATCAACCAGCCAGTGCCGTACCCGTTCCTGCCCGTGGTGCAGCGGTTGGAGGGTGACTCCGTCATCACCGCCGGCCTCGGCGACGTGCTCTTCCCGTTCACGACCGCGCTCGAGGTGAAGCAGGTCGAAGGCACCACCGCCACCGTGCTCGCGCGCTCGTCGCCCAAGAGCTGGCTCGAGAACAAGCCGCCGAACATCAGCCCGCAGCGTGACTGGCGCGCGGAGACCATCACGCCGGCCGGTCCGTACCCGCTCATGGCGCAGGTGGCAGGCACCCTGAAGAGCCACTTCGCGAGCGAAGCGACGCAGTCTGGCTCCGGAACGCCCGTCATCGGCCAGAGCAAGGGTGAAGCGCGCGTCATCGTTGTCGGCACGTCGGCCCTCTTCCAGGACGACTTCATGCAGAACCGCGGCAATCAGGTGCTCGCGCTCAACATCGCCGACTGGATGCTGCTCGACCCGGCGCTGCTCGCGATGCGCAACCGTGGGCTCGCGCTGCCGACGCTGCAGGCCGAGCTGTCGGACTCGACTCGAAACCTCGTGAAGTTCGGCAACGCCCTCGGCTTGCCGCTGCTGCTCGCGCTGTTCGGCGTCGTGCGGTGGCGCATGCGTGAGGCCAGCCGCTCCTCTGTCACTGTCTAACGGGCTCTCGTCATGAACAAACCGACCCTCGCGGCCATTGGCGCCTTCGTCGTGCTGCTCCTCGCGTTCTTCGCCACGCGCGAGAAGGCTGTGTCTGTTGGCGTGAAGAAGTTCGAGGTGCCGGCGATCTCGACCGCCGCCATCGACAGCGTGACCGTCACTGGAGCCAACGCAGCGAAGCTCGAGCGCGGCGCGAATGGATGGACCGTCGCCGACCCTGCGAAGGCGGACGTGAAGTTCGCGGCCGACGACGCGCAGGTGCAGGCAGTGCTGAGCGCGCTCGCGGAGTTCAAGGCGCCTGACTTCGTGAATGACAAGGCTGACAAGCACGCCGAGTACGAAGTCACGAACGACAAGGGCACGACGGTCGCGGTGAGCGGCGGCGGCAAGTCGTTCACGGTGATTCTCGGCAAGGCGTCGAAGAGCGGCGGAACGTACGTGCGCAAGGGCGATGGTGACGCCGTGTTCGTGACGCAGTCGGCGGCGACGTGGCAGGTGAAGCGCAACGTGACGGCGTGGCGGAAGAAGACGATCACGACTCCGGCGCTGGCGGACGTCACGCAGGTCGAGGTCGTGCGCTCCGATGGAGAGACGTATTCGCTCAAGTCCGATGGCACGACGTGGACGCTCGGGTCGGCGGCTCCGGCGGGTTTCCGGTTCGATGGCGCCGCGGCGCAGCGGCTGGCGACGCAGCTGACCTCGTTGACCGCGCAGGACTTCCTCTCGCCTGACGGCGATTTCTCGAAGGCGAACGTGTTCACGCTGACGACGAAGGACGGCAAGACGACGAAGGTGACGGTCGCGGCGACGAAGCGTGATGACGGCAACTTTGCGCTCAAGGTCGATGGTGACGCGCAGCAGTACGTGGTCGCGACGTGGATCGTGGAGCAGCTCGACAAGAAGCTCGAAGGCCTGCGCGACCTGACGTTGATGGGGTTCGATCCCTCGAAGGTGACGAAGGCGACCATCACCGCGGCGGGGAAGAAGACGATCGTCGCGAAGGAGGGCGAGACCTGGAAGCTCGTCGAGCCGAAGTCGTCGCCTGAGTTCGATGGCAGCCAGGTGCTCGTGCAGCTGAACAAGCTGAAGACGTTCCGCGCGGCGAAGGTGGTCGAGAAGGGCGCGCTCGGAGCGGCGTCGACGACGATCGAGCTGGTCGCCGATGGCAAGCCGGTGAAGCTGACCTTCGGTGCGGAGTCGGGCGCCGACGTGTTCGTGAAGGGCAACGCCGACGACCTGGTCTACGCGACGACGGCTGCCGAGAAGAACTCGTGGGGCGCGGGCGCGGCGTTGTTCAACAAGCCACCGCCACCTCCGAACTTCGGCGGGAACGGCGGAATCAACGGGCTCGATCAGCTCCCGCCGGAGATTCGCCAGCAGTTGATGCAGCAGCTCCAGCAGCAGCAGATGCAGCGGAATTGATCGCGTCGAGCAGGCGACGGAGCTTCGCTCGGCGCGTCGGGCTTCCAGTGCTGAACCACTCGGCCTTTCCTTCGAGCTCGGCTCGCGGAAGGGTCGGTGTCTTCGCCTGCTGATGCAGCAGCGCGCGGAAGCGATCGAACTCCTTTCGTCCAGGCTGCGGCTTCGCGTTCACGACGAGCCCGGTGACGCGTTGCCGGGTCGAGCTCGTCTGAAGCCGGCTCTTCCGATGCCGCAGCGCGAAGCCCTCGCTGATGACGTTCGACTCCACGACTCGTTCGAGGCGCTCGAGTGAGATGGGAACATCTCCAGAGAACGCGAGATCGTCGACGTAGCGCGAGTAGGTGAGGCCCATCGACTTCGCGGCTTCGGTCAGGCGCTGGTCGAGCAGGAACGTCAGGTGATTCGCCAACGCGGGAGACGTCGGCGCTCCCTGGGGAAGATGACGTTCCCGCAGCCGCATCACGAGTTGGTGAAAGACGACTCGGTCACCGCCGCTGTGAAGGTCCTGAAGCGCGAGCAGCTCCTCCGGCGTCGTGGTCGTGGTGAGCGCTGCGAGTTCACGCGCGAGTTCTCTGCGGTACCCCAGCGCCGCGAAGAACCCTGACACCCGCTTGAAGGTGATCGACGGAAAGAAGTCGGCGAGATCGAACTGCGCGACGACGCGGCGGCCGGTGTGAAGGCTCGCGTGCGTGACAGCCGAGCGACCGCGCACGCCGCCGTGTGCCGCTGGATGAAACGGAACACGCTCGAGCAGTTCGTGGAGCACCTTTCGTTGCATGCGTCGCAGCTGAGACTTCGGCGCTTCGATGAGGCGGGGGATCGACCAGCGTCGCGCCGTCCACCATCGTTGGTAGTGCTGCGTCTTCGGCGGCTGTCGCTTCCTTTCGAGTTCGCGGAAGTCGGTGAACCAGGTCGCCCATTCGGGCGGAAGTCCGAGCCAGGCGTGCAGCGTTGGCACGTGCGCGAAACGTGGCAGCGCGAAACGCTCGAACGCGCTCGGTCGTCGCTCGAAGACTCGGTACCGCTCGACGCCGAACGGACTGCCCTCGAGGACTCGCTTGATCGTGACGAGGTCGCGTTGCGGATCAGTGACGGCTCGAAGCAGCCGGTCGACGAGGTCGCGGAGCGGCAGACCTGAACTTCCGAACTCGACCGAGAGCGCGCGCAACAGGTCGGTGCGATTCCAGGGCTGGCGAGCGATGAAGCGGGCCTCATCGCGCCGAACGCTCGTCGGGAGCGGCCAGGGGCTTCGCTCGCGAGCGTTCACACGTGCACCGAACGGGAGAACAGCCTGACCAGCTCTGCGACGTCGGACCGGCACACCGTGCCGCCAGGGTCGTCGCGACGATACGGCTCATTGCTCCACACCCTCGGGGATGCCCCGAAGAGACGTGACTCCGAGACTGCGAGGCACATCGAAACCCTGCTCCCCCGCCGGTGCACGGTGAGAACTCTTGCGTGCATGGGCGCGGCGTCAACTTCGTTTCCCGGCGGAGGAACGTTCGCGCAAGAATCGCGGCTCCCGATACGTCATGAGGTGTCATGTCCCGCGCGCTCACTCTGGCCGTTCTCGCTCTTCTTCCGGCCTGCAACTGCGGCCCTCAGGTCACGCGCACGTTCGGAGAGATCGACGTCGATCCCGGAGCACTGGATTTCGGCGACGTGCGGCCGCAGGTGTCGCTCGAACGGTCCATCGCGATCACGAATCGCGGGTCGGCGAGTCTGTCGTTCACCTCAGTGCAACTGACCGGAACCGATGCGCCGTCGTTCTCGCTCGGTTCGTCGACGCCGACTTCGTTGGGGCCGTCTCAGGTGGCAGTGGTGAAGGTGATCTTCACGCCTCGGCGCACGGGCAGTCATGCGGCTCGCCTCGTGATCTCGACGAACGCGTCGAATGCGCCCGAGTTGCTGGTGCCGCTCATCGGAACCGCGAGCAGTGCCGTCGTCGATGCTGGGCAGAATCGTGACGCGGGCTCAGTGGACGCAGGAGTCGATGCCGGCTCCGTCGTCGATGCAGGCTCCGTCGTCGATGCAGGCTCCGTCGTCGATGCAGGCTCGGTCGTCGATGCAGGCTCGGTCGTCGATGCAGGTTCCGTCGTCGATGCAGGCTCGGCCGTCGATGCAGGCTCCGTCGTCGATGCAGGCGCCGTCGTCGATGCAGGCTCCGTCGTCGATGCAGGCTCCGTCGTCGATGCAGGCTCGGTCGTCGATGCTGGTTCAGTCGTCGATGCTGGTTCAGTCGTCGATGCTGGTTCGGTCGTCGATGCAGGCGCTGTTGTCGACGCCGGTGCGACCTGTGACGTCACCCCCGTCGGCTGGCCGACCTCCTTCACTCCCTGGAGCCGCAACCCGGTCATGCTCCCGGCCACCGGAGCCACCGTCCACGGCGCCAACAACATCTACGCCCCCGACATCCAGCGCGTGATGGGCCAGTACGTCATGTTCTACGGAGCCCAGGGCGGCGACGGTCACGACCGCATCTTCATGGCCTGGTCGCGCGATCGTGCCGAGTGGCGCAAGTGGCCCTCCGACGCCGCACCGCAAGCCGTGCTCGATCGCGGCACTTCGAACCACGTCAACGATCCCAGCCTCGTCCTCGTCAGCAGCGGCTCGTGGGCCATGTATTACACCGACGCCGACGTCGCCGAGAACGACCGCATCTGGCTCGCGCGGAACACCTCGGGCAACACCAACTCGCTCACGTCCTTCACGAAAGATCGCATGGTGCTCACGGTCGGCGCTCCCGGCTCGTGGGACGCGGACAAGGTCGGGCGCCCGTCGGTGCTGCTGGAGAACGGTGTCTACAAAATGTGGTTCGACGGCCAGCGAAACGGCGTGCGCCACGTCGGCTACGCGACCTCGACCGACGGCATCAACTTCACGAAGCACCCGTCGAATCCCATCGTGCTCAACTCGGGAGCGGTCGACGTGAAGAAGGTTGGCTCGGTCTACGTGATGGTCGCCGAGGGGCGCGACGGCACGTACTGGTACACGAGCCCCGACGGCATCTGCTGGGCCCCCAAGGGCCGGCTCTTCGCGATCAGCGGCCAGCCGTACGACGCCTTCGGTCAGGTGACGCCGTTCCTCGAAGTGAACGCGGGCGTGGTGCAGGGCATCTGGTTCGGCGGCGCGAGCGTGACGACGTGGGATCGCAATCGCATCGCCGTCGCGTTCCCGAACACGGTGTCGTTGCCCGCGGGTGGCGGCTGTACCGCGTGTGTCGGAACCGGACTTTCGTGCCCAAGCGCGTGTTTCTCAGGCGGAGCGAGCATGGGCGTCTGCGGTAATCCCGGCAGCACTTCGGCCGGCATGTGCTGCGCGTGTTCTTCCGAAGGCTGCGACCAATGCCGCGGCGGTGGAGCGAGCACGCCCGACTGCAACGCCCGCTGCATCAGCCTCGGCAAAGCAGGTGGCTGGTGCTCGTTCCCCGGCAGCACGAACGCGAGCCAGTGTTGCGGCTGTCTCGAGTGACGCGAGGCTTGCACCGTCTCAGGCTGTCGCGGAGTCGCGCCGATCGACGTGGGACCTCGAGCGCCGCTCAGGCCTTCCGGTAGTAGTCCACGAGCGTGTAGCGCTTGGCGTACCAGGCGAACGCAGCCGCAGCCGCGAACGCGAAGCCCGCGAAGAAGAACATCTGAAACGCCATCACGCCGAAGCCCGCCTCCCCGATCGCCTTCGTCACCGACTCGTTCTTCACCGTCGCGTTCACCACGAGCACCCAGAGATTCCCGATGGTGACCGAGAGGCTCCAGAAGCTCATCAGCACGCCCTTCAGCTTCGCGGGCGCCTGGCTGTAGGCGAACTCGAGGCCTGTCGCCGAGACGAGCACCTCTCCGAACGTGAGCAGCGCGTACGGCAACGACTGGTACAGCACCGGCAACTTCTGCCCACCGTCCATCGTCACCTGCAGCATCGCCACGGCGATCCACGCGAGGCCCGAGAACGCGATGCCCGTGCCCATGCGACGCAGCGGCGTGGGCTCGAGGCCGGCCTTCCGCAACAGCGGGTACAGCACCACGTTGTTGAACGGGATGAGCAGCATCACCAGCAGTGGGTTGAGCGCCTGCATCTGCGCCGCGCTCTTGAACCAGCTCCAGCCCGGAAGCTCCATCGCGTTGCCCTGCAGAATCCACGTCGAGGCCTTCTGATCGAACAGCGACCAGAACGGCGTCACGAGCGCGAAGATGACCAGCACGCGCAGCACGGCCCGCACGCCATCGACGTCTTCGTCAGGATGTTTGCCTCGCGCCCGATCGATCTGCAGCCACGCGCCTCCACCCGCGAACACGAGGAACACGACGATGGCGAGACAGACCGCGGGCACGACGCCCAGCCAGATCGCCGTCACCAGTGAGGCCACTGCTCCGATGCCGCCGACGATCGCGAGCACCAATCCCCGCGTGGCCCCCAACACTGCCGCCAGACAGACGTCGAAGAACGCGAGCATGCCGCTCGGCGTCGGAGGAACGTTCACGTACTTCTTCCGGCCCGCCCAGAAGATGACCGTTGCGATGACCATGAGAATGGCCGGAATGCCGAACGCGAGGCGCGGCAGCGGGGTATCGAGCGTGAACAGCACCGCCTCGTTCCAGGTGATCACCGTCGGCTTCGCGGACAACAGCGGAGGAATCAGCAGCGACGCGAAGAACGAGCCGAAGTTGATGATCCAATAGAACGCATCGAACACGAGCTTCGCGAGGTGCTTGTTCGTCTGGTCGAACTGATCGCCGACGAACGCAGACACGCACGGTTTGATGCCGCCCGAGCCGAGCGCGATGAGAAACAGCCCCGTGTAGAAGCCGGGCTTGCTCTCGACCGAGAGCGCGAGCAGCACCTGGCCCACGCAGTACACGAGCGAGAGCCAGAAGATCGTGCGGTACTTTCCGAAGAACGAGTCCGACAGCAAGCCGCCCAGGAGCGGGAAGAAGTACACGCCCATCACGAAGACGTGGAACACCTCCTTCGCGGCGGCCTGACGCTCGGGCTCGGCGAGGTCGATGAGCAGGTAGCCCACGAGGAAGTTCGTGAGCACGTTGCGCATGCCGTAGAAGCTGAAGCGCTCGGCCGCCTCGTTGCCGATGATGAAGGGAATCTGTGACGGCAGCTTGGCCTTCGGGGTGGCGCTCGACATGGCCGCGCACCTTACTCACCTGGCCTGCTCAGTCGTCAGACACGTTCATGTCCCTGCCAGACATGCCGCAGCTCTTGCCCGTCGGGTCGCTTGGCTCCATGCGCGAGTTCTCGATCGAGAAGCTGCTGACGATGCCGCGAAATCCCTGCAGGAACGACACGCGTGCATCGGGTGGCAGCTCTTTCGGAATTCGCACCCTCGAGGTGCCCGACGCCAGCAGGTGGCAGTTCTCGTAGATCAGCTGCTCTCCGGTGCGCACGTCGTAGATCGCGTACAGCCTGAAGCCGTTGAGGTTGTCGCGGTCGACCGCAGGCAGCGGCCCTTCGATGGTCGAGAAGCCGCCGCGCCCGTCGCCGATGGTGAACCGAATGCGGCGCTTCGGCTCGAGAGACAGTCGCCACGCCAGCTCGCCGGTGGGGCCGGCACGCTCCATCAGGGTGCCGCGCTCGCCGTTCACCTTGATCGCGTCGAACTCCAGCATGAGGGGGCCGTTCGTCACGGCGAAGTCGGGGTGATCGACGACCGCCATGTGCGTCGTGCCGTCCCACTCGAGGCCGAAGAACTCCTGGGTGTAGCCGGTGCGCGGGATCTCGAGGTCGTGACCGCGGCCCGATTGATCGTGGAGGAAGGGCCCCTGGCTTCGATGAAAGTCCCATTTGGCGCGCTGCCAGTCGAACGAGACGTGGCCCGCCGGACGGGGCGGCGTCGGCCGAACGGGCGTGGTGGCGGTCGGCGGTGGCTGGGTGACGATCGGAGGCGGGACGATGGTGGCGGCTTCTGCCGGGCGCGTCGCCACCTTCACGGCAGTGTACGCCCCAGCTCCCGCGGCGATCGCCAGCACACCACTGAGCGCGAGCCCGAGCGTTCTCAAGCTGCGCTTCGTGATCGGCGTGACCGGCACCTCGCCGTCGAGGAACGCGAGCGCCCGATGGGCCGAGGCGAAGCGATGCTCGGGCCGAACGGCGGTGAGCAGCTTCAGGAACTCTCTCGTGCGCGGCGTGATGTTCGCCTGACGGTCGAAGTCGAGCTCGTGGCCGGGCGTCATCAGCTGATCCGGCGGACGTCGCGTGAGCAGGTGCACCAGCGTGGCGCCGAGCGCGTAGAGATCGCTGCGGGGCTCCACTGAGCCACCGAGCTGCTCGGGCGCCATGTACCCGAACGTTCCGACGAGGGTCGATCGATGCGTGCCCTGCGGCGCCACCTCTCTGGCCGCACCGAGATCGACGAGCTTCAAGAAGCCATCGGTCGTCACCACGAGGTTGGCGGGCTTGATGTCGCGGTGCACGACGGGCGGAGACCGGGTGTGCAGGTACGCCAGCACCTCGAGCACCTGCCGTGCGTAGGCGAGCACCTGCGGCTCGTCGTAGCGCGTGATGCTGAGGTGCCCCGCGAGGCTGAGGCCGGGCACGTACTCCTGAACCAGATACATGCGGGTCGACACGCCCTGGCCCAGCTTGAACGCGTCACGAAACTTCGGCAGCGCGGGGTGCGAGAGCGTGCGCAACAGGCCGGCCTCGCGATCGAACGCGTCGAGCTCCTGGGTCGAGGGCACGAGCGAGAACACGAGCTCCTTGAGGGCCACGCGCGCGCCTGCGGAGTCTTCGGCCAGATAGACCGCGCCGTGCCCAGAGCGTGAGAGCACCTGCAACACGCGATAGCCGCCGGCCTCCTGCACCGCGCCGCAGTAACCGCAGCGCTCGTCATGCACGGGACTGCTGCAGGCCACGCAGGCCAGCCGCTGAGCTCCACTGCGTTGGCGTTCCCGCTCCATCACTTCTTCTTCGTGGGCTGACCGCAGTTGGGAAAGCCAGGCAGCTTGCCGTGCGCCGCTTTGTGGAGCGCGTCGTATTCCTCGCGACTGAGTCCCCAGCCACCGAGGTGCACCATGGCGACTTCTCCGAAGGTGCCGACCCAATCGCTCGGCATCGACCTGGGCTCGAACGTGATGCCCGGCGGCGGCGGCGGTGGCGTGAGAAAGAGGTACTCGCAGCCGAGGGGGTGGGGCTTCAGCTTCAGCGCGACGAGGTCTGTGGCCAGCTGCGCAGACGTCTTCTTCTTCCGCTTCGCCTCCTGCACGAGACGAAGGGTGCGTTTGTAGTCGGCGCTCCCGCTGGGCAGCTCGAGCTCGGGAGGCGGCAGATCGGCGAGGGCCTGGGTGGCAACCACGAGGACGGCCAGGGGCAGGGAGCGCATGTCGGCCCAGCGTACTCCGTCAGCCGCTGTCGGCCGTGCCGTCTGGGCCCGTCATGACGCCAACGCTCACGAACCTGGACGACGACGACGCGGTGGCGGTGTTCGCCGATGCGCTCGAGTCAGCGGGCGACCCGCGCGGCACCCTCATGCACCTGCAGCTGGCCCTCGAGAAGCGTCCGGGCGATGCGCGCCTCGTCGAGGCCGAGCGTCGTCACCTCGCGCTGCACGGCAAGACGCTGCTCGGTGCGCTGCAGATGGCGAGCTCGCTGGCGACGTTCCGGTGGCGGCGCGGCTTCCTGCAGTCGGTGGAGCTGCGCAGTCAGGCGGCCGACGTGTACCAGCGGCATGGTCGGGTCGCGCCGGCGCCACGCACTCGTCTGCCGAAGCTCGTGCGTGAGCTCGAGTCGCTCGCCGTCGCGAGCCGGCTGCAGACACTGGTCGTCACGATGCCGCAGTCGTCATTCTCGACGTCGCATCTGATGGCCGTGCTCGACGAGATGCTCGACGTTCGGCTGCCGTCACTCGAGGTCGTTCGAATCGGAACGCTCGTGTTCGAGGGCCTGTGGGACGAACTCGTCCCGGGACTGACGCCGCTGGTCGTCTTCCATCGCGGGGTGCGGTTCGAACTCGACGCGGCGTTGCGGCCAGCCCTCGAGCGGCGCGGGTTGATCGACCGCCTGCCTCAGGGCGTGAACGTGTGAATCGGCCGGCCCTTCTTGGTCCGGTACACGCCGAAGTCGGAGTCGAAGGTAACGACCACTGACCGAGGCGTTCGTTCATGAAGGAGAACGAGGCTGGCGTCCGCGAGCGACATCGGAACGTTCGCCCAGCGTCTCATGAGCTGGGTGATGACTCGCGGCGCCTCGCCGAGCATCGATTCGACCCGCAGCGTGGCGGTCTCGAGCAGAACGAACAGCGGCTCGGTCACACGCGGTTTCTGCTGCAGAGGAAGAGCGTCTCGGCGACGCAGGCCTCACAGGTAATCGCACCACTGCGAAGCACCCCCAGGGTCGTCCGCGCCCAGGCGTGGTGTTGGTCGTCGCGGTCGAACAGGGCGATCAGCGGGCCAGTGTCGATGATCGGAGTCACTTCTGGCCGAAGCCCTCGAGGTGTTTCTTGTTCGTCGAGAGGTCGCCCAGGCCGGAGCCCTGATTCCCGACTCTCGACTCGATCCGCTCCCAGATGGGCGGAGCGACGAACGAATCGACGGCCCGTCGAATGAGCTCCGCCACGCTGACGCCGTTTGTCTTCGCGAGCTGCGCAAGCCGCGTGCTCGTAGGCGCGGACAGCGTTACCGAGTGCACTTTGCCTTCCCGTTTCCTGGTCCGCCGCATGACGGAAGTGTACGCGAGGGTCAGCCTGCCACGCGCACGCCGACGCGCTGCTTTCGCCCCTTCTCGAGCACGTGCTTCAGGTACTTCCCGGTGTACGAGCCCTTCACCTCGGCGACCTCTTCAGGCGTGCCCTCGGCCAGAATCTCTCCGCCACCGTCGCCGCCTTCGGGGCCGAGATCGATCACCCAGTCGGCCGACTTGATGACGTCGAGGTTGTGCTCGATCACCAGCACCGTGTTTCCCGCGTCGACGAGCCGGTTCAGCACGATGAGCAGCTTGCGAATGTCTTCGAAGTGCAGGCCCGTCGTCGGCTCGTCGAGGATGTAGAGCGTTCTTCCCGTCGCCACCTTCGCGAGCTCGCGCGACAGCTTGATTCGCTGCGCCTCACCACCCGAGAGCGTCGGCGACGGCTGCCCGAGCTTCAGGTACGAGAGCCCGACATCATCGAGCGTCTGCAGGTGCCGCATGATGTCGCGGTGCACCGAGAAGTGCTCGATGGCCTCGCGCACCGACATGTCGAGCATCTCCGACACGTTCTTGCCCTTGTACCGGACGCGCAGCGTCGCCTCGTTGAAGCGCTTGCCGCCGCACACCTCGCAGGGCACGTACACGTCGGCGAGGAAGTGCATCTCGACCTTCTTCACGCCGTCGCCTTCACACGCCTCGCAGCGGCCGCCCTTGACGTTGAAGCTGAAGCGGCCCGGCGTGTAACCGAACGCGCGCGCCTCGGCGGTCTGCGCGAGCACTTCACGAATCGGGTCGAAGACCTTCGTGTACGTCGCAGGGTTGGACCGCGGCGTGCGGCCGATGGGGCGTTGATCGATGTCGATGACCTTGTCGAGGTGCTCGATGCCGGTGATCGACGCGTGCTTGCCGGGCATCACCCGTGACTCGGTGAGGTGGCGCGCGAGGGCGGGGTAGAGGATCTCGTTGATCAGCGTCGACTTGCCCGCGCCCGACACACCCGTGATGGCGATGAAGGTACCGAGCGGCAGATCGACGTCGACGTTCTTGAGGTTGTTCTCCTTCGCGCCGCGAATCGAGACCTTCGTCTTGAGGCCCTTGCGCCGCGTGGGAGGCACGGTGATCTCGAGCCGCCCCGACAGATAGCCGCCGGTCACGCTCTTCTCGTCGCGCATCACCTGCTTCGGCGTGCCTTCCGCCACCACCGCGCCGCCGAGCTCACCCGCGCCGGGGCCGAAGTCGACGATCCAGTCCGACTCCTCCATCGTCTCTTCGTCGTGCTCCACCACGAGCACCGTGTTGCCGAGATCGCGCAGCTTCTTCAGCGTGCCGATGAGGCGGCCGTTGTCGCGCTGGTGCAGGCCGATGGAGGGCTCGTCCAGAATGTAGATGACGCCGGTGAGCTCGCTGCCCATCTGCGAGGCGAGGCGAATGCGCTGGCTCTCTCCGCCCGACAGCGACGACGCGCTGCGATCGAGCGTGAGGTACCCGAGGCCGACGTCGATGAGGAAGCCGAGGCGGGAGCGGATCTCCTTCAGCAGCTCCGCGCCGATGGTTGCTTCATTCTTCGTCAGCGGCATCTGCGTGAGGAAGTTCTGCGCCTCGGTGATCGTGTGGTGCGAGACCTCGACGATCGTCTTGCCGTGCACCTTCACCGCGCGTGACTCGGGCTTGAGCCGTTCGCCCTGGCAGGTGGGGCACGGTTTGTCCGAGAGGAAACGCATGTAGTACTGCTTCATCGACTCCGACGTCGTCGACTGGAAGCCGCGCATCAGCTTGTTGACGAGACCTTCCCACTCCATCTTCCAGCGGGCGTCGCCCCACTTCATCGACACTTCTTTGCCGCCGGCGCCGTACATGACGATGTCGCGCTGACCCTTCGGCAACTTCTCCCACGGCGTCTCGAGGTCGATGCCGAACGCGCGCGAGAGCGTGTCGACGAGATCGGCCGTCCACCCTTCGCCACGCGTCACGCCCGAGGCCCACACCTCGACCGCGCCTTCCCGAATCGAGCGCGTCTTGTCGGTGACGATGAGATCGGGGTCCATCTCGGGGCGGGTGCCGAGGCCGGAGCAGTCGGTGCACATGCCGAGCGGGTTGTTGAACGAGAACGACGCCGGCGTGAGATCGGGGAAGGAGAGGCCGCAGTGGTGGCACGCGTTGAGCTCGCTCATCGTGCGATCGGCCTGCTTGTCGGCGCTCTCGTCGGTGACGATGAGCACGCCCTTGCCTTCCTTGAGCGCGTTCTCGACCGAGTCGGTGAGCCGCGGCCGCAGGTCGGGCTTGAGCACGAGGCGATCGATGATCAGCTCGACGTCGTGCTTCGACTTCTTGTCGAGGGTGATCGAGTCCTCCAGGGAGCGCACCTTGCCGTCGATGCGTGCGCGGCTGTACCCACGGCGCTGAGCGTCGACGAGCAGGTCTTTGTGCTCACCTTTGCGGTTCACCACGATGGGCGCGAGCAGCTGCAGCTTCGAGCCCGGCTGCAGCTTCATGATCTCGTCGACGATCTGCTGCGCCGATTGCTTGCCGACCTTGCGGCCACAGTTGTGGCAGTGCTGCACGCCCATGTTCGAGAAGAGCACGCGCAGGTAGTCGTGCACTTCGGTGACGGTGCCGACCGTCGAGCGCGGGTTGTTCGACGCCGCCTTCTGCTCGATCGAGATCGTCGGCGAGAGGCCGCGAATGGTGTCGTACTTGGGCTTCTCCATCTGCCCGAGGAACTGGCGCGCGTAGGCCGACAACGACTCGACGTAGCGGCGCTGGCCTTCGGCGTAGAGCGTGTCGAACGCGAGCGACGACTTGCCTGAGCCGGAGACTCCGGTGAAGACGACCAGCTTCTTCTTGGGGATCTCGAGGTTGACGCCTTTGAGGTTGTGCTCGCGGGCGCCGCGGACGGTGATCACTTCCGGTTCAGCCATGGGGCGGGAGTCCTAGCGGCAGAGAGACGAGTTCGCCCGCCGTTGTGTCGGAACAGATGTTCAGGGTCAAGGCTTCAAGAATGTGAGCGCCCGGCCGAAGGGGTTGCTACCCACCCGCCGCATGGAGCGCGTTCGACGGTGGCCGGCGTGGGTTGGAGTCTTCGCCGCGGCCTTCGACAACTTCGCGATGACGCCGCTGGTGCGCGCGATCGCGACGGATCTCAAAGTCGAGCTCGCCGAAGCCACCGCCGTCGCGACCGCGTACTACCTGGCGTACGGACTGATGCAGGTGCCGTGGGGCATGGCCTCGGAGCGCCTGGGCCGCGTGACGGTGATGCGCATCGGCATGGTGGCGGGAGCGCTCGGCTCCATCGCGTCGGTGTTCGCCACCTCGCTCGACACGTTGCTGATCGCGCGCTTCATCACCGGCGCAGGCATGGCGGGCATCGTGCCGTCCGTCATCGCGTGGATTGGTGACGTGCTGCCCGAGAAGGAGCGACCGGCCGCGGCGATGGAGATGAACTCGGTCTACGCGATCGGCTCCGCGTCGGGCGTGCTCGGCGCGGGCGTGATGGCTGACGCGGTCGGCTGGCATCTCGGCTTCGGCGTGGCGGGCGTTCTCGCGATCGTCTCGTTGCTGGCGACGACGCAGCTCTTCGCGCCACCGGCTCCGGCGAAACCCGGCAGTGTGCTCGCGGCGATCTCGGTCACTGCCGTTCGACGACTGGCGATCATCGGCTTCGTCGAAGGTGGCGTGTTGTTCGGGCTCTTCGCGTTCCTCGCCCCGACGTTGCTGCGCGCCGGTGTCTCGGCGTCGATGACGGGGCTGCTGATCGCCGGCTACGGACTCTCGGTCGTCGTCTGGTCGCGCATCGCGAAACGAATGGCAGGCAAGGTGTCGGTACTGCGCGCGATGTCGTTCGGCGGAGCGCTGCTCGTCGCGAGCTGGGCCGCCGTCTCGTTGAGTCCCGGACCATTCGGCGTCGTCTTCGCGGCCGTGGCCATGGGCGCGACCATCGTACTCTTCCACTCGAACCTGCAGGTCTGGGCCACGCTCGCCGCGCCTCAGTCTCGTGGACCAGCCATCGCCTTCTTCTCGGGCAGCCTCTTCGTCGGCGCGTCCGTGGGCAGCCGGCTCGCGCGGCCAGTCTTCGATGCGGGCAACGTGAGCCTCCTCTTCGGTGTAGGTGCAGCGGTGGCAGCTGTGGTCGCGATCGTCTCGGTGCTCGCGAGAGAACGCAGCCTTCGGGTCAGCTGACCTCGTCTCAACCTGCCGACATCAGACAATCGACGGCCGGAATGTCCCGCGGCGGAGGGGTGGCGCGTTCTCTTGTCCATGAACGCCGATACCCAACAGCAGATTGAAACCCTCCGGGCCCGCGTCGCCGCTGATCCCCGCACGAAGGCCATCGCGAAGAACCTCAACATCTCGGTGCAGGACTACGCCGGGCTGGTCGCCCACTTCAAAGTCACCGGCGAGGAGCCGCAGTTCATGGTGGCGAGCGACGAGGTGCTTCGTCAGCACGGTGTGCAGGTTCCCTCCGCGAAGCAGGTCGAGGGCTTCCTCCGCGCCGAGAAGACGGTCATCGAGAAGTCGGGCCGTACCTCGAGCTTCGACGATCTGCCGCGCGTGCAGGTTCGTGAGCAGGCCGCCACGCCTGCCACTCCCGTCGACCCCAGCCTCAACGACGCGCTCAAGCGTTCGATGAAGCGCAACCTTCGCTGAACCAGACCTTCAACCCTTCACTCACTTCATTTCAGGAGAATCGCCATGGGCTTCATCGCAGACGGCATCAAGAAGATCGGTCAGGCAGTCGGCAGCGCCATCGAGTCGGTTGGCAAGGCCATCTCGGGCATCGCGAAGACGGTCAGCAACATCGCGGGAGCGGTGGGCGACTTCATCAACAACAGCCCCATCGGGAAGTTCCTCTCGGTGATCCCAGGCATCGGATCACTCGTGAGTATGGTGGGGAAAGGCGCCGAGCTGGTGAAGGGCGTCTCGGACACGGTGGCCAACGTGACCGACTTCGCCACGCGCTTCGCGTCGAACCTGATCAGCAACGGCGCGGGGGCCGCAGCGGGCTTGAGCACCACCGGCCTCGGCTTCATGGGCGCGGCTGTGCAGAACTTCGGCTCCATCGACAACCTGGTGGGCTTCGCGCAGGGCCTCGCTCCCGCGTTCCAGGAGCAGCCGGGCATGAGCGACCTGCAGCAGCAGATCACCCAGTTCGCGCCGTGGAACGTGGCGCAGCTGCTCGCCGCCCGTCACGCTGAGCTGCTGGGCGAGTAAGCGACGCGTTTCTTGGTTCGACTCCCGCCCCTCGCGAGCCACATTCGCCGCGGCACGGGCTCATCATGACTTCAGGAGCCGCCGCTCATCAGGCTCGCTCAGGGCTTCGTCTCACGCAGCCGCGGGTAGTCATCGCGCTGAACGGAGTACACGTTCAGCATGGTGCCTGCCTGCGGCTGCCACGTTTTCCGGAAGTCGAAGCCCAGGGTGTTCGCGAGCGCGATGGAGCGTTTGTTCCACGGCGCGATGAATCCGAAGAGCTCCTGAAGCTGCAGCACCTCGAACGCGCAGCGCATGGCCTCGCGTCCCACTTCGGTGGCGAGGCCGCCGACGCGTGCGGTCGGTGAGACGAGAATGATGTACTCGACGCCCGGCCAGCCTTCGGGAAACCAGAGCCCGCCGCGTCCCAGCAGCCGGCCCGTCGACTTCTCCTCCAGCACCCAGGGGCCGAAGCCGCGCAGGTGCCAGTGGCCGACCATCATCGCCAGCACGCGCCACGCTTCGTCACGATCGAGCGTGGGCTGCTGCATCCACTTCATCGTCTCTTCGTCGGCGAACCACTCGGCGAACGCGTCGAGGTCGCTCTCCTGAGGCATGCGCAGGCGAAGGCGCGGCGTCTCTCTCGTCATCAACGTCTCGCGCGTCATGGCGTTCCTTTCGGCGGGCGAACTTCGAGCGTCTGCGCCTTCTCGGCGCGTTTGCGTGACAGCTCGACACCGACCGCATCGAGCCCGTGACGATTCGCGACCGCGAGCACCGTGCCGAGGCCACAGAAGGGATCGACCACCACCGTCGCTTTCGGCTTTCCCTTCACGAACTTCACCGCCACCTCACACGCCTCGACGCCCATCGCGCGCGCCCACGGCATTTCTCCGAGCTGCGGCAACACGTCGGCGGTCGCTTCTCCGGGCTCCACGGTCAGCTCGCGACTGAACGCCAGCAGGTGCGCCCACGCCGGCCGGCCGAACGTCGTCATGCCCGGAGGCGCGCGACAGACGACCTTGTGGAAGAGCTGAAAGCTGCCCGCCCGCTCCGCGCCGCGCTGCACGAGGTACGCCTTGTCGACCCAGCGGCCGTCCCGCTTCACGTCGGTCTGAAAGAACAGCGCAACTCCTTTCGGAGCCACCCGCTCACAGATGAGCTGCGCCGTGTCGCTGAACCACTCGCGCCACGCCTCGAACGACAGGTTCATCTCCGACACATCAGGCATCGACGTGATGACCGCGTGCGACTCGGGAAAGCGCTGCTCCTTCAGCCACGCCACGCCCTCGGTGTTGTGAATGATGCGTGACGGGGCCATCGCCCTCGACGACTCCCGCAGACGCGCGTGCGTGTCCATCTGGAATCGACGGGAACCGCTCGACGGGTAGTGGCCGACCGGCATCCCGGGCTACCTTGCGTCGCATGCGTCTCACGGGTTTCTCACACTCGCCGCGGCTCGGGCTGGCGGGCAGTGTTCACGCCGCTCCTCAGGCTCGCTTCTGGCTTCGTCTCACCAGCGTGTTCCTCCTGCTCGCCGGCACGGCGTTCGCGCAGCCAGTCGGCGGCCCCCAGCTCACCGAGGCCGAACAGAAGAAGCTCGCCGCCGGAGAGATCGTCACCCGCTCCTTGACGCCCACCGACAACAAAGGCGTCGCGGCGATGGCCATCGGCGTGGTCGAAGGCCCGACCGACGAGGTCTTCCCCGTGGTGCGCGACTGCAAGCTCTTCTGGCAGTTCATGCCCCGCACGAAGAAGAGCTGGGTGAAGGAAGAAGAGGGTGTCGGCACCATCTGCCACGTCGAGCTGTCCATGCCGTTCCCGCTGCCCGACCTCTGGAGCGACAGCATCTCGATCGTTCGCGAGGAACCGAAGGGCCACCACTACCGCGGCTGGAAGATGGTGCGAGGCAGCTACCACCGCAACGACGGCTCGTGGACGGTGGTGCCCTGGGGCGACGGCACGAAGAGCCTTGTCGTCTACGCCATCGACTCCGACCCGAAGATGGCCGTGCCCGACGCGCTCATTCGCATGGGGCAGGCCGGCTCGCTGCCCGACGTCATCACCCAGATTCGCAAGCGCGCCGCGAAGCTGAAGGCCGAAGCGACTGGAGCCTCGGCCTCCAAGTAGCGGTCAGGGCGCGATGTTGAACGTCTCGGTGAGGTTCAGCATCTGCGCCGAGATCTCCGCCGATCCCTTCACGGCCGACAGACGACCACGCCACCCCGGTACGCTGTCGACCTGCACCACCTGCGGGTCGCTCGAGCGCCAGTGGCAGAGCTCGGTCACGTCGAGGAAGACGCCGTCGCTGTACTGGGCAACCGCGCGGAGCTCATTCGCCACGCCACCCTGGTCCGACGAGGGACGAACGATGAAGAGCTTCTCGAGCGCCGCGTCGCTGACGGTGAACTGCACGCTGCTGACGAAGCCTCCGACCTCGGCCTCGATCGAGGCAGGGCCGGCGGTCACGCCTTCGACGACCGCATAGTCCGAGCTGACGCTCACGTTCACGAAGGGCGAGCTGCGCAGCACGGCGACCGGGGTGAGGTTGAGCACGGCGCCGTCGCTGAAGCGGCCGTAGACGGCGAACGACGCCAGCTGGCCCTCGAGCAGCCGCGACGACGGGAGCGTGACGTCGATGCCCTCGAGCACCGGCGGCTGCACCGCTACGGTGAACAGCAGCTGCTCGCCACCGAAGCTGGCGCCAATCTCCACCTCGCCCTGGCGATGAGCGGTGACGATTCCGCGGTCTACGTCTGCGACCTCGCTGCTGCTGCTGGTCCACATCGCGAGCTCCGACACCTCGAGCACGCTGCCGTCGTCGAAGGTGGCGATGACGGGGAACGAGAGCGCGCGGCCGGCCGGAACGTCTGCGTGCGGAATCGAGCTGCTGAGGCTGACGAGCACCCGCGCGGTGACGAGCACGGCCCGCGACGCGGTGAAGCCCTCGTATTGCGCAACGATGCGCGCGCGCCCCGGTGCCACGGCGGTGAGGTGGCCGGCCGAGAGCGCCGCGATGTGCCCATCGAGCGAGAGCAGCCGAGCGTCGCCCGTGACGTCGCGGCTCGAGCCATCGGTGTAGCTCGCCACCACCGAGAGCGGCAGCGTCTGGCCCGGACGAATCACCTCGTTCATCGGGTCGAGGCGCAGCGAAGTCACTGCTGGCGGGAGCACCCGCACCTCCTTGCGCATCTCGAGGCCGCCGAAGCGCGCGATGAGGGTGACGTCGCCCTGCGAGTCGAGCCGGAAGTGCCCGGGGTCGCCCATGGGCCAGGCGCCGATGCCCGAGGCGCTCCACCGCGCTTCGTTCGTCACCTCTCGACGACTGCCATCGCTGAAAGTGGCGAACAGATGCAGCTGCGGCATCAACCCGCGCGGGGCCTCGAAGAGATCGTCGGGGTACAGCTCGAGCGCACGCGTGGTGGCGGGAGACACGACGAGCGAGACGCCTCCCTGGTGCCCTTCCAGCAGCGCCGACACGTGCGCCTGACCTGCCGCGACCAGCCGCGCGACGCCGGTCTGATCGATCGCGATGATGGCCTCGTCCGACGACGACCAGGTCACCTCTTCGGTGAGCTTCACCTTCTTGCCGTCGCTGTACACGCCGTACGCCTCGAGCTGCAGCGTGGAGTTCACCGAGAAGCGCAGGCCCGGCGACGCGACCTCGATCAGCTGAAGCGTGACCTGCGCGGAGGACGATTTCGCCGGCGCTCCAAGACACGCCGAGAGCGCGACCGCGAAGGCGGCCGTCAGAAGAGAGCTGGTTTTCATGGAAGGTGCCCCTGGGAGGAAAAGACCGAAGCTCCTCAGAGCAACCGATGTGCCTCGACGCTCAGGCGTCGTGTCGCGGGGTTTCGGCGGGCGGCGCAGGGTCGGTGATGACTGGCTGAGTCGGTGCAGCTGCGACGGGTGAGGACACAGACGCAGCAGCAGCAGCCTTTGCGGCGCGGTCCTGCTTCCAGCCGGCGATGAGCAGCACGCCGATGCCGGCCAGAATCGCGAGATCGGCGACGTTGAAGACGCCGGTGCGGAGCGACCCGAGGCCCATGTTCATGAAGTCGACCACGACCCCGCCGAAGCGCGCGCGATCGATCCAGTTCGAGAAGCCACCCGAGACGATGAGTGCGTAGCCGCTCAGGTTCGCCGTATCGACCGGGTTGCGCAGCGCGTGAACGCTGATGGCGAGGAGCAGGGCTCCAACCCCGACGGTCAGCAGCCAGAAGCGCACGTTCGGCGGCAGGTTTCCACCAAGCGACAGGAAGGCGCCTTCGTTGGTCGCGTACTGAAAGCGGAAGGTGTCGCCCAGGTACGAGAGCGTGGGCTTGCCCTTGAAGGCGTCGATCGCCAGCAGCTTCGTCACCTGATCGAGCGCGATGGAGACGAAGGTGACGAGCCCGAAGATGACGAAGCGGCGAACGAGAGACACGGGACGGGGCCTTGCCATTGGGCGACCAACGGCGCAACCCTCAGAATGTTCCCGAGAGCGCGAGGCCGTTGGGCATGGGGCTCACGCGAACGCTGACGGGCGCGTCTTCACGGCCGTGGAACAGCAACGGCACGGCGACCGAGAACGCGCTGCCCACGGCGACCCCGACGAGAATGTCGCTCATCCAGTGTTTGTCGGCGGCCATGCGCAGCGTCGCCGTCGTCAACGCGAGCGGCACCGCGACGGCCCAGGTCAGCCACGCGAACTTGTAGCCGCGCAGCAGGCCCACCATGCCGGCAGAGACGGAGAGCCCGATCGTGAACGTGGTGTGGCCCGAGAAGAACGACAGGTTGTGATCGTGCGAGTCCTTCGCCTGCCCGAGCACCTCGGCCGGCGCATCGATCGAGTACGGCCTGGCGCGACCGACCGCGAACTTCACGGTCTGATTCACCGCGAGCGCCGAGAACGTCGACTCGAGAATGATGACGAGATCGACCGCCCACGTCTTGAGGAAGTCGGGAGCATCTTTCGCTCCGAGCGCGTCGAGGCCAGCCACGATGAGGGGCACGCCGACGAAGCCGAGAATGTCTGACGCGGTCGCGGCGGGGCGAATGCCCGAGGGGCTGGGCTCGAGGGTGGGGTTGAAGAGGCGCCGCACACCGGTGTCGAAGCCGTTCGTCGCGCACCAGCGGCACGCATCAGGCGCGAGCTGCGACTTCACGGCGAACTCACTCACCAGCCATGCCGCACCGAGCACTCCAGTGACGGGCAGATCGATGCGCGGATCCCACTTCAGCCGGTGCGGGCCAGGGCTGGCGGCGATGACGACGGCGAGCACGAAAGACGTCATGCCGCGCATCGTGCGTCAGCCTGAGGGCGGAATCCGCCCTTTTTCCGACGCTCGTTTCAGAAGCGCAGCTGGAAGAGGCGCTCGGTGGTGGCCGTCAGCTTCGCGAGATCGACCGCTGCGCCGTCGAGCCCCGTCGGTTTGCCGCCAGCCGCGGAGAGCGCCTCGACGGCGTTCTGGAAGGTGCGGGCTGCCGTGTACAGCTCCCGCATCCGGGCGGGGCTGACCGAGCCCTTGCCCTCACGAACGGCCTTCTCGATGTCGCTCGCCGCACTGGCGTACGCCTTCTTCGCGGTGTCGAACTCCTTCGTCGCGGCCTTCAACGCTTCTGCGGGAGTCGACGGCACCCACATCTTCAACCCACGATCGCCCTGCAGTCCGTCAGTGCGGGCGTTGGGTGCGTTGCGACCAACCGACTCGGCCTTCGTGAAGTCGCCGCCGTCCTCGTAGTACTGGCGGGCGGCCTGCGCGGCTCCGTAGATGGCAGGCGATGCAGCGCTGCCGGCATCGGGTGAGTAGTTCTGCGTTCCGGCGAGCACGGCGTTCGGGAAGATCTCCTTCCACGCGTGCAGCTGCCCGCCCTGGAAGCACGCGAGCAGTCCGACCTTCTCGGTCTTGTCGAAGAGCTCACGGTACGGAAACGAGCCGCTGCCGGGCGGGTTCTCCATGTCGCGGAAGCGCTTGAGCTCAGCGCGAATGTCGAGGTGCTGGGTGTAGCCAGCGTGGTGCGGGTGTTCGAACAGCATGTTGGTGCCGTTGCTGTGGCCCGAGACGACGAGGCCCGTCATCGAGCCGCCCGTCTTCACCAGATTGTCGAGGTACGTCTGCATGCCTTCGCGGAACGCCTTCTGCGCTTGGGCCGGGCCCTTGTTGAACTCCTTCGTGATGTCGAGCCCCGTGAGCTCCGGCTTGTCGGGATCCTTCGCGACCAGCGAGCTCAAGGCCCGCCGCTCGGCGCCCTGGCGTTCGCCGTTCGAGAGGTACGAGCCGCGCTCCGTGTTGTTGTTGACCTGCAGGTACAGGACGCTCGCGTTGGGCGTGCGCACGTCGACGGTCTTGCCGACCGCGCTGGTGAAGAGCGCGTTGAGCGCCTCGGAGAAGGTGTCGAACTTGCCGCCGCTCTGCAGGTTGCCGTTCTTGATGAGAAACGCCTTCGCCTCTTTCAACGAGAGCGAGCCCGACTTGTCTTTGTCGGCGGCTTTGAGTGCCTCGAGCTGATCTGGCTTGAGCGTCGAGAGCAGCTTGTAGGCTTCGGGGTCCTTCTTCTTGAGCTCGTCGGTCAGCGCGAGGGGGATCTTGCGGTTCGGATCCTTGAGGGCGCCGCTCCAGTCCTGCTCGAGCTGAGCGGAACGGCTCGCACCACTGATTCGGGTCGGGCTGATCGTCATGGGCTCAATGACTCGGGTGACGACGACGGTGGGACAGTTGGCCACCACATCGGGCTCAACCAGCTGAGAAGATTGGAGTTGTCGGAGCGCTTGTCAGCCCCGGCCAGTAAGGTGCCCGCGTGTCGTCTGACTCGCCCTCGACCCTGGTCGTTCGCCCCGATTCGGGCCGGGTCGAGCTTGCGTTGTTGGCCGAGAGCCGCCGCACGGGCTTCATCGACGCGGGTTCGCATCGCACGTTCTCGCAGCTCGTCGAGGCGTGTGGAGGGCCGGCGTTCGCACAGCGGGCTCCGGCCGATCCCTGGCTCGTTCGAACGATGCTCGCGACCGAAGCACCTCGCCTCGCGCGTCCAGTCTTCGGAGACGTCGCCACCACCGCCGACTTCGCGCTGCAGGCCGATCAGCTTCGCGGCGAGCTGTACTCGCAAGAGCTCACGCCATCGTTTCTCTCAGACGTCGCGCTCACGGGTCGTACGGGTGACAAGGTTCGAGCGCTCGCGGCGTTGTTCAGCTCGGTCGATGAACGGCTCGAGGCGATGCAGCTGGTCGATCGCCGCGCCATCGTGCACCTCGCGACCCGGCGGCTGAAGGAGCTGGGCCTGCCGGAGCCGTTGCTGCGCTTCGAGGCGATCGAGGTGCGCGAGCTGCACGATCTCGCGCCGGCGCGGCTCACCTTCCTCGACGCCCTCGCGCGTGCGTGTGTCTCGTCGAATCGCCGGTTCCGATTGGTGTTGCCCTGGGCCGGCAGCCCTCACACCGATGCGTTCGTCGGGCAGGTCGCCCGCTTCTTCGAGAAGCGCTGGGAGTCGTTGCAGGGCGCCGAACTCGTTCCGGAGTCGTCGTCGAGCGAGCTCGGCGTGCAATTGAGGAACGTGTTCGCAGCCGAGGCGACGCAGGGGCCGGCGCATGGGCTTCGGGTCATCTCCTGCGCGTCGCCACGTGATGAAGCGCGCGCGATCGCGGCGGGCGTGAAGCAAACGCTCGAACTGGGAACTGCTCCCGAGCGCATCGCCATCGCGTTTCGTGATCTCGCCGATGACACCGAGCTGTTGGTCGAGCACCTCGACGCGCTGGGCATTCCGGCGCGCGCGCGGTTGGGCATTCCGCTCTCGGCGAGTCCGATCGGGCGGCTGTCGTTGTCGTTGCTGACGCTGGCGGATGATCGGTTTCCGGCCGATGCCGTCGCGAGCCTGCTCGAGAGCCGGTACGCGCGCGCGTTGTCGAAGGGCATGCCTCCGTGTCGTGGGGCGTTCGCCGAAGCGGGCGTTCGCGACGACGTGATCGGGGAAAAAGACGGGCAGGGCGCGTGGACGGTTCGGCTCGGAGCGCTGCGAGATCGTCGAGCCCGTGAAGCCGCCGAGCGGCGCGTGCTGACGGCCGATGTTCAGGCGCTCGAGACGTTGATTGGTGGTGTGAAGCGCGTGTTGTCGCTGGGCCGCTCGATTCCCATTCGTGGCACGGCGTCAGCGATGCTCGAAGCGTGGTGGAAGTCCGTCGGTACGCTCGGCATCGGCGAGGCACTCTCGGAGGTCGATCGCCCGGCCGTCGGTCATCTGCTCGAGGCGGAGATCGATCACGCGGTCGCGAGAGATCAGGCGTCGTTCGATGCGTTGAGTTCGCTCGTGCGTTCGCTGCGAAGTTCGCTCGAGAAGTCGGGGCTCGGTGCGGTGCAGCTGGAGCGGCGTGCCTTCGCGCGCTGGCTCACCCTCGCAGCGGCAGAAGTGAACCTGCAGGCACGGGGACCTCGGGCTGGCGCGGTGTGGCTCGTCGACGTTCGCGAACTTCCCGGAAGCGCGTTCGATGCCGTCTTCCTCGGCGGCCTGCTCGATGGGCGTTTCCCAGGGCGGCCGAGTCCGGCGGCGCTGTTGTCCGAAGACGAACGCATGGAGGTGAACCTCACGAGCTCGACGACGTTGTTCCGGCTCTCGGTGATGGATGATGGCGTCGCGCTGCCGTTGAGGCTCGCGGAAGACCGGCTCCTGCTGCATCACGCGCTGCTGTCCGCGCCCGTGGTGGCGTTGATCTTCCCGAGAACCGATGCGCGTGGTCGTGAAGCGCTGCGGAGTCCGTTCCTCGACGCGCTCGAGCGGGTGGTCTCACTGCCGATCGAGCTGCGTGCGCATCGCCCGGTGCCGCTGCTCGATGACGTGCAGTCGGCGACGGAGTTGTCGATTCGTGCGGCGCTCGAGATCTTCAGTCCGCTCGAGACGAGACAGTCTCCCCGCGACCATCGCGCGCTGGCGTTGCAGCGGCTGACCGTGAATGACTCGTGGGC